>CAVQCB010000012.1:0-176090 GCA_963710895.1 uncultured Actinomycetota bacterium
GCAGCTACGACAGCGCCTATGACGGAGGCGGCAGGTTCCTGGCCGGGCTGACCGACCCCGCGACCCTGCTCGATGGCCGACAGCACCTACGACCCGCAACTGGTCGGGGCAGAAGTGGCCTTGGTCGGCCCCTGGTCGGTGCCCGGTCGGGGGGTGGTCGGCCCCCGGTCGGAGCCCGAAACCGAGGACGACGAGCAGGGCGATGAGCGCGTTGACCTGCTGCGATACGCGTCCGGTGGTGGTCGCTGATGGGCAAGCGAGGCAACACACGTCCCGCAACGCATACCGGGCGACCCGAAAGACGCTCATGGGTTCCCGGCGCTGGTCGAGGAGTTCCTGACCGACCTCGGCGCACGGGGGTATTCACCGGCGACGATCCGGGCTCGGCGGCAGTGCCTGGCGGCGTTGTCGGCCTGGCTGGCCGACCGCGGGGTCACCCAACCCGTTCAGGTGACCCGGCCGATGCTGGTGCGCTATCAGCGGCACCTGTTCCACTACAGGAAACCCAACGGCGAACCACTCAGCTTCCGCAGCCAGAACGCGCAGCTGCTGCCGGTGCGGGCGTTCTTCAAATGGGCGGTCCGCAACGACCACGTCGCCGCGAACCCCGCGAGCGAGCTGGAGCTGCCCAAGGTCGAGAAACGCCTCCCCAAGGCCGCGCTCACCATCGAGGAAGCCGAAGCGGTCCTCGCGATCCCCGACCTGTCCACCGCCACAGGAGTCCGCGACAGAGCGATGATCGAGACCTTCTACGGCACCGGCATCCGACGGTCGGAGCTGGCCCGGTTGAACTGGCGCGACCTCGACATCGAACGCCGGACATTGATGGTTCGCCAGGGCAAGGGGCGCAAGGACCGGATGGTCCCCATCGGGGAACGAGCCCTGGCCTGGATCGAGCGCTACCTCACCGACGCCAGACCACGGTGGGCCGGCGAACCGGACGATGGCACGTTGTTCCTCACCGTCGACGGCACACCCTTCTCGTTGGACCGGCTCACCCAGCTCGTCCGGGACTACGTGAAAGCCAGCGGGACCGACAAGGAAGGTGCCTGCCACCTGTTCCGGCACACCTTGGCGACGTTGATGCTCGAAGGCGGGGCCGACATCCGCTACATCCAAGCGATGCTCGGCCACGCCGAACTGTCCACGACCCAGATCTACACCCAAGTGTCGATCAGGGCCTTGCAGGCGGTCCATGCCGCGACCTTCCCCGCAGCATCCAACAAGCCCCGACGCCCCGGTGGCGCCGGGTCGCCGACCTTGTCCGCCGTCGCTTCGGAGCCGACCCACAAGGTCAGTGCCAGTCAGTTGCTTGCCGCTCTTGATTCAGAGATCGAGGAAGAGAACCGCGGGCCTGCCGGATCGAGCGGCTAGGCAAGAAACCTTGCCGCAAGTAACCTTGTCATCATGAAGGAGGGTGAGTCGTGGGCAAACAGCAGCCCGAGGACGGCCCCGACGATGCCCACGAGGAGATCGAGGAGCCGGCCATGGAGGAGCCGGTCATCGTCGAGTCGGCGCACCGTCACGGGGTCGCCGAAGAAGACATGCTGCACGCGCTGCGGTTCGCGATCACCCACGTTCGCCAAGACGACGACATGGTCATGTTCATCGGCCCGGACCGGGCCGGGAACCTGATCGAGGTCGGTGTCGTGACCTGGCACGGCATCCTCGCGATCGTCCACGCCATGAGCCCCGCCCGCGAGAAGTATCTGAAGAGGTGACACCCGAGATGACCAAACGATCCCTGGCCGACCTGATCGCCCACGCCGACGAACTGGCCGACGCCTTCGAGACCTTCGACCCCGCACCCGAGGACTTCGACGCACCCCTGCCACCCCTGATGGCGGTCAAGCTCGCCGCGTTCCGCCGCGCGGCCGCGGAGAAGGAACTCGCCGAAGCCATCACCGCGGCCCGGCAAGCGCACTTGTCCTGGCGCCAAGTCGGCGAGGCGATCGGCACCACCGGCGAAGCCGCCCGGCAACGCTACGCAGCCTCCTGACCAGCCATCCAAGAGCTGCGCCCGTCCTCTTCCTAGCCGCCTGGCTGCTTCCCTGTTCGACGCTGTCGTGACGCCCATCGCCCGTCCTGCGCCCCTCCTGACTGGCTCCGCCCGTCCTATTCGACATACACGTCATGCAGAACGAGGCCGGCTCAGTTGCGTCGGTGACAAAACCCCGAGGAGGGGCGCACCATCGAGACATGGACAACTCGGAGTCCGATGACGTGCCAGATCCGTGGCGAGACGGCGATCGCCGCCGGCTTCCCGCGCACCTGAAACGCAAACGGCGCAAGCGGCCCGCCCCCAAGCCAGCCGTCGTCGAGAAGGTGATCGAGGAGCAGCGTCAGCCGCTCACCGAGTGCGCCCGCTGCGGCACCACGCTGCCCGCGTCCGCGTCGACCGGGCGGCCGCGGGTCTACTGCTCGGCCGCCTGCCGCAAGGCCGCCTACGAGGACCGCCGCGCCGGCCGCGACGGCGCGGTGAAGGTCCAGCTGGTCGACCGGGTGATCGTCCAGACCGTCGAGCGGGTCGAGCACCGACCCCACCCGCCCAGGGAGTGCGTGACCACCGTCCTGGCCGACCCAGCCCTGACCCGCAAGGTCCTGCGCGGCCTGTCCCAGCAGATCGGGTCGAAGCGGATCACCCCCGAACAGGACGCCTTCTGGGACCTCGTCACGTCGGTCGAGTTCCTCTCCGAGGCGTTCGCCCGCGCCGCCAACCGCAGCACCTGACCGCGACCCACCACGGGCGACCCAGGGTCCGATCGTGTCCACACCTCTGGCACCGCGAGGCCCGCTCCGTTGCGTCGGCGACGAAACCCACCACCACGGGCGACCCGAAGACTGACCACGAGCGAGTCCACGGGCGAGCTGGCCCGCGATCCGCCAGACGTGTGCTCGCTTCGCTCGGCCTGCGGCGGCCGAGAAGGCGGCTAGGAAAGAACCGGGTGCGAGCCACGAGGGGTGACCCGGCCGGCTCACCGCGTCGCTCACGCCGGCCGTCGTCAGCGGCTGGAAGACTGACCCCATGACCACCCGCAGCCAGCAGACCGAGATGCGTCGCTGGCTGCTTCCTTTCCTAGCCGCTCTGATCGCCGCCTTGGCGGCGATCTTGCTCGGCACAACCGCATCCGCGTCCGCGGCTGGTGTCGCTGAAACTCGCGTCGGGCCCTTCGACGTTGTCGGCGAGGTTCTCGTCGGGCCGCCGCAGCACGAAACTGCAGGTCAGCACCCGGGTCGAGCCGAGGATTCGGCTGGAATCGTGGTGGCTACCGGTGTTGCCGCAAACAGCGCAGACGACCTTGCAAGACTGACGGCGTCGCAGCAGAAGTCGCTCTGTTCGCTTCAGCGTCAGGTAGAGGAGCACCGAAGCAAACTCGACGCGTACCGACGAGACCCCGACGCGTTCGACAACCTCGGCTATCTCGAGCGAGCGCCCAGCCCAGAGATCAGGCAGCGCATCATCGACGGTCGCATTCGTCACCTCGAAAACGAGATCAACACGTTCCAAGACCAGGTCGACAAGCTCCTCGGAGGTGGCTGATGGATCGGCAAGTTCAGATCTCAGTTGAGGTCCTCCGGCGCGCTGCCGATCTGCTTCTATCTCACCTTGAGGACGTCGAAGGGCCGGTCGTTTCCCTCGATCGGGACATGTTCTGGGTGATCCCGGCCGAGCAGCGCAACAACGTCTACGTGGAGCCGACCGACTTCACCGTCGGCCAGTTGACCGAGTCGTTCGAGAATCTTGACCGTATAGTTGACGGGTCCTCTCCAGCGACCTCCTACGCCTTGGTGTGGCTGGCGGACCTCCTCCGAGCCTCAGGTGAGGCGGTCATCAAGTGAAGTTGGCCGCTCGCCTCAGCACTGTGGTGATTGGGCTCCTGGCCGCCTGGCTCGCCGTTGTGCAGCCTGCCAACGCGGTCGAGCTCGGGGGCACGCCGGCCGTGATCGCGTACACCTACGACAGTCACACCCGCGCCTCGATCCCGACGTACACCACGATCGAGCGCGGCCCGCCCGTAGCGACCGAACCTGACACCACCTACAACCCCGTCGGCCACCGGTCGGACGGCGCTTCGGCGCGTCCCGACACTCTGGTCGCCTACGGCACCACCACCTACGACGTGCCCGCGTCGCCCGCGCACATAGACAACAACACAGGTACGACCCGGAGGCCGGTTGAGGCGATCAATGAGGAGATTTCGTCGCTTCGATCAGGCCCTGTTGCCGCAAAGCCCGCAGTCGGGTTTGCCGAGGGGCTCGGCCATACCGCTTTGACGCCAGGCCGACTGCAACACGGAACGAAGAACCTGACGAAAGCGGGTGTGCTTCCAGCATGGTCGGGCAAGACCAGTCCGGGCATCATCGAGCGGGCGTTCACACCGATCCTTGAGCACCCGGCGGCCACCTTTGACCACACGCTTGGAGGGACGAGAGTCCGAGGGTTCCTTGGAGACATCAACGGGAAGCAGGTTGCCGCATTCGTCTACAAGGAAGGCCCATACCAAGGCCAACTCGCTTCGTCGTTCGTACCCTCCGCGAATCAACTCAAGATGTGGGGTGTGCCGTGATCCGGCCACCCGTCCGAGAGACTCTGAAAATCATCGTCAACGGAGACGAAGTCCCCGGCCTCATTGCTTACGGCCTCCGCCGGACTGGCGGCCGCGCGGCCGCGACCTTCCCGGCAGACGCCTGGATCGCTCAACCGGAGCCCACCGACTTCACCTTGCACGGAGAAGCTTGGGAGGTGCTGATGTGGGAAGTGCCGATCGTCATATGGCCAACCCCCTCAGAGATGCAGTCGGCGCTGAGAGCGACGCTAGGCGCCCTGATTGAGGCGGGCTGCCGAGTGGCTTGGATCGGGGCGGAGGGACTGCCGTTCTGCGACCCGCCCGAGCTCTTCGACCCCAATTCTATGTCCGGTGCCGTGCTCGCCTGGATGACCGACACGGGAGCCGGCGATTTCCTGATCGACCCTGATGCGCCGATCAGGCCGGTCGGGGATGACGTTCTACTAGCACTCAGGGCGCACGCAACTGGACTTGCCGATGCAACTTAGCTCAGGGCTGTGCCGAATGGCGTGGCTGCTCGCAGTTGCGC
The DNA here is from genome assembly GCA_963710895.1 of uncultured Actinomycetota bacterium. Lineage (GTDB taxonomy): Bacteria > Actinomycetota > Actinomycetes > Propionibacteriales > Nocardioidaceae > Marmoricola. The sequence continues at coordinate 5,098 of CAVQCB010000012.1, forward strand.
TGATGGCCCTGCTGTTGGGTGCCGGGGCGCCCGCGCAGGCGGTGCCGCAACCGTCGGCCCACCCTCACCACTTCGTCTACGACGCGGATGTACACCAGAGCGACTTGACGTCGACCGCCACTGAGCGTGGACCGCCGGCCGCGCGGGAGACCCATCAAGATCGGACCGCCGTCGGCCGCGCGTCGAACGGCGCCTTGGCGAGCCCGGAAACGGCAACCGTCTCCATCGGCTATGACTACGACGGCGGGCCCCAGTTCATCGAAGCCGTGCAGGGTGGCAACACTGACGGCAAGCCAATCGAAGCACCCACCGGGCACCTCTCCTCGGTGCAATCCAGCCAAGTTGCCGCAAAGTCCGCAGACGACGCTGGCGAACTGGTCTATCGCGTGCATGGCGGCGATGCGCGGCAGTGGGGTCACTCATGGACAACTGAGAACCCACTGAAGATGGGCAACGCCAGGTCCGATCTCGGACTCCCCAAGGTCAACTCTGGCGACTACGTCACGTGCGCACGCGTCTGCAATAGCGACGGTGTGATCAAGCGCAACGCGTTGCCTCTGGATGGGAACCCTGGGGGAGGGCCGGAACTGCTGTTCCCGAACCCACAGCAGCAGCTTCAGCACCTCTGGACGATCCGCGCGAGACCTCCGCTATGACCGACGCGGGCATGGGCGACTTCGCTCGCGAGGACATCCACACCGTCCTCGGTGAGTTCGGCATTTCGGTGGCCAGTCGGGCAGTGGGCACCGACGCCAGCGAGGAAGTCATTCTGCTGACCGCTGAAGACTTCGCGCGTGTGGACTCAGACGCCGTTGCCCGGGCGATCATGGAGGTTCTGCCCCACACCAAGGTGTGGGTGATTGAAGAGCACACCGCATGGACCTCGGAGCCGCTATGAAGCGCTTCTTCGTCCTCGTCGCTGCCCTACTCATCAGCTGGCTGATAGCGCCTGCGGCTGCGGCTTCGGACCCGCCTATGTCGATCGCGGCCGCGTCCACCTGCGCCTACGACACCTCGCCGATGTCGGCCTTGCCCAACGCCACTGCACCCGATCGCGGTCCGCCAACCTGGGACTCCACGTCCACGAGCACCTACTGCGCCGTTGGCAGCTGGTCGAATGGCGCCGCGACGCGCCTGGATGGGCCTACACCCGCTGTGGCCACCATCTACGCCAACTCTGCGGAGCTAGCGCAGGTTGCACGAGCCATGACCACGACCGGTGGGCAAGTTGAGGTCGCAGACGGGGCTCTCTCTGTCGTTCCGGGCGAGAGGGTTGCCGCAAACGCTGGTACGCGGACCGGCCCGCCGCGCGATGCCTTCGGTAGGTTCACGTCCGGCGCGGGCGGCGAATCGGCAGCGACGGCCGCAGGTAGAAGCGCGCACGCCCACTACGCCAACACTCTCGGGGGCGGGAACTATGTGTTCAACCGCGCGCTTCCGGGCAGCAGGCTCCGACCCGACGCAGTCGACTATTCGCAGAACATCGTGCGGGAGCTCAAGCCCGGCACCCCCGGCGGGATTTCGCGCGGTTGGCGACAGGTCAATCAGTACAAGGCCTACCTGGAGGAACTCACCGGCCAGCCATGGACCGCCTACGTGGACGTGTACACGCCATGATCGAGACCACGACCGTCAAGACCTGGATCTCGGACAGCCTCAAGGAGGCTGGCCTTCGAGGGAGAGGCTCCATTTGGCGCTTGAAGGGCCCGGAGGTCCAGTGGGTCGTGCACATCGACGAGTTGCCTTATGGCAACCGTCTGGGAGTCGACATCGGCCTCGACTTGCAGGTGGCCACCACGCCCCAGAGACCAACAGACTGCCCGATCCTTCTGCATCTTGAAAATGCTCCATTGACCGAGGCCTACGAGGTCGTGCCATCCCTCGACCTCGACTCCGGGCTCGATCCGGATCGACGTCGGCACGAACTCGAGAGCGCAGTTCGGGAACTGGCCGATTACCTGGCCGGGCACCTCACGATGAGCGCGGTCCGCGCCGCCTATCGCGGCGGCGACCTCGCAGCGGCGTTCATCCACAAGGACGCTCGCGCGATTCTGGATTCCGGTGAAGGCCAATGAGCCTGAGACAGGCCATCGCCTCGCTGGTCGCCGTGCTGGTCGGTTGGCTCGGGCTATTTCCGCCCGGCGCTGCCGTGGCTGCGCAAGTCCTTGTTCCGACCGCTCACGCGTACAACAGTCCAATCGTCCCGGCTACGCAGGGCTTTGTGTTCAACGAGCGCGGTTCGCCGAGCGCCTTCCTGCCGAGCACCACCTACGACGCCGTCGGCCGCTGGCCGAACGGCGCTTTGTTGCGCCTTGACGCAGGTACACCCCTCGCCAACACGGCCCACGACACCCACCGCAGGCTCGTGCAGGTCGCGCGGGTTGCGGGTACGACGCACGAGCAAGCTCCGGGGGGTCGCCGAGCTCGGTCGGCGTTCGCGCCAAATGACGTTGCCGCAAAGTCTGCGGATGAGGTCGCTGACATCGGCCACGCTGGCATTCACCAGTTCCCAGGCATCCAGTCAGGTAAGAGCCAGTTCTTTGACGGCCTCGATCTCGGCCAACTCGCTTCGAGGACGAAGGGCATGGACGGATTCGTTCAACCGAACGGCAACACGCGCTACGTGCTCCGCGTGCCTGGTGGTGCTGGGGTGGATAAGACCTCCGGGCTTCCGACGGACGTCTTCACGGTCATTCGCCGTCCAGACGGGTCGGGCGTCACAATGTTCCCGGGCACGAGCCCGAAGGGCTGACAACATGCCGCTACGAATCGAGCTCTGGACTGGCGATCGGCCCGTCGGGGGGATTGACCAATGGTGGGACGACGTCGACGCCTGGATGTACGCCGACGAAGCGAGGCGGAGCCGCTATCCGATCGTGGCTTCGTTCGATCCCTACGGGTTCGGATCTGTACCGGGGGCGGACTTTCCTGCCCTGCTGACCGAACTCGCTGGAATCACATCTGAGGCACCGCCTTCTGTTGCGGACATCGCCATGCGTCTCGTCGACCTGTGCTCTGGTCTGGGCGAGGATTCGCCGGCGGAACTCAGGCTGGTGGGCGACTGATGGGTCTGGCGCGCTTGGTCCTAGCGGCTCTGATCGCATGGCTGGGGGTTGCACCGGCTGCGAACGCGGTGGGGGTGCCTGACGCGATCGTGGCCGCCTACGCCTACGACGCCACTGCGCACTCCGCGCTGGCGACCGAAGATGCGGCCGAGCGCGGCCCGCCCGCGGCATTCGACCGCACCAGCTACGACACCGACGGCAGGCAGCCGCTCGGTGCTTCGGCGCGCCCGGATCGACCTTCGACGCCTGAGGCGGCTGTCCTTACCACGCAGGCGGAGTTCGCACAGGATGGCGGGCTTACGACCACAACGGGTCGGCAAGCGGTGCTCGCCGACGAGGCGATCTCGTCGCCTCCAGGCGGCCAAGTTGCCGCAAAGACAGCAGACGACGCCGGACACCTGGTGTACCGAGTTCATGGCGGTGACGCTGGGAAGTGGGGGCACTCCTGGACGACCGAGAATCCGCTTGAGATGGCCAACCCGAGGTCGCGTCTCGGGCTCCCGAAGGTCAACTCTGGCGAGAACGTCACTTGCGCACGCGTCTGCGACATGGGCGGTCTCAGGAAGAGGGACGCGCTGCCTCTCGACGGGAACCCCGGCGGCGGACCTGAATGGCTCTTCCCCAACCCGCAGCAACAGCTTCAAGAACTTTGGACGTTCCGTATGGAGCCGCCGCTATGACCCCCAGCGGGATGGGTCCGTTGGCTCGCGCCGACGTTCGAATGGTTCTTGCCGACTACGGCATCACGTCGGCACAACGAGCAGTCGACACCGACCCGTCAGAAGAGGTCTTTCTCCTCAAGACTGCGGAATACGCGCAGGTAGATCCAGGGGCCGTCGCGCTAGCGGTCATGCAAGTGTTGCCTAGCACGAAGGTATGGGTGATCGAAGAGCATCCGGCCTGGGAGGTTGAGCCGTTGTGATCTTTGCCCGCAAGCTGGCTCGGGCTTTGGCTGGTCTGGTTGTCGTGCTGGCTTTGTCTGCTGGAGGGTCGGCCTCGGCAGCGCCACCCATGCCATCGGCGCCCACAGCCGAGTCGCCAATGACCGGGCATGCCGACCACGGCCAGCACCAATCGCCCATGACCGACCCCATGACCGAGCGTGGCCCGCCCTCTGCGACGTACGACCCCAACGCCACAAGTGCCGTCGGCCACGAGTCGCACGGCACTTGCGCGCGACCAAGTGACACCACGACCGGCGCCACCTATCACTACGACGGCACCACGCTGTCCGCGCTGATCGACAACATCGCGGGGACGACGCGCTACCTCGCTCAGGGGACCAGTGGGGATCTCTCGCCGCTTCCGCGATCGCAGGTCGCCGCAAACGCGGGACGCTTCGAGCTCAGCGCACTTGGTGGGTCTCAATACCAGACGCCGGCAGGCCTAATCTATGGGCCAGGATCGAAGCACGGCCATCGTCTGACCCACGTCCTGCAGCACGGGTTCCCCGACGCAACCAAGAAGACTCATAGCGTCTTCACGAGCGGAAGCGGCGCGCTGCGCACCGTCGACGAGGCTTGGGCGATGCGTGGCTCTGCATCCGCCACCGATCCCGGCAAATACGTCATTCCGATGGGGACAACCGTCGGCACAGGAGGCGAAACCAGCGTCACGATCATCGTCCGCCCTGGCACCAGCCAGATCATCACCGCGTTCCCGTCGCCATGAGCGTCTACATCGAGTGCCCGCGCTGCGAGCAGGGTGCGGTGAGTGCGTACCGTGTCGTCGTGACCGACGAGACACTTCAAGTCTGCGACGAGTGCGAGGCGGTCTGGCTTCCTGGTGTCGATCCGAGCCCCACAGGATTCACGAACCTTGAAGACGAGCTCGCTCGCCGAGGCCTGCCCGCCGAGTGGGAACAGCTTGAGGAGCTCGAGTGGCCATGATCCACCGGCTCCTCCTCGCGATCGCCGCCTCATTTCTCGGCTTGGCTGGGACCGTGCAGGCCGGCGCGATAGCCGTCGCACCGGCGTCCGCGGCCACGCCTGCGTACGCCTACGACGCGGCACACTATGCGTCAGGTCCTACCGCTACGGCATCGGAGCGCGGACCGCCCGTGGCGTACGAGCGGGTCACCACCGACGACGCCGTCGACCGTTGGTCGCACGGCCACTCCGCACGTGGGAAGACCGCTCTACCGCCCGGATCCAACACCTACGACCACCCCGCGCTGCTCGTGCAGGTCGCCAGCGCTTTGGGTACGACCCAGCCGGGAGCCGACGGCGACGTAGGTGGTCTGTCGCCGCTCTCGGCCGCGAGGAGTGCCGCAAACGCAGGTGAAGACACGGTCAGCCTCTTCAAGGCGTCCCAACGTGGTCTCGGCGAGAGTCATTACGCCAACGGCTACAAGCCGGGCGACTTCCCTGGGAACGGCGCGTACTTCGCTCGGGAGAAGGAAATCGCGGACAGTTACGCCGTGCACTACGGCGAAGGAGTGATCGAGACGCGAGTTCCTCGGGGGGTCTATGACGAGCACTTCGCCCAGCTCGAGATGAACTATCTCGGGTCGCCACCCGGCACCGAACTCGCCATCCTGAACCGCCCTGGGTCTGATGGAGGCTCGTTCTATTGGATTCCTACCCCGGCGGGGTCGGCTTCTTGGGCAGCATAGAACGCTGCTTCGTACTCCGCTGGTGGGACGTCGTTGCAGTGGCCGTGCAGCCGGTTCTCGTTGAACCAGTGCACCCAGGACAGGGTGGCCAGTTCGAGCTCCTCGACGTCGTCCCAACCGCTGGTGTCGGGTCCGTAGACGCACTCGGTCTTGTAGAGTCCGTTGGTCGTCTCGGCCAGCGCATTGTCGTAGGATTATCCGGCTAATTGGGGTCGGGCTGGAGCGTTGGCCGGTTAACGCGTCAGCGTTGCCGGCGCTCCAAGCGGCGCAGTCGTTCTTCTTGGCGTCGTACTCGTTCGGCGAGGGCATCGATGGTCGTCTGGAGGGTGGCGAGCTCTTCGGTGAGGCCGGCCAGGGTGCCGCCGGTGAGAGTGCGGCGGCGGTGTTCTTCGATGGCTGCTCGAATGGTGGGGTCGCGGTAGAGGGTGGTGCGGCCCAGCCCGGTTGCTGCTGCGACGGCGGTGAAGGTGACGTCGTGGCCGTCGCGGCGCAGGTCGGAGCAGGCGCGTTCGACGCGGTTGAGGGTGCTGGCGTTGGTCATCCTGCTTGGCCCTTCTCGATGAGCGCGTCGAGCTGGGCGATCAGCCGCTGGTGTCGTCCGGCTTCGGCGATCCAGCCGCGCTGTTCGGCGTCCTTGGCCAGAGCTTGTGCGTCGACGCGTTGTGCGGCCAGGATCGGCAGCGAGCTGGGCTCGGTGTGGAAGCTGGGGCAGTGCTCGCAGATGTTGGCGTAGGCGTAGGCGCAGGCGCCCTGGGCTGGTGCGCGCAGGCAGAAGCCGCCGGCCAGCCGGGATTTCAGCAGCGGGGTGTCCTTCCAGTCCTTGCCGCCTGTGATGTCGGTCAGCGGCAGGCTGGTCCGATCCTGCGAGGGGGTGCGTGCCTGGGTCTTGGCCAGGTCCAGCGCGCGTTCGTATTCGGTGCGGACGGTGGTGTCGAACAGGCGCCCGTAGCGCAGGCTCATCTCCGCCGAGGCGTGGCCGAGCAGCGCCATCAGCGATTGCAGGGAGACGCCGGCGTTGATCAGCGCGGTGGCGTAGGTGTGTCGCAGCTGGTGCGGGGTGATGTGCTCCAACCCAGCCAGATCGGTGGCCCGGTCGAGCTCGGCGCGGACCGCGGCCTGTGCCAGCCGGCGGCCGTGGTGGGTGAACAGGAACTGGGCCGGACGTCGGTAGCGGGGGTGCGGCAGTGGTCGCCCGTGGTCACGCAACTCGGCGATGTGGTCGACCAGGGTGAGGATGTCGGCATCGATGGGCACCATCCGTTCGGTGTCCATCTTGCCCAGCGGCACCTTCAACCAGCTGCCGCCGTCGTTGGGGATCTCGTGGACGCAGTCCAGCTCGAGGTCAAGCAGTTCCCCGATCCGCAGCCCGCAGGCCCGCTGCAGCCGCAGCGCGGCCGCGGCAAGCTCGTTTCCTGGGTTGGTGGTGAGCACCTCGGTGAGGCGGCGGTCGACGTCGACGGGCAGGTAGCGGGGCAGCACCTGGGGCAGCTTGGGCACGTCGTCGCGGAAGAGGAGCTTGCGTGCCGGCGCCTCCTCCCAGCCCCACTCGGTGACGTCGTCCAGGAAGCACTTGAGGGCCAGCACTCGGCGGGAGCGGTCGGCGACGGTGATCGGCTGGCCGTCCTTGAGGCTGACCGCATCAAGCAGCGAGGTCAGGTAAGGCTCGATGTGCCGGCGACGATCCAGGCCGGCGATCGACTCCAGGTCCGGGTCGATCCGGGACAAGAACACCCCGAAGTGCTTGAGCCGGGTCGCCATCGCCGTGACGGTCTTGGGTTGGCAGGTCGCTCTCTTGCGTTCCAGGTAGGAGATCGTCGCGGCCCGGATCGGCGGTGCCACCTCAGCCAGCCGCTCGGTCAACGGCACCGGGCCACCAGAACGGGGCAGTTCATCGACGATGTCCAGGTGGAACAGCACTCGTTGGGTGTTGCTGAGCGCAGCCAGGTAGTGCTTGTGGCCCTTGCCGGTGCGCTGCTGCCGCTCGTGGCAGGCGGTGGTGAACTCCGTCAGATCCTCGAGGCGCAGCTGGTCCAATCGCCGGCCGGTCTGAATGAGAAGCCGGGCCGGGACCTGGGAGCCGGTGGCGAACCGGACCCGCTCGGTGAACCCCAACTCCGCCGCGGTGGTCATGAACGCCTGGAGCTCACCAGCCAGTGGGGAGTCCTCGAGCTCGCGCCAGATACTGGAGAGCTTGCGTTCCAGGAGGTAGTCATATCCAGGCGCCAGGCCACGGTGCAGCATCAGCCAGGTGATGATCGGCCTGGTCGCGCTGCCAGCTGCCAGCCTCACTTCGAGCGGTTCTGTCGCCCATGCCCGCGGCTCGGGCCAGCGAGTGAAGAAGGCCCGAGCCGCCCGCGCGTAGGACACATTCCCGCGACCGGTGGACTCCAGGTAGGTGAGGTACTCGCTCTCCAGATCGCCATCCGGACCGATCTGAGGCTCAGGGCTGGGAGCGGATGCGAGCGCGTGCGGCATCGAACTCTGCTTTCACGTGGGCCGGGGCCAGGTGGACATAGCGAGACGTGGTGTCGACGTGGGCGTGACCGAGCAGGGCCTGCATCACCGCCAGGTCCACGCCCGCCTCGGCCAGCGCGGTCCCGAATGTGTGCCGCAGCGCGTGGGGGTGTCCGCCGGTGATCCCGGTCAACTCACGGTGGTAGCGGAAGATCGTTCTCAGTCCAGCTGGTGTCAGGGGCTGGCCGCGGTTGGGTCCCTTGGCCACCAAGAACAGCTGTTCGGAGTCGGACTCGGGCCGCTCGGTGAGCAGGTAGACCTGGATCACCGAGGCGACGTCGGCGTCCAACGGGACGCGTCGCTCGCGTTGGCCCTTGCCGAGCACCTTCAGCCAGCGGCCGCCGATGTCGACATCGTCGACCGCCAGGGTGAGCACTTCTGCCGAGCGCAGTCCGCAGTAGAGCATCAGCCCCGCGATCGCTCGGTCGCGCCAGGTCCGGAAACTGCCCAGCAGCTCCGCGGCCTCGGTCTGTGACAGCGCCACCGGCAACCGGCGCGGTTCCCGCAGCCGTAGCGAGGAGCGGTTCTTCGGGCGCCGGACGGTGTGGGCAAGCATCCCGGTGCGCTCTCCGGCGACTCGCCAGCGTGCCTCCCTGCCCTTGGGGACTGGGTTCTTCAGTTCCGGGTCGCGCATCGCAGCGAACGCGAAGAGTCCCGAGATGGCTGCCAGTCGACGGTTGATCGTCGTCGCGGCGTACTGGTCGGCGCGGCGTCCCGAGGACATCTTGACCACGTTCGGTCCCGGACGTCCCGGCACCCTCGCCTGCCGGCAGGCCCGCAGGAACCGCAGCAGCACCTCGGTGCTCACTGACTCCAGCGGCTGCTCCTGCTCGGTCAGCAGCCAGCGGCAAAACGCCAGCAGGTCATAGCCGTAGGCCCGCACTGTCTTCGCCGAGTAGTTCCGGTCCACCAGGTGTGCCAGGTACTCATTGACCAGACCGAACCGCTCTGCGCCCTCGCCGACCAACGCACAGGTGTCGTCGCGCTGCTCGAGCCGAAGCCTGCCGTCGTCGCTCACGACGAACAGGTGTACCAGCACTGACCCGCAGGCGACCTGCATCCCTCGCGCTGCGGCGTGTCGCTGACCTGCACAGATACAACTATTAGCCGGTTAAGAGGGAGTCGGCCACCGTCCCGATCGAGGGACGGGCGCCGATCTCCTCCAGCCGCTCGGTGAACCGCACCGAGGTGAATTGCGACCCCGCATCCGAATGTGTCACCAGACCGATGAGCCGATGCCCGCCGCGAGAGGCCCGGGCCATCTCCAGGGCGTCGAGGACCATCTCGGTTTTCATGTTCGCCGCGACCCGCCACCCGACGATCCGCCGGCTGAACGCGTCAACGATGAAGCACACGTAGGCCATGCCCGAGCGGGTCGGCACATAGGTCAGATCGGTCACCCACAGGGCATCGGGCCGGTCGGCCTTGAAGCACCGGTTCACCAGATCCGGCGCCCTGGTGGCATCGGGGTCCTGCCGGGTGGTGAAGACCTTCTTCCGCAGCCGCGACACGCCCTCGATGCCCAGCTCGCGCATCAGTCGGGCGACCTGGTCACGGCCGATGTCGTGGCCGGCGCGTTGGGCGGCCTTCCAGAGCTTGTGGGCTCCGTAGACCTTCCGGTTCGTGATCCACAACGCGAGCAGGATCTGCATCATGACCGCGTCCCGCACCGCTCGGGCCGAGGGACTGGTCTGCCGCTTCTTCGCGGCGTAGTAGCTGGACGGAGCCACCTGCAGCAGCTTGCAGATGAACTCGACTCCGAACTCAGCACGGTTCTCGTCGACGAACGCGACGATCACTTCGAGGGGCGGTCGAGCTCCGCCGCGAAGAAAGCCGAGGCCCGCTTCAACAGCTCGTTGGCCCGGCGCAGCTCACGGTTCTCCTGTTCCAGCTCCTTGATCCGCTTGGCCTCCGTCGTGGTCAGACCGGACTCGACGCCCTCGTCGATGTCGGCTTGCTTGACCCAGGTCCGCAGCGACTCGACCCCGCAACCGATCTGGTCAGCGACTCGCTGGACCGTTCCGTGCGTGGTCCCGAGCTCCTTGCGCAGCTGCCGCACCAGCCGCACCGCCCTTGCCTTCTCCTCAGGCGAATACCGACGCGCAGTCGGCTTCCCAGAGGTGCTGTTGTTCCCCATGGCTCCATCCTCGTTTCCAAGGTCGGGAGCCTCCAAGCAACCCAGGGCGGTTCACTGTCGTCACCCTGTCACTGTCGGTTCACCACGCGCTCGACGTGGCCGAGAAGCTCGCGCCGCAGGGCATCGACGTCGAGCTGATCGATCTGCGCAGCCTGGTCCCGCTCGACCGCAAGGCGATCCTGAACTCGGTCGGGAAGACAGGGCGGCTGGTCGTCGTCGATGAGGACTACCTGTCCTACGGCGTCTCCGGCGAGGTGGTCGCCACGGTTGCCGACGTCGACCCGGGTCTGCTTGTGATGCCGGCACAGCGGGTTGCCGTGCCGGATGTGCCGATTCCCTACGCACACGACCTCGAGTACGCCGTTCTTCCACGGCAGGACCGGATCGAGAAAGGCCATCCACGCGGTGACCACTCGATGAGTTCGCTGGTGCTCTTTCCGCCGCTGTCGAAAGAGACACCAGACGCCGAAGGAGTCCTCGCCACCTGGTTCGTGGGTGAGGGCTCCACGGTCGTGGAGGACCAGCTCCTCGCCGAGGTACAGGTCGACAAGGTCGCCGCAGAGATACCGGCGCCGACCGCGGGCGTCGTCCACCTCCTCGTCGACGAGGAGGCGGTCGTCCGGCAGGAGGCGCCGATCGCCCAGATCGACTGAGCGCTGCGAAGGGTGGTAGACACCGCCGTCCGACCGCTCCCGGCCGAGTGACGCCTCCCATGGTCCCCAGCGCATCCCGATGTCGGGGGTCGGCAGGAACGTCGTCGAACGCTGCGCGCCCTATATTTGGGCCGTGTCAGCGCATGAAACCTCGCCTCGAGCTCTTCGGAGGGCACTCTGAGTACCGTCGCTTCGGGTAGACCTCCCGGTCAGCGTCCGGCTGGGGGAGCACCGCTGTCGAAGGCCGTCCTGTGGGACATGGACGGCACGCTGGTGGACACCGAGCCCTACTGGATGGAGTGCGAGTTCGCCCTCGCCGCGAGGTACGGCGGTCGCTGGTCGCACGAGGACGCCCTCGCTGTCGTGGGCGGTGACCTGATCGACTCGGCGACCTACATGGCCGAGCACATGGGCATCGACCGGACCCCGCAGGAGATCGTCGAGGAGCTCCTCGACGGTGTGGTCGCCCTGGTCGAGCAGGAGGTGCCGTGGCGCCCGGGCGCCCGCGAGCTGCTGGTCTCCCTGCGCGAGCAGCAGGTGCCGTGTGCGTTGGTGACGATGTCCTGGCGCCGGTTCGTCGACCCGGTGGTGCGGGCCCTGCCGGAGGGATCGTTCGACGCCATCGTGTGCGGCGACGAGGTCTCGCGCGGCAAGCCGCACCCCGAGCCCTACCTGCGCGCCGCCGAGCTGCTCGGGCTCACGCCGGCGCAGACGGTGGCGATCGAGGACTCGCCGACCGGGGTCGCCTCCGCGGAGGCGGCCGGGTGCCGGTTGCTGGTGGTGCCCAGCCACGTCCACGTGCCCGCGGGCGACGGCCGGGTGCAGCGCGAGACGCTGGTCGGACTCCGGCCGGAGGATCTGCTGAGGACCGGCTGACCCGAACCGCTCACTGCGCCGACGCATCGGCCGAGGCCGGCCCGCACGGCTCCGGCAGCGGCGGCGGCTCGTTGCCGAAGGCCGGGCAGTGCTCGGTGAAGCTGCACCAGGAGCAGGCCCACCCGGGGCTGGGCAGCCACTCGCCGCTGCTGCGCGCCTGCTCGATGGCGTGCCACAGGGCCTCGACGAGCCGCTGGGTGGCCAGCAGGTCCTGCTCGTCGGGCCGGTAGCTGACCAGCTGTCCGTCCCCGAGGTAGACCAGGCGCAGCAGGGCCGGGACGACCCCCCGGGTGCGCCAGATGACCAGCGCGTAGAACCGCATCTGGAACAGGGCGCCCGCCTCGAACCCGGGGCCGGGGGAGCGTCCGGTCTTGTAGTCCACCACGCGGATCGCCCCGTCGGGCGAGACGTCGACGCGGTCCACGAAGCCGCGCAGCAGCAGCCGCGAGTCCAGCAGGGTCTCGACGTAGAGCTCCCGGTCGGCCGGTTCGAGCAGACGGGGGTCCTCCAGGGAGAAGTAGGCGCGCAGGCTGTCCTTGCACGAGCCGAGCCAGTCCGTCATCGCCGACCCGCCCGACCCGCCCGCCTCGGTGAACAAGGCGGCGACCTCCGGCTCGAGGTCACGCACGAAGTCCCAGGCGCCCAGCACCATCTCCTCGGCCCGCTCCGGCGTGCGCTCGCCCGCAGGCAGGTCGAAGAGGTCCTCGAGCACCTTGTGCACCACGGTGCCGCGCACCGCCGCCGGCGAGGGGGCCTCGGGGAGGCGGTCGATGGTGCGCAGCCGGTACATCAGCGGACAGGTGCGGAAGTCCGACGCGCGACTGGGCGACAAGGACCCGAGCACCGCCACGCCGTCGACCGGCGTGCCGACCCGGGTCCGCTCGGGCTCCCGGACGGCTCCGGGCGTGGCGGGCACGTCGGTCGGCATGGTCCACACAGTAGGGCGCCGGACCGACAGGTTCCTCCCGCGCTAGCGTTGTGCCGTGAGCGAGGACCCAACGCCGACTGGCGCCGGAGGTGGTGGCGGTCGGCCGCCGTACCCCCCGGGGACGCTGCGGGTCGGCTCGGTGCGCGGGGTCGACGTCCTCGTCCGGTCCTCCTGGCTGCTCGTGGCCCTGTTGATCGCCGTGCTGCTCGCGCCGCGGGTCGAAGCGGTGCAGCCGGGCCTCGGGGCGCTGAAGTACGTCGCCGGCGTGGCCTTCGCGGTGCTCCTCTACGTCTCGGTGCTGCTGCACGAGATCTCGCACGCGCTGATGGCCCAGCGCTACGGGCTGGGCGTGCGCTCGATCAGCCTGCACTTCCTCGGTGGCGCCACCGAGATCGACTCCGAGGCGCGCACGCCCGGCCAGGAGTTCAAGGTCGCGGTCGTCGGTCCGTTGACCTCGATCGCCGTCGGCCTCGCCGCCCTCGCGCTGCTGAGGGTCACCCCGGACGGGCTGCTCACGCTCGCGGTCCAGGGCCTGGCCGGCGCCAACCTCGTCGTCGGCGTGCTCAACCTGGTGCCGGGGCTGCCGCTGGACGGCGGACGGGTGCTGCGGGCGCTGGTGTGGCGGCTGACCCACAACATGCACCGAGGGACCATTGTCGCGGCCTGGGGCGGGCGGGTGGCCGCCGCGGCCGTGCTCGCCTGGCCGTTGCTCTCCGAGGTGCTCCTCGACACCCGCCCCGACCTGTTCGACTACCTGCTGGCGTTCGTGATCGCGAGCTTCTTGTGGTCGGGGGCCACCGCCTCCATGGTCAGCGCACGTGTGCGGCGCCGGCTTCCCGCGCTGCGGGCCCGGCCGCTGGCCCGGCGGGTGATCGCCGTGCCGGACGACCTGCCGATCAGCCAGGCGGTGCGACAGGCCCAGGAGGCCGGTGCCGGCGCCATCGTCGTGCACGCCGGGAACGACCGGCTCAGCGGCGTGGTCAACGAGACCGCCCTCCTCGCCACCCCCGAGGAGCGGCGCGCGTGGGTGCCGGTGAGCGCGGTTGCGCGCAGCATCGAGGACGGACTGGTGCTGCCGGCCGACATCGTGGGCGAGGACCTGGTCCGGGCGATGTCCGCGACGCCGTCCGAGGAGTACGTCCTCGTCGAGCCCGACGGCACCATCCTCGGGGTGCTCGCGACCGCCGACGTCGACCGCGCCTTCGAGGAGGGGGCCCGGCAGTGAGTCAGCCCACCACGCCGCCCACCGACTGGTCCGGCGTACGACGAGGGCCGCTCCGGGCAGGGGAGTGGGTCCGGCTCACCGACGCCAAGGGGCGACGGCACAACATCTGCCTCGAGGCGGGCGCCACCTTCCACACCAACCGGGGCGGGATCGCCCACGACGAGATCATCGGGCGGGACGAGGGGTTCACCCTCACCTCCACCTCCGGGGGTGAGTACCTCGTCTTCCGCCCGCTGCTCAGTGAGTTCGTGGTCTCGATGCCGCGTGGGGCCGCCGTCGTCTATCCCAAGGACGCCGCGCAGATCGTCGCCATGGCCGACATCTTCCCCGGGGCCCGGGTCGTGGAGGCCGGGGCCGGGTCCGGCGCGCTGAGCTGTTCCCTGCTGCGTGCCGTGGGTCCGACCGGCCACGTCTCCTCCTTCGAGCGACGGGAGGACTTCGCGGCGGTGGCCCGGCGCAACGTCACCCAGTTCTTCGACGGGCCGGACGGGACCAGCCATCCGGCGTGGACCCTGGCGGTGGGGGACCTGGTCGAGGAGCTGCCGCGCACCGAGGCCGCAGGCACCGTCGACCGGGTGGTGCTCGACATGCTCGCTCCCTGGGAGTGCGTGGACGTGGTCGCGGACGCGCTGGTGCCCGGAGGGATCGTGGTCGCCTACGTCGCCACCACCACCCAGCTGGGGCGGGTCGTGGAGACCCTGCGCGCCCATGGCGAGTTCACCGAGCCGCAGCCGTGGGAGACGCTGGTGCGTGACTGGCACGTCGAGGGTCTGGCCGTGCGCCCCGGACACAAGATGAACGGCCACACCGGCTTCCTGGTCACCGCACGCCGGATGGCGCCGGGCAATGCGGCGCCGGTGAAGAAGCGGCGCCCGGCACCCGGCGCCTACGGCGAGGACTACGACGGGCCCCGTCCCCAGGGGCTGCCACCGCCGGAGCGGGAGTCGCGCCGGAGCACGGATCCCGGCGGCGCGGACCGCTAGGTTGCAGATCGGCAACCGATTGGGTGACACACCTCGCTAACCACTTGGCAGCACTCACCTGGCGAGTAGGGTCGACATCCAGATCCTGCCCACGGAGGTGGTTCACGTGCCTGACCCAGGTGCCGAGCACGGCCCGACCACTGCCCAGCTGCTGAACCAGGTCTCCTTCCTCGAGGCCGAGGTCACCGAGCTGCGCCGGCGGCTGAGCGAGGGGCCCGGGAGCTCGCGCGACCTCGACCAGCGGTTGCTGGACACCCAGCGCTCCCTGTCCGCGGTGACCTCGCAGAACGAGCGGCTGGCAGAGACCCTGCGGGAGGCGCGCGAGCAGATCATCACGCTCAAGGAGGAGGTGGACCGCCTCGCACAGCCGCCCACCGGCTTCGGCACCTTCTTGCAGCGCAACGAGGACGACTCCGTCGACGTCTTCACCGGGGGACGCAAGCTGCGGGTCACCGTGAGCCCAGCCGTCGACCTCGACGGGCTCACCCGGGGCCAGGAGGTGATCCTCAACGAGGCGCTCAACGTCGTCGCCGCCCTCGACTTCGAGGAGGTCGGCGAGGTGGTGATGTTCAAGGAGCTGCTGGCAGACGGGGATCGCGTCCTGGTCATCGCCAACGCCGACGAGGAGCGGGTGGTGCGCCTGGCCGAGCCGCTGCGCTCGGTCACCCTGCGGGCCGGCGACTCCCTGCTCCTGGACGCGAAGTCGGGCTACGTCTACGAGCGCGTGCCCAAGTCGGAGGTCGAGGAGCTGGTGCTGGAGGAGGTGCCCGACATCGACTACAAGTCGATCGGTGGCCTCACCGGCCAGATCGACCAGATCCGCGACGCGGTCGAGCTGCCCTACCTGCACCCCGACCTGTTCAAGGAGCACCAGCTCAAGCCCCCCAAGGGGGTGTTGCTCTACGGCCCGCCCGGCTGCGGCAAGACCCTGATCGCCAAGGCGGTGGCCAACTCCCTGGCCAAGAAGGTGGCAGCGCGCACCGGGCAGGAGGGGAAGTCCTACTTCTTGAACATCAAGGGCCCCGAGCTGCTGAACAAGTACGTCGGCGAGACCGAGCGGCACATCCGGCTGGTCTTCCAGCGGGCCCGCGAGAAGGCGAGCGGCGGCACCCCCGTCATCGTGTTCTTCGACGAGATGGACTCCCTGTTCCGCACCCGGGGCTCGGGGGTCTCCTCCGACGTGGAGAACACCATCGTCCCGCAGCTGCTCAGCGAGATCGACGGGGTCGAGCTGCTCGAGAACGTCCTGGTCATCGGCGCCTCCAACCGCGAGGACATGATCGACCCGGCGATCTTGCGACCCGGGCGGCTGGACGTGAAGATCAAGATCGAGCGCCCCGACGCCGAGTCCGCGCGCGACATCTTCTCCAAGTACCTCACCGCCGACCTACCGCTGCACGCCGACGACCTCGCCGAGTTCGGCAACGACGCGGACGCCTGCGTGGCCGGCATGATCACCGCGACGGTGGAGCGGATGTACACCGAGACCGAGGAGAACCGCTTCCTCGAGGTGACCTACGCCAACGGGGACAAGGAGATCTTGTACTTCAAGGACTTCAACTCCGGCGCGATGATCCAGAACATCGTCGACCGGGCCAAGAAGATGGCGATCAAGGACTACCTCGACCAGAGCCAGCGTGGCCTGCGGGTCGCCCACCTGCTCCAGGCCTGCGTGGATGAGTTCAAGGAGAACGAGGACCTGCCCAACACCACCAACCCCGACGACTGGGCCCGCATCTCGGGCAAGAAGGGCGAGCGGATCGTGTTCATCCGCACGCTGATCACCGGCAAGCAGGGCACCGAGCCGGGTCGCTCGATCGACACCGTGGCGAACACCGGCCAGTACCTCTGAGGCCAGCCCGAGGCCGGCACCCGGGGCCGGCCCGCACCGGTGCGGCCAGGACCCGGTGCGGCCCAGGCTCAGCCGTTGGGCGTGAGGTACTTGTACATCCCCGTGCCGAACTGCGCGTCCTGCGGGGTGGCGAGGGTCGCGCGGCCGTTGACGATGGTGCGCCCGAAGCTCGGGGCGTGCGAGGTGCGCTGGCGCCACACCGCGCTGAAGTTGGCCAGGTGGCTGCGGGCGACGCCGTAGCTGTCGATCTGCTGCATCTGCTCGTCGTTGCTGAACGCCGCGTTGGACCAGTTCGCCGACCCGCTGAAGGTGAGGTAGGAGCTGGTGTCGGAGCCCCAGTTGCCGGTGATCGTCATCCACTTGCTGTGGTTGTACTTCACGATCTCGCCGCGCCTGTTCTTGATCACCGACTGGCGCATCGGGATGCCGCGCAGGATCGAGAGCACGGGTCGGGTGACCAGCGAGTAGATGATGGCGACGTCACAGCCGGCGTTGCGCAGGGAGCGGAGCTTCTTGGCCAGCCACAGACCTCGGGTGTCGTAGATGGCGTACTGGATGACCCGCACCCTGGTCCGCGACCCGTTGCCGCCGCCGGTGGCGCCCCGACAGCGCACCTTGTTCAACGTCTGCATGACCGGGTCGTTGCCGGCGCTGGTGCCGGGCTTGGGGAAGAACAGGTCCTCGACGCCGCCGGCGGTGTAGTGCCGGTAGGCGCCGGAGACTGCGTGCCCGATGCGCATCTGCCGGAAGATGCCCATGAAATGAGCCCAGCTGCTGCTGCTCCACAGCACCTGCGCCTGGTTCCACTGCCCCTTGTAGGCGAAGTTGGTCAGGTTCATCGAGGTCTGCATCACCACGCTGCGGTGGTGACCCGACCCGACGTTGTCGAAGAGGAAGAACTTCGAGTGCGGGGTGCCGCCGTGGCCGCGGCAGGAGCCGCGGCACTGACGAGCGAAGCTCATCGTCTCCTGGGTCGAGGGATGACCGGCGACGTAGCGGGCGACGCCGAGGTTCCTCTGCAGGTACTTCCACGGACCGTTGTCGCTGTTGCGCTGCGCGGCGGCGACGACCTGCACGCTCACGCCGCGGTTCTTGGCCGCGACCAACGCCCGTGCGATCGTCCAGTCGTCGAAGGACCAGGTGGCGATCCGGATCGACCCGTTGCCGGCGACCGGCTGGCGCAGTGAGTCGCGGGGACCGCCCCAGACCCCCTGGATGGTGTACACCACCCGGTTGCGGATGGCGTACCTGCGGGCCTTGGTGCTGTTCGGGAACCCGAAGTAGCTCCCCGGCAGCATCGTGTAGTTGCGCGCCGGGGCCCCGACCTGGGCGGACCGCACGCCGATCGCGGGCAGCGGTGCCGTCAGGACCGAGCCGGTGGTTGCAGAGGGCGGGACGGCCTGCGCCACCCCTGCCATGCTCAAGGTGGCCGCGAGGGCGAGGAGGGCCGCAACGGGCGTGGAGGGTCGAGGCATGGACATTAGGAGTTCCCCCAGTGGCAACTGATACCGAGATGCCCTCGCGGGGCGGGCGAAACCTAACATGACTGGCGGCTCACCCCACCAAACTGCGGCCATACCGGGCATGTGGCGGTCTAGCCCGAGTCGGCACGTACGCTCGGGCCTGTGAGCGTTCGCAGGGTGATGGGCACCGAGACCGAGTTCGGCATCTCGGTGCAGGGCCATCCGCACGCCAACCCGATGGTCGCCAGCACACGGCTGGTCAACGCCTACGCCACCGCGACCCTCAAGGCACGTCGGGCCAGGTGGGACTTCGAGGAGGAGTCCCCGCTGCGCGACGCCCGGGGGTTCGACCTGTCCCGCGAGATCGCGGACCCCAGCCAGCTCACCGACGAGGACCTCGGTCTGGCCAACGTCATCTTGACCAACGGTGCCCGGCTCTACGTCGACCACGCGCACCCGGAGTACTCCACCCCGGAGTGCACCAACCCGCGCGACATCGTCGTCTGGGACAAGGCAGGCGAGCAGGTCGCGCTGGACGCGTGCCGGTTCGCCTCGGGCACCGGCGAGGGCGACCTGCTGCTCTACAAGAACAACACCGACAACAAGGGCGCCTCCTACGGCGCCCACGAGAACTACCTGGTGCGGCGCTCCACCCCTTTCGGCGACATCGTGCGTCACCTGACGCCGTTCTTCGTCAGCCGCCAGGTGGTCTGCGGGGCGGGCCGCGTCGGGCTGGGCCAGGACGGCCACGGCGACGGGTTCCAGGTCAGCCAGCGCGCGGACTACTTCGAGGTGGAGGTGGGGCTGGAGACGACGCTGAAGCGGCCGATCATCAACACCCGGGACGAGCCGCACGCCGACCCTGAGAAGTACCGTCGGCTGCACGTGATCCTGGGGGACGCGAACCTCGCCGAGATCTCCACCCTCCTCAAGGTCGGCACGACCTCGCTGGTGCTCGCGATGATCGAGGACCGGTTCCTGACCAGCGACCTGCGTGTCTCCCAGCCGGTCGCGTCGCTGAAGCGGGTCTCCCACGACCCCTCGCTGACCCAGCTGCTCGAGGTCGGCGACGGGCGCCGGATGACGGCCGTACAGCTGCAGTGGGAGTACTTCCACCTCGCCCAGCGCTACCTCGACGAGCGACGGGCCGGCGAGGTCGACGAGCCCACGCGTGAGGTGATGCAGCGCTGGGAGTCGGTGCTGACCAGGCTGGAGCGGGACCCGTTCGAGTGTGCCGACGAGCTGGACTGGGTGGCCAAGCTGAAGCTGCTCAACTCCTACCGCGAGCGGGACGGGTTGTCGTGGTCCGACGCCAAGCTGCACCTCATCGACCTGCAGTACGCCGACCTGCGCCCCGAGAAGGGTCTCTACCACCGCCTGGTCCGACTGGGCCGGATGAAGCGGCTGGTGGGGGACGGCGTCGTGGAGGAGGCCATGCACGAGCCTCCCGAGGACACCCGTGCCTACTTCCGCGGGCGCTGCCTGAGCAAGTACGCCGGCAACGTCGCCGCCGCGTCGTGGGACTCGGTGATCTTCGACCTGCCCGGGCACGAGTCGCTCCAGCGGGTGCCTACGATCGACCCGCTGCGGGGGAGTCGGCACCACGTGGGGGACCTGCTCGACCGGCACGACACGGCGCTGGGACTGTTCGAGGCCCTGACCCGGCGCTGACCCCCGGGAGCGCGGTGCTCACGCTCGGGCCCCCTCAGTCGCGGGTCAGGTACCGGTAGACCCCCGTGCCGAAGGCGGGAGCACCCGCGGGTGCGTCGTCCGGCAGGGGTGCCGGCAGCATCCGACCGGCGCCGAGGACCCTCCCGAACGCCGGGGCGGCCGAGGTCCGCTGCCGCCACGTCTTGGCGTAGGCCGCGAGGTAGCCGTGGGCGGTCCGGGCGCCGCTGATGCGCTGCATCTGCTCGTCGGAGGAGAACGCCAGGTTGGCCCAGTTGGCCGACCCGGCGAGGGTGAGGTACTCGGCGCGTGAGCTGCCCCAGTGGCCGGTGATCGTCATCCACTTGCTGTGGTTGTACTTCACGATCTCACCCTGGTCGTTCTTGATCACCGACTGCCGCATGGGCACCGGGCCGCGACCCGACCTGCTCCGCAGGATGCTCAGGACCGGGCGGCTGCTGATCGAGTAGATGATGCCGAGGTCGCAGCCGTGGTCCCACAGGTAGCGCAGCTTCTTGGCGATCCAGGTGCCCCGCTGGCCGTAGATGGCGTACTGGATGATCCGGATCCGGGTCCGCCCGCTGCGGGTGCCACCGGCAGCGGCGCCGGTGCAGCCGACCCGGTTGAGCAGCTGCATCACCGGGTCGCCGGCGGCGGTTGCTCCGGGACGCGGGAAGAACAGGTCGACCACGTTCCCGGTGGCGTAGACGTGGTAGGGCGGGTTCACCGGCCGCGCCCGTCGCGCCTGGGCGAACACGCGCGCGAAGTCGGCGTGGACGCTGCGCGACCACACGACCTGCGCCTGGTTCCACTGGTTGGTGTAGGCGAAGTCGGTGAGGTTCATCGAGGTCTGGACGACCACGTTGCGCACGTGGCGCGAGCCCACGTTGTCGAACAGGAAGTACTTGGCGTGCGGGGTGCCCCCCGGGCCTCGGCACGAGCCCTTGCACCGGCGGGCGAAGCTGTACATCGGCGCGGTCACCCGGTGCCCGGGACGATAGAGCCGGCTGCCCAGATGCTTGCGCAGGTAGCGCCAGGCGCGGCTCTTCTTGTTCTTCCCGGCCGCAGCGACGACCTGCACGCTGACCCCGCGGTTGCGGGCGGCGACCAACGCCTTCGCCACTGCCCAGTCCTCGAAGGACCAGGTCGCGATCCGGATGGTGCCGTTGGTCGGCATCGGCGTGCCCAGGGAGTTGCGGCGGCCGCCCCAGACGCTCCGGATCGTCAGCAGCACCCGGTTGCGGATGGCACGCCGCTCCTTCTTGCTGCGGTTGGGGTAGCTGAAGTAGCTCCCCGGAGGCATCGCGTAGCTGCGCCGTGGCCGGGGCGCCACCTGGCGGGTCCGGTGCGGCACCGGGTGCGAGTGGCGATGGCGGGCGGCCCGGGCGGTTTCGGCGGTCGGGGCCGCCGAAGCGGTCGCCACGACGAGCGGCGTCATGCTCACCAGGACCGCGACGACCACGGTGGGCACGAGTCGGGACGGGGCGAGCATGGACATCGGCCAACTCCTGGGTGCGACGAACGATCGAGCCCGAGGAGGGCTGACGGCAGCCAAGCATGGATTCGCCCCGATTTCGGGTAGGCGCTCCGCTCAGTCCTCGGTCATGTAGCGATAGATGCCCCGGCCGAAGGTGGGGGCGTCGAGCGGTGCGTCCGCCGGCGCGACCGGCAGCATCCGCCCGGCCACGCTGACCCGGCCGAAGGCGGGCACGTGGGAGACCCGCTGATGCCAGGTCTTGCGGAAGGTCGCCAGATAGCGCCGGGCGTGCCCGCGGCTGGAGATGCGCTGCATCTGCTCGTCGGAGCCGAGGGACAGGTCGGCCCAGTTGGCCGATCCGGTGAAGGTCAACCAGGCCCCGCGGGCGGTGCCCCAGTGACCGGTGACGGTCATCCACTTGCTGTGGTTGTACTTCACGACCTCGCCGCGCCCGTTCTTGATCACCGACTGCCGCATGGGCACCGGGCCACGGCCCGAGCCGTTGCGCAGGATGCCGAGCACCGGTCGGCTGCTGATCGAGTAGATGAGGGCGACGTTGCAGCCGTGGTTCCACAGCGAGCGCAGCTTGCGGGCGATCCAGACCCCCCGGTCGCTGTACAGCGCGTACTGGATCACCCGGATGCGGGTCCGCCCGTCGCGGGTGCCACCCGAGGTGGCTCCGCGGCACCGGACCCGCTTCAGGATCTGCATCACCGGGTCGGTCGCGGCGGTGGTCGCCGGCTTGGGGAAGAAGAAGTCGACGACGTTGCCCGTGGCGTAGACGTGGTAGGAGCGGGGCACGGCCCGTCCCAGCCTGGTCTGGCGGAAGACCCGCATGAAGTCGGCGTAGACGCGTGCGGAGCGGACCACCTGCGCCTGGTTCCACTGGCTCTTGTAGGCGAACCGGGTCAGGTTCATCGAGGTCTGCACCACCACGTGCCGCACATGGTGGTAGCCCACGTCGTCGAAGAGGAAGTACTTCGAGTGGGGGGTGCCGCCATGGCCGCGGCAGGACCCCGGGCACTGACGCGCGAAGCTGTACATCTCCCGCGTGATCGGGTGGCCGGGCCGGTAGAGGTTCCCGCCGAGGTGCTTGCGCAGCCACTTCCACGGCTTGTGGTCCCTGTTGGCGCCCTTGGCCGCCATCACCTGGACGCTGACCCCACGGTTGCGGGCCGCGACCAGTGCCTTGGCCACCGCCCAGTCGTTGAAGGACCAGGTGGCGATCCGGATCGTCCCGTTGCCTGGCATCGGCGTGCCGAGCGAGTTGCGCGGCCCGCCCCAGACGCTCCGGATGGTGTAGAGCACCCGGTTGCGGATGGCGTAGCGCTCCAGCTTGCTGCGGTTGGGGTAGCTGAAGTGGCTGGTCGCCGGGATGACGTAGCTCAGCGACGGACGGCCCACGGTGCTGGCCGTGCGGTCGGCGGCCGTGCGGTTCGCGGCGGGCGCCGCGCCCTGGGCGGCCCCCAGGGGGACCAGCACCACGACGATCACGAGCGCCAGGCAGGTCTTGACGAGAGTGGACATCACGCCTTCTTCCGGTCTGACGGCTCCGAGCCCGCGGACAGGACCCCAGCATCACAACACGCGGACACCGCGATCTGCTGGAGGTGCCGAGCCTCGGCCGGGTCGGCGCAGCACTGCGGAGGTGCTCAGTCCTCCGTCATGTACTTGTAGATGCCGTGCCCGAAGTCCGGCGCGTACTCGGGCACACCGGAGAGACCGCGCGCGTTGGCGACCAGACGGCCGGACGGGGGCAGCTTCGAGGTCTTCTGGCGCCAGGTCTTGCCGAAGATCGAGAGGTAGCGCCGGGCGTGGTAGTAGCTGGAGATGCGCTGCATCTGCTCGTCGGAGGAGAAGGACAGGTCGGCCCAGTTGGCCGATCC
Source organism: uncultured Actinomycetota bacterium (assembly GCA_963710895.1). Taxonomy (GTDB): domain Bacteria; phylum Actinomycetota; class Actinomycetes; order Propionibacteriales; family Nocardioidaceae; genus Marmoricola. The sequence goes on from CAVQCB010000012.1 coordinate 28,439, forward strand.
GGTGAAGGTGAGGTAGGCCGCGGTGTCAGCGCCCCAGTGACCCGTGATCGTCATCCACTTGCTGTGGTTGTACTTGACGATCTCGCCCTTGTTGTTCTTGATCACCGACTGCCGCATCGGCACCGGGCCGCGGCCCGCGCTGCTGCGCAGGATGTTGAGGACCGGCCGGCTGCTGACCCCGTAGATGATCCCGACGTCACAGCCGGCGTTCCACAGGTAGCGCAGCTTCTTGGCGATCCAGTTGCCGCGGTTGCCGTAGATGGCGTACTGGATGATCCGGACCCGGGTGTGGCCGGTGCGGGTGCCCCCGCCGGTCGCCCCGCGGCAGTAGACGTGGTTGAGGATCTGCATCACCGGGTCGCCGGCGGCGTTGGCCCCCGGGTGGGGGAAGAACAGGTCGACGACGTTGCCCATGGAGGCGACGTGGTAGGGGTTGGCGACCGGTCGACCCCACCGGGTCTGCTTGAAGATGCCGAGGAAGTCGTCGTAGACCGAGGAGGAGTGCACCACCTGGGCCTGGTTCCACTGGCCCCGGTAGGCGAAGGTGGTCAGGTTCATCGAGGTCTGGACCGTCAGGTCGTGCACGTGCTGGGAGCCCACGTTGTCGAAGAGGAAGTACTTCGAGTGGGGGGTGCCGCCGTGGCCGCGGCAGGCGCCGTGGCACTGGCGCGCGAAGCTGTACTGCTCACGAGTGTCCGGGTAGCCCGGACGGTAGAGGTAGGCGCCGAGGTGCTTGCGGAGGTACTGCCAGGGCCTGCTCTCGTCGTTGGCGCCCGCGGCCGCCATGATCTGCACGCTCACGCCACGGTTGCGGGCCGCGATCAGCGCCTTGGCCATCGCCCAGTCGTTGAAGGACCAGGTCGCGATGCGGATGGTGCCCGTCCCGGGAAGCGGGACCCCGTTCTCCGGGTCGCGGGGTCCGCCCCAGACGCTCTGGATGGTGTAGAGGACCCGGTTGCGGATGGCCACCTTCTCGAGGTGGCTGCGGTTGGGGAAGCTGAAGTGGCTCGTCGCCGGGATCACGTAGTCGCGCGGCGGCTTTCCCACGGCATCCGCGGCGGCCACCGTGCCCGGTCGCGCCGACCGGGTGGTGGCCCCGGCAGAAGAGGTGGCAGCGGTGGCGACCATCGCGCTGACCAGGCCGAGCAGCAGCGTGAGGACGATGGGCGTTCGTCGAGACATCTGTGGTATTCCCCCGGGAGACGACATGACAGAACCCGCAGCGGGAGGGCAGGCACGCCCCAGCAACCTAACACTGCTGTGGATCAACGAGCGTGAGGCGTGTTCGGGTCCGGTTCCGTGCGCCTCTGGATAGGGTCGAGGTACGACGTACCCACGTCCGCACAGGAGGTCGCCATGGCGCAGGAGCAGAAGCAGCCGCGCAAGTCCCACGACGAGGAGGAGCCGTCCGAGGCCGCACCGGCGCCGGCCGACGCCGTCACCGAGCGCAAGGAGCAGCTCGACGAGGACATCGACGCGATCCTCGAGGACATCGACGACGTGCTGGAGACCAACGCCGAGGACTTCGTGAAGTCGTTCATCCAGAAAGGCGGCCAGTAGAGCTCGATGAGTGACGCCCGACTGCCCGAGAGCTTCCTGACCCCGGGGACGTCCTCGTTCGCCGAGTTCGTCGGCTCCGTCTCACCAGACCTGCTGCCCTCGCGACGCACCCTGCCCGCGGGCAGCGCGGCCGAGCTGGCCCCCCATGCCACCACCATCGTCGCGGCGACCTTCGCCGGCGGCGTGGTCATGGCGGGGGACCGGCGCGCCACCATGGGCCACATCATCGCCCAGCGCGACATCGAGAAGGTGTTCCCGACCGACGAGTACTCCTGCGTGGGCATCGCCGGCACCGCCGGCCTGGCGGTGGAGATGGTGCGGCTCTTCCAGACCGAGCTCGAGCACTACGAGAAGATCGAGGGCACCACGCTGTCGATGGACGGCAAGGCCAACCGCCTCTCCGCGCTGATCCGGGGCAACCTGGCGATGGCGATGCAGGGGCTTGCGGTGGTGCCCCTGTTCGCCGGCTACGACCTGCTCCGCGAGCAGGGCCGGATCTTCTCCTACGACGTGACCGGCGGCCGCTACGAGGAGACCGCGTTCCACTCGGTCGGGTCCGGGTCGGTCTTCGCGCGGGGGTCGTTGAAGAAGCTCTACCGAGACGACCTGGACCAGGAGGAGTGCGTCACTGCCGCGGTGCAGGCGCTCTACGACGCCGCCGACGACGACTCGGCCACCGGGGGGCCCGACCTGACCAGACGGATCTTCCCCGTGGTCAGCGTGGTGAGCGCCGAGGGCCACGCCCGGATCTCCCAGGACGAGGTCGCTGCCATCGCCGACCGGGTCGTCGCCGGCCGGATGCAGCGCCCCGACGGCCCCACCGCCCCCCTGACCTGATCGGAGCCCGCTCATGAGCATGCCGTTCTACGTCTCGCCCGAGCAGCTGATGAAGGACCGGGCCGACTTCGCGCGCAAGGGCATCGCGCGCGGCCGTTCGGTGGCCGTCGTGCGCTATGCCGACGGTGTCCTGTTCGTCTCGGAGAACCCCTCGGCGGCGCTGCACAAGATCAGTGAGATCTACGATCGGATCGCGTTCGCTGCGGTCGGGCGCTACAACGAGTTCGAGAACCTGCGCATCGCCGGGGTGCGGCTGGCCGACATCCGCGGGTACTCCTATGACCGGCGCGACGTCACCGGCCGCGGCCTGGCCAACGCCTACGCCCAGACACTCGGGACGATCTTCTCCAGCGGAGGCGAGAAGCCCTACGAGATCGAGATCTTCGTGGCCGAGGTCGGCGACCGGGCCGAGGACGACCAGATCTTCCGGCTGACCTTCGACGGCCAGGTGGTCGAGGAGCACGACTACGCCGTGATGGGCGGCGCCGCGGAGTCGGTGACGACCTACCTGCGCGAGCGCTACACGCCCGGCCTGTCGCGTGACGAGGCGATCAGTCTCGCCGCGGCGGCACTGGGCCAGGGGGAGAGCGGGCACCGCGACATCCCCGACCGCGACCTGGAGGTGGCGGTGCTCGACCGCACCCGCAGCCAGGAGCGCAAGTTCCGCCGTGTCGCCGGCGAGGTGCTGCTCCAGGTGCTCGGAGAGCGGCCCACGACCGCGCAGAGCGACACCCCGGACGGCCAGGACGGGCCGGAGAGCGCCCCGGAGGGAACCCCGGAGCAAACCGTGGGGGAGGGGCCGGCGGAGGACACCGGCGAGCCCGGCGAGGAACCACCCGTCGCGCCCTGACCCGTTCTCGCCGTCGGACACATAGTGTGGCCTCGTGGACCGGCGAATCTTCGGGATCGAGAACGAGTACGGCGTCACGTGCACGTTCAAGGGGCAGCGGCGGCTGTCGCCCGACGAGGTCGCGCGCTACCTGTTCCGCAAGGTGGTCAGCTGGGGGCGCAGCAGCAACGTGTTCCTGGGCAACGGGGCGCGGCTCTACCTCGACGTGGGCAGCCACCCGGAGTACGCCACTCCCGAGTGTGACGACATCGTCGACCTCGTCACCCACGACAAGGCGGGGGAGCGGTTGCTCGAGGGTCTGCTGATCGACGCCGAGCGCCGGCTGCGGGACGAGGGCATCTCCGGCGACGTCTACCTGTTCAAGAACAACACCGACAGCGCCGGCAACTCCTACGGTTGCCACGAGAACTACCTGGTGAGCCGGCACGGCGAGTTCAGCAGGCTGGCCGACGTCTTGATCCCGTTCCTGGTGACCCGCCAGATCATCTGCGGGGCCGGGAAGGTCACCCAGACCCCCCGCGGGGCGTCGTACTCGGTCAGCCAGCGTGCCGAGCACATCTGGGAGGGGGTCTCCAGCGCCACCACCCGGTCGCGGCCGATCATCAACACCCGCGACGAGCCGCACGCCGACGCCGAGCGGTTCCGCCGGCTGCACGTGATCGTGGGCGACTCCAACATGAGCGAGACCACCACGATGCTCAAGGTGGCCAGCTGCGACCTCGTGCTGCGGATGATCGAGGAGGGCGTGGTGATGCGCGACCTCACGATGGAGAACCCGATCAGGGCGATCCGAGAGATCTCCCACGACATGACCGGTCGCCGCAAGGTCCGCCTGGCCAACGGCCGCGAGGCCAGCGTCCTGGACATCCAGGGCGAGTACCTCGCCCGGGCGCGCGACTTCGTCGACCGGCGCGAGCTGCACACGCCGGTCATCGAGGCCTCCCTCGACCTCTGGGAGCGCGGCCTGAAGGCCGTGGAGTCCGGCGATCTCTCCCTGGTCGAGCGGGAGATCGACTGGGTGATCAAGTGGAAGCTCCTCGAGCGCTACCGCGAGCGGCACGGCCTCCCGCTGGGGCACCCACGCATCGCCCAGCTCGACCTCGCCTACCACGACATCCACCGCGAGCGCGGGCTCTACTACCTGCTCGAGCGACGTGGCGCGGTCAAGCGGGTGACCAACGACCTGGCCGTCTTCCGGGCCAAGTCGGTTCCGCCGCAGACCACCCGGGCACGCCTGCGGGGCAGCTTCATCAAACGCGCCCAGGAGCGGCGACGTGACTTCACCGTCGACTGGGTACACCTCAAGCTCAACGACCAGGCCCAACGCACCGTGCTGTGCAAGGACCCCTTCCGCTCCCACGACGAGCGGGTGGAACGACTGATCGAGGGAATGTGACCCAGCCTCACCGCGTGGCCGCCACTCTCCTGGTGCTGGCCCTGGCCTCCGCAGCGTGCGGCAGCCAGCAGCAGACCGGGACCCAGCAGCCGGCCGGGGCCGCCGGGCTGCGCGACCGCATCCAGGTGACGGGGGACTTCGGCGCGCGGCCCACGATCAAGTTCTCCGCGCCGTTGACGGTGCCCGAGACCGTCTCGTGGACCACCAAGGTGGGCGACGGCGACAAGATCCGCGCGGCGTCGACGAGCATCCTCGCGCTGACGCTGGCCGACGGCCGCACCGGCAAGACGGCGATCTCCACCCACGACAAGGGACAGGGGCCGTTGGAGGTCAAGCTCGACGACCAGGTCTTCCCCGCGCTCGCCCGGGCCCTGATGGGCCAGCCGGCCCGGAGCCGGGTCGTGGTCGCCTCCACCTCCGAGGACGCGTACCGCGAGACCGGTGCGCCGCAGATCGGGATCAAGCCCGGGGACCCGGTCGTGATGGTGGCCGACGTGCTCTCCGCCGACCCGACCTCGGTGCTCGACGGCCCCACCGGGTCGGTCAGCCCCCCTCCGGCCGGCGCGCCCCGGCTGCAGGAGCAGGACGGCGTCCCCTCGGGGTTCGCCTTCCCGAGCGGGCCGAAGCCGACGAAGCTGTCGGTGATCGCGCTGCGTGCGGGGACCGGGCCCAAGGTGGGCACCCCGGACCGCATCACCGCCGACTACATCGGCCAGGTGTGGGGAGCCGCCGATCCGTTCAACAACACCTACGGCAAGGAGCCGGCGAAGTTCTCCATCGGGCTCTCCGGGGTGATCAAGGCGTGGGACCGCGGGCTGGCGGGGCAGCGCGAGGGGGCGCGGGTGATGCTGGTCTGTCCGCCGGGGACCGCCTACGGCTCGACGCGACGGCCGGGCATCCCGGCCGGGTCCACCCTCGTCTTCGTCGTCGACGTGCTCGGTGTGGGCTGAGGTGGCCCGCGACTCCATGACCGCCGCGAAGTCCGAGCGCCTGCTCAACCTCGTCATCTTGCTGCTGGTGGCCCGCAACTACACCACCAAGGAGCAGATCCGCGCCCTGATGGAGCCCTACCGGGTCAGCTCCGACGAGGCCTTCGACCGCATGTTCGAGCGTGACAAGGACGACCTGCGCGCCCTCGGCGTACCGCTCGAGATCGGCTACGTCGACAAGTTCTTCGAGGACGAGCAGGGCTACCGGATCAAGCGCGATGCCTTCGAGCTCCCCGAGATCGACTTCACCGCCGACGAGGTGGCCGTCCTCGGGCTCGCGGCCCGGGTGTGGCGGCACGCCGGGCTCGCCGCGGCGACGTCCGACGCCCTGGTCAAGCTCAAGGCCGCCGGGCTCAGCTTCGACCGTGAGCAGCTCGACCAGGTGGCGCCGGCGCTGGCCGCCGAGGAGCCGGCGTTCGAGGCGATGTGGCAGGCCACCGTGCACCGCACGCCGATACGCTTCGACTACACCCGCGCGGGGGAGAGCGAGGCCACCACGCGGCACCTGCAGCCCTGGGGGGTGGTCACCGCGCAGGGTCGGTGGTACGTCGTCGGCCTCGACACCGACCGCGAGGAGCCCCGGATGTTCCGGCTCAGCCGGATCGTCTCCGCGGTCCGGGCCGACGGCGATTCCGGCTCGTTCACCGTGCCCGAGGGCACCGACCTGCGGGCCCTCTCCCAGTCGCTGGCCCCGCGCCGGCCTGACCGCAGCGCCGTGGTGCTGGCCCGGGCCGGCGCCGCCAACGGCCTGCGCCGACGGGCCGAGGTCGGGGCCACCGGGGTCACCGGCCCCGACGGGACGCCCGGGTGGGACGAGCTGCACGTGCCCTACGTCTACGAAGGTGACCTCGCCGACGAGCTGCTGGGGTACGCCGACGCGGTGGTCGTGGAGTCTCCGAGCGAGCTGCGTGGAGCCCTCACCGAGCGGCTGCGCGCCCTGGTGTCGCCCGCGCAGGGGGAGAGCGCCACGCGTGAGCCCGGAGGCACGGCATGAGCGGCGCCCGCGAGCAGGTCTCCCGGCTGCTGGCGTTGGTGCCCTACCTGCAGACGCGCACCGACGTGTCCTTGGCGGAGGTGGCCCGGGACTTCGGCGTGGGGCCGGAGCAGATCATGAAGGACCTGAAGGTCCTGTGGATGTGCGGGCTGCCCGGGCTGACCCCCGACAAGATGATCGACGTCGACTTCGAGGCGATCGAGGACGACCCGGAGGGCGTCGTCCGCATCGACAACGCGGACTTCCTCTCCCGCCCGGTCCGGTTGGGCAGCTCCGAGGCCTCGGCCCTGATCGTCGCCCTGCGTGCACTGCGCGAAGGCAGCCAGGAGTCCTCCCACGAGGTGATCGACCGCTGCCTGGTGAAGCTGGAGGAGGCCACGGCCAGCGGGACCGCACCGCCTCAGGTCGCCCTGCACCTGCCGCAGTCGCCGACGCTGCTGCGCCACGCCGGCGTGCTCCAGGAGGCGATCGCGACCGACCGCCAGGCCCGTCTCGCCTACTACGTGCCCACCCGCGACGAGACCACGAGCCGGACCGTGGACCCGCTCGAGCTGCTCTCCGGCGACGGGCACGACTACCTCGACGCCTGGTGCCACCTCGCGCAGGCACGACGCCTCTTCCGCGTGGACCGGATGCACGGCGTCGAGATCCTCGATGCGCCCCGGCACGAGCACGACCTGTCCCCGCGGGACCTGGCTGCCGGCCTGTTCGAGCCCGGCCCGGAGGACCTCGAGGCGGTGATCCAGCTCGAGCGACACGCCCGGTGGGTGGCCGACTACTACCCGGTGGACTCGGTCGAGGAGCTCGGTGGGGGACGGCTGAGCGCCACCTTGCGGGTGGGTGACCCGCGCTGGCTGGTCCGCCTGGCGCTGCGGCTGGCTCCAGCGGTCGCCATCGTGCGGCCCGTAGAGCTGCGGGCCGAGGTGGCGAGCACCGCCCAGCGGGCCCTGGGGCTCTACGACGCCCGCTGACCGCGCCGCCCGGCCGGTCGGAGCACTCAGAACAGCGATCCGGCCACGTCGGGTCAGGCCGACGGCGTACCATGGCGCCATGACCAACCTGCTCGTCGTCCCCCTCCTGGCCGGGCTGGGCCCCACGGAGCTCCTCATCATCGTCGCGGTCATCGTGCTGCTCTTCGGCGCCAAGAAGCTCCCCGAGCTCGCCCGTGGCAGTGGTCGTGCCCTGCGGATCTTCAAGGCCGAGACCAAGGGCCTCCTCGACGACGAGGACGAGGACAAGTCACCCGAGCAGCGTCAGATCGACGCACAGAACCGGGAGGCGACCGAGCGCCAGCGCGAGGCGCAGTCCGGGTCCGAGGACCCGCGCGGCCCCGGCACCCCCTGACCCCGGAGCAGCACCGCTGTGTCCCTGACCGGGGTCATCAACCTGTTTCGTGGCCGACCCCGTGATCCCGTCGGCGAGGGCGGCCGGATGTCGCTGGGCGACCACTTCCGCGAGTTCCGCGCCCGGCTCATGCGGGTCGCGCTGTACCTCGTCGTGGGCACGACCGTCGCGCTGTTCTTCTACGACCAGCTCTTCGAGCTGATCCTCGACCCCTACAACAAGGCCCGGGAGTCGCTCGGCCAGGAGACCCAGACCCAGGCGGTCATCTCCGGTGTGGGCACGCCGCTGATGCTCCAGCTCAAGATGTGCGCCATCGCAGCAGTGGTCGCCACCTCCCCGTTGTGGCTGCACGAGATCTGGGGCTTCATCGTGCCGGGTCTGCACTCCAACGAGCGTCGCTGGACCCGGGTCTTCGCGCTCACCGCCGGCCCGCTGTTCATCTGCGGGGTGGCGCTGGGCTACTACGTGCTGCCGAAGGGCATCGCCACCCTCATCGGGTTCACGCCGCACGGTGTCGTGCAGCTCACCGAGTTCGGCGACTTCTTCAGCTTCATCACCCGGATGCTGCTCGTCTTCGGGGTCGCCTTCGAGATCCCGCTCTTCGTGGTCATGCTCAACCTCGCCGGGGTGGTCTCCGGACGGACCCTGGGACAGGTGCGACCCTGGGTGATCATCGGCACCTTCGTCTTCGCCGCCGTGGCGACGCCCTCGACCGACCCGATCTCGATGCTCTTCCTGGCCATCCCGATGCTGCTGCTCGTGCTGGCCTCCGAGGTGGTCTCGCGCGTCCTGGACCGCAGACGGGGGCGGGACCGTCCCCCGGCGTGGGAGGACGACGAGGTCTCACCCCTGTAGCCGGCCGCTGCCGCGCCCCGTCGGCAGATAGGGTCGCAGGGTGCCTCAGGAGATCGCACTTCTCACCAACCCCACGTCCGGCAAGGGACGGGGCGCGCGCACCGTCGACGAGGTCCTGCCGCGACTGCGCGACGCCGGCTACGTCGTGCGCAACCTGGTCGGTCGCGACGCTGCCGAGGCCCTCGACCTGGCTCACCAGTGCGTCGCCGACGGCGTCGAGACGCTCGTGGTGATCGGGGGTGACGGCATGGTGCATCTCGCCGTCCAGGCTCTCGCCGACAGCGAGACCCGGCTCGGCCTCGTGCCCGCGGGCAGCGGCAACGACGTGGCCCGCTACTTCGACCTGCCACGGCGAGACACCGCCGCCGCCACCGACATCGTCATCGGCGGACGGGAGCGGCGCATCGACCTGGCCCGCGTCGGCTCGACGTACTTCGTGACCGTGCTCGCGGCCGGGTTCGACGCCGTCGTCAACGAGCGTGCCAACGCGATGCGCTGGCCGCGCGGCCAGATGCGCTACAACCTGGCCACCGTCGCCGAGCTGCGCACCTTCGAGCCGATCTCCTACGTCGTGGAGATCGACGGCGAGCAGCAGCGCTTCGAGGCGATGATGGTCGCCGTCGGCAACGGGCCCTCCTTCGGCGGCGGCCTGCGGATCACCGAGGGCGCGGTGCTCGACGACGGGCTGCTCGACGTGGTGGTGATCCGTCCGATGAGCAAGCTCGAGCTCGTGCGGACCTATCCCAAGCTGTTCAAGGGCACCCATGTCCACCATCCCGACTACCGGCACCAGCACGCGAAGCGGATCACGATCGCGGCGCCAGGCATCACCGCCTACGCCGACGGCGAGCGGATCGGCCCCCTCCCGCTGACCGTGGAGGTGGCCCCCCTGGCACTGCGCGTGCTGGTGCCCTGAGGCGGCGCTGCGATGACCACCGATCCTTCTGCCGATCCTTCTGCCGACCCTTCTGCCGACCCCTCGCTCGGCCCGGCCGCGCGCTACGCCCGCTACCGACGCAACCGGGAGCACCCCGGCCTCGCCGAGTTCACCTCGGTGCTTCCGTTCGCGCTCGACGACTTCCAGGTGCGCGCTTGCCGCGAGCTCGAGGAGGGCCGATCGGTGCTGGTGGCCGCCCCGACCGGGTCCGGCAAGACCATCGTCGGCGAGTTCGCGGTGCACCTGGCGTTGAGCAGCGGTCGCAAGTGCTTCTACACCACGCCGATCAAGGCGCTGTCGAACCAGAAGTTCAACGACCTCGTCAAGCGGTACGGCTCGGACAAGGTGGGCCTGCTCACCGGCGACAACAGCATCAACGGCGAGGCGCCGGTGGTGGTGATGACGACCGAGGTGCTGCGCAACATGCTCTACGCCGGCTCGCGGACCCTCTCCGGACTCGGTTTCGTGGTGATGGACGAGGTGCACTACCTCGCCGACCGGATGCGTGGGGCGGTCTGGGAGGAGGTGATCATCCACCTGCCCGAGTCGGTGGCACTGGCCTCGCTCTCGGCGACGGTCAGCAACGCCGAGGAGTTCGGGGAGTGGTTGGGCACCGTCCGCGGCGAGACCACCACGGTGGTCGAGGAGCGGCGTCCGGTGCCGCTCTACCAGCACGTGATCGTCGGGCGTCGCATGTACGACCTGTTCGCCGACGAGGGCGGCACCGATCCCGTGGACCTCAGGGCCGGGCACGAGGGGCGGGACCCGGGGCCCCCCGAGACGCCGAGGGTGAATCCCCAGCTGCTCCGGGTGGCGCGCGACGACTGGGCCCGTGGCCGGGTCAAGGACCGCCGGCCCGCCCGTGGCGGCAAGCGCCCCCAGCGCGGGCCCGGAGGGACCCGGGGCGTCTGGACACCGAGTCGCAGCGAGGTGGTCGAGCAGCTGGACCGCGCCGGGCTGCTGCCGGCGATCGTGTTCGTCTTCAGCCGGGTGGGCTGCGACGCGGCCGTCCAGCAGTGCCTGAACACGAACCTGCGCCTGACCACCCCCGAGGAGCGAGACGAGATCTTCGCGTTCGTCGAGGAGCGGTGCGCGAACCTGCCCGACGAGGACCGGCAGGTGCTCGGCTACCACGAGTTCCTCGACGGGCTCACCCGCGGCGTCGCGGCCCACCACGCCGGGATGCTGCCGACGTTCAAGGAGTGTGTCGAGGAGCTGTTCCTGCGGGGTCTGTGCCGGGTCGTGTTCGCCACCGAGACCCTCGCGCTGGGGATCAACATGCCCGCACGCTCGGTCGTGATCGAGAAGCTCTCCAAGTGGAACGGTGAGACCCACGCCGACATCACGCCGGGGGAGTACACCCAGCTCACCGGCCGGGCCGGCCGCCGCGGCATCGACGTCGAGGGACACGGGGTGGTGCTCTGGCAGCAGGGGCTGGATCCCAAGGTGGTGGCCGGTCTCGCCTCGACGCGCACCTATCCGCTCAAGTCCAGCTTCCGGCCGTCGTACAACATGGCGGTCAACCTGGTCCACCAGTTCGGCCGCGACCGGGCACGCGAGCTGCTGGAGTCCTCCTTCGCGCAGTTCCAGGCAGACAAGGCCGTCGTGGGGTTGGCCCGCCAGCTGCGCAAGGCCGAGGACGCGCTCGCCGGCTACGCCGAGGCGGCCGCCTGCGACCGCGGCGACTTCATGGAGTACGCCGGCCTGCGGCACCGGCTCAGCGAGACCGAGAAGAGCCTCGCCCGGTCCAGACGGGCCGACCGGCGCCAGGAGGTGATCGACTCCCTGGAGTCGCTGCGGCCCGGTGACGTGATCGACGTGCCGGGCGGCCGGTTCGCCGGCCTGGCCGTGGTGATCGACCCGGGGACCCGCGCCGACCGCGAGGGGCCCCGTCCCTACGTCCTCACCGCCGACCGGCACGCCAGGCGGCTGAACCTCACCGACTTCCCGAGCCCGGTCGCCTCGGTCACCCGGGTCAAGATCCCCAAGAACTTCAGTGGCCGCAACCCGCAGGCCAGGCGCGACCTCGCCTCGACCCTGCGCAACCGGACCCACCACCTCACGCCCCCGCCCTCGTCGCGCACGGGACAGCGGGGTCCCGCGCGCACGCCGGAGGAGGACGAGCGCATCGCCGACCTCCGCCGGCAGCTGCGCGCACACCCCTGCCACGACTGCCCCGACCGGGAGGACCACTCCCGCTGGGCCGAGCGCCACCTCAAGCTGGACCGGGATGCGCGCACCCTGCAACGCCGCATCGAGCAGCGCACCAACACCATCGCGCGCCAGTTCGACCGCGTCTGCGAGGTGCTCACCGCGCTCGGCTACCTCGAGGACCGTGCCGGGGAGCCGCGGGTCACCGACCGCGGACGGACCCTGATGCGCATCTACAACGAGATGGACCTGCTCACCGCGGAGTCGTTGCGCGCCGGGCTGTGGGACGACCTCGACGCCTCCGCGCTGGCAGCGGTGCTGTCCACGCTGGTCTATGAGTCGCGCCGTCCCGACGACGCCGCGCCTCCGCGGGTGCCCGGTGGCCGGGTCAAGCAGGTGCTGGCCGAGATGGTCGGGATCTGGTCGGACCTCGACGCGCTGGAGCGCGATCACCACCTCGACCAGCTCCACGAGCCCGACCTCGGCTTCGCGTGGGCGGCCTACCGCTGGGCCGAGGGCGACGAGCTCGACGACATCCTGGCGGTCACGGACCTCGCCGCCGGCGACTTCGTCCGGTGGGTCAAGCAGCTGCTCGACCTCGCCGACCAGGTGGCGGACGCCTCACCCAGCCCCGGACTGCGCGCGGTCGCCCGGGAGTCGGCCGGTCGGCTGCGGCGCGGCGTGGTGGCCTACTCCTCGCTCAGCGGGTAGGAGCGGGGCCGCTCAGCGGGCCAGGGTCTCGCGCAGTCGCCCGACCGGGCTGGTGAGCCCCCACTGCTCGGCGATCGCCTCCAACATCTCGCCATCGGCGGGGGAGGAGGGCAGTGTCAGGTCGTGCTCGCCGAGGTCGATGTCACGGGCGACGGCGACGACCTTGGGCGCCACGGCCAGGTAGTCCAGGGAGGCCTTGATCTTCGCGCGGGGCCCGGGTCCCATGTCACCGGCCGGGTCCTGAGCGGCGGCGATGACGGAGTCGAGGTCGCCGAAGCGGTCGAGCAGCACGGCCGCGGTCTTGTCCCCGATCCCGGCCACGCCGGGCAGGCCGTCGGAGCTGTCGCCGCGCAGGGTCGCGAAGGCGGCGTACTGGTCGGCGTTGACGTGGTACTTCTCGCGCACGACGTCGTTGGTGACCCGCTCGTGGCGGCCCACGCCTCGAGCGGTGTAGAGCACCCGGACCTCGGCGTCGTCGTCGACGAGCTGGAACAGGTCACGGTCACCGGTGACGATGTCGACGGGCATGCCGGCGTCGGTGGCGAGCGTGCCGATCACATCGTCTGCCTCGTAGTGATCGGCCCCCACGATCGCGATCCCGAACGCCTCGAGCACGGCCACGATGACCGGGATCTGCTGCTCCAACGGATCCGGCACCTCCTCCACGTCGGGGGCGTCCCCGGGGCGGGGCGCCTCGACGCGGTGTGCCTTGTACGACGCCAGCAGCTCCACCCGCCAGGCCGGGCGCCAGTCGTTGTCCCAGCAGCAGGCCAGGTGGGTGGGCCGGTACTCCTCGACCAGGCGGTTGATGAAGTCCAGCAGTCCCCGCACCGCGTTGACCGGCGTCCCGTCGGGCGCGGTGACGCTGTCGGGCACCCCGAAGAAGGCGCGGAAGTAGAGCGAGGCGGTGTCGAGCAGCATCAGTCGCGAGGTCACGTCGCGTGAGTCTTCCACGGCCACTACCCCTAGGCTCAGCCCCGTGGAGAAGACCGACCGCAAGATCCTCGGCCTGCTCGCCGAGGACGGGCGCATGTCCTACACCGACCTCGGCAAGGCGACCGGCCTGTCCACCAGCGCCGTCCACCAGCGAGTCAAGCGGCTGGAGGCGCGCGGGCTGATCCTGGGCTACGGCGCCACCATCGACCACGCGGCCGCGGGCAAGCCGCTGGCCGCGTTCATCAGCATCAGGCCCTTCGACGTCTCGGAGGAGGACGACTACCCCGACCGCCTCGAGCACATCGAGGAGATCGAGTCGTGCTGGTCGGTCGCGGGAGAGGAGTCCTACATCCTCAAGGTGCGGGTCGGCACGCCGGCCGACCTCGAGGAGCTCCTGGCCCGCATCCGGTCGGCGGCCAACGTCTCGACGCGGACCACGATCGTGCTGTCCACTCCGTATGAGAACCGCCCGACGCACTGATCGGGAGATCTGTCCGGTCTACACCGGTACGAGGCCTACGGGCCGACATTTCATCTGATCTGACTCCGATGCCGCAGAATCCTCGTATGGGAGGTGGCAGCGCAGCCCGGGTTCCCCGCCGTGGTGCGAACCAAGCCGTACTGCCACCACCCAACCAGTGGTTCTCCGGTCGCCTGCGGCTCAGCGGCCCTCGAAAGCAGCCTCGAGCTCATCGATGCGCCTCTCAGACGGAGTGGACCCGCTCCAGGGCGTGCTGCTGGTCCTGGCGGGCCCACCACGCCTGCCCCTCAGGCGGGAGCGTGTGGATCGGGTCGTAGTACTCGTAGGTGCGGGTCAGCGCCTCGGGGTCGGCTGTCTCGATGGAGGTGCGGTAGTTCTTGGTCCAGCGGGAGATGCCGTGCACCTGGTCGTAGGACGCCACCTGGTGCACCCACCGCTTGCCGACGAACGGGACGTCGCACACGATGCGTGGCGTCGCGAAGCCGGGCAGGTAGCCCATGATGTGGTGCTGGAGCCGCTGGGCATCGGCGACCGAGACCCGCCAGTGCTCCGAGGACGGGATCATGTCGCACATGTAGAAGTAGTAGGGCATGATCTGCGCCCCGTCGAGCAGCCGGAAGCACAGGTCGAGCAGGGCGTGCGGGTCGGCGTTGACCCCGTCGAGGAGGACCCCCTGGTTGCGCACGTCGCGCACCCCCGCCTCGAGCATCGCCTGCGCCGCCCGCGCCACCAGCGGCGTCACCGAGTTGGCGTGGTTGACGTGGGTGTGCAGCGCCAGGGACACCCCACGCGAGCGGGCCAGGCCGGCGACCCGGGCCATCCCCTCGACAACCTCCTCCTGCAGCCAGTGCTGCGGCAGGCCCATCAGCGCCTTGGTGGCCAGCCGGATGTCGCGGACGTTCTCGACCTCGAGCACCCGGAGCAAGAAGTCCTCCAGACGCGCCCAGGGCATGTTGGCCACGTCCCCGCCGGAGACGACCACGTCGCGGACCTCCGGGTGGGCTCGCAGGTAGGCGAGCATGTCGGCGTGCCGGTCCACGGGCTTGCCGAGGAACTTCAGCTTGTCCACGCTCGGGGTGGAGTTGCCCACGAGGTCCATCCGGGTGCAGTGGCCGCAGTACTGCGGACAGGTCGGGAGCAGCTCGGCGAGCACCTTGGTGGGGTAGCGGTGCGTGAGTCCCTCCGCGGCCCACATGTCGTGCTCGTGCAACGAGTCGCGACTCGCGTAGGGGTGGGAGGGCCAGTCGGTGCGCCGGTCGGAGAGCACCGGGATCATGTAGTGCCGCACCGGGTCGGCGTAGATGGCCTCGGTCAGCGACCCCGGGCCGGCCGGCTCCTCGTCGGGTGCCATCGTGTTCAGCATCTGGGGCGGGACGAGCATCGACATCGTGGCGCGCTCGGCCTGGTCACGCTCGAGGTCTGCATAGAAGCGGTCGTCGACGAGGTCGCCGAGCAGGGTGCGCAGCTGGCGGAGGTTCTTCACGCAATGGGCACGCTGCCACTGCGCGCTCTCCCACTGCTCGACGGTGACGTCGCGCCAGCCCGGGAACCGGGTCCAGTCCGGCTCGACCAGCTCGACACGACGGTAGGGGTAGGGCTGGCCGGTGAGAGGGCCGGTGGGATGGCCGGTGGCTCCTGAGCCCGGTCGTCGGGCCTCATCCTCCGCGAACGCGGCGATCGAGGTCTCGATGCTCATGGTCCCTCCCCGTGAGTCGTTTGTGTGACACGTGTCCCACCTGCGACAGTATGAGCACGGATCTTGCGGCACAGCAAATGTGACACCGCAAGATCTGCGGCAATATTGGAAACGCGCGGGAAGGTCTCTCAGGAGTGACACGCAGGACAGGGGACCCGATCGGCCTGCACCGGGTGCTGGAACCGGTGGGGGTGCTGCCGCAGGCGGCCGAGCGGCTCGACACCGATCCGGTGCTCCACCACGACGAGGTGCGGGTCCGGGTGGAGCGGCTGAACCTCGACGCGGCCTCCTTCCGCCAGCTCGCCACCAGCCACGGGGGCGACGGAGCAGCGGTGCGACGCGAGGTGCTCGAGATCGTGCGCCGACGCGGCAAGATGCACAACCCGGTCACCGGATCCGGGGGCATGCTCGTCGGCACGGTCGAGGAGGTGGGGGAGTGCTCCCCGCTCGGGCTCGCCGTCGGGGACCGGATCGCAACCCTGGTCTCGCTGACCTTGACCCCCCTGGTGATCGAGGACGGGCTGGTCGGATGGGACGGCCGCTCCGAGCAGGTGCCGGCCCGGGGCCACGCCATCCTGTTCGGTCGCAGCATCGCCGCCCGGCTGCCCGAGGACCTGCCCACGCCCCTCGCCCTCGCGGTCATGGACGTGTGCGGCGCCCCCGCCCTGACGCAGCGGCACGTGGCGCGCTACCGCGACGCGGTGGTCGCGGTCGTGGGCGCGGCCGGCAAGTCCGGGTCGCTGTGCCTGGCCGCCGCGCGCCTCGCCGGCGCCAGCAGCACGATCGCCGTGGTGCCGCACCGGCAGGAGGCCGACCTCCTCGAGCCCACCGGGCTCGCCGACCACGTCCTCGTCTGCGACGCCAGGGACCCGGTGGCGCTGCGAGACGCCGTGGCCGCCGCCGGCGGACCCGCGGACGTGACCGTGGTGTGCGTCGACGTCCCCGGCTGCGAGGGCGGGGCGCTCCTGGCCACCGCCGCGGGTGGCACCGTGTTGTTCTTCTCGATGGCCACCTCCTTCAGCGCGGCCGCGCTGGGAGCCGAGGGTCTGGCCGCCGACGTGACCATGGTGGTGGGCAACGGCTACGTGCCCGGGCACGCGGCACTGGCCCTGGAGATCGTGCGCAGCCACCCCGGCGTGCGGGCACTGTTCGAACGGAGGCTGTGATGGAACCCAAGCTCGATCTCGACCCGGCCACGGTGCACCGGGCGCGCACCCTGGCCGCGGCGGTGGGACGACCGATCGTGGAGCTGGCCCGCCGCCACACCACGGTCTCGGTGGAGCGCGCCACGCTGCGACTCGCGGGGCTGTCCGGAGCCGACCCCGACGGCACGCCGTGGGTGAACCGCCTCGCCGACGCCGTGCGCGCCGACGTCGGTCTCGAGCACGGCCTGGCGCTCCCGACCTGGGACGCACTGGCGCGCGGGGAGGCCGAGGACCTGCTCACGCTGGCGCAGAAGGCGGCGGCCGGTTCGGTCCGCTTCCGGCTCCCCGAGGGGGGTGCGGCGCAACGCGCCCGCGCCGCCTCCCGCCGCCAGGTCGGGGCCGGCCTCCGCCACATCGACACCCGCCGCGACGAGCGCGAGCGGCTGATCCGCCGCGTCGGGGACGCGCCCAGGACCCCGTGGATCTACCTGATCGTGGCCACCGGCGACATCCACGAGGACATCCCCCAGGCCCAGCAGGCCGCCCGCGAGGGTGCCGACGTGATCGCGGTGATCCGGTCGACCGGCCAGTCGCTGCTCGACTACGTGCCCGAGGGGGCGACCCGCGACGGCTTCGCCGGTACCTACGCGACCCAGGAGAACTTCCGGCTGATGCGGGCGGCGCTCGATGAGTCCAGCAGGGAGCTCGGCCGCTACGTCCGCCTGACCAACTACGCAAGCGGCCTGTGCATGCCCGAGATCGCGGCCCTCGCCGGACTCGAGCGCCTCGACATGATGCTCAACGACTCGATGTACGGCATCCTGTTCCGCGACATCAACCCGGTGCGCACGTTCGTGGACCAGCGGTTCAGCCGCCAGGTGCACGCCCGGGCGGGCATCATCATCAACACCGGCGAGGACAACTACCTCACCACGGCCGACGCCGTCGAGGCGGCACACACGGTCACCACCAGTCAGCTGCTCAACGAGTACTTCGCCAGGGAGGCGGGACTCGAGGACTGGCAGCTCGGTCTCGGGCACGCCTTCGAGATCAACCCCGAGCTGGCGGACTCCTTCCGCCTGGAGCTCGCCCACGCCCTCCTGGCGCGTGAGCTGTTCCCCGACGCACCGCTGAAGTGGATGCCGCCCACCCGACACATGACCGGCGACGTCTTCCGCGGACACCTCCTCGACGGATTCTTCAACCTCGCCGGCGCGCTGACCGGCCAGAGCATCCTGCTGGTCGGGATGATGACCGAGGCGGTCGTCACCCCGTGGCTGAGCGACCGTGACCTGGCCCTGCAGAACGTCCGCTACGTGCTCGACGCCGCTGGAGCGTTGCACGAGGACTTCCACCCCGCCCCCGACGGGTTCATCGCCCAGCGCGCCCGGCAGGTGCTGGGCGAGACCATCGACCTGCTCGACCGGATCGCCCATGACAGCGACGGCGCCGGAGACCCCCCGCTGCTGGCGGCGATCGCCGACGGCACCTTCGGGCTGATGCGGCGCCCGGCCGACGCCGGGCGCGGCCTCGATGGCGTGGCCGAGAAGTCGGCGACGTACTTCAACCCCGCCTCGGAGATCCTGGAGGACCAGTCATGAACGGTGGTCCCGAGACCATGGCCGGTGACCGCACCCCGGCTGTCGAGCACGAGCTCCGGACGGTGCGGCCCTACGGCGACACCACGGGGGACGGCATGGTGCAGCTGTCCTTCACGCTCCCCATGGCGCACTCCAAGCTCGCCGAGGGGGCGGCCGGGCAGCTGGCCGCCAAGATGGGCATGGACCCCGCCCTCGTCGTGCACGCACGGCCGCTCGGGCCCGGGCACACGTTCTTCGTGGTCTACGGCCGGGTGCACCACCTCGTGGACCCGGCACAGGTCGAGGTGATCGAGCGCGACTACGAGCTGCTGACGCCCAAGGAGGTGAACGCGGCGGTCAAGCGCGCCCTGCACCGGCGCCTGGTCGTCGTCGGGGCGTGCATCGGCACCGACGCCCACACGGTCGGCATCGACGCGATCTTGAACATCAAGGGGTTCGCGGGGGAGAAGGGCCTGGAGTACTACCGCGAGCTGAGGGTGGTCAACCTCGGGGCCCAGGTCTCGGTGCCTCAGCTGGTCCAGCGGGCGTTGGAGGAGCGGGCCGACGCCGTGCTGGTCTCCCAGGTGGTGAGCCAGCGCGACGCCCACCTGCTGAACACCCGGGAGATGTCGGCGGCGTTCCGCGAGGCCTTCCCCGCCGCCCGCAGGCCCCTGCTGGTCGTGGGCGGGCCGCGCTTCGAGGAGACGATGGCAGCCGAGCTCGGCGTCGACAGGGTCTTCGCCCGCGGCACCACCCCCGGGGAGGTCGCCAGCTTCCTGGTGCACCGGCTGGCGAGGCAGGGGGCGGCCCGGTGAGCGGCGCCGAGCCCGGTCTCCGCGTCGTGCACCGACGCTACGTGTCCCACGCCCAGGCCCACTACGCCGGGGACCTCGTCGACGGCGCCTGGGGGCTGGGCCTCTTCGGCGACGTGGCCACCGAGATGTGCATCCGGACCGACGGCGACGAGGGACTGTTCGCGGCCTACTCCGAGGTGCGGTTCCTGGCCCCGGTGCGGGCCGGAGACGTCGTCGAGGCGTGCGCCACCCTGACCCGGGTCGGGCGACGTTCCCGGGAGCTCTCCTTCGAGCTGCTGGTGGTGGCCCGGGGGGACGCCGCGGGCGGCCGCTCCTCGGCCGCTCGGGTGCTGCCGGAGCCGCTGGTCGCGACCACGGCTGTGGGCACGGTCGTGGTGCCCGGCGCCTGACCTGTCGGGGGCTCGCGGCTCGCCCGGTGCGGCCAGGTCTGGACCGGCCCGGCGTGTCCGGCACGACACGCCGGACAGGCAAAAATTTCGACACCGGATGTTCACCCGGCGTACACGTGGCTGACCTGCGCTTTCACCACGAGCACGCAGGTGAGGAGGTGCTTGACATCCGGTCCCGGCCGGGGCCAATCTCTGCTGCGTTACTCCGGGCAGAACGTCAGTCGCGCGCCCGACGGATGCGTTCACGGGCCATCTCGCCAAGATGGTCCCCGTGGCCGCACTTGGCGGGTCGGGCACCGCGGCCTCGACGGGAGGACACGGGGGGAGTGAGAGGACCAGTAGACAACGCGTGCGACCCTGGCAGCCGGCCAGAGCGTGAGCGGTCCGAAGGTCATCGAAGCTCCCCCCGTCCTGCCGCAGCCGTGCTCCCGTGAGGACCACCCACCCACCCCTTCGGTAGGTTGCTGCCCATGGTGACGCGCTCGGTGCCCGGTCTGGGCCGGGTGGTGATGGTCGTTCCCACCTACAACGAGGTGCTCAACCTCGAGGTGCTGCTCGCACGCCTGGCGCAGGTCCAGCCGCACGTCGACGTGCTGGTCGTCGACGACGGTTCCCCGGACGGGACGGGCGAGCTCGCCGACCGGATCGCCGCAGCCCAACCGTGGGTGGAGGTCTTGCACCGAGGCCGCAAGGAAGGGCTCGGCGCGGCCTACCTGCACGGCTTCGAGGTGGCCCTGGAACGCGGCTACGACGTGATCGGGGAGATGGACGCCGACGGCTCGCACCAGCCCGAGCAGCTGCCGTCGCTGCTGGAGGCCCTGCACGACGCGGACCTGGTGATCGGCTCGCGCTGGGTGCCCGGGGGGAGCGTCGTGAACTGGCCCCGGCACCGCGAGCTGCTCTCGCGTGCCGGCAACTTCTACACCCGCACGCTCCTCGGGATCCCGGTGCAGGACGCGACCGCCGGCTACCGCCTCTTCCGGCGTACGACGCTGGAGCGGATCGGTCTCGAGCACGTGGAGTCGGCCGGCTACGTGTTCCAGGCCGACCTCGCGTTCCGCACCCTGCGAGCCGGCCTGCGTGTCGTCGAGGTGCCGATCGAGTTCGTCGAGCGCGAACGCGGCGACTCCAAGATGAGCCGGGCCGTGGCGACCGAGTCGCTGTGCCGGATCACCCGATGGGGCTGGCGCGAGCGCCGGAGGCGGCTCGGCGCCCGGCTGGGCCGGCTCGCCGTGGAACAGCCTCCGGCCGCGAGACGTTGACCGGGACATGAGCCAGTCACGAGGACGCAGGTTTCCCTGGGGACTGCTGGCGGCAGCCTTCGTCGTGGTGCCCCTGGTCGAGATCTACGTGATCGTCCAGGTGGGCCAGGTGATCGGCGCCTCCTGGACGATCCTGCTGCTGGTCCTCGACAGCCTCGTCGGCGCCTGGCTGGTCCGGCGTGAGGGGGTCCGGGCATGGCGGGCCCTGAGCACGGCGCTGCAGGAGCGGCGGATGCCGCACCGGGAGCTGGCAGACGGGGTGCTGATCCTGGTCGGCGGCACGTTGATGCTGACCCCGGGGTTCGTCACCGACGTCCTCGGCGGGCTGTGCATCCTGCCGGTGACTCGGCCGTGGGGGCGACGCGTCCTCGCCGGGGTGATCAGCCGCAGGCTGGTCGTCGTCCCGCCGCCCCGGACGCGACGACGCCCTGGACCCGATGACCCCGACGACGGTGACGACGGGGTGGTCCAGGGCGAGGTCGTCGACTAGCGGCGTCGACCAGCGGCACGGGCCGGCAGCGGGCCGCTCAGACCGACGACCGCTTCTTGCGGCTGTTGGCGCGGTGCAGGTGGGCCGGCCCGATCTCGCCGCCGCGCAGCAGCTCGAGCCGCTCGGTGAGGATGTCCTCGAGCTCCTTGACCGATCGACGCTCCAGCAGCATGTCCCAGTGGGTGCGGGCCGGCTTCTCGGCCTTCACGTCGGGCTCGATGCCAGACGTCGCGCGCGCCTCGGCCCCACAGCGCGGGCACTCCCACAGCGCGGGCACCTCGGCCTCGACGGACATGGTGATCTCGAACTCGTGCCCCTGGGTGCAGCGGTAGCCCACCTGCTGCCGGGCCGCGAACTCGATGCCGCGCTCGTCCTCGAAGCTCTGCCCACCGAGCCGTGCTCCTCGTAGCGTGCGCTCTCCCATTGGGAACCTCCAAAAATCTGGCACGGCGAACGATCCGATCGCCGTGGGTACTTCTCATGCGTACCGCCGATGTGACGGTTCGGCAAGCCGGTCATGACGCGAGTGGACCACCTGACCGCACGGGTCCACCTCGCAGGGTCAACGAACGCGGTGAGGCGAGGATTCCCCACCGAGAGACGGCTCACACCTGCCGATGCGGCTCGAGGGTGCTCGGCGGGGTGTTTCCGGCCTCCCGGATGCCGCGCGCCGGGTCCAGGCGCAGCAGGAAGTACGCCCCGAGGACGAAGAAGACGATCAGGGCGAAGATGGCCGGCCGGTAGGACCCGCTGAGCTGGAAGACCACACCGAAGAGCAGGGTGCCGAACCAGGAGGTGCCGCGCTCGGCGGCGTTGTAGAGGCTGAAGTACTCACCTTCACGCCCCCGGGGGATCAGCAGGCTGAAGAAGGAGCGGGAGAGGGCCTGGGTGCCGCCCATGACGATCCCGATCGCCACCGCGACGAGCAGGAACAGCGCCACGTTCTGCCGGGGCAGGAACAGCGCCGCGGTCACGATGCCCATCCAGGCGAAGGTCCCCCACAGGATCGAGCGGTAGGCGCCGTGCCGGGCCGCGAGCCGCCCGAAGAACAGGGCACCGCCGAAGGCCACGAACTGGATCAGCAGGATCGTGGCGATCAGCACCGAGGTGTCGAACCCGAGCTGCTTCTCGCCGTACGTCGAGGCCGCGTAGATCACGGTCTGGATGCCGTCGTTGTAGAACAGGTAGGCCAGCAGGAAGGTCAGTGTCATCGGGAACCGGCGCATGTCGCGCAGGGTGGTGAACAGCTGGCCGAAGCTGCGCTGGAGCACGTTGCCCGACTCCCGCACCATGTTCACCGGCGCGTAGTCGCGCAGCCGCAGGAACGGGATCAACGTGAAGCCGGCCCACCACACCGCGGCGGAGAGCAGCGAGAGGCGCACCGCCATCGCCTTGTCGACGCCCAGCACGCCGGGGTTGAGCACGATCACCAGGTTGATCAGCAGCAGCACGCCGCCGCCGAGGTAGCCGAACGCCCAGCCGCGCGAGGACGCCCGGTCGCGCTCCTCCTCGGTGGAGATGTCGACGAGGATGGCGTAGTAGCTCACCAGCGAGCAGCCGGCCAGGATGCTGCTCGCCACCACGGCCACGGCGCCGATCTGCCAGTTGTCGTCCTTGAGGAAGAACAGCAGGGCCCCGAACGCGGCCCCCAGCCACGCGAACACCGTCATGTGCAGCTTCTTGTGCGCTGAACGGTCCACGAAGGCGCCGACGATCGGGAGCACGAACGCACTGCTGATGGTGGCGAAGCTGGTCAGATAGCTCGGCAGCGAGCCCGCAGCCAGGTGCAGTCCGAGCACGTTGACGGTCTTGGTGCAGGTGTCCACGTCGTCGGCGCACCCGGCCGCCTTGCTGGCCACCGTGATCATGTAGGGACCGAAGAGCACGCTGAGCACGGTCGTGTAGTAGGCCGAGTTCGCCCAGTCGTACCAGTTCCACGCCTTCTGCTGCCGGAGCCGGTCGTCCGGCGTCAGGTCGGCAGGGCCGGGTCCGGGGGAGGTGTCGGTGCTCATGCGCGCTCCGGTGGGTTCATGGCTGCCTCCATTGGCCGCGCGCGAGCAGCACCCGCTTGAGCACGTCGGTCCGGTCGGTGATCAGGCCGTCGACCCCGAGGTCGAGCAGCTCCTCCATCTCGGCCGGCTCGTCGACCGTCCACACGTGTACCTGCGCACCGGCCGCGTGGGCGCGGCGCACCAGCGAACGTGTGACGACCGGCAACGGCCCACGCCGGTGCGGGACCTGCAGCGCGGCGACGCGCCCGCGGGTGAGTCGACGTGCCGCCCGGCCCCAGGGAAGGGCCAGGAAGAGCGCCACCTCCTGCGGCGCCGCCGAGGTGGCGACCCGGCCCCCGGTCGCCCGGCGGAACGCCTGCAGGCGCCGCTTCGAGAAGGACCCGACGCACACCCGATCCTCGCTCGAGGTGCGCGCGAGCAGCTCGGCCAGCGGCTGCACCGCGGCAGGTGCCTTGAGGTCGATGTTGAAGCAGCAGTCCGGGAGCTCCTCGAGCAGCTCGGCCATGGTGGGCACGAGGTGCTCGCCCCGGATCCGGGCCACCCGCACCTGCTCGACGGTGAGCCGCGAGAGGGTGCCGCGGATGTCGGTGACGCGGTCGAGGGCCTCGTCGTGGAAGGCCAGCAGCACACCGTCGCTGGTGGCGTGGACGTCGGTCTCCAGGTAGCGGTAGCCCAGCGCCACGGCATGGCGGAACGCGTGCAGGGTGTTCTCGGTGCCGGGGATCTCCGGGTGCAGGGCGCCGCCTCGGTGAGCCATGGCGATCACCGAGCCCGGCTGCTCGAGCACCGAGTCGAGGAAGACGAACCCGGTGGCCGGCGTGCTGCCCGCGGCGGGCGTCGAGTCCGGCCTCACGCGTGCAGTATCCACCGGCATGGGGTGATGGTGCGCCAGAATCGCCGCCGGGACCACCCGCGTTCCTGCTCAGCCCGCGCGAGGCGGGGGAGTACGGTGCCAGGCATGGACGAGATGACCTGCCCCAAGTGCGCCGGCACCATGGTCGAGCGTTCACACGGCCGGGTGACGGTGCGGCAGTGTGAGTCCTGTCGGGGGGTGTTCCTGGACCGCGCAGACCTCGGCTCCCTGGTCGAGGCCGAGAACGACTGGCACGCCAACCGCTCCACCGACACCTCGCGCCTGCCCCGGATCACCGCCGACATGACCGCGCCTCCACCGCCGACCAAGGCCCGCTCCTACCTCGAGGGGCTGTTCCAGGGCTGAGGTCCCGCCAGGTCAGAGGTCCCGGAAGGTCTCGATCTGGGCCCCGAGCTCGTTGAGCCTGTCGGCCAGTCCTTCGTAGCCGCGGTGGATGACGTAGGTCGAGCGAAGCACCGAGGTGCCCTTGGAGGCCAGCATCGCCAGCAGGATCACCACCGCCGGCCGCAGGGCAGGCGGGCAGACCACCTCGGCGCCCGACCAGCGGGTGGGGCCCTCGATCATCACCCGGTGGGGGTCCATCAACGTCACCCGGCCGCCGAGCTTGTTCAGCTCGGTGAGGTAGATCGCCCGGTTCTCATAGACCCAGTCGTGCAGCATCGTCTGCCCCTGCGCCACCGCGGCGATGATCGCGAAGAACGGCAGGTTGTCGATGTTGAGCCCGGGGAACGGCATCGGATGGATCTTGTCGATCGGCGGACGCAGCACGGAGTGCTGCGTGGTCACGTCGACCAGGCGGGTGCGCCCGTTGGCGGCGAGGTACTCCTCGGAGAGCGTGTAGTGGAAGCCCATCTCCTCGAGCACCGCGAGCTCGATCTCCAGGAACTCGATCGGCACCCGCTGCACGGTGATCTCGGAGTCGGTGACGATCGCCGCCGCCAGCAGCGACATGGCCTCGATCGGGTCCTCGCTGGGGGCGTAGTCCACGTCGCGGTCGATCTCGCGGCAGCCGGTGACCACCAGCGTGGTGGTGCCGATGCCCTCGATGCGCACCCCGAGCGTCTCCAGGTAGAAGCACAGGTCCTGGACCATGTAGTTCGAGCTGGCGTTGCGGATCACCGTGGTGCTCTGCGAGAGCGCGGCCGCCATCAGGGCGTTCTCGGTGACCGTGTCGCCGCGCTCGATCAGCACGATCGGACGGGTCGGGCTGACCCCGGGCTGCACGCTGGCGTGGTAGCTGCCCTCGGTCGCCTTCACCTGCAGGCCGAAGGGCCGCAGCGCGGTCATGTGCGGCTCCACGGTGCGCGAGCCGAGGTCGCAGCCGCCGGCGTAGGGGAGCTCGAACTCGCTGTCGCGGTGCAGCAGCGGACCCAGGAACATGATGATGGAGCGGGTGCGCCGCGCTGCGGTGGCGTCGATCCCGCTCAGGTCGAGGTCCGTGGGCGGCGTGATCTCCAGGTCGGTGCCGTCGTTGAGCCACCGGGTGCGCACGCCGATGCTCTCGAGCACCTCGAGGAGCCGGTTGACCTCCTCGATGCGCGCGACCCGCCGCAGCGTCGTACGTCCCCGGTTGAGCAGCGTGGCACACAGCAGCGCCACCCCGGCGTTCTTGGAGGTCTTCACCTCGATCGAGCCGCGCAGCGTCGTGGGGCCGGTCACCCGCAGGTGGGTCGGCCCCTGTCCGATGCTGACGATGGGGGAGTCAAGCGCCTCACCGATGCGCGCGATCATCTCCAGAGAGAGGTTCTGGTGTCCTCGCTCGATCCGGTTGACCGCGCTCTGGCTGGTGGTGAGCACGTCGGCGAGCTGTTGCTGGGTCCAGCCCCGGTGCTTGCGGGCGTCGCGGATCAGGTTGCCGATGCGGGCCAGGTAGTCCTCAGTCACCTGGTGACCCTATCTCAGATATGAGATAGGAGCGCATCTGACAGCATGCGTGTCATGAAGGTCACCACCATCCACGCTCCGCGCGACATCCGCCTCGAGGACCGGCCGGTGCCCGCACTCGAGGCGCCCACCGACGCCGTCATCAAGGTCTCCGCCGGGTGCATCTGCGGCTCCGACCTGTGGCCCTACCGCGGGGAGAACGACATCACACCGGGCGAGACCATCGGCCACGAGATGGTCGGCGTCGTCGAGGAGGTGGGCAGCGAGGTGCGCTCGTTCCGGCCCGGAGACTTCGTGATCGTCCCGTTCTGCCACTGCGACAACACCTGCCCCCACTGCGTGGCCGGGGTGCAGTCCGCGTGCGTCAACCTCGGCGTCACCACGGGGGGACAGGGGGAGTACGCCAAGGTGACCCAGGCCGAGGGCAGCCTGGTGAAGACCGACGGCCTGCCCCCCGAGGAGCTGCTGCCCTCGCTGCTGTCCCTCTCCGACGTCTTCCCCACCGGCTGGCACTGCGCGGTCGCCGCCGGGGTCAAGCCCGGCGACACGGTCGCCGTGGTGGGCGACGGGGCCGTCGGACTGTGCGGGGTGATCGCCGCCGCCCAGCTCGGCGCCGAGCGCGTGGTCGCGATGTCCCGCCATCCCGAGCGCCAGCGGCTGGCCCGCCGCCTCGGCGCGACCCACGTCGTGGAGGAGCGCGGTCGCGAGGGCGCCGAGCAGATCAAGGAGCTGACCGACGGCGTGGGCGCCGATGCGGTGCTGGAGTGCGTGGGCACCGACGGGGCGATGAACCAGGCGTTCGGGTGCGCCCGGCCCGGGTCCACGGTCGGGTTCGTCGGCGTGCCGCACGGCGTCGAGCTGCCGGTGCGCCGGATGTTCGGCAAGAACATCGGTCTCGCCGGCGGGATGGCCCCCGTGCGGCGCTACCTGCCCCAGCTGCTCGACCTGGTCACCTCGGGGGCCGTCGAGCCGGGACTCGTCTTCGACTCGGTGCTCCCGCTGGAGAAGGTGGCCGAGGGATACCGGGCGATGGACGAGCGGCGCGCCGTCAAGGTGCTGCTGCAGCCCTGAACGGACCGACCCCCTCGGCCATCGACCCGGACGTCGCAACTCTGGTCTAGACCACTACGTACCCAGGTGATGGGTTTCCTGTCCCGCCCCACGAGCCACAGACGTAGAGTTCCAGCACAGCCCCGTGGCTGCGTCGTCACCTGGCCACACCTTCACGAGAGCGTTGACATGGACCCGACCACCCGGATGGGACAGCTGCTCGAGCTGAGCTCGGCGATCGCCGAGGCCTCGGACCCGGACGGCGTCCTCGAGGTGACCCTGCCGGTGCTCCTCGAGCTCGGTGGCGCCAGCGCAGTCCTGGTCCTCGGCCCGGCGCCGGAGGGGGAGGGGGCGTCCCGGCCGGTCCGGGCCGACGTGGGGCTCCGGCTCGAGGGCGCGCCGGTCGGCGACCTGGAGGCCACCAGGGGAGAGCTGCGCGCCGCGGCGGTGCCCCCGCAGTGGCAGGAGGCCGGCATCGCCCAGATGGCCGCCCAGCGGCTGCCCGACCACCTGGGCACCCTGCTGCTGGCCTGGCAGGAGCCGGACGTGGTCGCGCCGGTGGAGCTGCAGCTGGCGTTGGCGAGCCTGGACGCGGGTCTTGCCCGGGTGGTCTCGCAGGAGAGCCTGACCGACCTGGCCGCGCGCGTCGACAACGCCCAGCAGCTGGCCAACATGGGCGACTACGACTGGCACATCCCCACCGACACCAACACCTGGTCCGACCAGCTCTTCCGCATCTACGGTCACCCGCCGCGGTCCTTCGAGCCCTCCTACGACCGCTTCCTCTCCCTGATCCATCCCGACGACCAGGGCTGGATCTCCCAGCTGCACCAGAAGGCCTACGCGACAGGGGAGCCGTACGCCATGATCGAGCGCATCGTGCGTCCCAGCGGGGAGGTGCGCTTCTTGTCCTCCAACGGCCAGGTGATCATGGATGCCGACGGCACACCGGTGCGCATGCGCGGCACCTGCATCGACATCACCGAACGGGTGCACGCCGACGAGGAGCGCAACCGGATCGCCGCCCGCTTCGAAGGTCTGGTCGACTCCTCGCCCGACGCCATCTTGGTGCTCGACGAGGAGCAGCGGATCATCCAGGCCAACCAGAAGGCCCACGCCATGCTGGGCGGTGACCCGTCCGGGCACGGCATCGCCGAGCTGCTGGCCGACTGGCCCGGCAACGCCAGCGGCGAGGTGCGCACCACCGGCTTCGACGGCCGCGAGCTGGTGCTCGACGTGGTCACGGCATCGGTGAACCAGG
Source organism: uncultured Actinomycetota bacterium (assembly GCA_963710895.1). Taxonomy (GTDB): domain Bacteria; phylum Actinomycetota; class Actinomycetes; order Propionibacteriales; family Nocardioidaceae; genus Marmoricola. The sequence continues at coordinate 56,938 of CAVQCB010000012.1, forward strand.
GCGAGAAGGAGGTCGACCCGTTCGTCGCGGTGTTCTTGCGCGACGCCCGCCCACGCCTGCAGAACGAGGCGATGGTGGCGCGGCTCAGCGAGGCGCACCTGCGCCGACGTCAGGCCCTGGAGATCAACGACAACGTGGTGCAGGGGCTGGTCGCGGCCTGCTACGCCCTCGACGGAGAGGGGCCCTCCGCAGCGCTGACCTACCTGGAGCAGACACTCTCCGCGGCCCGCGCCATGATGGACGACCTGCTCGAGCCGCTCCACGGAGAAGGCTTCCAACCCGGCGACCTGGTCCGCACGGCTCCAGCGGTCATCGGCGGGGAACCATCGGAGAACACCGCGCCGCTGGAGGAGAAGATCGTGGAGAACCGTTCGCACCGGGTGCTGGTCGTCGACGACGCCGAGGACCTCCGGATGCTGCTGCGCGCTCGGATGGAGACCCGCACCGGTCTCACGGTGGTCGGCGAGGCGGCCGACGGGCTCTCCGCGGTCGAGCTGGCCTCGGAGCTGCAGCCGGACCTGGTGATGCTCGACCTGGCGATGCCGCGCATGGACGGGCTGGAGGCGCTGCCGCTGATCCGGGCCGCCGTGCCCGGCGTACGCGTGATCGTGCTCTCGGGGTTCAACCAGAACACGCTGGCGGAGAAGGCGATCGCGGCCGGCGCCGACCGCTACGTCGTCAAGGGCGGCTCGATGCGTCAGCTGCTCGAGCTCGTCGAGACCGTGCTCGACCCGGCGTCCTGATCCCTGGTCGCCTGGGTACGGTCGGAGCATGAGTGGAGACCAGCTGCAGCCCGAGGACACCCTGGACGACCGTGGCGTCGACGACGTGCTCGACGAGGGCTACTCGCCCCCGGAGCGCGAGCCCGACCACCTGCGTCACCCCGAGGGCGGTGCGTCCCTGGACGACCGGCTGGACGAGGAGGAGCCCGAGGTCTGGACCGACGCAGAGAGAGAGGCCGACGCGGACATCCTGGACGGCGACGTCGGCGGCGAGGTCGGCGCGGCGCGCAGCGGTCGGCTGATGGCGCCCGACGAGGGCTCGCACGAGGACGTCGACTCCGAGATGGTCGCCGAGGACGAGGGCATCGACGGCGCCGGCGCGAGCGCCGAGGAGGCTGCCGTGCACACCATCGAGGAGGAGGACTGATCGCGGCGGCGGCTCCGCCCGGGTAGTGCCGATAACGTACATTATGTCAAGTACTAGTCGCCTAGCCTCGTCCTTCCATCCCCTCTAGGTTCGGGACATGAGACTCTCCAAGATCTTGTCCCTGGCGACGGCGGCGTACGGCGTGTTCGCGGCACTGCGGCCACGACACCTCGGTGACGGTGTCGCGGCGCCGGAGGAACAGAAGCCCGCCTACGACCAGATGGCCCGGACCTACGCCGGACGGGATCTGCCGATCTCTGCCCTGGCCATCGCCAGCACCAACCCCTCGGTGGTCACCGCGGCGATGCTGCTGCGCATCGCCGGCGACCTCTCCGACGCCACCGTGCTGGCCACCGGGACCTCCCGACCCGCCGTGCGCACGAAGGTGCTCGCCGTGACCCTGGGCTGGGCAGCGCTCAACACCGCCGCGCTGGTGGTCGACCGCCGGCGGCTCGCCCGCTGACCTCTCCCGATCGCCGCCCGGCCGTGGCACCGTGTGCCCATGACCACTCGCACGGCTCTCGTCACGGGCGCGTCCTCCGGCATCGGCCAGGCCACCGCCCGCAGGCTCCTGGACCGCGGTTACCGCGTGTTCGGCACCAGCCGCCACCCCGACAAGGTCCCCGACGGCGCCAGGCTCGACGGCCTGCACTACCGCGCGCTGGACCTGCGAGACCCCGGCTCGATCGACGGGTTCGCCGGGGCGCTGGAGGCGGAGAACATCCACGTCGACGTGCTGGTGAACAACGCCGGCGAGTCCCAGAGCGGTCCTCTGGAGGAGATCCCCCTGGGAGCCCTCGAGCGCGTCTTCCAGATCAACGTCCTCGGGCCGGTGCACCTGACCCAGCTGCTGCTGCCCGGGATGCGGCGCGCCGGCTACGGACGGGTGGTGATGGTCGGCTCCATGCTGGCCAGCTTCCCGCTCGCCTACCGCTCCTCCTACGTCGCCTCCAAGGCCGCCCTCGAAGGGTTCGCCACCGCGGCCCGCTTCGAGATGTCCCCGTTCGGGGTCTGGCTCACCACGGTCGAGCCGGGGTCGGTGCGCACCGGGATCAGCGACCGGCGCACGAAGTACATCGCCACCGGCTCCCCCCACGTCAAGCCCTTTCGCACGATGCTCAAGACGCTGGACGCCAACGAGCGCGAGGGCATCGCCCCGGAGCGGGTCGCGCGCACCATCCTCGACGCGATCGAGGCGACCTCCCCCTCCTCCCTCTACGCCGTCGGGAGCAACGCCCCGGCCGTGTTCGCGCTGCGTCGCGCGCTCCCCCGCTCGGCCGTGGAGAAGGTGCTGGGTCGGCTCTACGGCGTCCGCGGACGCCGCAGCGCCGGATGAGCGCCGACCTTCCCCCGCTGCACGACGACCTGCTCTTCTGCAGCCCGCTCTCCGAGCAGCGCGCCGCTGGCCTGGTCGCCTGGCTGGCCACCGGTCTCACCGAGGGCGGGACGGTCCTCGACGTCGGCTGTGGGTGGGGCGAGCTCAGCCTGCGAGTGGCGGCCGCGGCTCCCCTGGCCCGCACGGTCGGGGTCGACCTCGACCTCGACAGGGTGGCCGAGGCGCGGCGCCGGGCTGCCCGCCGCGGTCTGGCGCAACGGGCCGTGTTCCTCGACGGGGACGGCGCGACCACGGGGCCTGCCGAGGTGGACGCGCTGATGGCAGTCGGCGCCAGCCAGGTGTGGGCCGGCCAGGACCACGCAGAGGGCCCGCTGGACTACGCGGCCGCCCTGCGGGGCATCCGGGAGCGGGTCCGCCGCGGCGCCCGGGTGGTCTACGGCGAGGCGGTGTGGTCGCGCTCCCCCACGCCGGAGGCCACGGCTCCGCTCTCCGGGCGCGACGACGAGTTCGTGACGCTGGCCGAGCTGGCCGACCTCGCCGTGCAGCACGGGTTCGCCCCGGTCGCGGTGGGTGAGGCCGGGCTGGAGGAGTGGGACGAGTTCGAGTCGGGGTTCGCCGCCGGCTACGCCACCTGGCTGGCCACCCACGATCCCGACCACCCGGACGCCCCCGAGGTACGCGAGCGGGCGCGGCGCCAGCGCGAGGGCTACCTGCGCGGCTACCGGGGCGTGCTCGGCCTGGCCTACCTCCGGCTGCTCGCTGTGTGAGGGTCGCTAGCATCGCCCGGGTGACTTCCCTGCGACGCCTCGCCCCGGTTGCCCTGATCCCCCTCCTCGCCCTGGCCTCCGCCTGCGGCGACACTGGCTCCAGCACCCCCAAGGCGGACAGTGCCCAGTGCAGCTACCCGGAGCAGGGCCAGGCGGCCAAGAAGGTCGACGCGCCCCCGGGCGACCCGGAGAAGGGCGCCCCGGGCGAGGTCACCATCGCCACCGACCGTGGGGACATCAAGATCAGTCTCGACGCCGACAAGGCACCCTGCACGGTGAACTCCTTCCTGTCCCTGGCCAAGCAGGGGTACTTCGAGAACACCAAGTGCCACCGGCTGGTGACCCAGGGCCTGTTCGTGCTCCAGTGCGGCGACCCGACGGGGACCGGCACCGGCGGCCCGGGCTACTCCTTCGCCGACGAGCTGATCAAGAACGACCCGCGCCTCCAGCCGTGCCTGGGGCAGACCGACCCCACCACCGGCGCCGAGGTGTGCACCTACACCGCAGGCACGGTCGCGATGGCCAACAGCGGGCCTGACACCAACGGCTCGCAGTTCTTCCTGGTCTACAAGGACTCCCCGCTGCCGGCCGCCTACACGGTCTTCGGCAAGATGAGCGCGGCCGGGGTCAAGGTGGTGCAGTCCATCGCCAAGCAGGGCAACGCCGCCGACGGTGTCGGCCCCAAGCAGCCGGTCACGATCACCTCGGTCGAGTAGCCCATTGCCGGCGCCGTAGTGTCGAGAGCATGGAATTCCGATACCTCGGCAACTCGGGCCTGAAGATCTCCGAGATCACCTACGGCAACTGGCTCACCCACGGCTCCCAGGTCGAGAACGACGTCGCGACGCAATGTGTGCGCGCCGCTCTGGACGAGGGGATCAGCACCTTCGACACCGCCGACGTCTACGCGAACACCGCCGCCGAGAGCGTCCTCGGCGAGGCGTTGAAGGGCGAGCGGCGCGAGTCGCTGGAGATCTTCACGAAGGTCTACTGGCCGACCGGCCCGGGCGGGAAGAACGACACCGGCCTGTCACGCAAGCACATCATGGAGTCGATCGACGGCTCGCTGCAGCGGTTGCAGACCGACTACGTCGACCTCTACCAGGCGCACCGGTTCGACGTGGAGACCCCGCTCGAGGAGACCATGCAGGCCTTCGCTGACGTCGTACGCCAGGGCAAGGCGCTCTACATCGGCGTCAGCGAGTGGACCGCCGACCAGATCCGCCAGGGCCACCGGCTGGCCCAGGAGCTCGGGATCCAGCTGATCTCCTCCCAGCCGCAGTACTCCATGCTCTGGCGGGTCATCGAGGACGAGGTCGTCCCGGCGTGCCAGGAGCTCGGCGTGTCACAGATCGTCTGGTCCCCCATCGCCCAGGGCGTGCTCAGCGGGAAGTACGCCCCCGGGCAGGCACCTCCCGAGGGGTCGCGGGCCACCGACGAGAAGGGTGGCGCCAACATGATCAAGCGGTTCATGGACGACGACGTGCTGACCCGGGTGCAGCACCTCCAGCCGGTCGCCGACGAGCTGGAGCTCACCATGGCCCAGCTCGCGGTCGCCTGGGTGCTGCAGAACGACAACGTCGCCGCCGCTCTCGTCGGGGCGTCCCGGCCCGAGCAGGTCAAGGAGAACGTCAAGGCAGCCGGCGTCACCATCCCACCGGAGCTGATGGCCAAGATCGACGACGCCCTGGGCGACGTGGTCGAGCGCGACCCGGCCGAGACGGCCAAGCAGACGCCCCAGACACGCGTGGTCTGACCGCTCGGGTTCAGGCCCGGCAGCTGCGGAACATCAGGTGTCGCCGGAGCTCGGGGTAGGCCGTGGCGAGCCTGCGCGGCAGCACGTTGTCCGCGACCTCCCGGGTGCCCTCCTCGCGCAACCGGGTCCCGGTCACGGTGTAGGTGGTCTGCCGGACGTCCCAGGCGAAGGCGATGCCGTGCGGCTCGTGCGGCACCGCCTCGGTGAGCACGAGCGTGGGGTCACCGCCGGGTTCTCCACAGTCGACGCTGACCGGATGCTCCTCCACGTCGGTGGCCACGAAGGGCACCAGCGGCTCGTCCGCGACGGCCAGCTCGGCCAGCGAGGAGTCGGCCGCGGCGTAGACGCGAAGCTGGAAGCCCCCGCGCGGATGGTTCGCGCGCGTGACCAGGAGGGTCCCTGCGCGGCCGGGCACCTTCGCTGCGAAGGCGCCGGTCACCGGAGGCTCGTCCTGTCCGAGTGCGACCGCGGCGTACCCCTGCCCCAGCTTGGCGAACAGCAGGTGTGGGCACTCGCCACCGCCGTCCGTCAGCTTGACCGCGTCTGCGGTGCCGTCACCGTCGAGGTCGACCGAGGCGATCCTGGTCGCGGTGCGCACCTGGGCCGCGTCCGCCGGGCAGGGACCCACCCGCGGGGCCCCTGCACCACCCCCTGCACCACTCGCGGCCCCGGCATCGCCCCCCTGTCCCGACGAACCGCACCCGGCCAGTACCAGCAGCGCAGCCGCCGCCAGTGCTCGCTTCACGGGGACTCGCTCCATGGGGGTCGGACGCACCCGGGAGCACACGGGTTCCGGTTGCGGCATGGGGGACACGGTAGACCCGGGATCAGGCCTCGGCGGGCGTTGCCTCCCCCAGCGGTGCGGGCGCCCACTCGTCGTCGGGGAGGCGCAGGATCGCCACGGACAACACGGCGAACCCGACCGCGTTCAGACCCCACCCCAGCAGGTCGAGGGAGTGGCTGGGCACGATGACCGCCGCGACGAAGTGGATCGGCTGGGCGATGATCGTGGCGACCGCCGCCCACCCGGGGACACCCCGTCCGCGCAGCATCCCCACGCCCAGGAGGATCGTGCCAAGAACGTGTCCCAGGACGAAGAGTCCCGCTGCCACGGCCAGGGCTGGGTGGACAGCGTCGTACATCGCACCCAGCGTGTCCGCGGGCAGGTGGTGGCGGATCCCGAACAGCAGGTAGGCGTCCCCCGTGGCCAGCCACGCCAGCGAGATGTAGCCCACGACGAGGAGCAGCGTCGCGACGGCCGCGAGGCGCGGCGCGGTGCGGCCGACCACCCTGCCGGCGTAGATGACGCCCGGGACGAGGGTCAGGCAGGCGACGAAACCCAGCCAGACGACGGCTGACTGCGCCGTCTGGTGCGCTGCGACGAGTCGCACGGCCTCAGAGGAGTCGTCAGCCGTCGTGTACGGGAGGATGTAGCGGAGAGCCGCAACCGCACCGGGGCCGACCGGGAGGACGACCGCGGCCAGCACACGGCTTGCGTGACGCAGGTCCACCCGACCGTCGGCGACCTGCTCCACCGTGGCGCTCACGCCGGCACCGCCCGTCGCCCACGGGCGCCGACCACCAGGGCCACGCCGACGATCGTCAGCAGGACCAGAGCCGCCGCGAGGCCCCGGATGGCCGGGGGCACGTCGGAGACGAAGAACGCCGGGACAGCCGTGAGCGCCGACAGCAGGCGCAGGACCGCGAGGGGCAGCACGGCCCGCGCGCTGCCACGCCACGCAAGAGCGACGCAGAGCAGGCTGGCCACGCCGAGCGCGGAGCCGACGAGCGCGATCGACATCGGCGGATGGTCGCCGTCGGTCATGAGGGGCCCGACGACGTCGACGAGGGAGAGCACCCCCAGGACAACCAACCCGGAACGGAAGGAGCGAGACATGAGTACCTCCGATGAGCAGGCCCGGCACCTCCGGGCTCACCCCGACCGTGTCGCCAGCGCTGCACCTGCGGGCAGGGTGCACGACCGTGTCCAGGCAGGAAGTTTCCGGTGAGATCGGGAACGGGATCCCGGGCGCACGGGAGTGTCCAGGCGCGAGAATGACGGGCATGGGGAAGGTGGCCGAACCGCACGACGGCGGCTGGTGGCGTTTCGGCGCCGTGGCCATCGGCGCGCTCGCGATCACCGAGGTGCTGGTGGCGGTCGCGCTGGCTCAAGTCGCTGGCTTCGGCTGGTCCCGCGCCCTGACGTCGTTCCTGGCCACCAACGGGCTGATGGGCGCGGCGTTCGCCGCCAGTGGTCTGCTGATCGCGTGGTACCGGCCACGGAACCCGCTCGGATGGCTCCTGGTGGCAGACGGCGTCGGTCACGCGACCAGTGCGCTGATGGCACCGCTCGCCCAGCTCCTGCACGACCACGGAGGACCGCTTCCCGTCGTCCGCATCGTGCTGACTGTGTTCATGTTCGCCTGGCCATGGTCGATCGCGCTGTTCCTGCCGATGTCCCTGCTGCTGTTCCCCGACGGCCACCTGCCCAGCCCCCGTTGGAGGTACGCCGCTTGGGCGATCGTCCTCACGGCACCCCTTTTCGTCGCCGAGATGGTGACCGGCACCGAACCGGTGTCCGATGGCATGCCCCTCGGATACCTGGCCTTCGACATCGGGAATCGCCTGAACTGGCTGTGGACCATCTCCGAGTTGCGCACCATGGGCGCCCTCGTGCTGGTGGTGGCGTCCCTCGTCGTCCGCTACCGCAGGGCAGGCGAGACCGAGCGTGCGCAGCTCCTGTGGCTGCTGATGGCCGGCCTCGTCGTCGTCGCGGCGGTGCCTCCGTGGTCGTTCGTGGCGGGCACTCCCATCGCCGTACTCTTCGCCATCCCGCTGGTGCCCCTCGCCATCGCCGTGGCCGTGGTCCGCCACCAGCTGCTCGACATCCGGTTCGTCGTCTCGCGCGCCCTCGCGTGGCTGCTGCTCTCCGTGGTCGCCCTGGTCGCCTACGTGGCGGTCGTGGCGCTGCTGGACACCTTCGTGTCCCGGGCCTTCGGCCGGTCGGCGTTCGCCACGGCACTGGTGGCGGTCACGCTCGCGCCCCTGCTCCCCCGGCTCCAGCGCGAGGTCGACCGCTGGATGTACGGCGACCGGCGCGACCCGGTGCGCGCTGCGGGAAGACTCGGAGAAGCCCTCACCGCTGGCGACGAAGGTGGACTCGTCGGCGTGGCCGCCGCGCTGCGCTCGAGTCTGCGGCTTCCCTATGTGGCGGTGTGGGACGCGCACACCATGCTGGCCTCGGACGGTGTCGTGGCCCCACGGTCCGCACGGGTGCCCTTGGAGTACGGCGGCGAGACGATCGGTGCGCTCGAGCTCGGCCTGCGACCCGGGGAGCAGCAGCTGACCAACGCCGACCTCTCCACCCTGCGACTCATGGGAGCACCTCTCACGGTGGCCGTCCGAGCCCTCGGCCTCTCCGCCGACCTGCGGCTGTCGCAGGACCGGCTGCTCGTCGCCCGCGAGGCGGAACGGCGGCGCCTACGACGTGACCTGCACGACGGGCTGGGCCCGACGCTGACCGGCATGGCACTGGCGGCCGATGCGGGCACCAACCTCGTCGACGACGACCCGACGCAGACGCGCGCACTGCTGGGCTCGCTGCAGCGCGACGCCCGTTCGGCCCTCGCGGACGTCCGCCGTCTGGTCGACAACCTGACCCCACCCGCCCTGGGTGACCTGGGACTCCTGGGGGCGCTCGAGCAGCGGGCCGAGCAGCTCCGCGCGCGCGGCGACGGCACTTCCCTGGACATCCGGCTCGTGGCACCCCACGCGCTCCCGGACCTGCCCGCGGAGGTCGAGGTCGCGGCGTACCGGATCGCGACCGAGGCGCTGGTGAACGTCGCGCGGCATGCCGTCGCCACCAGCGCCGTCATCGAGGTGCGCTGCCAGGAGACCCTCGACGTCGCGGTGACCGACGACGGCGTGAGCCAGGCAGCGTGGTCGCCGGGGGTCGGGCTGGAGTCGATGCGGGAGCGCGCCGCCGAGGTCGGCGGCTCCCTCGAGGTCGGCCCGTCGCGGCGTGGCGGTCGGGTGTTCGTCTCCATCCCGGTGGCGTCATGACCATCCGCGTCGTGGTGGCCGACGACCACCCCATCGTCCGTGCCGGCCTGAGCGCCCTCCTCGGGTCGATCCCGGACCTCGAGGTGGCCGGCGTCGCGGCCAACGGGCGCGAGGCGGTCCGCGAGGTGCTGCTCACCAGGCCCGACGTCGCGCTCCTCGACCTGAACATGCCCGAGCTCGACGGGGTCGCCGCCACCCGCGAGCTGGCCCGCGTCGCCCCGCGGGTGGCGGTCCTCGTCCTGACCATGCACGAGGACGACGACGCCGTGTTCGCGGCCATGCGCGCAGGGGCGAGCGGCTACCTGGTCAAGGGAGTCGAGCAGGACGACATCGCGCGTGCGATCCGATCGGTCGCTGCCGGTGAGGCGATCTTCGGGCAGGGGGTCGCGCAGAGGGTGCTGACGTCGCTGCAGGCCCGGAGACCGGCAACGGAGGCGTTCCCGGAGCTCACGGCACGCGAGCACGAGACCCTCGACCTGCTCGCCGCCGGCCTGAACAACACGGCCATCGCCCACCGGCTGGGGGTCGCGCCGAAGACGGTGGCGAACAACGTGTCCTCGATCTTCACCAAGCTGCAGGTCGCCGACCGGGCGCAGGCCATCGTGCTCGCTCGGGACGCCGGCTTGGGCCGCGACTGAGCCGGCCCGGGCCGCGACTGAGACAGCGGCGCGATTCGCGCCGGCCCCTAGAGTCGGGGGCATGAGCACGATGAAGTCGCGGCGGCCCGGGCCCTCGGTCCGCACCCGGGTGGCCGAGCTCGGCGTCGGGACGCGATCGGAGCACGAGGACCGGATCGCGACCGAGGAGCCGTTGGAGATCCGGGTGGCGGCCCCCCACTCCCCTGCTCAGCGGGTCGCGGTGACGATGCGCACACCGGGACACGACTTCGAGCTCGCCGCCGGCTGGCTGGTGCACGAGCGGGTGACGACGCCCGACGCGGTCGCCGCCGTGCGCTACTGCACCGACGCCTCGATCTCCGAGCTGGAGGAGTTCAACGTCGTCACCGTCGACCTCGCCGCTCCCCCGCTCGCCCTGCCCACCGCGCGCCTGGTCAGCTCTGCCTGCGGGGTCTGCGGCACCGACTCCGTGCAGGACGTGCTCTCGGCGGCCCGCCCGAGCGGCGAGATCACCCTCGAGCTGACCACCGTGCTCGGCCTGCCCGATCGGCTCCGCGAGCACCAGCCCGGATTCGGGCGCACCGGTGGCGTCCACGCCGCCGGCCTGTTCACACCCGACGGCACCCCCGTCGTCGTCCGAGAGGACGTCGGGCGGCACAACGCGGTCGACAAGGTGGTGGGCTCGCGCATCCTCTCCGGCGAGCCGGTCCCGCCCGTGCTGGTCCTCAGCGGCCGGATCGGCTTCGAGCTGGTCCAGAAGGCCGTCGTCTCGGGCATCTCCGCAGTCGTCGCCGTCGGGGCGCCCACCTCCCTGGCGCTCTCCCTGGCCCGGGACGCGGGGCTGGTGCTGGCCGGCTTCACCCGCGGGCAGCGGTGCGTGCTGTACGCCGGCGCGGAACGGGTGCGCGACTGAGCCGAGGCTGTCTCGGGGGCGCCAGCGCGTTCGACGGTCGTGGCGACATCGCGGGTGCTCGCGAAGGTGGGGTCTGTGCGCGAGCGATGACTGGCGAGCCGTGGCGGCCGAGAAGCTGCGGTCCCTGATCCTCGAGGCAGCCCCCGACATCGTCGAGGAGACCAGGTGGCGCAAACCTGCAGGCCGGCACCCGACACGCGATCGACCTGCACCAGGGCGACGAGCTGGACGAGGACGCCCTTTGTCACGCTGGTCCGCGAGACGGTCGAGCACAACCGGCCCTGAGCCTGTCGCCGGCTCCGGGCACGTCGCGGCCGGGCCGTGCCTAGACTGGCGAGGGTCGTGGTCGAAGGAGCAACCCCATGTCGTCTCAGAGCAGCGTCGGTGTACCTGACCTGCCCGACCACATCGATGCCGCTGTCTTGAAGATCGCGGGCGTGGTCGTGCTCGGCGCGATCATGTCCATCCTGGACATCACCGTCGTCAACGTCGCCCTGCCGACGTTCCAGACGGTGTTCGGCACCACCGGCCGCCCGATCGCCTACTCCACTGTCGCCTGGTCGGTCACGGCCTACACCCTCGCGCTGGCCACCGTGATCCCGATGACGGGCTGGGCAGCCGACCGGTTCGGCACCAAGCGGCTGTACATGACCGCGATCGCCCTGTTCGTGACCGGGTCGGTGCTGTGCGCGGCTGCCTGGAGCATCGGAGCCCTGATCGGCTTCCGGGTCCTCCAGGGTCTCGGAGGCGGCATGCTGATGCCGCTGGGGATGACGATCATGACCCGCGCCGCGGGACCACAGCGGATGGGTCGCCTGATGGCCATCCTCGGAGTCCCCATGCTGCTCGGCCCCATCCTCGGTCCGATCATCGGCGGCTGGCTGATCCAGGTCGCGAGCTGGCACTGGATCTTCCTGATCAACGCGCCGATCGGCCTGGTGGCGATCATCTACGCCTGGAGGGTGCTGCCCAGCGACACCCCGGAGCCCTCGGAGTCCTTCGACTTCCTCGGCATGGCGCTGATGTCGCCGGGACTGGCGCTCTTCCTCTTCGGGGTCTCCTCCATCCCCGCAGAAGGCACGGCCGCAGCCCCGCGGGTCTGGGTCTCGATGCTGATCGGCACCGCCTTGATCGTGCTCTTCGTCCTCCACTCCTTCCGCCCCGAGCACCCGCTGCTCGACCTGCGGCTGTTCAAGAACCGCAACCTCACGGTCTCGATCATCACCATGTTCCTCTTCGCCGCTGCCTTCTTCGGTGGGCTGCTGCTGGTGCCGACGTACTTCCAGGAGGTGCGCGGCGAGTCGACGCTGCAGGCGGGACTGCTGGTGGCTCCCCAGGGCATCGGCGCGATGATCACGATGCCCATCGCGGGTTCGCAGGTGGACAAGCATCCCATCGGCCGGATCGTCCCGTTCGGCCTGATCGGCATCCTGATCGGCATGTTCGGGCTGACCCAGCTGACCGCGACCACCCCCTACCCGGTGATCATCGCCGAGCTGTTCGTGATGGGACTCGGCATGGGCGCGACGATGATGCCGCTGTTCACCTCGGCCCTGAAGACCCTGCGGGCCCACGAGGTCGCCCGCGGTTCGACGATGCTGAACATCACCCAGCAGATCGCCAGCTCGTGCGGGGTCGCGATCATGTCCGTGCTGCTCACCAACCACCTCCAGGCCTCCAAGTACGCCGGACAGGCGATCGCCACGCTGCACCTCCCTGCCCTGGCCGACAAGATCCCCGCGTCCGCCATCGCGAAGGGACTGGCCGACGCGGCGGACGCCTTCGCCCAGACCTACTGGGTGGCGTGGGCGATGGTGCTGCTGACGGTCGTTCCGGCGATGTTCCTGCCTCGCAGGCACGAGGAGTCCCACCTGCTCGACGACGAAGGCACCCCTCCGGTCGTCGTGCACTGAGCTGCACGCACCTCGTCCCCGGCTTGCCGTCGGCACGGAGCTGTCCGAGATCCAGCGGGGTCGCAGCGCTGACGGCGTGTGCTGAGGGGTTCTGTCGGTGCGCTCTCCTAGCGTGCGAGCATGCGCATCCTGCACACCTCCGACTGGCACCTGGGCCGGTCGCTCCACGGCGAGGACCTGCTCGCCGCGCAGGGAGCTTACGCCGACCACCTGATCGAGACCGTCGAGGCGGAGCAGGTCGATCTCGTGGTCGTCGCGGGCGACGTCTACGACCGGGCGCTGCCACCCGTGGACGCGGTCGCGCTGGCCGACGAGACGCTGCACCGGCTCGGGGCCTCCCGGGCCCGGGCGGTGATCACCTCCGGCAACCACGACTCCGCGCGCCGGCTCGGGTTCAACGCCCGGCTGGTCGACCTCGCCGGGGTGCACCTGCGCACCGACGCCGGCCGGGTCGACGACCCGGTGCTGCTGGAGGACGAGCACGGACCGGTCGCCGTCTACGGCATCCCCTACCTCGAGCCCGACGTCCTCAAGCAGGCGTGGGGGCTGGAGACCCGCTCCCACCACGCCGCGCTGGCCGCGGCGATGGAGCGCATCCACGACGACCTCGCCACGCGGACCGAGGGCACCCGCTCCGTGGTGCTCGCGCACGCCTTCGTCGCCGGTGGGCTGCCCAGCCAGAGCGAGCGCGACATCTCGGTCGGAGGCATCTCGGTGGTCCCGCTGGAGCTCTTCGACGGCATCGACTACACCGCGCTCGGTCACCTGCACGGCCGAGCCGTGCTCAGCGAGACCGTGCGCTACAGCGGCTCCCCCGTCGCCTACTCCTTCTCCGAGGCCGACCACGTGAAGGGCTCCTGGCTCGTCGATCTCGGCGCCGGCGGGCTGCAGGAGGCCCGGTTCGTGCCGGCGCCGGTGGCCCGGCCGCTCGCCCGGCTCGAAGGCACCCTCCAGGACCTGCTCACCGCGGCCGAGCTGACCCGCCACGAGGCCGCCTGGGTGCAGGCCACCCTCACCGACGAGGTGCGCCCCCTGCAGGCGATGGAGCGGCTGCGCGCCCGCTTCCCCCACGCCCTGGCCCTCCACTTCGCCCCGACCGGGTCCGACGAGCCGGCCCCGCGCGTGGCCACCGCCGGGCGCTCGGCCCACGACGTCGCGCTGGACTTCGTCACGCACGTGCGCGGCACGCCCGCCACCGGGGCCGAGTCCGCCCTGCTCCGCGATGCGCTCGACTGCTGTTCCGAGGACCCTGACCTGCGCGCCGCGCAGGACGCGGTGGTGACCCGCTGATGCGGCTCCACGAGCTGTCGGTCACCGCCTTCGGCCCGTTCGTGGACACCGTGCACGTCGACTTCGACGAGCTGGCCGCCAGCGGCCTGTTCCTGCTCACCGGCGACACCGGGGCCGGCAAGACCAGCGTCCTGGACGCGGTCTGCTTCGCGCTCTACGGCGAGGTCCCCGGAGAGCGCCACTCCGCTCGGCACCTGCGCAGCGACCAGGCCGACCCCCACACCGAGCCGCGCGTGGTGCTGCGGGTCAGCATCGGCGAGCGCACCCTGCGGCTCACCCGCTCCCCTGCCTGGGAACGACCCAAGCGACGCGGCACCGGCAGCACCCGGGTCCAGGCCCACGTCGTGGTCGAGGAGCTGCGCGAGCAGGAGTGGGTCGCCCTGACCAACCGGCTCGACGAGGCCGGGCACCTCGTCTCCGACCTGCTCGGGATGACCTGCACCCAGTTCACCCAGGTCGCGATGCTCCCCCAGGGCCGGTTCCAGGCCTTTCTGCGCGCCAGCTCCGGTGAGCGCCACGCCGTGCTGCAGCGGCTGTTCCGCACCCGCCGGTTCGAGGACGTCGAGCGCTGGCTCGCCGACCAGCGTCTCGACCTGCGCCGGCAGTGCCAGACTCACCACGACGTCTCGGCGGGCATCGTCAACCGCCTCCAGGAGGCGGCCTCGGCGCCCCTGCCCGACGACTGGGACGTGCACGACCTCGACCCCGTCGCCCACGACGGCACGCTCGAGACCTGGGCGGCCGGGCTGCTCGCTGGCGCCGAGTCGATGCGTGACCAGCGACGCACCGCCCTCGAGACCGCCACCGCCGCCGTACGCCGCGACAGCGATGCTCTCGACCGTGCCCGGGTCCTCCTCGACGCCCGTGCCCGCGGGGAGAGGGCTCGCGACCAGCTGGCCCTGCTGGACGACTCCGCCGAGGAGGAGCAGAGCCTGGTCACCTCGTTGGACGCCCATCGCCGGGCGGCCCCGGTGCTCCCCCTGGCGCTGCGGGTGGAGAGTGCCGCCGACCAGCACGTGGAGGCCCAGGAGCGTGCCACCGGCCGCCTGCAGGACGTGGCCCACCTGATCGACCTGCACGTCGACCTGCCTGCCGACCAGGTCGACGTCGAGACCTTGGCCCACGCGGCGACCCGGCTCCACGAGGAGCGCGCCGTCGCCGAGGCGTGGCTCCCGCGCGAGCAGCAGCTGCAGGCCGAGCGAGACCGGCTGCGCGAGCTGTCCCTGGAGTCCGCCCGCCTCGCCACATCGGTCACCGAGCGCGAGCAGCACGCCGCTGAGCTGGAGCGGGCCCGCGGCCGGGCAGCGTCGTCCCTGACGAGCGCTCAGGGCCTCGCGGCCCGGGTCGCCTCCGACGCTGCCGCACTCGCCGCGGCCGAGCAGGGGCTCCAGGCCGCCACCGAGGCGGCCGAGGTGTCCGCCGAGCTCGTCGACGCCCGCGCGCGCCTCGACGCCGCGACCTCCCACGCCCAGGACCTGCGCGAGGTGCACCTGGACCTGCGCGAGCGGCGGATCTCCGGCATGGCCGCCGAGCTGGCCGGCGGCCTGGCCGTCGGCTGCTCCTGTCCCGTCTGTGGCAGCCTCGACCATCCCTCTCCCGCGTCGGTGGCCGAGACCGTGAGCCGCGCCGACGAGGACTCCGCCCGCGAGCGCCAGGAGGCGGCCGCCTTCGAGCAGCAGGCTCTTCGGGAGGCGGTCGCCACCCTCACCACCCGACTGGAGGCCGCGCGCACCCGAAGCGAGGACCGGTCGACGGAGCACTGGCGCGCCGCGCTGGCCACCGCGGCCGCCGCCGCGACCGACAGCGAGGCCGCGGTCGAGGACGCCGCGGCGCTGCGCACCCGCCTCGAGGAGCTCATCGAGGAGGAGAGGAGCGTCCACGCCGAGCTCGCCACCACGCGGGTCACCCTGGCCGAGCGGTCACGTGCGCAGGCCGAGACGACCGAGCGCCGCGACCGGCTTGCCGCCGAGCTCGACGGCCTGCTCTCCGACCACCCGGAGGTGACCACCGTCGCGGGGCTGGTCGACACCCACCGCCGCGCCGCCGCTGCGCTCGAGGAGGCCAGGGCCGCGCTCGTCGCGCGCGACCGTGCCGCCGAGGAACGGCATCAGGCCAGCCTCGGCGCCGACGCCGGTGCGCAGGAGGCCGGCTTCGCCTCTGTCAGCGAGGCACTGCGGGCGGTGCTGCCCGGCGCCGAGGCGGTGCGCCGCTCCGGACGGCTCGAGGAGCGGCGCGGCACCCGCGCCGCCGCCGAGGCGGTGCTCGCCGAGCAGTCCGTGCTCACCGCTCTCACCGAGTCCGCCCCCGACCTCGATGTGCTCACCGCCCGGCACGATCGCTCCACCCAGGTCCGCGACGAGCAGCACGCCGCTCACGAGCAGACCCAGGTGCGGGTGCAGCGACTCGAGTCACTGACCCAGGAGCTCCGGCTCGCTCTCGCCGCGTGGGCCCCGGTCCGCGAGCGGCATGTGCTCGCGGCCGCGCTCGCCTCGCTGGTCGAGGGCAAGAGCGCCGAGAACCGGTGGAAGATGCGGCTCTCGGCCTACGTCCTCTCCGAGCGGTTGCGCCAGGTCGTCGCCGCGGCCAACGAGCGGCTCGGGGCGATGACCGACCAGCGCTACCTCCTCGAGCAGGCCGACGAGAAGGGTGCCGGCGAGCAGCGCGGTGGCCTGAGCCTTCGCGTGCGAGACGAGTGGAGCGGCAAGGATCGCGACCCCGCCACGCTCTCCGGCGGTGAGACCTTCCTGGTCTCGCTGGCACTGGCGCTCGGCCTGGCCGACACGGTCAGCCACGAGGCGGGCGGCACCCAGCTCGACACCCTGTTCATCGACGAGGGGTTCGGCGCCCTGGACGCCACCACCCTCGACGGGGTGATGGACACGCTGGACTCGCTGCGCGACGGCGGCCGCGTCGTCGGCCTGGTCAGTCACGTGGCCGAGCTGCGCAACCGCGTGCCCGCCCAGCTCGAGGTGCGCAAGGCACGGCACGGCTCCACCCTCTGGGCGTCGGTGGCCGATGCCTGACCACTAGGGTCGCAGGTATGGCACAGACCGAGATCGACCCGGCGTTCCTGGCGCTGCCCTACCAGCGCCTGGGACGGGTAGCCCTGGAGCGGGCCCGAGACTTCGGCGTCACCCACGCCGACTTCCGGTTCGAGCGCAACCGGTACCAGTACTTCTCGGTGCGTGACGGGGCCCTCCAAGGCGCCCAGGACGCCGAGGACCTCGGCTTCGCGGTGCGCGTGGTCCTCGACGGCGCCTGGGGGTTCGCCTCCGGGGTGGCCCTGACCGAGTCCGAGGCGGTGTCGGTGGCGGAGACGGCCGTCACCGTCGCCCGGGTCGCGGCCAAGATGACCACCCGGCCGGTCGAGCTGGCCGCGGAGCCGGTGCACCGCGACGCCACGTGGGTCTCCTCCTACGACGTGGACCCGCTGGCGGTCCCGCTCGCTGAGAAGACCGGTCTCTTCGCCAGCTGGACCAGCGAGCTGCTCGCGGCGCCCGGGGTGGAACACGCCACCGGCAGCCTGCAGCAGGTCCACGAGAACAAGTACTACGCCGACCTCGCCGGGTCCTCGATCACCCAGCAGCGGGTGCGCCTGGAGCCGCACGTCGAGGTCCACGGCAGCGACCGCAGCAGCGGCGCCTTCGACTCGATGCGCACCATCGCGCCGCCCGTGGGCCGCGGCTGGGAGTACCTCACCGGCGACGGGTTCGACTTCGCCGGTGAGCGCGCCAGGCTGCCCGAGCTCCTGCGCGAGAAGCTGGCCGCTCCGAGCGTCGAAGCGGGCGCCTACGACCTGGTGATCCACCCCTCCAACCTGTGGCTGACCATCCACGAGTCGATCGGGCACGCCACCGAGCTGGACCGGGCGCTGGGCTACGAGGCGAGCTACGCCGGCACGTCCTTCGCCACCTACGACGGCCTGAACACCCTGCAGTACGGCTCTCCGGTGATGCACGTGACCGGCGACCGCACCGTCGAGCACGGCCTGTCCACGGTCGGCTACGACGACGAGGGGGTCCAGGCCCAGTCCTGGGACCTGATCCGCGACGGCGTCCTCGTCGGCTACCAGCTCGACCGCAGCATGGCGCACACCTTCGGCGCCGAGCTCAACGGCGGCCGTTCCAACGGCTGCGCCTACGCCGACTCCCCCGGCCACATCCCCATCCAGCGGATGGCCAACGTCTCGCTGCAACCCGACCCCGACGGACCGGACACGGCAGGCCTGGTCAGCCAGGTGGAGCGCGGCATTCACGTGGTCGGCGACAAGTCCTGGTCGATCGACATGCAGCGCTACAACTTCCAGTTCACCGGCCAGCGCTTCTACGCCATCGAGGACGGTGAGCTCAAGGGCCAGCTGCGCGACGTCGCCTACCAGGCCACGACCACCGACTTCTGGGGCGCGATGGAGGCGGTCGGCGGGCCGCAGACCTACGAGCTGGGCGGCGCCTTCAACTGCGGCAAGGCCCAGCCCGGCCAGACGGCCGCCGTCAGCCACGGCTGCCCGTCGGCGCTGTTCCGCGACATCCGCATCCTGAACACGACCGAGGAAGGGTCCGCTCGATGAAGCTGCGCCCCCAGAGTCTCCTCGAGCACGCCCTGGAGACGTCCACCTCCGAGCAGTGCGTGGTGCTGGTCCACGACACCACCAGCGCCAACCTGCGGTGGGCCAACAACACCTTGACCACCAACGGTGTCACCCACGAGCTCGACGTCACCGTGATCGCCTTCCACGGGGCCGGCAACGCCTCGGTCAGCGGCACTGCGGGCTCCGCGGAGCAGGTGACGACGCTGGTCGAGAGCGCCGACCGCGCCGCGCGCGTCGCCGACCGGGCCGAGGACCGCGCCGACCTGGTCGCGGGCGACGCCGCCGCCGACTGGGACGAGGACGCCGGCGAGACCTCCATCCGGGTCTTCGACACCTTCGCCGAGCAGCTCGGCGAGGCCTTCAGCGAGGCCGAGGCCGAGCGACGCATCCTCTACGGCTTCGTGTTCCACGAGGTGACCACCACCTACCTCGGCTCCTCGACGGGCCTGCGACTGCGGCACGTGCAGCCCACCGGCCACTACGGCTGCACCGCGAAGGACTACGGGCTCACCAACAGTGCGTGGGTGGGGGGAGCCACCCGCGACTTCGCCGACGTGGACGCCTCCTCGATGGCCACGGACCTGCGCACCCGCCTGGGCTGGGGCGAGCGACGCCTCGACCTGCCGGCCGGTCGCTACGACACGATCCTGCCGCCCACGGCCGTCTCCGACCTGATGATCTACCTCTACTGGAGCAGCGGCGCCCGCCAGGCCAGCGACGGGCAGACGGTGTTCTCCCGCCCCGGCGGCGGCACTCGCATCGGCGAGGACCTGGTCGACCCCCGGGTCACGCTGCGCTCCGACCCGTCCTACGCCGGGATCCAGTGCGCGCCCTTCGTCGTGGCAGGCTCCTCCTCCGGCACCAGCAGCGTCTACGACAACGGGCTCGCCATCGCCCCCACCGACTGGATCCGCGAGGGACGGCTGACCTCCCTGCTCCAGACCCGGCACACCGCCGACCTCACCGGTCAGCCCACCACGCCGGCGGTGGACAACCTGGTGCTCGACGTCGCCGGTGGCACCGGCAGCGAGTCCGACCTCGTGGCAGGCATGGACGACGGGCTGCTGCTCACCTGCATGTGGTACATCCGCGAGGTCGACCCGCAGACCCTCCTGCTGACCGGCCTGACGCGCGACGGTGTCTACCGTGTCGAGGGTGGCGAGATCACCGGCGCGGTGAACAACTTCCGCTACAACGAGAGCCCGGTCGACCTGCTGCGCCGCTGCACCGAGGCCTCGGCCACGGTGCCCAGCTTCTCGCGCGAGTGGGGCGAGGACGACTTCTCGCGCACCGCGACACCGGCGCTGCGGGTGCCCGACTTCAACATGAGCTCGGTGTCCCAGGCGATGTAGCCACCCTCGCAGCGCCTCAGGGGCCGTCGGGGTAGGGCTCGCGGGTGTAGACGAAGGTGGCGCACTCGAGGTGGTCCACCGAACCGTCGTCGCCGCGCCGGACATGCAGGGTCTCGCCGTGGTGGTAGCCGGCGGAGCCGATGACCCGGTCCCCGACGAGGACGAACTGCTCGGCCACGGCGCCACGGGCCAGGTCGCGCCACTCCAGCCGCTCGTTGTGCCAGCGCACCTCGTAGGCGGAGTTGCCCCAGTGCCAGTAGCCGAGCAGCTCCCGGGCCCAGGCCGGGACCCGACGGCTCGGGCGCCAGGGCTCCATCGCCCCCGGGGTGTGGTCGCCGAGGAGGGCGAGTGCCAGCTCGGGTCCCGAGAAGCCGGTCGTGGAGTTGGTCAGCGCGACCACGCCCAGCCTCGCCAACGGGTCGACGAACACGGTGGCCTGGAATCCCGGCATCGAGCCGGTGTGGCCGACCAGCACCCCGCCGGGGTAGGTCAGCAGCCGGACCCCGAGGCCGTACTCGATCGCGGGCGGCACCGGCCGCCGCATCTGCGCCAGTGTCTCGGTGCTCAACACGTCGGGGCGGCCCTCGAGGAGGAAGGCTGCGAAGCCGGCCAGGTCCTCCACCGTGCTCCACAGCTGTCCGGCGGGCGCCATCGCTGCGGTGTCGTGTCCTGGCTCCTCGGTGAGCGTGCCGGCGAGGTGGTGCACGCTCAGTCCGCGGGCGTGCGGCTCGCGGGGGTGGTAGGAGGTGCGGTCCAGCCGCAGCGGTTCGAGCAGCCGTTCTTGCATCACCTCGGCCCAGGGCACGCCGCGCAGGCGTGCGACCAGCTCACCGAGCAGCGCGAAGCCGAGGTTGCTGTAGTGGTAGTGCTCTCCGGGCGCGAAGACCGCACCGGAGCCGTCGTTCTCGGCGAGCAGCTGGGCGACCGGGATCCCCGGTGAGCGTTCCCACCACGGCCCGACCGGCTCGCTCTGCATCCCGGAGACGTGCGCGAGCAGGGCCCGCACAGTGGCCGAGCCGTAGCCGGCCTCGGGGACGTGCTTGCCGACCGGGTCGTCGAGGTCGAGCAGGCCGGCCTCGACGCACTGCAGGACCAGCACGGCCGTCATGGTCTTGGTGATCGACCCGATCCGGTACTGGGTCTCGGTGTCGGTCCGCGCTCCGGCGGTCCCCGACCAGGACAGCGCAGGCCCTTCGAGCACCCCGGCCACGATGGAGGGCAGTCGGCGTTCGGCCTGGTAGCGGTCGATGACGCTCTGGTAGTGCGCGGCGCGGTCAGCCATGGCGGTTGCTGCTCACATGAACGCCTCGGGCGGCGGGCACGCGCAGACCAGGTTGCGGTCGCCGTAGGCCTGGTCGATGCGACCCACGGGCGGCCAGTACTTGTCCGGGTCCGGCCCGGCGGGGAACGCAGCGACCTCGACCGGGTAGGCGCGGGCCCACGCCCCGGTGACCACCGCCGCCGCCGTGTGCGGGGCGCCGCGCAGCGGGGAGTGCTCGGCGTCCCACTCCCCCTCCTCGACGCGGCGGATCTCCTCGCGGATGGCGATCATCGCCTCGCAGAAGCGGTCCAGCTCCCCGAGGTCCTCGCTCTCGGTGGGCTCTACCATCAGCGTCCCCGCGACGGGGAAGCTCATGGTCGGCGCGTGGAAGCCGTAGTCGATCAGCCGCTTGGCCACGTCGTCGACGCTCACCCCGCTGGCCTTGGTCAGTCCGCGCAGGTCGAGGATGCACTCGTGGGCGACGCGGTCGTGGTGCCCCCGGTAGAGCACCGGGTAGTGCTCTTGGAGCCGCTCGGCGACGTAGTTGGCCGCGAGCACGGCCACTGCCGTGGCGTCGGTGAGGCCCCGGGCACCCATCAGCCGCACGTAGGCCCACGAGATCGGCAGGATCCCCGCCGAGCCGTACGGCGCCGCGCTGATCGGCCCGATGCCGACGCGCTTGTCCACCTCGGGATGCATGCCGTGCGAGGGGAGGTACGGCGCGAGGTGGGCGCGCACCCCGACCGGACCCACCCCGGGCCCACCGCCTCCGTGCGGGATGCAGAAGGTCTTGTGCAGGTTCAGGTGCGACACGTCGCCGCCGAACTCCCCCGGCTTGGCGTAGCCGAGCAGGGCGTTGAGGTTCGCCCCGTCCACGTAGACCTGGCCCCCGGCCTCGTGCACGGTCTCGCACAGCTCGGTGATCGAGTCCTCGTAGGCGCCGTGGGTCGAGGGGTAGGTGACCATGATCGCGGCCAGGTCCTCGCGGTGCTCGGCGCACTGTCGACGCAGGTCGTCCATGTCGACCGAGCCATCGGCATCCGACTGCACCACGACGACCTCCATCCCGGCCATCACCGCCGACGCGGCGTTGGTGCCGTGGGCAGAGGCCGGGATCAGACAGACCCGGCGCTCACCCTCCCCGTTGGCACGGTGGTAGGCGCGGATGGCCAGCAGCCCGGCGAGCTCCCCCTGGGAGCCGGCGTTGGGCTGGATCGAGACCCGGTCGTAGCCGGTGACCGTGCCCAGCCACGACTCGAGCTGGTCGATCAGCCGGCGGTAGCCCTGCGCGTCCTCCGCCGGGGCGAACGGGTGCAGGTCGGCGAAGCCCGGCAGGCTCACCGGCTCCATCTCCGTGGTGGCGTTCAGCTTCATCGTGCACGAGCCCAGCGGGATCATCCCGCGGTCCAGCGCGTAGTCGCGCGCGGAGAGCCGGCGCAGGTAGCGCAGCATCGAAGTCTCGGACCGGTGGGTGTTGAAGACCTCGTGGGTGAGGAAGTCCGTGGTCCGTCGCAGCCCCGGGGGCAGCACCTCGCTGGCCTCGGTGTCGGCGACGCCGGGGCCGGTCACGCCGAACGCCCCGAGCACCGCGTCCAGGACGGCGGCGTCGGTCGTCTCCGAGGTGCTCAGGCCCACGTGGTCCTCGTCCAGGAGGCGCACGTGCACGCCGCCGTCACGCGCGGCCCGCACCACCTCCGCCGCCCGGCCGGGGACGCGGGCCAGCACGGTGTCGAAGAACTCGCCGTGCACGACCTCCACTCCCCCGTCGCGAAGCCGCTCGGCGAGCGCGGCGGCCTGGTGATGGGTGGTCCGCGCGATCCGGGTGAGCCCCTCGGGTCCGTGGTAGACGGCGTACATCGAGGCGACGACCGCGAGCAGCACCTGGGCGGTGCAGATGTTGGAGGTGGCCCGGTCCCGGCGGATGTGCTGCTCGCGCGTCTGCAGCGAGAGCCGGTAGGCGGGCCGGCCGACGTCGTCGACCGAGACGCCGACGAGACGGCCGGGCAGGTGGCGCTCCAGGCCGTCTCGCACGGCCATGAACCCGGCGTGGGGGCCGCCGTAGAACAGCGGGACGCCGAAGCGCTGGGAGGAACCGACGGCGACGTCGGCGGCGAGCGTCCCGGGTGACTCCAGCAGGGTCAGGGCCAGCAGGTCGGCCGCGACCACCGCGAGCGCACCACGCTCGTGGGCCTGCTCGATCACCGGCTGCGGGTCGAGGACGCGACCGGAGGCGCCGGGGTACTGCACCAGCACCCCGCAGAGCTCGCCGTCGGGCAGGCCGCGGTCGAGCTGCGCCTCGACGACCTCGATGCCCATCGCCTCCGCGCGGGTGCGCAGCACCTCGATGGTCTGGGGAAGGGCGTCGGCGTCGACGACGAACGGGCCGCTGGCGTTGCGGTTCGCACGCCGCACGAGCGTCATCGCCTCCGCCGCGGCGGTGCCCTCGTCGAGCAGGGAGGCGTTCGCGGTGGGCAGGCCGGTCAGGTCGGCGACCATCGTCTGGAAGTTCAGCAGCGCCTCGAGGCGACCCTGGCTGATCTCGGGCTGGTAGGGCGTGTAGGCGGTGTACCACGACGGGTCCTCGAGCACGTTGCGGCGCACGACGGCCGGGGTGATCGTGCCGTGGTAGCCCAGCCCGATCATCGAGACGAGGGGGTTGTTCAGCGCAGCCAGCTCGCGCAGCTCGGCGGCGGTCGCCCACTCCGAGGCCGCGTCGGGCAGCGCGAGCCGGTCCGAACGGATCCGGCCGGGCACGGCGTCGTCCATCAGCGCCTCGAGGCTGCTGACCCCGAGCGTCTTGAGCATCTCGGTGACCTGGTGCTCGTCGGGTCCGATGTGTCGGGCACTGAAGGGACGCGGCTCGAGCGCGGCGCCGAGGCTCTGGTCTGACATGTCGCTCCTGGTCCTGAGGCGGCTGCCGGGTCCGACGCGATCTGCAGCGTCGCCGACACGGGCGCCTCCCCTCAGTCACGACGTCGTCGTCACTCCTGAGTGCCAGCCTGCGCGGTCCGTGAGCCTGAGAGGTTGGTGGGAGGAGTTGCCCCTTCGGCGCCCCGGTCGACCACGTGCGTGCTCGCCCGGGAACTCTCCCGCACAGGGTTTGTCAGCAACACAAAACTACCAGCCTCGCGGAGCCTGGTGATCGAGCCCAGTCGAGATCTGGTGATCGAGCCTGGTGATCGAGCCTGGTGATCGAGCCCAGTCGAGATCCAGTCGAGATCTGGTGATCGAGCCCAGTCGAGATCCAGTCGAGATCCAGTCGAGATCCGGCCGCTCAGCCGGTCAGCCGCGCCTTGCGCCGGGCGGCGAGCTCGTCGCTGGCGTCCTCGTCGGCCTCGGCGGTGCGCTCCGAGGGCAGGTCGGCCAGCGACCCCTCGATCTCGCGCCAGACGCCGCCGATGGCGATCCCGAAGACGCCCTGTCCCCCCTGCAGCAGGTCGATGACCTCGTCGTTGCTCGTGCACTCATAGACGGTGGCCCCGTCGCTCATCAAGGTGACCCGGGTCAGGTCGTCGGTGCCCCGGGCGCGCAGGTGGGCCACGGCGGTGCGGATCTGCTGCAGCGAGATGCCGGCGTCGAGCAGTCGCTTGATCACCTTGAGCAGCAAGATGTCGCGGAAGCCGTAGAGCCGTTGGGTGCCCGAGCCGGTGGCCCCGCGGACGGTGGGCTCGACCAGACCGGTGCGGGCCCAGTAGTCCAGCTGGCGGTAGGTGATCCCCGCCGCGTTGCAGGCGGTGGGGCCGCGGTAGCCGAGGTCGCGGGGCAGCGGGGAGACGTCGTCGTCGAAGAGCAGACCCTGCTCGTCGGCGTTCAGCGCCGCCTCCAGGGCGGCCTGCTCTGCCTGGGGATCGTGCCCGACGGTGCTGCTCGCTCCGCCGTCGCCGTTCTTGGTACCCACTGCTACCTCCGAAGTTCCCTCCACTGAGCGTAACCCCTGGGAAGGGTGGCCGGTGGCTCCTGGCCCGTGGAGCAGGCGCGGAATCCCAGCCGTGGAGTTACAGCGAAGACAGTTCGAAGGTAGACCCCGGCTCGAGGGTTGGTCAAAGACAGCGGCGGCGTGTCGCGCAACCTTAAAGTTTCACTTGAGGGTCAAGGATGAGCGGGCCGCTCCTGCTGGGACCCGACCACACGACGATGTTTCGTGCGATCACCACTGCGCGGGATGGATGAAGTCGGCCGCGGGTCGTCCGAGCCACTGGGTGACCCGCATGGTGAGCTCCAGGTCGGCGAACCGCGCGGCGCGCAGGTTCGTGAGTCTGCTCGGTGCACAGCCCAGCTGCTGCGCGAGCTGTGCCCAGGTGAGCCCGAGTGCGTTGCGCCTCTCGTTCAGCGCCTGGTGCAGCTGCGAGAGGTCCCACCGCAGCCTGTGATCGAGACCGGCCTCCGGCAGGGTGGTCTCGCCGACGTGCCGCGGCGGCTCGGCAAGGAAGTCCTCAGGTGGTCGGCCGAGCCACCGGAGCATGAACAGGGCGTACTGGCAGGAGGTGGCGCCCCGGTCGCCCATCCTTCCCACGGCGCCACCGCAGAGGGGATGGTCCTCCCGCTCCGCGTTGAGCTTCTCCGATTGCTGCCACAGGGCGTCGGCGACGTCGTACCAGCCGAGGCCGCGATCGCGACGCTCGGTGTCGACCGCGGTGAAGAACGCGGCGAAGTCGAAGACCTCCACAGCGTCAGGCTAAGGGGCCGGGGGGCAACTGTTGAACACCGACGCCAGCCGGTCCCACTGACCATCGGTCAGGTCACTCGGGTACGGCGTGCCCCGCCCGGCGACCCCGGGAACCGTCCCCGTGCCACAGGGACACCCAGTCAGGCCTGGCCCTTGTCGAAGTCCTCGGGCGAGACGTGGTCGAGGAACTCGCGGAACTTCTCCACCTCGTCCTCCTGCTCGTCGGGGACGACGATCCCGGCGTCGTCGAGCAGCTCCTCGGCACACACGATCCGGGAGCCGGTCCGCAGCGCGAGCGCGATGGAGTCCGAGGGCCGGGCACTGATCTCCACCCCGGAGGCCAGCACCAGGGAGGCGTAGAAGACGTTGTCGCGCATCTCGGTGATCCGGATCTCCGAGACCTCGTTGCCGGTGGCCTCGAGGACGTCGCGGAGCAGGTCGTGGGTCAGCGGACGCGGCGGGACGACGCCCTGCTGGGCGAACGCGATCGCGGTGGCCTCGACCGCGCCGATCCAGATCGGCAGGTAGCGCTCCCCCGTCAGCTCGCGCAGGAGCACGAGTGGGCTGTTGGACGGCATCTCCACCCGGACTCCGACGACCTCGACCTCACGCATGTCGACCAGCCTACTCGGCAGCGCCCCGCCGACCACGGCCCCGTGGAGGC
This sequence comes from uncultured Actinomycetota bacterium, assembly GCA_963710895.1. GTDB lineage: Bacteria > Actinomycetota > Actinomycetes > Propionibacteriales > Nocardioidaceae > Marmoricola. The sequence goes on from CAVQCB010000012.1 coordinate 83,272, forward strand.
TGGTCGGCGCTCCCCCAGACAGCCGCGACGGCGTCGGCGAGGTCGCCGACGCTGCGTCGGATCCCGGCCGCCGGCTCGAGGGGCTCGTCGAGCTGCAGGCCCATGAACGCGGCCTCCACCAGACGCGCCGCACGGGGTGCGTGCGTGCGGGAGAGGCCCGACTCGTGCAGGTGGTCGGCCAACGCCGCCAGCCAGAGCTCGTTGGCCTCCCCCACGACGGTCGCGAAGGGCTCGGCCCCCAGCACGCCGAGGGCCGCAGCCTCGACGTAGAGCCGCTGACAGCGCGCCTGGTCGGCCCGGCTGACCACGGCCCAGAGGTCGAGCACCGCCCGGCGTACGTCGGTCGACGGCGCCAGCTCCCGGATACCGCGCACCGAGCGGTCGTTGGAGACCCGGAGGATCGTGGCCAGCAGGTCGAGCTTGCCCTGGAAGTGGTAGAGCAGCATCCGGTCGCTGGTGCCCAGCGCGGCCGCCAGCGGCCGCAGGCTCAGGTCGATCAGCCCGTGCTCGAGTGCGTAGTCCGTCGCCGCCTCGGCCAGCGCCTCGCGTCGCTCGCTCATCGCCACCCCCCTCTCGGTGTACGTTGGCCGCCAGTGTAGCGAGTGCTACATTAGGCCCGTAGCACTCGCTACACAAGCCCTGGTGAGGAGTTGAGGGACATGCCCACGGTGATGGCACTGCTGCTGCTGGCGATCGGCGCGGAGGTGGGCGCGACCGCGGCCCTGCCGCGCACGGACAGCTTCCACCACCCGGTCTGGACCCCCGTGGTGCTGCTCGGGTACGCGGTGTCGATCTGGCTGCTGGCCGTGGTGGTGCGGCACATCCCGGTCTCGGTCGCCTACGCCATCTGGGCGGGCCTGGGCACCGCCGCCATCGCCGTGGTCGGGGTGCTGGTGCTCGGGGAGTCCTGGGACCTGACCAAGGTCGCCGCTCTCGCGCTCATCGTGGTCGGCGTGGTCGTGCTGAACCTGCAGGGTGCGCACTAGAGGTCAGCGCAAGGAGCGGAGACCGGCCTTGACCAGGGCAGCGTGCAGGCGGATGGAGAGGACGGCCATCTCGTCCATGGTCTGGGCGGCACGACCTTCGGCGCCGTCCTCGCGGCTGCGCCGGATCGGGGCGACCAGCTGCTCGACCAGGCCGACCTCGCGCTCGGCGGCAGTGCGGAAGGCCCGGAGGTGGCGCGGCTCGAGACCGTAGGCGGCCAGCTCGCCGGCCACCTTGGCGATCACCAGCGCGTCGGAGTCGTAGTGCTTGGAGCCGGGTCGCGGCCGGACCAACCCGTAGTTCTCGAGCTGGTCGAGAAGCTCCTCGGTGATCTCCGCGGTCTTGACCAGCTCCCGGCGCGAGATGCGCACGTCGGGTGCGTGCGAGAGCAGCGACTCCGCACCCGGCGCCGGGTTGGCCAGCAGGGTCCCCGGGATCGACGGTGCCCCGCTGGGGGCCGGCGGCTCGAGCCCCCGGTCGAGGGCGTCGAGGTGCTCGCGGATCACCTTCAGCGGCAGGTAGTGCTCACGCTGGGCACGGATGATGTAGCGCAGCTTCTCCATGTCCTCCACGGAGTACTTGCGGTAGCCCGAGGGAGTGCGCTCGGGCTCGACGAGTCCCTCGTTCTCGAGGTGCCGGATCTTCGACTCCTTGATGTCGACGTCCGGGAACTCCGCCTTGAGGTCGGCGACCGCCTGCCCGATCGTGATTCGGGCCGCCTGACGCACCGGTCAGCTGCCCTTCGCGTCGCTGGCGAAGAAGATCAGGCGGAACTTGCCGATGCGGACCTCGTCGCCGTTCTGGAGAGCGGCGTCGTCGACCCGGTCACCGTTGACGTAGGTGCCGTTGAGGCTGCCGACGTCGTGGACGTGGAAGCTGTCCGCCTCCCGGCGGAACTCCACGTGGCGGCGCGAGACGGTGATGTCGTCGAGGAAGATGTCGCTCTCCGGGTGCCGGCCGACCGTGGAGAGGTCGGTGTCCAGCAGGTAGCGGCTGCCGGCCCCGGGCCCGCGCTGCACGACCAGCAGGGCGCTGCCCGACGGCAGCGCGTCGACCGCGGCGGCGTCGGCGGGGTTCAGCGAGGCGCGCTCGTCGCTCTCGGACTTCGGCGGTGCGCCGAAGGTGATCGTGGCCGTGGCGTCGGTGGGCGCCTCCGTGCCCTGGGCGCTCTGCTCCGGGGGCGGCGTCTGGGGCGCGCCGCACTGCGAGCAGAATCGGGCGTCGTCGGAGTTCTGGCTCCCGCACTGCGAGCAATAGGGCATGTCGTCGATCTCCAGTCCTGTGCGTGCGTGTGCAGTTCTGCCCGCCCCCGAGCCGCCAACCCTCAAGCGTCACTGAAGGGTCAAGGTTCCTCTGGCGGTCAACCTATCAGCGAGTCCACGGCCGGCGGGACCACCTCCGCAGAGTTTCGCGGCACCGCAGGAGACCGGGCTCAGGCCTCGAGACCCGCCTCGTAGGTCGCGGCGTCGAGCAGGTCGGCCGACCCGCTGTTGTCAGCCACGATCTCGAAGAGCCAGCCGTCGCCGTAGGGGTCGGTGTTGACCAGCTCGGGCGTCGCGTCGAGAGCCTCGTTGCGCGCCACGACCTCCCCGCCCAGAGGTGCGTAGACCTCGCTGACCGACTTCGTCGACTCCAGCTCACCGACGACCGCCCCGGAGGTGACGCTGTCCCCGACCTCCGGCAGCTGCACGAAGACGATGTCGCCGAGGGCGTCCTGGGCGTAGGAGGTGATGCCCACCCGGACCGACCCTGCGGCCTGGCCGGGCTCACGCAGCCACTCGTGCTCGGAGGTGTACTTCAGGTCTTCAGGAAACACGCTGCTCCTCGTGGTCGCGGGGGCACCCGACCGGCACCCGAGTGACGCCGGCGGCGCCACCACGCAGGTTACTGCCCGGGGACCGGTTCGGCGTAGCGGGGCTCGGCCGGCGTCCGGGTCACCGTCACGTCGATCCGGTCCGCCTTCTGGATCTCCACCGACCCGCCGTCTCGCTCCACGTCGTCGGTGAAGCCATCCTGGAACGCCAGGGCGCCGGCGAGGGTGTCGGGACTGCCGATCGCGTCGATGATGTACGGCGCACGGAGCAGCACCCCGTCGACCCGCACGCCGTTGGGGTCGTCCTCGAAGGAGGTCTGGGCGACCACCCGCACGCGGTCGTTGATCTCCATCGCCTCCACCCCGGCGTTGCGCAGCTCCTCGACGCCGTCGAGCAGGTGGTTCAAGGTCAGATCGCCGTCCGGGTCCTCGACGGTGATCCGGATGCCCGGCCCCGTGGCCGCCACGGTGCCGGCCAGCACGGCCAGGGTCTGCAGCTCCTTGCGGGCCTGCTCCAGGGCGGTGGCGCGTCGCTGGGTGCTGCTGCGCAGGCTGTCGCGGGTCTGCTCGAGCTCGTTGATGTCGCGCTCGGCCTTGCGGGAGGCCGACTGGAGCCCGTTGAGCGCCTGGATCAGCTCGGGCTCGCGCAGGTTGGCGTAGGTGTCGTCCTGCCCGGTCAGGCGCACCTGGGTGACGGCCGCGAACGCGAGCACCCCCACCAGCACGGCGACGACCGTCTGCCCGCGCGAGGGAGAGAGGAAGGAGCGCCGCAGGCGAGCCAGGCCGGAGCGCTCGGGCTGGTCGGACCCGTCGCTCGGAGGTGGCGTGCCGGCAGAGGTCATGCGTGGAAGAGGTGTCGCCGGATCGCGGCGGCGTTGGAGAAGATCCGGATGCCGAGGACGACGACCACGCCGGTCGAGAGCTGGGCCCCGACACCGAGCTTGTCACCCAGGAAGACGATCAGCCCGGCGACGAGCACGTTGCTGATGAAGGAGATCACGAACACCTTGTCGTCGAAGATGCCGTCGAGGAAGGCCCGGAAGGCACCGAAGACGGCGTCGAGCGCCGCCACCACGGCGATGGGCAGGTAGGGCTCCACCGCCAGCGGCACGTCGGGGGTGAGGAAGAGCCCGAGGACGACACCGATCACGAGCCCGATGATCGCGATCACGACGTGCCTCCTGATTCATCCTGGTTGGCGTAGCGCAGCGACACCTCCGCCGCTGGCAGCCGCAGCGACGCCACCGGGGTGATGCTCAGCTGCAGGCCGACGTCGCGCTTCAGGTCCAACCATGCCTGACCGCTGGAGGTTTCGGCGAAACGTGCCGGCAGCGTGTCCTTGTCGCCGATGGCCGAGACGACGTACGGGCGGCGCAGTGACCGGGCGTTGACGGTGATGGCGCCCCCCGCGAGCCGGATCGTGCTGAGGTTGGTCAGCCGCTGGCCGTTGATCGAGATCGCCTCGGCGCCGGCCTCCCACAAGCCGTTGACGAGCTTTTGCAGGTCGGAGTCGAGCACCTCGTTGCGGGGGCTGTCGGCCCCGGGCGCGTTGTCGGCCACGACCCGCACCCCCGGGCCGTGCACCGGGACCGTGCCGGCGCGCACGCGCAGCAGCGCGATGGTGTCGAGCAGCCCCCGGGCCGACCCGTCGTTGCGCAGCTGCTGGGCCTGGAGCCGGCGCACCTGCCGCTGCAGGGCGGAGACCCGCGCACGCTCGTCGTTCAGGCCCGCCCGGGCCTCGGCGACCCGGTCCACCAGCTCGCGTCGCTGCTGCTCGTCGCTGTTCGCGTTGCGGGAGGTCTGCAGGGCCGCGGTGACCACCAGCACCGCGAACAGGGCCAGCACCACGGCACCCACGGGACCGATGCGCCGCGCGGGTCGGCGGGGGCCTGCCGCGGACCGGCGCTCGGAGACGAACGCGTAGTCCTCGTCGAGGGCATGGGTGGTCAGGTAGGGCAACAGCCCCATCGTGGCCTGGGCCGGCAGCCGCCGCTGGGTCTCTGGGTCGGTCTCTGGGTCGGTCTCTGGGTCGGTCTCTGGGTCGGTCTGGGGGGACGGCATGGCCTCACCCCTCCATCAGGCTGGGTGCACGTCGGTCCCGGTCGGCCATCAGCTTGCGCACCTGCCAGGCGTAGAGCAGCCCGGCCCACCAGTACAGGCCGATGCCCCAGGTCGCGAAGGCCCAGCCGAAGACGTCGGCCAGGGTGGCGACCACGCCGTCGCCGTCGCCGATGAACAGCAGCGGGAAGGCGTAGAGCAGCGCCGCGGTGGCCGCCTTGCCCAGGTAGTGCACCGGCAGCGCGGAGTACCCGCGGGTGCGCAGGAACGGCACCAGGCACCACAAGAAGACGTCGCGCAGCGGCAGCAGCAGGGCCACCCACCAGGGGATGATGTCCCGGTAGAGCAGCCCGACCACCGCGGCCAGGATGTAGAGGCGGTCGGCCACCGGGTCGAGGATCTCGCCGAGCTTGGACATCTGGTCCAGCCGCCGCGCGAGGTAGCCGTCGAGCCAGTCGGTGAAGCCGGAGAGCATCAGCACCACCAGGGCCCAGGCGTCGGCCTCGGGGCCGATCACCAGCCACAGGAAGAGGGGGACGCCGGCCAGCCGCACCACGCTGATGACGTTCGGGAGCGTCCACACCGCCGAGGTGCGTGCGCCCTCGCGCTGCCGAGCCACAGTGGCGCCTCCTGACCGATCGTCGGAGGTCACCCTATCCGCGGGCGGTCAGCTCAGGCAGCACCCACACCGGGGGCAGTGCAGGCGCTTGGTGACGCCGATCTCCTGCCCGCAGCCGCACACCAGCAGCGTGGTCACGCCAGATCCGCTGGCGTTCGTCCGGCCATACAGGGCCGCTTCGGTCGCGATCATCGTCAGTCCCCCTCGAGTCCCTACGCTCATGAGACGCCTTGTCCGGAAATGTCTGACGCGCAACACGCGGAAATAGCCCGAACGGGCCATCAAGACCACCCGGGCGGACAGCCCGGCGCCACTCTTGGTCTAGACCGGGTCGACACGCCCGGGGTGGCCGGCTCAGCCCCGGGGCCAGCCCGTGTAGGCCTCCGCGAGGTACGTCGAGCCCGCCGTTGACGAGGTCACCATGGCCAGCTCCCCGATCTGGCGGCGCACGTCGAACGCGCTGGCGTCGGGCAGCCGGTGCAGCATCGTGGTCATCCAGTAGGAGAAGTGCTGGGCCTTCCACACCCGGTCCAGCGCGCGCTCGCCGTACCCCTCCAGCAAGGACCGGTCCCCGCCGGCGAGCGCGGCCTCGAGCTCCTCGGCCAGGACCCGCACGTCGGCCAGTGCCAGGTTGAGTCCCTTCGCGCCCGTCGGCGGGACCGTGTGGGCCGCGTCGCCGGCCAGCACGAGGTTGCCGTACCGCATCGGCTCCTGGACGAAGCTGCGGAAGGGCAGCACGGTCTTGGAGGTGATCGGCCCCTGCCTCAGTGTGTGCCCGTTGGCGCCGACCCGGGCCTGGAGCTCCTCCCAGATGCGCTCGTCAGACCACTCCTCGACGACCTCGCCAGGGTCGCACTGGAAGTACATCCGCTGGAGGCTCTCGGTGCGCTGGCTGATCAGCGCGAACCCGCGCTCGGAGTGGTTGTAGATCAGCTCGGGCGCGCTGGGCGGGGCCTCGCACAAGATGCCGAACCAGGCGAACGGGTACTCGCGGAAGTACTGCCGGCGCATCGACTCGGGGAAGGTGTGCCGGCAGCTGCTCCGGGAGCCGTCCGCGCCGACCAGGTAGTCGCAGCGCACCTCCTGGGGCCTCCCCTCGGCGTCGGTGAAGGCGATGCCCGGCGACTCGCTGGTGACGTCGAGGACCTCGACGTCGCGCACGGCGAAGCGGACGTCGCCGCCGTCGCGCTCGCGCGCGTCGGCCAGGTCGATGAACACGTCGGTCTGGGGGTAGAGCTGGGCTGAGGCACCCACCAGCCCCTCGAAGTCGATCCGGTGGGAGCTGCCACCGAAGGCCAGCTCGATCCCCTCGTGGCGGTAGCCCTCGCGCAGCACCCGGTCGGAGACGCCGGTCTCCACGAGGAGCCGGACGCTGTCCTGCTCGAGGATGCCGGCCCGGTGCGTCTCCTCGATCTCGCGGCGCGTCCGGACCTCCACGACCACGGAGTCGATGCCGGCGCGGGCGAGAAGATGGGAGAGCATCAGCCCGGCGGGACCGCCCCCGACGATGGCGACGGGGGCACGCGTCACGGGGGCTGGCATGGCGCGAGTGTGCCCACGGGAGGCGGAGCGCTGCCAACCATCACTTCTGCTCAGTGGAAACGGTCGAGCGAGGGGTCGGCCAGGCTGCGCCCGATCCCGCGGGCCGCGACCTGCATCGCAGCCACCAGCCTGGCCCGGTCCTTCTTCAGGCTCGGCACGACGATGCCGAGCGCGGCCACCACCTCCTCCCCCGCCCGGATCGGTACGGCGGCCGAGCAGGCCCCCAGGCTCATCTCCTCCACGGTGCTGGCGTGGTCGTCTCGCCGCACCCGGGCAAGCTGGCGACGCAGCGTGCCCGGCTGGTTGATGGTGTACGGCGTGATCCGGGTCAGGTGGGCCAGCACCTCGGCCTGCACCTGCGGCGGCGCGTGCGCGAGCAGCACCTTGCCGACCCCGGTCGCGTGCATCGGCAGCCGCGAGCCGATGGTGCTCACCACCGGGACCGAGGCATGCCCGGAGAGCCGGTCGAGGTAGAGCACCTCGGTGCCGTCCCGCACGGCCAGGTGCACGGTCGCGAGGGTCGCGCCGTAGAGGTCGTGCAGGTAGGGCGAGGCGAGCCGGCGCAGCCCGGTCTGCACGGGGGCGAGCATCCCGACGTCCCACAGCCGGCGTCCCACGACGTACTCCCCCGAGGGCGTCCGGCTCAGCGCGCCCCAGGCGGTGAGCTCCCCGACGAGCCGGTGCGCGGTGGCGACGGGCAGCCCTGCTCGTCGCGCGAGCGCGCTCAGGGACAGTCGCCGGTGCCGCTCGTCGAAGGCGCCGAGCAGCGCCAGCGCCCTGCTGGTGACGCTGGTGCCGGGAGTGGCGACCTGTCCGGCCATGGCAGCATCGTGCCACGCTCGTTTCCGCTCAGTGAAACACCACTCGACCAGGTCCGGGCCGGGGGTCGTAGCCTCGCCGACGTGACCGACACCGAGGACCGCGCCCAGAAGGCCCCGATCACCGATGCGGCGACCGACTCGGACTCGGCCCTCGACTCCCAGACCGACATCAGCGCCGAGATCCAGAGCCTCGCCGAGGACTACGGGCGCACCGAGACCGAGGAGACCCAGCCCCGGCTGGACTACCCGCCCTACCGCAGCAGCCTGCTGCGCCATCCGACCAAGGACCTGCACCAGGCCGACCCCGAGACGATCGAGCTGTTCGCCCCCGTCTTCGGGCACCGCGACGTCGGGGCCCTGGAGGCGGACCTGACCATCCAGCACGCCGGCGAGCCGGTGGGCGAGCGCATCGTCGTCTCCGGCCGGGTCCTCGACGGGGGCGGGCGGCCGGTGCGGCACCAGCTGGTGGAGATCTGGCAGGCCAACGCCGCCGGGCGCTACGTCCACCAGCGCGACCAGCACCCGGCACCGCTCGACCCGCACTTCACCGGGGTGGGACGCACGCTCACCGACGCGGAGGGCAGGTACACCTTCACCACCATCAAGCCCGGCCCCTACCCCTGGAAGAACCACCACAACGCGTGGCGGCCGGCACACGTGCACTTCTCCCTGTTCGGCGACGAGTTCACCCAGCGGATGATCACGCAGATGTACTTCCCCGGCGATCCCCTGTTCCCCCTGGACCCGATCTACCAGGCCGTCGTGGACCCCGCGGCCCGGGAGCGGCTGGTGGCCACCTACGACCACGACCTGACCCGGCACGAGTGGGCCACCGGGTACCGGTGGGACATCGTGCTGACCGGGTCGCAGCGCACCCCCCTGGAGGAGGCATGAGTGACACCGGCCGCGAGACCATCCTCGCCCCGACCCCAGGGCAGACCATCGGCCCGTTCTACGGCTTCGCCCTCCCCCACCCCGGCGACGAGCAGCTGGTGCCGCCCGGACACCCGGACGCCGTCCGGCTGCACGGCACCGTCTACGACGGCGCCGGCCGGCCCGTCCCCGACGCCCTGCTGGAGATCTGGCAGGCCGACCAGGCCGGCGACGTGCCCCGCGCCGAGGGCTCGCTGCGCCGCGACGGGTGGACGTTCACCGGGTTCGGCCGGGCCGCGGTGGACGCCAACGGCCACTACGACTTCACCACGGTGCGCCCCGGGCCGACCGAGGACGGTGCGGCCCGCTTCATCGCGATGACGGTCTTCGCCCGTGGGCTGCTCGACCGCCTGTTCACCCGCGTCTACCTGCCCGGCGAGGACGCCGCCTCCACACAGGCCCTGGCGACCGACCCGTTGCTGCGCTCGGTGCCGGAGGAGCGTCGACCCACCCTGGTGGCGAGCCGCGAGGAGCACGGGTACGCCTTCGACGTACGGCTCCAAGGCGACGGCGAGACCGTGTTCCTGACCTTCCCGGGCGCCTGATGGCCGACCTGCTGTGGCCCGGCGACGAGCGTGCCGGGCGGATCTTCACCGGTGAGGCGGTGCTCTCGGCCATGGTGCGTGTCGAGACCGCGTGGCTCGGGGCGCTCACCTCGGCCGGCGCCGCGCCCGCCGAGGCCCGGGAGAACCTCGCCGGCCTGCTCTCGGGGCGCGACCTCGGGGCGATCGCCGCTCGGGCCGAGGCCTCCGGCAACCCGGTGACGCCCGTGCTTGCGCTGCTGCGTGAGCGCGTGCAGCAGCGCAACCCGGCAGCCGGCCGCTGGCTCCACCGGGGGCTGACCAGCCAGGACGTGCTCGACACCGCACTGGTGCTGTGCTGCCGGGAGGCCGGCGAGCGCCTCCTGGCCGACCTCGACCGGCAGGTGTCGGCGCTCGCCACGCTCGCCGACCGGCACCGCGACGACGTGATGGCCGGCCGCACCCTGACCCAGCACGCGGTCCCGGTCACCTTCGGGCTCAAGGCCGCGCAGTGGCTGCAGGGCGTGCTGGACGCCCGCGACGACCTGCGCCGGGTCACCGACCAGCCTCCCGTGCAGCTCGGCGGCGCCGCGGGGACCCTGGCGGCCGCAGCAGAGATCCTCTCCCTGGCCGGCTCACCCGCACGCCTCGAGACCGTCGTCGCCGACGCCGCGCAACGTCTCGACCTGGCACCGGTGCCGCCGTGGCACACCACCCGCACCCCGTTCACCCGGTACGCCGAGGCCCTGGTCCGCGCCAGCGACGCCTGGGGGCACCTCGCCAACGACGTCCTCCTGCTCGCCCGGCCCGAGCTGGGCGAGCTGGCCGAGCCGGCGGTCGAGGGGCGCGGCGGGTCCTCGACCATGCCGCAGAAGGCCAACCCGGTCCTCTCGGTGCTGATCCGGCGGGCGGCCCTGGCCGCGCCCGGACACCTCGCCCAGCTGCACCTGGCCGCGGCCACCGCGCTCGACGAGCGCCCGGACGGGGCCTGGCACACCGAGTGGTCCACCCTGGCCGTGCTGTCCCGGCACGCCGTGACGGCCGGGGCCCAGACCGTCGAGCTCCTCGAGGGGCTGCACGTCGACACCGGCCGGATGGCCGCGGTCGTCAGGCAGCAGTCCTCTGCGCTGCTCGCCGAGCAGCGCAGCATCGCCGACCTCTTCGACGAGGAGCCCGAGTCCGACTTCGACCCGAGGCACTACCTGGGCGCCCACGCGGCGTTCATCGACCACGTGCTCGCCCGCAGCCGCCACGACCACCAGGAGCATCCGTGACCGTCCCTTCCATCACAGCAGCGCGGCTCACCGGTGCCGCGCACCGGGCCGAGCTGCCCCTGCTCGTGCTCGGCCCCTCGCTGGGCACCTCCGCGAGCGCACTGTGGTCGGAGTGTGCCGCCGGGCTGAGCGAGGTCTTCGACGTCGTCGCCTGGGACCTGCCCGGGCACGGACACAACCATGCCGTGCCAGAAGAGTCGTTCACCATGGCCGAGCTGGCGACCGGGGTCCTGGAGATCGTGGAGGACATCCTGGTCCAGCGCGAGCAGCTGGGCGGCAGCTTCGCCTACGCCGGCGACTCGGTCGGCGGCTGCGTGGGCCTTCAGCTGCTGCTGGACCACCCCGACCGGGTCTCCAGTGCGGTGCTGCTCTGCACCGGGGCGCGCATCGGCGAGCCGGCGATGTGGGAGGGGCGCATCGGTCAGGTCAGTGTGTCCGGAACCCAGGTGATGGTCTCCGGCTCCGCTGAGCGCTGGTTCGCCCCCGGCTTCCTGGACCGCTCCCCGGCCACCGGCTCGGCGCTGCTGCACTCCTTGCAGGACACCGACGACCAGGCCTACCTCCAGGTCTGCGAGGCGCTCGCCGGCTTCGACGTACGGGCGCGGCTCGGCGAGATCTCCGCACCGGTGCTGGCCGTGGCCGGCGCCGCCGACCAGGTCACCCCCCTGGAGGGGCTGCGCGAGATCGCCGAGGGAGTGCGCCAGGGAGACCTCGCCGAGCTCGCCGGGGTGGCCCACCTGGCCCCGGCCGAGGCGCCGGCCGAGGTCGCGCGCCTCGTTCGGGCCCATGTTCTCGGGGAGATCCCGGAGGAGCACCCGACCGGTCCTGCCTACGAGGCCGGGATGGCCGTGCGACGCGAGGTGCTGGGCGACGCGCACGTCGACACCGCGACCGCCGGAGCGAGCGACCTCACCCGCGAGTTCCAGGAGCTGATCACCGAGTACGCCTGGGGCCGGATCTGGACCCGCCCGGGCCTGGACCGGCGCAGCCGCTCGATGATCACCCTCACCGCCCTGATCGCACGCGGCCACCACGAGGAGCTCGCGATGCACGTGCGGGCGGCCCGCACCAACGGCCTCACCGACGAGGAGCTCAAGGAGCTGATCCTGCAGAGCGCGATCTACTGCGGCGTGCCCGACGCCAACACCGCCTTCCGGATCGCCCAGGGGGTGCTGGCCGAGCTCGACGACGGTCCCGCCCCCGACCCGCACCCCCAGGGAGACTCATGAGCCACGCGTTCGTCTACGACGCGGTCCGCACCCCCTTCGGAAAGCTCAACGGCGGGCTCGCCGCAGTGCGTCCCGACGACCTCGCCGCGCACGTGCTCGGGGCCGTGCGCGACCGCACGCCGGGGCTGGACCCGGGCTCGGTCGAGGAGGTCATCCTCGGCAACGCCAACGGTGCGGGCGAGGAGAACCGGAACGTGGGTCGGATGGCCGCGCTGCTGGCCGGCTACCCGGTCTCGGTGCCGGGCTCCACGGTCAACCGGCTCTGCGGCTCCTCCCTCGACGCAGCCATGGCGGGCTCCCGGATGGTCGAGACCGGGGACGCCGACCTGGTGCTGACCGGCGGTGTGGAGTCGATGACCCGGGCCCCGTGGGTGCTGCCCAAGCCGAGCCGGCCCTACCCCGCAGGCAACCTGGAGGCGGTCTCCACCACCCTCGGCTGGCGCCTGGTCAACGCGCGGATGCCCGAGGAGTGGACGGTCTCGCTCGGTGCGGCCAACGAGCAGCTCCAGGACAAGCACGACGTGTCGCGGGAGCGGCAGGACGCCTTCGCGGCCCGTTCGCACAACCTCGCCGACCGGGCCTGGGCCGAGGGCTTCTACGACGACCTCGTGGTGTCAGTCCCCGACACCGACGTCCAGCGGGACGAGTCGGTGCGCGCCGGCGCGAGCGTCGAGTCGCTGGCAGGGCTGAAGCCGTCGTTCCGCAAGGACGGCACCATCACCGCGGGCAACGCCTCCCCGCTCAGCGACGGCGCCTCCGCCGTGCTGGTCGGGTCCGAGGGGGTTGCAGACCGCCTCGGTCGTGCCCCGGTCGCCCGCATCGCCGGACGGGGCGCCCATGCGCTGGAGCCGCACCGGTTCGGCTACGCCCCCGTGGAGGCGGCCGAGAAGGCGCTGGCGCGCGCCGGGATCGGCTGGGCGGACGTCGGTGCGGTCGAGCTCAACGAGGCGTTCGCGGTGCAGTCCCTGGTGTGCCTCGACGCGTGGGACATCGACCCTGCGATCGTGAACACGCGCGGCGGCGCGATCGCCGTGGGGCACCCGCTGGGAGCCTCCGGCGGCCGGATCCTCGGCACGCTGGCGAAGGTGATGCAGGTGGACGGCCACCGGTGGGGGGTGGCCGCCATCTGCATCGGGGTGGGGCAGGGTCTCGCCGTCGTTCTGGAGAACGTCGCAGGGAGCACCTCGTGACCGAGGTCCTCAACGGAGTCCGGGCCGCGGACGAGGCGGTCGCGGACATCCCCGACGGGGCCACGGTCCTCATCGGCGGGTTCGGCACCGCCGGGCAGCCGATGGAGCTGATCGACGCGCTGCGCCGCCACGGAGCCGGTGACCTCACGGTGGTGAACAACAACGCCGGCAACGGCGACCACGGCCTGGCCGCGCTGCTGGGGACGGGGAAGGTGCGCAAGATCGTCTGCTCGTTCCCCCGACAGACCGACTCCTGGGTCTTCGACGACCTCTATCGCCGCGGGCGCATCGAGCTCGAGGTGGTGCCGCAGGGGAACCTGGCCGAGCGGATGCGCGCCGCCGGCGCCGGCATCGGTGCGTTCTTCTGCCCCACCGGCGTCGGCACCCCGCTGGGCGAGGGCAAGGAACAGCGCACCATCGACGGCCGCGACTACGTGCTGGAGTACCCGCTGCGTGGCGACTACGCGCTGATCAAGGCACACGTGGCCGACCGGATGGGCAACCTGGTCTACCGCAAGACCGCCCGCAACTTCGGCCCGGTGATGGCGACCGCGGCGGTCACGACGATCGCGCAGGTCTCCGACGTCGTCGAGACCGGCGGGATCGACCCCGAGGCCGTGGTGACACCCAGCATCTACGTCGACCGGGTCGTGCACGTCGACGCACCCACGGGTCGGAGCCGCACCGGAGCGGGCGGATGAGCACGCGCGAGGACACCGCCCGCGGCCCCCTCTCCCGGGACGAGATCGCGCGCCTGATCGCCGAGGACATCCCCACCGGTGCGTTCGTGAACCTGGGCATCGGTCAGCCCACCCTGGTGGCCGACCACCTCGACCTCGAGAGGGGCGTCGTCCTGCACACCGAGAACGGGATGCTCGGCATGGGTCGGGCGGCCGTCGGCGACGAGGTCGACCCCGACCTCATCAACGCCGGGAAGGTGCCCGTCGTGGAGACACCGGGGGCGTCCTACTTCCACCACGCGGACTCGTTCGCGATGATGCGCGGCGGCCACCTCGACGTGTGCGTGCTCGGCGCCTTCCAGGTCTCCGTGGGCGGGGACCTCGCCAACTGGCACACCGGGGAGGAGGACGCCATTCCGGCGGTGGGCGGCGCGATGGACCTCGCCATCGGGGCCAAGGACGTGTTCGTGATGATGACCCTCTTCGGCAAGGACGGCACGCCGAAGCTGGTGCCGGAGTGCACCTATCCGCTCACCGGCGTCGCGTGCGTCAGCAGGGTCTACACCGACCACGGGGTCTTCGAGGTCGGTGCGGACGGCGTCCGGGTCCGGGCGACGTACGGCGCGAGCGTCGCCGACCTGCGCGAGCGCACGGGCCTGGACCTGCCCGCGCGGCCGCGCTAGTCGAAGTCGCGGACCGCGCGCGTCTCGATGTCGCGCAGGACCTCGTCCGCCACCGCCGCGCTCACCTCGCCGCTGCGCCTCTTCTCCAGCACCAGGGCACGCTCCACGTCGGTGGCGTGGCGCAGCAGTGCCCCGAGCTGCTCGGCGAGGTCGACGTCGTCGTGCTCGGCCAGCCGCGCCTCCTCCATCGCCGACTGCGCCGCCACGTAGCCCTCGTACTGCATGACAGCAGCGCGGCACACGGACTCCTCGGCCCGCTCGGTGGCGGCGCCGCGGATCTCCTCCAGCGCCTTCTGGGCGGCCTGGCGACGCAGGTCGGCGACCATCCGCTCCTCGTCCACCTCGCTGCCGACCCCCAACCGGGTGGTGAGGGGGGCAAGGGTCAGGCCCTGGACGACCAGGGTGAGCAGGACGCAGGCCAGTCCGACGGCGATCACGTCGTTGCGTCCCTCCAGCGGAGCGCCCCCCTTCACGGCGAGGGGCAGGGCCAGCGCCGTCGCGACGGTGACCACCCCGCGCATTCCCGCCCAGGAGACCACCAACGACTCCCGCCATCCCGAGGGGAGCGGCACGTCCCGCCGCCTGGCCCGGTGCCGCGCGAACCCGGAGCTGACGAAGACCCAGGCGGCCCGGAAGACCACGAGCACCGACACCACGGCCACGGCCAGCCACATCGTGCCCGAGTCGACCGGCGTCTGGCCGATCACGCGGAACAGCTCGAAGCCGAGGAGGGCGAAGACCACGCTGGTCACCAGGAAGTCCGCGTAGGACCACACCGCGCGGCCGAGCAGCCAACCCCCCGAGGTGGTGGCCGCGTGCCCGTAGCTGCGCAGGTAGAGGCCCAGCACCAGCACGGCCAGCACCCCCGAGCCGTGCACCTCCTCGGCGCCGACGTAGGCGACGAACGGGAACAGCACGGTGATCGTGGTCTCGGCGTACCCGTCGTGGATCCGGGCCAGCAGCCAGCGGGCCACCACCGCGGCCAGCAGCCCCGCGAGCACCCCGAGGACCACCGCCGCGAGCAGGTCGACGCCGATGTCCACGACGGTGATGGAGCCGGACACCGCGGCCGTCACCGCGACGCTGTAGAGGACCAGGGCGGTCGCGTCGTTGAACATCCCCTCCCCCTCGAGGATGGTCACCAACCGGTGGGGCAGGCTGAGCCTGCGCGCGACGGCGGTGGCCGCCACGGGGTCGGGTGGTGACACGACGGCCCCGAGGATCCAGGCGGTGGCCCACGACAGACCCAGCGCGTGCGCGGTGAGCGCCACCACCGCAGCGGTCGAGACGGTCAGGCCGACCGCCAGCACGGCCACCGCACCCGCGTGCTCGCGGAACTCGGTCACGGTCGTGCGCTGGGTGGCGGCGAAGAGCAGCGGCGGCAGCACGATCGGCAGGATCAGCTCGGGGGAGAGCTGCAGGTCGGGAACGACCGGGATCGCGGCCAGGAGCAGCCCGTAGATGGTCAGCACCACCGGCTGGGGCACACGCAGCGCCGTCGCCGCGGGGGTGAGCAGGATGACGCCCACCAGCACGCACACGCCGACCACTACCCCGTCCACGCGCCCACCCTAGGTCTTGCTCCCGGGCCGGGGTGTGAGGTGGGCGTCGCCCCAGGCTGGCGCCGTGCTGACGCCGTGCTGGCGCACCGCCCTCTCGACGTGCGACCGGTGGGCGGGGTCAGTCCCGCTGGCGTGGCACCACGTGGGCGTCGGCGCCGGGGTACATCACGCCCTCGTGGCCGTCGGACCAGCGGACCACGTACGGCGGAGCGCCGCCGTCGCCCTGCACCTCCAGGATCTCGCCGACCTTGCGGGGCGCATCCACCCTGTTGCTCTCGACGACCAGCTGGTCACCCACGTTCGCGTGCACCACGCACCTCCCGAAGCCCGTGCTCC
The DNA here is from genome assembly GCA_963710895.1 of uncultured Actinomycetota bacterium. GTDB lineage: Bacteria > Actinomycetota > Actinomycetes > Propionibacteriales > Nocardioidaceae > Marmoricola. The sequence continues at coordinate 99,517 of CAVQCB010000012.1, forward strand.
CCACGATGCACCTCTGTCCGCGCCGAGGCAATGGGTGCCGGGCGCGGGCGGGTCGCTCGGGAGGGCTCAGCGCAGTCGCAGCATCCGGGCGGGGCGCGGGCCGGCGACCCCGGCACGTGCCGCGGCATAGACCTCCTCGAACCCCCGCAACGTCGACGACCAGTCGTGCACAGGTCGGTGCCGCCGGTTGTGCTCGGTCATGGCCTGACGCAGCGACGCGCTGGCGACCAGGCTGGCCAGCGCGGCACCCAGCTCGGCATCGTCCTCGCACAGCAGGCCCTCGACGCCGTGGCGCACGAACTCCCCGACCCCGCCGCTGCTCATCGCCACGACCGGCAGGCCGACGGTGCGGGCCTCGAGCGCGGCGATCCCGAAGGACTCCTGGAACGACGGGGCGAGGTAGAGGTCCGAGGTGCGGTAGAGGTCGCGGATCTGCTCGCGGGAGCACTGCCCGGGCAGCTCGACCCAGTCCGCCACGTCCAGGTCGGCCAGGTGCGCCCGGATCCGCGCCTCCTGCGGCCCCTCCCCCACGAGCACGGCACGCAGCTCCTGGTCCGGCGGGGTGACGTGCCGGAGACCGGCGAGCACGTCGAGCAGCGGGAGCGGCCGCTTGCGCCCGGCGAGCCGCATCACCGAGACCAGCGTGACCGTCCCCCCTCGATCTCGCGGCAGCGGCGGGCCCGCTCGCCACCAGTCCACGTCGACGGCGTTCGGGACCACGTGCACCGGCTCGCCGGGACGCAACACGTCGCGGACGGGGGCGGCGGCCGCCTCGCTGACCGAGGTCCAGACCGGCGGGTAGCGGTCCCAGGCGGCCAGGTCGCGCACGATCCGCACCCATCCCTCGCGGCCGTTCCACATCGAGTGGACCGTGTTCACCACCGCGACACCGGAGCGGGCGGCGAGCTTGGCCACCCGGGTGGCGAAGACCGAGACGACCGAGAGGTGCGCGTGCACCACGTCGTAGTCCTCGAGCGAGACCGGCAGCGACCGCAGCGGAACGTAGCCACCTGCCGGCGCGCGCACCACCGGCAACGCCGTGCCGGCACCCCCCGCAGGGGCGTCGCCGGTCGAGCCCTCCCCGGTGCTGGTGAGCACCGTGACCTCGTGACCGGCCGCGTGCTGGCGCAGCGCGAGCTCTTCGATGAACATCTCGATGCCGCCGACCCGGGGGCGATAGACGTCGGTGACGTGCAGGATCCGCATCAGCCGCCGACCAGTCCGTCGGTCCTCGCGGCTGCGACCCGTGTCGTCTCGGCCCGGTCTCGGCGTCGCGCCCCCAGCCACAGCAACAGCCAGATCCCGCCGACGGGGATCTCCAGGGCGAAGGTGAACCCGCGGTAGAGCAGCACCCCGGCGGCCATCGCGGCCGGTGCGCCCCCCAGCGTGACCAGGGCCGCGGCCGCCCCCGCCTCGACGAAGCCACTGGCTCCCGGGGTGATCACCAGCATCGAGGCGACCCGGTCGACGGCGTAGGCCGCCAGCACGACCGCGACACCGACCGAGGCTCCCACCGAGTGCAGGCACCCCCAGAGCAGCACCGCCTGGAGCAGCCCGTAGCCGGCCATCCCGAGGGAGAGCCGGACCCAGCGGTGGGTGATCGAGGCGGAGACCCCGTCGCGGAAGTGCAGCAGCTCCCGGGCCACCACGTCGGTGGGGATCGGCCGGCGCAGCAGCGTGGCGGCACGCGAGACCAGCGGCGCGGCGAGCCCGACCGCCCACAGCGCGACCGAGCGCCGGCGCAGCGAGGCGACCAGGACACCGACCGCCAGGGCCAACGCCACCGCGGCTCCGAACGCGGTCCACCGCATCGGACGGTTCACGGGCACGTCCGCGAGCGCCAGCGCGCCGAGCGCGACCGCAGGCATGGCGAGCTTGAGCAGGATTCCCCACAGGTTGGTCACCACGGTGAACGCGGAGAACTGCTGCCCGGTGAAGCCGAACCGTCGGACCATGACGTAGTTGAGCGAGGTCCCGGCGGCCCCACCGAAGGGGAGCACGTTGGAGACCGCGCTGCCGGTCAGGTTGAGCGTCAGTGCCTGACCGGTGCGCAGGCCGGGCAGCGCACCGGTGAGCACCACGCTGTAGACCAGCAACCCGAGGGCCCAGGCCGCGCTGAGCAGCACCGCCTCGGGCGCCGTGACCAGGGTCAGGGCTGTGCCCACCTCGCGCAGCGTCGTGCCCACTGCACGCGGGAGCACGACCCCCAGCAGTGCCGCGGCGAGGACGAGCGAGAGCACCGCCCGCACCCAGAGACCACGGCGCCGGGAGGCACGCGCAGCAGTCTCGGGCACCGACCCGTGCGACGGCGGGTGAGCGCGCTCCTCCCGGGCCACCGCGTGCCACACTCCGGGGGTGCCGTTCACCCTCGTCTCCTTCCACGCGCACCCCGACGACGAGGCGCTGCTGACTGGCGGCACGCTGGCCAAGGCTGCTGCCGAGGGCCACCGCGTCGTGCTCGTGACGGCGACGGCAGGGGAAGCCGGCCTGTCCGAGCATGGTAGGCGGGGATCCGCCGAGCTCGAAGCGCGGCGCCGCGCCGAGCTGGACCGGTCGGCGCGCGCTCTGGGCTGCGCCCGTCTGGAGATCCTGGGGTTCCCGGACTCGGGGTCGGGCACGGAGATGACCGGTGCGGGGACGCCCACACCGTTCTCGGCCCTCGACCCCCAGGTGCCCGCGGCTCGGCTGGCCGAGATCCTGAGGGAGGAGCGAGCCGACGTGTTGACGGTCTACGACGCGCACGGAGGCTACGGCCATCCCGACCACGTGCAGGTGCACCGGGTCGGGGTGCTGGCGGCGGCACAGGCGGGCACCCCCGTGGTGCTGGAGGCCACGGTGGACCGAGGGCTGCTGCGACGCGTGGCCACCGTGCTCCGACGGGTGCCCGGTGCGGGGCGGCTGGTGCCTCCCGGAGGGTTCGCCGACGCCTTCCTCCCGCGCGAGGAGCTGACCCACCGGATCGACGTACGCCGGCACCTGCGGGCCAAGCGGGCGGCACTCTCCGCCCACCGGTCGCAAGCCACGGGCGGGGACTCGGTCCGGACCGTGGCCCTGCTGCTAGGGCTGCCGGGCCCGCTGCTCGGCCCGGTGCTCGGCCGGGAGTGGTTCCGCGAGCGGGGTCGGGAGCCGTCGTCAGAGCTGCTCGAGGACGTCTTCGCCTCGCTTCGTTGAGCTGCATCGGTCCCCTTCCACGCTGTCCACCTCGGCTCGACAGCCCCCCGTCGTGCCGGCCGGAGCCTGACCGGCCGGCTCACCGGTCAGGCGGTCGACCCTTGGGGTAGATCATGACCCTGCCGAGCCAGCAGGCGGCGGCGCCGATCGCGAGCCCGGCGATGTCGTCGACGAAGAAGTGCCAGCCGAGGTAGACCGTGGCCACGATCGTGCAGCCGAGGAAGACGGTCAGGGCCTGGGTGATCCGCCGCAGGCCGTAGTAGCGGGCCATCAGCAAGATCACCGTGGTGACGCCGACGTGCAGGCTGGCGAACGCGGAGACCTGGGCGAACGCGTCGCTGGCCTGGGGGTGGGCGAGGAGGTGCGCCCGCTGGCCCATGTAGCGCGCCTGGGTGTCCTGGATCATGGTGTGCGGCAGCCCGGCGAACTCCTCGGGGGCGGACTGGAAGGGGCCGAGCGACGGGATCGCGTAGTAGCTGGCCGTGCCGAGGATCCACACCCACAGCCCCGAGGCGATCGCGACGTAGCCGTCACGGATCCGGTCCACGAAGACCACCGGGGCGACGATCGCGAACAGCACCATGGTCCCGAAGGACTCATAGATCACCATCAAGACGTACGCGGCGTAGTGCTGCCCCAGCAGCTCGTGCAGCAGCACGGCGGGGCTGTGTCCCCAGAAGAGCCACCGGTCCCACTCGAGCAGCATCGCGTCACGGGGCCGGTTGTAGACGTCCCAGCTCTTCAGGTTGTGGTAGAAGAAGTAGACCAGGTGGTAGGCCGCCAGCGCGGCGAGCGTCAGCGCCGTGCGCGAGCGGGTCCACCGGTTGCGGAGCACGCCCCAGATGCTGCGCACCCCGAGCCCCTCGGGACGGGCCCGGACGCCGGCGTCGATGATGCCGTAGAGCACCAGCAGCCCCAGGGAGATGCCGACCCGGGAGGTGAGGATCGCGCCGTCGACGTCGCGCAGGGGGATCCCCACCGACAGCGACCGGGCGACGGTCACCGCGCCGAAGGCCGCCACCAGGATCCACATCCGTCCCACCCAGCCGAGCACGGCGTCCTCGGTGGCGCCCTCCGGGGACGCGCGCCACGTCTCCGGGGACGTTCGCTGCGCCTGGGCACGGTCGGATGCGGGTGCGGTCGCCGGCGGTCGGCCGGGCAGCTCTGGGGGCGCCACGGCCACGACCCTAATGGTTGCCATCCGAGCATTCCGGGCCACCCGTGCCCACCGCGCGGCGGAACCCGGCACTATGGGCCGATGAGACAGGACCGGCGCCCGGGTGGGACCTACGTCGTGGCGCGGCTCTCCTCGGTCGCTCTGGTCTTCGCGCTCGGGTTCGCCGTCGTCTACTACGTCACGGTCCGCACGGTCCCCGGGCGACGGCTCGGGGACACCTCGCTGCGCGGCGGGCTGCTGACCAGGTCGGCACTCACCGGGACCGTCGACGTCGTGTTGAACGTGGTCTCGATCGCCACCTTGCTGGGTGCCGTGGCGGTGGTGGCGGTGATCGCGCTGGTCCGCCTGGCACGGCTCCAGGGACTGGCGGCCATCGGTCTGCTGGTCGGCGCGAACGGCTCGGCCTGGCTGCTCAAGAACGCGCTCCTGGAGCGCCCGGACCTCGGGATCAGCGAGGTCGCGCCCGCCACCTTGAACAGCCTGCCGAGCGGCCACAGCACCGCGGTCTTCTCTGCCCTGGCCGCACTCCTCTTCGTGCTCCCGCGACGGTGGCGGCTGGCGGGAGCCACGGTCGGCGCGGTCGCGACGACCGTGGTCGCCGTCGCCACGATGTCCGCGGGCTGGCACCGTCCCGGCGACTCGGTGGCGGCATTCCTGCTGGTCGGGCTCTGGACGACCCTCGCGGTCGTCGGTGTCGTGGTGGGGTCGCCTCGACGGCCCGATGACCTGACTCACTCCCGGGCCCAGTCCCGGACCCAGTCCCGGACCCAGTCCCGGGCCCGCTCCCCGAGGTGGCTGGCCGCGTGCGCAGCCGGCGCGTCGGTGCTGGGCCTGGTGCTCGCCGTCGGTCTGGTCTCGGCGCCCGCCGTCCGGGACAGTGCCGTTGGCTCCACCACCGGGTTCCTCGCCGGGGCCCTGCTGATCGTGGGCGCGGCCACGGGGGTGCTGGTCGGCATCCTCGCCGTGCTCGCTCTGATGGAGCCGAACCGTCCGCCCGGTCAGGGACCTTCGACCCCGGGCTGAGGGCGCGTGGCCCTGACCTCGCCGCCCGACGTCCACGATGGTGGGGAGCGTGGACGACACTGGGACCGACGACCAGACCCGAGAGGACACCTCCCCGGTCACCCCCGGCGCGGAGTCGCTGCCCTACGCCAAGTGCCGCGAGCTGCTCGGCGCGGGCGTCTTCGGCCGGCTCGGGCTGTGCACGCCCGAGGGTGCGCTCATCGTGCCGGTGAACTACAGCGTCGTCGCCGAGAGTGTGGTGTTCCGCACCTCCGCGGACGGGCTGCTGGCTCGGCACGACTGGACCTCCCCGGTCGCCTTCGAGGTCGACTTCGTCGACTACGAGCGTCACCGGGGGTGGAGCGTTCTCGCCACCGGGCTGGCGCGGCTCGTGCACGACCCCGAGGAGGAGCGTGCGATCCGGCGCACCTGGGAACCGCGGCCCTGGGCGCCTGGCGCACGTCCGCTGCTGGTCCGCCTGACCTGGTCGGCGCTCACCGGGAGACGGTTGGGCACGGGCTGGACGTACGCCGAGGAGATGCCGGTGCGCCGGCAGCTCTGAGCCCCCGGGTGGGCCCCGGGTCACCGACGTCGGGGTCCGCGGACCCTGTCATCTGGGACCGGCACCCGCCCAGGCTGGACGACATGACGACCCCGACGACAGCCCTCGCCCGTGAGCTCGTACAGATGGCCTGCTACGCCCCGAGCGTGCACAACACCCAGCCGTGGGCCTGGCGCCTGGTCGACGCCGAGACGATCGAGCTGCACGCCGACCGCAGCCGGCAGCTGCCGACCGTCGACCCCCGCGGCCGTGACCTGGCGCTGAGCTGCGGCGCGGCGCTGCACCACCTGACCGCCGCCGCCGAGGCCTTCGGGCTGGTCGCGAAGGTCACCCTGCTGCCGGACCGGCGCCAGCCGGACCTGCTGGCGCGGATCGGCCTCTCGGAGGGCGAGACGACCGAACGGGCGGTGGAAGTGCTCACCGCGCTGGAGAACCGGATGACCGACCGTCGCGGGTTCACCAGCTGGCAGGTGCCACCCTCCCGCCTCGAGCACCTCGCCGAGGTGGCCTCGCAGTGGGGCGCCCACGTCGTGAGCCTCACCGACCCGCACGCCGTGGCCACGACCGAGCATCTCCTCGAGCGTGCCCGACAGGCGCAGCTCTCCGACCCCCACGTCGTGGAGGAGCAGGACCGGTGGGTCGAGCGGCCGACAGCGGACGGAGTGCCGGCACGCAGTGCGGTGCCGCGGGCCCGCACCGGCGTGCAGCCGCGACCAGACCGGTTCAACACCACCTCGACCCGACCGGTGGAGGACCGCGACGAGGAGGGCCACCCCGACGCGCTCCTGGTCGTGTGCACCGCCCGGGACGACCTGCGCTCGTGGCTGCAGGCCGGTCAGACGCTCAGCGCCCTGTGGTTGCGAGCCACCCTCGAGGGGCTCGCCCTGACGCCGCTGAGCCAGGTCATCGAGGTCGAGAAGACGCGACGGGCACTGAGGCGCGATGTCTTCGACGGGATGGCCCGGCCCCAGATCGTGGTCCGGATCGGCTGGCCCGAGGCGGCCCGGCCGCAGCTGGAGCGCTCCCCCCGTCGCAGCCTCTCCGACGTGCTCCTTCCGTGACGCAGGGAGTGGGCCGAGAGTGGGCGGGGAGTTGGCGGGGAGTTGGCCGGGGGCCTACCGCTCCTCTGCGGGGGCCTGGTCCACCACGAGCACCGGGCAGTGGGAGTAGGCGAGCATCGTCCGCGTGACCGGACCCAGGTGCGAGCCGAAGCGGAACGCGGGCTCGTGGCGACCCATCACCAGCAGTCGCACCTTCTCCGACTGGTCCATCAAGACGTAGGCCGCCTGACCGTGCACGACCACCAGCTCGCAGCCGACGGCTGGGTGGCTCTTGATGAGGTCGGCGAACTCCTCGCCGATGCGCTCGCGCAGCAGCGCGGTCCGCTCCCCCTGCGAGCTGACCCGGATCAACGGGTCCTCGTCCTCCGCCTCGTCGTCGGACCAGGACCACGCGCGGACCAGCCGCACGTCGGCACCGAGTCGCCCGGCCTCCTCGAAGGCGGCGGCCGCCACCTCGCGTGACGAGGCGGCGTCCTTCACCGCAGCCACCACGACGTCGTGGCGAACCTCCGCCTCGTGCCACCCGTCCGGCACCGCGACGACCGGCACCGGCGCCCGGGATGCCACGGCGTTGCTCACCGACAGGCTCGGGAGGTGGAAGGTCCGCCCCATGCGGTGGTGCTGGAGGACGACCCGGTCGGAGTTCTCAGCGACCCGGCACAGGGCCGACCCGACGGTGCCGTGGGTGATCTCGGTGCTGATCGGCACCTCCTGGCCCGACCACAGGCGCAGGTGGCGCTCGGCCTGGAGCAGGACCGTGGTGTCGACACGGCGGAGGTCGTCGCCGAGCAGCTCCACCTCGACCGCGGGGTCCACGTCGCCCCAGACCGGGTGCACGACGAGCACCAGGTGCACTCCGCGCCCGCTCTCCCGGGCCCGCACCGCGGCGTACTCCAGCGCCGCGTCGCAGTGCTGGTGCGGCGCGACGCCGACGATGATCTTCCTCGGCTCGATGTCCAGCATCGGTGACCCCTTCCGCAGCATCCGAACGTGGCACCGGTGCCCAGCGGCACCCGGCTCTCCAGATCACCTCACCGTGGCCGCGGCGATCGGGACAGGGCCGGCGGGCCCGCTGCGAGGGGACATAGTGCCTGCCGGAGCGCACACCCCGCCAGCGCAGCTCTGCTCTCCAGCCAGCCCGGGTCCTGCCCCTGTCCCACGCGGTCCTTGCAGACGGGGGACCCGCGGCCCGGCGGTCGGTGACCAAGAGCCCTGACCTCGCCGGCCTCCCTGGAGCAACCTCGTGCCAACAACACATTCAGATCAATCGAACGAGGAGCCGTCATGTCCATCACCCGCAACCACCAGCCGCCTACCCAGCGACTTCGGAGCGGTCGCAGCGAGCAGCCCGCGGAGGCCACCTCCGCCGACTCGGCCCCCGGCGCGGTGCCGCGGAACACAGCCGCCGCCCGGGTCGTGGCAACCCTGCGCATCGCCTTCGGGCTGACCTTCCTGTGGGCCTTCCTGGACAAGACGTTCGCGCTGGGCTTCCACACCGGCTACAACCAGGCCGGGCAGCTGGACCGGTTCGGCCCCGACGCCTGGATCAACGGCGGCAGCCCCACGAACGGCTTCCTCGCCAACGGCGCCGACGGGCCGATGGCGAGCTTCTACCACTCCATCGCCGGCGCGGCCTGGGTGGACTGGCTGTTCATGATCGGCCTGCTGGGCATCGGGCTGGCCCTCACGCTCGGCATCGGCATGAGGATCGCCGCGGTCTCCGGCGCGCTGCTCTACGCCTTGATGTGGAGCGTCGCACTGCCCCCCGAGACCAACCCGGTGCTCGATGACCACGTGCTCGGAGCGATCTCGCTGGTGGCCCTGGCCCTGCTCCACGCCGGTGACACCTGGGGTCTCGGCCGCTGGTGGTCCACGACCCGCGCGGCGGCGACCTACCCGGTCCTCCGCTAGCTGACCAGCCTCGACCACGAGAACCGTAGGAGAGATCATGAGCCAACCAACCGGAACGGTCGTCGTCGGAGTCGACGGCTCCACCTCGGCGCGACAGGCACTGGACTGGGCCGTGGACCAGGCGGTGGTGGAGCACCGCCAGCTGACCCTGGTCCACGCGCTCGGGGAGCCGACGTCGACCTGGACCGAGGTGGCGCTCACCAACCCCCCGGCTGCCTACACCGCCCTGCGCGAGGAGGGCCAGCTGGTTCTCGACGAGGCCCGCAAGCACGCTCTCGAGCGGGCTCCCGGACTGGAGATCCGGGAGCTGCTCGAGTTCATGGACCCACGGGAGATGCTCCTCGAGCAGTCCCGCGGCGCCGACCTCCTCGTGGTGGGGTCACGGGGTCGTGGCCCGGTCCGCAGCCTGCTGCTCGGGTCGGTCGGGGTCGCCCTGGCCCGCCACGCCGCGTGTCCGGTCGTGGTGCATCGCCCCGGGCACCGGGGGCTGGTCCGGCAGGGCGTGCTGGTGGCTGCCGACGGCAGCGAGGACTCCCGCCCGGTGCTGGAGTTCGCCTACCACCTCGCCTCCCTGCGGGACCTGCCGCTCACCGTGATGCACTGCTTCTGGGACGTCGAGTCCGTGACCACCGAGACCTACGTGCCGACCAACGTCGTCGACCGGGAGGCCGAGCGCCTCGAGCTGGCGGAGTCGCTGGCCGGCATGGCCGAGAAGTACCCCGACGTGCACGTGACCCGGACGGTCGCGCACGGCCTTCCCGAGGCCCGGGTGGCCATGGCGGGAGACCGGATGGACGTCGTGGTGCTGGGCGCGCACCAGGGCTCTCGCGCCCAACAGCTCGTCTTCGGCTCGGTCTCCCTCTCTGTCGTCGAGCACGCCACCTGCCCGGTGGTCGTCGTACCCCTGAGTGCGGGGAGCTGAGCCTGATGTCCGACAGCGAGGTGCACGACAGCGTCGTCGTCGGCGTGGACGGGAGCCCGGCGGGATATGTCGGGGTGCGCTACGCCGCACTGGAGGCGCACCGGACCGGTGCCCCGCTGGAGGTGGTGACGGTCGTCCCGGGCTACCTGCCCGTGGGACCGTTGCCGATGATCCCCGACGGGGCACTGCAGAGCTATGGGCGCGAGGCGCTCGAGGAGTCACTGCGGGTCGCCGAGGAGACCGTGCCCGGACTCCGGGCTCGGTCCCACCTGCTCTCGGGACGACGTGTCGGCGAGCTGGTGGAGATCTCCCGGCACGCCCGCCTCCTGGTGCTGGGAGCTCGGCACGCCTCGGCGGCGGAACGGCTGTGGACCGGCTCCACCGTCACCGGCGTCAGCGCCCGCGCCGCCTGCCCGGTGGTGGTCGTGCCCCCGAGCTGGCGACCGGCGGAGCCCTACGGACGCATCGTGGCGGGGCTGAAGGCTCCCCCGCACAGCGCCGAGCTGTTCGGCGCCGCGTTCGGGCTCGCCGACGAGCTGGCGGCCGAGCTGGTGGTGCTGCACGCGTGGCACCTCCCCGGTGCGTACGACGACATCATCGTGGGTCGGATCGACCAGGAGCAGTGGCTGGCCGACGAGCGGGCGGCGGTGGAACCCCTGCTGACGCGGTACCGCGAGGCCTATCCCGAGGTCGAGAACCGTCTCGAGGTGATGCACGCACCAGCGGCACGTGCTCTCCTCGAGGTCTCCCGGGCAGCAGACCGAGTGCTGATCCTGCGACCCGCCCACGGCGGCTACCTGCACCACCTCGGAGGCACGGCGCGAGCCCTGCTGCGGGCCGCACAGTGCCCGGTCGAGGTCGTGCCACCCGCACCGAAGCCGGCGGACACCGAGGGGCTGGACGTCGAGCGGGCCGGGGACCTCGTGCGCTGAGGTCCCAGGCGCTTCTTGTCTCGCCGGGTGCGTCAGCACCCACGTCTTCCGGTGCGGCCGCACTCGGGGAGCGCTCCTCTTCTGCACCGTTGGCGCGCTCAGACGGGCCTGCACGCCAGCACGGACACCCCGCTCAGACCCGCTTGGGGACCGCCCCCGTCCAGCCGCACACCACCCGCATCATCCGGTGGCCCCGGTCGTCGGTGGGCGGGTACATGCACGGGCACCCGCCGTCGATGACGGTGATGCCGTGCTCGCGGCCCAGCGTCGTGGCGGCCCGCGACACGCTCCCCCCACCGAAGGCCCGGTGCATCCACACCCTGGTGATGCCCAGCTCGACACACTCGCGCATCGTCTGCTCGGCACGCTCGGGCCGCGTGCCGATGACGACCGCCTCGACCCCGCCCGGCACCTGGGCCAGGCTCGGATAGCTGGGGTCACCCTCCACCGTCTCGGCGTTGGGATTGACGGCGTGGACGTCGTACCCACGCTCCCGCAACCGCTGGTACACCACGTTGGCCCCGTGGTTGGCCGGGTCTCGCGAGACTCCGGTGACCGCGATCCGTCGGCAGCCGAGGAAGTCCTCGGCGGCGGTTCCCACGAGCATGCCGGCCCCCGTTCACGGGTCGTCGTCGGATGCCGGGCAGACGCGACCGGCACTCCAAGGCAACCGCGGACGCGTTGGCGGCGAACAGGGGCGCGGCTCCCGTGGCGACGGGGCCAAGGGCCCTGTCCGCGGCGCGCACCGCAGGCGAGCATCGAGGTCGGGCTGAACCGCGCCCGAGGTGACCAGCAGCCGGACCGAGGAGACGCAGATGAGCACGACCGCCTACCCGGTGCATGTGGAGGCGCAGCTGGACGCCGGACTCAGCCGGTGGCTCTGGCTGGTCAAGTGGTTGCTGGCACTCCCCCACTACGTGGTCCTGGGCTTCTTGTGGCTGGCCTTCGCCGTCACCAGCGTGATCGCCTTCTTCGGCATCCTGTTCACGGGCCGCTACCCACATGCGCTGTTCGACTTCAACGTCGGCGTGCTGCGTTGGAGCTGGCGCGTGGCGTACTACACCTACGGCGCACTGGGAACCGACCGCTACCCGCCGTTCACGCTGCACGAGCGTCCGGACTACCCCGCCCACCTGGAGGTCGACTACCCCGAGCACCTCTCCCGCGGCCTGGTCCTGGTCAAGTGGTGGCTGCTCGCGATCCCGCACTACATCGTCGTGGGGCTCTTCCTGGGCGGGGCGGACTACGCAGCGCGGACGGGTGACCACGCCCCGGGGGGTCGCCCGGGCCTGATCGGCATCCTGGTGCTGGTCGCCGGAGTGCTCCTGCTGGTCACCGGCCGCTACCCCGAGCGCCTGTTCGCCCTCGTCCTGGGGCTGAACCGGTGGGTGCTGCGGGTCGCCGGCTACGTCGGCCTGATGACGGACCGCTACCCGCCGTTCGCGCTCGACCAGGGCGGTCACGAGGACGCGGGTCTGCTCACCTCACCACCTCCACGCGCACCTGCACCTGCACCGCCCACGGACCCCGACGAGCCTGCCCGCGCCTCCCGGCCCGGGTGGACCGGGGGGCGCGTGGTCTCGCTGGTTCTCGGCTCGGTCCTGACGGTGGTCGCCCTGGGACTGGCCGGGGCCGGCGCTGCGCTGACCGCGGCCGACCTCGCCGCCCGCGATGCCGACGGCTTCGTGATGACCCCGACGGGGTCGGTGAAGAGCAGTGGCTATGCGGTCACGACCTCCAGCCTGCGGGTGGAGAGCGATGTTCCCGGCGTGTTCGTCCCCCACGCGCTCCTCGGTGAGGCGAAGGTGCGTGCGCGCACGAGCGGGGGTGGCGAGCTGTTCATCGGGATCGCCCCGACAGAGCGGGTCGCTCAGTACCTCGACGGGGCCCGACACTCCGTGGTCCGCCGGTTCCACGGCGGCCGGGCGACCTACGAGGAGACCGGCACCGGGACGCTCGGCGCACCGCCCACCAGCGTCGACATCTGGACGCGCCAGGACTCGGGCCCGGGCACACTCGCGCTCACCTGGCCGGTCCAGGAGGGCGCCTGGACCGTGGTGGTGATGAACGCCGACGGCAGTCCTGGCGTGGCGGCGCAGGCCGCGGTGGGCGCCGAGCTGCCCGCCCTGCACGGGCTGGTCATCGGGCTGTTCGCCACCGCAGCCGTGGCGGCGCTCGTCGCGGTGGCACTCATCCTCGGGGCTGTGGGAGCGGTGACGCGCTCGCGCCGGGAGGGGGAGTCATGACCCAGCTCGCCGGGCCCAGGAGGCTCTACGTGGACTCCGAGGTGCTGCCCGTCGTGGGCCCTGAGCTGGGCCGTGGCCGCGGCGGCCCACGGAGGATGACCTGCCCGGGCGAGCGTGACGCGGTGGATCCGTGAGGCCCGACCTGTCGGGCCGCAGCTTCCTCAAGGAGCTCGACTTCACCGTCGAGGAGTGGCGCTCCCTGCTCGGACTGACCCGGCACCTGAAGCTGGAGATGCGCGCGGGCAACCGGCCGCGGCGCCTGGGCGAGACCAACCTCGCGGTCATCTTCGAGAAGGCCTCGACCAGGACCCGCTGCGCATTCGAGGTGGCGGCGCACCACGAGGGCGCACACATCACCTACCTCGATCCGGTCGGCTCCCACCTCGGCCACAAGGAGTCGGTGCAGGACACCGCCCGGGTGCTCGGTCGGCTCTACGACGGGATCGAGTACCGCGGCTCCGCCCAGGAGACGGTCGAGCAGCTCGCGGCGTACGCCGGAGTCCCGGTGTGGAACGGACTGACCGACAGCTGGCACCCGACCCAGTCGTTGTGCGACATGTTCACCATGCTCGAGCACGCCGGCAAGCCCGGCCACGAGATCTCCTTCGCCTACGTGGGCGACGCGCGCAACAACGTGGCCAACTCCCTGCTGGTGGCCGGGGCGATGACCGGGATGGACGTGCGCATGGTCGCGCCGCCGTCGCTGCACAACCCACCCGATGTCGTGCAGGCCGCCACCCGGATCGCAGCCGGGACCGGGGCCAGCATCGCGCACACCGACGACGTCGCCGCCGGGGTGGCCGGCGTGGACTTCGTCTACACCGACGTGTGGGTCTCGATGGGCGAACCGGCCGGCTCCTGGGGAGAGCGCATCGACCTGCTGCTCCCCTACCAGGTCAACGGGCAGCTGCTCGAGCAGACCGGCAACCCCCGGGTGCGCTTCATGCACTGCCTGCCCGCGTTGCACGACAGTGGGACCACGATCGGGCAGCAGCTGCACCAGGAGACCGGCTTGGAGGCACTCGAGGTGACCGACGAGGTCTTCGAGTCCTCCGCCTCCATCGTCTTCGACCAGGCCGAGAACCGGATGCACTCCATCAAGGCCGTCATGGTCGCCACGCTGGGACGCTGAGCCGATGCGTGTGGTGATCGCCTTGGGAGGCAACGCCCTGTTGCCACGCGGCACCCCGCCCGACGAGCAGCCGCAGCTCGACCAGGTGACGCACGTCGCTCCAGCTCTGGCTCGCGTGGCCGAGGAGCACGCCGTGGTCCTGGTGCACGGCAACGGACCCCAGGTGGGGCTGCTGGCACTGGAGAGCGCCGCCGACGCCTCCTTGACGCGGCCCTACCCGCTCGACGACCTCGTTGCCGAGACCCAGGGGCTGATCGGCTACTGGCTCCAACGGGCGCTGGCCCGGCACCTGCAGACCCCCGTCGTGACGCTGGTCACCCAGACCGTCGTCGACCCCGGTGACCCGGCGTTCGCGACCCCTTCCAAGTTCGTCGGCTCCACCTACGACGAGGACGTCGCCGCGGCGCTCGCGACCGAGCACGGCTGGACGATGGCCCGCGACGGCAGCACGTGGCGCCGGGTCGTCGCCTCACCACTCCCGCTGCGCATCGTGGAGGCGGAGATCGCCGAGGACCTGCTGCGCCGTGGCACCACGGTCATCCTCGCCGGCGGCGGTGGGGTGCCGGTCGTCGAGACCGACCTGGGGCTCGCGGGGGTCGAGGCAGTGGTGGACAAGGACCTCGCAGCCGCCCGGATCGCCGTCTCCGTCGGTGCCGACGTGCTGCTGGTGCTCACCGACGTGGCGAACGTGATGCGCGACTTCGGCACCCCCCGCGAGTCTCCCCTGGGTGTGGTCACCGTCGAGGAGCTCGAGGCGACGCCCTTCGCGGCCGGCTCGATGGGGCCCAAGGTCGCCGCCGTCTGCGACTTCGTGCGGCGCACCGGGCGCCGGGCAGCCATCGGCTCCCTGACCGAGGCGGCGTCGGTGCTGAGCGGTCTGGCGGGCACTCAGGTCCGGCGCTGAGCCGTTCGCGCCCTCACGACGGACGCAGGTCGCTGTGCAGCCGGTGCCGCGCCAGGTGGGCCGAGGGCGGCTGCCTGCCGGCGTCGGCGGACTCCAGCACGATCCGCCACTCCGCGGCCGCCACCGTGCGCCGGACGGCCTCGACCGCGTCCGGGTTCACCGAGATGGAGGTGATGCCGGCCCGGACCAGGTGCTCGGCGATCTCAGGCCGGTTCGACGGCGCCTGGCCGCACAACGAGGAGCTGATGCCGGCCGTCTGGCAGGCCGCGATGATCCGGTCGATCGCGTCCAGCACCGCCGGGTCCGCCTCGTCGAAGATGTCGGCACAGACCTCGGAGTCGCGGTCCACCCCCAGCACCAGCTGGGTGAGGTCGTTGCTCCCGATGGAGACTCCCTCGATGCCGAGCCGGGCGTAGGTGGGGATCCAGAACGCCGCCGAGGGGACCTCGGCCATCACCCAGACCGGGATCCCGGAGGACGTCGGGTGTGCCCGGACGAGGTCGAGGCAGGCTTCGAGCTCCCAGGCGGAGCGCACGAACGGCAGCATCAGCCGCAGGTTCGGGGTCTCTGCCCGCACCCGGCCGAGCACGTCGAGCTCGAGGGCGAACAGGTCCGGCTGGCTGATGTAGCGGTAGCACCCGCGGTACCCGATCATCGGGTTCTCCTCGTGCGGCTCGAAGCGCTCACCCCCCTCGAGGTGGCGGAACTCGTTGGACCGGAAGTCGATGCTGCGGTAGACCACGGGCCGCGGCGCGAAGGCCCGGGTGATGGTCAGCAGGCCCTCGGCCATCTGGTCGACGAACCGGTCCTGCTCCCCTCGTTCGATCAGCTCCCGGGGGTGCACCCCGCCGAGGGCGTCGGCGACCATGAACTCCGCGCGGAGCAGCCCGACACCGTCCACCGACTGTGCCGCCACCTCCGTCGCGTGCTCGGCGACGGCCAGGTTCACGTAGAGACGTGTGGCGGTGGTGGGTGGTGCCGCTGGCCCGAGCTCCCCCGTCCGGGCGGCGGACTCCGACTGCTCCGCCTGTTCCTCGACCCCCTCGCGCACCTCGCCGAGGGCGCCGTCGACGGTGACCAGCTCGCCGTCGCGGAGGACCCGGGTGGCCTCTCGGGTGCCGACCACGCACGGGACCCCCAGCTCTCGGGAGACGATGGCGGCGTGGCAGGTCATCCCACCGCCGTCGGTGACCAGCGCAGCCGCCCGACGGATGGCGGACATCCAGTCCGGACTCGTCATCGGGGCGACCAGCACCTCCCCAGGCTGCAGCTCGTCACGCTGGGAGGGGTCGGTGAGCACGCGCACCGCCCCGGAGGCGTGCCCTTGGGAGGCGGCCATCCCCCGTACGAGGGTCCGGCCCTTCGCCGGGTGCCCCGCTGGCGCGGCGGCTCCGACGGTGCCGAGCGTGGTGATCGGGCGCGACTGAACCAGCCAGGTCCGGCCGCCGGCGATCGCCCACTCGATGTCTTGCGGAC
The DNA here is from genome assembly GCA_963710895.1 of uncultured Actinomycetota bacterium. Lineage (GTDB taxonomy): Bacteria > Actinomycetota > Actinomycetes > Propionibacteriales > Nocardioidaceae > Marmoricola. Next base: position 116,013 of record CAVQCB010000012.1, read on the forward strand.
GTCCGTAGTGCTGCTCCACGGCGAGAGCCAGCCGAGCCAGCTCGAGCACCTGCTCGTCGTCCAGGAAGCGCCTGCTCCCCTCCTCACGGGTCAGGTCGACGACCTCGTCGTGACCGCGCGCGTCCCGGGTGATCTTGCGCTGCTGCTGACCGATCCGGACCGAGCGGATCTCGGGTCCCTCCCGGCCCACCACGTAGGTGTCGGGCTCGACCATGCCGCTGACGATCGCCTCGCCGAGTCCGAGCACGGCCTCGATGACGAGCTGGTCGGCGCGGGCCGTGGGGTCGACGCTGAACATCACGCCCGAGGTGTCGGAGTCGACCATCTGCTGCACGATGACCGCGATCGCCGGCTCCTCGGTGAGCGCCCCCTGGGCCCGGTAGGCGACCACCCGTTCGCCGTACAGCGAGGCCCAGCAGTCCCGGATCCGCGCCAGCACCTCCTGCACGCCGGTGACGTTGGTGAAGGTGGCGTTCATGCCGGCGAAGGAGGTGTCCCCGGCGTCCTCCGTGGTCCCGGACGAGCGCACCGCCACCCGCACGCCGTCGCCGAGCTCCTGGTAGGCCTTGCCGACGGCCTCCTCCACCGGCGTCGGCAGCGGCGTCCCACGCACCAGCTCCTGGGCCTGGCGGGCCGCCGAGGCCAGTGCTGCCGGGTCCTCCGGGTCCACCTTGAGGGTGAGCTCTCGCAGCCGGTCGCGCACACCGGCGGAATCGATGCTCTCCAGATAGGCCTGGGCGGTGACGGCGAAGCCCGGTGGCACCGGGAACCCCGCACTGGTCAGCTCCCCGAGGTTCGCACCCTTGCCACCTGCTGCATCGACGTCAGTGAGCCTCAGCTCCTGGAACCACCTGATGATCTCCATGTCACCACCCTCGGTGGCAGGGCTCGACGCCAGCAGGGCCGAAAGTCACGGACCGGGAGGGCACACCTCCTCACCCGGGGCCGCACCCGGGTCCCACCGACGGCACACCCGCACAGGGTGCCGGGGTCGGGGCCGATGGATCAGGGCACGGTCAGGACGGCGGCCCCCGTGACCTGGCCCCGGGCGAGGTCATCGAGGGCCCGCTCTGCCTCGGCGAGCGGGTACACGCTGGTGACCGGACGCATCCCGAGCGCGGCGGCAAGGCGCAGAAGCTCCTCCCCGTCGGCTCGGGTGTTGGCCGTGACACTGGTGAGCGTGCGTTCGCCGAACAGGTGGCGTTGGTAGTCCAGCACCGGAACGTCGGTGAGGTGGATGCCCGCCACCGCCAGGGTCCCGCCCTGGTCCAGGGCCGCCAGGGCTACCGGCACCAGCTCGCCGACGGGCGCGAACAAGATCGCGGAGTCGAGGGCCACTGGTGGACTCGCGTCGGCCGCACCGGCCGACGACGCACCCAGCTCGAGGGCCAGACGCCTCGCCTGCTCCCCCCGGGTCAGCACGTGCACCTCGGCGCCCTGGGCGAGGGCGAGCTGAGCGGTGAGGTGGGCGCTGGCACCGAATCCGTAGATGCCCAGGCGGCCCCCCGGTGGCAGCTGGGCGCGCCGCAGCGCCCGGTACCCGATGATGCCGGAGCACAGCAGCGGTGCCGCCGCGACGTCGTCGAAGGCCTGCGGCAACTCATAGGCCCACGCCTCCGGCACCGAGGCGTACTCTGCGAAGCCGCCGTCCACGTCCCATCCGGTGTACTGCGAGGACCGGCACAGGTTCTCCCTGCCGCTGCGGCAGGCAGCGCACCGCCCGCACGTGCGCCGCAGCCAGGCGACCCCCACGCGGTCGCCGTCTGTGAACCGGGAGGCATCCGGCCCGCTCGCGACGACCTCCCCCACGATCTCGTGCCCCGGGACGCGACGAGGCGCACGGGCAGGCAGGTCGCCCTCACAGAGGTGGAGGTCGGTCCGGCACACACCGCACGCGCGGACGCGCACCACGACCTCGTCGCGCCCGGGGTGCGGCACCGCGCGCGGGGAGGTCACCAGGCGTGCGCTGCCCGGGGACCACTCGCCGGCGACGGCCCAGGCGCGCATCATCGCTACCTCCGGCGCGAGCGGCTACCGGCCCTGCGGAGCGGACTCCGCGGTGAACCGGATGCCCGTCACCCCCGCGACCGAGCCCGCGAGGGCCCGCGCCAGCCGTCGTTCGTGCTCGCTCACGGGACCCTCGAAGCTGACCACGCCGTCGACCACTTCCACCAACCAGTCGAGTCCCTCGCTGCGCACGAGCTCGTCCACCTCCGCCTGGACCTGCTGGTCCCGGTGTGCGAGCTGTGCGACGACGTCGGTCCTGCTCACCATCCCGACCACGCGGTCGTGCTGAGTCACCGGCAGGCTCTTGACCGTCGCATCGGTCATCAGGCGGATCGCCTCGGCCAGGTCGGCGTCCGGTCGCACCGTCACCGGCAAGGTCGTCATCACCTCACCCACGTACGCCGCGTCCGGTCCCTCGTCCACCGGGACCAGCAGGAGGTGGGCGCGTTGGTCGGGGAGCAGCGACTCGCGCACGACATCGGCCTCGCTCACGACCCCGAGCAGTCGACCGTGCTCGTCGAGCACCGGCATCGAGGTGATGTGATGCTCGGCCAGCAGCCTCGCGGCGTGACGCAGCGTGATCTGTGGCGTCACCGTGACCACCTCGGTCGTCATTGCCTCGCGCACCAGCATCATCGACACCTCCTTGTTCCGGTCGCCTCCATCCTGGTCCGGGCGCCGACCGCACCCCAGGGGCTCTCGCCGTGGACGCAGGGGTCGTTGGTCCCTAGGTGCACGCACTGGTGAGCTGGGGCCACCCCGGTGGCGCGGACCCTGGTCCCGCAAGGAGAGTGCCGCAGCCCCTGCCCGGCACGGCCCCTGCGGGGCAGTGTGGTGGAGGCCGACCACCGAGGAGAGACATGAAGGCGCTGAGATTGACCGAGTGGAAGACACGACCCGAGCTGGTCGAGGTGCCCGAGCCGGATCCCGGCCCGGGTGAGGTGGTGGTCGAGATCGGTGCCGCGGGAGCATGCCATTCCGACCTGCACCTGATGGACGAGTTCGGTCCCGGCCAGCTCCCCTGGACGCCGCCGTTCACGCTGGGCCACGAGAACGCGGGCTGGGTGCACGCCCTCGGCCCCGGCGTGAGTGGTGTCGACCCGGGCCAGCCGGTGGCGGTCGTCGGAGCCTGGGGATGCGGACGCTGTGAGCGGTGTCTCGCCGGGCTCGAGACCTACTGCGACCGGCCGGATCAGGCCCCGGTGCCCGGCGGCGGTGGCGGACTCGGGCTGGACGGCGGGATGGCGGAGTACCTGCTGGTGCCCTCGGCGCGACACCTGGTGCCGCTGCCGGAGGACCTGGACCCGGTCCAGGCGGCGCCGCTCACCGACGCCGGCCTGACCCCCTACCACGCCGTACGCCGCTCCCGCGAGAAGCTGGGCCCGACCTCGACAGCGGTGGTCATCGGGGTCGGTGGGCTCGGACACATGGCCGTCCAGGTCCTTCGTGCCACCACAGCGGCCCGCATCGTCGCCGTCGACGGTCGGCAGGCAGCGCGTGACCTGGGCACGAGGTCCGGCGCGGAGCTCACCCTCGCGCCGGGCGCGGACACCGCACAGGCGATCCGTGACCTCACCCACGGCTTGGGCGCCGACGTGGTCATCGACTGCGTCGGCTCCGATGAGAGCCTCGCCCTCGGGGTGGCGAGCCTGCGCCCGCTCGGCGACCTCACCATCGTCGGACTGGGGGGTGGCACGCTGCCGGTGTCCTTCTTCGCGATCCCCTACGAGGCGAGTGTGCAGACCACGTACTGGGGCAACCGCGCCGAGCTCAGGGAGGTGCTCGACCTCGCCGCGCGGGGCCTGCTGCACGCCGAGGTCCACGTCTTCGGACTCGACCAGGCGCTCGATGCCTACGACCTGCTGCGCGCGGGCCAGATCGAGGGCCGGGCCGTGGTCGTGCCCCACGAGAAGGGGGCAGGGCAGGTCCGCTGAGGAGCGTCTTCCCCGACCACCACGGCCGCGCCACCGCGAGCCACCGCGAGCGCGCGCAGCGGCGCGTCCCGTGCGATGACTGCGATGACGTGGCCCCCGGCGCTCAGCTCAGCGCCGGGGCGTCGCCGTAGGGCGCGCCCCGGATCAACCGCACGCGGGCGTCCACCACTGCGGTGCCCGAGGACGAGACGAGGACCGGGTTCAAGTCGAGCTCCGCCACCTCCGGCACCTCCTGACCCAGGGTTCCGACCGCGACGACCAGGCGTAGGAGTGCCTCGACGTCCACGGCGGACGAGCCGCGGTAGCCGACGAGACGCGGCCAGACCCGCAGCCGCCGCAGCGCACGTTCGGCCTCGACCTCGGTGATCGGGGCCAGCAGGAACTGGCGGTCGTCCCACAGGTCGATGTCCACTCCCCCCGCTGCCACCATGACCAGAGGGCCGACGACCGGGTCACGCACGAGTCCGACCGCGACCTCGACGCCGGTGGCCAGCGGCTGGACCACGACATCCGGCATCCCTCCGAGGCGGCCCTCCCACTCGGTTACCACCGCGCGGACCCCTGCCGGGTCGGTCACCCCCACCCGCACGAAGCCGCCCTCGGTCTTGTGCAGCCCGTCGGTGCTCGAGACCTTCAGCACGACAGGGAAGCCCTGGCGTCCGGCTGCCTCCACGGCCGCGTCGGCGCCGACCACGCACTCCCCCGACAGGTGCACGCCGAACGGGTTCACCAGCTCGCGCAGCTGGTCGAATCCCAGCCAGGCACCGGACTCCGGGGCCGCCGCGATCAACCCCCCGGCCGTGATCCGGGCCAGGTGCGCACGACCCAGGTCGACCGGCGGCGCCTCGCCACGTGGCGTGCGGAGCCATTCGTCTCGAGCGGCCGCACGAGCCAGAGCCGTGACCGCCGCCTCGTGGCTCGGCATCAGTGTGAAGCCGGGGACCAAGGACGGATCGACCGAGCCGGTCCCGAGCACCACGAGCGCCATGGGCACCGTCTCCGACCCGTCTCCCGTGCTCCGGCCCAGCTCGACGAGCACCTCGTGCACGTCGATCAGCTTGGTCGCCACCAGGACCACGAGAACACTGTCCACCTCGCCGCTGTCCACCACCGCCTGCACCGCGTCAGCCACCTGGGCCGCGGTCGATCCCGCCCCGGTGTCGACCGGGTTGCTCCACCCCGCGCTGGCACTGAGTGCGTCGCCGAGTCGGGCCCCGAGGGCCGCCGAGAACGTCGGCACCGACAGACCGCTGCTGGCCGCGTGGTCGGCGGCCAGCACCCCCATCCCACCGGCGTTGGTGATGATGCCGAGGCGTCGACCTGCGGGCAACGGCTGCTCGTCGAGCAGCAGTGCGGTCGAGACCAGGTCCGCGGCACCATCGCAGCGAACCACGCCGGTGTGGTCGAGCAAGGCGTCGATGGCGACGGCGTCGGACGCAGCGGCGGCTGTGTGGGAGGCGCCGGCACGCTGGCCCCCTTCGCTGCGGCCCCCGATGACCGCCAGCAACGGCTTGGCAGCAGAGAACCGGCGGGCCAGCCTGGCGAACTTGTGGGCGTTCCCGAAGGACTCCAGATAGAGCGCCACCCCGGCCACCGACGCGTCGTGCAGCCACGCCGCCAGCAGGTCGTTGCCCGAGACGTCGGCCTTGTTGCCCAGGGACACGAAGCAGTTGATGCCCAGGCCTGCCGCCCGCGCCGCGTCCAGCAGCACGATGCCGACGCCGCCGGACTGCGAGGCGACCGCCAGCCCTCCCGACTCGGGGCTCGCGGCCGCGAAGGTGGCGTTGAGCGGCGAGCTGCCCGAGTTGCTGACCACCCCGAGGCAGTTCGGTCCCACGAGCCGGACGCTGCGCCTCCTGGCCAGCACCGTCAGGTCGTGCTGGAGCGCGGCTCCGTGGTCGCCGAGCTCACGGAACCCCGACGACACGACGATGGCGGCATGGGTCCCGCCGTCGGCCACGTCTCCCAAGGCCGCCACCACGCCGTCTGCCGGCACCGCGATGACGGCCAGGTCGGCCGGCTCGGTGAGAGCGGTGCAGGAGGGCACCGACTCGATCCCCGACACCGTCCCGCCCCCCGGGTGGACGACGTCGACGCGGCCACGGAAGCCACCGTCGATCAGGGACCGGAGCACGGCCGCACCCACCCCGCTGCCGTCGCGTCGCACGCCCAGCAGCACCACGGACTCCGGGTGCAGCATCGGGCGTAGGGAGCGCCGTTCGGACTCCTCCTCCCGAGCGTCCGCGGCGTCGAGCGCGTGCGGGGTGCTGGTGAGGTCGATCACCATCTGCCGGACCCCGTCGGCACGGCGCTCCGTGAGCTGGAAACCGGCTTCGAGGAAGAGTCGGTGCATCGCGACGTTGTCCATCAGCACGTCGGCGAGGAAGCGCCTGACCCCGCGCGTGCGGGCCTGGTCGGCCAGGTGCTCGAGGAGCAGGCTGCCCAGCCCGCGGCCGTGGTGGGCGTCGGCGACCAGGAATGCGATCTCCATCTCCTGCGGGCCAGTCGCCTCCGCGGTGGCGACGGCGACGAGCCGACCCTCGACGGTGGCCACCAGGCACAGGGTTCCCGGCGGGAGCTCGAGGAGGTGGTGCACGTACTGGAGCGCGGGGCGACGGTTGGCGGAGAAGAAGCGGAGCCGGAGGTTGTCCTCGCTGACCTCCTCGTGCAGGCGCACCAGCTCGGGTTCGTCGCCGGCGGCGAGCGGGCGCACCCGGGCGACGGTCCCGTCCCTGGTCAGCACATCAGCCCCGGCCCACGTGCCGCCGGCGGCCCCCCGCGCAGCACCACGGTCTGACGGGCTCACGAGTGCACCTCTGCTCCGGTGTGCGCAGTCGCCCCGTCGGCGTTGCGTGGACCCGGCCGACAGAGCAGCCGGACCGCGCTGTCAACCACGGACCCGGGTGCTGCGCTCGTGTCGAGCACCTGTGCCTCCGGCCAGACCTCGAAGCGGTCGCGCACCGACGCCGCCACCCGCGTGTCCGCGTCGGAGACGGTCCCCGCCGCGCTGGACCCCTCCGCGCGGCGGCTGCGCACGCGCAGGTCCGCCTGCTCAGGTGGAAGCTGGCAGCACAGCTCCAGGAGGTCGGCGTGGGACGAGCGCGCCGTGGCGCGCGCAAGCTCTCGCTGCCACCGCTGCGACCAGGTGGCGTCCAGCACCACCGACTCTCCCAGACCGAGCAGCAGGGCCACCCGCCGCATCAGCTCTTCGTACACGTGTCGCGTCCAGCTCTCGCTGTAGATGCCCCGCCCTGTGGGTGCCGCCGCGGAGCCGAGCGGTGACAGTCCCGCCAGCTCCTTGCGCACCCGATCGCTCGAGAGCACTGTCATGCCCAGCTCGTCGGCGACTCCCGCGGCCGTCGTCGACTTCCCGGTGCCGGGAGGCCCGCCCAGGACGACCAACCTGACGGCCGCACGCTCGAGGTGGTCCAGGGCCAGGTCGGTCAGCTCGCGTGCCTCGGCAGCGGCCGGCGAATGTCCTTGCCCGTGCCGGACACAGGCGACCTTGGCGCGCACGAAGGCGCGGTAGGCCACGTAGTGCTGCACGAGACTCTCCGGAGCGTTGTCACCCGAGAACTCCGAGTACCAGGCCAAGAACCGGGATCCGAGCTCGCGGGCACCGAGGTGCTCGAGGTCCATGGCCAGGAAGGCCGCGTCGTCCACCTGGTCGACGACGCGGAGGTCGTCGTCGAACTCCAGGCAGTCCAGGATCCGTGGACCGTCGCGAAGACAGAAGATGTCCTGGGCGATCAGGTCCCCGTGTCCGTCCAGGACCGAACCGGTGCTGCGCCGGCGCTCCAGCAACGCGGACCGACCGGCCAGGAACCGACGGACCAGTCGCTCGATCTCGGCCTCGACGTCTGCTGCCACCACACCCCCCGTGGGCGCGGCCATGGCGTCGAAGCTGCTGCGCCACAGTGCCTCGAGCGACTCCGCGGTCACGCTGTCGGCACCGACCACCCCCCGGTCCGCCGCGGCATGGAAGGTCGCCAGTCGGCGGGCCACCTCCCGCACCTCCACGTCGACGTCGGCACCGGAGCGCACCAGCGTCGCGAGCCGGCGATCCTCGGGCATCCGCCGCATCATGACCACGGGCTCGACGGTAGCGCCATCGGGACCGGCGAGTTCGCCCACGCCCTCGTAGACGTCGGGGGCGACGCGCCGGTTCAGCTCGACCTCGCGCAGGCACGCCCGGCGGCGAGCGGCGAGCGTGGTGAAGTCCAGGAACCCGAGATCCACCGGCTTCTTGAACTTGTACGCCGTCCTGCCCATCAACAGCACCACTCCGGAGTGGGTCTCGTGCAGTGCGGCCCAGGGTGCCCCCGGTCGCACCTCTGCCGACCCGTCTGTTGCGCCGGGGGTCTTCATCGCCTCGCCCCTGGTCCATCCCGCCGTCGTCCGGCTCACGGCCCCAGCACCACCCCGGCGCCGGCCGCAGACGCGCTGCCCACCCGGTTCGTGACGCGGCGTCCGTCCGGCGTGGCCCTGGTGGGGATGCGGGCGTGGGCGGGTGGGCACACCTCCACCGGGCACTGCGTGTCCCGCAGCACCGCACGAGCCGTTGCCCCGAGGTGGTGCAGGTAGCCGCCGTGCACGGGTCGGGAGATCAGCAGACGGTCGGCATCTGCCGAGGCGTCCACCAGGACCCGCGCGGCCTGGCCGTGCACGACCTCGACCCGGACCGGCACCTCGGGATGGACCCGCCGCAGGCCGGTGAGCACCGTCTCGAGGCTCGCCGTGAGCTGGTGGTGCCAGCGCTCCATGTCGGCGTGGGTCGAGATGACGTCGTCGTAGCCGGACGGCAGCTTCCAGGCGTGCAGCACCACCACCTCGGCGTGAAGGTCCTCCGCCACGCCCCAGGCGGTGGCCAGCAGCGCGGACTCGAGCCGGGGCCACTTCACGCCCACGACGACCCGGTCCTGCACCTCGGCCCGCTCGTCCACGTCGGGGACCACCACCACTGGACACGTGGCGCGTGCCGAGACCCCCGTCACCGTCGCGCCGGTCCACACGCTCGCCGCGAGGCGTGCGTGGTGGGTCCCCAGGACCACCAGCTCGGCACCCGCCGCCTCCTCGACGATGGAGCTGACCCGACGACCGACCACCATCGTCGCCGCCACGTCGACCTCGGGGGCCACCTCGGCGACGATCGAGCCGGCACGGCTCAGCGCTCTCCGGCCGCACTGCTCCGCGGCGGCCTCCGGGACGAGCGGCAGCGGTGTAGCCGGCAGGTGCTCGGGGAAGACGTGCATGAGCTGGAGGGTCGCCCCCCGTCGCTGCGCCTCCTGCGCGGCGAAGACCACCGCGGAACGGGAGGGCGAGGCGGCCACGGCCGCGAGGACACGCCCCGTGGTGCTGTCCAGGGTCATGGTGGGTCCCTTCTCTCACCACCATGCTCCGGCGCGGCGCGCCGTGACGCGCAGAGCCGAGCGTCCCCCGGGCCTGGGTCTCAGGGCCCGTGACCGGACCCGCGCACCGGGATCGACCACCGCACGCGAGTGCCACCTCCCTGGCCGGGGCCGACCTGGCAGCGCCCCCCGCGCCGCTCGGCGCGCTGCCGCATGTTGTGCAGTCCGCTCTCGCTCGCCTCCCGCGGAATGCCGCTGCCGTTGTCGATGACCTCGAGGACGATCTCCTCGCCGGCCGTGACGGACACGTCGACCTCGGAGGCCCGGGCGTGCCTGGCGGCGTTCGACAGTGCCTCGGTGAGCACGGCGAGCAGGTCGGCGGCTGCGTCGGCGCCCAGCACCGAGCCGACCGGACCCACGAACCGCAGAGTGGGGCGGAACTTCAGCGTCGACTCCGCGCGCCGCACCACCTGGGTGATCTCGGCCCGCATGTCGGAGGCCAGCCCCGTGGCCCCGAGCTCGAAGATGGTGCCGCGGATGTCCTTGATGGTGCCGTCCAGGTCGTCGACAGCCAGGTCCAGCCGGCGGCGCAGCTCGGGGCTGTCGGCCTGGCGACCGGCTCCCTGCAGCGAGAGACCCACCGCGAAGAGTCGCTGGATGACGAGATCGTGCAGGTCCCGGCCGATCCGGTCGCGGTCCTCGAACAGGGCCAGCCGCTCCCGGTCCGCATGGGACCGGGTGACCTGCAGGCTCAGCGCCGCCTGCTCGGCAAAGCTGGCGAGCAGCGCGATGTCCAGCCCCAGCCGGCGGCTCCCGTGCTCGGGGGTCCACGCCAGGCCGAGCACGCCGGTGAAGCCACTCGTCGCACTGAGCGGGACGAAGATCGCCGGCCCCAGCTGGCGGCACTCCGGGAGGCCGCTCAGCGCGGTGACGCGACCGTCCGTGGCCAGATCCTCGATCACGAGCGGGACGCTGCTGGTGATCACCTCCCGGGCCACGGAGTTCTCGGTGGGCACGTCAGCGACGAGGTCCACGGCGACCTCGAGGCCGGAGACGACCTGGAGCGCCAGCTCCTCGTCTCGCCCCGCCTCCACCGGTCCGCTGACCACCCAGACCACATCTGCCTCGGCCACGTCGCGGGCCCGGTCGGCGACCACCTGCAGGGCGTGCCGGCCCTGGACCGGCCCCAGCAGCGTGCCGGTGATCTCGGCGGTGGCCGAGAGCCACCGCTCGCGTCGGTGCGCGTCCTCGTAGAGCTGAGCGTTCTCGATCGCGACACCGGCGGCCGCGGCCAGCGCCACGACGATCCGTTCGTCCTGCGCCGTGAAGTCGCCACCGCCCTGCCGCTCGGTGAGGTAGAGGTTGCCGAAGACCTTGTCCCGCGTTCGCACCGGAACGCCGAGAAAGGAGTGCATGGGTGGGTGACCCGCCGGGAAGCCGTAGGACTCGGGGTGCTCGGTGATGTCGTGCAGCCGGAGTGGCTCTGGACGGTCGATGATCAGGCCGAGCAACCCGTGCCCGGAGGGCAGGTCACCGATCTCCACGACGCTCTCGGAGTCCATGCCGTGATGGATGAAGGTGCGCAGCCGGCGCTCACCGCCCAGGTCGAGCACTCCCAGCGCCGCGTATCGGGCGCCGGCCAGCTGACGGGCCACGACGACGATCCGCTCCAGCAACCCGTCCAGGGACAGGTCGGCGGCCATCGCGACCACGGCATCCAGCAGCAGCTCCCAGCGCGCCTGCCCGTCGATCGCCCCGTGGACGGTGTCCATCACCTGGCGCAGCAGCCGGTCCACGTCAGCTCCGTCGTCCTTCTGCTCACCAGCATCATCGGGGAACGATGCGTCCGGCACCGGCTTCACCTCCCTCACGCGACCCGTTGCTCAAGACTGCCACGTGGGCCACAGCATTGACCATCGTCCCGTCGGGACGGGGCGAAGACACCTACCGCACGGCGACTCGCCCGGTCCAGGCTGAGAGTCGGAGGCCCGCGAGGGCGGGCAGCCCGTGGGAGAGGAGAGTGCTGTGAGCCAACGACTGTGGCCGCTGGGGCGGCTCGTGGAGGTGACGACCGACGAGTGTTGGCGCCTGCTGGAGGAGCATCAGGTCGGACGCGTGGTCTGGTCCAGCGCCGGCCGACCGAACATCGTGCCGGTGAACTACCTGGTCGCCGACCGGCGGGTGTGGTTGCGCACCGCGCCGTACTCCCAGCTGGGCCAGGAGTGCAGCGACTGCACCGTGGCCTTCGAGGTCGACGAGATCGACGAGTTCACCCACTCCGGCGCCAGCGTGGTCGTCCGTGGTCGCGCGCAGCCGGTGCGGGAGCTCCCCAACGGCGTCGACGGTGTCGAGGGCATCGAGACCTGGGCTGACGGCACCCGGTCACTGGTGCTGTGCATCGAGGCCGAGGAGGTCTCGGGCCGCCGGCTGCTGCCGAGCTGAGTCGTCAGCTCTGGATGTGGCGCGTGGCGAAGATGGCGGCCTGGGTCCGACTCTCGAGTCCGAGCTTGGCATAGAGGCTGGAGGTGTAGTTCTTCACCGTCTTCTCGGCGAGGTACATCTCCTCGGCGATCTGTCGGTTGGTCTTGCCCTCCCCGATCAGCGACAAGATGCGTTGCTCCTGCTGGGTGAGCTGCGCCATGGCCGGATCGACCTCGGGCCCCTTGCGCAGGCGCTCGAGCACCTGCGCGGTCACGGCCGGGTCGAGCATGGACTGTCCCGCCGCCACCCGACGAACCGTGTCCACCAGGTCGTGGCCGCGCACCTGCTTGAGGACGTAGCCGGAGGCCCCGGCCATGATGGCCGAGAACAGTGCCTCGTCGTCGTCGTAGGAGGTCAGGATCAAGGCGGCGATCTGCGGGTCGCGGGAGCGGATCTCACGACAGACGTCGACGCCGGATCCGTCCGGCAGCCGACCATCGAGGATCGCGACGTGCGGCCGGAGGGCCGGGATCTGTCGTGCAGCGTCCTGGGCGGACCCGGACTCGCCCACGACGACGAGATCGCCCTCCTCCTCGAGCAGCTCGCGGATCCCGCGACGCACGACCTCGTGGTCGTCGAGCAGGTAGATCCGGATGGGGCCGTCGGGCCTCGCGCCGGACGCCCCAGTGTCCGGGGTGGGCTCATCTGCTGCGGGCTCACTCATGGACCAGAACGTACCTCGTCCGACCGCCGCGAGCACACCAGTCCCCCCGACCCCACGGGACGTTGGTCCCCGCTCGGCCACCCGTTGCCGTCTCGACGTGGTTGCCCGAGGGCCTCCAGCATGCCGGCCTGGATGCCCAGGTCCCGCCCAGGACAGGACCTTGCACCCTGCCGCCGGCCCGGCGGGCTCCGCATCATGGTCACAGACCGAAAGCCGGTCCGCACCACTGATCGTGGAGGTGACGCCGTGCGCATCCACTCGTGCCAGGCGTCCACCACGACGTCGGACGACGGCATCGGCAGTTCCCGGGTCCCCACCAGCGCCATCGAGCGGATCGTCGACCTGGCCCGGCTGGCGCCCAGCATCCACAACACCCAACCCTGGGACTGGCGGGTGCGCGGCGGCGCCCTGGAGCTCTGGGCGGACCGCACCCGAGGGCTTCCCGCGACCGACCCGGAAGGCCGCAACCTGGTGATCAGCTGCGGGTCGGCACTGCACCACGCACGGGCAGCGGCCGAGGCACTGGCGCTCGAGCCGTTCGTCGAGCTCCTTCCCGAGACTCGATCCCCCGACCTGCTGGCCCGGATCTGGCTGCACCCCGCAGGCAGCAGACGAGGGGTGGAGCTGATCGAGGCGATCGGGAGCCGCCGCACCGATCGGCGCCGGTTCACCTCCTGGCCGGTGCCGGTCGAGCGGGTCGCCAAGGTCGCCAGCGCCGCCTCCTCCTGGGGTGCCGAGGGTGTCCCGCTCACCGATGCGCCCCTGCGGCACCGTGTGGAGCTGATGCTCGAGCGCGCCCGCCTGGAGGAGGCGCACGACGCCGACGTCCTTGCCGAGACCGAGCTGTGGCTCGACCACAGCGACACCGACGGCGTCCCGCACGAGACGATCCCCGAGGTCGGCACCCGGCCCGGTGAGCACCCGCACCGGTTCGCCGGCGCTCCTTTCCTCGCCGGGCTCGACGAGGTGCTCCGCCCCTCCGACGGCCTGGTCGTCATCGCCACCAGCCGGGACGATCCGCTGTGCTGGCTCGGTGCGGGCCAGGCGTTGAGTGCCCTGTGGCTCCGGGCGACCCTCGAGGGCCTCTCGGTGGTCCCCCTCAGCCAGGTCGTCGAGTACGTGCCGACCCGGGAGCTGCTCCGCACCGAGCTCTCGGTGCGCCGACCCGAGCCGCAGGTGCTCGTCCGGCTCGGGTGGCAGGAGATCAGCCGCAGCCGCCTGCCCCGTACGCCACGCCGTCCTCTGGGCGAGGTCCTGAGCTGGAGGTAGGGGCCTCGGCCGGCGCGGCCGCGGCCCACCACCCGATGTCAGGACCAAGTGCCTCTCGACCGCGGGACCGTCGGCCGTCCCCGGGTCCCGAGCCAGCCCCTAGCGTTCGACCAGGCAGCCGAAGACCCGATCAGGAGAACTCGTGGACACCCTCGACATCGCCCGGTGGCAGTTCGCCATCACCACCGTCTACCACTTCCTCTTCGTGCCGATCACGATCGGCCTCTCGGCCCTCGTCGCCGGCTACGAGACCGCCTGGCTCCGCACCGGCAACGAGCGCTGGCTCCGTCTCACGAAGTTCTTGGGCAAGCTGTTCCTGATCAACTTCGCGATCGGCGTCGTCACCGGCATCGTGCAGGAGTTCCAGTTCGGCATGAACTGGAGCGACTACTCCCGCTTCGTGGGCGACATCTTCGGGGCCCCGCTCGCGGTCGAGGGTCTGCTCGCCTTCTTTCTCGAGTCGACGTTCCTGGGTCTCTGGATCTTCGGGTGGGACCGGCTCCCGCGAGCGCTCCACGCGGCCTGCATCTGGTTGGTCCACATCGGCACCGTGCTCTCGGCCTACTTCATCCTGGCCGCGAACTCGTGGATGCAGCACCCGGTCGGCTACCGGTTCAACCCCGACACCGGTCGAGCCGAGATGAACGACTTCGCCGCAGTGCTGTTCAACAAGGTCCAGCTGGTGACCTTCCCGCACACCGTGCTGGCGGCGTACATGACCGGGGCCGCCTTCGTGGTGGGCGTCGCGTTCTGGCAGATGCGGCGCCACCCCGTCGACGAGGACCGCCAGATGTATCGCGGAGCCGCCCGTGTCGCCGCCATCGTCGTGCTCGTCTCGGGGCTCGGCGTCGCGGTCTCCGGCGACCTGCAGGGCAAGGTGATGACCGAGGTCCAACCGATGAAGATGGCGGCGGCCGAGGCCCTCTACGACACCGAGCAGCCGGCCGGCTTCTCGCTGTTCACCCTCGGCAGCCTGGACGGCAGCTCGGAGAAGTTCGCGATCAAGGTCCCCGGACTGCTCAGCTTCCTGGCCACCGGGTCGACCGACGGACGCGTGGTCGGCATCAACGACCTGCGGACCCAGTACGAGAAGAAGTACGGCGTCGACCCCGGCGCCGCCTACTACTCCGGCAGCGGCTACACCCCGGTGATCCCGGTGACCTACTGGACCTTCCGCCTGATGATCGGGCTGGGCGTGCTGGCCGCGGGCATCGCAGCCTGGGTGCTCTGGGTCACCCGTCGTGGACGCGTGCCACGACCCGGGCGCTGGCTGCTGGGGGCCGTGGTCGCGCTGCCCTTCCTCCCCTTGTTCGCCAACTCGATGGCCTGGATCTTCACCGAGATGGGCCGGCAACCCTGGGCGGTCTTCGGCCTGATGACCACCGCCCGTGCCGTCTCCCCGGGGGTCGCTCCGGCCGAGGCCCTCGTCTCCCTGGTGGCTCTCACCGCGCTCTACGGCGTGCTGGCCGTGGTCGAGGTCCGGCTGATGCTCACCTTCATCGCGCGCGGTGCCGAGGAGATCCCGGCCGGTGGGGACACCGACGACGAGGACACCGGCGACGAGGACCGACCCCTCGCCTTCGCCTACTGACGAGCTGACAGGAGCAACTGAGCATGGAGCTGACCACCGTCTGGTTCGCACTCATCGCGGTGCTGTGGATGGGCTACTTCGCCCTCGAGGGCTTCGACTTCGGCGTCGGCATGCTGCTGCCGGTGCTGGGACGCACCGAGCGGGAACGGCGGGTGCTGATCAACACGATCGGGCCCGTGTGGGACGGCAACGAGGTGTGGCTCCTCGTGGCGGGCGGCGCCACCTTCGCCGCCTTCCCGGAGTGGTACGCCACGTTGTTCAGCGGGTTCTACCTGCCACTGCTGCTGATCCTGCTGGCGCTCATCGTGCGCGGCCTCGCCTTCGAGTACCGCGCCAAGCGCGCCGACGACCGGTGGCGGGCGCGCTGGGACCTCGCGATCATCGTCGGCTCCACGGTGCCGGCGCTGCTGTGGGGGGTCGCCTTCGCGAACATCCTGCGCGGCGTCCCCATCGACGCCAACCGCGAGTACGTCGGTGGGTTCTTCAACCTCCTCACGCCCTACGCACTCCTGGGCGGGGTGATGACCCTGTTGCTGTTCCTCACCCACGGTGCCATGTTCGTGGCGCTGAAGACCGACGGTCCGATCCGCGTGCGCGCACGGGACCTGGCCCTGCGCGTCGGGGTCCTCGCTGCCGTCGTCGCCGTGCTGTTCCTCGGATGGACCCAGCTGCGCACGGGCACGGGCTGGTCGGCCGCGGCCTTCGTGGTCGCGGCCGCGTCCCTGCTCGGGGGGCTCGTGGTCGTGCGAGGCGGACGGGAGGGCTGGGCCTTCCTCGGCACCTTCGTGGCCATCACCGTCGGCGTCGCCGGGTTGTTCCTGGCCCTGTTCCCCGACGTCATGCCGACCAGCCTGGCCGGAGGAGTCGACCTGACCACCTCGAACGCCTCGGCGACGGCGTACACGCTGCGGATCATGACCGTGGTGGCCGTGGTCTTCACCCCGATCGTGCTGCTCTACCAGAGCTGGACCTACTGGGTCTTCCGCAAGCGGATCGCCGAGCATCACATCCCCGAGCCCGTCTCCCCGTGAGGCCCTCCGACCCACGCCTGCGCCGGCAGCTGGCCCCGGCAGCCACCCCGTTGACCGGAGTGCTGCTGGCCGGGCTGGCCAGCGGGGCACTGCTCATCGCCCAGGCCTGGGTCGTCGCCGGGTTGGTCGTGGCCGTCCTGGGCGAGGGCCGGGTCCTCGCGTGGGCGGGACTCGTCACGGCCGTCTTCGCGCTCAGGGGTCTCGCCGGATGGAGCTCCGAGGTGGCGGCCGCCCGTGCGGCCGCGGTCGTCGGCACCTGCCTGCGCCGGCGGATCATCACCGCAGTTCTCGACGGCACCTCGCGAGCCGAGCCGGCCGGGGCGGCCGGAGAGGTCTCCGTGCTCGCGACGCGTGGGGTGAGCGCTGCCGAGCCCTACCTGACCCGGTACCTGCCTGCGGTCGTGCTGGCCGCGGTGCTCCCCGTGCTCACCGTCATCGCCATCGCGACCCAGGACCTGCTCAGCGCCGTGATCGTGCTCGCCACCCTCCCGCTCGTCCCGGTCTTCGGCGCGTTGGTGGGCCTGGCCACCCGGGACCGTGCCGCGCGGCAGTGGCGGGCGATGTCCTCCCTGTCCAGTCACTTCCTCGACGTGGTGCGTGGGCTTCCGACGCTGGTCGTGCACCGACGCGCCACAGCACAGTCCCGCCGCATCGCCGACTTCACCGACCGGTACCGGGCGGCCAGCCTGGCCACGCTGCGACTGGCCTTCGCCTCCTCGGCCGTCCTGGAGCTGGTGGCCACCATCTCGGTGGCGCTCGTCGCCGTCGTCGTCGGCGTACGGCTGGCGGGAGGTGGGCTGGACCTCCACACCGCCCTGGTGGTCCTCCTGCTCGCGCCCGAGGCCTACTGGCCCCTGCGGCGCGTGGGTGCGGAGTTCCACGCGGCCGCGGAGGGCATCGCCACCTTCGAGCGGGTCGACTCGCTGACCGGGCACGGAGGGGATGGCGCCGCCCCGACTCCCCCGACCGGCGACCAGGACCTGGTCGTGACCGGACTCACGGTGCAGCATCCCGGTCGTGGCGTGGTCCTGCGTGACCTGGACCTGCGCATCCCGGCCGGGGGGGTCACGGTGCTCACCGGCCCGTCCGGGTGCGGGAAGACCACCCTGCTCTCGGCCATCGCCGGCCTCGTCGGGTCGCGGTCGGGCACCATCACCGTCGCGGGCCGCGACGTCCGGGGGCCAGGCTGGCAGGAACAGGTCAGCCTCCTCCCCCAGCGTCCCGTCTTCGTGGCGGGCAGCATCTCCGCGAACCTGCGGCTGGCCGTCCCTGGAGCCACGGAGACCGAGCTGTGGGAGGCACTGCGCCAGGTGGCCCTGGAGGAGCGCGTGCGTGAGCTCCCCCGCGGTCTGGACTCCGTGCTCGGCGAGGACGGGGCGACCCTGTCGGCCGGCGAGCGCGCGCGGCTGGCGCTGGCCCGGGTCGTGCTCGCCGCCCGGCCGTGGGTTCTCCTCGACGAGCCGACGGCCCATCTCGACCCGGTGACCGAGCAGGTCATCCTGGACACGGTCGTGGCCCTGGGTCGCACCAGCACGGTGGTCGTCGTCGCCCACCGACCGGCCGCGCTCCGGGTCGCGGACACGGTCCTCGCCCTGCCCGCCGCCACGCCGCCGGAGCCGGCGCGGGTGGGGCCCACCCGCGCCCCCCGGCGCGCCCGGTCCGACTCGCCCCCCGCGGAGCCGACCCGCCCGCTCCGTCTCATCGGCAGCACCCTGCTGGGGGCCGGCGCCGCCGCCTCCGGGGTGGCCCTGACGGCGACCGCCGGCTGGCTCATCGTCCAGGCCTCCACCAGGCCGGCCGTGCTCACCCTGCTCGTGGCGATCGTCGGAGTCCGCACCTTCGGTCTGGCGCGGCCGGTACTCCGCTACGCCGAGCGTCTGCGGTCCCACGACGCCGCGCTGCGGTTGCTGGCACGTCGGCGCGTCGAGGTCTACGACGCGCTCGTGCCGCTGGTGCCGGGCGGGCTCGGTCGCCGGCGCGGCGAGCTGCTCGCGAGCGTGGTCGAGGACGTGGACAGCGTCGTCGACCGGGCGCTGCGGGTGCGGCTCCCGGTGCACACCCTCCTCCTGGTCGGCGCCCTGGCCGGCGCAGCCGCCTGGGTCGTCCTCCCGGTGGCGGCCCTGACGGTGACGGCGGGGGCAGTGGGGGCCGCCGGGTCGGCCTTCGGTCTCGCCAGGCTCGGCGCCGGGCGTTCCGAGCGGCGGGCGGTGCAGCGGCGGGCGGCCCTCTTCGACGCGGTGGTCGAGGTCGTCCAGACCGCGCCCGAGCTGGTGATGTGGCAGGCCGGCCGTGCCGCCGCGGACCGGGTCGCGGCCGTCAGTGACCAGATGGGCCGCGCCCTGGTGCGGTCTGCCCGCTGGACGGGCGCCGGGCGCGCGGCCGCCCTGCTGGTGAGCGGTCTTGCGGTCGCGGCGACCGCGCTGGCGGCGGCGCCGCCCGTCGCCGCAGGGACGCTCTCGGGGCCGGCGATGGCACTGCTGGTGCTCCTCCCGCTCGCCCTGGCCGAGCTGTGCGCGCCCTTGGCAGACGCCGGTTCGCTCGCCGCACGCACCACGGCGGCTGCTCGCCGACTCCGCGCGATCGAGGAGGCAGCCCCTCCGGTGGTGGAGTCGCCGACCAGGCCACGACCCCGGGGCACCGGGCTGGAGCTCGACTCCGTCACCGCGGGCTGGGCGCCCGGCCACGCCGCGCTCGAACAGCTCTCGCTCTCGCTCCCCAGCGGCTCACGGATCGGCGTGACCGGACGCTCGGGCTCGGGGAAGAGCACCCTCGCTGCGGTGCTGCTGCGGTTCCTGGACCCGACCCGCGGACGCGTGGACCTCGGGGGTACGCCGACCGCCTGGCTGCGCCTCGACGACCTGCGCAGCGTCGTCGGGCTGGTCGACGACGACCCCCACGTCTTCGCCACGACGCTCGTGGAGAACGTCCGGCTGGCCCGCCCGGACGCGTCCGACTCCGAGGTCGAGACGGCGCTGCGCGAGGCCCGGCTCGGTGACTGGCTCGACACGCTCCCGGAGGGACTCGACACCTGGCTCGGCGACGGGCACGGCGAGGTGTCCGGGGGCGAGCGCGCCAGGCTCGCGGTGGCCCGGGCCCTGCTCGCCGACCAGCGGGTCCTGGTGCTGGACGAGCCCGTGGCTCACCTGGACCACGCGACCGCGACCGCGCTCGCCGAGGAGGTCCTCGGTGCCGACCGCACGCGTAGCGTGGTGTGGATCACACACTCCCCGGTCGGTCTGGACCTGGTCGACACGGTGGTCGAGCTCGCCACGGACAGCGAGGTCAGGCCAGCGACAAGAACAGCTTCTCCATCTTCTTGACGTCGAGGCTGTCCGTCCCCTCGCCGCTGGTCAGGCACTGCTGGAGACCGGAGGCGACGATGGCGAACCCGGCGCGGTCCAGTGCGCGGGAGACGGCGGCCAGCTGGGTCACCACGTCCTCGCACTCCCGCCCCTCCTCGAGCATCCGCAGCACGCCGGAGAGCTGCCCCTGGGCACGCTTGATGCGGTTGATGACCGGCGTCATCTCGTTCGCTTCGAGCTCCATCAGTCCTCCTCGAGGGTGGCCAGTGCCGCCGTCAGGCGGGCCTTCGCGTCGGCGGCCACCGATCGCAGGGCGGGACTGTCCGAGAGACCCATCATGGCGTCCGGGTCGAACGCCTCCACGACCGTGCCGGCCTCCCCCGTCGCCCGCACGACCACGTTGCACGGGAGTACCGCAGCGATGGAGGGATCGGCCTGGATGGCCTGGTGGGCCAGCGGCGGCCGGCAGGCACCCAGGATCACCTGGGGCTCGACCTCGACGCCGAGCTTGCTCTTCAAGGTGGCCTGGAGGTCGATCTCCGTCAAGATGCCGAAGCCCTGCTCGGCGAGGGCGGTGCGCACCGCCTCCACGGTCTCCGCGTAGGGGTGGCGCACGTGGGTGGCGAGGGTGTAGCCGGCCATCAGGCGCTCCTCTGCTCATCGGTCGCGGTGGCGGGCAGGTCGCGGACCGCAGCGATCACCTGCTCCAGTGCCGGGGCCGGCAGCGCACCGGGCTGGGAGAAGACCAGGGCTCCGCCCCGGAACGCCATCAGCGTGGGGATCGAGGTGATCTTGGCAGCGGCCGCCAGGGCGCCCTCCGCCTCGGTGTCCACCTTGCCGAAGACGATGTCCGGGTGCTGGGCTGACGCCTGCTCGTAGACCGGCGCGAACTGCCGGCAGGGCCCGCACCAGGAGGCCCAGAAGTCGACGAGGACGATGTCGTTCTCCGTCACGGTGGTCTCGAAGTTGGTGGCATCGAGGGTTGTCGTGGCCATGGTCTCGCTCCTTGCTGCTCAGGGGGGGTACCGGTCGTAACCATACCCCCCGGGGTGTTATGGTGGTGGAACCTAGATACCCCCTAGGGTATTCCACACGAGAAGGGAGCACGAGCCGGCATGACTGGCACCACCCCCGAGATCGACATCGACACCCTCGCTCGCAGCGACGCCGACAACTCCGTGGTGATCGACGTCCGCGAACCGGCCGAGTACGCAGCCGGGCACGTCCCCCACGCCCGGCTGATGCCGATGAGCCGGCTGGGCAGTCGGCTGAACGAGATCGACAAGGAGGCCCCGGTCTACGTGATCTGCGCGACCGGCAACCGCAGCCTGGCCATGACCGACCTGTTGCGCGTCAACGGCTTCGAGGCATTCTCCGTCGCAGGGGGTACTGCGGCCTGGAGCAACGCCGGCCATCCCGTGAAAGGAGGGCTCCGATGAGCCCCAGCGACCTGACCATCGTCCCCATCGAGACCCCCACCCTCGGTGACCGCAGCTACGTCGTCCACGACGGGCAGGTCGCCTTCGTGGTGGATCCGCAACGCGACATCGACCGGGTGGTCGGCGTCCTCGAGGAGCACGGGGTGCAGCTCACCGACGTGTTCGAGACCCACATCCACAACGACTACGTGACCGGTGGCCTGGCGCTCGCCCAGCGCACCGGTGCGGCGTACCACGTCAACGGTGACGACGCCGTCTCCTTCGAGCGCACCCCGATCCTCCCCGACCAGGTGGTCGCCGTGGGTCCGCGGATGCGGGTGACGGCGCTGGCGACACCGGGGCACACGTTCACGCACCTCTCCTACGCCCTGACCGACACGCACGGCTCGGCCGACGTGGACCTGCACTCCTCGGTGGCCGTCTTCTCCGGGGGGTCGCTGCTGTACGGCGCCACCGGTCGTCCCGACCTGCTCGGTGAGCAGCACACCCAGGAGCTGGTGCGGCTGCAGCACGCCTCCGCCCATCGACTGGCCGGACTGCTGCCCGACGACGCCGAGGTCTTCCCCACGCACGGGTTCGGATCGTTCTGCTCGGCGTCGCAGTCCGAGGCGACCGACTCGACGATCGGCCAGGAGAAGAAGAGCAACCCGGTGCTCACCCAGGACGAGGAGACCTACGTACGCGAGCTGCTCGACGGGCTCGGTGCCTACCCCGCCTACTACGCCCACATGGCTCCCGCGAACGCGGCGGGTCCCTCGGAGCCCGACCTGACCCCACCCGCCCCGGCCGATCCCGGCGAGCTGCGTCGCCGGATCGAGGCGGGCGAGTGGGTGGTCGACCTCCGCAACCGGACCGCGTTCGCCGCCGGGCACGTCCCGGGGACCTTGAACTTCGGGCTCGACGGCGACTTCGCGACCTACGTCGGCTGGCTGGTCACGTGGGGTACCCCGCTGACGCTGCTCGGCGAGACACCGGCCGCCGTCGCCGAGGCCCAGCGCGAGCTGGTCCGCATCGGGATCGACCGGCCGGCTGCCCAGGCCACGGGCTCGCCGGAGGACTGGACCGAGGAGAAGCTGGCCAGCTTCCCGACCGCGACCTTCGGCGACCTGGCCCAGGTGCGCCACCACCGCGAGGTGGTGGTCCTCGACGTGCGTCGCGCCGAGGAGTTCACCAGCGCCCGGATCGACGGTGCGGTGAACATCCCGATCCACGAGGTCTGGCACCGTCTCGACGAGGTGCCGGCCGGCGAGGTCTGGGTGCACTGCGCCGCCGGCTACCGCGCCTCCGTCGCCGCCTCCATGCTCGCCACGGTCGGACGCCGCCTCGTGGCGATCGACGACGAGTTCGACAACGCCGAGAAGGCCGGGCTGCAGCTGGTGGGAGCCGACGCGTGACCTTGGCCCTCGCCGTGGTCGCCGGCCTCGTCATCGGGCTCAGCCTGGGGGCTCTGGGTGGGGGCGGCTCCATCCTGGCGGTACCCGTGCTGGTCTACGCCCTGGGCCAGAGCCCGGCGCAGGCGACGACAGGCTCGCTGGTCGTCGTGGGCGTCACCTCCCTGTTCAGCGCGGTGGCGGCGCACCGCGCCGGCAACGTGCTGCTCACCCGCGGCCTCGCCTTCGGCGCCGTCGCCCTGGGTGGCGCTGTCGCCGGGGCGCGGTTCTCCGCACGCGTGCCCGAGTCGGTGCTGCTGGCCTCGTTCGCGATGCTGATGCTCGTCGTCGGCGGCCTGATGGCCGTGCGCCAGCTGCGGGGGCGAGGAGAGCGATCGCGGGGCCGCACCGACCGATCACTGCACGACGGCGCCGCGCTGGACGATCCGATCATCACCTTCAGCCCCACGTTCGCCTGCCAGTGCCCGCGGGCGCTCAAGGTGCTGGTCACTGCCACGGTGGTCGGTCTGCTCACCGGATTCCTCGGAGTCGGCGGCGGGTTCCTCGTGGTGCCGGCACTGGTGCTGGCGCTGTCGGTCCCGATGGAGTACGCCGTGGGCACCTCCCTGGTGGTGATCACGCTGACCAGTGCCGTGGCCCTCGCGGTCCGATCCGGGGTCGGCGCGACACCGGACTGGGGTGTCGTCCTCGCGCTGACCGCCGCGTCTGCCGGTGGTGGCCTGCTCGGTGCCCGCGTGGCGGACCGGGCCGACACCAGGAAGCTCTCGGCAGCCTTCACCGTCCTCGTGCTCGGCGTCGCGGGCTACACCGCGGCCCGGGCGCTGCCCGCCCTGACCTGACTGCCCGACCTGACCACCTGACCTGACCGCCCGACCTGACCACCCGACCTGACCCGACCGCCGACTCCAACCCGTCCTCGTTGTCCTGTCCCACGAACGAAAGCAGAGTTTCGCCATGACCATGACGGCTCCCGGCCGCCACGTCCGCCCACCCTCCGTCGACCCCGACCTCGGCTACCGTCCAGGCCCTCTGGGCCGACTCGGAGTGTGGGTCACCGCCCACGGCCGGATCGTCACCGCGGTGTGGATGCTGCTGATCATCGGCCTCGGCGCCTTCGCCCCCCGGGTCGAGGCCGAGCTGTCCGGCGCCGGGTGGCAGGCCGACGGGTCGGAGTCCGTCAGTGCCCGCCAGCTGGCCAGGGACCACTTCGGCGGCAACGCCAGCTCCGCCATCCAGGTGGTGGTGCACAGCACCGGCAGCCGGGTCACGACCGGGGCCGGCGAGCAGGTCCTCGCCCGAGCGAGGGCGATGCTGCAGGACGATCCCCGGATCGCGCAGGTGATCTCCCCGCAACCGGGGGCGACCCTGAGCCGGGACGGGCACACCGCCGTGCTGTTGGCGGGTGCCGGCGCGGACACCAACGAGATGGTCCGTGCTGCCGATGACCTCAAGGGCCCGTTGCAGGACCTCTCCACGAAGAGCGTCCAGGTGAACCCGACCGGGGCCTCGCTGCTCTGGTCGGACTTCAACGAGGCCAACCTGAACGCGATGCTGAAGTCGGAGATGTTCTCCTGGCCGGTCACCCTGGCCATCCTGGTGCTGGCCTTCGGTGCACTCGTCGCGGCCGGCCTGCCGCTCGTGCTGACCCTCGCGGGGCTCGTCGCCTCCGCAGGTTCGCTGGTCCTGATCAACCATCTCGTGCCGGTGTCCATCTGGGCGATGAACTTCGCGATGATGTTCGCCCTGGCACTCGGGATCGACTACGCGCTGTTTCTCGTCGTGCGCTACCGGGCGGCCCGGATGGGCCACGGGTCGACCCCGCGCCAGGCGATAGCGGAGACCATGGACACCGCGGGCAAGGCGGTGCTGCTCTCCGGCGCCACGGTGCTGATCTCCCTGTCCGCCGTGATGCTGGTGCCCTCCCCGTCGTTCCGGTCGATGGCCGGCGGCATCATGCTCGCGGTGATCTTCGTGCTCGGCGCGACACTCACCCTGCTCCCAGTGGTGCTGGCCGGGCTCGACCTGCGGATCAACAAGCTCTCGCTGCCCTGGGTGCACACCGGCGAGCACCGGTCCCCGGCCTTCGCCGCCTGGGGGGAGCGCCTGTGGAAGCGCCCCGTGGCCTACGGACTGGCGTCCCTGATCGTGCTGCTGGCCCTGGCCGCTCCCCTGGCCGGCCTGCGGACGGCAATGCCCTCGATCAAGGTGCTTCCCCAGGACGCCTCGGCCCGGGTCGGCTACGACCTCGTCCAGAACGCCTTCGGCGACGGCGCGCCCGGCACCTTGCAGGTCGTGACCGACGCGAACGACGCCACCGAGACCGGCCGGGTGCTCACCGAGGATGCGGGGATCGCCGGGGTGTTGCCGGCGGCACGTGCCACCGACGGATCCGGTCTCGCCCTGATCCAGGCAGTGCCCACGGTCGACCCCTCCGACCCGCAGCTGGCCAGCACGGTCGACCGGTTGCGCCACGACCTGCCCGACTCCGCTCGGGTGGGTGGCGCAGCAGTGGAGAACCTCGACCTGAAGACCCAGCTCGACGAGTCCACTCCCCTGGTGATCGGCGTCATTCTCGCCCTCGGGTTCCTGCTCCTGCTCGTCGCCCTGCAGGCGCCGGTGGTCGCGTTGCTCGGCACGCTGGCCAGCCTCCTCTCGACCGCTGCGGCCTTCGGGGTGGCCCGGCTGGTCTTCCAGGAGGGCTGGGGGGCCGGCCTGATGGGCTTCGAGCCCCAGGGGTTCCTCGACGCCTGGGCGCCGGTGTTCTTCTTCGCGATGATCTTCGCCATCGCGATGGACTACACGGTCTTCCTGCTGGCCTCCGCCAAGGAGCACTTCGAGCACTCCGGCGACCCACGCGACGCCATGGTCGGGTCGTTGGCGCACTCCGGCCGGGTGATCTTCGCGGCCGGGGCGGTGATGGTGGCGGTGTTCTTCACCTTTGCACTCTCCGGGCCGCTGCCGCCCAAGGAGATGGGCATCGTCCTCGGGGTCGCCGTCCTCCTCGACGCCTTCCTCGTGCGGCTGGTGCTGCTGCCGGTGCTGCTGCGCCTCACCGGACGAGCCGCCTGGTGGACCCCCGCATGGCTGACCCGGGTGCTGCCCGCCATCCGCTTCGCACACGACTGAGACCGACCCACAACCCGAAGGAGAGATCAACATGTGTAGACCCGTCAGGTGCAAGACATGCGACAAGACGACCTGGGCCGGCTGCGGCCAGCACGTCGCCCAGGTCAGGTCCGGCGTGCCGACCGGCCAGTGGTGCGACGGTCACCCTCGGGCTGAGGGCGGCGGCTGGCTGGCACGCGTCCTCGGACGCTGACCGGCCCACCGCCCGAGCCCGGCAACCGGGCACCGGCGCTCGGCAGCCGGCACCTCGTCAGCTGCCGAGCGCCAGCTCGGTCTCCCGGGCGATCTCGAGGTCCTCGGCTGCCGCCACGACCACGACCTTCGACCGTGCGCCCGCCGAGGAGAGGTCCGTGTCGGCGACCGCCGTCGCGTTGGTCGCCGGGTCCAGAGCGATGCCGAGGTACTCCGACCGGTCGGCCACCGATCGTCGTACGGCCGGAGCGTGCTCGCCGATGCCACCGGTGAAGACCAGCACGTCGAGCCCACCGAGCGCAGCGGCCATCGCCCCGACCTCGCGCACCAGCCGGTGCACGAACACGTCGTAGGCGAGGGCGCAGCGGTCATCGCCCCGCTCCCGCCCCGCGAGCACCTCGCGCAGGTCGCCGGAGGTCCCACTGAGCCCGCGCAGGCCGGAGAAGTGCTCCAAGACGGAGTGCAGCACCCCCGGCTCGACGTCACCGTGCTCGATCAGCCACAGCAGCAGTCCCGGGTCCACCGAGCCCGACCTGGTCTGCATCACCAGGCCCGCCAGCGGGGTGAAGCCCATGGTGGTGTCGACCGATCGACCGCCCAGGACGGCCGCCAACGACGACCCCGCACCGAGGTGGCAGCTCACCGTGCGCAGCTCCGCTGCCGGGCGACCGACCAGCTCGGCTGCTCTTCGACTCGCGTAGGCGTGCGAGAGCCCGTGGAAGCCGTAGCGTCGTAGGCTCCACCGCTGCGACCACTCCCGCGGGACAGCGTAGGTCGCCGCGGCCACCGGCATGCGGGCATGGAAGGCGGTGTCGAACGCCGCGGCCGCGGGCAGACCCGGAAGCAGACGGCGCAGCCCCTCGACGACGGCAAGCGCTCGGGGCTGGTGCAGCGGAGCCAGGTCGGTGATCGAGGCGAGGTGGTCGAGGACCGCGTCGTCCAGACGCACGGTCCCGGACAGTCTCGGCCCTCCGTGCACGAACCGATGTCCCACGGCGTCGACCGGTCCTGCCTCGGCGAGGAAGTCCTCCAGTGGCGCGGCGGGCCCGCTCCCCTGCCACTGCTGGATCTCGGTGGAGGACACGCGCTGCTGGGCGTCGACCACCGAGAGCTTCAGGCTCGAGGAGCCGGCGTTGGCGACGAGGACCCGCACGGCTCAGGCCTCGGGCGCCGTCAGCGGCTGGTCCTTGGTGGTGAGGATCGGCCCGGGGCTCGAGGACCACTGCCAGTCGCGGACCTCGGGAAGGTCCTGGCCGTGGGTGCGGATGTAGCGCCGGTGCTCCACGAGCTTGTTGCGCAGCCACTCGCGCGCGTGCGCCGAGACGTCGCGAAGACGTGGCACGCGGTCGATGACGTCGATGGCGAGGTCGAAGCGGTCGATCTGGTTGAGCACGGTCATGTCGAAGGGGGTGGTGGTGGTGCCCTCCTCCTTGTAGCCGCGCACGTGGAAGCCCTCGTGGTTGGTGCGCCGGTAGGTGAGCCGGTGGATCAGCCACGGATAGCCGTGGTAGGCGAAGATCACCGGCTTGTCGCGCGTGAACAGGGCGTCGAAGTCGGCCGTCGAGAGGCCGTGCGGGTGCTCGCGGTCGTCCTGGAGCCGCATCAGGTCCACGACGTTGACCACGCGGATGCGCAGGTCCGGGAAGAACCCCCGCAGCAGGTCGACCGCGGCCAGCACCTCCATCGTGGGGACGTCGCCGGCACAGCCCATCACCACGTCGGGCTCCTCGCCCTGGTCGGTGCTGGCCCATCCCCAGATGCCGATGCCCTTGGTGCAGTGCGTCACGGCCTGGGACATCGAGAGGTACTGGCGTGCCGGCTGCTTGCCGGCCACGATCACGTTGACGTACTGGCGGCTGCGCAGGCAGTGGTCGGCCACCGAGAGGAGGCAGTTGGCGTCGGGCGGGAGGTAGACGCGAACCACGTCGGCCTTCTTGTTCACCACGTGGTCGACGAAGCCCGGATCCTGGTGGGAGAATCCGTTGTGGTCCTGCCGCCACACGTGTGAGGTGAGCAGGTAGTTCAGGCTCGCGACCGGGCGGCGCCACGCGATGTCGTTGGTCGTCTTGAGCCACTTGGCGTGCTGGTTGAACATCGAGTCGATCAGGTGGATGAACGCCTCGTAGCAGGACAGCAGGCCGTGTCTGCCGGTCAGCAGGTAGCCCTCCAGCCAGCCCTCGCAGGTGTGCTCGGAGAGGATCTCCATCACCCGGCCGTCGATCGCCAGGTGGTCGTCGTAGGGCATCGTCGTGGCGTTCCACGCCCGGTCGGTCACCTCGAGCACGTCCTGCAGCCGGTTGGAGTTGTTCTCGTCCGGTGAGAACATCCGGAACCGGTCCATGTTCTGGGCCATCACCTCACGCAGCCAGGCTCCCAGCACCCTGGTTGCCTCCACCGCTCCCGTGCCCGGCTCGTCCACCACCACCCCGTACTCCTGGAAGTCGGGCAACCGCAGGTCGTGCAACAGCAGGCCGCCGTTGGCGTACGGGGTGCTGCTCATCCGTCTCGAGCCGCGGGGAGCGAGCTCGCGGATCTCGGGAACCGGTGCCCCGGCGGCGTCGAAGAGCTCCTCGGGGCGGTAGCCGCGCAACCAGTTCTCGAGCACCGCCAGGTGCGCGGGATCGGTGCGCGCGTCCGCGAACGGCACCTGATGAGAGCGCCAGAAGCCCTCGACCCGCTTGCCGTCCACCTCCCGCGGCCCGGTCCACCCCTTCGGGGAGCGCAGCACCAGCATCGGCCAGGGACGTCGGGTCGCCTCGCCCTTGACGCGGGCATCGTGCTGGATCTCGGCGATCTGGTCCAGGCACAGGTCCAACGTCGCCGCGAAGTCGCGGTGCATCGACTCGGGGTCCGACCCGGACACCACGTGGGGGTCGTGCCCGTAGCCGCGGAGCAGCTGGAGCAGCTCCTCCTCGTCGATACGTCCCAGCACCGTCGGGTTCGCGATCTTGTAGCCGTTCAGGTGCAGGATCGGGAGCACCGCTCCGTCGCGCCTGGGGTCGAGGAACTTGTTCGAGTGCCAGCTGGTGGCCAGGGGGCCGGTCTCGGCCTCGCCGTCGCCCACCACTGCGGCCACGACCAGGTCGGGGTTGTCGAAGGCCGCGCCGTACGCGTGCGAGAGGGAGTACCCGAGCTCACCGCCCTCGTGGATCGACCCCGGTGTCTCGGGCGCGACATGGCTGGGGATCCCACCGGGGAAGGAGAACTGCTCGAAGAGCCTGCCCATGCCTGCCTCGTCGAGACTCACCTCGGAGTACACCTCGCTGTAGGTGCCGTCCAGCCAGGCGGAGGCCACGACACCTGGCCCGCCGTGACCGGGACCGATGACGTACATCATCTCGAGGTCGCGCGCGGTGATCACCCGGTTCAGGTGCGCGTAGATGAAGTTCAGGCCGGGTGTCGTGCCCCAGTGACCCAGCAGCCGCGGCTTGACGTGCTCCGGGCGGAGCGGAGCACGCAGGAGCGGGTTGCCCATCAGGTAGATCTGGCCGACGCTGAGGTAGTTCGCCGCCCGCCACCACAGGTCGATCCGGTGGAGCTCGGCGTCGGTGGCCACGGTGCGCGCGGCGGGTCCCGCGGGCGTCGTCTGCTCGTTCACCGCACCTGCACCCGGATGTGCTGGACGCGCGCGTGCATGGTGGTCTCCGTGGTGTGCTGGGTGATGCCGACCTCCTACCCTAGGCCATGCACCGCCTCCAGGCCTGGCACGGCCCGAGCGGGCCAAGATCCAGGTGCCGTCTCACTCGGTCCCGCGCCGCGGGACCGATGCGGTCGCGATCGGGGCGCTGTCGTCCTCCCGCTCGGACGAGCCGACCGGGGCCACGCCCGTCTCGGGTGGGGGCCAGGCACCTCCGGGCGGGCCGGGCTGTGCACCCCAGTTCTTCGCGTACGCCGTGCTCACTGACATCGGGATCTCCTCAGGACGTGTCGTGCCATCCCCAGGATGGGTCGGGCGCGTGCAGCGCGGCAGAGACCAAAGCCCCGTGGAACAGGGCCACCGGACACCACTGGCGTCGCACGTGACCTCACCGCCAGTGGTCGCGGAGCGGCCCGACGGCTGCGCGACGCAAGGGGCCCGACAAGAGCTCGGCGGTCGCCTCGAACGTGCCCCGCCAGTCGCCCCGAGAATGCCGGGCGGTGTCGTGGAGCAGGATCGTCCCGCCGGGTCGCAGGGTGCGAAGGAGTGTCGCGACAACGCGCGCCGGCGTCGCCGAGCGCTCCCAGTCCCGACCCCACGCGGTCCACAGGACAGGGGTGAGGTCGAGGCTGCGACATGCCAGCAGGGCCTCGGTGGACATCACGCCGTAGGGCGGCCGGTACCACGTCGGCGCTGCCGCGGTGATGTCCTGCACGACGTGCGCCGCGTCCCGGAGCTGCTGGGCGACCCGTGTCGGCGGGACCAGGGGGGTGGACCGGTGTGTCCATCCGTGGAGGGCCACCTCATGCCCTTCGGCGACCATGCGCTCCAGCACCTCGGGGGCGGCCCTTGCCTGGGAGCCGAGGACGAAGAAGGTGGCGCGTCGGTCGAAGCGAGCCAGGAGGTCGAGGAAGGCGGGCGTGCTCGCAGGGTCGGGCCCGTCATCGAAGGTGAGCGCGATGTGCTGCTGGTCACTGGTCCCGGCGAGCCGTGGCCACAGCCTGCGCCGCAGCGGTGTGATGGCCGTGACAGCCGGCGCAGCGAGGGCGCCCGACGCGGCGAGCGCACCGACGGCCGCCACGCCGCCGACCCTGCCGGGTCTCACGCGGCGACCGTGGTCTGGCGTTGGCCGGTCAGGACGGTGACGACGTCTGAGGCACCCCTGGGGAGGCGGTCCACTCGTGGTGCACCCTTCGCCTCGGCGAGCAGGACGGCCAGCTCGCGCACGGTGCGAGCCCACGGCACCAACCCCGCCCGCTCGAGGTTCGCCGAGTTCGCGACGCCGTGGCCCGGCAGCGGTCGGTAGGTGATCACCGGGGTCCCCCAGGCGAGGGCTTCCAGTGAGGTGAACCCCCCTGCGTTCTGGACGACGCAGTCACTAGATGCCATCAGCCTCGCGACGTCGTCACGCCAGCCGAGGGCGACCACCCCCGGGATCCGCGTGAGCCGGCGTCGCAGCGAGTCGTCGTTCCCGCACAGGACCACCGGGGTCGCCTGCCCGGTCTCGAGGATGTCCTGACAGGTGCGTCCGAGCTCGCCCATCCCCATCGACCCTCCGGCGACCAGTGCCCGCGCCCCGGTGAGGCCATGCGCCTCGAGGGGGTCGCGCGGCGCCCCGAGGCCGGGACCGGCCTCCGGCATCGGCACGAGCGGTGTGACCACGGTCGCCGAGGCGTTCCACCGGCGGGCGTCGTCCGCCGCAACCTGGTGGATGGCGAGGTTCAGGTCGATGCCGGAGTGCACCCACAGCGAGTGGACCGAGGCGTCGGTGAAGTAGGTGACCGCGGGCGCGCTGAGCTGGCCCGTGGCGCGCGCATGACCGAGCGCCTGGGCGCCGAAGGGGTGGGTGGTGACGACGAGGTCGCAGTCGCGCACTGCTGCCGCCACCGGCGCGGCGGCGATGCCGAGCGATCGCGTCACGACCCGGTGCAGGGGTCGACCCGGCTCGAGCAGCTGCAGCGTCGCCCCCCATGAGCTCGGATGCCGTCGCAGCTGTGCGTAGTAGGCCGTCCGGAGCACTCGTCCCAGCCGCCACGGCAGCAGGTCCACGATGTCGTGGACCTCGACGGCGTGCCCTGCCGCGCGCAACAGGGTGGCCAGCTCGCGAGCTGCCGCGTCGTGCCCGGCCCCGTAGCTGCCGGTGAGCACGGCGACGCGCAGAGCCCGCCCCTCGAGGCTGGTCGTGAGCAGCGGTTCGCGGGAGACCGGCATCATTCGGATCGTCATGGCGCTGAGGATGACGCTCCTCGGATGAAGGCCACATGAATTCGGCTCCGACGCAGGTCGCGACCGCCGTGCCTCTTCCGTGCCTCCGTCGTGCTGCTCCTGGGGGCCCCGAGGGTCACGGTGAGGGGGCCGCCTCTTCATCGTCGCTTCATGGACCTCTGCCTACCGTCGCCCTCAGGGCAGACGGACTGTCCGCGGATCAGGGAGTCGCTGTGGCCAACGGGCTGGTGATCGTGTGGGGCCCGCTCCAGGAGGGCTGGTTCGGCGCGGTCAACGAGGTTGCGCGTGCGACCCCGTGGCTGCACACGCCTGCGCGCCTGTTCGCCGAGTACGGCGTCGTCTTGTTCGCCGGGCTGCTTCTGCTCGGCTGGTGGCTGGCGCGTCGCGACGGCGATCCCCGGCGCCTGGCCGCGGCACTCTGGGCTCCCGTGGGCGCGCTGGTCGCCCTCGCGGTCAACCAGCTCCTGGTCGCCGCCGTCGCTGAGCCCCGGCCCTACACCGTCATCCCCGACGCCCTCGTCCTCGTCTCACGCAGCCCCGACTACTCCTTTCCCAGTGACCACGCGGTGATGGCCGGGGCGGTCGCCGCAGGCGTGCTGCTGGTCAACCGGAGGCTCGGCATGGCCGCGGCGGTGCTGGCCCTCGTGATGGCGCTGACTCGGGTCTACGTCGGTGCCCACTTCCCCGTGGACGTGGCGGCCGGGCTGGGGGTCGGGGCGATCATCGCCCTCGCGTCGTACGCCGCCGCCCGACCGCTGGTCTGGCGACTGGTGGTGGCCCTGTCCCGAACCCCTGTGCGGCCACTGTTGACGGGGCAAGCCCCCGACCCGGTCCGATGAGCGCGCTCCTGGGGCACCTGCTCTCCACCCCGGCACTGCTGGTGGTGCTGGTGGTCTTCGCCGTGCCGGCACTCGAGTCCTCGGCCTTCCTCGGGTTCCTGTTTCCCGGTGAGACAGCGGTCCTCCTCGGCGGGGTGGCGGCGAGCCAGAGTCACGTGCCGCTGGCTGCCGTGCTGGCCGCAGCCATCGGTGGAGCGATCGTCGGTGACGGTGTCGGCTATCTCGTGGGGCGTCGCTGGGGTCGTGGCATCCTCACCTCGACGCTGGGCCGCCTCATCAGCAGCAACCACCTGGAGCGCGCCGAGCGCGAGCTGTTGCGACACGGCAGCTTGACGGTCTTCCTCGGACGGTTCACCGCCGTGCTGCGGGTGATGATCCCCGGCGTCGCGGGCATGGCGCGGATGCCGTTCTCCCGGTTCGCCATCGCCAATGTCCTCGGGGGAGTCGTCTGGGGCGGACTCGTGGTGACCGCCGGCTACCTGGCGGGCAACTCCTGGCACACCGTCGAGCACTACGTCACCGGCGCCGGCCTGGGCCTGACCGGCGGCGTGGTCGCGTTGTTCCTGGCTGTCCGACTCTTCCGCCGCCATGTCCGGTTCCGGCACCACCGGTGCGACGAGCACGCTCTGGCGACGGCTGCTTCTCCCCCACTGTCGTGACCACTGTCGCGACGTGGGGGTGCATCGGACGGCGCCACCGGTCAGCGTCACCGCCGGTGTGGGAGTCCTCGTGCCCAGGGCCGATGCGAGACAGGCAGGCGCCAGACGGCACTAACGTTGAGCTGGTGGCCCGGCGCCTCGGGCGGTACCGAGACGGAAGGAAGGATCGATGAGGGTCCTGGTGGCAGAGGACGACGTGCGGCTGGCCGACCTGCTCGAGGAGTCCTTGACCGAGGCGGGATGGCAGACCGACGTGGTCCACGACGGTCGCTCGGCCTACGACCTGCTCCTGAGCGGCGCGGCGTACGACGTCGCCCTGTTGGACTGGATGCTCCCGGGGATGGACGGGGTGAGCGTCGCGCGACGGTTGCGCGGCTTCGGGATGACCACACCCATTCTCATGCTCACCGCTCGCGGCGACGTGCGTGACCGGATCGACGGACTGGACGCGGGTGCCGACGACTACCTCCCGAAGCCGTTCGACCTCGACGAGCTCCTGGCCCGGCTGCGCGCCCTGTACCGCCGCAGCAGCCATGACGGCGGGGCGCCGGTGCAGGTCGGAGATCTCGTCGTGGACCCGGTCGCACGTCGCGTGTTCCGCGGCGGCACCGAGATCACGCTGTCGGCACGGGAGTTCGACATCCTGCACCTGCTGGCCGCGCACGCCGGACAGGTCGTGACCCGACTGAGCATCCTCGACGAGGTGTGGGACGGGGAGACCGACCTGCGCAGCAACGTCATCGACGTCCACCTCGCCGCGATCCGCAGCAAGATCGACAAGCCGTTCGACACCGACACGATCACCACGCTGCGTGGGGTGGGCTACCGACTCGAGACGACCGGCGGCGGTCGATGACGCCGATGCGCGCCCGACTCTCGCGCCTGCCGTTGCGCATCCGCCTGGTGGTGGGCTTCTCTGCGGCGACCTTCGTGGTCCTGCTCGCGGCCGGGACTTTCGTCTACTGGCGGGTCGACTACGCGCTCGACCGCGGCTTGGACACCGAGCTCACCCAGGCGAGCCGGGTCCTCGATCCCCTCCTCGGCGCGAACGGGCGGATCTCCAACCAGTCCGCGGCCGAGGCCACCGGGGTGGCGTGGCAGGTCCTCGCCGAGGACGGCACGGTGGTCGACCACGGGGGACCCGCGGGCGCGACCACCATGGTGAGCCCGCAACGGCTGAGTCGCGTCGGCAGCACGCCGCACACCTACAACGTCGGCGACTTCCTGCCGGAGGCCCACGAGCCCTACCGGATCAGGGTGGTGCAGTCAGCGACGTCTCCGCAGTACTACCTGCTGGTCGGCGTACGCCGCGACCACCGTGACGAGGCACTGCGGGAGCTTCTCGTCCAGCTCGCCCTGGCCGGCCTGGGAGCCCTGCTCATCACCGCCTTCGTCGGTGAACGCCTCGCACGGGCCGCGCTGCGACCGGTCGAGCGGTACCGCCGTCGCGCCGCCGCCATCGCCGCCGGCAGCGCGGACCTGCGGTTGGACGTCCCGCCCCTGCGCGATGACGAGATCACCCGGTTGGGGCACACCTTCAACGACATGCTCTCCTCGCTCGAGGAGGCCCTCGTGCGGGAACGTCAGTTCGTCAGCGACGCGAGTCACGAGCTGCGCACCCCGGTCACGCTCCTGACCGGACGCATCCAGCTCGCGCTGCGCCGCGCCCGCACCCAGGCCGAGCACGAACGCATCCTCTCCGAGCTCAAGGTCGACCTCGATCGCCTCGGCAGCCTCTCCGACCAGCTCCTGCAGCTCGACCGGGCCGGCTCGACCTCGACCTCGAGCTCGAGCGACGTGGTGGCGGCCGTCGGCAGGCTGATCAACCAGCGACGCCTGGCCGACCCCGCCCGGGCCGCCGACGTCTCGGTCTCCCTGCCCGCGCAGCCGCTGCCGGTCCGTGTCACCGACGTCGAGCTGGAGCGGATCCTCACCAACCTCCTCGACAACGCTGCGACTCACGGTGCCCCGCCCTTCGAGGTGGGGGTCGACCACGCCGCGCCCGGCTGGGCCCGCGTGACCGTGTCGGACTCGGGTGCCGGCATGTCGCCCGACCTCCTCACGGTCGCGACCCAGCGCTTCGCCCGCGCCGACGAGGCGCGCACCCGTCCGGGCACCGGACTCGGCCTCAGCCTGGTCGATGCCCTGGTCACCCAGGCTGGCGGCGAGCTTCGCCTGTGTCACGGCGGGCGGCACGCCACCCACGGCCGACAAGCTCCGGTGGAGTGCTCACACGGGCCGGCGATGACGGTCACGGTGCTGCTGCCGACCGCATCGCAAGCACCGGCAGCCACCTAGCGGGACCGGCTCGCTTCATCCGCCCTTCACGTTGCCTCACCTAGGTTTCTCGCCGTGCTGGGGCTGAGCAGATGACCGCGTTGCAGAGGACGGATGCCGATGCCGGGACCACGGGTGCGACCCACCCGACGCCGGGCTGGCAGGCCGCGCGTCTCTGGATGGTGGTGGCGTGCTTCATCGGCGTCGGCATCGCGCGTTCGGTCCAGGTCGGCATCCCCTTCCGGGACCCGCACGGCGCATACCTGCTGAGCCGGGTGGCGTTGACGGCCGGCGTCTTCATCGCGCTGGTCGTCCTGGACGGGCTGGTCCGCGCTGGTCGTCCGCTCTCGCTCCGGCGGCTGATGTCGACCATCCGTGCCCGCTGGACCCCCACCCGGGTGGCACTCGCGTGGACGGCGTTGCTCGCCTACCACCTGACGTACTTCACCTACCACAACCTGAAGAGCTGGAACGCGTTCAACCACCCCCGGGACGTCATGCTCAGCCGGTGGGGCCGCTGGCTCTTCCACGGGCACAGCCCCGCTGTGCTGCTGCACGACCTTCTCGGGCAGCACCTCGCCGCCTGGGTGCTCATGGTGTGGTACGAGACGTTCCCGACCCTGGTCGTCGTCGCCTTCCCGGCCGCCGTCGTGCTCTCCAGGCGGGTCCGCGACGCCTTCGTGGGGATCGCGGCACTCGTGTGGGTGTGGATCCTCGGAACGGTGACCTACTACGCCATCCCCTCCGTGGGCCCGTTCCACGCCGTCCCGGGCGACTTCAGCGGGCTGCCGCACATGATGATCCAGGACACCCAGGCCGAGTACATGGACCAGCGGGCCCACTTGCTGGCGCACCCGCAGGCCA
This sequence comes from uncultured Actinomycetota bacterium, assembly GCA_963710895.1. Classification (GTDB taxonomy): domain Bacteria; phylum Actinomycetota; class Actinomycetes; order Propionibacteriales; family Nocardioidaceae; genus Marmoricola. Next base: position 152,290 of record CAVQCB010000012.1, read on the forward strand.
GCGACGCGTTCGCCCAGCTGGCGGCCTTCGCCAGCCTGCACGTCGGTGTCACTGCCACCATCCTCGGCCTCGCGTGGTGGCACCGGCTGCGCCGGACCACGATGGTGCTGGTGGTCTTCCTCGCTGGCACGATGATCGCGACGGTCTACCTCGGGTGGCACTTCGCGGTGGACATTCCCGCCGGGCTGGCCATCGCGGCACTCGCCTGGGTGCTCGGGCCGCTGACCGTCGGGGTACGCCGCCGGCCGCAGGCGCGGTCCGCCACTGGGGCTGGGCCCGCGGTCCGGTAGCGGCTTCATGTTCTCTTCATCGGCCTCGACCTACGGTCCTTCCATGCGCGCCCAGGTCGTGGTCCCCACCGGTCACCAGGACTCCGGCGACACGTCTCGGCGCCACCCCCGTTCGAAGAGCCGACCCCCTGCCGGGCGTGCTGCGAAGCTCCGGTTCGCCGCGTCGTGGATCATCGCCCTGGGACTGGTCGTCGCCGTGCTTCCCCGGGCCGTCGACGTCTCCTGGCACGGTGTCCTCCCGGTGCTGGGCTCGGTGCACTGGCCGGCGGTACTCGCCCTGGTGGGCCTGTGGTTCCTGGGCCTCTATGTCCACTCCTTCGTGCTCACCGCAGCGGCACCGAGCCTCACGCACCGACGTGCGCTCACCCTGAACCTGACCGGAAGCGCCGTGTCGAACGTGGTCCCCCTCGGCGGTGCCGCCGGGGTGGAGCTCAACCGCCGGATGATGCGGGCGTGGGGCATCGATGGCCGCGCCTTCGCCGGCTACACCTTCCTCACCAACCTCTGGGACGTCGGCTCCAAGCTGCTCCTGCCGGTGATCGGGCTGTTGGTGCTCGCCCGCGCGGGCGAGGCCGTCTCACCGCAGGTACAGGCCGCCTCGCTCGTCGCGGGCGCCGGGTTCGCGGCGCTGGCCGTGGGCGCCACGTCCGTGCTGATCAGTCCGCGCGGCGCCGTCGCGGTGGGACGGGCGATGGAGGTGGCGGTCCGCCTCGGCCTGCGGCTCGTGGGCAGGGACCGGGAGCTCGGCCTGGCCACAGCGATGCTCGACGTCCGAGACCAGTGTGCCGGGTTGGTCGCCCGGGGGTGGCTGCGCATGTCGGCCGGCATCACCGGATACGTCGCCCTGCAGGCCCTGCTGCTGGGGTTCTGCGTGCACCTGACCGGCACCGGCAACACCTGGGCCGACGTGCTGGCCGCGTTCGCGGTGGAGCGGGCCCTCACGGTCGTGCCCCTCACCCCGGGCGGTGTGGGGATTGCGGACCTCGGACTCGTCGGCGTGCTGCTCACCCTGGGCGGCGACCCCGCCAGCGTGACGGGCGCCGCGGTCCTGTACCGAGCATTCATCTTCGCCGTCGAGATCCCTGTCGGCAGCGGCGCCCTCGGCCTCTGGCTGCTCCTGGGCCACCGGGCCGCGCGGCGCCGGGATTCCCGCCCGGCGCCGTACGCCACACCTGCGCGCCGGGTGGCGCACGTCACCGACGTCTTCCTGCCGCGGCTGGGTGGCATCGAGACCCACGTCGACGACCTGGTGCGCCAGCAACGTGCGGCCGGCCTGGAGGCGGAGGTGCTGACCCCGGCTCGCGCTGCCGGCGTCGATCCTGCGTGGGTGCATCGCATCTCCGCGGCAGAGGCGCGCCGAGCGGTCGCGCACTATGACGTGATCCACGTCCACCTCTCGATCCTCTCCCCGTTCGGCCTCAGTGTCGCCCGGGCCGCGACCAGGGCCGGCACTCCTGTCCTCATCACCGTGCACTCCATGTGGGGCGAGGGAAACGGGTTCCTCCGCCTGGCCGCCGTGGCCGGCCTGCGGCGATGGCCGGTCACCTGGTCGGCGGTCAGCCGCGCCGCTGCCGAGACGTTCGGGCGCTCCCTGGGCGGGGTGGACGTCTCGGTGCTGCCGAACGCGATCGACGTCGGCTCGTGGCGACGTCCGGCCGAGGGCCGAGGTTCGCTGCCGAGACCCGACGGGCCGATCACGATCATCAGCGTGATGCGTCTGATGCCCCGCAAGCGGCCGGTCCAGCTGCTGCGGGTCTTCGAGCAGGTCCGGAGCCTGACGCCTGGGGACGACGTTCGCCTCGTGGTCGTCGGCGAAGGCCCCCTCAAGGGGCGGATGGAGAAGCACGTACGCCGGCACGGGCTCAGCGAGCACGTGCGGCTCACCGGAGCCCTGCCCCGGGGGCAGGTGCTGGACGAGCTGGCCGCGGCGTCGGTGTACGTGGCGCCGGCGCCCAAGGAGTCCTTCGGGATCGCTGCTCTCGAAGCGCGCTGCGCCGGCCTGCCGGTCATCGCGAGTCGACGCAGTGGGGTCGGTGAGTTCGTCCGCGACCGCGTCGACGGCATCCTCGTCGACGGCGACGCCGAGATGGCCATCGCGCTCGCCGACCTCGTGCGCGACCCGGGCCTCCGCGAGCGGATCGCCGCCCACAACCGCGCCGTCAGGCCTGCGTTCGACTGGAGCGACACCCTGGACCGGACGGCTGGTCTCTACGAGCGGGCGGCCGAGCGTGTCGGCCATCCGCGGCCGGTGCCGGCGGGACAACCCGTGCCCTTGGCGGCGCAAGCCTGAGCACCATGACAGCCTGAGCTCACCTCCACCCACCGGCAAGGAGACCCACGATGAAGACCAGGCGAGCTGGGCCGCTGGTGCTCGCCGGCGCCCTGCTGCTCAGTGGCTGCGGTGCCGCCACCGAACCCTCCGCGACCGGGAGCAGTGGCCGAGCGACCACCGGCTCCGTCCCGAGCCCGAACGTCAAGCCCACCGGGCGAGCCACGAAGGTGCTGGTGGTCATCGAGGAGAACCATTCCTTTGCCCAGATGAAGGACGGGATGCCGTTCCTGGCTCGGATGTCGCGGGCCTACGGCTACGCCACCCACTGGACCGCGATCACCCACCCGAGCGCGCCGAACTACCTGGCCATCGCCGGGGGTTCGACCTTCGGGATCACCGACGACAGCGCACCTGCGGCCGACGCCGGCTCCATCGGGTCGGCCCAGTCGGTCTTCGACCAGGCCGTGCGAGCCGGCAGGAGCGCCGGCACCTACGCGGAGTCGATGCCGCAGAACTGTCACGTCTACGACTATCCCGACCGGGCCGACGGCGTCCCCAAGTACGCCGTACGACACAACCCGTGGGTGTACTTCCCAGCCGGCCGCGAGGCGTGCCTGGCCCACGACCAGGCGTTGCCACAGTTCGCCGACGACGCGGCCGCCGACCAGCTGCCGAACGTGGGGTTCCTGATCCCGAACCTCGATCACGACGGGCACGACGGATCGCTGTCCACGGCCGACGGGTGGCTCGAGAAGCAGCTGACGCCCGTCCTGCACAGTGCGGACTTCACGAGCGGCAAGCTGGTCGTCGTCGTGACCGCGGACGAGGACGACAGGTCCTCGGGGAACACGGTGCTCACCTCGGTCCTCACCCCCGCCCTGTCCCACAAGGTCGTCGACACTCCCCTGACCCACTACTCGCTCACCCGCTTCATCGATCAGGTGATCGGCGCGGAACCCCTCCGGCACGCTGCCGATGCGCCGGACCTCCGGACCGCCTTCGGCCTCTGATCCCTCTGCGAGGGCACCGCGGACAGTCCTGAGGGGCGCTCGTCCTGCTGCTGCGGCTGACCTGGAAGTAGGCCACTGGTCGATACGGACCTTCGGCCCTTGAACCCCCCACCCCGTCGGGAGGTAGATGGAGGCGGAGGTGTTCTGCTGTGGTGGTCCGCACTGGCTGGGGTGGCGATGGTTGACGCCGTGCTCCGGCTGGCCGACGGCCGCGAGGTCGGCTACAGCGAGATCGGGCCACCTGAGGCACCACCGGTGATCTACTGCCACGGCTTCCCCAGCAGCAGCTCCGAGCTGGGCCTCGTGGCGCCGGCGCTGACGCGGTACGCCGTACCCGCGAGAGTGGTAGCGCTCGACCGGCCCGGCTTCGGCCGGTCATCCTTCCAGCGGGGGCGCACCTTCACTTCGTGGCCACGAGACGTCGCCGAGGCCGCGGACCGGCTGGGGATCGGTCGGTTCGCCGTGCTCGGGGTCTCGGGCGGTGGCCCCTACGCCTTGGCCTGCGCACGCACGCTGCCCGACCGCGTGAGCCGCGTCGGGGTGCTGGTCGGTCTCGCGCCCCCGGACGCGCCCGGCATGAGTGGCGCCTCGGTGATCGCAGGTCCCTCGGCCATCGGGGTCGTCCGCCGGCTGCAGTTCGCGCTGGCCGCACTCGCCTTCACCAAGCAGCAGCCGGAGCGGTTCGTCGACCGCTCGATCGCGTCCATGGGACCGGCCGACCGGGCCGTCCTGGCCACACCTGCGCTCCGTGCGAGGTTCACCGAGATGCTGGCGAGCGCGTTCGCCCAGGGTGGCCGCGCAGCGGCTCACGAGGCCACCCTGTACCGGCGGCCTTGGGGATTCGACCTGCGACGCATCGACGTGGAGGCTCGCCTCTGGTGCGGCGAGTCCGACGAGACGGTCCCTCCGGCCGCCGGCCGCTGGCTCGCGCAGCGGTTGCCGCGCTCAGCGATCACGTTCTGGCCCGCGCAGGGGCACTTCACCTGGATGCTGGAGAAGCTGGCGGCCGAGGCAGTCGCCTGGACCGCGGACCCGCATCGCCACACCCCGGGTTGACCCACCCCTCACCAGTGCCGGCACCGCGAGAACGAGAGCGACGAGATGCACCCAGCACCCCAGCGGCGGGACCGCGACCCCGTGCGAAGCACGCCCAGACCCGCGAGCGGGGTCAGGAGCGCCGACCGGTTGCTGGCCGGGATGCTCGGTGTGCTGGCAGCCGGGGTCGCGTGCCTGTCGCTGCTCGGGCCACTGGCCCTGGGGCGGGTGCGCTACCACGTCGTGGGCGACGTCGAGAACCAGGTGGTCGGCGGAGACCTGGTGGCGCTGGTCCTGGTCGTGCCGGTGTGTCTCCTCGCCGGCCTGCTCATCCTGCGCGGGCACCGAGCAGGCCACGTGCTCGCGCTCGCTCCGACCGCGTTCGTGATGTACCTCTACACCCAGCTCGCGGTCGGCGGCGAGTTCGCGGCCCTGCCCGGCACCAGCGAGCGCGTCTTCCCCCTGATCCTCGCGCTGTTCTGGCTGGCGGGCGCAGGTTTCGTGATGGCGTGGCGCTCTGTCGACGTGGCTGCGCTGCCACCACTGAGCGACCCGCTGCGGCACGCCGTCGGGGCGGTCCTGCTGCTGATCGCGGTGTTCCTCACCCTCGGTCTCCACCTGCGCGGACTGGTCGATGTGGTCGGCGGCCCGCCGTACGACGTCGCCTACGCCCAGGGCCCGACGGTCTTCTGGATCGTGAAGTGGATGGATCTCGGCCTTGTCGTGCCCCTCTCGGTGCTCACCGCGGTGGGTGTGCTCCGACGAGCACCGTGGGCTGCCCTGTTGACATACGCGGTCATCGGCTGGGGCGCCCTCCTCGGCAGCGCGGTCGCGGCGATGGGGGTGGTGATGGTCGTCAACCACGACCCCTCGGCCAGCACCGGCGTCGCCGTCGTCTTCGGCTGCTTCGCCCTGGCGTTCTGGGCCCTGGCGGGCTGGCTGTTCGGCCCCCTGCTCCGCAGGTCCTGAACGCTCTTCGAGCAGGTCGCCGCAGCCTCCTCGCCCGGCAGGGACGTTGGCTCGTACGGCCAGGGTCCTTGTGCCCTGCCGCCTTCCGAGCCGGCGATCCAGAGTGGATGAGGACCAGTCGAACGCACGGAGCCGAGATGCCGATCCGACCTGATGCCCCCCACCGCCGGCAGGCGGCACGGGGAATCCGCTGGGTTGCGGGCGTCTGGCCGGTCGTCGTGGCCGCGCTGGTGGCCGGGTGGCTGATCCCGCGGGGCCCGGTGACCACGCCACAGGCGGTGCTCGCCCTCGTTGTCGCCGCCTCGGTCGGCGCAGCGACCGGGTGGTGGCTTCGGTCGCGGTGGGCGGTGCTGCTGGCTCCGGCTGCGTTCGTGGTGGTCTTCGAGCTGGCCCGGATGCGGGTCGAGGGTCCGACCGTCGACGGGATCAGGCTGGACGGGATCTACGGCGTGATGGCTCTGGTCGCGGGCCGCGGCGTCGACGCGCTCCTGCTCCTGCTGCCGATGATGGTGGGGGCGAGCTACGGAGCCGCGCTGGCCCGACGCCGCCATCCGGCCGCCGACGGGGACCAGCGGCGCCACCTGGCACGCCGCACCGGTCTGGGCATCGCCACCGTCGCCGTGCTGGCGCTGCTCGCCGGGCTGCTCCGCCCCGCGTCGACCGCGCCGATCGTCGGGGCAGACGGAGACCCGGTCCAGGGCGGCATCGCCGAGCTCGTCGACGTCCCCATCGGCGGCCACGACCAGGCGATCATGCTGCGCGGGGTCTCCCAGGACGCCCCGGTGCTGCTGTTCCTCGAGGGGGGCCCGGGCGGGACCGGGATCGGTCGGATCCGCAACGCCGGCACCGACCTGGAGCGGTCCTTCGTGGTGGCCACCTGGGACCAGCGCGGGACCGGGAAGTCCTACGACGCCCTGGAGCCGGCCTCCACGCTCAGCCTCGACCAGATGGTCGAGGACACCCTGGCGGTCACGAACTACCTGCGGGAGCGGTTCGGGCACTCCAAGATCTACCTGGTCGGCAGCTCCTGGGGCACCACGATCGGCACGCTGGCCGTGCAGCGCTCGCCCGAGCTGTTCCACGCCTACGTCGGCACCGGCCAGATGGTCGACCAGTTCGCGACCGACAAGCTGATGTACGCCGAGTCCATCGCCGACGCCGAGGATCGCGGCGACACCGGGATGGTCGACCAGCTGCGCTCGATGGGGCCACCGCCCTACGCCGACACCCTGGACTACCCGATCGCGATCGCGTCGAACCCGACGTGGCTGGACTTCGAGCACGGAGCCGACTACCAGGCGTCCGCGGAGTACCCCGCCAGCCTCTTCGTCTCGGAGTACACCCTGATCGAGCAGCTGCGCGGCATGGGCGCGATCGCGGAGACGTTCCATGTCCTCTACCCCCAGCTGGCCGACACCGACTTCCGCCGCGACGTTCCCCGGCTCGACGTGCCCGTCTACATCGTCGAGGGACGACACGAGGTCGCCGGCAGGGAGACGCTGGCCAAGCAGTGGTTCCGGGGACTCTCGGCAACCGAGAAGCACTACCTCTACTTCGACCGTTCCGGCCACACCCCGCCCTACGACGAGCCGGGCAGGTTCGCAGACCTGATGCGCGACGTCCTCCACGAGACCGAGGGATCGTCTTGATGAGCCGATCCTGGCGTGAGCCTGGGGTTCCCCTGCTGGGTGCCGGATTCGTCATCGCGCTGTTGCTCGCAGGCAGCGCCGGCGCCGGCGCGGCACCCGCCACGTCGCAGCATGCCCTGGCGCCGGGAGCAGGCTCCGCGATCGACCGTGCCGAGACCGAGCTCACTCGCCAGCTCGACGCCACCGGGATCCCCGGCGGCGCAGTCGTGGTCGTCCACGACGGAGGCATCGAGGCACGCGGGGTCGGCACCACGGGCAGCCAGGGTGACGTGGGTCCGGACACCCCGTTCATGCTCGGCTCGACCACCAAGTCGTTCACGGCGCTGGCCGTGCTGCAGCTCGTCGACGCAGGCGCGGTGAGCCTGGAGGACCCGGTGCGCGACTATGTCCCCGAGCTCCGCCTGGCGGGCGGTGAGCCCGGGAACGACATCACCGTGCGGCAGGTGCTGCAGCACACCAGCGGGCTGTCGGACCTCTCGGCGGGGCCGATCGTCGCCTCGGCGGCCGCCGGGACACCACTGGACGCGGTGGCGGAGCTGCGCGGCGCCCACCTCACCGCACGCCCCGGGCGGGAGTGGCAGTACGCCAACATCAACTACGTGCTCGCCGGGCTGGTCGTCGAGCGCGCCTCCGCGATGAGCTACCCCGACTATCTCCAGCAGCGGATCCTGGACCCTCTGCAGATGAGCCACAGTCACGTCAGCGTCGAGCCCGCCCGCTCCGACGGCCTCTCGCAGGGTCACCGGTTCTGGTTCGGTGTCCCGGTCGCCACCGGGCCGGCGCAGTCCACCGCCATGCTCGCAGCCGGCTACCTGATCTCCACCGCCGAGGACCTCGGCCGGTACCTGACCATGTACCTCTCGGGAGGCCGCAGCCCCGACGGCACCCAGATCGTCTCGGCGGCCGGACTGCGGACCATGCTCGCCCCCGGCCCCCAGGCGCACCTGGGCCCCTGGGCACAGGGCCGCACCTCGCGCTATGCGATGGGCTGGTTCGTCGGCGGCCCCTGGAGCGACGCCGCGCTCTTCCACCCCGGGAACTCCCCGGACTCCTCGAGCATGATCTCCCTGTTCTCGGACCGGGGCACGGCTGTGGCGACGCTGCTCAACGTGGGCCACGAGCTGCCGGTGCCGGGCAATCCCTCCATCACCGACCGGGTCTCGCGCAACGTGATCCATGCCGCCCTCGGCCAGCAGCCCACCGCACTGCCCTCGATGAGACGCTTCTACCTCCTGTTCGACGCCGTCGTCCTCCTGCTGCTCGGTCTCGGCGCCTGGGGCGTGAAGCGGTCGGTGTCGGCACTCGTAGCGGCCGAGAGCGGGACAGCCCCCGCCCACCCAGTGAAGCGCTGGGCTGGGGTCGGGCTCCGGATCCTCGGCACCCTCACCCTCCTCCTCGGTGTGTCCGTCGTCTACGGGTGGGCGCCGCTGCGGACCTGGGCTCCCGACCTCGCCCTGGCCGTCGTCGCCCTCGCGCTGTCGTGGGCCGCCGCCGCGGCGCTGCGCGTCGTCGGGCTCTGGAGGTCACGACCCCGAGCCACGCCACCCCTGCCAGTCACCAACCAGATCGGACACCCTCATGTATCCACTTGAGATCGGGCACCTGACCAAGCGCTACGGCCACGAGACGGTGGTCGACGACCTGACCTTCCGGGTCGAGCCCGGCAAGGTCACCGGCTTCCTCGGCCCCAACGGGGCCGGGAAGTCGACCACGATGAAGATCCTCTTGGATCTCGCGGCCGCCGATCGGGGTCACGCCCTGATCGGTGACCACCGCTACCGGGAGCTGCAGGATCCGGCTCGCACGGTCGGAGTGGTCCTGGAACCGAACGCGTTCCATCCCGGCCGCAGCGGGCGCGACCACCTGCGGGTCCTCGCCGACGGCGCCGGGCTCGCGCAGTCACGGGTGGACGAGCTGCTCGAGACGGTGGGGCTCGGCCACGCCGCCGACCGCCACGTCGGAGGCTATTCCCTGGGGATGCGACAGCGCCTGGGCATCGCAGCCGCGCTGTTGGGCGACCCGCCGGTGCTCGTCCTCGACGAGCCCGGCAACGGTCTCGACCCGCAGGGGATCCGTTGGCTGCGTGACCTGCTCCGTTCCCGTGCCGCGGGTGGGAGCACGATCTTCGTCTCCAGCCACCTGCTCGCCGAGGTCGAGCACCTCGCCGACGAGGTGGTCGTGGTCAGCCAAGGTCGCCTGGTCGCGACCGGTGAGCTCTCGACCCTGCAGCAGGCCGGAACCACGGTCACCGCAGCCTCGCCCGCGCCGTTGGCCCGGCTCCTGCGGGACGCGGGTGCGAGCGTGCACCCCAGCGGCGAGGACAGCATGGTCGTGCGGGGCATGGGGATCGCCGAGATCGGCGATCGCGCCTGTGCGGCCGGCATCCCCCTGCACGAGCTTGCTCCACAGGCCGGGTCGCTAGAAGAGCTGTTCCTGGCCTGGACCAGCGGGGAGGAGCCCCCACACGACGGCGAGCGAGCGCTCCCGAACCAGCGGGAGGCGGTGACGTCATGAGGTGGCTACGTCTCGTCCGTGGTGAGCTCCGCAAGCTCACCACCACCAAGCTGCTCTGGGGCTTCCTCGCGGTCTTGGTGATCATCAGCGCCACCAACGCCACCGCGGTGATCTTCGGCACCGACATGGACGGCAGCAAGACCTTCGTGTCGACAGCAGACGACCAGGCGTCGCTGATGGCGTTCGGCTTCAACGCCCTGTTGGGCACCACCTTGTTCGGGGCCATCGCGGCCTCGCGGGAGTACGGCCACAACACGGTCGTCCCGATGTACCTGACCGCACCACGTCGCTATCTCGCCGTGCTGGCCCAGTTCGTCGCAGTGGTGCTCGCCGGCGGTCTGCTGGGGCTCATCGGAGAAGGGCTCACGGTGCTGGCCGTCGCGGCTGCTCTTCCGACCACGGACTACGCGTTCCTGGTCTCGGCCGGCGCCGTGGCCCAGCTGATGGTCGCCTCGCTCCTCGCGGGGGCGGTCGGTGGTCTTCTCGGCGCCGGCATCGGACTGGCGCTGCGCCACATGGGCGGTGCCGTCACCGCCGCGGTCCTGCTCCTGTTCGTGCTCCCGGGGATCGTCGTGCAGCTGGTCAATGAGACCGCTTCTTGGGTCCCCAGCACCCTCCTGCGGGTGATCTCGGGGGTGGCCACAGACACCGGGCTGTTCGCCGCCCTCGTCGCCCTGGTCGCCTGGGGGCTCGTCCCGGCGGCGATCGGCCTCCTCGCCGTGGAGCGACGAGACGTGGTCTAGCACGATCCAGCAGCAGTCCGCCCAGGGATGGGCCAGGCATGGAGGAAGAGATGAAGCTCAGCGAGACGATGGAGAAGGTGCGAGACGCGATCACGGTCACCAAGGTGTTCGCAGAGCCCTACGAAGCCGATGGGGTGACCGTCATCCCCGCTGCGGCGGTCAGTGGTGGCGCGGGCGGGGGCTCCGGCACCGACGACAAGGGACAGCCGGGCGAGGGCGGCGGCTTCGGTGTCAGCGCACGGCCCGTGGGCGCCTACGTGATCGCCCACGGAAGGGTGCGGTGGCGGCCCGCGGTCGACCTGAACCGAGCGATCACCATGGGGGGCCTGGTGCTGATCGCCTGCCTGCTGCGGAGGCGGCGGGTCCGACCGACGCCCAGCAGCGCCGAGCGCTGAGCGCGGGCGAGGAGACGAGGGAAGCAGGAGTCGTGGAACCAGGAACCGTGGAACCAGGAACCGTGGAACCAGGCGAGGCCCGCCCCTGGGCCAAGAGCTACTCCCCCGGCGTGCCCCTGGACATCGAGGTGCCGGAGGAGTCCCTGGTCGACCTGCTGGAGTCGTCGGTCCGACGGTTCGGTCCACTGGTCGCCCTCGACTTCTTCGGCGCCACCACGACCTACGCCGAGCTCGGGGAGCAGGTGGCCAAGGCAGCAGAGGGCCTGCTTCGGCTGGGGGTCCGCCCGGGCGACCGGGTCGCGCTGGTGCTGCCGAACTGTCCGCAGCACGTGGTCGCGTTCTACGCCGTGCTGCGACTCGGCGGAGTCGTCGTGGAGCACAACCCGCTCTACACCGAGGAGGAGATGTCGTTCCAGCTCGCCGATCATCGGCCCAGGGTGATCGTCGTCTGGGACAAGGTCGCCTCGATGGTCCGCGCGATCGCCGCGCCCCTCGGAGTGGAGGCGCTGCTGGCGGTGAACCTGCCCTCCGCGCTGCCGCGCACCAAGAGATGGGCGCTGAACCTGCCGGTGGCTGCGGCCCGGAGGTCCCGCGACGCCATCACCGGACCCGCTCCCGGGGTCCCGGGCTGGGAGCATCTGGTGGCGCACAGCCCGGCACTGGCGCCCGGGCATCCGCGTCCGGCCGTGGGCGACGTAGCGCTGCTGCAGTACACCGGCGGAACGACCGGCAAGCCGAAGGCCGCTGTGCTGACCCACCGCAACCTTCGTGCCAACGCGGCCCAGGGCAGGGCCTGGATGCCCGGGCTGGCGGACGGTGAAGAGGTGATCTATGCGGTGCTGCCACTGTTCCACGCCTACGGGCTGACGCTCTGCCTCACCTTCGCGGTCAGCATCGGCGCGACCCTCGTGCTGCTGCCCCGCTTCGACGTGGACATGGTGCTCGATGCCGTACGCCGCCGACCGGCCACCTTCCTGCCCGCGGTGCCGCCGATCTACGAGCGTCTCGCGGCCGCAGCCCAGGATCGGGGCGTCGATCTCACCTCCATCCGCTACGCGATCTCCGGAGCGATGTCGCTGCCGAGGGCGACCGCCGAGCTGTGGGAGTCGGTCACCGGAGGGATGCTGATGGAGGGCTACGGCATGACCGAGACCTCCCCCGTGGCGCTGGGCAACCCGGCCGGGCCCAGTCGACGGGTCGGTGCAGTCGGGGTCCCCTTCCCCTCGACCCAGGTGCGCATCGTCGACCGGGAGGACCACACGAAGGACGTGGCACTCGGCGAGTCCGGGGAGCTGTGGCTGCGCGGCCCGCAGGTGTTCGCCGGCTACTGGGAACGGCCCGAGGAGTCGGCGCAGGTGGTGATGGCGGACGGGTGGATCCGCACCGGCGACGTCGTGGTGATGGACGATGCTGGCTTCCTCACCATCGTCGACCGGATCAAGGAGCTGATCATCACCGGGGGCTTCAACGTCTACCCGAGCGAGGTCGAGGGGGTGCTGCGCCGGTTGCCGGGGGTCAAGGACGCAGCCGTCGTGGGGCTGCCGGCCCCCGATGGCGGCGAGGACGTGACTGCAGCGGTGGTGCTGGAGCCGGGTGCGGACTTCGATCAGGACGCGATCCGCGCCGCCTGCCGGGACCAGCTCACGGCGTACAAGGTGCCTCGCCGCGTCTTCGAGGTGGACGACCTGCCCCGGTCGATGATCGGCAAGGTGCTGCGCCGTGAGGTCCGCGACCAGCTCTTGACGCGGCCGACCTGAGAGGGTGCAGCAGATGGGGACGGCAGAACGAGGCAGCCGAGTGGTGCTGCGTGACGGCTCCGAGGTGATCATCGACCAGGTGCACCGAACCGACGCCCAGCGCCTCGCCGAGGGGTTCGCGCTGCTGAGCGACGAGACCCGACGGCTGCGCTTCCTCACTCCCAAGGCTCGCCTGTCGGCGGCGGAGCTGCGGTACTTCACCCACGTCGACCACCACGACCACGAGGCGATCGGGGCCATGGTTCCGCCCGACGGGCGGGGCGTCGGGGTGGCCCGCTACATCCGAGACACCAAGGACCCCGAGGTCGCCGAGGTCGCGGTCGCGGTCGCCGATGACTGGCAGGGCCGGGGGCTGGGCACCGAGCTGCTGCACCGGATCATCGCGCGCGCAAGCGAGGAGGGCGTCCGCCGGTTCACTGCGCTGGTCGAGGCCGACAACGGCCCGATGAACCATGTCTTGCACGATCTCGGCGCTGAGGTGCGAGACACCGGGGCGGACACGGTCGGCTACGAAGTCACCTTGCCCACCGGTGACCCACCTCAGCTCCGCGAGCTCCTGCGTGCCGTGGCGCGAGGGGAGTTCCGCACCTCGCGACTGGGGAAGCGGGCACGAACCACCGGCCAGGAACCGGGAGCAGACAAGCACCCGGACCCACGCTGACGTGGACGGCGCCGCCTCCCCGCGAGTGCACGCGCGCACGCTCCCGCCATCGACTCCAACACCAACGTCGTGATCCTGGGGCACCTGGTGCAGGTCGTGCGCGGGCAGGACCGGTCGACCCGCTGGTCCTCGACGGCGCCATCGGCACGCCGTCCCGCACAGATGGGTGACTCAGCTGGTGACGTCCTTGTTGCCGAAGCGTGCCCAGGCAGCGAGCCAGAACACCAGCATGTAGACGACCGCCGAGTAGACCCCGGTCTGGACGCCCGCCCACGAGACCGGGCCGCGAAACAAGTCGCCGAAGGCCAGCCAGTTGTGGGTGATCAGGAACGGATGGATCCAGCTCACCTGCGGGATGCTGTCGAGGATGAAGCTGGCCGTGCTGAAGATGACGACCGCGATCATCGCGCCGATCGGTTGCTCGGTGAGCGTCGAGACGAACAGGCCGACCGCCCCCAGCGCGGCGAGGCAGATCGCCAGGTATGCCGTCGCGCCGAGCACGCGACCGAGCCCGGCCACGAAGCCGATCTGGCTCCCCGAGAGCAGTGTCATGTCTCCCCCGCCGAAGAGCACCAGGCCGGCCACCACGCCGGTCAGGCTCACGGTCAGCGTGGCGACGAAGGAGAAGACCACGATGGCGGCGTACTTCACGGCGAGCAACCTGGCCCGCTGGACCGGCACCGTCAGCAGGTAGCGCAGCGTGCCGATGTTGGCTTCTCCTGCCACCGAGTCACCCGAGATCGCCGCGACCGCCAACGGTAGGAAGAGCCCGAGCTCGATCGTCAGCGCGGCCAGGGCGACGAACAGCCCGTTCTCGGTGATCGAGCTGAAGAAGTCGGGACCGCCGCGCTCGTTTCCCGGCGAGGACACCTTCACGGCGACGGCGATCAGTATCGGCACCGCCGCGAGCACGACCAGACCCGCCACGTTGCGACGTCGCCAGAAGATCAGGCGCAGCTCCGAGCGCAGGAACCGACTCGACGGACTGCGTCGGGTCATCGGCAGGATCGCTTCAGCTGCTGACATCGAAGCCCTCCCCCGTCAGCGAGACGAACACGTCCTCGAGCGAGGGCATGCTGACTCGGAACCCGGTGACTGCGATCCCACCGTGCACACACGCGGCGACGACCTTCTCCGGCGCGATCCGGCCGATCCGGCCGGTCGCGCCGATCGGGCTCTGGCGTACGTCGGACAGGCCGAGCTCGCGCAGGATTCGGGCCGCCTCGGCAGGCTGGTCGGTCTCCACCACCGCCTCGGCCTCGGTGCCCGACCGCAGCTCGGCACTGTTGCCCTGGGCCACCAGCCTGCCGACGTGCATCACCCCGATGTGGGTGCACATCTGCTCGACCTCGGAGAGCAGGTGGCTCGAGACCAGCACCGTGGTGCCGCCGTCGGCCAGCGACCCGACCAGGCTGCGCACCTCACGGGTGCCTTGCGGGTCGAGACCGTTGGTCGGCTCGTCCAGGACCAGCAGGTCGCGCGGCCGCAAGAGGGCACTGGCGATGGCGAGCCGCTGCCGCATGCCCAGCGAGTAGGCGCGATAGCGCTTGCTGGCGGCCGCCAGCAGCCCGACGCGGTCGAGGGCCCCGTCCACCCGGCTCCTGGCGGTCCGCGGGTCGGTGGTCCGGTCGGCCGCCTCGAGACGGTTCAGGTTCTCCCGACCCGACAGATAGGGATGGAAGGCAGGGCCCTCGACGAGCGCACCGACCCGGGACAGGACCTCGTCTGCCCTGGTCGGCATCGGCTGGCCGAGGAGCTCCACCGAGCCGGCGGTCGGTCGCACCAGCCCGAGCAGCATCCGGATGGTGGTGGTCTTGCCCGAGCCGTTGGGGCCGAGGAAGCCGTAGACACCCCCAGCGGGCACGACCAGGTCCAGGGAGTCGACCGCGACCTGGTGCCGGAAGCTCTTGGTGAGGCCGGTCGTCCGGACGGCAGCCTCCGACATCAGCTGCCCAGGGCCGCGTAGAGCGCCTCGGGAGCCACCGCCCCCACGACCAGACGTCCGTCGTCGGTGAGCAGGGCGGAGAACAGCGTGCCCTGCAGCAGGTGTCCGGTGCCCCACGAGCCGCTGACCTTGGGCAGCGCACGCAGCGCCTGAGTCAGCGAACCCGCACCCCCCGAGTCCGAACCGGGCAGCGACAGCTTGGTCACCACGACCGAGGTCCAGCCGGTGCCGACGATCCTCGGTCTGCTGGCGTCGGCCCGCGCCTGGGGCTTCTCGGCCGACGACTTGGGAGTCGTGGCGCCCGGGCCCGTGAGCACGTCGGGGGCTCCCGACTGCTCGGTGACCTTGGTGCCGGGCGGGGGGTTGAACGCGAACACCGAGGCGGAGGGAGTCGTCGGGTCGAAGGAGGTGAAGGCGACCTCGAAGGCCGGCTTGTCGGCGTTCTTGGCGAACACCTGCACCCGGGTCGGCACATGGGTCTTGCCGTCGATCGCGATCCGCACCGAGCCGATCAGGGACGTGGCGTCGCGGGGCTCGAGGAGCAGCTCGTAGGCCGAACGGCCGGCCACCGTCGAGGTGCCGACGGTGCTCACCTTCGTCGACGGGTCGATCGCCTTGAGCGCCTGGTCGGCCGCCTGCTGCGGACTCAGCGGGGAGCCGGACTCGAGGCTCGGGGTGCTGCCCTTCGAGGACGTCGGGATGCTCCGGTGGCTGGCGGTCTTGTCCTTGCTCGACCAGGTCCACAGGTCACCGCCGTTGCGGACCACGTCGGACTCGCCGAGCTGGCCGAGGAGCGAGAGGCGGACGCGGTCGGGGCCGGCGTACCAGAGGCGGAGCGTGTGCGAGCCCGAGAGCAGCGACGTCATGTCGGAGCTGCCGGTGCTGCCGAGGCCCGGGAGGCTGGGCAGCCCGAGGTCGGCGTTCTGCACGATGGTGCCGGACAGGCCCGTGACCTTGGCCTGCTGGACGTCGACGAGGAGCTGGGAGGCGGTGCGGGGAGCCAGCTTGTCGCCTGCGTTGGCGGTCAGCGCGCCGATGCCGGAGGCGCCGGCGGTGAGCAGCACGGCGGCGAGAAGGGTCACTCCCCAGCGCGCCGAGGGACGTCGATCGAAGAAGGTCATCTGCCCAGCCTGCCCCAGGGCCGCTGTGAGAACGCTGAGAACCTGTGGGCACGCTCAGCAGCGCGTGCCACATTGTGCAGATGCGGTTGCTGGTCGTGGAGGACGAGTCGCGGATGGCCCAGGCGCTGCGGCGCGGGCTCACCTCCGACGGGTTCAACGTCGAGGTGGCAGGTGACGGCGCGACCGGTCTCGAGCTCGCGCGCCACGGCGACTTCGACGCGGTGCTGCTCGACGTGATGCTGCCGCGCCTCTCGGGGTACGACGTCGTACGGACCCTGCGCGCCGAGCAGAACTGGGTCCCGGTGCTGATGCTGTCGGCGAAGAACGGCGAGCACGACCAGGCCGACGGGCTCGACTGCGGGGCGGACGACTACCTGACCAAGCCGGTCTCCTACGTCGTGCTCGTCGCCCACGTGCGTGCGCTGCTGCGTCGAGCCCCGGCCGCGAGACCAGCCGTGCTGGCGGCGGGCGACGTGCGCCTCGACCCGGCCACCCATGAGGTGACGGTCGCGGACGAACCCGTCGCGTTGACCCCTCGCGAGTTCGCGCTGCTGGAGTACCTCCTCCGCCGCCCCGGGCGGGTGGTCACCAAGATCGAGATGCTCGACCACGTCTGGGACTCCCCCGCCGAGGCCAGCCCCAACGTGGTCGAGGTCTACGTCGGCTACCTGCGTCGCAAGCTCGGCCGCCAGCTCGTCGAGACCGTCCGCGGCGCCGGCTACCGACTCGCGCCATGACGCGGTGGTGGCTGCGGCTCGGCCTGCGTGCGCGGCTGCTCCTCATCGGCGTGCTGGGCGTGGCCACGGCCCTCGCGATCGGCAGCGTCGCCCTGTACGTCGTGCTGAACGTGGTCACCCTGCGCACCCTCGACAGCTCGGCCTCGGCCACTGCCGCCGAGGTCGCGGCGCTCGTCGACTCCGGCAGGCTGCCCGACCCCATCCCGGTCACCGGCGACCAGGCGGTCCAGGTGGTCGACTCCTCGGGCCGAGTGGTCAGCGCGTCGGTCAACGCCGACCGGCTCAGCTCCCTGCTCCTGCCCACCGAGCTCGCGTCGGCGGTGTCCGGCGAGCATCCCGAGGTCTCCGGCTCCCGTGCCGGACGCGACTCCCCGCTGCGGATCACCGCGGTCCGTGCAGGTGACGTCGACGCACCTCGCACCGTGGTGGTGGCCTACGGCTTCGAGGACATCAAGGACAGCCAGCGGGTCCTGCGCCGGACGTTGCTGGCGACGTACCCGTTGCTGCTCCTGGTGCTGGCCCTGATCGCCTCGCGGGTGATCGCAGCGGCGCTGCGGCCGGTGGAGGAGCTCAGGTCTGCGGCCGAGCGGATCTCCGGGGCCGGGCAGGACACCCGACTCCCGGTGCCAGAGTCGCGCGACGAGCTCCACGACCTCGCCCTGACGCTGAACTCCATGCTCGACCGGCTCGGGGCTGCGCGGGCACGACAGCGCTCGTTCGTGGCGGACGCGGCCCACGAGCTGCGCAGCCCGCTGGCCTCGATGCTCACCCAGCTCGACGTGGCCGAACACATCGGCGAGGGCACCGGGATGACGCAGGAGCTCCGCGCCGAAGTCGTCCGGATGACCGGGTTGGTGGAGAGCCTGCTCGTGCTCGCCCGGCTCGACCGGGATGTCTCGGCGGGCAGCCCGGCCGCCGCACCTCTCGGTCCTCTGGTCGCTGCCGCCGTACAGCGTCAGCACGGTGCGGTCTCGATCCACACCGAGGTCCCCGACCTCGGTGTGCTGGCGCCGAGCGACAACGTCCGCAGGGTGCTCGACAACCTGCTGGACAACGCCACCCGGCACGCGCACTCCGCCGTGGACCTCACGGCGTCGGTCGTGGCGGGGAAGGTGCACCTGATCGTCGACGACGACGGGGCCGGCATAGCGCCAGCAGACCGCGACCGCGTCTTCGACCGGTTCACCAGGCTCGACGAGGCGCGCGACCGCGACGCCGGAGGCAGCGGTCTCGGACTGGCGATCGTGCGCGAGCTCGTTCAACGCGACGGCGGTGGCGTGCAGCTCGACACCGCCCCGCGCGGCGGGCTGCGCGTCATCGTCACCTGGCGCTCGGCCGACCCCGTGTGACGATGCGGCTCCGACGGGGCCGGAGCTGCGAACCGGCACGGCGTACCGGCCTCAAGGGGCTCCCCACGTGTGCATCCTCGGAGGTCTCTCACTCGGCTTCGTCACCGGCGGCATCCTCGTCGCTGCGGGCGCCTGCGCGTGTGGTCCTTCGTGCTCTCGCCGGACCTGACCTGCGAAGACTCCGACTCGCGCTCTTGCGTGACCTTGTGCGAACGAGTCCGCGTTGGCCGGTGTCTGACGAGGTTTTCGACCAGTAGACGTCCATCGCTTTGCGCCTAGTTGCGGTGGCGGTACCTACCGCAGCCGCCGGCTCGATTGAGCGACGCGAACTCTGGCAGCAAGGTGCGATCCGGCGGTCTCGTAAGCCAATCGGGCTACGGGACACGGAGAAAGCTGGCTACTCGCTTCCTTTGCGCTCGACCACCAGGATCCGCGCTTGCGGCGCCGGTCGAGCCACGTGCGCATCACCCACCTCAGCGAAGCACACCCGTCCGGGTGTGAGCCGCCCGATACGCTCCTGCTGCCCGGCGGCGCGGTAATGCATGTCAACAGTCACCGGCATCGATGAAGCGCATTCCCTGATCCTTCCAGAACCACGACGTCAGCCCCGGTAGGCGGTATGACTGTGCGGGCCGCCCGGATCGCGGCTGAGTGCGTGTCTTGGCAGGGACACTCAGCGATCACCCAGACAGTGCGGCCGTCAGATCGACCTCGATCAGCTGCCCACGAAAGCCAAGCTGGGCAACTCCGAGCAGCGTGCTCGCAGTGGTGAACGCAGGCCCCAGCACCGAACCGTTCAGACGCTGCCACGCAGCACCCAGCACCGCACCATCGCCGCTGACCACGTAGATCACCGAGCGGACGACCTGATCTGGCCCCGCCCCCACAGCGCTGAGGGCGGCGATGGCGTTGGCTGCCACCTGGTCGATCTGGGCGTCAAGGTCTCCCTGCCCCGCCAGCGCGCCCGAAGGGTCGAGGGGGCACTGCCCGGCCAGGAACGCCATCCGGCCAGATTCCAAGACGGTGACGTGGTGGTATCCAGGCGTCGGATGGAGTTGGGCGGGGTTGATTCGCGTGATCTCGCTGCTCATGCCCTCAGTCTGGCGACCGAGTCGAACCGGATCACCTGGGTTTCACGACGGTTCAGCTTGCGCACCCTCAAGCAGATCCGGGCACCGCTGTGCGCCGACAGGCGGTGAATGGACGCGCCAGGTCAGCCGTGGGCGAGCTGAGCCGCGAGGATCACCGCGCCGAGGAGGTGCCGGAACGGGCTCGCGCCGCGGACGAGCTCGTCGAGCGTCCACACGAGCAGCGCTCCATGGCGTACGCCGTCGACCGCGGTGGCGTGCGTGCCCGGCAGTTCGAACCACCCCAGCACCACCGCGACCATCCAGACGCACAGCGCCGGGTTTGGCAACTGCCACAGGGTCAGACGTGCCTGCCCCACCGAGCTACCCCCGCCCCGCTCTACGACCAGATACCCCGAGCCCTTCCCGGGCCCAGCCGCGACGCCGAGTCCCACGACCGGGTCCGCCACGAGCGCATCGACAAATCCGGAACCGTCACCCTGCGCGTGCACCGCAAACTGCCCACATCGGCATCGGCCGAACCCACAAGGGAACCCACGTCATCCTGCTCGCCCAAGACCTCGACGTCAGAGTCGTCAACGCCATCACCGGCGAACTGCTGCGCGAGCTCACTAGCGATACCAGCAAGGACTACCAGCCACGAACCCCGAAATGGCAAACACCCGAACCAACGTTTCCGTGGGTTCGGGTGTCGCCGATGTCCTGAGACATCACAATGGTCGGGCTGACAGGATTTGAACCTGCGACCCCTTGAAGATGAGTCGCCACCCTGTCGCGCTTGGCTGGCCTTCGCTGAAATAGGCTCTGACCTGCGCAAACGTCGCTCGGATATGTTGTCCGGCCTTGCTTCCGAGAGCGTGAATCGGCCCACTTCTGAGGGGGTTTACGACCAGTTAAAGACCACTGCTTTGAGCTGACGTGCGGACGATCGAGCGCCGCTCACTCGTGCCGGCCAGGACACGCGGCGGGTCGGTAACGCGCTCCCCCATCTGCACCTCGGCTGAAGTTCGCATGGCTCTGACCTGACTCGTGCCACCGGGGTGTGTCACTGAGGGCTGATCCCGAGCGCGCCAAGGATCGCCTCGGCGTCTGGGTGATTGGGTCCTCGGCGACGTGTTCGTGGCCGGCGATGCGGACCGTGATCTGCTGGAGGGGTCGCAGGGTCTTGACGATCTTTCGGATGCTCAGCCCGGTGGCGGTTTGCAGGTGACGGGCGATCGCGAGGGCGGCGAACACGATCGTGAGGTGCGCCTCGATCGCCTCGCGGGTGTGGTGGAACATCGGCCGCGCAGCCAGATCTGTCTTCGACATTCTGAAGGACTGCTCCACGTGCCACAGGTCGTGGTAGCTCGCGATCACCTCGCCCGCTGACATCAGGCCCACTGGGATGTTCGTGACGTAGCCCTTCAACCCCACGAGGTCGCGTGCTCTTGCCAGCGACGCCTCGTCGAGCTCGGTGGCGCCATTGCGGGTCTTGACGAACCGCGGCTTCCTGGCGGCCTTCTCCCCGGCCACGACGGCACGGGCCTTGTTCTCTTGCAACGTGAGCGTCGCGGTGTCCCGCACGCCCCGCTTGCGGGAGTAGGCCCACACCGCACGCCAGGACTTCGCATGCACGGTCGGGTCCCAGACCGGTTCGGCCTTCACCTTCGGATCGCTGGCCTTGACCGCGGTGCCGCGCTGGTCGCGTGGGGTGATGGTGTCGATGACCTGCCCGTCGACGAAGGCATTGCCGTGCCAGCGGAAGTGGGACTCCAGATCTTTCGGCGCCTTGGTGACTCGTGAGCCAACGATGAACCGCAGCCCGGCCTCATCCAGGTCACGCAGGTTCGCCGACGAGAGCATCCCGGCGTCGGCGACCACGACCATGTCCGCGATGCCGTGACGATCTTGGAACTGCTTGACGATCGGGATGATCGTCAACGTCTCGGCCTTGTTGCCCTCAAAGCAGCCGATCTCGAGTGGGAACCCGTGCCGGTCCACGAGCAGACCCACGACGATTGAGGGTCTACGCGGCGTTCCTTGCTGTAGCCGACCTTGCGGAGCTCGTCTTCCTTCTCTGCCTCGAAGTAGAGCGTGGTGACGTCGTAGAGCACCAGGCTCACGTCACCGCTGCTGAGGGCATGTTTGAAGCAGGCGGCGGCGATCTGGCCCCGGTAGTCGTGTTCCTGGGTGCGCTGTAGCGCACGGACATCGTGCGCAGCGAGGCCGATGCCACTCCGATCTCGTTCAGCACGCGCACCAGTCGGCCTTCGAGGTCGGCTCGATGATCCGCGCCAAGACGAGCTGGGCGAAGGCCTCATCAGCGATGGCGTCGAACCCGAGCCTGGCGTAGGCCTCAGTGAGGACCTGCCACAACAGCGCCGAGCGCTTGCTCGTGATGAGACCAGGCCGCTGTGGCACGCCCTCATCCTCAAGCCCGGCGACCTCGAGGTCGAGGTCCTGCCCCTCGTGCAACCGTCGACATGCCTGGGCCATGAGCACCGCCAACTCCGCGTCGGTGCGAGCCGTACCGACATGCCCGACCACGACATCGCGACCCTCACGGCGCTCAGCGAGCTGGACCTTCGTGCTGCCCGACCACCCCGGGGACCTCCGCACGAACACCACCAGCGACCCTACCGATCCCCGGCCTGACTCGTGCCACCGGGGTGTGTCAGTGAGGGTGATCGAGCGCGTCAAGGATCGCCTCGGCGTCTGGGGTGATGGGGTCCTCGGCGATGTGGTCGTGGCCGGCGATGCGGACCGTGATCTGCTGGATCGGTCGCAGGGTGTGGACGATCTTTCGGATGCTCAGCCCGGTGGCGTTTGTAGGTGACGGGCGATCGCGAGGGCGGCGAACACGATCGTGAGGTGCGCCTCGATGGCCTCGCGGGTGTGGTGGAACATCGGCCGCGCAGCCAGGTCGGTCTTCGACATCCTGAAGGACTGCTCGACGTGCCACAGGTCGTGGTAGCTGGCGATCACCTCGGCCGCTGACATCAGGGCGACCGGGATGTTGGTGACGTAGCCCTTCAACCCCACCAGGTCGCGTGCACTGTGCCAGCGAGGCCTCGTCGAGCTCGGTGGCGCCGTTGCGGGTCTTGACGAACCGCGGCGTCCTGGCGGCCTTCTCCCCGGCCACGACCGCACGGGCCTTGTTCTCCTGCAGCGTGAGCGTCGCGTTGTCGCGCACGCCCCGCTTGCGGGAGTAGGCCCACACCGCCCGCCAGGACTTCGCATGCACGGCGGGTCCCAGACCGGCTCGGCCTTCACCTTCGGATCGCTGGCCTTGACCGCGGTCCGCGTTGGTCGCGGGGGTGATGGTGTCGATGATCTGCCCGTCGGTGAAGGCATTGCCGTGCCAGCGGAAGTGGGACTCCAGGTCCTCGGGGCCTTGGTGACCCGGGAGCCGACGATGAACCGCAGCCCGGCCTCATCCAGGTCACGCAGGTTCGTCGACGAGAGCATGCCAGCGTCGGCGACGACGACCAAGTCCTCCATGCCGTGACGAGCTTGGAACTGGCTAACGATCGGGATGAGCGTAAGGGTCTCGGCCTTGTTGCCTTCAAAGCAGCCGATCTCGAGAGGGAAACCATGCCTGTCGACGAGCAGACCCACGACGATTTGAGGGTCTACGCGACGTTCCTTCCAGTAGCCGACCTTGCGTAGCTCGTCTTCCTTCTCTGCCTCGAAGTAGAGCGTGGTGACGTCGTAGAGCACAGGCTCATGTCGCCGCTTGGGGGCATGATTGAAGCACGCAGCGGCGATCTGGCCCCGGTAGTCGCGTTCCTGAGCGTGCTCCAGGGAGCGGAACATCGTCCGCAGGGAGACCGAGCCACTCCGATCTCGTTCAGCACGCGCAGCGAATCGGCCTTCGACGTCGGCTCGATGATCCGCGCCAAGACGAGTTGGGCGAAGGCGTCGTCAGCGATGGCGTCGAACCCGAGCCTGGCCGGGTGCAGGCCTCAGTGAGGACCTGCCACAACAGCGCCGAGCGCTTGCTCGTGATGGACCAGGCCGCTGTGGCACGCCCTCATCCTCAAGCCCGGCGACCTCGAGGTCGAGGGTCCTGCCCCTCGTGCAACCGTCGACGTGCCTGGGCCATGAGCACCGCCAACTCCGCGTCGGTGCGAGCCGTACCGACATGCCCGACCACGACATCGCGACCCTCACGGCGCTCAGCGAGCTGGACCTTCGTGCTGCCCGACCGCCCCGGGGACCTCCACACGAACACCACCAGCGGAACCTACCGATCCCCGGGGTGTGTCAATCAGCGACGCCGCA
>CAVQCB010000013.1:0-379541 GCA_963710895.1 uncultured Actinomycetota bacterium
GTACCGATTGAAGACGATCCAGTGGCGAGACGGCACGGCCGAGGATCTGGCGGATATCGTGGCGGCTCGTCATGGTCTGAACCAAGCTCTTGGTGCCGCCTCGCTGGGGGCGATGGCCTCGGGCGACACGGCTGTCGAGGCGCCCTCCATCGACGACGTCGACCCGTCGGCCCATCGCGCCTCGATCGAGTACGCAGCGATCCATCTCGACTCGCAGTCCGGATCCGTCGAAGTAGCTGCATCCAACAGAGCACACGGTGGTGACAGGCCCCACCGGCGTGGGACGCCCACGGACGACGAGTGGAGCGACTCGGTGTTCTCATCCGTGGCAGACCCCGTCCTCGTCGAGCTCACGGCAGTGGCTGCGGTGCTGGAGGGCTGCTGGCTCGACGATCTCATCGTCGGTCGATCTGAAGCTCGTCGCTCGCACGGCGTCGACGCACGACTTCAAGCTGACACGCCCCATCCAGCCTCCCGCGCGGTCGTTGCACTTCCCGTGGCAGTCCTTCACCGTGCTCATCCACTTCCGCGGCTGGCAGTTCGATCGCGAGATCGACTCAGGCTTCTTCGACGTCTACTTCGTTCCCTCCGGCGACGCAGACGGCAGTGCGTACGCGCCGATGGACGACTCCAAGGACGTGATCAGGCACCTCACCGCTCTCGAGCCGGACCTGCGCGCAGCCTTCCGTCGCGTGTGCGAACTGGTGTTGGCCGACCCCGTCAGGGACATCCGCATGCACGGGGTCGTGTGGGAGAAGGAGGCGGTGCCGGTCTGGGGCGGCGACGCCTACTGGTTCAAGTACGTCATCCTCGACTAAGCGCCCTCAGACCTCAAGGTAGAGGCGCTCGTTCATCAGTGCGGCCTGGAAGGCCTTGACGACTGGGAACTCCGCGATGCGCTCCACGGACCCCTTGGCCTCCTTCAGGCCGCAACAGGGTCAGCTGACTTGGCTCCTTGATGGCGTTGATCTTGCGGCCTTGGAGGAGCGGGGTCAGCACGAGCTGGAGCTGCGGCCCGCTGCGTCGAGCTGCCCGAGCTTGGTGGGCTTCGGGGCGTGGCCCGACACGACGGCGGACGCGTGGGTGCCGTTGGCCGCGAGCGAGCCGATCGCGTCGGTGGCGTCGAGGAGCGGGTTCACCGCGCCGATGTACGGCGCGAGGGTGCGGGCGACGGCCTGGTAGTCGAGCGTCACGAGGACCTCCGAAGGTTGGGTGTGGGGGCCGCCGGGGGCTCCGGGGCGGCCCCTGAACCGATCCCGGGCCGTCAGCCCGGGATCGGTAGTCCCTGTCGACCTGCCATCGCACGTCGACGAAGGAGAGGGGGTGAGGACATGGAGCTGTCGAACTGCCGGTGCTGGTCGCCGGCTCGCGTGAGGAGACGCTCGTCGAGGGCACCTTCTTCACGCAGTGCGGCCGACCGCGGAGCACGGACGACTGATCATGCGCTGCCCGAGATCGCGCGGCGTCGGCGAACCGTCGGCCTCGACCGGCCTCGCACAACAACCCTTGTCCAGGCACCCTCCTAGAAAGCGATTCAGCCCATGTCGTGCCATCACCTGCTCGTCGGCCCCTCGGACGACGCGCACTCGGTGGTGCTGGCCGAGGCCCTGCGCGCTCGCGGCTGCACCGTGACCTGGTTGCAGGGCGACCGGGCGCTGCCGCTGCTCGGACGCCCGTCGTCGAAGCGCCAACCCCGGTCAGTGCGGTCTACCGTCGCCCCACGGCGGCGGCCCACGCCGACCCGGGGATCGAGGACTACCTCGCCACGGAGGTCGCCGAGTACTTCCAGGCCCTCGACGACGCTCACGCCCGACTGGCCTGGTTCCCCTCGTCGCCGACGACGGTGCGACAACGGGCATCAAGCCGCTCCAGCTCCACCTCGCCCGGTCAGCAGGGCTGCACGACCCCCGAGACGCACGTCGGCTCGGACTCCGCTCGTCTGCGCGCGCTGGGAGTCGGCGCCGGATGGGTGGCCAAGCCGCTGCGAGCCCAGCACGTGGTCGTCGAGGGGCGGCACCGCTGGCTGGGCACGGTCCACCTCGACGGCCTCCCCGAAACAGCCAGTCGCGCCCGGCGATCTTCCAACCGCGGCTCGACGTCACCGAGGAGGTGCGCGTCGTCGTCGTCGACGACGAGGTGCGGGCTTCCGCGTCGACCGACCCAGGACACTACGCCGACCTGAAGGACCTGGTCGGTCAGTGCTCGCACGTCGCGGTCGACGTGCCGGTCGAAGTCTCGCGGGGCCTGCGCACGGTGCTCGCCCGGCCGGCACCCGCTTCGCGAGCAGCGACTTCGTCGTCTCCGCCTCAGGTCGGGTGGGTCTTCCTCGAGCTCAATCCCAACGGCCAGTGGTACTTCCTCCAGCAGGACACCGGAGTGGACCTGCTCGACCTGGTCCTCGAGGCGCTTCATCGCACCTGATCATGATCGTCCTCGAACGGCCAACAACCGTTCCGGCAAGATCATGCGCCGCCTGCTCCACAATGTCACCGAGCACCGCGAAGTCGGCGATGTCACCACGCTGCCGACCGCTCCATGATGGACCGATCTCGAAGGGCGGCGCCCGGAAAGAGCGACGACAAGCGAGTGAAACCGGAAATCGGATCGATACGTTGAACGGTCGCCCCCATTGGGCGACCCGAGAACGTATCCGGTCGCCGCAGTACTAGTGAGGCACGCCGCGTCGGACACCGGCGGCGGTGCGGCTGGGTACAGAGCGCCTCCGATCGGCCACCGCGGGCGCACTCGGCGAGGTCGATCGGCTTCAAGGTGACTGGACCGCCCATCCGGACATATGCCGACTGCGACTCGTTCCAGTTCTCCCTCTGCCCTTGACAGCTGGAGCTGCGCCAGACCACGAGCGACCAAAGATCTCTAGCGGGGGCAGAGGTCGTCCCTCAGCCGCGCTACCTCGACCTCGTTGCCGGGCAGGGCCTCGATGACATGGAGGGCCTCGAGGGACGCCGCGCGACCCTCCTTGGTGTGTCCGAGCCTGTGGAGTGCCTGGGCGAGAGGCTCGCGCGCCCGCGCAGCAGCGTGCTCGGCGCCGCCGAGCCGCTCGAGCCGCTGGACGGCATCCCGGGCCGCGGTCTCGGCCTCTACGCGAAGCACGCCTGCCCGACGAGGGACCGCGCGAGCTCCCGCGTGCCCTGGCTCAGGACCAATGTGCGTCGAGCCGGTCGAAGACCGCGAGCGCGCAGCTCAAGCGCTCCTCGGCTTCAGCCGCGTGGCCGGACTCGGTGAGTGCGGCGGCGAAGGTGCTCTCGGCGTCGGCGAGGTCGCGCTCGTTCTCCGGGTCGGCGGCGAGCACGCGCAGCGCGTCTCGGAAGAGAGCCTCAGCCTCGGTCGTCCGTCCTTGCCGCGACAGCGCCCGCGCGAGCCCGCAGCGCACGCGCCCCTGGTGCGCTCGGGCCCGTGGTGTCGTCGCTCGATATGGCGTCGAGCAGATCTCGGTAGATCGCCTCGGCCTCGCTCAGCCGCCCCGGTCGAGGATGACCTCGGCCAGGTTGGTGCGCACCCGTGGCATCTGCCGCTCCGCATCGGGCGTGTCGTCGAGCTCCCGCCATGACGACGTGCCACATCTCCTCTGCCGCGGCGAGCTGGCCACGGTAGGTCAGCACGACGGCGAGCATGTCCCGGGCGTCCAGTACCTCGGTCCGTCGTCGTGGCGCTCGGCCAGGACCGAGACGGCCTGCCGGCACCGGTCCTCGGCCTCGTCAAACCGCGCGAGGTCGATGAAGGCGCCTGCCAGCCGGGTTCGGGTCCTCGCCGCCTCCCGCTCCGCATCACCAGCGCGCTCGTAGGCGGTAATGGCCTGCTCGTAGAGCGCCGCGGCCTCGGCGTACCGCTGCTGCTGATTCCGGAGGTTTCCGTAGTTGTTGGCAGCCCTGGCCTCCTCGCGGGGCTCGTCCGGCCGCGCGGCGTGCTGAGCGAGCGCCTCGGCGTAGCTCTCCGCGGCCTGCTCGGGTTGCCCGAGCTTGGCCTGGGCGATCGCCAGCTGACCCAGGACCGACCGCGCCGTCAGGGCTGAGTGGGGGGACCCGCCTGCATGAGTCAAGGACGCACATACCACAACTCGGCCAGCGCGTAGTCGGAGCGGAAAGTGAGAAGGTCTCCAAGGGATTGGCACAGCCGGGCCAGGTCGTCCTCGGTGTGCGGCCGGGTGGGGCCGGAGACCAGACCGTCGTACGCCTCGTCGGCCAGCGCGGCTCGACCCGTGGTCGCCCAGGCACGGAGCACGAAGGCGCGGAGCGCTGCCGTCGCACTCCGCGGCGCGGTCAGGTCAGACCGCCCTGCGGCGTCGAGCTCGGCCAGCACAGACCCGCCATGCTCGACGAACGCTTGCACACTGGCCTCGTCACCGGCCTCCTGCGCCGTCTCGAGGCCCAAGTCGAGGACCGAGACCAGGGAGTCGACGTTATCCCGTGGGTCGGCGCGCACCAGCGCGACGAACCCCTCGGCCGCGCGTGCGAAGAGCTGGGTGGCCTCGGCATGGTCGCCGAGCTCGCGCAGCTGCCGCGCGTGGTTAGCCACCGCCAGCGCCACCCGGTACCGCTGCGTGGGATCCAGCTCCACGAGCTCGTGCAGCCATCCGAGCCGCCGTGCCTGGAGCGCGCCGAGCTCGGGAAGCCGACCAGCTCGGACCAGGCTTGCGCCAACCCGAGGGTGCGAGTCGCGAGGTTCGAAAGGACGGTGCATAGAGCACCCTTCTCCGGCGAGTCCGCGCAGCCGGTCCAGCTCTGACTCGATGCGCTCGACCATGGCCGGCACAAGAACCACCACCTGGTCCGGCTGGTGGCGGGTTCGGAGCCCCTGGGCGAGTCAAGCCAGCTCGGCCGAGATCACCGTCGAGAGCGCAAGCCCGGGCAGGGCGTCGGCAACCCGTGCCACCGCCGAGGCGACCTCGGAGCGATCCTCGACCCGTTCGAGCACGCTCGAGACCAGTTCGAGTGCCGCACGGGCGTCGTCGCTCGACGTGCTCGGGTCGGTGAGTGCCAGAGGAGCACCGCGAGCATCGCGGCCACGGGACCTCATCCGCCGGACCCGGCTCGCTGCCCTGCTCGCTCGCCGCCCGGTCGGGACCCGCACCACCTCAACCCGCTGTACCGGACGCTGTTCCGACACCCGCAGCACGCGCGCTGCGGCCCGTACGAGGTCGGCTCGACGGCGTGAGCCAGCACCTTGGTGGTCGACGACCCGCCCTCCTGCCCGAGCGCCCGGTCCAGTGCAGAGTCCAGTCGCGACCACGCGGCGTCCACGTCACCTGCCCGGATTCCAGCGTCGCCTGGTGAGCTCGGCCTGGACCTCGTGCGTCGTCGCTGCTGCGTCGTCGCCCCCGGCAGCAGCCAGCCGGGCCGCTTCGCGGTAGTCGGACACGGCGCCCGCGTCGTCCCCCATCTCGTGTCGGACCTGGGCGAGAAACCCCAGTGTGACCGCCTCCTCGGTCGCGTCACCAGTGCGCTGGAACATGACCAGGGCGCGGCTGGCGTGGTCTAGTGCCGCGACGTGGTCGGACGCCTCGCGTGCCGCGTTGGCCGCCGCGCGGTGCAGCTTCGCGGAGGCCGGGCCGTCGCCGATCCGGCTCATCCCCTCGAGCGCCATCTCGTAGCAGCGCGGGCGTCTTCCTTCCGGCCCAAGCACCACAAGGCGTTGGCCCGTAGTGCGGCGTGCTCAGCCGCCTCGTAAGGCTCGTAGCGCTGCAGGGCGAGGTCACGGGCACGGGCGTACAGGGCGACCAGGGCGGAGTGGTTTCGACGGGCACGGTGGCGGTCGATTAGCTATCGAGTAAGGCGGCGCGCAACTCCTCGAGGGAGGCTCCGCCAAGCAACCGCGAGACGCGTCGGTGCAAGCTCTCAGCGGCGGACATGAGGTCCCAGGCCTCGGTGAGGAGTGCAAGCTCGGCATCGGCGCCATCCGTCGCCAGCACGTCCTCGGCCGCCACGAACAAGGCGGCGCCAGCCTCGGCGTCGGCGCCGTGGCTGCGGGCGCGTGCGGCGGCGGCGCGGTAGTGCTGGACGGCCTCCGAGTGCTGCCCACGTGCCGAGGCCTTGTTGCCGAGACCAATCGTGGCGGAGTACTGGACCTGCCACCCGAGTGTCACTCAGCACCCCCGTCCAGGCGCTGGCTGGCCTGCCGCTCGGCGTACGCCTCGAGTGTCCGCCGGTTCGCCTCGGCGAGGGCGTCGAGTCCGGCTGTGGGCCGCGGTGCCTTGGTGCTGGACGCCGGCTCGGCGGGAGCGGGTTCCGACCGACGACGCCCGGAGAGGGAGGCGAGGAACGTGGTGATCACGCCCAGGTACTCCGCCCAGTCCCGGCCCACCGACAGGTAGTAGACCGCCTTCCCGTGGGGCTGCCACCCGACCGCAACCCAGCCGGGGTAGAGCCAGTGCTCGCTCTCGATCGGCTCGAGCCCCAGCAGTTCCTCGATCAGCTGTAGCCGCTGGAGCGAGCGCTGGGCATCGGGATCGGGCGGGAGCAGTATCAGCGTCTTGCCGAGCATCCCCCAGTCCCGCAGTTGCTGGATCTCCCAGGAGAGGCTGTTGGTGAGCCCTCCGAGCAGGAAAATGGCCTGGCACCGGTGTGCCGTCTCACGCACACTGCCCTGCCAGCCGTCATGCGGCAGGTACGTGCGGGTCGCGCCGAGCTCGGGCAGGTTCTCGTCGGGCCGACCCGCCGTGACCAGCTCGCCGTTGCGGACGAGGTGGGCCGTCAGGGCCTCCTCGAAGCGGACCGAGGGGAACGGGAGGACTGACCGTACGAGCCCGGTGACTGAAACGGGGTGCGCAGACGGATGCCGTCGTCGCCGAACGCGCGGAGGTAGAGCAGCTCCCCGCGGGTCGCGTCCAGCCCGAACTCCGCGCGAACCCTCCTGCGCGCCCGTCGCTCGGCCCATGTGGCCGGTCGGTGGGCGACCGACGCGACCAGCAGTGCCGCGACGTGCTCCGCGAGCGCGACCCACCAGTCGGCCCAGCTCTCGAGACCACCCCTCGAACACCAGAGCGACCGCCGAGCACACGATGATCGTCCTCGCCAGGAACACGAGGCCCGTCGTGGCACGGCCCATGTCCGATCGCGTGTGGTAGCCGCGCCGGCGAAGGATGGCGTGGTCAGCGGCCCCGTACCCCGCCAGCAGGGTCCCCACGGCCACGGCCACGGCGGCGACTGGCGCGCCGAGCCGGAGCGCCAAGAGACCGAGTAGAAGTTCAGCAGCAGGAATCACCATGATCACGGCCACCCGACGCCGTACCCAGCCGGTGGTCCACCAGAAGGACCGCACCTCAATGCCGCGCCTCTTGAGATCGAGCTCCGTCTCTACCATGGTGCGCCGCAACGGCGCCATCATCAGGTGCTCGCGGGCGCTGGAATCGGCCAGCAGCGTCACCACGTACGCCCCGGCCCAGGCGACGAGCCACATTGTCAGGCCGGCAAGCGTGACCTCCCCCGTCATCACATGGAGCACGCTATGTCGTCAACGGCAGCTCGCGAAAGGGGCGGATGACATCTCGGACGCTCTGGCTCTGGTGGTGTGTCTCTCAACGAGATGGACCGTCTGGTCCCCACCACCGGGGCATGCCCCCCGCGGCTGCACCGCTGTCTGTCTCGGATGCGCAGCGGGCGCTGAAGACAAAGTTGGCGGGTCCACGACGGCCGCCTATCGTCGAGCGAGACAAATTCCGGTGCCGCCTCACCTTCTACAAGGAGTGGACCAGGATCGAGGATGCGGCCGTCGGCGTCGCCTAGCGAGATCTCATCCAGAACCTGCGACGCGTAGCGGGGGTCGCGTGCAACAGGGCTTGGGCAACCTCAGCCACCACAACGGTCGAGCAGATGAACATCCTAAGGACGAGTTCGATCTGACCGAGGTCACCGCGTTCGAGCGGGATTGTCCCGACGCTGCCCAAGAGTACGCCAACGAGTTCCTGAAGTTTGCGTCGATCCTGAGGCGAAGATTCGATCGACTGCCACTGGGCCGCCACCAACTCTCCTGACCGCGCACGAGCCCGCTCCTACCTGACCGGCCATACTGGGGCCGTGTAAGGGCTCCGAAGCAGCCGGTCGAGCGATAGGAGGTACCTATGCCGTATGCCGTATGAGACCTGCATGGGCACCTGGGATGGCGACAACTGGATTCACATCCTGTGCGAAGAAGGCGACGAGCCGCACCCCAAGCACGAGGTATCCATCGATCCTGCCTGGACCGAGTGACGAGATCTCGAGAACACGGAGAATCGAACGGCGCTCGAAGACGCCCGGGCGACTAGTTCGACCGTTCAACGCGGGTCGCGATTTCTGGCGGCTCGGCGGCCTGGGACGCTTGGACCAGGGCCGGCCGCTCCGCGCCTGCGAGCCTCGACTCGCTGGCCGTTTGCTAGACGGTATGACGTGACCGGCTCGAGCTGAGGGGGTTGCGGGCCGGGGCCTCACTCACAAGATTCGTGGGTTACCGAGCAGGGGCCGCCTGCTCGGCCTATCCGACATTGTGGGAGGCCCCGGTGTTTACCGAGCGTACGAGTGTTGGGCTCGACGTGCACGCCCGATCGGTCGCGGCAGCGGCGATCGATGGCGTCACGGGCGAGCTGTTCCAGACCAAGCTGACCCCGTCCTATGACCACATCCGGTCCTGGATCGAGCAGCTGCCGGGGCCCGTGGCGGTGGCCTACGAGGCCGGCCCGACCGGGTTCGGGCTCTACCGGCATCTGACCGCGGCCGGGATGCGGTGCGAGGTCGTCGCGCCGTCGAAGCTGCAGAAGCCGTCTGGTGACCGGGTCAAGACCGACGCCAGGGATGCGGTCCACCTGGCCCGGCTGCTGCGCCTGGACGAGATCACCTCGGTCGCGATCCCGACCGTGGACCAGGAAGCAGCTCGGGATCTGGTCCGTGCCCGCGAGGACTGCCGCGGTGACCTGATGTGCGCTCGACACCGGCTGTCCAAGCTGCTGCTGCGCCACGGAATCGTCTACTACGGCGGCAAGGCGTGGACCGGCAAGCACGACCGTGGCTGCGCACCGAAGCGCTGCCGCAGCTGAGCCGGCGGCTGACCAGGCTGACGTTCGACGCCGACTACGAGACCGTGCTGGCCACCAAGGCCCGCCGGGACCGGCTCGATGCCGCGATCGAGGAGATGGCCGCCGACTCGCGAGTTCACCCCGTCGTGCGACGGCTGGGCTGTCTGCGCGGGATCGGCATCCTGACCGGGTTCGCGTTGGCCGTCGAGATCGGCGACTGGCACCGGTTCACCGGCAACACCATCGGCTCGTTCGTCGGCCTGGTGCCCAGCCGAGCACTCCTCCGGCAGCACAGAGCCAGGGCTCGATCACCAAGACCGGCAACCGCCACGTCCGCCGACTGCTGGTCGAGGCCGCCTGGCACCACCGGCCGCGCTACACCGTCGGCGCGACCATGCGAGCGCGTTGGGATCTGGCCCCGGCAGCAGCAAGGATCCGGGGTGACGAGGGCAACCGTCGACTCCACCACCGCTGGGTGCAAGTTCATCGATCGCAAGAAGCGCAGCACCATCGCCGACGTCGCGATAGCCCGCGAACTCGCCGGCTGGTGCTGGTCTCTGGCCGTCATGGACGACGAGCACCCCTCGATCTGCTTCGTCGACCAGCGGCTGGTGACAGCGCGTGGAGTGACCCGCGACCGAAGCTATGAGCAGCCGCACCCTGGCGGGTGACGCTCGTTCCTAGACAAGCGGAAGCGCTCCAGCCGAAACCACCGTCCTGCGGTAACCAACCCGCGCATATCAGTCTGACCGCGCGTCGCCAACGACACGCTCGCCCACGGCAGGCGACGAAGCACGAGGCGCCCGCCCCGGAGCATCCCCGACGGGCGCCTCACCCTGCCCCTTGACAGGAGGGCCCTACATATCAGTCGTAAACCCCCTCAGATGTGGTCCGATCCGTGCTCCCAAAGACAAACTCAGACACAGTTCTGAGCGGCGTTCGCGCAGGTCATAGTGCGTTCCGGCGAAGGTCAGCCATGCGCGACAGGGTGGCTACTCACCTTCATGGGGTCGCAGGTTCGCGGCTGGCCTCGTCAGCGGAAAGTCAGCAGAAAGAAGGCGCGAAGTTCCTCGAGCCACCCCGAGACCATCGGGTACCGTTGTGCTTCGGAAACGGTTCGATCCGTGGCAGGGCTTCAGATCGAGCGGGTTCGGTCGAGACGGACCGAGATCGGATGAAGGGTCGAGCAGGCCCGTCCATCAGAGAAGGTCAGGGGTTCGAATCCCCTCAGCTCCACCAAACCTGCTGGTCAGGGCCGATGCCCGTCATCCCGAACATGGGAGACAGCATGGCCACTCCGCGTTTACTCACACTTTTCACTCGAGCCCCTGCTCGGACCCGGTCCCCGCGGAGGGGTCGACGGGACGGTTCGCGGAGGTCCCGGTACAACCGTGCGATGACAACTTCGCTCACCGCCCTGACCCAGATCTCCACCCCTGACCTCCCGTCCATCGCTCGAACGGACCCCTGGGTCGGGCTTACCGAGGACGACGCGACCCGCATCGCCGCGGCGCTTGCCGCCACCCACGCCGAGTCGACCCGCAAGGTCTACGCCTTCGCCTGGCGTCGCTGGGTGCGCTGGTGCTCCGGCCGGGGGATCGTGGCCTTCCCGGCCGAGCCTGCGGCGGTCTGCGCCTACCTGACCGAGTGCGCCGAGCAAGGCCTCTCCCTGGCAACGATCGACTCGGCCTGCTCGGCCATCGGGCACCAGCACCGCCACCACGGGAAGCCGGACCCGATCGACCACGACGCGGTCCGGCAGGTCCGCCGCGGCCTGCGCCGGATCATCGGCCGCGCCCCACGCCGCCCGACGCGGCCGCTCAGCGTCGCCGACGTGCGCCAGATCGTCACCGCCATCGACCGCACCACCGTCCGTGGTGTCCGCGACTCCGCGATCCTGCTGCTCGGGTTCGCCGGCGCCCTCCGCCGCTCCGAGGTCGCCGCGCTCACCCTTGCCGACCTCGAGGCCAAGCCCGGGGGACTCCTGTTGCACCTGCGCCGCTCCAAGACCGACCAGGAAGGCCGCGGACAGGTCGTCGGCATCGCCAACGGCCAACACCCGCTGACCGACCCGATCGCCGCCATTGACGCCTGGCTAGCCCTGCGCGGCACCGCCCCCGGACCGGTCTTCACCAACCTGCGGCAGGGTGGCCCGATGCTGCGGCCCATCTCCGGCAACGCCGTCTCCGTCTTCGTCAAGGAACGCGCCCTCGCCGCCGCCTCTCCAACGGTCGGATCAGCGGCCACTCGCTGCGCGCCGGTCACGCCACCAGCGCCGCCCTGGCCGGCATCGGTATCGACCGGATCGCCGCCCAGACCCGGCACCGTCGCATCGACATCCTCATCGAGCGCTACATCCGCCCCGTCCAGGCGTTGCAGACGACCTCCAGCCGCGACCTCGGATTATGACGTCGGGATGTTTGGCTTGATCGCTCTTGTGCGATGATCGCAAAAATGCGATCATCGAGAGGTGGCAGACGTCGAACTTCACGACGAGGTCGTCGCCTGGCTCGCCACGCTGACTGATGGGGAGTGGGAGCGGGTCGTGGTGATCGTGGACCGGCTGGCCGATCTCGGATCGCAGGCGCGGATGCCGCTGTCCCGCAGCCTGGGTGACGGGCTGTTCGAGCTGCGGTTCACCCTCGGCCCGACAGCACGACGCATCACCTACAGGTTCACCAAAGACGGCCGAATCATTTTGCTGACCACGTTCCGCAAACAACGCAACAACGAACGCAACGAGATCGACCGAGCGCGCAAAGCAGCCGCTGAGTGCGCCCTGCGCTACCCGTGAAGGAGGAGACGATGGCCAACTACTCTCGCTGGACCGAGGCCAAGGGCAAGCGCCCTGCGCCCTCGGCTGCGACCCGCACCGGCGTCGAGCAGGACCTCGCCCTCGGCCAGCTGATCTACGACCTGCGTACCGAGGCCGGCCTCAGCCAACGCGAACTCGCCGAGCGGATGGACACCACCCAGTCCGTCATTTCCCGCCTCGAAGAGGGTGGCGGCGCCCGCAACCGGATCGACACCCTCGCCCGCGTCGCCACCGCGCTCAACCGGCACCTGGTCGTGTCGTTCCCCGAGAACGTCCCCGCCAAGCTGAAGGACGCCGTCCAAGTCGCCTAACTGGCGCGGGTGGCCTATCCGCCAAGTACGGTCGCGACACCTCGACGCGGCCATCGCGCCGGCCTCAGCGGGTCCCAGCCGGAGCTCGGGCGTGCAGGTGCTCGACGTCGACCCGTCCCGGCCGCCAGCCGATCCCGGGGATCGAGCGGAGCGGCGCGAACGTGTCGGCGGCGCGCTGCCAGGCGACCGCGAGGCTGTCCGCGATGAACCGCGCCTCGTCCGGGTGGGCCCGAGTTGCCAGTCGGCGTAGCTGGTCGACGTCGGTGAGCTTGACCGTGACCGTCCAGCTGACCTTGCTCCGGTCAACGGACTCGGCCACGACGTCGCTGTCCACCGAGAGGATCCGGAAGGCGCCGGCCTCCAGCGGACCTTCCAGGCCGTCGGTGGGCCAGATCAGCCACCCCAGTGCGTCGCACACGTCGTTGCCGGGCTCCACGTCCGGGCCCCTTGGCTCCGCATCCTCGGCGTCGAGGTCGGTACGGAGCCCGATCACCACGGCGTGCTCCTCGACTCGAGCGGCGGCTTCGTACACGGCCGCTGCATCGATGATGGTGACCTCGGCGGTGGCGGTGAGGGCCCACGTCTCGCGGTTCCTCCCGCGCTGGGGCCGCTCGGGAGGGACATGCGGCTCGCGGTGGGGCAGATCGAAGAGGCCGGGCTCATTGGCATCCATGCTGACCGACCCTATGGCTATCGGTCCGACCTGAGCGATCACCAGAGGGCCGTTCAGCAGGGCTGTGCTGACCGCCGCGGACAATCTGCTGGCCAAGGCTGATCGTGCTCTTACCGATGGCCATCTCCAGCGGGCAGGCCACTTCATCGACCGTGCCACGGCACTCAACTATGACGAGCACGAGCAGATCGCCCCGGCTGCCTATGCCGCCGGCATGATGCTGTTCAGCGCTGTCACCGATAGGTTGGAGCGGAGCCGCGAGGGTGACTCGCGCTGGCTCGATGCCGCCGTCGAGACGCTGTCATCCTGCGACGGCTGGGGCCAGTCGGAGATGCGTCACACGCTGCTCGTCGTTCGTCAGGACTACATCATCGAGCCGAGCGAGAGCCGCACCATCGGGGTTGCCGTGGCCCAGGTGCTCGAACGAGCCGAAATGCGCGATGCCGCGCTGGCGCCGAAAGAACTTGCTATGGCGGTGACGTCGGTGCTGCAGGTCCTGCAGACCTACCGAGCGGCACTCACGACCACTGGAGAGTGACTCATGCATCCGGCCGCCGGACCCTGTTCGGAGGCAACACCTGGTCATGGTCGGCGCCGGACAACTCGAAGGATGCGGCGCGGGCGCGCGTCACGCCGCCAATGAATGACGTCGACCATGCTGATGTCGGTGAGTAGGGCATCGTCCGCGTTTACTCCGCGGAATCGGCCCGAGAAATGCCGAGATCATCCGTGCCGCCGGGGCAGTGTCGTGCCCGATGACGACACCGATGTTGGGTGTCGGCCCAGGTCAGGGCAGGTTTCGCCGAAATCTTCCGAGATCCGGCGAAGCGTGGAGGCGACCGTCTCGCAATGAGAAGGTCAGGGGTTCGAATCCCCTCAGCTCCACTGAAGACCGAGAAGATCCGAGACACCACTGCCACGGCTCCGCCCCTGTCGCTCGTCGACGGCGTCGTGTCCCTCTCCGAGCTCTGCAACCAGCTGCAGGTGAGTGCCCAGACGGTCTATGACCTGCGCGGCCAGGGCCGAGGACCGCGCGGCTTCCGTGTTGGTAGGGAACTGCGTTTGATGGCGCGGCCACGGACCCCGGTCGGCGCCCACGGCTCGGCACGGCAGGTTCTTCGGGATCCACGGCATCCCGCATGTGGTCCACGTCGAGCGCGGCACCTCGATGACCTCGAAGTCGGTCGCGACCCTGCTGGCCGCCTGGGCGTGACCCGTTCCCACCCCCGGCCCAGCGTGAGCAACGACGACACCTACTCCAATCGCTGTTCAAGACCATGAAAGGCACGCCCCGGTCTTCCCCGAGCGGTTCGCCACCAGCGCCGACCCCAAGGTCCTCGCGCTGCCCGACAACGACTGGATCAACCAGCCAGCCGAAACCTCGGCTGCCTGGCACCCGTTGGCCTCATCCGCCTGAAGAAATCCGCCGGGCTCCACCTGACCTGGATTTAGGAACCCGCGTTGCCTCATCGTCCTCTAGCGTGACGGCATGCATTCCTTGGTCTACCCCGTGGGCACGGGAGCCGCAGGCCTGCGCCACGCCCTACAGCGAGCCGAGCGTGAGGTGTGTGGGGTGGTGAGCTCTTCGAGGCGGGGATTGTCATCGCCGACAAGCGGCCCCGTGGACGGCCGCGCAAGCCTGTCGCTGCCCGACCGCGACTCCCACCCCGAACCAAGACCGAATCCAGAGGAGGAGACATGTCCAGCCTGAACGAAGACGGGCCGGGGGCGACCTTCGCCGAGCGCCTGAGCAGTGGGTGCAGGTTGCGCCGGATCGGGCCCGAACTGCCGGCGCGAAGCAACCATCGGCGTCTCTATCCCGGCCGCCGCCACCCGGTGCGGGTCGCATCATGAGCACCGTCGACGTGATCACCGTGATCTCCATCCTCATGATCGTCGTCATCGCCTGGCGGGTGTGCGGCAAGGAGGATCTGAGACGAGTCCAGCGCCGGGTGCAGCGCCGCCGAGAGCAACCGTGAGACCAACCAGCCGCGAGATGAGAGCGAGACGCCCTCGATGAGTGACGATCTGATCGACTTCAGCGTCCCTGCCCCGAGATCAGGGCCCTTGGACACCACCGGCCCTTCGGTCTACGGGACGCGATCGTGGACGGTGCCTGGAACTGCGGTAGCCGCGCTGCGAGCCATGATGGTCCGGGGCGACACACCACACGACGGCCCTGTCCCGGTCGATGCAACGCTCTCCCGATGACAACGTGTGCGATTCTGCTTCCCGGGTCCGGTCTTGGCTCTTGGATCTGGGGCAAGGTGGCTCCCGAGCTGGACCAAGTGGTCACGATCGACTATCCCGCTGAAGCCAAGACCCGTTGGGGGCTGACGGACTACGCACGCCACGTGGTCACCCAGACCGAAGCGGCGGCCGAGGTCGACAACGTCGTCCTCATCGGACACTCGATCGGGACGGTTGTCGCGCTGGAGGCGGCTGCGCTCCTCGGAGACAGGGTCGCCGGCCTACTCAGCATCGCCGGGGCGGTGCCTCCCACCGGCGGTTCGTTCTTTTCGGCCTTCCCCTTTCCCCAGCGGACGATCCTCAGCACCGTCGTCCGCCTCCTTGGCACGCGCCCACGCAATGGCATGCTCAGCAAGGGCCTTTGTGCGGGTCTCGATGAGGCGATGACTGCCGATGTCATTGCGCGGTTCGCGCCCGAGTCACAGCACTTGTTCCGGGACGCTCCTCAAAGCGTGACGACGGTTGTCGCACGCGGCTACATCCAAACGTCACTCGACAAGGAGATCCCGCCGGCTTTGCAGGAACGATTCGCCGAACGCCTGGGCGTGGGATTTCGCGCCACTGTGGAGACCGGTCATCTGCCGATGCTGGAAGCGCCAGGCGAGCTCGCGGATACCATCGGCGAGTTCCTGGGCACAGTCTGAACCATCCCGGCACTGTCGCCATTCACGCTTGGAAGATGCGAGCGGCCGGTCAGCGATCCCCGAGCGGCGCTGTCGGTCGGGGATCGGAGGTCGATACCACGATCAGTCCAGGGCAAAGCAACCGCACCTCTTGCAGGCTGAGTCGATCACGGGCCGGGGCGCGAGCCTGAATCCGTTCGTGGTTCTTCATGACGCCTCGGGCTTCATTGACTTCGTTACCACCGTGCTGGGGGGTAGCGAGAATCGGGAAGCGCGCGCCGCTACTCCCGACGGTCTGTTGATCCATGCCGAGGTTCGCCTCGGCGACTCGCTGCTGTTGCTGTCCGACACGCAAGCGGGCTGGACGCCACACCCTGGCCTCTTTCAGATCTGGGTCTCTGACGTCGGCGAGGTCATCACGCGGGCGATCGCCCAGGGCCGCGACCGTGATCACCCCGGTGCGGTAGGCACGAAGGCAAGCCGAGACCCGGGCCGTAGGCCCAGCCGGGCCCGCACATCGGCCGGGATCGTGATCTGTGTACCTCGCAGCCGACGCGGTGCCCCGCAAGCGGAGCCACATGTGGGAGGCATTGGTCCCGCAGGTGTGGTCCCCGGGGCCGGGAAGCCACTCGGTGGATCACGCTCGTGTCCCGATCAGGCAGAGGGAGGCGACGGGGCCGACGAGGGCGAGAGTAGACCGGTACGGACGCGCCACCGAGCGTACGGGATCCCCAGGAACCCGAGTAGCAGCCCGAGGAGCACCGCGATGCCATGCCCGTCGTTGTCCACAATCAGGGTGATCGCCGCGGCGGCGGTGATCCCCGCACCCGACATGGCTCGCCGCCGCTGATCGGGGAGCACGGCCCAGGTGAGCATGGGCAGGGTGGACAGCAGTGCCAACGTGGCGGCGGAGTTACCAGCACCGTCTTCGGCGCCCGCAAGGACGGCGGCGAGGTTGAGCCCGACTCCGACGAGCGCAAAGGTCAAGACGGTCGCCCACTCGCCCCACAGCGGCAGGCAGACCAGGAGAGCCACGGCCAGCAGAACCAGGTTCGAGACCGTGCCTGCAATACCTCCGTCCTGCACGACGAGCGCCGTGGCAACCCGCCACCACTGGTGGTTGTCAAGCACTTCCGAGGCGCTGCGGTGCCAGGCCTCGTACAGCCGCGGATAGGGGATCTGCAGCAGAGACGGCAGCGCGACCGCAAGCCAGAGGGCCCAGCCAGGCCAGTGCGACGTGCGCAGAGTGAACCGCCCGCGGAGGATCGGCTGGACTGAGAACGCAGCGACCCCGAACACCACCCAGAAGCAAACGAGGAAGATCAAGCCGGACCCTGCCGTCGACATGGCTGCAGCATGCCAAGCCTGCCAAGAACTCGATCCCTCGAGCTGCCCCGTCGATGCAGTCGACCCATGGCGCTGGTCCGGCACACGTGACGTCAAGCTCGCGAGCGCTCACTCTCGTTGGCGAACCGTCAGTCCGCTTGGCTCGGCCTTCGACCCGGTGATCCACCGCCAACGCAACGTCGTCGAGCGCTGCTTCGACAAGCCCAGGAACTGGCGCGCCATGGCCACCCGCACCGACAAGCTCGCCCGCAACTACGACTCCGGCGTCTGCCTCGCCGCCACGGCGCGGGTGTACCTGCGGGCCAGTTCGGAGACTTCGTGGCGCAGTTCGGGGGGTGTGGTGATGGTGAAGTCGACGTCTAGGCGTCCGAGGATCAAGGCGATGGTCTGGAGGCTCTCTGCGCCGATGTGCAGCGTGCAGGTGTGCTCGTCGAGCGGTTCGATGGTTCCCTCCGCGGGCATGATCTGGTCGCGAAGGCGCTCGGCGGGTGCATGCAGGGTGACGGTCGCGACGTGTCGCGAGACCGGCTGGTCGACGTGGTTTGCGACGTAGGTCACGAGGTCGTGGTCAGGTGGGTCGCGTGGGGTGAACCTCGGGCCGGTGGGCGAGTGCGGCCGCATCTGGTCGACCCGGAAGACCCTCCACTGGTCTTCGGTGAGGTCGAATCCCAGCAGGTACCAACGATGTTGGCGGTTGATCAAGCGGTGTGGCTCGACGTCGTGTCGTGTAGGTGGGTCGCAGTCAGGTTCTGCTCCGGGACCGTTATCGCGATAGGAGAACCGAAGGCGCTCCCGGCTGTGGCATAGTCCGGCGATCTGGGTGAGCAGCGTCGGGTCCATGATGGGCATCGGGTGGTTGCTGGGCAGGGGAACCGTGTAGCGGTTGAGGTTGCGCACTCGCAGCCGTGATCGCGACGGGAGGATCTGCTCGAGTTTGCCGAGCGCCCGCAGTGAGGTCTCCTCCATGCCACCGATGATGCAGTTGACCCCGGTACGCAGGCCGACAGCGACGGCGGTCGCCTCATCGGGATCAAGCAGCAGCGGTGGGAGGGCGGCCCCGCTCGCCCCGAGCCGGTAACCGCCTTCACCACCGCGGGCAGCCTCGACTGCATAGCCGAGCTCGCGCAACCGCTCGATGTCGTAGCGCACCGTGCGGGCGCTGACCTCGAGGTGCGCCGCCAGCTCGGCGCCGGTCCACGCGCGGGGGGACTGCAGCAGGGACAGCAGGGACAGCAATCGCGCAGCGGTACCGGGCATGCCACCACCCTGGCATGAGTTTAGGAACCTTACTTGCCTAACGGGGTTCTAGCGTGGTGGCATGCATCCCTTCGCCGAACCACGGGGCTCGCGCACCGCTCGCCTGCGCCACGCTGATGTCCGACCCCATTCACCGCCACCAGAGGGTGACATCCTGCCCTGCCGACGCGAGGATCCAGAGCTGTTCTTCGCCCACGAGCCGCTCGTGGTCGAGCGGGCCAAGCGGGTGTGTGCGCCGTGCCCGATTCGGCAACAGTGCCTGACCGGCGCCGTACAGCGAGTCGAGCCGTGGGGGGTGTGGGGCGGTGAACTCTTCGAGGCCGGGGTGGTTCTCGCGCGAAAACGCCCACGCGGAAGACCCCGCAACGCCGCCGCCTGACCACGGCCGACCAGAACCAGAACCAGAACCAGAACCACGAGGGAGGGCAATGTCTCGCCTGAACGACGAGGTGGCCCCAGCGGTCGTCACCGGGCGCCTTGGGCGCGCAGACGAGAGAGGGGCCGAAGCGGGCATCGGGAGATCATCATCGCGCGCCGGAGGAGACGCAACACCCCCAAAGCCAGCACGCGCCGGTGCGGCCCGCCCCGTCGGGCGCGGCAGCAGTTTCGATGGCAACAACAGTCTCGGCGAAGCGCAGGGCGTGTGGCCCGGCTACCCGGGCGTGCCGCACCGAACTCTGGCCAATGCGGCGGCGGTAGAGGGCTTCTTCGCCTTCGCGTGGTTCGGCTGGGGGCAAGAGGGTCCGCCCGCCGCAGTATCGATCGTCCTGGCGGTCGGCGCGCTACTGGCCGCATTGGTTGCCGCGGGTGGCATCGTCAGTGCGTATCGTGCCCGCCGCGCCCCGTCACCACTGCGCGGGCGCGATGCCAGGCTCTACGCGATCATCGTCGGCACGGAATTCGGCCTGGCCGGTCTGGGCGCGGCGGTCCTCGCCGGCACCGGCCGCTACGAGTTCATCCCCGCGTGGGTGTGCCTGGTCGTCGGAGGGCACCTCGTGCCGCTGTCACGGGTCTTCCCCCGGATTGGCCTGGTGGTCGTGGGGGCCGCGGTCTCACTGGTCGGCGCGGCGGCCGTCGGCGTCGGGGCCACGACGGAGGTGCTGCCGAGCACCCTCACCGGACTGGGCGCCGGCACGTGCCTCCTCGGACACGCCGCATCCATGCTCGCCGTCACACTGAGCCGACGCGCACCAGACATCCACGCCGCGGACCCCGCAAGCGCGCGGGCAAGGACCACCGGCCGGCGGCACCCGCGTGGTCGCTCACTCGACCTCAGCGACGAAGGTGCAGATCTGTGACCACCACCGGCATCGACCCGGTTGCGAGGGAGAAGTCCAGGAGTCATCGCCGGCACGTCGCCATCGCGACGGCCCTGCTCGGCTGGGGGCTCGGTTACGCGGCCTATCGGGGCTACTACGCGGCCGGCGGGGAGGTCGGCATGTTCGGCCGCCCGACGTCGGACACCCAGTTCCGAGCGGTCAACGCCGCTGGGGCCGGCATCGTGCTGCTGGGGGCGCTGCTGCCCGCGGTACTCGTCCGAGCGGGGTCGTGGAGACGCGCAGGGCCGGTGTTGGCATGGATCAGCGGAGTCGGCTGCTGCATGCACGCCTTCGTCGATGGCACGCTCCGGCTGCTGAGCGTCACGGGTGTGCATCCCACACAGCTTCCCACTCAGTTCTGGCAGTCCTTCGACCGCCGAGCCTCCGAC
Organism: uncultured Actinomycetota bacterium; assembly: GCA_963710895.1. Lineage (GTDB taxonomy): Bacteria > Actinomycetota > Actinomycetes > Propionibacteriales > Nocardioidaceae > Marmoricola. The sequence goes on from CAVQCB010000013.1 coordinate 19,989, forward strand.
CTGCAAGACCTACTGCTGAACGAGCCGTGGTTCCTCGTCGAGGGGTTGCTCTGGATCGCCCTCGGCGCCATGTGGATCTCTTCGCCGTACCGTCACCGCTGGCTCATCTCGGCAGCCGGCGCCTGCTTGCTGCTGACCGTCGTTGGTGTCCTGTCGGGTCTGGAGGTGATCGGATCCTTCCGTCTCGGATAGCCGCCGTCCTCGTGCCTCATCGGCGCCGCGTGGGAGGCCTGGGCTTGGCCGCCGCGCGTCCAGCATCGCCGCGAGCCATCCGGGGCAGCCACCTGACAAATGTCATGCCCGGCTCGTGACGGTCGGGCGAGGCACCGGGGCGGTCGGTCGAGCACGCTGGTGCCATGACCACATCCATGACTGGACCGACGAGCCTCGGGCAGGCTGCCGTGCGATCCGCGGTGGACCTGGCCGGGGTCAGCAAGGACTTCGGCCACGTGCACGCGGCCCGCGACGTCGACCTCACCATTCACCCCGGCGAGGTCGTCGCGTTCCTCGGCCCCAACGGCGCCGGAAAGACCACCACGATCGACATGATTCTCGGGCTGTCCGAGCCGAGCGCCGGCCACGTCAGCGTGCTCGGCCTCCGGCCTCGTCAGGCGATCGCCCGCGGGCTGGTGTCCGCGGTGATGCAGACCGGCGGGTTGCTCAAGGACCTCACCGTCCGGGAGACGGTGACCTACACCGCCAGCCTGTTCGCCGACACCCGACCGGTCGACGAGGTGCTCTCCGACGCCGGCATCACCGGCATAGCCGACCGCAAGGTCGGCAAGTGCTCGGGCGGCGAGCAGCAGCGACTGCGCTTCGCGATGGCGTTGTTGTCCGACCCTGCGCTGCTGCTGCTCGACGAGCCCACCACCGGGATGGACGTCGAGGGCAGGCGGAGGTTCTGGTCGGCGATCCGGGCCAGCGCCGAGAAGGGCCGCACCGTGCTGTTCGCCACCCACTACCTGGAGGAGGCCGACCAGTACGCGGACCGGATCGTGCTGATCAGCCACGGCCGGATCGTCGCCGACGGCAGCGGCGCGGAGATCAAGGCCCTCGCCTCCGGTCGGACCGTGCGGGCGACGCTGCCCGACGTCGACACCGCGGCCCTCTCGGCCCTCGGCGGGGTGGACAGCGTCGAGGTCCGCGGTGACAGCGTCAGCGTGCACGCCAAGGACAGCGACGCGGTCGCCCGCTACCTGCTGACCCAGACCCCGGCCCGCGACGTCGAGATCGCGGCCAAGGGCATCGAGGAGGCGTTCCTCAGCCTCACCGGCAACGACGAAGGAGACCCGCGATGACCGCCACGCCGCTCGCCCTCGACCCGGAAGCGCGCCGGGTGCCGCCCCTGGGGGGCTTCAACCTGACGGTGCTCGGCATCGAGCTGCGCCGGATGCTGCGCAACCGCCGCACGATCGTCTTCACGCTGGTGATCCCGGCCGCGCTGCTGCTCAGCTTCGGCGGCCAGCAGGGCTGGAACGACAGGGCCGGCAGCGGCAACGTCGCGGCTTACATCTTGGTCTCGATGGCGCTCTACGGTGCGGCGCTCACCGCAGCCGCGGGCGGTTCGATGGTCGCGCTGGAGCGTTCCCTGGGATGGTCGCGCCAGCTTCGACTCACCCCGCTGAACCCGGTCGTCTACATCTTGATGAAGGCGGTCGTCGCCCTGGTCATGGGCGCGCTCGCGATCGCCGCGGTCAACGTCGTCGGGGTCTGGCAGGGCAAGGCGGAGATGCCGACGCACGTCTGGGTGGCGAGCGCCGTGATGACGCTGTTCTGCACACTGACGTTCGCGGCTCTCGGGGTCTTCGTCGGGTACGTCGTGCCGGGGGAGAACGCGATGCAGATCCTCGGGCCCGGGTTGGCGCTGCTGTCGTTCCTCGGCGGCGTCTTCATCCCACTGGACCAGTACTCCGACGCAGTGCGCCACGTCGCCTACTGGACCCCGATGTACGGCGTCTCCGAGATCGCCCGCGCTCCGCTGACCCATGACCTCCCGTGGTACGCCGCGGTGAACGCGGTGGTGTGGTTCGGCCTGTTCGTCGCGGGCGCCGCGTGGCAGATGAGCAAGGACACCGCCCGGGTCTGACCTGGCCAGTAGCGTGAGCGCCGTGAGCACCACCGCCATCGACGTGCCCCCCACGGGTCCCCGCCGGTGGGGGTGGATCTTCGCGCTGATCTGGCTGTTCTACCTGCTGAACCCGCTCGAGGCGGCCTGGGAACAGCGCGACTCCGCCTCCGGGTGGGTCGGCATGGTCGGCACGGCGCTCTTCGCCGCGGTCTACACCGCTGCGTTCCTGATGCTGCGCTGGAACAGGCCGGAAGGCACGCCGTTCCGGGTCTCGCCGAGCCTGCCGCTCGGTGTGAGCGTGGTCGCGGTCGAGGTCCTCCTCGCGGTGGTCGTCTGCGCCGCGATCGGGCAGCCCGGCACCGCGACCTCGGTCTACGTTGCGGTGATCACGATGATCTGCCTGCCGACGTTGCTGGCGTGGCCGATGGTGCTGGTGGTCGCCGGGACGACCTACGTCGCGACCGTCGTCGTCGACGGCTGGACCAAGGACACCGGCATCCTGTTCGGGACGCTGGTGGCAGCCCTCGCCATCTGGGGAATCTCCCAGGCGATCAACCGCAACATCGAGGTGCTCGCCGTGCGCGAGGAGAACGCCCGACTCGCCCTGGAGGATGAGCGCAACCGGTTCGCCCGCGACCTGCACGACATCCTCGGCCACTCGCTCACCGTGATCACCGTGAAGGCCGAGCTCGCCGAGAAGCTGTTCGACGTCGACCCGGCGCGAGCCCGGGCCGAGGTCGCGGACCTCGAGCGGCTGTCCCGGGACGCGTTGGCGGATGTCCGGCGGGCGGTCGAGGGCTACCGCGAGCTGACCCTGCCCGGCGAGCTGGCCCGCGCCCGGATGGCGCTGGCAGCCGCGGAGATCGAGGCGCACCTGCCGAACTCGGCCGACGAGGTGCCGTCGTCGCTGCGCGAGCTGTTCGCGTGGACCATCCGGGAGGGCGTCACGAACGTCGTCCGGCACAGCGGTGCCCGGACCTGCACGGTGCGGCTCAGCCCGACCAGCGCCGAGGTGGCCGACGACGGGCGCGGTCCCCGGACCGAGGGCGCGGCCGGGCACGGCCTGGTCGGGCTCCGTGAGCGTGCCGGAGTGATCGGCGCGACCGTCGTGACCACTGCGCTCGACCCCGGCTTCTCGTTGAAGGTCGTGAAGGCGTGACCACCTCGACGATCCGGCTGCTGCTCGCCGACGACCAGGCCCTGGTCCGTGGCGCCCTGGCGGCCCTGCTGGCGCTCGAGCCGGACCTCGAGGTGGTCGCCGAGGTCGGCTCGGGCGACGCCGTCCTCGACGCAGTCCGGGAGCACCGCCCCGACGTCGCCCTGCTCGACGTCGAGATGCCGGGTCTGGACGGCATCGCCGCGGCTGCGGCCGTCCGGCGGGGATTCCCGGATGTGCGGGTCCTGATCGTGACGACCTTCGGTCGGCCCGGCTTCCTGCGACGTGCGCTGCAGGCCGGCGCAGCCGGGTTCGTGGTCAAGGACACCCCCGCGGCCGAGCTCGCCGATGCCGTACGCCGAGTGCATGCCGGTCTGCGCGTCGTCGACGCAGCGCTGGCCACCGACAGCCTGGTCGCGGGCGAGTCGCCACTGACCGCGCGGGAGACCGACGTGCTCCGGGCGGCGCGCGGCGGCTCGTCGGTGGCGGTGATCGCCGAGCGCCTCTTCCTCTCGGAGGGCACCGTGCGCAACCACCTCTCGAGCGCGATCGGCAAGACCGGCGCCGCCAACCGCGCGGAGGCGGCCCTGGTCGCCGACGGCAACGGCTGGCTCTAGGAGTCGGGACCGGGCAGCGTTCGCGCCCCAGGTCGCCCGGCCCTCGTCGAGGACGGGCTCTGCGGCCGACGGCGCCGCCGCGTCGGGGTCGTGGGTGCTGATCAGCACGGTCGCGCCCGAGCATCTCGGTGCCGTCCACCCGAACCGTGCCGGCATGGGGATCGGGCACGCCTGCGGGGGCGCCGAGCAACCTGGAGCTCTCGGATCCCGACGGCCCGGTGATCGCCAGCATGGTCCCGGCCCGGAGCGCGAGCCGGTCTCCCCGCTGTACGGCGAGGCCGGTCGTCACTAGCGCCGGAAGCCTGGTCCGGGGCCGGTCACGGCTGGTCTCCCTGCACGGCGTCCAGGTGTCCTGGCCTCAAGCTGATCGGACGCGAACGACCGAATGCATGTCTGTGGAGAACACAACTGGGCCAGTGGCGGCCGGCTCGCGTGGTGCCCGGGGCCTGCTGACCGAGGCCCTTCGGTCTGGCCGCGCCGCTTGGTAAGGATGAAGCATGCGCATCGCCGTCCTTGATGACTATCAGCACGTCGCACTGACCATGGCCGACTGGAGCCCGGTTCTCGAGCGGGCCTCCGTCGACGTGTTCAGCGACCACGTGGCCGATGTGGCGGCGCTGGGCGAGCGGCTCACGCCGTACGACGTCGTCGTGCTGATGCGGGAGCGGACGCCGATGCCCAAGCACCTGATCGAAGCGCTCCCGCAGTTGAAGCTGATTGTGACCACGGGACGGCGTAACCCGGTCATCGACCTGGACGCTGCGAGGGGCCAGGGCGTGGTGGTGTGCAGCACGGACAGTCGGCCGACTGCGCCGGTCGAGTTGACCTGGGCGCTGATCCTCGGGCTCGCCCGCCAATTGGCCGTCGAGGACGCGAACATCCGCACCGACGGTTGGCAGACCACCGTGGGTCGAGACCTGTCCGGAAAGGTGCTCGGCGTGGTCGGGCTCGGTCGGCTCGGGACGCCGGTGGCCACGATCGGGCAGGCGTTCGGAATGGAGGCGCTGGGCTGGAGCCGTAGCCTCACCCAGGAGCGGGCCCGTGCGGTCGGTGCTGAGGCGGTCGGGCTCGACGAACTGCTCGTTCGCTCAGACGTGGTGACGATCCACTTGCCGCTCAACGAGGGGACCCGTGGGCTGATCGGCGTCCGCGAACTCGAGCTGATGAGACCCGGGGCGTTGCTGGTGAACACCTCCCGCGGGCCGATCGTCGAGGAGGCCGCGCTGCTCGCCGTGCTCGAGTCCAACCGGCTCGGGGGCGTCGGACTGGACGTGTACGACGTGGAGCCCCTCCCTGTCGATCATCCGTTGCGGAGCGCGCCACGCACACTGCTGACCCCTCACCTCGGGTATGTCACCGAGGGGACGTACCAGGTGTTCTTCAGCCAAGTCGTCGAGGACATCCTGGCGTTCCGGGAAGGAGCCCCGATCCGGACCCTGGTCCCGCCGCTACCCGCGCACTGACGCCTATGCATCTCCGTATCGCGCGGATGAACAGATCTGCCCGTGCCCTGTCGGGTAGGAGCGCACACGCCGAGAGCGGCGCTTCAACTACCATGGGCGGCCTGATCTCGCCGCGGGCACCCCCGGCCGCATCTTGCCCGACGACAGCGCCTCCACCACCGCGGCGCTGGTCGGCATCGGCGCCATGGCGATCACGACGCTGACGAGCCTCGCTCGCACCGGCCGAGGCCGTCCGAGACCAACCCGTCAGTCAGAAGCACTCATCCCAACACTGGAGGTTCCATGCCCAAGGGCTACTGGGTCAGCGTCTACCGCACCATTTCAGACACCGAGAAGTTGGCTGCCTACAACAAGCTGGCCCCTTCGGCCGTGAAGGCCGGGGGCGGCCGGGTCCTTACCCGTGGCAGTCGGGTCGTGACGTATGAGGCCGGAATCGCCGAGCGCACCGTCCTGATCGAGTTCGACAGCTTCGAGCAGGCCGTCGCGGCACGCGAGAGCGAGGCCTACCAGGAGGCGCTGGCCGCACTTGCCGACGGCGTCGAGCGCGACTTCCGCATCGTCGAAGGCATCGACTGACCGCCGGGCTCAAGGCGACGAGCTGGCCGAGCGCCTCACGCCGGGTCGGTCCGCTGCGCCAGCGGGTGCCAGAGCGTTCCGCCCTGGTCCATCGCGACCGAAGACCTTGACCCGAGGGCGGTCGGTCGACTCGGTAGGGTGACGCGACATCGGCTCAACCCCGGGAGGCGGTCCATGGCACGACGACACGCGCTGTTCGAGGCGTGGCGCGGGCGGTACAGCGACAGTCCCCGTGTCGTCTCGGAGACGCTGGGAGCGGCCGCGCCGGACATCGAGCGCCGGTGGGTGGCCTCGGACCCATCGACCTTCCCCTCCGACGTCACCTGCATCCCGCGTCATCGCGCCCGGCACTTCCTCAACCTGGCGACGTGTGACTTCCTGGTGACCAACGACATCGTCACGAGACACCTGGTCAAGGGGCCGAAGGTCGTCTACGTCCAGGCGTGGCACGGCAGCCCGATCAAGGTGATCGGACTCGACGAGCCGGCGCCGAAGTACCGCAACGGCGCCGCACACCGCAGGCGAATGCTGCGTGACGTGGCCAAGTGGGACTTTCTGCTGTCCAACAGTGAGGCCTACACACGCATCTACCGCAGTGCCTTCGGCTACGAAGGGGAGGTGCTGGAGATCGGATATCCCCGCAACGACATCCTGGTCAACGACGATGGCTCGCACCGGGCGCGTGCACGGCGGGAGCTCGGCATCGCCGATGACGAGCTGGTGGTGCTCTACGCCCCCACCTGGCGAGACAACGCACACGCGAAGTCCGGTGGGTTCTACCAGCCGGCCCTGGTGGACTGGGACCTGCTCGACAATTCCCTGCCGGAGAACACCGTCATCCTGAACCGGCTGCACCAGCACGTCGTCAGTGACGCCTCCACGAGCCTCCCGGGACGGGTCAAGGACGTCAGCCGGCACGAGGACGTGACCGAGCTGATCCTGGCCTCGGACGTCTTGGTGTCCGACTACTCCTCCATGATCTATGACTACGCGCTCACGGGACGACCGATCCTGCTGCATGCTCCGGACCTGGACCGCTACCGCACGGGGGTGCGCCCCTTCTACTTCGACTACGAGTCCTGGGCGCCCGGGCCGATCACATCGTCCACGGCCGAGCTGGCCGAGGCATTGCTCTCCCTGGCATCGGTCGCCTCGGAGCACTCGGCGAGCTACAAGTCCTTCGTGAACAAGTTCTGCACCTTCGAGGACGGACGCTCCTCAGAGAGACTGGTGGCCAAGCTCCTCGAGCGGACCTCCTGAGCGCCAGCTGGGTGTCCTGCCCAGCAACCGGGCGAGCTCGGCGTCGAACGGCTCGAAGTGCCTCATCAGCTCCTCCCTCATCGCCTCGGTCATCGGCTCACGGGGCTGCGCGTTCCACACCTCGGCAGGGCCCGGTGGCGGCTCCTCCAGGCCCAACCACGTGCAGAGACGGGAGAACTCGACGCCCGGGTCGCGAAAGAACTCATCGGCGTCCATGACGTAGGTCCGCTCCCTGCCGACCGTGTCGAAGAGCCGGGTGATCTGCGCGGCGTACTCGCCCCTGCCCAAGTAGGCATGATGCTGGTGCTCGAAGCTGTGGTAGGAGGGGTCCGCGCGCAGGCGGTCGGCCTCGCCTGCCGTGCGGGAGGGCTCCAAGGCGACTGCAGCCTCGAACTCCTCGGTCTCGAATCCGCGTCGCAGCTCGTGCCGGTGCGCGGAGTAGGCACGGTCGACGGGATTGCGCAGCATCACCACCACCTTGGCCTCGGGCAGGTCCGTGGCGATCCGTTGCGCGGCCAGCGGGTGGAACATGTAGTAACCGCTGCTCTCGAACGTCATCCGCCGTCTGTGCGCCGCCCTGCCAGACGAGCTCGGCCGGAGCGGAAAGCCTGCTCGGTACCACCTGGGCCCCCGCTCGTAGTTCAGGTCGAAGTAGGCCATGCCCTTGGACATGGTGGGGCGGACAACCTGGGGGTGATCGCTCAACAGGCGGAACAAGGTCGTGGTCCCCGACCGCTGGGCTCCAACGATGACGATGTCCGGGAGCATCCGCCACCGGGCGGTCAGGGTGCCCCATCCGCCGATGATCCTTCGAGCGGCATGCTGGAGGGGCTGGGGGAGGACGTCCCGGGCTGCGTGTGTCAGTCGGCGACTGGTCTTCACTGCGTCATCTCCTGGGCTCCCCGCCCTTCCAACCGTGTCTTCGATCGTCACCTTGGCGCGCCAACACTAGGTCTACTGGCCTGGGGGTGCAACGGAACGGCAACTGCCTCCATCGGGCCCCTGTTGGTTTGTATGCTTGCCCGACCATGTGCGGCCTCTTGTACTCCAGCGACCCGGCGATCGAGCGCCACCGGTTCGTGCGCGCTCTGGAGACCATGCACCACCGGGGCCCCGACGTCGCTGGGTGCTACGCCGAGATCGCTGGCAACCAGCTCGGGCACAACCGCCTCTCGATCCTCGACCTCGATCCGCGGAGCGACCAGCCGTTCGTCAGCCGTGATGGTCGCTACCACATGGTCTACAACGGCGAGATCTACAACTACCGCGAGCTGGTTCGCCGCCACGACCTCACGGTGAGCACGACCGGTGACACCGAGGTGCTGGTCGAGCTGTACGCCCGCTTGGGTGAACGCATGCTCGGCGAGCTCAACGGCATGTTCGCCCTGGTCATCTTCGACTCCCGGACCGGCGACCTGTTCGCGGCCCGCGACCGGCTGGGGATCAAGCCGCTCTATCACCGGGAGGCAGGGGGCTTCCACACCTTCGCCTCGGAGATCGCAGCCGTGCTGGAGCTCCACCCAGAGCACGAGGTCGACGAGTTCGCGGTCCGCCAGTACCAGAAGCTTCGCGCCTTCTTCAACGGCCGGACCCTCTACGAGGGCATCTCGATGTTCCCCGCCGGGTGCTACTTCAAGAACGGCCGGACGCATCGGTACTGGGATCTCCCCGAGGGGCCACAGCCTCCGCCGGCCGACGAGGAGCTGCGCGAGCTGGTGACGAGTGCCGTGCAGTACCGCACCCTCTCCGACGTGCCTGTCGGCAGCTACCTGAGTGGCGGGCTGGACAGCACCATCGTCGCCGGCCTCTCCCACCGCCCGCACACGTGGACCATCGGCACCGAGTCCAACAACGAGTTCGACTGGGCCGAGATCGCCGCACACCGGTTCGACTCGCGGCACCACGAGGTGCTGATGCCGGCCGAGGACTTCGCGCAGACCGCCAAGGGACTGATCATCGCGCGCCGCGAGCCGCTGTCGGTTCCCAACGAGGTGCTGCTCTACCGGATGACCCGTGCGGTCAAGGAGTTCAACACGGTGATCCTCAGCGGTGAGGGTGCTGACGAGCTGTTCTTCGGCTATGACCGCATCTTCACCTGGGCCTCCCAGGCGCCGGCGTTCGACCTGGAGGGGTTCGACGAGCACTACGCCTACGGCAAGCATCGAGACATGGACGTGCTGGAGGATGCTCTGGGACCGTTCATGGATCGTGGCACCAGGCTCGAGATCGTGGCGGCGTTCTTCCAGGTCGCGCACCTGCACGGTCTGCTGCGGAGGTTGGACAACTCCACGATGCAGTGCAGTGTCGAGGGGCGAGTACCCTTCGTCGACCATCGACTCGTCGAGCGGATGGCCGGCGTCGCCTACGACTACCGTTCGGCGGGGGGCGTCTCCAAGGCGCCACTCAAGCGGGTGTTCGCCGATCTGGTGCCGCAGGGGATCATCGACCGGCCGAAGGTCGGCTTCCCGGTGGACCTGGCTGCGGTCTTCGCTGGCTACGAAAGGCCGGAGGAACCGCCCATGGACACCTGGTTCAGGTTCAATCTGGAGGTGCTGGGGATCGATGTCTAGGGCGGCGACACAGTTCTCGGTCGGCTACACCACGGGGGTCTTCGACCTGTTCCACATCGGTCATCTCACGCTCCTGAAGAACGCGAAGGGACTGTGCGACCGGTTGATCGTGGGGGTCACGGTCGACGAGCTGGTGGCCTACAAGAACAAGACCGCGGTGATCCCGTTCGCCGAACGGCTCGAGATCGTGCGCAGCATCGAGTACGTCGACGCGGCGATCCCGCAGTACGACATGGACAAGTTCGAGATGTGGCAGAAGCTCCAGTTCAACGTCATGTTCGTCGGCGATGACTGGTACCAGTCCGAGAAGTGGAACGAGATCGGCGAGAAGTTCGCGGAGGTCGGCGTCCGGATCGTCTACTTCCCCTACACCGAGGGCACGTCCTCGACGCTGATCAACCAGACGTTGAACGACCTGCGTACCTAGCGGGCTAGGAGCTGGGATGGCCGATGCGAGCGAGCCGAAGCCGTTCGAGGTCTACGGGTCGGGGGTGTTGTTGCACGGGACGAAGGCCGACCTCGCGGTGGGCGATCTCCTGGTGCCCGGACGCCTCTCGAACTTCGGCGTGGGCCGTACCGCGAACCATGTCTACGTGACGGAGACCTTGGACGCCGCGACGTGGGGTGCCGAGCTGGCGGCAGGCGAGGGGCGTGGTCGGATCTACATCGTGGAGCCGCTGGGCGCTCTTGAGGACGACCCGAACGTGACGGACAAGAAGTTCCCCGGCAACCCGACCCGGTCCTACCGCACCAAGGAGCCGGTGCGGGTCGTGGGTGAGATCCCGGACTGGGCCGGACACTCTGCTGATCGGTTGCAGACCATGCGCGACGGCCTCGCCGACCTCGAGCGTCGGGGCCTCGCAGTCATCTATGACTAGTGCGACGCCCGGCCTGCGGAGCAACCTTCGCCACCGGGGCCGGAAGCTCAGGGGTGTCCAGCACCTCCGGTGGCGTGGGCCGTGTCGGCGCCGAGGGTGTACTCGAGGCCATCGATGTGGAACTCCAGGTAGGCGAACTCGCCTTCGGGCGACGGGGCGTGCCAGCGTGCCTCGCCGGAGTCGATGACTCGTCGCCCGGCGACCGTGCCGTAGGCGCGGACCGGGGTCGACCACCGCTGGGGGGTGAAGCTGGTGCCGTCCCGGGAGGCGCGCAGCCGGTCCGAGGAGACGAAGTCGACGAGGTCCCCGTCGTCGTCGAAGGTGAGGTCGGCGCTCACGGTGTGGTCGCCGTTGCTGAAGGACCCGCGGGCGTGGTGGTCGTCGATGGACTCCCAGTGGACGCGGGCGTCGACCAGCGCCGCGGGGGCGATCAGGCACAGGTCGTTGAACAGGGTCACGGTCTCGGCCCGGTCCATCTGTGGCCCCGACGCGTTCACCATCGGCACCAGCGAGGCCAGCTTGACCCGCATCCTGGCCGCCGGGCCGACGTAGGTGTGGAGGACGTCGACGGGCAGGCCGTGCATGGTGGCGTCCATGAAGAACAGCCGACTGGGTGACGACCCGTAGGTGTTGACCTGTTCTCCGGTGAACCTCATCCAGGGGCTCTCGTTGGTGGCCCGGATCCGTCCGTGGACGCGCGCCCGGAACCCGGTGAGACGCGGTTGGCCCACGGCACCGGAGTGACGGACATAGGCCGCGACCGGGTCGGGCAGTGGCGCCAGGTCGGCCTCGCTGAGCGGGGCTGACGACGGCTGGTTCGCAAGCTCCGCAAGCGCCGAGCTGACGCGGTGGCGGTACTCCGCGCGATAGCTGCGCGGCCCCTGAGAGGCGAACCCGTGGACGACGGCGAGGGCCAGGACGAGGTTCGCGACCGTGCCCGCCTTCGCCTCCCCCCACGAGGTGAAGACGACGGTCTGGGAGGTCACGACCGCGACCGCCCCCACGAGCCACCACCAACGCACGCCGACGCCCAGCAGCACCCCGGCAGTGATGACCGCGGCGCCGGCCGCGAGCCACACCACTCCCGTCCCGGCGGCGATCGGCGTCTCGAGCTGGGGGACCTCGGCCCAGCCGAGGCCCTTGGCGGCGCCCAGCAGGTGGATGAGCCCGTGCACCACGAGGATGAGCACCACAGCCGGTCGAAGGATCTCTCTCACCGTGCTGACTCCTTTGCGAGAGGCTGCGAGCACCTCCCGCGCCGACGAGTGCGACGAAGTACTCCTGCCCATCCAGCCCCGCCGGGGAGCGATCCTCCAGGGCCGAAGGCCCGTCCTCGGCAGCGACCATGGTCCGGGGCTATTGGCCCTGTGCTGCTCGAGAACAGACGGGAAGCATTGACTCTGAGGTGATGAGCGGACTGCTCGAGCGACCGGAGCGGCCGCATCAACTCAGCACCGAGGCCCACAAGTCGGGAGGCGGACACATGATCGAGGCCCGTGCCCTCACCAAGCGCTACGCAGACACGACCGCTGTCGACGCCGTCTCGTTCACGGTCAGGCCCGGAACGGTGACCGGCTTCCTTGGTCCGAACGGGGCGGGGAAGTCCACCACGATGAGGATGATCGTCGGACTGGACCGCCCGACCGCCGGCTCGGTCACGGTCAACGGCAAGCCGTACGTCGCTCATGCGGCACCGCTGCGGGAGGTCGGGGTGCTCCTGGACGCCAAGGCGATGCACACCGGTCGGACCGCCTACCAGCACCTGCACGCCATGGCAGCCACCCACGGCATCTCGACCGGCCGGGTGCGCCATGTCATCGACATGACGGGCCTGGACCGGGTCGCCGACAAGCGTGTCGGTGGGTTCTCCCTCGGCATGGGCCAGCGGCTCGGTATCGCCGCAGCCCTCCTCGGCGACCCGCACACCCTGATCCTGGACGAGCCTGTCAACGGGCTCGACCCCGAGGGCGTGAAGTGGGTGCGGACCATGGTCAGGCGCCTGGCCGGCGAAGGGCGCACCGTCTTCATCTCCTCGCACCTGATGAGCGAGATGGCCCAGACCGCGGACCACCTGCTCGTCATCGGCCGGGGCAAGATCATCACCGCCGGACCGCTGGAGGACGTGGTCGCGACGGCCACCCAGGGCACCGTTCGGGTGGTCACACCCACCCCGACAGACCTCGCTGAGCTGCTCATCGGCGAGGGGGCCACCATCGAGACGGTCGCCTCGGGGCAGCTCGAGGTGGCGGGGCTGGCCAGCCCCAGGATCGGTGATCTGGCCGCTGCACACGGCCTCACGCTGCACGAGCTGACCCCGGTCAGAGCGTCCTTGGAGGAGGCCTTCCTCTCCTTGACCCGCGACGAGGTCGAGTACCGGTCGAAGACCACCAGGGAGGCGGCGCGATGAGCAGCCCTGTCTCGAACGCAGGCCGCACCGCGGACGGCGCGCCCGTCGAGGTGCGCCCGGTGACCTTCGCACGCGTCCTGCACTCGGAGTGGGTCAAGCTGTGGAGCCTGCGCTCCACGTACTGGACCGTCCTCGGCACCCTGGCCGCGATGGTGCTGATCGCCGTCATGCTGGGGGTGGCATCCCTGGGCCAGCTACCCGCTGTTCGGTGCCGACGGCGCGGCGTCCCTGAACGACCCAGCGGTGCAACGGATCTTCTGGGGGACCGGCCTGTACCTCGCCGGGGTCGCCCTGCTGGGCCTGGCGGTGGGGACGGTCGTGCGACACACGGCCGGTGCGATCACCCTCATCCTCGGCGTGGTGCTCCTGCTCTCGACGATGTGGCAGATCCTGATGATGACCTCGGACTGGTTCACCAAGAGCTACGCGTACCTGCCCTCGACCGCGGGGGAGCGCATCGCCACACCCGAGGCCAGCAGGGCGGTCGCCGACGCACCCCAGATGCTCACCCCCTGGGCCGGCTTCACGGTCTTCATGATCTATGTGGCCATCGCCTTCCTGGTCGCGGTCGTGCTGCTGCGGAGGAGGGATGCCTGAGCGAGGAACCACTCCGGGCACGGCAGCGCCCCACGTGGCGCAGCATCGTGGCCACGAAGCGGCGGATGTCGGATGAACCAGAGGACTCGCAGGGGCTCGAGACCCGTGGACCGTCCTCGCGCCAGGGCCCGCAGGGCGAGCAGCACCTGCACGGTGGCGGCCGGCCGGACCCATTGCGGCCGGGGCGACTCGACCATCTGCCCGCGGCCGACGCTGAGCGCGGTCACAACCGCGACGGGGGTGAGCCAGGTCAGGACGGCCACCGTCCTGACGGCGTGGTCGTCGTCGCGACCGCAGGTGAACCAGATCCAGAAGGCCGCGTCGGCGAAGACGTCGGCGTAGGAGCCGAACGAGCTCGTGGTCCCGGTGCGACGGGCGACCTTGCCGTCGACGAGGTCGGTGGTCGCGGCAGCGACCCCCAGCCACGGTCGCCACCGTGGCACGACGGCCGGGAGGTTCCCGCGGACCAGCGTGAGGGTGTTGGCCAGGCCCAGGTCAGCACGACCCTCCAGCAGGCCGAGGTGCAGGCTCGCCAGCACCCAGCTGGTGATGACCCAGCGGCGACCCGCACCGCCGGCGGGGGCGAGGAACAGTCCGTGCAGGGCGGTCACCTGCGCCAGCGCGCGCCGATGAAGCCGGGCCTGGTCGATCGATCGCGCGCTTGCCGCGATCAGGAACCGCGCCCATGCCGCTGGTCGCCATCGCCCGGCCCTCAGGTCGCCGAGCAGGGCGTCGGTCGCGGCCCGGCTCGACCCTGACCCGTCCTCGTGCGGCTCCAGACGGCGCACCACCGTGCCGCCGCCGCTCACGTGCCCTCGGACCTGGGCGCGCCGGCACGGCGCTCGCTCTCGGCGCGGACGGCCTCGAGCGAGCCTGCGACCGTGGCGAGCCAGTGCCGGGCGACCAGGTCCCCCCAGCGCTCGCCCGGCGCGCCGAGGTCCGTGCTCAGCTCACCTGTGTAGGTCAGCCGCGTGCCGGTGGGGGTCTCGTCGAGCTGGAAGGTCTCGGTCACCGAGGGGACCGGTCCGCGCACCAGACGAAACCCGATCCGGCTCGGCGGTCGGAAGGTGACGGTCTCCACGGTGAGGGCGACCAGCCCGCCCCCGACCGGGGTGCGGTGCGCGGCCAGGACCATCCCCTCCCCACGCTCGAGGATCTCGACCTTCTCCTGCATCGCGCGCGGGCGGCGCTCGGCGTACGGCGCGGTCGCTGCGGCATAGACGAGTTCGCGAGGTGCGGCGATGTCGAGGACCAGCGGGCCGAGTGGCCGGGTCCGCCGGCCGACTGCGAGGTCGAGGCTGAGACGGCCGGTGACGAGAGCGACATAGGTGGCGGCACCTGCGCCGGAGGCCGCCACCAGGCCGCCCACGAGTCGGGTCACTCGCATGGCTTCTCCGCGACGAGGAGGACGTAGTCCAGAGCGCCCTCGGCGACGGAGGCACGCGCGGCCTCGAGCACCGGGCCGACCTGGGCGAGGTCGACGCCGAGAGCCTCCAACCGTGGCCGTGCAGTCATCCGCAGCAGCTCCAACCGGGCGCCGACCTGGTCGATCATCCGGGTCAGCGCAGCGGTGTGCCGCTCGGTCGTGGTCACCAGGAGACCCGCGGACTCGGCGAGCGCGGCGTACTCCGGGGCGGGGCGGGCGTCCGCGACGCACGCGATCCAGGCGGCCAGGCCGGTGAGCTCGGTGGGGAGCCTGGTCCGGTCGGCCGCGACGTCGGTGATCCCCAGGCGCCCGCCCGGGCGGAGCAGGCGGGCCATCTCCGCGATCGCGGTCGGCTTGTCGGGGAACGTGCACAGCGCGCACTCGCAGACGACCGCGTCGGCCCCGCCGTCGGGCAACGGGACCGCCTCGGCGTCCCCGTGGTGGAAGGCGACGTGGTCGGCGAGGCCCTGCGAGGCCGCCGCACCGGTCGCGAGCGCGACGTTCGACTCCGACAGGTCGACCCCGTCGACGGCGGCGCCGTACTCACCAGCGGCGAGGAGGCTGGTGGAGCCGACCCCGGAGGCGATGTCGACCAGCCGCTGCCCGGGTGTGACCCCGAGCCGGTCGAGCAGGTGGCGGGTGAGGCGCAGGCCGCCGGGGTGGTAGCTCTCGCCCAGCAGGAGGGAGACGAGGTCGGAGGAGTACCCGGCGGCACAGCACGCCTTGACCGAAGCGGGGTCGAGCTCGGCGGTCACCTGGGGGCCTGCTTGCTGCCGTACGGCGTGTCCAGGAGGACCGGCTGGAGGCCGACGGCGTTGGGCACCACGCCGGCGACCGGGACTCCGGACTGCTCGGCGCGGACCTGCTCGCGGTAGCCGACCGAGTTGTAGGCGCAGAACGGGATCAGCCTGCCGTCGGGAGTGATCTCCTCCACGCAACACTTCATCAACTGGCGCACGTTGAGGGTGTAGGGATCCTGGAAGTCCTGCACGATGATCATGAAGGCGTTCTCGGTGAGGTCCTCCAGCGCCTGCGGCAGGTTCACCCCGCAGGCGTCGGCGCAGTCGAGTGCCTCGGCGACCCTGGTCAGCCGGTCGTCGTTGGTGTCGGTGCCGATGAACGCCGAGGCCGACCAGAGCTTCTCCAGCGCCTCGCGGACGTCCTGGTCGGGGACCACCCGGTTGGCGACGTAGTCGAGGTAGTCCTCCACCTGCAGCAACCGGGGGATCGGAACCAGCCCGAAGTCGGCGTCGTCGGGATGGCCCTGCGTGACCAGGTAGGTGATCGAGCGGCAGGTCGGAGCGCAGCACGGCACCGGGAAGAAGTCGCCGGTCTGGAACCACTGCGGCAGCTGGTCGGTGATCGCGTGCAGCACGTCGGAGTTGGTGAGCCGGGTGAGCGGGTCGAACTCCACGTGGCGGCCCGAGTGGGTGACGGGCTGGAACGCCACCGAGCGGGCAGCGGGGTGGGCGAGACCGTGTCGGATCACGGCACCGATCTCGTGGTCGTTGACGTCCCTCTCGATCGCAGCCACCAGTGTCACGCTCAGCCCGGCGTCTGCGCAGTTGTCCAGCGCCTTCTGCTTGGTCTCGCGCAGGTCGCGGCCCCGGATCGCGAGGTGGGTCTGCGCCTCCAGGCCGTCGAACTGGAGGTAGACGTTGATCCGGCGACCCGGGCGGTTGCGCTCGCCGAGCGCCTGCACGAAGCGCTTGTCCGAGGCGAGCCGGATGCCGTTGGTGTTCAGGTTGACCGCGCTGATCGGGCGCTGCTGGGCGAGATCGATCATCGCCAGGATGTCGGGATGGATCGTGGGTTCTCCGCCGGAGAACATCACCACCTCCGGCTCGCCCTCGGCCGCGACGAACGCGTCCAGCATCGTGGCGCACTGGTCGACGGTGATGGCGTAGCCGTCGGGCTGATGGCCGCGCGGGGTGCCGGAGTCGGCGAAGCAGATCGGGCAGTCCAGGTTGCAGCCCGTGTTCACCTCGATCACGCCCAGACAGGCGTGCTGCTTGTGCTCCGGGCACAGCCCGCAGTCCGACGGGCATCCGTCCTTGACCTCGGTCTGGGTGCGAAGCGGCCGGGTGCCGGGCTTGTTGAAGCGCTGGATGTCGAGATACATCTGCGCGTCGCCGTAGACCCGCGCCTCGAACTCCCCGTGGTCGGGACACCGCTTGCGCAAGAACACCTGGTTCTCGCGCGCGTTGACCTCCGCGTCCACGGTCCGCTTGCACATCGGGCAGATGGAACGGGTCAGCTCGAGGAAGACCTCGTCGCGCTCACGGTTCCCGTGCGAGGCCTCGGAGGTGGTCATGGCACCACGCTAAGCCGCCGTGCCGTCCGCCGGCCGGGAGTGCGCAGCGCCGCGGCAGCTGCCTGGTCAACCGGGGAGGAGGGATCTGCCGGAGCTATGTCCGTTTTGGCTTTTATGGGGTACATTGACTGCCTGGTCTAGTCAGCCAAGGAGAGATCAGCATGTTGTCTGTCGCACCGGCCTCAATTCTGATACTGGGCGTGATCGGCATGCTCGTCGTGGCCTTCTCGGTGGCCCGGATGGCTGTCGAGGAGCGCAAGGTGGGTCGCCCGCTGACCGTCGGCGACGGGGCGGGCAGCCGCCAGCCCGTGCGCCACACCCGGGCCTGAGCCCTAGATCCAGCGGCGGAACCACATCCGCTGCACCCATTCGCCGTTGGTGATCAGCTGGTCGGTCCAGATCGGCCAGAACCACGCGAACGCGAGCAGGACGAGCACCATCACCCCGCCCACGGCCGCGGCCCCGGCGGCTCGCCGCACCGGCGGCGCGTCGCACCGGCCCAGCATCTCGCCGAGCAGCAGGGTCGCGCCGAGCACCAGGAACGGCAAGATCAGCACGGCGTAGTAGCTGAAGATCGGCCGGTCGTCATAGCGCAGCCACGGCAGCCAGGTCGCGGCGACACCGACCACCACCAGCCCGTAGCGCCAGTCCCGCCGACCGATCCAGGCCACCACCGACCACAGCGCCGCGATCGCCGCGAACCACCACACCACCGGGTTGCCGAGCAGCAGCACCTGACGCAGGCAGGTCGACCCGGTGGCGGCCGCGCACCCCTGCTCGCCGGGCTGGATGTCGAGCTGCGCATCGACGCCGACCGGCCGGTTCAGCAGCAGCCAGCCCCAGGGGTCGGACTGGTAGACGTGGGTGCTGCCGTTGAGGAACCGCGTGTGGAAGGCGTAGACGTCGTGGTGGTAGTGCCACAGCGAGCGCAGCGACTGCCAGAGCTCGGGGAAGAACCCGTGCGCGTCGTGCTCGAGGTAGCGGCCCCAGTAGGGGCCGTACTGCGTGTCGGAGAGGTGCTGCTCGTAGACGCCGGCGTGCAGCAGCCAGCCCGTCCAGCTGAGCAGGTAGACGAGCAGCGGCACGAGGACCACGTAGCCCACGGCGGGCAGCGCATCGACGAGCGCGGACTTCAGCACCGCCCGGCGTACGCCGAAGGAGCGCCGGGCCCCCGCGTCCCAGAGCCACATCAAGATCCCGAACACGGCCAGGGGGAACAGCGCGGACCACTTCGTCGCGATCGCCAGCCCCCAGAGCACCCCGGTCGCCAGGCGCCACGGGCGCCACAGCAGCAGCGGTCCCCACGCCGACGGCTCGAGCCGCACCCCGGTCGGGACCCGGAGCGCCAGCCGCGAGCGCACCCAGTCCCGGTCCGCGACCATGCAGCTGACTGCGCACAAGGTGAAGAAGGCCACGAAGATGTCCAGCAGGGCCAGCCGGGAGAGCACCAGCTGAACGCCGTCGAAGCACATCAGCAGACCCGCGACCAGCCCCAGCATCGTCGAGCGGGTGACCCGCCGGGCCAGGCGGATCATCACCATCACCATCAGGGAGCCGACGACCGCCGAGGCCACCCGCCACCCGAACGGGGTCATCCCGAAGGTCCCCTCGCCCAGGGCGATGATCCACTTCCCCACCTCGGGGTGGACCACCATCTCGGGCATCCCCGTCCACAGCCCGGTGGTGTGGCCCGCGAGGATCTCGTCGTTGGCCTTCTCGACGTAGTTCTGCGCGTAGCCGAGGTGCAGCAACGACCACGCGTCCTTGGCGTAGTAGGTCTCGTCGAAGAGGAAGGCTCGCGGCCTGCCGAGGTTCCACAAGCGCAGGAAGGCGGCCAGGAGGGTGACCGCGACCGTGGCCACCCACGCGATCACCGGGTCGGCGTCGAGGGCCCGCAGGCGGGCCCGGGTCGCTGCGCTGGGAACCACCTCGCCCCGGGCCGTTCGCGAGAGCCCGACGGTGCGGGCCAGCGGCGCGGGGAGGGTCACGCTGCCCAAGGCTACGGGCGCGGCTGCGATGATCGACGCATGACTGACCGGGTGCCGGCGCCGACCGGCGTGCTCGTGCTCGCAGCGACCCCGATCGGCCGCGTCGAGGACGCGCCGCCGCGCCTGGCCGCCGAGCTGGCGTCCGCCGACGTGGTCGCTGCCGAGGACACCAGGCGGCTGCGTCGCCTCGTCGCCGACCTCGGGGTGGCGCTGCCCGGTCGGGTGGTGTCCTACTTCGAGGGCAACGAGCACCTGCGCACCGACTCCCTGATCGACTCCCTCCTGGCCGGGGACCGGGTCGTGCTCGTCACCGACGCCGGCATGCCCAGCGTCTCCGACCCGGGCTACCGCCTGGTGGTGGCCGCGGTGGAGCATGCCGTGCCGGTCACCACGGTGCCCGGCCCGTCGGCCGTGCTGGCGGCCCTGGCGGTCTCCGGGCTCCCGGTGGACCGGTTCTGCTTCGAGGGGTTCTTGCCTCGCAAGGCCGGGGAGCGGGCCCGCCGGCTGGCCGACGTGGCCGGCGACGAGCGCACGCTGGTGTTCTTCGAGGCGCCGCACCGCACGCACGCCACGCTGCTCGCGATGGCCCAGGCGTTCGGACCCGACCGGCCGGGGGCGGTCTGCCGCGAGCTGACCAAGACCCACGAGGAGGTACGCCGCGGGCCGCTGGCCGACCTCGCGGACTGGGCCGAGCCGGGCCTCCGCGGCGAGGTGACGATCGTGGTCTCGGGGGCGCCCCCGCCGGCGCCGGTGACCGACCCCACCACCCTGGCCGCGCTGGTCGCCGGCGACGAGGCCGCCGGGGTCCCGCGCAAGCAGGCCATCGTGGAGGTGGCCCGACGCTCCCGGGTCCCCAAGCGGGTCGTCTACGACGCGGTGCACCGCTCGTGACCGGGCGTCGTGGGCGTCCCGGCCTTCCCGAGCCGCTGCCGCATCCGGTGGTCGACAACCACTGCCACCTCGACATCGTCCGGGATCCCGAGGAGCCTCCCCTGCCCGTCGCCGAGGCGCTGGAGCTGGCGGCCTCGGTGGGCGTCCCCCGGGTGGTCCAGATCGGGTGCGACCTCCCCGGTGCCCGCTGGGCGGTCGAGGTGGCCGCCACCGACAGCCGGGTGGTGGCCGGGGTGGCCCTGCACCCCAACGAGGCGCCCCGGCTCGCCGACGAGGGGCGGCTCGAGGAGGCCCTGGCCGAGATCGAGCGACTGGCCCGCAGCAGCGACCGCGTGCGCGCGATCGGGGAGACCGGGCTGGACTACTACCGCACGGGGGAGGAGGGGCGTGCGGCCCAGCACGCCGCCTTCCGGGCACACGTCCGCCTGGCCCGCGAGCTCGACCTGACTCTGGTGATCCACGACCGGGACGCCCACGACGACGTGGTGCGTCTCATCGACGAGGAGGGTGCCCCCGCGCGCTGGGTGATGCACTGCTTCTCCGGGGACGCCGCCCTGGCCCGGGCCTGCGTGGAGCGGGGCGCCCACCTGTCCTTCGCCGGCACCGTCACCTTCAAGAACGCCGAGCCGCTGCGGGAGGCGCTGCGGGTCACCCCGCTGGACCGGGTGCTGGTCGAGACCGACGCGCCCTACCTCACCCCGGCGCCGCACCGCGGCCGCACGAACGCCTCCTACCTGGTGCCGCTCACGGTGCGGTCGATGGCCGAGACGAGGCAGATGGACCTCACCGAGCTGTGCCGCGCCATCGACTCGAACACCGACACCGCGTTCGGCGGGCCCTGGGGCGGAACGGTGTGAGACCGCGCACAGCCTCCCCCGGCGGCGGCCGCTAGCAGTTTGCTAACACGCAGCTGCTTACCTATCGTCGGGGGCTGTTGGCCGGGAGCGGACCATTCATCCCGGTGTGCACCCACGGGGGAGCCACATCGCGACCACCTCGCGTCGCCGTGGCTGGTGCCCACCCATCCGCCGCCCGGAAGAAGCGACCATCGGAGAATCGTGCGCGCCCACACCACGCACCCCAGACTTTCCCGCCTCATCCACCACAAGCTCCTGCTCGGCGGCCTCGTCGGCGCCATCGTGCTCGCCCTGGGCGGCACCGCGCTGGCCTACGCCACCATGAGCCGCACCGTCACGCTCGTCGTCGACGGCAACGCGAGCACCGTGCGCACCTTCGGCCACGACGTCGGTGACGTGCTCGCGAGCAAGGGCATCGAGCCCACCACCCACGACACCGTCGTGCCCGACGTGGACAGCCCCGTCAACGACGGGTCCCGGATCGCGGTGCGGATCGGGCGTCCGCTGGAGCTGACCGTCGACGGTGACGAGCGCACCGTGTGGACGACCGCGACCACCGTGTCCGCGGCGCTCGACCAGCTCGGCCTGCACGCCGACAACGCAGCCCTCTCGGTCAGCCGCGGCGCCGACATCGACCGGTCCGGCATGGCGCTGGAGATGGTCACCCCGAAGAAGGTGACCCTGAAGGTCGCCGACGACAAGGTGGAGCACCACAACGTCCCGGCCGCCACCGTCGGTGAGCTGCTGCGCAAGGTGCACGCCCGCGTGGACCGCAACGACATCGTGCGTCCTTCGCGCGGGGCGGAGCTGACCGACCGCACCCGGATCGTGGTCACCAAGATCGGCGTGCGCACCAAGCGGGTGCGCCACGAGGCCATCCCTGCGCAGGTCCAGGAGCGCAAGGACGACTCGATGATGGTCGGGGACACCAAGACGGTCCAGCAGGGACGCGACGGCGACCGCGACGTCACCTACAAGGTGCACTTCCGCAACGGCAAGGTGGTCAAGCGCACCGTCGTGAAGCAGCACGTGCTGCGCCAGCCGGTGACCAGGATCGTCAAGGTCGGCACGAAGCAGGCCCCGACGACGAACTACGCCGGCGGCGGCACGGCCTGGGACCGGATCGCCCAGTGCGAGTCCGGCGGCAACTGGGCTGCCAACACCGGCAACGGCTACTACGGCGGTCTGCAGTTCGACCGGCAGACCTGGCAGGCCTACGGCGGCACCGGCACCGCGAACCAGCACAGCCGCGAGCGGCAGATCGCGATCGCCGAGAAGGTGCGCGCCGCCCGTGGCGGCTACGGCGCCTGGCCGGTGTGCGGGTCCCGGGCCTGACGCCGGTCTCCCGCCGGCCGCGGCACCGGGGGTGACGGCATCGCGACCCCCTGCCCTAGCCTCGGTCGGGTGAGTGAGCCTGCCCCCGCCGGACCCAGACTGCTCGGTCCGGCGGAGGTCCGCTCGCTGGCGGCCGCGCTGGGGCTGCGGCCCACCAAGCAGCGGGGCCAGAACTTCGTCATCGACCCCAACACGGTGCGGCGCCTCGTGCGCGACTCCGGGATCGCGGACACCGACGTCGTCCTCGAGATCGGGCCCGGCCTGGGGTCGCTGACCCTCGCGCTGCTGGGCGTGGCCTCCCGGGTGGTCGCGATCGAGATCGACCCGGCGCTCGCCGCGACGTTGCCCGGCACCGTCGCCGACCGAGCCCCCGCCCAGGCCGACCGGTTCGAGGTGGTGACCGCCGACGCCCTGCGGGTGCGGTCGGTGCCCGGGCCGGCACCCACGGCCCTGGTGGCCAACCTGCCCTACAACGTCGCCGTCCCGGTGCTGCTGCACCTGCTGGCGCTGCTGCCCTCGCTCGAGCGGGGTCTGGTCATGGTGCAGTCCGAGGTGGCCGACCGGCTCGCGGCACGGCCGGGCTCGAAGGTCTACGGCATCCCCTCGGTCAAGACCGCGTGGTTCGCCGACGTACGCCGTGCCGGGGCAGTGGGCCGCAACGTGTTCTGGCCGGCCCCCAACGTCGACTCCGGCCTCGTGGCGTGGACCCGCCGGGAGCCGCCGACCACGAGGGTCACGCGCCAGCAGGTGTTCGCGGTCGTGGACGCCGCCTTCGCCCAGCGGCGCAAGGCTCTGCGCTCGGCGCTGCGCGGGCTGGCCGGGTCCGCGGACGCCTCGCAGCAGGCCCTCACGAAGGCCGGCATCGACCCGATGGCCCGCGGCGAGCAGCTCCGTCTGGAGGACTTCGTCCGGATCGCCGAGGCGCTCCGGGCTCCGCAGCCCCGGCCGGCCGGCGGTGGTCGGCCATGAGCGTCACGGTCCGGGCGCCGGCCAAGGTCAACCTCGCGCTGCTCGTCGGCCCCACGCAGGAGGACGGGTTCCACCCGCTGAACACCGTCTACCAGGCGATCAGCCTCTACGACGACGTCCGGGTCAGGCAGGCGGACCAGTGGCAGGTGGAGGTCACGGCACTGGGCGCGGTGGACACCTCGCAGGTGCCTCTCGACGAGACCAACATCGTGCTGCGTGCCGGGCGGCGCCTGGTCTCGCACCACGGGGTGGACCTGGCCGCCGCGGTGGAGATCCACAAGGGCATCCCGGTGGCCGGTGGCCTGGCCGGGGGCAGCGCGGACGCCGCGGCGGCGCTGATCGCGCTGGACCGGCTCTGGGACCTGCGCACCACCGACGAGGACCTCCTCGCCATCGCCGCCGAGCTGGGCAGCGACGTGCCGTTCGCCCTGGTCGGGGGGAGCGCGCACGGGACCGGTCACGGCGAGCTGGTCGCACCCCTCGCCGACAGCGGCTCGTACTGGTGGGTGGTGGTGCCCAGCGACGAGGGACTCTCCACACCGGCGGTCTACCGCGAGTTCGACCGGCTCCACCCCGCGCTGCCCGTGGGCGCACCGGCCGACCCGGACGCCGTCGTCGGCGCCCTGGCCGCCGGTGACCCCGAGGCGTTGTCCTCGGCGATGCGCAACGACCTCGAGCAGGCGGCCCTGAGCCTGCGCCCGGAGCTCGCCGACCGGCTCGCGCTGGTCGCGCGGCACACCGGCGACGCCGTGCTGCTCTCCGGTTCCGGGCCCACCGTCGTCGCCGTGGCGCCGAGCCAGGCAGCCGCCCTGGAGAGCCGCGCCGCGCTGGTGGAGGCCGGTCTCGACGTCGTCCACGTCGCCACCGGCCCCGTGGCCGGGGCCCACGTCGTGGAGTACGTCTAGTGGCCAACCTGCTCAACCTGGAGAAGGTCACCAAGTCCTACGGCGTGCGGCTGCTGCTCGACGAGGTCAGCCTCGGCGTCGGCGAGGGCGAGCGCATCGGGATCGTCGGACGCAACGGCGACGGCAAGACGACCCTGCTCAACCTGATGGCCGGCCGCGAGCCGCCCGACTCGGGGCGGGTCTCGCTGAGCCGGGGGCTGCGGGTCGGCTATCTCGACCAGCGCGACCTGCTCGCCGAGACCCACACCGTGCGCGAGGTGGTGCTCGCCGGCCGAGCCGACCACGAGTGGGCCGCCGACGCCCGGATGCGCGAGGTGGTCGAGGTCCTGCTCGCGGGGGTCTCCCTGGACCGCGAGGTCGGCGGCCTCTCCGGGGGCGAGCGGCGCCGGTGCTCCCTGGCCCGGTTGCTGCTCGACGACGACGACCTGGTCATCCTCGACGAGCCGACCAACCACCTCGACGTCGAGGCGGTGGCGTGGCTCGCAGAGCACCTGACCCGGCGTACCTCGGCCCTGGTGGTGGTCACCCACGACCGGTGGTTCCTGGACGCCGTGTGCGAGCGCACCTGGGAGGTCCACCCGGGGCCCGACGGCGCCGGGGTGGTGGACGCCTACGACGGCGGGTACGCCGCGTTCGTCCTGGCCCGTGCCGAGCGGCAGCGCCAGGCATCGGTCTCGGAGTCGCGCCGGCAGAACCTCGCCCGCAAGGAGCTGGCCTGGCTGCGCCGTGGACCGCCGGCCCGGACCTCCAAGCCGAGGTTCCGCATCGAGGCGGCGAACGCCCTGATCCAGGACGAGCCCCCGCTGCGGGACCGGATGGAGCTGCAGCGCTTCGCCACCCAGCGTCTGGGCAAGGACGTCGTCGACGTGGAGGACGTCGACCTGACCCGGGGGGACCGCCAGCTCCTCTCGCACGCCACCTGGCGGCTCGGGCCGGGGGACCGGGTCGGGATCGTCGGGGTCAACGGGGCCGGGAAGAGCTCGGTGCTGGGCCTCCTCGACGGCACCTTGAGGCCGGACGCCGGACAGGTACGTCGCGGACGCACCGTGGCGCTGGAGCACCTGACCCAGCAGGTCCCCACGGAGGACCCGGAGGCGCGGGTGCTGCCGACGATCGAGGACATCCGGCGGGTGACCCGACTGACCACGGGGCAGGACGTGTCGGCGACCGCGATGCTGGAGCGCTTCGGCTTCACCGGCGACAAGCTCACCGCTCGGCTCGGGGACCTCTCCGGCGGCGAGCGGCGTCGCCTCCAGCTCCTGCGACTGCTGCTCTCCGAGCCCAACGTGCTGCTGCTCGACGAACCGACCAACGACCTCGACATCGACACCCTCAACGTCGTCGAGGACTACCTCGACGGCTGGCCCGGGACGCTCGTCGTGGTCTCGCACGACCGCTACTTCCTCGAACGGGTGACGGACTCGGTGTGGGCGCTGATGGGCGACGGACAGCTCTCCATGCTGCCCGGTGGCGTCGAGCAGTACCTCGAGAGCCGCCGACGCGGTGCCGCGCCCGTCGCGGGCGACCGGGACCAGCCCGGCTCGACCGGCGTGGCCGAGCCGAGCGGGGGGCGCGACGCGCCCGGTGCGGGTGCGGGAGCGGCCGTCACCTCGGGGAAGGCCCGCGTCGGTGGGGCCGAGGAGCGGGCCGTCCGCAAGACCATCTCCCGGGTCGACCGTCAGCTGCAGCGCGTCGCGGAGCGCGAGGCCGAGCTCACCGCCGAGATGGAGCAGCGCTCCGAGGACCACGAGCGGCTGGCCGAGCTCGCGGCCGAGCTGCGCACGCTGGTCGAGGAGAAGCAGCGGCTGGAGACGGAGTGGCTGGAGGCGGCGTCGGTCCTGGAGTGACCTGCCCCGGCCGGGTCCGGCGCGCTCAGGACAGCGGGCGCATCAGCCGTCGCAGCAGTCCGGCGAGCTGTGCCCGGTCGCCCTCGGAGAGGTCGGCGAGAAGCTCCCGCTCACTGGCGAGCAGGGTCTCGAAGGCTCCGTCGACCCTCCGCTTGCCGCCGGCGGTCAAGCCGACCAGCACCCCGCGTCGGTCGCGTGGGTCGGGCGCCCGCTCGACCAGCTGGCGTGCCGCCAGCCGGTCGACCCGGTTGGTCATGGTGCCGCTGGTGACCATCGTCTCGCGCACCAGGGCTCCCGGCGTCAGCTGGTAGGGCCGGCCGGCGCGGCGCAGGGCTGCCAGGACGTCGAACTCCCAGGTCTCGAGCCGGTGGGCGATGAAGGCGTCGCGGCGGGCCCTGTCGAGCAGCCGCGCCAGCCGGCTCAGCCGGCTGAACACCTCCACCGGGGTGAGGTCGAGGTCTGCGCGCTCGCGGTGCCACGCGCCGACCAGCTCGTCGACCTCGTCCCGGTCCATGGCGCAAAGTCTACAAGCCGCCAAGATTCTTTACGTCGAGATATCGGGCGGCCGGGTCGGGGGACGCGCGGTCGCACGGGTCGGCTCCGCGGACGGACGCGGCATCGGGAAGAATCGCCTCATGACGCTGTCGTTCTTCACCTCCGCCGGGGACGAGCTGGTGCCGGTCGACCTCGCCCGAAGCCTGTGGGGTGCCGACCAGATGCACGGCGTCGCGCTGAGCGGCGCCCTCGCTCGGGAGCTGGAGCGGGTGGTCGCACAGCTGGGTCGCACCGACCTGCGCCCGGCCCGCTACACCGTCGACCTGTTCCGCGCTGCCCGGATGCAGCCCTGCCGCACGCGTGGCGTCGTGGTGCGTGAGGGGCGCCGCCTGTGCCTCGTCGATGCCACCCTCGAGCAGGACGGGGAGCCGGTGGCGCGTGCCAGCGGGCTCTTCCTCGCGCCCGGGGAGCCCGCCCCGGGAGCGGTGTGGGAACCGGGGACCAGCTTCGACCCGCCACCGACCGAGCTCGCCCCGGTCTCCGACGAGCCGCGGGTGCCGTTGTTCAGCAGCGAGCGGCTGGGGTGGTCGACGTCGTTCGCCGAGCACCAGAACGGGGACCGCAAGATGACCTGGCAGACCGGGGTGCCGGTCGTCCCGGAGGAGGAGCCCTCGGCGTTCGTGGCCGTCGCGAGCATCGCCGACGCCGCCAGCATGGTGACCAACTGGGGCAGCAACGGGGTCGAGCACATCAACACCGACATCACCTTGGCCCTGGCCCGGCTGCCGGTGGGACGCGAGATCGGTCTCGCCGCCCTCGACCGGGTCAGCTCCGACGGCGTCGCCGTGGGCACGGCCGCGGTCTTCGACCGGCAGGGCCGCCTCGGCACGGCCGGGGTGTGCTCCATCGCCAACGCCAAGCGCACCGTCGACTTCGAGGTGCACGACTTCGGCGACGACCCGCGGTCTGCGGGCGCCTGACCGGTCGTGGCCGGCCCGCCCCCTCCACCCCGGCCACCTCGTCCGCGCCCGCGGGGCTCGGCGGGACGCCGCTGCTGCGCAGGTAGCCTCGTGCCGAGCAAGGGCAACAGTCCCCGGTTGGTCTGTCGGCAGGGCCCGCCTGACTTTGAATCAGGACAAGCGACGTAGGTTCGACTCCTACCCGGGGAGCGTGAGTACCTCGAGCATCACCGTGATCGTCCTCGCCGCGGGCGGGGGCACCCGGATGAAGTCCAAGACGATGAAGGTCCTGCACCCCCTCGCGGGGCGGAGCATGATCGGCCACGTGCTGGCGGCGGTCGCCGCCGTCGAGCCGCGCCGGGTGGTCGCGGTGGTGGGGCACCAGCGCGAGCAGGTGGGCGCTCACATCCAGGAGCTGCTGCCGCAGGCCGCCCTCGCGGTCCAGGAGACCCAGGACGGCACCGGGCACGCCGTGCGCGTCGCCTGGGAGGCCCTCGACGTGGCCGACCGGACGGGGACCGTGCTGGTGGCCTACGGCGACACCCCGCTGCTGGAGGGCGAGAGCCTGCTGGCCCTCGTGGAGGACCACGTGGCGGCCGACCGGGCGGTGAGCATCCTCTCCGGTCGGGTCCCGGATCCCACCGGCTACGGCCGGGTGCTGCGCGAGGAGTCCGGGGAGGTCACCGGGATCGTCGAGCAGAAGGACGCGACGGCGGAGCAGGCGGCGATCACCGAGATCAACAGCGGCATCCTCGCCTTCGACGCCGACTTCCTCGACCAGGCGCTGCCCCGGCTCCGCAACGACAACGCCAACGGGGAGTACTACCTCACCGACACCGTGGCCCTGGCCCGGGCGGACGGTCTCCTCGTCGGCGCCTTCGCCATCGACGACGTGCTCCAGACCGAGGGTGCCAACGACCGGGTCCAGCTCGCCGCGCTGGCCCGCGAGAAGAACCGCCGCATCCTGACGCGTTGGATGAAGCAGGGCGTCACCGTGGTCGACCCGGACACCACCTGGGTCGACGTCGACGTGGTGCTCGCCCCCGACGTGACCCTCCTGCCGGGCGTCCAGCTGCTCGGCGCCACCGTCGTGGAGGAGGACGCGGTGGTGGGCCCCGACTGCACCCTCAAGGACGTCGAGGTCGGCGCAGGTGCGCGGGTGGTGCGCACCCACGGCGAGCTCGCCGTGGTGGGACCCGGTGCCAGCGTCGGCCCGTTCTCCTACCTGCGTCCGGGGACGTCTCTCGGTGCCGAGGGCAAGATCGGCGCCTACGTGGAGACCAAGAACGCCCAGATCGGCGCCGGGGCCAAGGTGCCCCACCTCTCCTACGTCGGCGACGCGGAGATCGGCGAGGGCAGCAACATCGGGGCGGGCACCGTCTTCGCCAACTACGACGGGGTGCACAAGCACCGCACGGTGATCGGCCGGAACGCGCGCACGGCGAGCAACAACACCTTCGTGGCACCGGTGCAGGTGGGCGACGGTGCCGGCACCGGGGCGGGCAGCGTGATCCGCGAGGACGTGCCGCCCGGCGCGCTGGCGGTCAGCGCCGGCCCGCAGCGCAACATCGAGGGCTGGACGCTGCGCCGTCGCCCGGGCACCAGCCAGGCCCGGGCTGCCCAGGAGGCGATCCCGGAGGCGGGCCAGGAGCCTGCCCGGGGAGCCGCCCAGGAGGCCGGCGCCGGCACCGGCGGCGCGGCGGCGGAGGACCGCGAGGCGTCCGACGTGCGACCCGGGGTTAGCCCTCACGGCACCGGTGGGTGACAATCGACTCGCAGCCGGTGTCCGCACGACCGAGGAGCCACACGACGTGAGCGGATTGAAGAAGACCACCGAGAAGAACCTGATGGTCTTCAGCGGACGGGCGCATCCCGAGCTGGCGGCGGAGGTCGCCGAGAACCTCGGCACCCCGCTGGTGCCGACCTCGGCCTAC
This sequence comes from uncultured Actinomycetota bacterium, assembly GCA_963710895.1. Lineage (GTDB taxonomy): Bacteria > Actinomycetota > Actinomycetes > Propionibacteriales > Nocardioidaceae > Marmoricola. The sequence continues at coordinate 49,501 of CAVQCB010000013.1, forward strand.
GAGTTCGCCAACTCCGAGATCTACGTGCGCTACGAGGAGTCGGTGCGGGGCTGCGACGCCTTCGTGATCCAGAGCCACACCGCGCCGGTCAACGAGTGGATCATGGAGCACCTGATCATGGTCGACGCGCTCAAGCGCGCCTCGGCCAAGCGGATCACCGTGGTGCTGCCGTTCTACGGCTATGCCCGCCAGGACAAGAAGCACCGCGGCCGTGAGCCGATCTCGGCGCGGCTGATGGCCGACCTGTTCAAGACCGCCGGGGCGGACCGGTTGATCGCAGTGGACCTGCACGCCGACCAGATCCAGGGCTTCTTCGACGGTCCCGTCGACCACCTGATGGCGCTGCCGATCCTCGCCGACCACGTGCGGGAGCGCTACGGCGACCAGCAGCTCGCGGTGGTCTCCCCGGACGCCGGACGGATCAAGGTGGCCGAGCGGTGGTCGGCACGGCTCGGCGGCGTGCCGTTGGCCTTCATCCACAAGACCCGACGGGAAGACCGTCCGAACGAGACGGTGGCCAACCGCGTGGTCGGCCAGGTCGAGGGCCGCATCTGCGTGCTCGTCGACGACATGATCGACACCGGTGGCACGATCGTGAAGGCAGCCGAGGCGCTGATGGCCGACGGCGCGGCCGGGGTGGTGATCGCGGCCACGCACGCGATCCTCTCCGAGCCCGCGGTCGACCGGCTGAAGAACTCCCCGGCGACCGAGGTGATCGTGACCAACACGCTGCCGCTCGCCCCGGAGTGCGAGTTCGACAAGCTCACCTGCCTGTCCATCGCGCCGCTGATCTCCCGTGCCATCAAGGAGGTCTTCGAGGACGGCTCGGTGACCAGCATGTTCGACGGCCACGCCTGAGCCCCCGGTCGGCGCGGTCCGGTACGTCGGTCCGGTCCGTCGACCCGGGACCGGATTCGCCAACGCCGCGCCCGCTTCGCTAGGATCGGGCAGTTGCCTCGGCGAGGGACTCATCTCCGTGATCGACGTGGCCGGTGTGGATCTCCATGCACCGTGCCCGTCCGGGTGCGCGGTGCAGGTGTGGTCCCCGGCCCCGGGGCAGCCGCCCACGACGCAGACCAGAGCAGCATCACGAGGAGCATCCAGAGCATGTCCGAAGACCTGATCAAGGCTGAGACCCGCACCGAGTTCGGCAAGGGTGCCGCCCGCCGCATCCGCCGTGCCGACAAGGTGCCGGCGGTCATCTACGGCCACGGCAACCAGCCGATGCACGTCACCCTGCCCGGCCACGACACGATGATGGCGCTCAAGCACGGCGGCTCCAACGCGCTGCTCTACATCGACGTCGAGGGCAGCACGCACCTGGCGCTGACCAAGCAGATCCAGGCCGACCCGATCAAGGGGTTCCTGGAGCACGTCGACTTCGTCGAGGTGAAGAAGGGCGAGAAGGTCACCGTCGAGATCCCGATCCACGTGCTCGGTGAGTCCAAGCCGGAGGCGATGACGGTCACCGAGCTCAACACCGTCAGCGTCGAGGCCGAGGCGACCAACATCCCCGAGTACATCGAGATCTCCGTCGAGGACGCCGAGGTCGGCTTCCACGTGCTGGCCAAGGATCTCGAGCTGCCCGCGGGCTCGCTGCTGCTCACCGACGACGACGCGCTGGTCATCAACGTGGTGCACGCCCCCACCGCCGAGGAGATCGAGGCCGAGCTGGAGGAGGCCGAGGCCGAGGTCGGCATCGAGCACGAGCTCTCCGAGGAAGAGGAGGGCGAGTCCGAGGGTGCCGGTGACGCCGAGGGTGAGAGCGACGCCGAGGGTTCCGGCTCCGGCGACGACGAGAGCTGAGCCCCCTGCGTTGACCGACGCCGACGCCTGGCTCGTCGTCGGGCTGGGCAACCCCGGTCCGACGTACGCCGGCACCCGTCACAACGTGGGCTACCTCGTGGTCGACGAGCTCGCCCGCCGGCTCGGTGGCCGCTGGCGGGCGCACCGCACGGGACGGGCCGACGTCGTCGAGGGACGCCTGGGCGCGCCCGGGACCGAGGCCCCGCGGATCGTCCTGGCCCGGCCGCGCAGCTACATGAACGAGTCCGGCGGGCCGGTCAAGGCCCTGGCCTCGTTCTACAAGGTCCCGGTCGAGCGGGTCGTCGCGATCCACGACGAGCTCGACCTCGACTTCGGCACCCTGCGCACCAAGCGCGGCGGCGGCGACAACGGTCACAACGGTCTGCGCTCGATGCGCTCGGCGCTGGGCAGCGGCGAGTTCCTCCGGGTGCGGGCGGGCATCGGCCGCCCCCCGGGTCGTCAGAACCCCGCGGACTTCGTGCTGGGCCACTACAGTTCCACCGAGCGCAAGGAGCTGCCGTTCCAGATCGACAGCGCCGCGGACGCGGTGGAGTCCCTGATCGGCGACGGCCTGGAGCTGACGCAGCAGCGGTTCAACCGCTGAACTAGCCGGGTAGGAGTGTGCTGGTGGAGTCCTCGCCGTCGTCGACGGGATCGCCCCGTGTCGAGGTCGTCGTCCCCACCCGTGACCGCCCCGCGCTGCTGGCCCGGGCGCTGCGCTCGGTCTGGGCACAGGACTACCCGGGGCAGGTGGACGTGCTGGTGGTCGTCGACGGTCCCGAAGAGCTGCCCGACCGGCTGCCGGACCCGCCGCGCGGCCGGTCGCTGCGGGTGGTGCGCAACGAGGGCCGTCCCGGACTGGCGGGGGCACGCAACTTCGGGCTCACCCTGGTCACCGCGGACCTGCTGGCCACCATCGACGACGACGACGAGTGGCGCCCGGCCAGGCTGAGCGCGCAGGTGGCCCTGCTGGTCGCCGACCCCGCGCTGGTCGGCGCGGGTGGCAGCACCCGCATCGTCCGAGCCGATGGCACCACACCGCGCCCGGCACCGCTGGCGCGGATCCGGCACGCCGACCTGCTGGTGGACCGGATCGCTCCGCTGCATCCCTCGACGTTCCTGCTCGACGTGGCCGCCGTACGCCGCGTCGGAGGGTGGGACGAGCACATCCCCGGCGGCTACGCCGAGGACTACGACTTCCTGCTGCGCCTGACCGGCCTGGGCGACATCGCGATGGTGCCCGAGGTGGTCGCCGACATCCATTGGGCGGGCCACTCCTACTTCTTCAGCCGCTGGGCGCAGATCGCGGACGCGCTGACCTACCTGCTCGACAAGCACCCCGACCTGCTCAGCTCCCCGGCCGGGCACGCCCGGCTGCTCGGCCAGATCGCCTTCGCCCGCGCCGCCTCCGGCGATCGACGCGGCGCCTGGCGCACGATCGGGTCCGGCCTGCGGGTCTCTCGTCGAGAGCCCCGCTTCGTGCTGGCCGGGATGGTCGCGAGCGGGGTCGTCTCCGCCGACCGGGTCCAGCGGACTCTGCACTCGCGGGGCAGGGGCGTGTGAGAGAATTCGGACAGGTTCCGAGGGGGTTCCCTGGCGCGGAAGGACGGCGGATGCAACGAGTCGCGCCTGCTGTCCATGGCTGAGGCCGGCGCCCGCGGGGGTGGCTCCACCGAGCACCTGAGAGTGGTCGCGCGCGGGGGCGCGCTGAACCTCGCCGGCGCCGTCATCGGGGCCATCGGCCAGATCGGGCTGGTCCTCGTGATCGCCCGCCAGCTCGATCCGAGCAAGGCGGGTGAGTTCTTCGCCCTGATCTCGGCCTTCCTGGTGTTCACGGCCCTGACCAGCCTCGGCACCGAGGCCGGACTGGGGCGGTTCCTGCTGCGCTTCGAGGTGCTGGGTCGGCGCCATGACATCGGCGAGGCGCTGCGGATCACCTACCTCCCCGTGCTGGCCACGACCGTGGTCTTCGGCACGGCCCTGTTCGTGGGCGCGGACTCGTTGGTGCAGCTGATGGGAGTCCCCGACCCGACGGGTGCCACCGCGCTGCGGGTACTGGCGGTGGGCGCGCCGTTCGCCTGCCTCAGCGAGCTCTCCTTCGCCTCCACCCGCGCCTTCGGCCAGGTGGGTCCGACGGTGGTCTTCGACCGGATCATCCGCTCCCTCGCGCAGCCGGCGCTGGTCTGGGCGGCGACCTTTCGCACCGAGCGGCTCGACGTGATCGCGGTGGCGTGGGTCGCCCCCTACCTGCTCAGCCTGGTGGGCGGCCTGCTGGCCCTGCGAACCTCGCTGGCCGCCCGGGACCTGCGCCCGGCCTGGCGCCGCACGGAGCGCACCTCGGTGGTGCGCCGGGAGTTCTGGTCCTTCACCTGGGCACGCGGACTGACCCAGGTCGCCCAGCTGGTCATCCAGCGAGCCGACATCGTCCTGATCGCGGCCCTGCGCTCCCCGAGCGAGGCGGCCATCTACACCGCTGCGACCCGGTTCGTCCCCGTCGGCCAGATGGCGACCACCAGCTTCCAGCAGGTGCTGCAGCCCCGGTTCTCGATGGTCATCGCCCAGAAGGACGACGACAGCCTGCGCGAGCTGTTCCAGACCGGCACGACGTGGAACATCCTGGTGGCCTGGCCGATCGCACTCCTGGTCGGCGGCGCCCCGCTGCTCTACCTCAGCGTGTTCGGCCAGACCTACGGCGACCAGGGTGTCGCCGTCGTGGTGGTGATGGCCATCTCGATGCTGCTGGCGATCGGCGGCGGCCCCCTGGACACGGTCATCTTGATGCTCGGGCGGAGCACGATGAGCATGGCCAACGTCCTGGCCGCCGTGGTCGTCGACATCGGGCTGGTGCTGCTGCTGATCCCCTCGATGGGGATCCTGGGTGCCGCCCTGGCCTGGTTCGCCTCCCGCCTCGTGGTCACCGGCCTGGGGCTCGTGCAGGTGCGTCGACTGACCACGGTGACGCCGATGAGCGCCGGCAGCCTGCTGGCGATCGTGCTGTCGGTCGTCCTCGTGGGTCTCCCCGTCCTGTCCGGCACCCTGGTGGGGCTGGGCACCGTCGCCGAGCTGGCCGTGTGCGCCTTGGCGGGCTTGGTCTACCTCGCGGCGATGTATGCGCTGCGGGTGCGGTTCCACCTCACCGCCCTCGACCTCACCCGTCGTCGGGTGCGCGACGCGGGGCGCGGCATGACCGCCGTGCTCTTCGACCCCGGGAAGGGCCCGGACGTAGGTACGGCCACCCGGCTGGCGGAGATCGTCGGCGCGCGCCTGCCCGCGGTGGGGCGCTGGTGGGTGGGGGAGAGCACCAGCGAGTCACCGCCCGGGGTGAGCCTGGTCAACCCACGCTCGCCGCAGCTCCTCCGACGCATGGCGATGGCAGATGTCGTCGTCACCGGCACGGTGGGAGCGCGCCGGCGGCTGCCCGGGGCCCGCACCGTCCACGTCCAGACCTGGGCCGGGACCCCCCTCGTGCCGTTCGGCTTCGATGCCCGGGCGAGCCAGTCGGGTCCGCCCGACCGTGACCTACGCCGCCTGCGCCGCGAGGTCTCCCGGTGGGACTACCTGGTCTCCCCGAGCCCGGTGGCGACCGATCTGCTTCGATCCGCGTTCCGCTACGACGGTGCCGTCCTGGAGGTCGGCACCCCGCGCAACGACGCCTTGTTCGCCGACCCCGACGGCACGGCGCGTCGCCGCGTGCGCGAGCACCTGGGGGCGGGCGCCGACCAGCGCGTTGTGCTGCACACCACCACCGGTGACCCCCGGCGCGCGGCCGCCGTGGCCGAGGGCCTTCCCGCCGACACGGTGCTGTGGGTGCGCGCCGAGCCTGCCGGCGCTGCGGTCCCGGTTCACCCGCGGGTCCGCGACGTGTCCGGCTGGACCGACCTGGCCGGGCTGTTCCTGGGGGCCGACCTGCTGCTCACCGACTACTCCTGCCTGGTCTACGACTTCGTGCTCACCGAGAAGCCCGTCGTGCACCTGGTGCCCGACCTCGACCAGGTCCGCACCGCCCCCGGCCTCTACGTCGACTACGAGACGTGGGCGCCCGGCCCGGTCACGGGCACGGTGGGCGAGGCAGTGGAGGCGATCCGAGCTGGTGACGTCGACGTGGCGCGGAGCCGGCTGTTCGTCGAGACCTTCTGCCCCTACGAGGACGGTCGAGCGGGCGAGCGGCTGCTGGACACACTGCAAGAAGTGCTGGGGGGCGCTGCGGCCCCCGACGAGCGTTCACCCCTGCAGGTCGGCTGAGCGGCCGGACTCAGCGCAGCCTTGCGCTGCCGGAGAGGGAGTCCTCGAGGACCAGCAGCAGCAGGTCGGCGATGTTGGCCGAGACCTGTGCGAACTCGCCGACGGCCTCGAGGTGTCGTCCGAGCAGCGTGGCGAGATAGAGGTCGGCGAGCATCCGGTGGTGCGCGGTGGTCGGCTTGGTCGCGGCGCGCACCCGCTCCAGCCCGAGCTCGATGCTGCTGCGGGTGAAGCCGGCGACCCCGCTGATGCTGAAGATGGCGTAGTGGAAGGCGTCGAACCCCGAAGGGACTCCCTCCTCGAAGCGCTCCCAGTCCCACAGCGTGACCCGATCGCGTCCCCAGCCCATGTTCCACGGGGCCCAGTCACCGTGCCAGGCAGTGGGTCGCACGACCTGGTCGCCGTACCGCTCGTGCAGTTGCTCCATCACAGCGACGAACCGCTCGCTGGTGGCTCCACTCTCGGCCTGCAAGCGCAGGCGCCGCCAGGCCGGCAGGTCCTCCAGACGCACCGGGGGGCTGGCGAAGGTGTTGGCCAGCTCCGCCATCGCCGAGAGCGGCAGCCGTTCCCGAGCCCTCCGGACCTGGCGCGCGGGGTCACGCAGCGGTGTGATGGCCAGCACCGGGTAGCCGTGCCAGCTGTCGGCGAACAGCAGCCGCGGCACGTCGAGCCGGGTGAACTGCTTGGTGTCCAGCACCCGGAAGGACGCCGTCTCGCGGAGCACGTGCGGGATCGCGTTGTCGGGGTAGCCCACCTTGACGAACGCCACGGGCTCCCCGGCTCGGTCGTAGACGGCGAGCACGATCTTGAGGTTGCCGCGCGCCGGACCCACGCTGAGCGCGACCGAGACCGGTTCCCCGAAGCGCTCGGCGAGGTAGTCCACCAATGACCCTGGCCCGGCCTCGTCGATGACCACGCGCCCCGGGTAGGCGCTGCCGAGCCCGGTGGACATCACCCCGGAGGCCACCCGGCGCGCCAGGCGCTCGGGGGCGTCGATCGCGGCGCTGACGCGCATGATCGCCCGGCCGGTGGCCCGGGCCGGCGAGGTGGGCACCAGTATCCGCGGGGTCCTCGGGTTCGGCAGGCTGAGCCAGCTCAGCTCGGCGGAGGGGCCGTACCAGGTGGACCGGGGAACGCTGCCGTGGGGAAACATGAATCGCAGACAGGTGTTCAGCGGGTCGTCGGCACCCTGTGCCACAAAGCCCCCTGCCACGGGGAGTGAGCCTAGCCCACGGTCCAGCTTCGGACCGGAGTTCTGGCTCACCACCCGTGGCAGGGGTCACCGTGGTGTGGCGGCGGTCAGCAGATGCGGACCGACTGGTTGATCGCCTTGGCCCAGGCCACCCTCTTGGCAATCGGGTCGAGGGGGAGGCTGACAAGAGAACCATTGTTGTAGCTGGTGTCGAAGTAGGACATCCCGATCCCACCGGACTTCACCATCGAGGTGTAGGCGTCGAGGATCCAGTTGGCGTCCTTCTGCGCGGCCTGGTCGTTGTAGCCGATCTCGGCCACGCCCCACTTGGCACCGTGTGCCTTGGCGAAGCTGCTGAACGTGTCCCAGTAGGGCTGCAGGTCTTCCATATGGGTGTTCATCGAGCCGTTCGACCTCTTGGTCCAGTACCAGTTGTAGGGGTCCAGGCCGATGATGTCGACCAGCCCGTTCCCGGGCCAGATGTTCTCCAGGTGGAACTTCGCGTCGCCGGCCACCTGGTGCCAGCCCATCAAGATGATGCTGAACGCGATGTTGTCGGAGTGCTTGGCCTTGACGAGCCTGCCGAGGTGCGTCTCCATCCGGGTCCACTCGCCCAGAGGCTGGTTGTCGTTCTCCGGCTCGTGGTGGAAGGCGAGCCACACCGGACCGTTCACGGCGTCGAGCCCGTCGACGACCTTGTTGACCCAGGCGTCCTGCTTGCCGTTGGCCATGTCGGTCCAGCTGGCCGGCAGCTTGAAGCTGACCCAGGGGAGGCGCTTGTTCTTCACGTCGTCCTGGGCTGCCTTGATGCCGGACTGCCAGTTGCTCCCGCCCCAGTAGGTGCGGTGGATCGGCAGCTTCTGCTTGAAGTAGGCCTCCCGGTCGCTCATCGAGCTGGTGCCCGACACGGTGGCCCCGGCGTAGGCGCCGCTGGCCGGGATGCCTTGCGGGTCACTGACGCAGCCCTTGCTCGGGGTCGGTGTGGGGGTCGGTGTGGGGGTAGGGGTGGGCGTCGGCGTCGGCGTCGGCGTCGGCGTCGGCGTCGGCGTCGGGGTGGGGGTCGGCTTCGGCGTCGGGGTGGGGGTGGGTGTCGGCGTCGCGGTGGGGGCCGGCTTCGCTGGCACCGTGCGGTGGACGCGGACGTTGGCCACCCGGACGGGTGCGCGGCGCCAGGCCCGGGCCGAGACCCACACCTGCAGGCGGCTGGCCTCGTTGCTGGGGTTCAGGTTGAGCCGCACCCTGCGCCAGCGGCGGTGCACCGCGAGGATGGCGGTGTGGTGCACCGCGACGATGTGGCCGTCGACGATCTGGCGCACCAGGATGCGGGTGACCACACGGTGCCGGCGGGAGCGCACGATGGCGGTGGTGGTGTACTTGGTACCGGCCGGGGTGGCCTGCTGGTTGCCGTTGAGCACGTTGATCCAGTGCCGGTGGGTCAACCGCGCGGAGTAGGCACGGTAGGTGGTGGTGGTGGGCCGCGGTGTCGATGAGGCGGCTGCCGTGGTGGCGGTGGTCGCCACCGCGCCGGTGGCGGTGGAGGCCAGGCCGGCGACGACCATCGATGCCAGCAGGACGACTGTCACCGAACCGGTGACGTGGCGACGCAACGTGGTGAACATGGGGGTACCTCGTGGTTTGCGGGGGTTTTGAGGACGATTCGATTGAATCAGGGGATCTATCCCTATATGTCCGTTTTGAGAATAATAAGGCAGATCGTACCCTCTTGTCACCAGCGATGGCCCGAACGGACCAAAGAGACGTAGTCATTTCTGGCTAGACCGTGGTCGCAGGGCGTACGACGCACGTGCGGACCGGGGGAAGCCTCTAGGCTTCGGCTGTGCTGAGATCCCGGAGCGCAGCCTGGCCACTGGTGGCGCTCGCGGCCGGCCTGCCGCTGTGGTGGTTCCTCGGCCTCGGCGAGCTGATCTTCTTCGTGCTGGCGCTGCCGATGGCGGCGCGCCTGTTGGTCAGCTGGCCGATCCGGGTGCCGTCCTGGTTCGGGCTCTGGCTGGCGTTCCTCGCGGTGGTGCTGTTCTCCGGACCGCTGATGTCGGCGCACGCGCCTGGGACCATCGACGCGTCGCTGGGCACCGGAAGCCTCACCTTCCTGTTCCGGTTCGCCACCTATGTCCTCGCGACCGTGTTCATGCTCTACGTCGTCAACGTGACCGAGCGGGAGCTACCCACGCGGGTCGTCTCGGAGGTGCTGGCGGCCATCTTCGTCGTCGGCGTCATCGGTGGCGTGGCGGGCATCTTGGCGCCCGGGTTCGAGTTCACCTCGCTCATGGAGCGGCTGCTTCCCACGTCCTTGGCCAAGGTCGACTTCGTCCAGGTGCTGATCCACCCTGCGTTGTCCGACGTGGAGGAGGTCCTGGGCTATCCGGAGGCGCGGCCCAAGGCGCCCTACGCCTACGCCAACTCCTGGGGTGCGAACTTCACCGTCACGCTGCCGTTCTTCATCTGGTGCTACTGGGGCACGAGCGCTCGGTGGTGGCGACGTGTGTTGTCGATACCCATCCTGGTCGCGGCAGCCGTCACGGTGACCTACTCGCTCAACCGCGGACTGTGGATCGGGATCGGCCTTGCCGCTCTGGTGCTGGCGGTTCACCAAGTCCGCAAGCGTGGCACGCGGGTTCTTCCTGTGCTGGGCGTGGCGGCGCTGGTACTGACTGTCGGCTTCCTCGTCTCCCCGCTGGCCGATGTGGTGGCCCAGCGCCTGCACTCACCACACAGCAACGCCCGGCGCAGCGGCATGGTCGAGCTGACCGTCTCCTCGGTGACCCACGGGTCCCCGATCCTCGGCTTCGGCAACACTCGCAAGCTGCAGGGCAGCTTCTACTCGATCGCCGGCGATGCCACTCCCGCCTGCCCGTTCTGTGCCGTGCCGCCCCTCGGTACCCAGGGCCATGCGTGGCTTGTCTTCTTCGCCCAGGGCTTCTTGGGCACGGCACTGTTCTTCGGGTTCCTGCTGGTGGGCGTGGCCGTCAACCTGCGCCGGCGAGATCCGTTCAGCGTGGCCTGTACCGCTGCCCTCGTGCCGCTGATCTTCGAGACGTTGATATACGACACCCTGGGATCGGCGTTCGTGCTCGCCCTGCTGGTCTACGGGCTGATGGCGCGGACCTCACCGGTCCCCCGGGTGGTGCCGCTGGAGAGGCTGGCACTCGCCCTTCGGGTGGGCTGGCGGCGCGTCGTGGCCGGCGGCTTGGTGGGGCTCGGCATCGGTCTGGCCATCCTGGCCACCCAGCGGCAGGAGTATCAGGCGACCACGGACGTGCTGTTCCCGCAGAACCCCGTCTATCTCGACACCACGAGCACCCGCACCCCCAAGGTCGTCACCATCGACACCGAGTCGCGGATCGCTCTCGCCAAGCCACTGACCGACCAGGTGCGCCGCACCGCCCGCGCCGAGGACGCACGGTTCAGCGTCACGGCGGTCCCCGGCAGCCGGGTCCTGCGCCTGACCGCGACCGGCCCGGAACCCTCGGCAGTCGAGCGCGCCTCCGAGGTGTTGGCCGCGTCGGTGATCAAGGCCCAGCAGGAGCGGCTGCGCACCCTGCGGTCCACGCTCGTGCGCGGCACCGAGGCGCGTATCCGCGCCCTGGCCCGGGCCGAGAAGCGTGCCAGTCCCGGCGCGCGAGGGGTCTACTCGGCGCTGCTGGCGGCCCGGCGCGACGACCGGGACCGGGTGGCTCGCACCCTGCTTCTGGACGCCCGGCTGGTCCGCTCCGCACAGGTCTCCGAGGTCGGCAAGGACAACCGGGTCGTGCCGCCGGTGAGCGGTCTCGCGCTCGGCGTGGTGCTCGGCGGGTTGGCCGCGGTGCTGCGGCCACGCACACTCGAGCGGGGCTCGCTGCACCGGCTGGCCCCGGACGTGCTGGTGCTCGGCCCCGGTGACCGGCACATGGGCACGGTGGTACGCACCCTGATCGAGGATCGTCACGGCGTCGGCGCCAGCGTGTGCGTCGTGACGGTCGCGGCCACCCGCAAGGACGTGCGCTGGCTGCGTCGTACCCTCGAGGACGGCGGCATCACCGGCGAGTTCCGCCGCTCCACCCGGCTCAACGCAGCGGCCCAGTCGGCCCGTGCGTTGACCCACGACGCCGTCATCCTGGTCGTCGGGCGCCGACCCGAGGAGTTCCAGGTGCGGCAGACACTTGACCTGTTGGCGTCCGTCGGCCGGTTCCCCGATGTCATCATGGTGGGCGCCACCCGGCTGATCGCCGGACCGCGCGCCCACTGGACAACCGCGTGACCACTGCACACCTGGAGGATCAGCATGGGCCCATCCGCTGAGGGCGCGACCACGCGCCCCTTCCCGTGGAGCGGACTCCGGAGCCGATGGCGACTGGTCGCCCTCCTGGCTGTTCTCGGGCTCCTCGCCGGCCTGGTCCTGATGCTGGTGCTGCCGGTCAGGTACGACTCGACGGTCTCCTTGATCGTCGAACCGTCGCTCGGCAACCCGTTCGCGCCTACCGACGCCGGCCAGTCGCTGGACAACCTGACCACCGAGGTCGTGGTGGCCAGCTCCACCCCGGTGGCCGACAAGGTTCGCGCCGGGGTGCGCACGGACGTCTCGACCAAGCACCTGCGCAACAGCGTCCAGGTCGAGCAGCAGCCGAACAGCCAGATCATCGAGATCACCTACACCGACTCCTCGGCCGCGCAGGCGCGCAAGACCGCCAGCGCCTTCGCCGACTCCTACTTGGAGTACCGCCAGGAGGTCTCCACCGGCGCGACCCAGAACCTGCTCACCGGCCTGGAGACCAGCGCAGCCAGCGCCCGCGCCGCGATCGACCTCGCCGTCGGCAGGCTGGCAGCCGCCAAGCCGGGCACCCGAGCCTACGAGCTGGCCCAGAGCCGGGTCCGCAGCGCCTCGGCGACGCTCACCGAGCTGGAGACCCAGGCAGACCAGGTGCGCTTCAGCCGCTCCGAGCCGGGCCGGGTGCTCTCCCCGGCCTCCAAGCCACGCGCCAGCACCGAGCGCTGGATCTTCCTCCTGGGCGGTCTGCTGCTGGGCCTGCTGCTGGGTTTGACGCTGGCCGTGCGGGCGGCGCTGCGTGACGACCGGGTGCGCAGCGCCTCGGACCTCGAGGACATCGGTCCGCCGGTGCTGGCTCCGGTGAGCCCCCAGGTGCTGCGTTCCGCGCTGGTCGGTCCCGAGGACGCCCGGGTGCTGGCGGCCTCCTTCCGTGGTCGTCTCGGACCGGACCGCCACACGGTGGTGATCACGGCGGTGGGCCCGGGCATCGACACCGTCCACGAGGCACTGGTGCTGGTCGAGGCGCTGCGGGCCGACTCGGTGGACGCCGCCCTGGTCGAGCTCGCCGCCGACGCCCCAGCGGCTCTCTCGGATCTCGCCGGTACCGGGGCTCGGCGCGGGGCCCAGGACGAGCCGGTCCGGGGCGCACCGGCCCAGGAGACGGAGCCCGGGGCCCGCACCGACACGGACGCCCCGGTGTTCCGGATCAGGGGCGAGCGGCTGGACGGAGCCCAGTTCCGCGAGCTGCTGGCCCGGCTGGGGGAGCGGCACGAGCTGGTCGTCGTCGTGGGTCAGGTGCTGGCCGACCCGGCCACGCTGGACGCCATCGAGACCGTGGGCGACACCATGCTGGTGGTGCCGGTGGGCCGCTACGGTGCGAATGCCGTGACCAGTGCCGTGGACCAGGTGCGCCTGTTCCACGGGCGCGTGATCGCTCTGATCACCGGCTGAGGCGGTGTCGGCTGCGTGCCGGTCACGAGCCGGCCGCCGCCGGGTGCCCGCGCGCGCCGGGCTACTCGGAGCTCTTCGCCACCGGGGAGCCGGTGATCTCGGTGGAGGTGGCCAGCTCGGAGAAGGCGCGTCGACGCACCGGGTTGTTCATCTGGGTTGCGCCGAGATCGCCCGCTTCGGTGGCGTCCCAGTAGATCAGCGCCTTGAGCCTCGGGTGCGTCCGCACCGCCCGGCGTACGCCGTCGATCTCGTCGAGCACCTGCTGGTCGTCGAAGTTCTGGGAGATGCCCCACTCGCCCAGCATCACCGGCTTGTCCGGGTGCTCGCGCGTGGTCCAGGTGTAGAAGCCCGGCCAGCCTTCGGGGCCTCCGGTCGTGCGATCGAGCACCTCCGGGAAGGGCTGGTCCCATCCGGGGGCCGGGAAGACGTAGGGGTCGAAGGCCACCCAGTCGACGACGTCGTCGCCGGGGTAGAGGCCCTCGAACCAGGAGTGCGTGGCCCAAGCGGGGTTGCCGCGGTAGGTCATCACGGACGACGAGCCGCTGCACCCCGTCTTGTCGCAGCCGGGTGATCACGTGGGCGAACATCGCGCGGTAGTCGGCCACGGTGTTGCCCGAGCCCGGGGTCTCGTCGATCAGGTCCTCCGGCTCGTGGTTGAGGGTGAGGAAGAAGCGCTCCGGCAGCTGCTGGTCGAGGTGGGCCGCCTCCCGGTCGATCCGGTCGTCCACGGCGCCCGCCGCGATCTCGGCGAAGGTGCGCTCCGGGGCCGGCTTCCAGTTCAAGAAGAACAACGCCTGCCCGCCCGGGCCTTGGGCGTTCTTGAGGTCGTTGTCGTCGGGGAAGAGCTCGTCGCCTGCGTAGTAGCGGTGCACCACGTCGAGCCGGCGACCGGTGATCTGGTGGAAGTCTGCGAACGCCTCGTCCCAGCCCTGCCCCTTGTCCCACTCGGGGTTCACCGCGGCCCCCCACAGGACGCCGCAGCTCGGGACCAGCTTCTCGGAGAGCCGGCAGGCGTCGGGGTCGACGAACGCGGCGTTGCGCTTGATCACCGGCCCCTGGGGCAGTGGTGCGAGCGCGTCCTCGGAGCTCGGCGTCGAACCGCCGCCACAGCCCGCGCTCAGTGCGAGCACGGCGATCAGCAGTGCAAGAAGGATGCGCCGAGGACGTCTCACCCAAATCGGATCTTGTGGACTAGACAGGTCAGAACGCCTGCTCGGGTGAACCGGCCCCCCCGGTTTAGGCTCCATGCTGCACAGGGTATTCGCCCGTGCAGGGGGGTGTGACTCCTGGCCGCAAGGGTCGGTCCAAGCACACCGGGGACTCAACCGACCACGTCACTTGGAAGCGCCCACATGCGTACCTATCTCTACCGCCTCATCGCCGTGCTGCTCGTCCTGCCGTTGTTGGTCGTCGCGGACGTCACCAGCGCCGCCGCAGCTCCCGCACCCGTCACAGGCCAGCTGGTCCAGGAGCGGCCGGCCAGCGGCACGCCGGGAATCCTCGACGGCCGCGCGCTGAGCATCACGCGCGTCGGGGACACCATGATCGTCGGCGGCACCTTCACCAGCGCCCGGAGCGCCGGATCGGGGACCACGCTCACGCGCAACCGGCTGCTGGCGTTCAACGTCAACACCGGCCAGATCCAGGCCAACTTCGACCCCGAGCCCGACAACCAGGTGAACTCCGTGATCCCCGGACCCGACGGGACGGTCTACGTGGGCGGTGAGTTCAACAACATCGGTGGCGTGGCCCGTCGCCGCGTCGCCCAGCTGAACGTCTCCGACGGCTCGGTGGTCACCGCCTTCAACGCCGGCACCGTCGCCGGCCCGGTGCACGACCTCAAGCTCTACGGCGACCACCTCTTCGTCGGTGGCAACTTCACCCACATCGCCAACCAGGCACAGCTCGGACTGGCGACGGTCAACGCCACGACCGGTGTCTTCGACCCCTACACCAGGCACGTCTTCGCCGGCACCCAGAACGGGGGTTACACCGGCATCACCCACTTCGACATCTCCCCGCAGGCCCACCGCCTGCTCGCCATCGGGAACTTCGCCACGGTCGACGGTGCCAGCCGCCGCCAGGTGGTGGTGCTCGACCTCGGCGCCTCGAGCACGTCGCTGGCGAACTGGCAGACCTCGTTCTACGAGTCCAGCTGCAACCGGGTCTTCAACTCCTACATGCGTGACCTCGACATCTCCCCTGACGGCAGCTTCGCGGTGATCTCCACCACCGGCGCCTACGGCGGCAGCAACTCAGCGTGCGACCAGACCTCTCGCTTCGAGATGGACTCCACCGGCACCGGGCTGCAGCCGAGCTGGACCGACTACACCGGTGGGGACACCACCTACGCGGTCGAGATCACCGACTCGGTCGTCTACACCGGGGGGCACGCGCGCTGGCAGAACAACCCCGGCGCCGGCGACAAGGCGGGTCCCGGGGCCGTCTCGCGCCCGGGCATCGCCGCCCTGGACCCCGACAACGGAATGCCCTACACCTGGAACGCGACCCGCGCACGCGGTGTCGGCGTCTTCGACTTCCGCTTCGACGACAAGGGCCTCTGGGTGGTCTCCGACACCGAGCTCATCGGGCCTCTGAACGAGAGCCGGCCCCGGGTGGCGCTGCTGCCACCGAACGGCACGACGTTCACCAAGCCGGTGGCGGCCGAGCTGCCCAACGACGTCTACTCGATGCAGCCGGGCCAGGACCTGGTGCGGCGCCATGTCAACGGCAACTCCATCGGGCCGGTCGCGGACGCCCCCGACCTCAGCAACGGCACCAGCACCCTCAAGGGCGCCTTCATGCTCAACGGTGACCTGTTCAGCGCGTGGTCCAACCAGGCCTTCGTGCGCCAGTCCTTCGACGGCAGCAGCTACGGGTCGCGAACCTCGGTGGACACCCACAACCAGCTGGTCACGCTGACCGACTGGAACAGCGACCTGTCCGCGGCCACTTCGATGACCTACCAGCGAGGGCGGATCTACTACACGCTGCCCGGCAATGCGAACCTCTACTACCGCTACTTCACCCCCGAGAACAACGTGGTGGGCGCCAAGCGCTACACCGCCAGCGGTTCGGTCGGTGGCCTGTCCTTCAGCGGCGTGCGCGGAATGTTCCTCTCCGACAACGCGCTCTACACCACCGACGCGTCGGGCAACCTGCGCCGCACGCAGTGGAACGACGGGCCCGGTCCCTCCGGGGCTCCCGTCCCGGATTCGACCACCAACGTCTCCGGCCCCGACGCCGGTGACGGGCGCACCTGGACCGGTCCGCTGTTCCTCTTCCAGGACGGTCAGGGCCAACCCGCCGGGGGCCCCCCGTCGGCAGCCTTCACCAGCGACTGCACCAGCCGCAGCTGCAGCTTCGACGCCAGCAGCTCCTCCGGGGACGTGGCCAGCTACGCCTGGGACTTCGGCGACGGTCAGTCCGACACGGGTGTCCAGCCCGATCACGACTACACCACTGACGGCAACTTCTCGGTGACCCTGACCGTCACCAGCTCGACCGGGGCCACGTCCTCGGTCACCCACTCCGTCGAGGTGGCGCGGGTCAACGTGAAGCCGACCGCCGCCTTCACCCAGAACTGCGACCAGCTGGCGTGTGACTTCAACAGCAGCGGGTCCTCGGACAGCGACGGGACGATCGCCTCGCGCAGCTGGACCTTCGGCGACGGCGGCACCTCGAGCGCCGCGAACCCCTCGCACACCTACTCGGCCGCGGACACCTACTCGGTGTCGCTGACCGTGACCGACAACGACGGCGGCACCGACACGGTGACCAAGTCGGTCGACGTGAGCAACCAGCGGGTGAGCTTCGTCGGGACCGACAGCTCCAACGGCAACCGGACGGTGGCCTCGGTGCAGGTGCCGGGCTCGGTCCAGGCCGGCGACCTGCTCGTGCTCGGGTTCACGGTCAACAACTCGACCGCGACGGTGACCCCGCCCAGCGGGTGGACCCAGCGGCGTGAGGTCGACCAGCAAGGGACCCACGGGCTGTTGTGGACGCGCACCGCGCAGGCCGGCGACGCCGGCTCGACGGTGACGGTCGGCACGGACTTCTACAGCAAGAGCGACCTGGCGCTCTCGGCGTACCGGTCCTCGACCGGGGCCACCCAGCTGGTGTCCTCGGCGATCGACTTCGACGCCAGCTCCTCGACCACGCACACCTCGCCGCAGGTGGACGCCTCCACCGAGGACACCTGGCTGGTGACCTACTTCGCCCGGGAGGACTCCTCGGTCTCGACCTGGGAGCCGGTCAGTGGCCAGACCACCCGGACCAACAACACCGGTGCCGGTGGCGGGAACGTCTCCGCGACCCTGGTCGACTCCGACGGGCCGGTGGGTTCGGGACCCCAGGGCGGGTTGACCGGGACGCTGAGCTCGGCTGCGAGCAACGTGGTCACCTGGTCGCTGCGGGTGGGCACGGGGGCGGCACCGCCGCCGCCGGCGAACGTGAAGCCGACCGCGGCGTTCACCAACTCCTGCGACGCGCTGGCGTGTGACTTCAACAGCAGCGGGTCCTCGGACAGCGACGGGACGATCGCCTCGCGCAGCTGGACCTTCGGCGACGGCGGCACCTCGAGCGCCGCGAACCCCTCGCACACCTTCACCTCGCCGGGCACCTACGAGGTCAACCTCACGGTGACCGACGACGACGGTGCCACCGACACCGCGACCAAGTCGCTGACGGTGAACAACCAGGGGGTCGCCTTCGTCGGGACCGACAGCTCCAACGGCAACCGGACGGTGGCCTCGGTGCAGGTGCCGAGCTCGGTCCAGGCCGGCGACCTGCTCGTGCTGTCGTTCACGGTGAACAACTCGACCGCGACGGTGACCCCGCCCAGCGGGTGGACCGAGGAGCGGACCGTCGACGACCGCGACACACGCGGCTTCCTGTGGACGCGTGCCGCGACCGGGCCGGACGCGGGTTCCACCGTGACCGTCACCACCAGCGCCTACAGCAAGAGCGACCTCGCGCTGGCCGCCTACCGGTCCTCGACCGGGACCGCGCAGGTGGTCTCCTCGGCGATGGACTTCGACGCCAGCTCCTCGACCACGCACACCTCGCCGCAGGTGGACGCCTCCACCGAGAGCACCTGGCTGGTGACCTACTTCGCCCGGGAGAACTCCTCGGTCTCGACCTGGGAGCCGGTCAGTGGCCAGACCACCCGGACCAACAACACCGGTGCCGGTGGCGGGAACGTCTCCGCGACCCTGGTCGACTCCGGCGGGCCGGTCTCCTCGGGACCCAAGGGCGGGTTGACCGGCACGCTGAGCTCGGCTGCGAGCAACGTGGTCACCTGGTCGCTGCGGGTGGGCACGGGGGCGGCACCGCCGCCGCCGGCGAACGTGAAGCCGACCGCGGCGTTCACCAACTCCTGCGACGCGCTGGCGTGTGACTTCAACAGCAGCGGGTCCTCGGACAGCGACGGGACGATCGCCTCGCGCAGCTGGACCTTCGGCGACGGCGGCACCTCGAGCGCCGCGAACCCCTCGCACACCTTCACCTCGCCGGGCACCTACGAGGTCAACCTCACGGTGACCGACGACGACGGTGCCACCGACACCGCGACCAAGTCGCTGACGGTGAACAACCAGGGGGTCGCCTTCGTCGGGACCGACAGCTCCAACGGCAACCGGACGGTGGCCTCGGTGCAGGTGCCGAGCTCGGTCCAGGCCGGCGACCTGCTCGTGCTGTCGTTCACGGTGAACAACTCGACCGCGACGGTGACCCCGCCCAGCGGGTGGACCGAGGAGCGGACCGTCGACGACCGCGACACACGCGGCTTCCTGTGGACGCGTGCCGCGACCGGGCCGGACGCGGGTTCCACCGTGACCGTCACCACCAGCGCCTACAGCAAGAGCGACCTCGCGCTGGCCGCCTACCGGTCCTCGACCGGGACGGCGCAGGTGGTCTCCTCGGCGATGGACTTCGACGCCAGCTCCTCGACCACGCACACCTCGCCGCAGGTGGACGCCTCCACCGAGAGCACCTGGCTGGTGACCTACTTCGCCCGGGAGAACTCCTCGGTCTCGACCTGGGAGCCGGTCAGTGGCCAGACCACCCGGACCAACAACACCGGTGCCGGTGGCGGGAACGTCTCCGCGATCCTGGTCGACTCCGGCGGCCCGGTCTCCTCGGGACCCAAGGGTGGGTTGACCGGCACGCTGAGCTCGGCCGCGGGCAACGTGGTCACCTGGTCGCTGCGGGTGGGGACGAGCTGAGCACGCAGGTCGCCGTCGGCCCGTTCGAGGTCGCTGACCTGAGCCGGGCCAGCGTCGTCGAGGAGCTCGCCCGCCTCGCGCGGGAGCCGGCCGTGACACCGGCCACCGCGTTCGCGCTGCACGTCGGCGGGCTGGTCGCCCGCCATGACCCCGAGTTCGTCGACGCCATGGGCAACGCATCCCTGGTCTACGCCGACGGCGCGTCGGTCGTCATCGCCGCCCGCGCGGCCGGGGCCAAGCGCATCGAGAGAGCGCCGACCACCGACATCGGTTGGGAGCTGCTGTCCCAGCTGACCTCCGACCGCGGCACGCCCCCGGTGGTCTCGGTGGTCGGAGGGCGGCCGGGGGTGGCCGACCGGGCCCTCGACGTCCTCGTCGAGGCCGGGGTCGCCCGGCGGGGGGTGGCCGACCACGGCTACCACCTCGGCTGGGAGTCCACCATCGCCCGGCTGCAGCAGCACCCGTGCGACGTGCTGGTCGTCGGCCTGGGGGCGCCGTTGGAGATGATCTGGGTCCAGCGGCACCTCGAGGAGCTCGCCACGGGGATCGTGCTCACCTGCGGCGGCTGGTTGGGCTTCCTCATCGGAGAGGAGGCACGGGCCCCGGGCTGGCTGCAGCGGTTCTCCCTGGAGTGGGTCTACCGGCTGCTGCAGAGCCCGCGTCGGCTGCTCGTGCGCTATGCCCGCGGTGCCGTGGCGACCGCCACCCTCGCGGTGCCCGCGCTGGTCCGCCGCTGGCGCAGCCGGCGCCAGGGCCGGCTCCCGGACACGCACTGACCTCGCAGGCGCTGCGCCACTGATCTAGGGTCGCCCACGTGAGCGACTTCGACCCGCACCTCCTGACCCAGGACCGGCCCCGAGACCCCCTGCCCGACGGAGCCGACGACCACGTGGTGGCCGCCTGGGCCGCCACCGAGGCGGGACACCTGCTGCTCGAGGTCCGCCGCCAGGGCCTGGAGGGGTCGGCACTGAAGAACGCCGGGGACCGGTCCGCCCACGAGCTGCTGATGCGGCTGCTGGCCCAGGCGCGCCCGAGCGACTCCGTGCTCAGCGAGGAGGGCGACGACGACCGCGCCCGGCTCCGCGCCGACCGGGTCTGGATCGTGGACCCGCTCGATGGCACCCGGGAGTTCTCCGAGCCGCCCCGCGACGACTGGGCCGTCCACGTCGCCCTCTGGGAACGCGGTGAGCTCACCGCCGGGGCCGTGGCGCTGCCAGGTCTCGGCCAGACCTTCCACACCGGCCGGCCACCCGTCGTACCCGCCTCCACGGCGCAGCGCCCACGCATCGTCGCGTCCCGCACGCGCCCTCCGGCGTTCGTGCGGGCGCTGGTCGAGCACCTCGGTGCCGAGCTCGTCCCCATGGGCTCCGCGGGCGCCAAGGTGATGTCGGTGGTGCGCGGCGTCGCCGACGCCTACGTGCACGCCGGGGGCCAGTACGAGTGGGACTCGGCGGCACCGGTCGCGGTCGCCCGGTCGGCCGGGTTGTTCACAGCCAGGGTGGACGGGAGCCCCCTGGTCTACAACCAGGACGACGTGCTGCTGCCTGACCTGGTCGTGTGCCGACCCGAGCTCGCCGGACCGATCCTCGACTTCGTCCGCGAGCACGGCACCGACTGAGATGACGCACTGAGGTGTCGCGACACGCGGTCTCGCCCCTCGGGGTGCTGTGGGACGCCGACGGGGTGCTCCAGCAGGTGCCCTCCGGCTGGTTCGACCTGCTCGAGGACGTGATCGGGGCCGAGGAGTCCCTGGCGCTGCTCGACCTGCTGCTGCCGCAGGTCGAGGCGGCCGTCCGGGGAGCCGTCGCGATGACCGAGCAGCTGCCGACCGCCCTGGAGGAGCGTGGGCTCGCCGCCCACCTCGAGCAGGTGCGGGAGGTGTGGGGGAGGATCGACCCCGTCGAGCCGAGCCGGACGCTGGTGCGCCGGCTGCGGGAGCGAGGCTACGGCGCTCATCTGGCCACCAACCAGGATGACCTGCGCACGTCGTACATGCGCGCCCGGATGGGGTACGACGAGCTCCTCGACCGCTGCTTCTACTCCTGCGAGGTGGGTGCCGCGAAGCCGGACCCGGAGTTCTTCACCCGGGTGGCCGCGGACCTGGGCGTCGATCTCGAGGAGCTGGTCTTCGTCGACGACACCGGGGAGAACGTCCACGCCGCGCGGGACTGCGGTCTTCCGGCGATCCGCTGGCACCACCGCGACGGGGTGCACGTCCTTCGCGCACAGCTGGCCGAGCTCGGGGTGGAGGCGGGCTGATGGCCTCCGCAACGGCTCCGGCCGTGGAGATCGAGGTGGACGACAAGGTGGTGCGGGTCTCCCACCCCGAGCGCGTGTACTTCCCGTTGCGGGGCGAGACCAAGCTCGACCTGGTCGAGTACTACCTCGCGGTGGGCGAGGGGATCGTCAACGCGCTGCGGGAGCGCCCGTGCATGCTGCACCGCTTCCCCACCGGTGTCACCGGTGAGAAGGTGCACCAGAAGCGGCTCCCCCGGGGCGCGCCGCCGTGGATGGAGACGGTGCAGGTCTCCTTCCCGCGCTGGGGCCGCACCGCCGACGAGCTCTGCGTCACCGAGATGGCCCAGGTGATCTGGGCGGTGCAGATGAGCACCGTGGAATTCCATCCGTGGAACAGCCGGCGCGCCGACACCGAGAAGCCCGACGAGTGGCGCATCGACCTCGACCCGGGGCCGCTGTGCCCCTGGGAGACCGTGCAGCGGGTCGCGCACGTGGCCCACGGGGTGCTCGGCGACCTCGGCGCTACCGGGTTCCCCAAGACCAGCGGGGGCCGCGGGATGCACATCTACGTGCGGATCCGGCCCGACCACGGGTTCAGGGACGTCCGCCGGGCCGCGCTGGCGTTCGCCCGCGAGGTGGAGCGCCGCTGCGAGGAGGTGACCACCGCCTGGTGGCGCAAGGACCGCGACCCGCACGACCTGTTCGTCGACTACAACCAGAATGCTCGTGACCACACGGTCGCGGCGGCCTACTCGGTGCGCGGAAACCCACAGGGCACGGTCAGCGCGCCGCTGCGGTGGGAGGAGGTCGACGCCTGCGAACCCGACGACTTCACCATCGAGACGATGCCGGCCCGCTACGCGGAGGTCGGTGACCTGCACGCCGGGATCGATGCTGCCGTCTTCGACCTCACCCCGCTGCTGGGGTGGGCGGAGCGGGACGAGGCCGGCGGCGCGGCGCCACCGGCGGACCCGGAGGCATGAGGTCTCGATGGGCCACGCGCGCAGCGCGCACCAGAACCCGGCCGTTTTACAAGACGGGCCATTGTGTAAAGAGGACCCCCGGTCTAGGCTCACCGCCATGAGCGCCCAGCCCGACCCTTCCCAGTCCTCCGCCGGCGAGCAGCTCGGCCCCGCGGATCCCGAGCACGACCCGACGGCGTCCTACGCGCTCGACCCGGCGTACGTGCGCTCGCTGACCAGCCGCGTGGTGTCCACGACCGGCGAGGCGGTCCCGACCTACACCCCGATCACGGGCCAGCGGCTGGCGATGGTCCCGCAGTCGGGCGAGGCCGACGTCCAGGAGGCCTTCGCCCGCGCCCGTCGTGCGCAGCAGGCCTGGGCGCAGACCAGCCTCGAGCACCGCTCGCAGCTGCTGATGCGGCTGCACGACCTGGTGCTGGACCGGCAGGACGAGATCATGGACCTCATCTGCTGGGAGTCCGGCAAGGCCCGCAAGCACGCCTACGACGAGCCGCTGCACGTCGCGCTGACCGCCCGCTACTACGCCCGCACGGCGCACCAGCACCTCGCTCCCCAGCGCCGCACCGGTGTCGTCCCGGGCCTGACCCACGTCGAGGTCAACCAGGTGGCCAAGGGGGTGGTGGGGATCATCGCGCCCTGGAACTACCCGTTCAACCTCGCCCTGATCGACGGGCTGCCGGCCCTGCTCGCCGGCAACGCGGTGGTCACCAAGCCCGACGCCCAGACCATGCTCTCCGCCCTCTACGGCGCCCAGCTGCTCGAGGAGGCCGGCTTCCCCGAGGGTCTGTGGAACGTCGTGGCCGGCCCGGGTCGTGACCTGGGCGCCCCGATGATCCAGCGTTCGGACTACATCTGCTTCACCGGCTCGACGGCGACCGGGAAGCTGATCGCCCAGCAGTGCGTCGACCGGTTGATCGGGTGCTCGCTCGAGCTCGGCGGCAAGAACCCGATCCTGATCCTGCGCGACGCCGACCTGGACCGTGCCGCCGAGGGCGCGGTGCGAGCGACCTTCTCCAGCGCCGGTCAGCTGTGCGTCTCCATGGAGCGGATGTTCGTCGCCGACCAGGTCTACGACCGGTTCAAGGCCAAGTTCGTCGAGCGGACCCAGGCGATGGCGCTGCGTCCCGGCATCGAGTGGGGCTCCGACATGGGGTCGCTGATCAGCCAGGACCAGCTCGACACCGTGGTCGCGCACGTCGAGGACGCGGTCGCCAAGGGCGCCACGGTGCTCGCCGGGGGCAGGCCGCGGCCCGACCTGGGCCCCTACTTCTACGAGCCGACCATCCTCGAGGGCGTCACCCCCGAGATGACCTGCTTCGGCAACGAGACCTTCGGTCCGGTGATCTCCCTCTACCGGTTCCACGACGAGGCCGATGCGATCTCCCGGGCCAACTCGGGGGACTACGGCCTGAACGCCTCGATCTACAGCCGGGACACCAAGCGGGCGCGGGTGCTCGCGCGCCAGGTCAGGTGCGGCACGGTGAACATCAACGAGGCCTTCGCGGCCACGTTCGCCAGCATCGACTCGCCGATGGGCGGCATGCGCCAGTCCGGCATGGGCCGTCGCCAGGGTGGCGAGGGTGTGCTGCGCTACACCGAGTCGCAGTCGGTCGCCGTGCAGAAGGTGCTCCGGTTCGCGCCGATGTTCGGGATGAGCGATGAGATGTTCGCCAAGGTGATGACCGCGCAGACGCGCCTGATGACCAAGCTGGGGCGGGCCTGATGAGCGGCTCGCAGGACCACTTCGCCGTGGCGGACTCGGGCTGCGACTACGACGTCCTGGTGGTCGGCTCCGGTTTCGGCGGATCCGTCACCGCGCTGCGCCTGACCGAGAAGGGCTACAAGGTCGGCGTGATCGAGGCCGGGGCCCGGTTCCGCGACGAGGACTTCGCCACGACGTCCTTCGACGTCAAGCGGTTCCTGTTCCGACCCGAGTTCGGGATGTACGGCATCCAGCGCATCGACGCGGTCCGTGACTCGCTGATCCTGGCCGGCGCTGGGGTGGGCGGCGGCTCGCTCGTCTACGCCAACACGCTCTACGAGCCGCTGGAGGCGTTCTACCAGGACGCCCAGTGGCGCGACATCACCGACTGGAAGGCCGAGCTCGCGCCGTACTACGACCAGGCCAAGCGGATGCTGGGCGTGGTGGAGAACCCGCTGCACACCCCTTCCGACGACGTCATGAAGGAGGTGGCCGACGACCTGGGCGTGGGGGAGAGCTTCCATCCCACGCCGGTGGGGGTCTTCTTCGGCGGGCCGGAGAACGCGAAGGGCGACGAGGTCGCCGACCCCTACTTCGGCGGCGCCGGCCCCGACCGGAACACCTGCATCGCCTGCGGCGACTGCATGACCGGGTGCAAGTACAACGCGAAGAACACCCTGGTGAAGAACTACCTCTACCTGGCCGAGCAGCGGGGTGCGAAGGTGATGCCGCTGAGCACGGTCACCCGGGTCCGGCCGCGGGCCGGAGGCGGCTACGAGGTGAGCCTGAAGTTCACCAAGGCACGCCGGAGCACCGCCGCGTCCACCAAGACGCTCAGCGCCGAGCACGTGGTCTTCGCCGCCGCCGCCATCGGCACCCAGAAGCTGCTGCACCGGATGAAGGCCGAGGGCCACCTCCCCGGGCTCTCCGACCGCCTCGGCTACCTCTCGCGCACCAACTCCGAGTCCATCCTCGGTGCGATCGCCCCGGACCGGTCGGTCGACTACAGCTACGGCATCGCCATCACCTCCTCCTTCCACCCCGACGAGGACACCCACGTCGAACCGGTGCGCTACGGCAAGGGCAGCAACGTGATGGCGCTGCTGCAGACGGTGCTCACCGACGGCGACGGCCCCGAGCCGCGCTGGCGCACCTGGCTGAAGGAGATGTGGCGCCAGCGCGCGAACGTCGCCTCGCTCTACGACCTCAAGCACTGGTCGGAGCGAACGGTGGTCGCGCTGGTGATGCAGACCCTGGACAACTCGATCACGACGTACCCCAAGCGGATCCCGGGCACGAACCGGTGGGTGCTGACCTCGCGGCAGGGCCACGGACGTCCCAACCCGACCTGGATCCCGGTGGCCAACAAGGTGGTGCGCAAGATGGCGGCCATCATGGGCGGCACCGCCGGCGGATCGATCGGCGAGCCGTTCAACATGCCGATGACGGCCCACTTCATCGGTGGCTGCGCGATCGGGGAGAGCCCGGAGAGCGGTGTGGTCGACCCCTACCAGCGGGTCTACGGGCATCCGGGGCTGCACGTCGCCGACGGGTCGGCGATCTCGGCGAACCTGGGGGTGAACCCCTCGTTGACCATCACCGCGCAGGCCGAGCGCGCGATGTCGTTGTGGCCCAACAAGGGCGAGGCGGACCCCCGTCCGGCGCTCGGTGCGCCCTACGAGCGGGTCACGCCGGTCGCCCCGCAGCACCCGGCCGTCCCGGCGTCCGCGCCGGCCGCCCTGCAGCTGCCCATCGTCGGCGTCAGCTGAGGGCTGCCGGACACCTCGCCGGCCCGCCGCCCGCGGCGACCGCCCCCGGCGTACGACAGCCCCCGGGCCACCACCGTGCCCGGGGGCTGTCGTCGTGCGCCCGCTGAACGAGCCAGGGCCCGGCCGGGGAGGGAGGGAGGCCGGGCCCTGGAGAGTTCGCTGGCGCGAACCGGTTCGAGATCCGGCCTGGGAGGGAGCACTGCACCGGATCTGCTTGCCTCAACGAAGGCTCCCGAGGGGGGTTACGCCCACCCGGAGAAAATCTCAGAGAAAGTTCTGGCAGACTCAAGGCAGCATCGATGCCCCGCCGAAAGGGCCCATCTTGACCGACCACGACCTCGTTCTCGTCGTCGACTTCGGAGCCCAGTACGCGCAGCTGATCGCGCGGCGCGTGCGCGAGGCGAAGGTGTACTCCGAGATCGTCCCGCACTCGATGTCGGTCGCGGAGATGCTGGCCCGCAAGCCGGCCGCGATCGTGCTCTCCGGAGGACCGTCCTCGGTCTACGCCCCGGGCGCCCCCGCCGTCGACGGGGACCTGTTCACAGCCGGCGTCCCCGTCTTCGGCATGTGCTACGGCTTCCAGGCGATGGCCCAGGCCCTGGGCGGCGAGGTCGCGCGGACGGGGGTCTCGGAGTACGGCCGCACGCCGGTCCGGGTCACCAGTCCCGGGACGCTGCTCGATGACATCCCGGCCGAGCACCGGGTGTGGATGTCGCACGGCGACTCCGTGCAGCGTGCGCCCGAAGGCTTCGAGGTGCTCGCGGCGACGGTGAGCAGCCCGGTCGCCGCCTTCGAGGACACCGAGCGTCGCCTCGCCGGTGTGCAGTGGCACCCCGAGGTGATGCACACCCAGCACGGCCAGCAGGTGCTCGAGCACTTCTTGCACGACATCGCCGGCTGCCGACCCACCTGGACGATGGTGAACATCGTCGAGGAGCAGGTCGGGCGCATCCGCGAGCAGATCGGCGACTCGGGGCGGGCGATCTGTGGACTCTCCGGCGGCGTGGACTCGGCCGTGGCCGCCGCCCTCGTGCAACGGGCCATCGGCGACCGCCTGACCTGCGTCTTCGTCGACCACGGGCTGCTGCGCAAGGGCGAGGCCGAGCAGGTCGAGCGCGACTTCGTGGCCGCCACCGGGGTGGACCTGCACGTGGTCGACGCCCAGAAGCGCTTCCTCGACGCGCTGGCAGGCGTCAGCGACCCGGAGGAGAAGCGCAAGATCATCGGCCGGGAGTTCATCCGGGTCTTCGAGGCCGCCGAGGCCGACGTGCTGGCCAAGGCCGCAGTCTCCGAGAGCGTGAAGGTCGCCTACCTGGTGCAGGGCACGCTCTATCCCGACGTCGTCGAGTCCGGCGGGGGAGCGGGAGCCTCGAACATCAAGTCGCACCACAATGTCGGCGGCCTGCCGGAGGACCTCGAGTTCGAGCTGGTCGAACCGCTGCGCACGCTGTTCAAGGACGAGGTGCGCCTTGTCGGTGAGCAGCTCGGCCTGCCGGCGCAGATCGTGTGGCGACACCCGTTCCCCGGGCCCGGCCTCGGCATCCGCATCATCGGCGAGGTCGACCACGAGCGCCTGGAGATCCTCCGCGAGGCCGACGCCATCGCCCGCGAGGAGCTCACCCGCGCGGGTCTGGATCGCGACATCTGGCAGTTCCCGGTCGTCCTGCTGGGCGACGTACGGTCGGTCGGCGTACAAGGTGACGGGCGCACGTACGGCCACCCGGTGGTGCTGCGTCCGGTCACCTCCGAGGACGCGATGACCGCCGACTGGGCGCGGCTGCCCTACGACGTCCTGGAGACCATCTCGACCCGGATCACCAACGAGGTCCGCGAGATCAACCGGGTCACCCTCGACATCACCAGCAAGCCTCCGGGCACCATCGAGTGGGAGTGAACCAACCACAGCCCCCACCTCCCACGGGACCCGCCAACCCCCGAACCAACCCACCGGGCCGGTCCAGACCGGCCTTCCCGTGCGAAGCAGCCACTTCCCGTGCGTCGCAACGCACGGAGAGTGGCGGTTTCACTGGGGACCCAGTGAAACCGCACCCCTGAAACCACCCCTGGAGCACCCGGGGGTGTCCCGGATGTCTGCTGGGCTGGGTGGTTCGTAGAATCGTGGTGGTGCAGCAGTGAGCCGAGAGGGTGCGATGAGGCTGGTCAGCAGCATGAGGAAGGCGGTCCGCGACCGCCTGATCGCGCGCGCCGGCGGGATCGACCTGACCCGGCTGGACAAGGTGCCCGACTCGTTGTCCTGGCCGTTGCAGCGCGACGCGATGGTGCCCAACCAGCGGCTGTCGCAGACGCGTGACGCGGAGCCGGTGCACAAGCTCACCACGTTCCTGGGCCTCGACGTGTGGCTGGTGACCGGGCATGCCGAGGCCCGCGAGGTGCTGCGCGACGCCACCTCCTACTCCACCGACATCCGGCCCTACATGGGCAAGAGCGGCTCCGCCACCGACGGTGACATCGGCGGCCTCGGGTTCACCGACCCTCCCGACCACACCCGGTTGCGCGGCCTGCTCACCCCCGAGTTCACGATGCGCCGGCTGGCGCGGCTGCAGCCCGGCATCTCGGCGATCATCGAGCGCCAGCTCGCGGAGGTCGAGGATGCCGGCACCCGCGCCGAGCCGGTCGACCTGGTGCCCACCTTCGCCTTCCCGATCCCGTTCCTGGTGATCTGCGACCTGCTCGGGCTGCCCGACGAGAGGCGCGAGACCTTCCGCAGCCTGGCCACGGCCCGCTTCGACGTCACGCAGGGTGGCCAGGGCACCGTGGGGGCGATCGGCGGGTCGCGGGAGTTCCTGCTGGCCGAGGCCAGCCGCCAGCGCCGGGAGCCGGGACCCGGCCTGATCGGGCAGCTCATCGGTGAGCACGGCACGGAGATCAGCGACTTCGAGCTCGGTGGGCTGGCCGACGGGGTCTTCACCGGCGGGTTGGAGACCAGTGCCTCGATGCTCGCGCTCGGGACCGCCATGTTGCTGGAGAACCGCGAGGTGTGGGACCGGCTGGTCGCCGACCCCGGCAGTGCCGGGCCGGTCGTCGACGAGCTGCTCCGGCTGCTCTCGGTGGTGCAGGTCGCCTTCCCCCGGTTCGCCAAGCAGCCGGTGGTGGTGGGGGGCCGCGAGATCGACCAGGGGTCGGTGGTGCTGGTCTCGCTGCCGGCGGTCAACCGCGACGGGCGCAGCACCGCCGGGGACGAGCTCGACCTCGACGGCGCCTCGAGCTCCCACCTGGCCTTCGGCTACGGCTTCCACCGGTGTGTCGGGGCCGAGCTGGCCCGGATGGAGCTGCGCACGGCCTTCCCGGCCCTCGCGGCACGGTTCCCCGAGATGCGGCTCGCCGTGCCCTCCGAGGACCTCGACTACCGCGCGCTGAGCCTGGTGTACGGCGTGGACGCCGTGCCGGTGCGGCTGCGCTGAGGCGTCCGCGGGCTCAGCCCTCCGCGACGAGGTCCGTCGCGTCGATCGCGAGCACCAGTCCGCCGACGATCGAGGCCCGGTCGCCGAGCTGGGCCACCCGGATCGGCGTGGAGGCGGCCCCGGCCAGGCCGTGCCTGCGCAACCCGACGCGGGCCGACTCCAGCATCAGCTCACCAGCGTGGCTCATGTCGCCACCGACGGCGATCACGTCGGGGTTGAGCAGGTTGGTGATGGTGGCCAGGCCCCAGCCGAGGTGCAGCCCGGCGTCCTCGAAGACGCGTCGAGCGGCGACGTTGCCCTGCTCGGCAGCGGCGATGACCGCGTCGATCCCGGCCCTTGCCTCGCCCGGCTCGACGGGGTCGGCGACCGGCATCTGGTCGGCCATCATGGCCAGCGCCGGCCCGGTCGCGGCGTAGGCCTCGAGGCAGCCGCGGCTGCCGCAGCGGCACAGGGGACCCTGCTCGTCGAAGGTGAGGTGTCCGATCTCGCCGGCGATCCCGTGGGCGCCCCGGAAGAGCTGGTGGTCCAGGATCAGGCCGGCGCCGACGCCGGAGGAGACCTTGACGAAGACCACGTTTGCGCGACCGCGCCCCACGCCGCGGCGGTGCTCGCCGAGAGCCCCGAGGTTGGCGTCGTTGTCCAGCTGCACCGGGATCCCCAGTCGCGACTCCGCCAGCTGGCGGGCGTTCAGGCCGACCCACTCCGGCATGATCGCCGAGGACATCACGATGCCGTCCGCGATCGGGCAGGGCAGACCCATGCCGATGTTGCGGACCGCGGAGCGTTCGGTGCCGGTCTCGGTGTAGAGCCGGTCGAGCAGGGCCGAGGCGCGACCCAGGCCGACGTCGACGTCGTAGGCCTGGGGCAGCTGCTCGGAGACCTCCCCGAGCACCCGGCCCCGCATGTCGCCGAGGGCGACGGCCACGTGGGTGTGGCCGAAGTCCACCGCCGCGACCACCCCGGCGCCGCGGGCCAGCTTGACCATGGTGCTGCGCCGGCCGGCGCCTGCGACGGTGGACAAGATGCCGGCCGCGGCGAGCTGCCGCACGATCGAGGAGACGGTGCCGCTGGCCAGGCCGGTGGCCCGGGCGAGCTCGGCCTGGGTGGCGGCACCCTGGGTGAGCAGCACGTCCAGGACGCGGCGCTGGTTGGCGGTCCGGAGCGAGGACGTGGAGCCGGGGGCGACGCGCGGCACCTCGGCTGCGGGACCCGTCTCGGACACCGGCATGGCTGAACTGTGCGGCAAGGGGGTTCTTGTCGTCAAGACATGTCGATAAAGACCGAGTTGTCTGCCCTGCTGCAACATTTAGCGCGCGACTCTTGACCACAAAGTTGTGACGTACCACACTGCCGTCAAGAGTCCTGCCTCGTCGTCGTGGCAAGACCGACCTCAACTACCAGGAGGAACCGTGTCCTCACTCATTCGTCGCGTCTCCGTCACCGGGGTCGCGCTCGCCCTCGGGGCAGTCAGCCTGGCCGGCTGCGGCAGCTCCGACAACACGAGCAGCGGCAACGGCAGCGGCTCCTCGGGCGGCACGAAGATCACAGCCGCGTGCAAGCTCGACAACCCGCCCACCAGCGGCGCCCAGGCGCCCCCGTCGGGTGGTGCCACCGGGAAGGCCAGCGGCAAGGTGGGCGTGATCCTGCCCGACACGACCTCCTCCACCCGCTACACGCTCTACGACGCCCCCCTGCTGACAAAGGCCCTCAAGGGCGCCGGCATCACCCCCGACGTGCAGAACGCGCAGGGCGACAAGAACAAGTTCGCCTCGATCGCGCAGAACATGATCGGTGAGGGAGCCAAGGTCTTGATCATCGACTCGATCGACGCCGCCTCCGGCGCCGGTGTGGAGAAGGAGGCCGCGAAGGCCGGCGTCAAGGTCATCGACTACGACCGGGTCAACCTCGGCGGCACCGCGGGCTACTACGTCTCCTTCGACAACGAGGACGTCGGCAAGCTCCAGGCCCAGACGCTGATGGACTGCCTCGCTGCCAACAAGGTCGACAAGCCGAAGATCATCATGATGGACGGTGGTACCGACGTGGACAACAACGCGGTGCTGTTCAAGAAGGGCGCCCACGAGGTCCTCGACCCGCTGGTGAGCTCGGGCAAGGTCAGCATCGAGCAGGAGGCGGTCGTCAAGGGCTGGAAGGTCGACAACGCGGCCCCGGCCTTCACCCAGGCGCTCACCGCCTCCGGTGGCCAGGTCGACGGTGTCCTCGCGGCCAACGACGACATCGCCAACGCGGTCATCGGCGTGCTGAAGAACCAGGGTCTCGACGGCCACGTCGTGGTCACCGGCCAGGACGCCGGGGTCGAGGGGCTGCAGAACATCGTGCGGGGCACGCAGAGCATGACGATCTTCAAGAACGTCAAGCTCGAGGCCAACGCGGCCGCCCAGCTCGCCATCGCGCTGATCAGCGGCAACGACCCGTCCTCGGCGGGACTGACGCTGAGCCCGTTCGACGACCCGCAGGCCCCGGACCACAAGCTCCAGGCCCTGCTCCTGCCCGCGCAGGTGATCACCCAGGCGAACGTCCAGGACGTCGTGGACGCGGGTGCTCTCAAGCAGGCGGAGATCTGCAACGGCATCGCGGACGCCTGCGCCAAGATCGGTCTCAACTGAGGATCGGCCCAGCAGCCACGGCCGGGCGCTCGCCGCGTCCGGCCGTGGTCGCACCCAGGAACCACGAGAGGTGTTGAGACCGGTGTCCGAGCCGATCCTGTCCGTCAGCAAGCTCAACAAGAGCTTTGGGCCAGTCCACGTGCTCCACGACGTCGACTTCCACGTCTACCCCGGTGAGGTGACCGCCCTCGTCGGCGACAACGGCGCCGGCAAGTCGACCCTGGTGAAGTGCATCGCGGGCATCAACGGCATCGACCAAGGAGAGCTGAGCTTCGAGGGCAAGCCGGTGACGATCGCCGACCCTCGTGCCGCCACTGCCCTCGGGATCGAGTTCGTCTACCAGGACCTCGCGCTGGCCGACAACCTCGACATCACCCAGAACATGTTCCTGGGCCGCGAGATCCGGCGGATGGGCACCTTCCTCGCCGACGGGGAGATGGAGCGGCAGGCGCGTGAGACGCTGGCCGGACTCTCGGTGCGCACGGTCTCCTCGGTGCGCCAGGTGGTGGCCAACCTGTCGGGTGGCCAGCGCCAGACCGTGGCCATCGCCAAGGCGGTGCTGTGGAACAGCAAGGTGGTCTTCCTCGACGAGCCCACGGCCGCCCTCGGCGTGGCCCAGACCCGCCAGGTCCTCGACCTGGTCCGCCGCCTGGCCGACCAGGGCCGTGGCGTCGTGCTGATCTCGCACAACATGAACGACGTGATGGAGGTGGCCGACCGGGTGGTCGCGCTCTACCTGGGGCGCGTGGCCGCCGAGGTGAAGGCCGAGGACACCAGCACCACCCAGATCGTCGAGCTGATCACCGCCGGACGAAGCGGTGACATCGGGCTGGCCCCTGCCTCCCTGGACGAGAGCAACTGAGAGGTCACCAGCCATGTCTTCTGACACTCCCGAGACCGACGCTCCCGCCGAGGAGCACGGCTCCGAGCAGCGCTCCGGCTCCTTCGCCCTCGACGTCGAGGAGCGCACCATCCCGGAAGCGCTCACGGGGTGGGTCGGCAAGCTGCGCACCGGTGACCCCGGCGCGTTGCCCTCCGTGCTGGGCCTGGTCGTCCTCGCCATCATCTTCATGCAGGTCTCCGACCGCTTCCTGTCGGCCTACAACCTGGGGAACCTTCCCGGCCAGGGCGCCTACATCGCGATCATCGCCCTGGGCCTGGTCTTCGTGCTGCTGCTCGGTGAGATCGACCTCTCGGCCGGCACTGCCGGAGGCACCTGCGCGGCGTTCGCCGCGGTAGGGGTCTTCTCGGGCAACCTGCACCACGGCCTGCCCGGGCTGCTGTACTGGGCCCTGGTGGTCGGCATGGTGGCCGCGGGACTGCTCGCCCTCTGGCTCAAGACGTACGCCGGTGCGGCAGTCGTGGCCGTCGGGCTGGTGCTGATCCTCACGAACATGACCCAGCACCTGATCCTCGCCCTGGTGACGGCGATCTGCATCGGTGCCGCCATCGGCGTCTTCAACGGCTACCTCGTGGCCAAGGTCGGCATCCCCAGCTTCGTGGTCACCCTCGCCCTGTTCCTCGCCTGGCAGGGGGTGCTGCAGTTCGCGCTCAACGGTCAGCCGGTGAACACCTCCAACTACGCGCTGTGGCACAAGCTGACCTACGGCAACCTGAGCCCGCTGTGGAGCTGGGTCTTCGTGATCGTGGTGGTGGCGGGCTACCTCGGGTTCACGCTGCTGAAGTCGGTCCGCGCGCGGAGCGCCGGACTTGCGCGCGACGGGGTCAGCCTGGTCCTCGTGCGTGGCGGGATCGTGGCGCTGGTCGCCGTGGTGCTGACCCTGCTGGCCAACCGCAACCGCAACACCAACGTCTACAAGGTCATCGAGGGGATCCCCGTGCCCGCTGCGCTGGCGATCGTGCTGATGATCGGGTGCAGCATCGCGCTCACCAAGACCACCTGGGGCCGACACCTCTACGCGACCGGCGGCAACGCGGAGGCGGCCCGTCGCGCGGGCATCGACGTGGTGCACATGAAGGTGACGGCGTTCACGCTGTGCTCCTCCTTCGGCGCCCTCGGCGGCATCCTGCTCGCCTCCTCGCAGTCCTCGGCCTCCCTCGACCTCGGCTCCGGCAACGTGCTGCTGTTCTCGGTCGCGGCCGCGGTCATCGGCGGCACCTCGCTCTTCGGTGGCCGTGGCAAGCCACGCGACGCCATCCTGGGTGCGCTCGTGATCGCGATCATCCCCAACGGCCTGCTGCTGCGGCCCAGCCTCGGCGCCCAGTGGCAGCAGGTGATCACCGGGGTGGTGCTGCTCGTGGCGGCGGCGGTGGACGCCGTCTCGCGCAAGCGGGCAGCGCGCGGCTGAGGGTCCTCGGACCCGTCCCGAGGACGAGGGGGCGAGTCGGTCGCCGGCCCGCTCTGGCCACGGGAGTGGGGGCTCCGGCAGGCCCCGCGGCGGGGTCAGCCGGCGTACGTCGTGCTGCGCTGGAGCACCGGGCGACCGATCCCGCTACCGATCTCGACCAGCTCCTCGACGGTCTTGGCCGATCCGTGCTCGGAGCCGGCCATCCGCGAGATGGTCTCCTCCATCAAGGTGCCGCCGAGGTCGTTCGCCCCGGCGTTGAGCATCGCGCGGGTGCCGTCGACGCCCAGCTTGACCCAGGAGGTCTGGATGTTGTCGATCCGGCCGTGCAGCATGATCCGGGCCATCGCGTGGACGGCGAGGTTGTCGCGCATCGTCGGCCCGGGCCGGGCGACGCCGGCCAGGTAGATGGGGGCGGAGTGGTGCACGAACGGCAGCGGCACGAACTCGGTGAACCCGCTCACCCCGGCCTCCAGCGCGGTGTCCTGGACCCGGCTGAGCACGCGCAGGTGCTGCACCCAGTGGCGGGGGTTGTCGACGTGGCCGTACATCATCGTCGAGCTCGAGCGCACCCCCACGCGGTGCGCGGTGGTGATCACCTCGATCCACGTGCTCGTGGGGAGCTTGCCCTTGGTCAGCACCCACCGGACGTCGTCGTCGAGGATCTCCGCGGCGGTGCCGGGGATCGTGTCGAGGCCCGACTCGCGGGCCTTGATCAAGAAGTCCTCGAAGGAGAGTCCCGTGCGGCTGGAGCCGTTGACGATCTCCATCGGGGAGAAGGCGTGCACGTGCATCTGCGGCACCCGGGTCTTCACCGCCGCCGCGAGGTCGAAGTAGGCCGTGCCGGGCAGCTCGGGATCGATGCCGCCCTGCATGCACACCTCGGTGGCGCCGAGCTCCCAGGCCTCCTCGGCGCGGTCGGCGACCTGGTCGAGGGAGAGGGAGTAGGCGTCGGCATCGCTGCGTCGCTGGGCGAAGGCGCAGAACCGGCAGCCGACGTAGCAGACGTTGGTGAAGTTGATGTTCCGGTTGACGACGTAGGTCACCTGGTCGCCGACGGTCTCGCGGCGCAGGTCGTCAGCGAGTCGGACCACCTGGTCGAGCAGCTCTCCCTCTGCCGTCATCAGCGTGAGCGCGTGCTCGTCGCTGAGGTTGCCCGGGTCGGCCTCCGCGGACTGGAGGGCCGCCCAACCCTCCGGGCTGGCGCCGGGGACTCCCCGGGGTTCGCACCCACCCGTTTCGCCCGTCCTGCCCTCGCCGCCAGCTCCTCGGGAAGGACGGGCGGCAGGGGGGCCAGTCCCGTCCACGCTCACCCGGTCGGCGTCGGCGCGCAACGAGTCCCAGTCCCCGTAGACGTTCTCGAAGTCGGAGCGGCGGTCCTCGCTCCGGCCCTCGGTGTCGACCGCCGCGTGCAGGTCGGTGCGACCCACACTCGCGAACCCGCCGTCGGGCTCCTGCCAGGGGAGTCCGGTCGGACGCACTCCTTCACGAACCAGACCCGAGTCGTCGGCCAGGGCGGCCACGTGGCTCGAGACGCGGGGGTCGATCCAGGGCTCGCCGGCCACGACGTACTCGGGGTGCACGGTGAGCCGTGCCCGGAGCGAGAACCCGGACGCCTCGGTGATCGAGCGCAGCCGCTCCAGCGAGGGCCACGGCCGCTCGGGGTTCACGTGGTCGGGGGTCAGCGGTGAGACCCCGCCCCAGTCGTCGACCCCGGCGCCCAGCAGTGCCCGGCACTCCTCGAGGTCGACCAGGTTCGGCGGTGCCTGGAGACGCACCCGGGGGCCGAGGACGAGCCGGGAGACCGCGATCGTGGCGAGGTACTCCTCCAGCCCGAGGTCGTCGGTGTGGCGCATCGCGGTGTCGGGCTTGGCGCGGAAGTTCTGGATGATGACTTCCTGCACGTGAGCGAACTGGCGCGAGACCCGGCGCAGCTCGAAGATCGACTCCGCCCGCTCGCCGAGATCCTCGCCGATGCCGATCAGCAGTCCGGTGGTGAACGGCACCGAGAGCCGCCCTGCGTCCTCGAGCACGCGCACCCGCACGTCGGGGTTCTTGTCGGGCGAGCCGTAATGGGCCTGGCCCTTCTCCTCGTAGAGCCGCCGCGAGGTGGTCTCCAGCATCATGCCCATCGAGGGGGAGACCGGCTTGAGCCGGTTCATCTCCTCCCACGACATGACGCCCGGGTTGAGGTGCGGCAGCAGGCCGGTCTCCTCGAGCACCCGCACGGCCATCGCGCGCACGTAGGCGAGGGTGGAGTCATACCCCTGCTCGTCGAGCCAGGCCCGCGCCTGCGGCCACCGGTCCTCGGGACGGTCGCCGAGGGTGAACAGCGCCTCGGTGCACCCGAGCGCGGCGCCCTGGCCGGCGAGGTCGAGGATCTCGTCGGGGGAGAGGTACGGCGCCTCCCCGTCACGCTCGAGGTGCCCGGGCGTGGTCACGAAGGTGCAGTAGTGGCAGCGGTCCCGGCACAGCCGCGTGACGGGGAGGAACACCTTGGGCGAGTAGGTCACCACCCCGGGCCGGCCGGTGTCGGCGAGCCCCGCGTCCCGGACGCGGGCCGCGACGGCGCACAGCCGGTCGAGGTCCTCGCCGCGGGCAGCGAGCAGCACGGTGGCCTCGTCCAGATCGAGCGCCGCGCCGCGCTCGGCGCGCGCGAGGGCGCGGCGGACCTGCTGGGGGGTGGGCCGGAACGCCGGGTCGGGAAGGCTCGTCATCGTCGTTCAGGCTAGCCCCGCGGGCGAGCGGTCAGCTCACCCACTCCTTGAGCCGGCGCACGAGGCCGGCCGGGTCGTCGCTGGCGGGAGCGACCTGCAGGTTGGTCACCCCGGACTCGCGGAAAGCCTCGATGCGTTCCTTGACCCAGGACTCCGGGCCGACCAGGTGGGCCTGCTCGAGCAGCTCGAGCGGGACCGCGGCCTCGGCCTCCTTCTTCTTGCCCTCCAGGTAGAGGTCCTGGATCTCGCGGGCCTCCTTCTCATAGCCGTACTGGCAGACCAGGTCGTTGTAGAAGTTCTTGCCCCGTGCACCCATGCCCCCGATGTAGAGGGCGGCCATCGGGCGGGCGAAGTCGAGAAGGCCCTTGACGTCCTCGCCGACCGCGACCATCCCCCCGGCCGCGACCTCCAGCGGCGCGAGGTCGGCGGAGCGCTTGGCCGTTCCTGCGGCCAGGGCGTCGCCCCAGACGCGGGCGGCGCCCTCCGGGGTGTAGAGGAAGGGCAGCCAGCCGTCGGCGTACTCGGCGGCACCCTCGACCGACTTGGGTCCCAGGGCGGCGATGTAGATGGGGACGCTGCTCCGCTCGGGGTGGGTCAGCATCTTCAACGGCTTGCCCAGTCCGGTGCCCTGCCCCTCGGGCAGCGGCAGGTGGAAGCTCGCGCCGTCGTGCTCCAGCCGCTCGCGGCGCAGCGCCGCTCGGATGATCTCGACCGCCTCGCGGGTGCGTCCCAGTGGCTTGCTGTAGGGCATCCCGTGCCAGCCCTCGACCACCTGGGGACCCGAAGCGCCCAGGCCGAGGATCGCCCGGCCCCCGGAGACGTTGTCGAGCCCGGCTGCGGTCTGGGCGAGCAGGGCCGGGGTGCGGGAGTAGACGTTGAGGATGGCGGCGCCGATCTCGATGGTCTCGGTGCGTGCCGCGAGGTAGCCCATCAGGGTGGGGGAGTCGAAGCCGTAGGCCTCGGCCACCCACACCGTGTCCATCCCGGCCTGCTCCAGCTGCACGACCTGGTCGGCCGCGGTGCGGGGATTGCCGTCGTACATCAGGGCGGTGGAGAGCTTCATGACGCTGACAGTATTGCTGTCACGGTCCTGGCGCCACCGTCACCGCGGCCCGGTGGGCATGAGACGCATCACTCCAGGACGACGACGGGCAGTCCGTACGCCGACCGCCCCTGGCTCCTCGACGGCTCAGGCGTCGACGGGGACGTCCGCGCGGTGCTGGGCCTGGCCCGGTCCGATCACGGGCTGCCCTCCCCGGTCGAGGCTGCTGGGCCACCAGATCCGGCTCCCCAGGTCGAGGTTGATCGCGGTCACCAGCACCGAGCGGATGATGATCGTGTCGATCAGCACGCCCAGCGCGACGGTGAAGCCGAGCTCGACGAGGAAGACCAGCGGCAACGACGCCAAGATGCCGAAGGTGGCCGCCAGCACCAGGCCGGCCGAGGTGATCACCCCGCCGGTGGCGCCCAGGGCCGCCAGCGAACCCGCTCGGGTCCCCCGGGTGGCGGTCTCCTCCCGGACCCTGGTCATCAAGAAGATGTTGTAGTCGATGCCGAGCGAGACCAGGAAGACGAACACGAACAGCGGGAAGCTGGGGTCGACTCCGGGGTAGTCGAAGATGTACTTGAAGGCGAGCGCCCCCAGTCCGATGGCCGTGCCGAAGGACAGCACCACCGTCGCGATCAGGATCAGCGGCGCCGCGAGCGCCCGGAGCAGCAGCATCAGGATCAGCAGCACCACGACCAGGGTCACCGGGATGATCACCTTGGAGTCGCGCGTGTTGGCCTGGAGCATGTCGTCGAGGATCGCCGAGGTGCCGCTCACCAGTGCGTCGGCGCCGTCGACCGCGTGGACCCGCGAGCGCACCTCGTCGACGGTGCCGAACGCGGCGCTGGTGGTGGGGTCGACCGTGAGGTTGGCGGTGACGAACGCGACGCCGTCCTTGACCACGGGCTGGCTCGGGGCCTGGAGGTTGTCGATCCCGGTCATCGCGTCGGCCACGTCCCCGGCCTGGGCGGCGTTGGCCACGACCATGACCGGGGTGGAGTTGTCGGCCAGTCCGTGGGTGGTCAGCACCTTCTGGCCCTTCACCGAGTCGAACTCCTTGGTGTAGGAGTCCGCGGTCGAGAGGCCGTTGGTGTTCAGGGTGAGCATGCCGAGCGCGCACACCGCCAGCAGCAGTGAGGTGGTGACCCAGACCCGACGTGGGCGGGGCTTGATGAAGGCCCCGACCTTCGCCCAGATGCCGGTGCTGGTCGGCTCGGCCGAACCGAAGCCCGGGCGCTTCGGCCAGAACATCCAGCGCCCGAAGATGACGAGCAGTGCCGGCAGCAGGGTGATCATCGCCAGCAGCGTCACGCCGATGCCGATGGCGCACACGGGCCCGAGCCCCGCCGTGGAGTTCATCTCGGCGAGCGTCAGGCAGAGCATGCCCACGATGACCGTGCTGGCGCTGGCGATGATCGCGGGAGTGGCGCGGTGCAGGGCGAAGGCCATCGCCTCGTGGCGATCCTCGTGGCGACGGAGCTCTTCTCGGTATCGCGCGACCAGGAGCAACGCGTAGTCGGTCCCGGCGCCGATCACCAGGATGGAGACGATGGCCTGGCTCTGGCCGTTGACGGTGAGGTCGGCGTACTTGGCGAGGAAGTAGATCAGGCCGAGGGACGTGCCGAGCGAGACGACCACGGAGAAGATCGGCAGCATCCACAGCACCGGGCTGCGGTAGGTGAGCAGCAGCAGCAGGATGACCACGCCCAGGGCGGCGAGCAGCAAGGTGCTGTCCAGACCCGCGAACGCCTCCGCCGAGTCGATCGCCTGGCCGCCGCCACCGGCGAGGTAGACCGTGCCACCGTCGATCGTGGCGATCTTGTGGATCTCCTCGCCGATGCCGGGCATCTTGTTCCAGCCGTCGGACCCGAGGTTGTAGGTCACGACCGTCTGCGCGGCCTGGCCGTCCTGGGCCGGGATCGGGCCGATGACCTTGCCCTCGACGTCGTCCATCGCCTGGAGCTCGGCCGCCTGCTGCCTCATCGAGGCGAGGTCCTGCGGCGTGAAGCCCGCCTTCTTCTCGTAGACGACCGTCGTCGGGATGGCATCGGGGTCCTGGAACGGCTCCATCTTCGCCAGCGCACGCGTCGACTCGGCGTTGCCCGGCAGCCAGGAGGATGCCTCGTTGTTCTGGACCTCGGTCAGCTTGCCGGCGAACGAGCCGAGCACCATCACGGCGAGGATCCAGAAGGCGAGCACGATCCACTTGGTCATGCGGCCGGTCAGCTTGCCGGCGATCTGACGATGCATGCGGCCACTCCATCAGGAACGCGCCTCGGGGCGCTATCGGGTTTTGCCCTGAGACAGACCCTGGGAACGACGCGGAGTCATCGTCGCCCGTCTCCTCGGCAGGACCGAATGTAGGCCCCGGTGGTGACAGGTTCCCGCACGAGGCACCCCACCGGTTGACCCCGCCAACGAGATTTGGGGTCGAACCCGGATCAACCAGTCGAGGGGCGGCCTAGATCGGTGACGACCTCCGCGCCCGGCAGCGCGGCGAGCAGCCGGCCGGGCAGGAACAGCTTGGAGCCACGGATCCCGCTGCCGACGATGGCCAGGTCGAGGTGGGTGACGACCTCGTCGACCAGCAGCCGCCATCTGCCGGGCAGGCCCACCGGGGTGATGCCGCCGTACTCCATGCCGGTCTCCGCGACGGCTCGGTCGTGGTCGAGGAAGGAGGCCTTGCGGACGTCGAGCGCGCGCCGCACCACGGTGTTGACGTCCGCCCGGGTGTCGGCACGCACGACGCACGCAGCGGTTCGCTCCTCCCCGGCCCTCCGTCCCATCACCACGACGCAGTTGGCGCTCGCCTCGAGCGGCACCTCGTAGGCCTCGGTCATGGCGGCGGTGTCGGCGAGGTCGGGGTCGATCTCGCCGACGAGCACGTCCGGGGCGTGCTCCCACGAGGCCAGTGCCGCGCGCACGGGTCCGCCGAGCAGCGCGGGGTGCTCGAGCGCGGGGTGGAGCTCCAGGGTGCCGAAGGTCAACATGACCACCACCGTAGGTGCCGGGTTCGACCGGTCTTCACCCTGCCGTCACCCCGGGACAGCACGGTAGGCCCGTGACCGCACCACTCGTCATCGCCCACCGCGGAGCCAGCGGGCACCGCCCCGAGCACACCTCCCTGGCCTACCGCCTGGCCTGGCGCAGCGGCGCCGACTCGGTCGAACCGGACGTGGTCAGCACCCGTGACGGCGTCCTCGTGTGCCGCCACGACCTGGAGCTCTCCGGCACGACCGACGTCGCGAGGCGACCCGAGTTCGCCCACAAGCGGCGACTGCTGCGTCTCGGCGACCGCGTCCACGAGGGCTGGTTCGTCCAGGACTTCGACCTCGCCGAGCTCCGTGAGCTGCGCGCGCGGGAGCGGTGGCCGCGGATGCGGCCGACGAGCGCGAGGTACGACGACCGCGTGGGCGTGCCCACCCTCGAGGAGCTGCTGGACCTGCGCGAGCAGGAGTCCGCCCGTGCCGGCCGCGCCCTCGGGGTGCACCTCGAGCTCAAGCACG
Source organism: uncultured Actinomycetota bacterium (assembly GCA_963710895.1). GTDB lineage: Bacteria > Actinomycetota > Actinomycetes > Propionibacteriales > Nocardioidaceae > Marmoricola. The sequence continues at coordinate 90,993 of CAVQCB010000013.1, forward strand.
CCGCACACTTCGAGAGCCTGGGACTGCCGCTGCACGAGCCGCTCCTGGCGCAGCTGCGCCGACGACGGCTGACCTCGCCCCTGGCGCCGGTGCGGGTGATGGCCTTCGAGTCCGGCGTGCTCAAGCGGCTGCGCGCCGAGGTCGACCTGGAGCTCGTCCGCCTGGTCGACCGCGGTGAGCAGCTGCGGCGGGGACGCTGGCAGCGGATCGGCGCCTACGCGACCGCGGTGGGCCTCCCCAAGGAGCATGCCCTGCCGCGGGACGCTCGCGGTGCCGTCGGTGCTCCCGGGGCCGCGGTCGCGGCCGCCTTCGACGCCGGTCTGGACGTGCTGGTGTGGACCCTGCGCAGCGAGAACCGGCACCTGCCGGCGAACCTGCGCAGCGGTGGACCCGGTGACCAGCACGGTGACGCAGAGCAGGAGGTGGCACGACTCCTCGACCTCGGGGTGGACGGGGTGCTGACCGACTTCCCCGAGGTGGCCGCCAGGGTCCGCGCGCGACGGCTCGCCCGTGTCGGCGACCTCGCGCTCTAGTGCTGCGGCAGGTCGCCGACCCCGGAGCGCAGCTGACCCAGGATGCGGGTGAGCAGCCGGGAGACCTGCATCTGCGTCACGCCGATCTGCTCGGCGATCTCACGCTGGGTCAGACCTTCGTAGAACCGCATGGTCAGGATCTGGCGGTCGCGCTGGCAGAGCCGACGTAGCACCGGTCGCAGGACCAGCCGGGCCTCGGAGGCGCGCGTGGCGGCGTCGTCCTGGGGCAGCAGCTCGCCCAGGGTGGTGCCGGCGCCGTCGTCGCCGACCGGGTGGTCCAGGGAGGCCGGGACGAAGCAGCCGTCGCTGGCCAGCGCCTCGATCACCGACTCCAGCGGCACCTCGAGGTGCGCGGCGATCTCCGCCGGCTGCGGCGAGCGGCCCAACCGGTTGGACAGCTCGCTCTCGGCCGCGTTGATGCGGCCCTGCAGCTCCTGGATGCGGCGTGGCGGACGGATCATCCAGCCGTGGTCGCGAAAGTGCTTGCGCAGCTCGCCGCGGATCGTGGGCACCGCGTAGGAGAGGAAGTCGTGGCCGGTGGTGACGTCGTACCCGCGCGCTGCCTTGGTCAGTGCCAGGGCCGCCACCTGGCGCAGGTCGTCCAGCGCGATGCCACGGGCGCGGTAGCGGGCTGCCTCGGCATGGGCCAGGTCGACGTGCAGCTCGATCACCGCCTCGAGGAGACGCTGGCGCTGCGCTGGGGTCGCGCTCGCGGCCTCGCGGAAGAGGTCGAGCGTGCGGCTGGCCCGGTCCAGGGACGAGCGCGACGGTGTGGGTCTGTGCTGGGTCTTGCGATGGGCTACGGCTGTCATCGGGCTCACCGACCTGGGACCGACTCCGAGGAGTCAACGAGGGCCGCGAGTGTCGACAATGCCGGACACCCAGGCATCAGGTCGGTGGCTTCAACAAGACACCCGCCACCCAGACGGGCGGCGCGTTTCGTCCACCTTAGCCCAGTCTGCGTCCTCGGCAAGGGGTTGCCCGCTCTCGGAACGGGCGCGAGAGCCCCGCGCCGGGCCCGCGGTTCGCGGCTCAGCCGGTGTAGAGGGTGGCCAGGGTGTCGGCGTAGTTGTCGTGCACCACGCGACGCTTGAGCTTCAAGGTGGGGGTCAGCTCGGCCGACTCGGCGGTCCACTCGACCGGCAGCAGGGCCCACTTCTTGACCTGCTCCGGCCGGGACAGCCGACGGTTGGCAGAGGCCACGGCCTCCTCGACCACCGCCAGGATCTCCGGGCTGCGGGCCAGGTCGGCGAGATCGGTGTGCTCGACCCCGAGCCGCGCGGCCACCACGGGAGCCACGTCCGGGTCGAGGGTCATGATGGCCACGACGTAGGGCCGGCCCTCTCCGTAGGCGAGGGCGTGTCCGACCAGCGGGCTCTCCTTGAGCAGGTTCTCGATGTTGGACGGCGCGATGTTCTTCCCGGCGGAGGTGATGATCATCTCCTTCTTGCGGTCGACCACGCGGAGGAAGCCGTCGGCGTCGAGCTGCCCGATGTCGCCGGTGTGGATCCAGCCGTCGTCGTCGATCAGCTCGGCCGTCGCCTGCGGGTTGTGGTGGTAGCCACCGGTGGCGACCGGACCGCGGGCCAGGATCTCGCCGTCCTCGGCGATCGTGACCTCGATCCCCGGATAGGCCCGCCCGACCGTGCCGAGCCGGAAGTTGTCGGGGCCGCAGCCGGTGACCGCGCCGGTGGTCTCGGTCATCCCGTAGATGTCGTAGATCGCGAACCCGAGGCCGGCGAAGAACCGGGTGGTCTCGATCGGCATCGGCGCCGAGGCACTGCCCGCCCAGATCACCCGGTCCAGGCCGAGCATCGCCTTGATCGGGGTCAGCACGGCGGCGTCGACCGTGTCGTACCTCTGCTGGAGCTCGGGACTGGTCGTGCTGCCGAACTGCTGGGACTCGACGTACTCCAGGCCGACCGCCATCGCGTCGGTCACGGCCTGGCGCTTGTGCTCGTCGGTCTCCATGGCGAGCAGGCCGCCGATGCCGGTCTGGATCTTCTCCCAGACCCGGGGGACACCGAAGAAGTGCGTCGGGCGGACCTCGCCCAGCGCCCCGACCAGCTGGGCCGGGTCGCCGATCAGGTGCACGTGGCCGCCGCCGAGCAGGGGGATGTAGATGCTGAGCACGCGTTCGGCGATGTGGGCGAACGGCAGGTAGGACACCACCACGGCCTGGTCGTCGAACTGCTCCGTCGCGCTGGTGCGGTTGGCGCTGTCCACCTCGAACAAGACGTTGCGGTGGGTGATCACCACGCCCTTGGGGTTTCCCGTCGTGCCGGAGGTGTAGAGGATCGTGGCCGGCTGCTCGAGGTCGATGGCCCGCCAGCGCGCGTCGATCTCGTCCTGGTGCTCCTCGCGGGTCGCGCGACCGCGCGCGAGGAACTGGTCCCAGGTGAGGGCTCCCTCCGGCGCGCCCGCGGCGGCGTCCGGGTCGAGCACGACCAGCTGTACGCCGGGCGCCTGCGTCAGCGCCTCGCCCCAGCGGGCGAGGTGGTCGGCGGACTCGACCACGACCACCTTCGGCTCGGAGTGCCCGGCCACATAGGCCACCTGGTCGGGGGAGAGGGTGTTGTAGATCGACATCGGCACCGCGCCGGCGTGCAGTGCGCCGAGGTCGGCCAGCACGTGCTCGGTCCGGTTGGCAGCCATGATCGCCACCCGGTCGCCCGGCCGCACGCCGAGATCGACCAGGGCGGCGGCGACGTCGAGCCCGGTCTCGCGCAGCTCGCGCCAGGACAGCGTCCGCCAGCCGGCACCCTCGACGCCGACCTTGTCGGAGAAGGCCGGGCGGTCACCCTGTTCGGCGACCGTGTCGGCGAAGGCGCTCGGGATGGAGCGCCCCTCGATCGCGGTGCCGATCTCCGCGCGGACTTCCTCGACGCCGGGCATGTGGGTCTGAGTCACGCCGATCCCTCCCTGGTGGGCCTCCCGACACCATCGCGCACCGGAGCCTGCACGTCCATCGCTGGTCTAGAGCCCCAGCGAGCGGCCGATGATCTCCTTCTGGATCTCCGTCGTGCCGCCGTAGATGGTGGAGATGCGGCTGTCGAGGTAGGCCTTGGCGATCGGGAACTCCATCATGTAGCCGTAGCCCCCGTGCAGCTGGACCCCCTGGTTCACCAGCTTGTTCTGCAGCTCCGTGGTCCACCACTTCGCCATCGCGGCGTCGACCGCCGTGAGCTGGCCGTCGAGGTGCTTGCGCAGGCAGTCGTCGAGGAAGGCCCGGGCGACCCTGGTCTCGGTGGCCATCTCGGCGACCAGGAACCGGTTGTGCTGGAACTTGCCGATCGGCTTGCCGAACGCCTCGCGGGTCTTGGCGTAGTCGAGGCACATCTCCACGATCCCCTCGCAGGCCGCGACGGCCTGGGCGGCGATGATCAGCCGCTCCTGGGGGAGGTTCATCATCAGGTAGACGAACCCCTCGCCCTCCTCGCCGAGCAGGTTCTCCTTGGGCACGACGACGTCGCTGAAGGAGAGCTCGGCGGTGTCCTGGGCGTGCAGCCCGATCTTGTCGAGGTTGCGCCCGCGCTCGAAGCCCTCCATGCCGCGCTCGACCACGAGCAGGCTGATGCCCTTGTGGCCCGCGTCGGGGTCGGTGCGGGCGACCACGATGACCAGGTCGGCGTTGATGCCGTTGGAGATGAAGGTCTTGGCGCCGTTGAGCAGGTAGTGGTCGCCCCTGTCCACCGCCGTGGTGCGCACCCCCTGCAGGTCGCTGCCCGCGCCGGGCTCGGTCATGGCGATCGCGGTGATCAGCTCGCCGGTGACCGCGCCGGGAAGCCAGCGCTGCTTCTGCTCCTCGTTCGCCAGGGTGGTGAGGTAGGGCACGATGATGTCGGTGTGCACCGAGAAGCCGGGCCCGCTCGCGCCGGCACGGGTCTGCTCCTCGGAGAGGATCACGTTGTAGCGGAAGTCCGCGACGCCCGGGCCGCCGTACTCCTCGGGCACGTCGAAGCACAACAGCCCCGCCTCGCCGGCCTTGCGCCACAGCTCGCGCGGCACGATGCCGTCCTGCTCCCACCGGTCGTGGAAGGGGACCACCTCGCGGTCGAAGAAGGTCCGCGCTGTCGTGCGGAAGTCCTCGTGCTCGGAGGCGTAGACGTCGGGCATGGGGCCCCCTCGGTGGACGGACGATGACAGACAAACTGTTACAGCAAAACTGTCAGAGTTCAAGGAGCCGTGCCCCGCGCTTCCGGAGACACGAGCTCGCCCGGGATCGGACGTGGCAGCGCCAATGTGCCAGTGCAACTGTTACAGTCCTCGCGGTCGGCAGAGAGGTGGGGCGAGGTGAGCCTCGAGCACAGGTCCGGGCCCGACGAGGAGCTCTACACCGTCGACGAGCTGGCCGCGGCCACCGGGATGACGGTGCGCACCACCCGCTACTACGCCGGCCTCGGCCTGCTCCCGGCCCCGGCACGGCGGGGCCGGATGGCCTACTACACCCAGGAGCACCGGGCCCGGCTCGAGCTCATCCGGGCCCTCCAGGACCACGGGTTCACCCTGTCCGCCATCGAGAAGTACCTCGCCCGGGTGCCGGCCGACGCCAGCGTCGAGGACCTCGCCCTGCAGCGGGCCATGCTCACCTCGTGGGGTGCGGGCAAGCGGGAGTCGCTCACCCGGCGCCAGCTCGAGGCCCGCCTGCGCCGCCGGCTCACCGAGGAGGACATCGGGCGGCTGGTCAACATCTTCGCCATCCGGGTCGAGGGCGACCGCTACGAGCCGCTGCCCTCCTTCGACGTGGCCGTGAAGCTCTACGAGCTCGACATCCCCGTGGACTCCATGGAGGAGGCGGCCGAGGCCATCAACCGGCACATGGACGCGCTCGCCGACGAGCTGACCGTCATCTTGCGGACGCGGGTGCTGCTGCCCTTCCGTGGACAGGAGCACAGCGAGGCCGACAAGGCCGCCTTCGAGCAGACGATGTCGCGGCTGCGGCAGCTGACGCTCGAGGCGGTCGTCGCCGGTTTCCAGCGGGCGGCCAACCAGGTGATCACGCGCTCGCTCTCGGAGTCCTCCCCGGAGCAATGAGGCCGAGCCTCACTCCTTGGGCATCACGGCCCACATCACGGCGTAGACGATCAGGCCGACGGGGAAGGTCACCACGATCGCGATCGCGGCCAGCACGCGCACCAGTGTGGGATCGACGCCGAGGTAGCGGGCGACACCGCCGCACACACCACTGACCGGGGCGTCCCACGAGGTGCGGGTCAGCCGCTTGTACGGCGGTGGGGGCGGCAGGCCCGGCCCGGGGCCTGCCTGCGGCGGTTGCGGGGGGTAGGGGCCGGTCTGGTGCTCGCTCATCGGATCTCCTCGGTGTCCTCGTGCGCGGTGTCGCTGGTCTCGGGGGTCTCGTAGGTCTCGGGGGTCTCGTAGGTCTCGGGGGTCTCGGGTTGGCGGTACCACGCCTCGGCGTGGCCGGCCGGCCGGGCGGCCTGGCGGCGGTTGCGGCCGCTGGCGAGGCTGGCCGCCAGGCCGACCACGCCGGCCACGATCAGCACGCCCGGGCCCAGGACGGCCAGCCGCTCACCGCCGATCACGTCGCTGACGCCGAGGGCCCAGATGCCGGCGACGCCGAGGAAGAGCAGCCCGAAGACCAGGTGGGGGATCTTCACGCGTTGCTCCGGGGGCTGGGGGTGGGTGGTCTCGGACATGGGGATCTCCTTCGAGGTGACGTGCTCAGCCCTGGTCGACCGTGATCTGGCCGACGCGGGCATCGAGGTGCAGGGTGATGGTCGGGGCTGCGGGATCGCTCGATCCGGTCAGCGTGCGGGTCAAGGACTGGTCGAACCCACCGCGGTGCGAGCCGTCGACGTCGATGTCGCCGGCGAAGTGCATGTCGGCGTCGACGACGGCGTTCAGGCCACGGGGCAGGTAGACGTCGATCTCGCCGGCGTTGAGGTGAAGGTCGATCTCGCGGCCGTCGAGGGCGGCGAGGTCACGGACCCGGGTCAGGTCGAGCGACACCTTGCCGTTGGGGACGGTGTAGACGTCCTCGACGGCGATCGAGCTCGTCGGCGCGACGCGCAGGGACTCCCCGCCGGTCTGCCAGTCGGTGGAGGCCTCGACCCCGCTGGTGATGGCCAGGGCGAGGCTCGCCCCCAGGCCCAGCGCGATCAGACCGCCGGGGCGCCCGACGAAGGCGCCCACGAGCAGCATCACGGCGATGATCGCCACCGCGAGGGCGACGTAGGCCGAGGGGCGGACCGAGCTGCCGGCATCGACGACCCCCAGGGTCCCGAGCCCGATCGCGATCAGTGCGAGGGTCGGCCAGAACAGCACCAGGCCGGTGCGGCGCGGCCGTGGCGGGGGCGGCACGTAGGCCGGTGGCGGGGGCATCCACGTCGGCGGCTGCTGGCCGGCCGGGGTGCCGGGTGTGCCGGGGGGGACACCCGGCTCGGGACGCGTGTCGGTGGTGGTCATCGTGGTTCCTTCTTCTGCTCGGGGCGGCGGGGTGCGGGTGCTGCCCCAGGGTGGAGGCGGTACGGCGGGGGGCCGGTGTCGCTGGTCGCGCGTGGCGAAGACCGCCAGCACGACCAGCCCGATCACCAGGAGGGGGAGCGGGAACGCGAAGCCCCAGGTGTTGCCGAAGAAGGGCGTCCCGAAGACGATCATCAGCGCCACCGCCCCGGTGACGACCAGGACGATCTTGAGGACGTCGGGGTTGAGGTCGACGGGCGCCCGGTCCTCGCCGTCCTCGGGCACGAAGAGCCACACCACGCCGTAGACGAGCACGCCGGCGCCGCCGAAGAAGGTCAGCACCGCGAGGAGCACCCGGACGATGGTGGGGTCGATGTCGAAGTGCCGCCCCAGACCGCCCGCGACCCCGGCGATGTAGCGGTCGCTCCTGCTGCGGCGCAGCCGGTTGACATCACGCATCTGCTCGGCACTGACCCGGGGACCCGGGTGCCCGGTCTGGGGCCCCGGGGCCTCGGTGGTTCCGGTCTGGCTTCCGGTCTGGCTCCCCGGCTGGCTTCCCGGCGGAGGTGTGCGCTGCTCGTTCATGTCTCCATCGTGGCGGCGGGGACGCGTGCGCGGTATCGGGGAGAGTCCTGAGATCACCCGACCTTGGTCCGGGGATGCACCTGATGTGGCCTCGGGGCCGGTGGTGTCACGATGGGCGGGTCATGACACCTGCACCGCCTCCCGCGCCATGGCCGGCCGCGTCCCCGGTCCCCTCGTCGGCGCCGCCAGCCTCGGCGGTGGGACGCCCCGGGGCGACGGCGGCAGGGTCGCCCGCATCCACGTCCCCGCGTCGCGCCTTCCGCTCCGCGGAGGACCGGTGGCTCGGCGGGGTCGCCTCCGGGCTGGCGGCCCACCTCGGGCTGCCGGTGCTGTGGGTGCGGATGGGGCTGATGGCCCTGGTCGCCTTCGGCGGCTTCGGTGCGGTGCTGTACGCCGGGTTGTGGCTGTTCCTGCCCGCCCAGCGGCACACCGAGGAGCGGACACCGGGTCTCGACGCCGCCACCCGCCAGGGCAGGCGTGGGGGCCGGCGCGAGCGGAAGCTGGCCGACTACGGCCCGCTGGTGGCGGTCGGTGCGATCGCCATCGGCGTGCTGCTGCTGGTCACCCTGGCCACCGGCCAGACCCTCGCGGTGGGCCCGCTGCTGCTCGCCGGGGCCGGCGTGGCGGTGCTGTGGTGGCAGGCCGACGAGGCCCAGCGGCAACGGTGGCTGGACCCCTCCACCCGGATGAACCCGCTGCGGGCCGTCGTGGGTGGCGGCGGCTGGCGGGCCTGGCTGCGCATCGGGGCCGGCTTGCTGCTGCTCGTCTCGGCGATCACCTTGTTCTCGCTGCGCTCGGGCAGCCTGAGCGTGGCCCTCAACGTCGGGCTCGCCTCCGCCTTCGGCATCCTGGGGCTCGGGTTCATGGTCGGGCCCTGGCTGCTGCGACTCTCCTCAGACCTCAGTGAGGAGCGGGAGGCCCGGGTGCGCTCGGAGGAGCGGGCCGACGTGGCGGCTCACCTGCACGACTCGGTGCTCCAGACGCTGGCGCTGATCCAGCGCTCGGCCGGAGACGCGGCCACGGTCGGCCGGCTCGCGCGGGCCCAGGAGCGGGACCTGCGCTCGTGGCTGTTCGACGCCTCCTCGGAGGGGCCCGCCACGGTGGCGGCCGCGCTCCGCTCGGTGGCCGCCGAGGTGGAGGACGGGCACGGGGTCCACGTCGAGGTGGTCTGCGTCGGCGACGCCCCCGTCACCGACGACGACCGTCCACTGGTGCTGGCCGCCCGAGAGGCGATCACCAACGCCGCCAAGCACTCGGGCGCCGGCACCGTCGACGTCTACGCAGAGGTCACCGCCGCCGGGGTGGAGGTGTTCGTGCGGGATCGAGGCGTCGGCTTCGACCCCGACCAGGTCGCCGAGGACCGGCACGGGGTGCGCGGCAGCATCGTGGGACGGATGGGCCGCCACGGCGGCAGGGCTACCGTGCGCAGCGTGCCCGGCGAGGGCACCGAGGTCCGACTGTCGCTGCCCACGCGGGACCAGGCCGAGCCCCACCACCGAACCCGGGAGACTCCATGACCAGCGCCCCTCGCCACACCGTGGTCATCGTGGACGACCACGCCATGTTCCGCACCGGCGTGCGGGCCGAGCTGGGCGGTGCCGTCGACGTCGTCGGTGAGGCCGCCGACGTCGACCAGGCCGTGAGCGCGGTGCTGCGCCACCAGCCGGAGGTGGTGCTGCTCGACGTGCACCTGCCCGGGGGTGGCGGGGCCGAGGTGATGCGCAGGGTGGCCTCCGCCCCGGGCGCGGCCGGCACCACCGCCAGGTTCCTGGCCCTGAGCGTCTCCGACGCGGCGGAGGACGTGATCGGCACCATCCGCGCCGGCGCCCGGGGCTATGTCACCAAGACGATCACCGGCCCGGAGCTGGTCGCTGCGATCGACCGGGTCGCCTCGGGCGACGCGGTGTTCTCCCCGCGCCTGGCCGGCTTCGTGCTGGACGCCTTCGCGGGCACCATCGAGGTCGCCGCCGTGGACGAGGACCTCGACCGGCTGACCGAGCGGGAGCGCGAGGTGATGCGGCTGATCGCGCGGGGCTACTCCTACAAGGAGGTGGGCACCGAGCTGTTCATCTCCATCAAGACCGTGGAGACGCACATGTCCTCGGTGCTGCGCAAGCTGCAGCTGTCCTCGCGCCACGAGCTCACCCGCTGGGCCTCTGACCGCCGGCTGCTCTGACCGGGCGTGCCCCCTGGCGGGTGCCGGCCTGCCCGCGACCGCCAACTGGTCGTCCCGGGGCACAGCGGGCCGACCGGGCAACCCCGACAGCCGACCCACCGGCGCGGAGGGCCCCGGGCGACTCAGTCCTGCGGCAGCAGGCTGGCCCAGGCCGGGCGCCACCGCGGAGCACGCTGTCCCATCTCCCAGCCGAGGTCGGCCAGCGAGGGGCCCTGGCTGGTGTGGGTCACCTGGAACCACGCCGGCCAGCCGTCGAAGGCACGGTCCAGGCGGACCACCACCCCGTCGGAGACGACCCGCGCGAACAGCCAGGCGCCGGACTCCTCGGAGGCCTCCTCCTCGTGCAGGGCGCGCAGCACGTTGGTCAGCGTGCCGGCAGCGCGCGCGGGCAACCGGCTGTTGAGGGGGGCGGGGACGAGCCGTCCCTGCACGACCATCACCGCGTAGTCGAAGGGGACGCCGGGGCCGCTGGCCCGCAACCACTGCACCAGCAGCGGGGGGCGCTGCATCAGCTCGCGGTCGAGGTCAGCGGTGTCCCGCATCTGGCCGAGGATCTGCTCGCGCAGCCGGGACCGGATCGAGCCGTGCGTGGCACGCGGTGCGCTGGCCGCGGCCTGCCGGGCGATCTCGGCGGCCTCCTCGAGATGGTCCCCGTGAACGTGACGGGAGAGCTCCTCGGGGGTCAGCCGTCCCTCCCGCCCCAGTGCGACGAGCCGCGGGTCCACCGTGAGCAGTGGCCGCAGCAGGTGGACCCCCCGTCGGTCGACGTGAAGCCGGGTGCTGTCCCACTCCCCGTGGGCGTGCCAGGCGAAGAACGTGGGCCGACGCTCCTGGGCGGCCTCGGAGAGGGCCCAGTCCGGAGCGTCCCGGCGGGCGTCGGGCGGGGAGCCCGGGGCGTCGGCCGAGCGACCCCAGAGTGCGGATCGGGAGCCGTGCAGCTTCTGCATCCGCAGCCAGGATCCGTCCGGGGAGTCCAGGGTCAGCAGCAGCTCCTGGGCGTGGAACCGGCAGGCGTCGTGACCGGTGGCTCGGTCGAGGGCCGCGAGGACGGCCCAGGACCACCACAGGTCCTCGGCGTCCGGCAGCGTGTCGGGGTCCACCGAGACATTGTGGGGCCCGTGTGGCGGGCACACCATCTGGTCTCGCGAAGCGGAGCGTCGTGGACCGCTACTCGGCCACCTGGGCGAGCGAGGCGTCCACCAGCCACTCCACCGGCGCCCGGTCGTCGGTGTAGACCGTGCCGCCCGGCAGGCCGGGCCGGAGCCGGTCCGCGGCCGTGGTGGCCACCACGCCGACCGCGGCGGGCATCGTCGTGCTCCGCAGCCGGTGCGCCGGGTCGGTGGGGGAGGTGGTCCCCAGCAGCATCGTGTTGGTCTGGTCGACCGGGTCGCGCCACACCCGGTCGGCACCGAAGGAGGCCCGCAGGGTGGCGGTGAGCACCTTCTCCAAGGCGTCGGACCGGGGCGGGTGCCCGACGTTCATCGCGACCGTGCCGCCCGGAGCCAGGTGGTCTCGGACGAGGTCGAAGAACTCCCGGGTGGCCAGGTAGAAGGGGATGTAGGGCTGCCGGTAGGCGTCGACCAGGATCGCGTCGTACGTCGTGTCCTGCGCCGCCAGCCACGGGCGGGCGTCGGCGGTGTGGGTGTGCAGGTTCGCGCCGTGCAGGTCGAAGAGCTCGCGGCCCACCTCGGTGACGTCCGGGTCGATCTCGACCGCGTCGACGCGGACGTCGGGGAAGTAGTGCGCCATCGCGCGCGCGGTCGTCCCGGCCGCGCTGCCCAGGATCGCGACCCGGCGGGGCCGCTCGGCACCGGCGAAGGGGAGCACCAGCATGTCGTCCCAGTAGCCGCCGGTCAGCCACTCGCCCCGGCGGTAGACCGAGTGCACGGCCTGGCCCTCGTTGAGCTCGAGGCGCCGGGTGCCGTCGGTGCCCTCGATGACGCGGGCGTACTGGTACTCCGTCTCGCGCTCCCAGATCACCGACCCGTTGCTGGTCGCGGCCTTCGTGGTGCCGACCGGCACGGCGAGCAGGGCCGCGATCACGGCGGTGACCACGGCCGCCGGCCACCACCGGCGGCCCAGCCCGGGGAGGGCCACGAGGGCGAGCACCAGGGCGAAGGCCAAGAACGTGCGCTGGGTGCCCACGACGGGGATCAGCAGCAGCGCCGCCAGGAAGGTGCCGGTGAGCGAGCCGATGGTGCCGATCGCATAGAGGCGGCCGGCCACGCGGCCGGCGTCCTCGACGGCATCGACCTTCAGGCGGACGGCGTACGGCGAGACCATGCCGAGCAGCAGCACCGGCACGGCGATCAGCACGCCGACCCCGAGGAGGGAGCCGAGGAACAACCCGCCGGAGAGCTCGTCGAACGCCGTCACGGACAGCCGGAGGAACGGGCCGCTGACGAACGGCACCAGCGCGAGCAGACCGGCAGCCAGTACCACCCAGCGGGCCAGGCCCGGCAGCGTCGGGTTCCGGTCGGCCAGCCGGCCGCCGAGGGCGTAGCCCACGGAGAGCGCCACCAGCACGGTGGCGATGGTGTTGGCCCACACGATCGTGCTGGCGCCGAACCACGGGGCCAACAGCCGGGCCGCCGCGATCTCCGCGCCCAGGCTGGCCATCCCGACGCAGAACACGACGACCTCGAGAAGAAGCCGGGGGCGGGTGTTCACGTCGCGAAACCTATCGGGGCGACGGTGACCGCCCGCTCATCCGGCCGGCTCGAAGCCCTGGGTGCGTTCGCCGTCGATGAGGTAGTGGCCGTTCTCGAAGCTCAGGTCGAGCACGGTCGGACCGGGGCCGTTGTGGAAGTTGTCGAAGTGGACCTGGTAGCTGACGGTGAGGTTCTTCGGGTCGGGGGAGATGCTCAGCACCTCGCCGTTGGTGGCGCTGTCCCAGAACCGCCGGTAGGTGTCGAAGCCGCCGCTCTCCTGCTGGAACTTCGGGCTCAGCATCTTCCAGGCCGCCGCGGGATCATCGGCCACGGTCGAGACGTAGTCGCGGATGAACGACTCGATCCCCTGGGCGGTGGGCGTGGCGCTCTGCTTCGCGCTCGGCGAGTCGGTCGGTGCGGGCGGGCTCGCGGTGCCCCCCTGGTCCGACCACCAGCCGGACAGGCCGGCGTACAGGGCGAGCGCCACCACGACCACGAGCGCGCCGCTCACGAGCAGCACCGTGGTCGTGCGGCGGCGACGCGACGCCTCCGGCGCCGGCTCGGTGGCGGACCGGCGCGCGGAGGGCGGTCCGTCGGCAGGGGGTGGCACGACGGTGCCCAACGCACGGGTCCCGTCCGCCTCCTGCGTGGGCGGCGACGTGGACGGCGCCGTGGACGGCGACGTGGACGGCGCCGTGGAGGGCGACGTGGCAACGGGGGGCACGGCCCGGTCGGGGTCGGTCAGGAAGTCGCGGACCTGCGACATCGACCAGCGCTGCCCGGGGTCTCGCACCATGGTGGCCTCGAGCAGGGGGGCCATCCAGCCCGCGTCGGCGAGACGGGGTGGCTCCTCGTTGACGATGCGGTAGAGGGCGCCGAGGACGTGGTCGCCGATCTCGTACGGCGGTCGCCCGGCCAGGAGGTGGAAGGCCGTGGCCCCCAGGGACCAGACGTCGGAGGCCTCGTCCCCCCTCGCCCCGGTGGCCACCTCCGGGGCGAGATAGGCCGGCGACCCGGTGACCATGCCGGTCTGGGTCAGCGTCGCGTCGCTCGCGATCCGCGCGATCCCGAAGTCGGTGAGCTTCACCTGCCCGTTCCGGTCGACCAGGACGTTGGAGGGCTTGACGTCGCGGTGCGCAATGCCCGCCGCGTGCGCGGCGACCAGGGCGTCGGCCACCTGCCGCAGCAACGGCGCCGCGTCGTCGGGGGAGAGCGGACCTCTCTCTCGGACGAGCTGCCCGAGGGTGACTCCGTCCACGAACTCCATCACCAGCCACCGCGCCTCGGTGTCGGGGTCGACCACGACGTCGAAGACGCCGACGACGTTGGGGTGGTTGAGCTGGGCGCTGAGCCGGGCCTCGCGCTCGGCGCGAGCCAGGTCGGTGCGGTCGGCGCCCGGCAGCAGGCCGATCCGCTTCAGGGCCACCTGCCGCCCCAGCATCTCGTCGCGGCCGAGCCACACCACGCCCGTGCCGCCACGGCCGATCTCACGGTCGAGGGAGTACCTGCTGGCGATCACACGTGCCCTTCGGTCGAGCGTCCGGTCTGCCGCCCCATCGTAGGTGCGTCCGGGCTCCCGCCCACTCCCGGAGGACGTGACTCGACCCACGTCGCCCCCGGGGAGGGTCAGGGTGTCGGCTGGCAGCTCGGGCACCAGTACGTCGCCCGCTCCTGCCCCGGCGGCCCCTGGTCGGCCCGGCGGACGGCGGTGCCGCAGCGCAGGCAGGGGCCACGTCGGCCGTAGACCCACAGCCGGCGGCCACGGCGCCGGTCGCCCGTCGTGATCCGGGTGCTGCGGTCCTTGTTCGCCTCCAGCAGCCGTTTCGCGGTGTCCACGAGCGTGGGCAGCTCGGGGACGGCCGCCACGGGCGTACGGGGGTCCACCCCGGCGAGGAAGCACAGCTCGGACTTGAACACGTTGCCGAGACCGGCGAGGTGGCGCTGGTCCAGCAGTGCCTCGCCGATGGCGGTGCCGGCGTGCTCGCGCAGGTGCTGCACCGCGAGGCCGGCATCCCAGTCCGGTCCCAGCAGGTCCGGCCCCAGGTGGCCGAGGAGGTCACCCTCTCGCCCGGTGGGGACGAGGTCGAGGAGCACCTGGAAGCCGACCGCCTCGGTGGTGGCGCTCTGCAGCACCACCCGGGCGGTGTGCGCGGGCCGCCGCCAGCGCGTGCCGAGGAGGTGCACCGACCAGGTCCCCTCCATCAACAGGTGGGTGTGCAGGGTCAGGTCCGAGTCGAGTCGCGTGAGCAGGTGCTTGCCCCGGGAGAACGTCTGGAGGACCGTGGCGCCGGAGACGTCGATCGTGGCCAGCGACGGGACCCGGAAGTCGCTGCGGGTCAGCACCTGGCCCGAGAGCCCGCGGTCGAGCCGGCGGGCCGCGCGGTGCACCGTGTCGCCCTCAGGCATCAGGCGCGCAGCCTCAGCCCGCGGGGGGTGGCCACGAACCCGGCCGACTCCATCGCCCGGCGCAGCACCTCGGAGTCCTGGCCCAGGATGCTCTGGCCGTCGGCCCTCTCCACGACCAGGCGCCCCAGCGCGCCGGCGCGCACGACCCGGCCGAGCTCCTCGATCCCCGCGGCCAGCCGTTCCTCGCCGCTCTCCCCGCCCGAGCCCGTCTCCGGGAAGGTCAGCAGCGTCTTGCCGCCCCGCTCGACGTAGAGGGTCAGCGAGCCGTCGACGAGCACCACGATCGCTCCCGCCTTGCGGCCGGGCCGGTGCCCGGACTCCTGCGCCGGCCAGGGCAGTGCGGCTCCGAAGGGGTTCGCCGGGTCGGTGGCGGCCAGGGCCACGGCGACCGGCTTCTCGGGCCGGCCGGTGCTCTCTGGCGACCAGACGTGCGTGCGCAGCCGGTCCACGGCCCCGGCGGTGCCGAACTGGGCGGCGCCCAGTCCCTCGACGAAGTAGCCGCGCCGGCAGCGCCCGGTCTCCTCGAACGCCGCGAGCACCTTGTAGGCGCCGGCGAACCCGCCGGGCGTCCGCTCGCTGGTCACCGCCCCGCGGGTCACGACCCCGTGCCGCTCGAGCAGGCCCTCGGCCACCGCGTGCGCACGCTTGGTGGGGTCGGGCTCGCGTGCGGGCAGCAGGAACCAGCGCCCGGCGGTCTCGGGTGGTGTCGTCCTCAGTGCCTGGGCGCTGCGGCGAGGGCGGGCGCCGCGCACCCGGGGCTGTGGTCGCCGCAGCCGGTGGCTCCCACGTCCCCCGCGGGTCAGCGCGCGCACCGGCGCCAGCGTGTCGTTGCCGACGCGGCCGTCCCACGCGAGGTCCCACAAGGCGGTCGAGAGCGCCGGGTCCTCGCTCGAGCCGACCGTGGCGGCGAGCTGGCGGAAGAGGTAGGCGCCACCGCCCTCCAGCGCGGCCAGCACCACGCGGTGGAGCTCGGCCGGCTCCAGCTCACCGTGGTCGGGCAGGGTGAGCGAAGCGGTGTCGGCCAGGTGCAGCGAGAGCCAGCCGTCGGACCCGGGCAGCCCGCCGTGTCCGGCCCAGAGCACCTCGCCGGTGGCGGTGAGCTCGTCGAGCATCGCCGGCTGGTAGTCCACGACCCGTGCCGGCAGCACCAGGGACTCCAGTGCCGAGGCGGGCACGGCACACCCGGCGAGCTGCTCGACGACGGTGACCACGCCGTCGACGCCGCGCAGCCCGCGGGACCCGCCGGCGCCGGTCGAGGAGACGTGCTGCCAGGCCGGGAGGAACCGGGCCAGGGCAGCCGGCGCGACCGGCTCCACCTCGTGTCGCAGCCGGGCCAGGGAGCGTCGCCGCAGCGACCGGAGCACCTCCGCGTCGCACCACTCCGCACCGGCCCCCGAGGGGCGGAACTCACCCTCCAGGACACGACCCTGGGCCCCCAGGCGGGCGAGCGTCTGCTGGCACACCGCGACGCCGAGCCCGAGTCGCTCGGCCACCTCCGCGGCGAGGAAGGGGCCATGGGTGCGGGCGTAGCGGCCGACGAGATCGCCGAGCGGGTCCTCGACCGGCTCGGTGAAGGTGTCGGGCACGCCCGGCGGCACCGGAACGCCGAGCCCGTCTCGCAGCCGGGCGACGTCCTCGACCACCGCCCAGCGCCGCTCTCCGCCGATCAGCACCGGCACCACCCGGCGGGCGTCGACGAGCAGGGCGAGCCAGTCCTCGACCTGGTCCGGGACGCGACACCGCGCCCGGACCTCCTCGCTGGAGAGTGGCCCGAGCAGCCGGAGCAGGTCGGCGATGCCCTCGCTGTCGCGCACCCGGCGGGTCTCGGCGAGGCGCTGGAGCTCGGACTCGACCTCGGCCAGCACCTCGGGGTCGAGCAGCTCGCGCAGCTCTGCGCGGCCGAGGAGCTCGGCGAGCAGGCCCTGGTCGAGGGTCAGCGCTGCCGCCCGTCGCTCGGCGATCGGGGAGTCGCCCTCGTACATGAACGCGGCGACGTAGCCGAACAGCAGGGACTGGGCGAACGGCGAGGGACGCTGGGTGTTGACCTCCACCAGGCGTAGCCGTCGCTCGGCGATCCGCCGGTGCAGGGCCACCAGCGAGGGCAGGTCGTAGACGTCCTGGAGCACCTCGCGGACGGTCTCCAGGATGATCGGGAACGAGGGGTAGCGCGCCGCGACCTCGAGGAGCTGGGCCGAGCGCTGCCGCTGCTGCCACAGCGGCGCCCGGCGGCCGGGGTCGCGCCGCGGCAGCAGCAGGGCCCGGGCGGCGCACTCGCGGAACCGGGAGGCGAACAGGGCCGACCCCCCGACCTCGGTGGTGACGATCTGCTCGAGCTCGTCGGGCTCGAAGGCGATCAGCTCGGCGCCGGGAGGGTCCTGGTCGGTCTCGGGGACGCGCAGCACGATGCCGTCGTCGGTGGCCATCGCCTGGGCGTCCACGCCGTAGCGCTCGCGCAGCCGGCCGTTGATCGCCAGCGCCCACGGAGCGTGCACCGGTGTGCCGAAGGGCGAGTGCACGACGAGCCGCCAGTCGCCGAGCTCGTCGCGGAACCGCTCCACCACCAGCTGCTGGTCGTGCGGTACCGCCGTGGTCGCCTCGCGCTGCTCCTCGATCAGTGCGACCAGGTTCTCCGCCGCCCACGGGTCGAGCCCGGCGGCGGCGGCGCGCGCGAGTGCCTGCCGGCGCGGCATCGCGGCCACCTCGCGGGTGAACGCACCGATGGCGGCGCCCAGCTCCGCGGGCCGCCCGAGCGTGTCGCCGGTCCAGAAGGGGAGTCGTCCGGGCTGGCCGGGGGCGGGGGAGACCAGCACCCGGTCGTGGGTGATGTCCTCGATGCGCCAGCTGGTGGTGCCCAGCGTGAAGACGTCGCCGACCCGGGACTCATAGACCATCTCCTCGTCGAGCTCGCCGACCCGGGAGCCGGACGTGGACCCCCCGCCGACCAGGAAGACGCCGAAGAGCCCGCGGTCGGGGATGGTGCCACCGCTGGTGACCGCCAGCCGCTGGGCGCCCGGCCGCCCCCGGAGCTCCCCGGAGACGCGGTCCCAGACCAGGCGCGGTCGCAGCTCGGCGAACTCGTCGCTGGGGTAGCGGCCCGAGAGCAGGTCGAGGGTGGCGTCGTAGGCGCTGCGGGGCAACGCGGAGAACGGTGCCGCCCGGCGTAGGACCTCGAAGAGCGCGTCGGCGTCCCAGGTCTCCAGCGAGGTGGCGGCCACCACCTGCTGGGCGAGCACGTCGAGGGGGCTGGCCGGCACGTGCAGTGCCTCGATGCCACCGGTGCGCATCCGCTCGACCGTGACCGCGGAGGGCACCAGGTCGCCCCGGTGCTTGGGGAAGAGCACCCCGCGGGAGACCTCGCCCACGTGGTGGCCGGCCCGGCCGACCCGCTGCAGTGCGCTGGCCACCGACGGCGGCGACTCGATCTGCACGACGAGGTCGACCGCACCCATGTCGATGCCGAGCTCGAGGCTGCTGGTGGCGACCACGCACGGCAACCGGCCGCGCTTGAGGTCGTCCTCGATCACCGCGCGCTGCTCCTTGGACACCGAGCCGTGGTGAGCCCGGGCGACGACACTCGGAGCCCCGGCCCCCGATCCGCTCTGGCCCGGCATCTGCGCCGGGGGGCGGGACAGCCCGGCCCCCGGCGGAGCCGAGCCGACCGCCGGGGACGGGGCGGCGCGCTCGGCGGCGATCTCGTTGAGCCGGGCGGTGAGCCGCTCGGCGAGGCGACGCGAGTTGGCGAAGACGATCGTGGAGCGGTGCTGCTCGACCAGGTCCAGGACGCGCTCCTCGACGTGGGGCCACAGGGAGCCGGCGCGCGGGCCGTCCTCCCCGTCCTCGCCGAGCTCGGTCATGTCCTCGACCGGCACCACCACCGAGAGGTCCCACTCCTTGGGCGAGGGCGGCGCGACCACGTCGACGGGGGCCGCGCCCCCGAGGAACCGGGCGACCTCGTCGGTCGGCCGCACGGTGGCCGAGAGGCCGATGCGCTGGGCCGGACGCTCGAGGAGCTCGTCGAGCCGCTCGAGGGAGACCGCCAGGTGGGCGCCCCGCTTCGTGCCTGCCACGGCATGCACCTCGTCCAGGATCACCGTGTCCACGGAGCGCAGCGCCTCGCGGGCCTGCGAGGTGAGCATCAAGAACAGCGACTCGGGAGTGGTGATCACGATGTCCGGCGGGGTCGTCTGGAGGCGCCGCCGCTCCTGGGCAGTGGTGTCGCCGGACCGCACACCGACCCGGATCTCGGGCACCTCCAGCCCGAGCCGCTCCGCGGTCTGCCGGATCCCCACCAGGGGTGCGCGCAGGTTGCGCTCGACGTCGACCGCGAGCGCCTTGAGCGGGGAGACGTAGAGCACCCGGCAGCGCTGCCTCCTCTCCGGCACCGGCGAGGTGGCGAGCCGGTCGAGGGACCACAGGAAGGCCGAGAGCGTCTTGCCCGACCCGGTGGGCGCCACGACGAGGGCGTGGTGACCGGCCGAGACGGCCTCCCAGGCGCCGGTCTGCGCGGGCGTGGGCTCGGCGAACGCCGCCGCGAACCACGTGCGCGTCGCCTCGCTGAACTGGTGCACCCCGCCATCTTGCCGGACCGTGCCGACAGGTCCGCCACACAGGAGTGCCGGCCGTCGGGACCGCCGTCTAGTCTCGTTCCTCGTGAGCGCCGAGGCCCCAGAGCCGATGATCCGGGCCGTCGGCCTGCGCAAGTCCTTCGGCAGACCGGGCAGCCTCGTCGAGGCGGTCCGCGGCATCGACGTCGAGGTGCGCCGCGGGGAGGCGTTCGGCTTCCTCGGACCCAACGGTGCCGGCAAGTCCAGCACGATGCGGATGGTCGCGGCGGTCTCGCCGGTGACCGCCGGCGAGCTGCGCATCCTCGGGATGGACCCGGCCACCGACGGTCCGCAGATCCGGGCGCGCATCGGGGTGTGCCCCCAGGAGGACACCCTCGACACCGAGCTCAACGTGCGCGACAACCTCTACGTCTACGGTCGCTACTTCGGCATCCCGCGGCGCGAGGTGCGCCAGCGTGTGGAGGAGCTGCTCGACTTCGTGCAGCTCAGCGAGAAGGCGGGCGCCAAGGTCGAGGACCTCTCGGGGGGCATGAAGCGCCGCCTGACCATCGCCCGCTCACTGATCAACCGCCCCGAGGTCCTGCTGCTCGACGAGCCCACCACGGGGCTCGACCCGCAGGCACGCCATGTCGTGTGGGACCGGCTGTTCCGCCTCAAGCAGCAGGGCGTCACGCTGGTGCTCACCACGCACTACATGGACGAGGCCGAGCAGCTGTGCGACCGCCTGGTGGTGATGGACAAGGGACTGATCGTGGCGGAGGGCTCGCCCCTGGAGCTGATCCGCACCTGGTCCACCCGCGAGGTGGCCGAGCTGCGCTTCGGTGTCGGGGAGCACGAGCCGCTCGCCGCCGAGGTCGAGGACCTCGCCGAGCGGGTGGAGGTGCTGCCCGACCGGCTGCTGCTCTACACCTCCGACGGCGAGGAGACTCTCGCCAAGGTCCACGAGCGGGGCCTGGCCCCCAGCGTGTCCCTGGTGCGCCGCTCCACCCTGGAGGACGTCTTCCTCCGCCTCACCGGCCGGACGCTGGTGGACTGATGGGACGGCACCAGCCGACCGCGGGGGAGCGCGCCGCCATCGGGGCCGCGGCCCCGACGGCTCCCACGGCTCCCACGGCCCCGACGGCCCCGACGGCGCCGGGGTCCCGGCTCGCCGGGGCGGG
Organism: uncultured Actinomycetota bacterium; assembly: GCA_963710895.1. Taxonomy (GTDB): domain Bacteria; phylum Actinomycetota; class Actinomycetes; order Propionibacteriales; family Nocardioidaceae; genus Marmoricola. Next base: position 111,492 of record CAVQCB010000013.1, read on the forward strand.
CAGGATGGCCGACTACTGGGCGACGGTCTACCTGCGCACCTGGAAGGGCAGCGTGATCTCGTCCTTCGTGACACCGCTGCTCTACGTCCTCGCGATGGGGGTGTTGCTCGGCGGCTTCATCACCGGGGACCCGGACCGACTCGAGGGGGCCACCTCCTACCTCGCCTTCGTGGCGCCGGGCATGCTCGCCGCGCAGGCGATGACCACCGTGTTCGGCGAGGTCACCTACCCGGTGATGGCCATGGTGAAGTGGCAGAAGACGATCTTCGCGATGATCGCCTCGCCGCTGGACGTCGGTGACGTGGTGCTCTCCCACCTCGGGTTCGTCCTCTTCCGGGTCGGCACGGTCTGCGGGGTGTTCACCCTGGTGATGGCGCCCTTCGGGGTCTTCGAGTCCTGGTGGGGCGTGCTCGTGGCCTACCCCGTCCAGCTGCTGGTGGCCCTGGCCTTCGCGGCCCCGCTCTATGCGTTGACCGCCTCGATGAAGGACGAGAGCGCCTTCAGCCTGGTCTTCCGGCTGGGGATGATCCCGATGTTCCTGTTCTCGGGCGCCTTCTTCCCCATCGGCAACCTCGACGGCTGGCTGGAGGCCGTGGCCCGGGCGACTCCGCTGTGGCACGGCGTCGACCTCACCCGGATGCTGGTCCTGGGCCGGGTCGAGGGCTGGCCCGCTGCGGTGCACGTGACCTACCTGACCGTGCTCGCGCTGGGTGGCTACGTGCTCGCCGTACGCCGGCTCCGGCACCGGCTGGTGCTCTGATGGCGCTGCTCAACCGGGCGGTGGGCCGTGCGGCGGGCGCGCACCTCGGGGCCGGCGAGGCCACCGGGCTGCTGCTCTACCGCAACTACCTGGCCTACCGCGCGGCGTGGTGGATCTTCGTGACCGGCTTCCTCGAGCCGGTGTTCTACCTGTTCTCGATCGGCGTCGGGGTCGGCCAGCTGGTGACCGGGTTCGAGTTCCACGGCCAGTCCATCCCCTACGCGGAGTTCGTGGCACCCGGCATGCTGGCGGCCTCGGCGATGAACGGCTCCCTGCTGGACTCCACGTTCAACTTCTTCTTCAAGCTCAAGTACAACAAGCTGTTCGACCAGATGCTGGCGACGCCGCTGACGACCTCCGACATCGCGCGGGGGGAGCTCTCCTGGTCCCTGCTGCGCGGCGGCATCTACTCCACGGCCTTCCTGCTGGTGATGGTCGCCATGGGCCTGGTGCAGTCGTGGTGGTCGGTGCTGGCGGTGCCGGCCGCGCTGCTGATCGGGCTTGCCTTCGGTGGTGCCGGCATGGCGCTGACCACCTGGATGCGTTCGTGGCAGGACTTCGACTACGTCACCCTGGGGACGCTGCCGCTGTTCCTGTTCTCCGCGACCTTCTTCCCGATCACCGCCTTCCCGGGCTGGCTGCAGTGGGTGGTGCAGGTGACCCCGCTCTACCGTGGCGTCGTGCTGGTCCGCGAGCTCACCACCGGTGCCATCACCTGGGAGTCGGGGGCGTCGGTGCTCTACCTGCTGGCGATGGGGCTGGCCGGCCTGATGCTGGTGGGTCGGCGCCTGGACAAGCTGCTGCTCAGCTGAGGCGCTCGCCGCCCCGGTGCCGGGGCGATGGAAGACTGCCGCCCATGACCCAGCGAAACCCGAGCGTCGCCGTGATCGGTGGCAGCGGCTTCTACGAGTTCCTCGACGACCCCACCCCGGTGCCGGTCAGCACCCCCTACGGCGACCCGTCCGCACCGATCGCGGTCGGCGAGGTGGGCGGTCGGCCGGTCGCCTTCTTGCCCCGGCACGGCGCCGGCCACGAGTTCCCGCCGCACCGGATCAACTACCGCGCCAACATGTGGGCGCTGCGCAGCCTCGGGGTGCGGCAGGTGCTCGCCCCCTGCGCCGTCGGCGGCCTGCAGCCGGAGACGCAGCCGGGCACCCTGGTGGTCCCCGACCAGCTCGTCGACCGCACCACCAGCCGGGTGCAGACCTACGTCGACCGCGGCGCGGCGCACGCCCCCTTCGCCGACCCCTACTGCCCCGACCTGCGGGCGGCGCTGGTCGGCGCCGCGGGCGACGACGCGCTCGGCGAGGGCACCATGGTGGTGATCGAGGGTCCGCGGTTCTCCACCCGCGCCGAGTCGCAGAGCTACGCGCGGTCGGGCTGGACGGTGGTGAACATGACCGGTCACCCCGAGGCGGTGCTGGCCCGTGAGCTGGGGCAGTGCTACGCCACCATCGCGCTGGTCACCGACCTCGACGCCGGGGTGAGCAAGGAGGAGTCGGTCGACCAGGCGCAGGTCTTCGCGCTGTTCGAGCAGCACATCGGCCGGCTCAAGGAGATGCTCGCCGACGTGGTCGCGGGACTTCCCGACGACGGCGTCAGGCCGTGCGGGTGCGCGGACTGGCTCGACGACGTCGAGCTGCCCTTCGAGCTGCCGGGTCCACTCGACCGGGCCACCCGCGGATGAGGGTCCTGCTGACCGGGGCCAGCGGCTTCATCGGCGCTCAGGTCGACCAGCAGCTCACCGCCCGCGGTGACGAGGTGGTCCGGGTCGACGCGCTCATCCCCGAGGCCCACGGAGCCACGGCCATCCCCGGGCCGGACGTGCACCGGCTCGACGTCCGCGACGCGGCCCGGTGGGGTGATCTCCTCGACGGGGTCGACGTCGTGTGCCACCAGGCCGCGATGGTCGGGGCCGGGGTCACGGTCGCCGACCTGCCGTCGTACGCCGGGCACAACGACCTGGGCACCGCGGCCCTGCTCGCCGCGATGCACGCCCACGGGGTCTCGGCACTCGTGCTGGCCAGCTCGATGGTGGTCTATGGCGAGGGCCGCTACGCCTGCGCGGTCCACGGGCAGCAACAGCCCCGGGCACGGTCGCGCGCGGCCCTGGACGCCGGCGACTTCGAGAACCACTGCCCCGAGTGCGGGGAGCCGCTGTCCTGGGAGCTGGTGCCCGAGGACGCCCCTCTGGACCCCCGCAGCAGCTATGCCGCCAGCAAGGTCGCGCAGGAGCACTATGCCCTCGCCTGGGTGCGCCAGGCCGGGGCCAGGGCGGTCGGCCTGCGCTACCACAACGTCTACGGCCCCGGAATGCCGCGCGACACCCCCTACTCGGGGGTGGCGGCCATCTTCCGGTCCTCGTTGGAGAACGACCGCCCGCCGCAGGTCTTCGAGGACGGCGGCCAGGTGCGCGACTTCGTCCACGTCCACGACGTCGCCCGCGCCAACGTGCTGGCGATCGACGCGGTGGCCGGCCGGACGGCCGAGTCCTGGGCGACCTACAACGTCTGCTCGGGCACGCCGGTCTCGATCCTGCGCGTGGCCGAGCTCCTCGCCGACGCCGCCGGGGGCCCCCGACCGGAGGTGACCGGTGACTACCGCTCCGGCGACGTGCGCCACGTGGTCGCCTCGCCGGCGCTCGCGGCCGCGGAGCTGGGGTTCACCGCGCAGGTGTCCCCCGACGAGGGGATCCCGGAGTTCGCCGAGGCGCCGCTGCGCGCCCCGGTCCGCTGATCACCACCCGGTGTCGAGGAGGTGCTGCACCACCAGCGCCACCACCACCTGGACCGCGACACCCGCGCGTCGCCAGCGGGGCGGGAGCAGGGCGCAGGAGACCAGCAGCCAGGGCACGAAGGGGAGCCAGATGCGCTCCACCTCCGCGCGGCTCATCTGCGAGGCGTCGGCGGCAAGGACCATCGCCGCCCCGGCACCGGAGAGCCATCGCACCACGCGCAGGGTCGCCCGGCCCGGCACGTCTCGCGCCGCGGGTCGCACCAGCCCCGCGAGGCCGGCGTAGGCCACCGGCCCGGCGGAGAACGCGAGCACCGCGAGGTTGCCCCACATCCAGTACTGCGGGGGTCGGTTGCTGGCGACCCCGGCCCAGTAGCGCTCCTGCACGACCGGCAGCGCCTCCCACCACACGAAGCCCAGGGCCGCGTAGGTGAGCACTACCGCCAGCGCTGCGAGGACCGCCCACGGCAGCGGCCGCCAGCTGCGGGCCACCACCAGGACGGCGACCGCCAGCAGCCCCAGGAGCGGCAGCCCGTAGGAGAGCATCACGGCATATCCCAGCAACAGTCCCGCGGCCACCGCCCACAGCGCACTGCGGCGCACTGCCGCAGCCGCCAGGGCGGCGATGCCCCAGGCGCCCACGGCCGCGAACATCGCGTCCGCGCTCACGCACTGCCAGACCGCCGCCGGGCCGAAGACCAGGAACGGTGCCGCCCGTCGAGCGGCGGTCTCGGCACCGAGCAGCCGCAGGGTGACCATCACGGCGAGGGCGGTCGTGGCCGCGACCAGGGTGACCACGATGCCGGCCTCCAGCCCGCCGCCGAGCCCGATCCGGTCCAACAGCACGAAGAAGCTCAGCGCCCCGGGCGGGTGCCCGGCGATGTGCACCGGCCAGTTCGCGTTCGGGATGTTGTCGGGCAGCCCGTCGTAGGGGATCCGGGAGACGTACTCGCGCAGCACCGCCGGCAGGTCGGTGACCGTGCGGGCGGTGCGGAGGTACTCGTACTTGGTCTGCAGGATCTGCCCGATCCCGTCACCACCGTCGACCGTGGCCAGGCTGAACATCCAGGCCAGCCCACCGGCGTACGCCGCCAGCAGCAGCCGGCGCCAGGGCAGCCGCTCGGCGAGCCGGGTCGCCTGCCACACGACCAGGGCCGCGACGAGGACGGCGGGCACGGTTCCCGGTCCGACGCGGGGGTCCCACACCGCGTGCAGCGGGGGGAACCAGCGCACGTGCACGTCCCAGCCGGTGACCGCCGGCAGGGCCAGCGCCACCGCGGCCAGCAGCACCGCGACCCCCAGGCCCAGGAACGGTGCGAGCTGGCGCCCGGGTCGCGTCGTCATGGTGCCCAAGGGTAGGGAGCCCTGCGCGGGGCTGCTCGCCGGAGCCGGTCCACGCCGCCAGCCGTCAGCCTTTGTTAAGGACTCGTGGCCCCCGAACCGGGCCCGGCCCCCCTACGGTTGGGGCATGAACCGTGAGCCGGCGAGCGCGCCGACCCCCGGCCGCGAGGCCGAAGCGGCACGCTGCGACGTGGTGGTCCCGTGTCGCGACGAGGCCCCGGCCCTGCCGGCGCTGCTGGCGCGGTTCCCCGCGGGCCTGCGCCCCATCGTGGTCGACAACGGCTCGCGCGACGGCACCGCCGAGGTCGCTCGTGGCCTCGGGGCCGTGGTGGTGCTCGAGCCCCGGGCGGGCTACGGCGCGGCGGTGCACGCCGGCCTGGAGGCCGCCACCGCGCCCTACGTGGCGGTCCTGGACGGGGACGGCTCGATGGACCCCGCCGACCTGGTCCCGCTGCTGGAGCTCGTGGTCTCGGGCCGGGCCGACCTCGCGGTGGGGCGTCGTCGCCCGAGCCGGCGCGGCGTCTGGCCCTGGCACGCCCGGCTCGGCAACGCCCTGGTGCTCTGGTGGCTGCGCCGCAGGATCGGACTGCCCCTGCACGACATCGCTCCGATGCGGGTCGCTCGCCGCGAGCAGATGCTCGGCCTGGGGATCGAGGACCGGCGCTTCGGCTACCCGGTCGAGCTGCTCCAGCGTGCCGGGGCGGCCGGGTGGCGCTTCGTCGAGCGCGACATCGACTACCACCCGCGAGCCGCGGGCACCCGCTCGAAGGTGTCCGGGTCCCTGGTCGGCACCGTGCGCGCCGCCCGTGACTTCGCCCGGGTGCTCTCGTGAGGGCGGGGACACCCCCGCCGGTGCTGCTGGTGGTGGCCAAGGCGCCGGTGGCCGGGCGGGTCAAGACGCGTCTGGGTCGCACGATGGGCATGGAGCCGGCCGCCGAGCTGGCCGCGGCCGCCCTCCTCGACACGCTCGGGGTGTGTGCGGAGGCCTACGGGGTGGGGCGGTGCCACCTGGCTCTCGAGGGAGACCTCGCCGAGGCCACGCAGGCACCGGCTCTCGCTCGGGCGGTCGCCGGGTGGACCGTGCACCGCCAGCGGGGTGCCGACTTCGCGGAGCGGCTGGTCAACGCGCACCGGGACGCCTTCGCCGCGAGCGAGGGCCCGGTCGTGCAGGTGGGGATGGACACCCCCCACCTGACCGGGGACACCCTGACCCGCGTCGGGTCGCTGCTCACCGACCCGGACGCCGCTGTGCTGGGCCCGGCGTACGACGGAGGCTGGTGGCTGCTCGGCGTCGGCGGGCCGCACCTGCTCTGCCACCTGCCCGAGGTGCCCATGTCGACGGCCCGCACCGGTGAGCTGACCCGGGAGGCGCTCCTGCGTGCCGGGGCCCGGGTCACCGAGGTCGAGACGCTGCGCGACGTGGACGAGGTCCTCGACGCCGAGTCGGTGGCCCACGCCGCCCCGGGGACCCGGTTCGCGCGCGCCTTCGCCAGGAGCGCGCGGTGACCACCGCGGAGTCCTCCGAGGGACGGATCCACGGCTCGTTCAGCGAGGTGTTCGGCGACGCGCTGCGCGGCGACCACTGCCTCGTGCGCGGCATCTTCTCCCACGAGCGGGTGCTGCCGGTGCGGGACTGGGTGCGCCCGGTGAGCCACGCCGACCGCGTCCTGCTCGGGCACTGCCGGGGCGTGACCCTCGACGTCGGCTGCGGACCGGGCCGGATGAGCGCCCACCTCGCCGAGCGGGGCCATGCCGTCCTCGGGGTGGACATCGTCCGCGAGGCCGTGGAGCAGACCCGTCGCCGGGGCGCGACCGCGCTGCGGCGCAACGTCTTCGACCCGATGCCCGGTGAGGGCCGCTGGGACACGGTGCTGCTCGCCGACGGCAACATCGGCATCGGTGGTGCCCCGGTGGTCCTGCTGCGCCGCGTGGCCGCGCTGCTCGAGGGCACCGGACGCGTGGTGTGCGACCTGGCCGCCCCCGGCACCGGCCTGCAGCTCCACGACGCCCGGCTGGTCACCGAGCTGAAGCGCTCCGGCCCGTTCCCGTGGGCCCGGGTGGGGCCCGAGGCGATCGGCACGGTCGCGGCGCAGGCGGGGTTGCGGGTGCTCCGGCTGCGGGAGCAGTCGGGAGACTGGTTCGCGGTGTTGACCCGATGAGGCGCCCCCCGATCCCACCGCGACCCACGGAGGCGTCGTTCACCTCGCCGCTGCGCAGCGACCGGCTGACCGCGCGCCTCGGCACCTGGCTGGGCGTCTGCTTCGGGTTGTGCTTCCTCACCGGGATGATCAGCCACTGGTACTACCTGCGCGACGTGCCGATCGTCCCGCCGACCCGGCCGGTGTGGGGCTACCGCTTCACCCAGGGCCTGCACGTCCTCTCCGGCATCGCCGCGATCCCGCTGCTGCTGGTCAAGCTCTGGAGCGTCTACCCCAAGCTGTTCGCCGAGATCCCGTTGGGGAAGCTGCGGCCGCTGGTGCTGCACCTGCTGGAGCGCGTCTCGATCGCCGTGCTGGTCGCGGCGGCGATCTTCCAGCTGGTCACCGGGCTGGCCAACGCCTCGCAGTGGTACCCGTGGTCGTTCTCCTTCCGCGCCACCCACTACGCGGTCGCCTGGATCGCGATCGGTGCCCTGGTCGTGCACATCGCGGTGAAGCTGCCGATCATCCGGGCGGCGTACGCCGAGCCGCTGCCCGAGCCCGAGGACGAGGCCGGGAGCGGGCGCTCCTACGAGCCCCGCGTGGACCCCGACGGGAAGGGCCGCGCCGACCAGGCCGGCGTGCGATCGCCACTGCCCAGCCGACGCACCATCGTGACCACCGCGTTGGTCGCCTCCGGCGTCGCCGTGCTGGCAGCGGCCGGCAACACCGTGCCCTGGCTGCGCAAGGTCTCCGTCTTCGCGGTGCGCACCGGTGAGGGACCCCAGGGCGTCCCGATCAACCGATCGGCTCGTGCGGCCGGGGTCACGCCCGAGGTGACCCGGGCGGACTTCCGGCTCACCCTGGCCAACGGCGACCGCGAGGTGACGCTGAGCCGCGCCGACCTCGAGTCGATGCGACAGCGCACGCACACGCTCCCGATCGCCTGCGTCGAGGGGTGGAGCGCCTCGGGGACGTGGACCGGGGTCCGCCTCTCCGAGCTGCTCGACCTCGTCGGCGCCCCGAAGGACGCCGACCTACGGGTGCGGTCCCTCCAGCGCCGGGGCGCGTTCGGCGTCACTCAGATCCCGGCGTCCTTCGCCCGCGACGACCTGACCCTGATGGCGCTCCGGCTCAACGGCGAGGACCTCGATCTCGACCACGGCTTCCCGTGCCGGCTGATCGCGCCGAACCGGCCGGGAGTGCTGCAGACCAAGTGGGTCACCCGGGTCGAGGTGGTCACGTGAGGACCCGGCTGCTCATCGGTGCCGTCGGGGTCGCGATGGGTGCCTTCGGCGCCCTCCGGTTCCTCCAGCACGACTTCGACGACATCGTGAGCTCCGTCATCTGGCTCGCCGGAGGCGTCGCGGTCCACGACGGGGTGGTCGCACCGCTCACCATCGCCGTGACGGTGCTCGGCACCCGGCTCGTCCCGGCCCGGGCGCGGGTGGCCGTGGTGACCGGGCTGGTCGTTCTGCTGACGGTGACGGTCACCGCGATCCCGGTGCTGGGCAGGTTCGGCGCGCGGGAGGACAACCCCACCCTGCTCGACCGCAACTACGTGGTCGGCTGGTGCGTGTTCGCCCTCGTGGTCCTGCTCGGCACCCTCGCCACGATGGGTCCGCTGCGGCGCCGGCTCGCCTCCCGGGACGACGAGGCCGGGGGAGAGGGCTGATGGCCGCGGTGCTGGTCGTGGACGACGACGCCACGGTCCGCGAGGTCGTGATCACCTACCTCACCGCGGCCGGTCACAGCGTCACCTCGGCGGAGGACGGACCCTCGGCGCTCGAGGCGGCCGCGCGCACGCCTCCCGAGCTGGTCGTGCTCGACCTGATGCTGCCAGGGGTCGACGGGCTGGACGTGTGCCGCCGGCTGCGAGAGCGCAGCGACGTGCCGGTGATCATGCTCACCGCCAAGGGCACCGTGAGCGACCGGGTCGTGGGTCTGGAGCAGGGCGCCGACGACTACGTCACCAAGCCGTTCAGCCCGCGGGAGCTGGTGCTCCGGGTCGACTCGGTGCTGCGCCGGGCCGGGGAGCCGCGACCTGCCAGCAGCCCGGTGCGCTCGGGGGAGCTCGTGGTCGACCCGGCCTCGCGGGTGGTCACGCGCCGGGGGGAGCGGGTCTCGACGACGGCGCGCGAGTTCGAGCTGCTCCACCACTTCGTCGCCCACCCCGGCACGGTGTTCTCCCGCGAGGAGCTGCTGCGTGAGGTCTGGGGGTGGTCCTTCGGCGACGACTCGACGGTCACCGTCCACGTGCGCCGCCTCCGCGAGAAGGTGGAGGTCGATCCCACGCGGCCCAGGCGGCTGGTGACCGTGTGGGGCGTCGGCTACCGGTGGGAGGCCGGGTGACCCACGATCAGCTGGTCATCGTCTCGATCGCCGCGGCGTGCGCGGCGTCGGTGGGCCTGCTCGGGGTGCTGGCGGCCTGGCTGCTGCGCGGCGCGAGCCTGCGCTGGCTGCCGGTGGGGGTGGCCCTGGTCGCCGTCGGCGCGGTCATCGCCGCGGTGGTCGGCACGTCCCGGGCGATGTTCCTCTCCACCCACGACTATGTCGTGGTGCTGTGGATCTGCGTGGCCGCCGGCATCGTCGCCACCGGGTTCGCGGTGCTGGTCGGCGCCGTGCTGGTGCGCTCCTCCCGCCAGCTGCGCGAAGGTGCCCGCCGGTTCGGCGAGTCCGGTCGCTACGACGCCGAGGTCACCGGCCCTGCCGAGTTCACGGCGCTCAACGAGGAGCTCCGCGAGAGCTCGCGCCGCCTGGCCGAGGCGCGGGAGCGGGAGCGCCGCCTGGAGGAGTCACGTCGCGAGCTGGTCTCCTGGGTCTCCCACGACCTGCGCACCCCGCTCGCGGGGCTGCGTGCCATGGCCGAGGCGCTCGAGGACGGCATGGTCGAGGACCCGGCGCGCTACCACCGGCAGATCACCGCCGAGGTGAACCGCACCGTGCGCATGGTCGACGACCTCTTCGAGCTCTCCCAGATCCACGCCGGCATGCTGGTGCCCGCGCTGCAGACCGTGCCGCTGGGCGACCTGGTCAGCGAGTCGCTGGCCGCGGCCGAGTCGGTCGCCGCCGCCAAGCGGGTGCAGCTGGAGGGACGGGTGGACGGGGACGTGCTGGTCCGGGTCGACCCCGAGGCGATGACGCGCGTGATCGGCAACCTGCTGATGAACGCGATCCGGCACACGCCCAGCGACGGGTCGGTGCAGATCCGCGGCAGCCGGCGAGCGGACGCGGTCGAGCTCAGCGTGCGCGACGGCTGCGGCGGCATCCCGCGAGAGGAGATCGACCGGGTCTTCGACGTGGCCTTCCGCGGCGGGTCGGCCAGGACGCCGGAGGCGGCTGTCGGAGTCGGCGTGCAGCCGGGGGCCGCGGGCAGCGGTGCCGGGCTGGGCCTGGCGATCGTGCGGGGGCTGATCGAGGACGTGCACCGCGGCGAGGTCGCGGTGGAGAACGTCGGGGACGGGTGCCGGTTCGTGGTGCGGATCCCCACGCACGGCCCGCTGGGCGGTCCGGCCGGCTCGCTCAGCCCGTCACCAGGTTGACCAGCAGACCGACCGCGCCGATGACGATCCCGGCCGAGGACAGCACGATCGGCACCCGGGAGGGTGGCATCGTGCGTGATCGCGGGACGAGCGCGATGGTGGCCGCGCCCAGCCCGAGGAACGCGACCACGGCGGCCGCCACCGTCGCCACGCTGGGGCCGGCCTCGTCCTGTCCCGACCCGCCCCCGACGGTGAAGCAGACGCCGGAGGTGATCCAGGCGACCACGATCGCGGGCCAGGGGAGCGGGTTGCGCGAGCGCAGCAGCACGACCGCGACGACGAGCAGGACCACGGCCAGAACCACGATCAGGACAGAACCCAGGCTCGACATCGCTCTCCTTCACTGTGGTGGCTGCCTACGGTCTACACGATCACGGTCTGCTCGTGCATTCCTATCCGCTTGGTGAGAGGCCCCCACCGGCTGTGCGCGCTCTTGGGTCGCCGGGCACAATCGCCACGTGAGCATCGAGCCCGACACCAAGGACTGGACCTGGGTCGTCGACGAGCCTTGCGCGCAGTGCGGCTTCGACCCGGCCACGGTCGACCCCGCACGGCTGCCGGACCTGCTGCACGACAGCACTCGTGGTTGGTACGACGCGCTGGCCGACGCTGACTTCGCCGTACGCCCGGCCCCGCACGTGTGGTCGCGCCTGGAGTACGCCTGCCACGTGCGCGACGTGCACGAGATCTTCGCCCGGCGCGTCCGGCGGATGCTCGAGGAGGACGACCCCACCTTCGAGAGCTGGGACCAGGACGCGGTTGCCGTCGAGGCCCGCTACGACCTGCAGGATCCGGCCGAGGTCGGCACCGAGCTGGTCGAGCGCGCGGCCGAGGCGGCGGCGCTCTATGCCTCGGTCACCGGCGACCAGTGGCAGCGGGGCGGGCGGCGCAGCGACGGCTCCACGTTCACCGTCGAGACGATCGGCCGCTACCACCTGCACGACGTGGTCCACCACCTGTGGGACGTGAGCATCACCCCGGTGCCGGCGCCGGTGACACCGGGAGACCTGTGAGACACACCGAGTTCTGGGACCGGATGGAGCAGGCCCTCGGCCCGGCCTACGCGCGGTCCTGGGCGCAGCAGCACGTGCTCGGGGACCTGGGGGAGCGCACCGTGGAGGAGTCGCTGGCCCAGGGCGAGTCACCCAAGGCGGTCTGGCGGGCGGTGTGGGCCGCGCTGGAGCTCCCGGCCCGAGAGCGCTGAGCCGGCCCCGTCTCCCTGCCGGGGTGGCGTGGGTCGCCGTGCCGTACCAGCCTAGGAGGCGTTCACGCTGCAGCCGTTCCACGGCTGCCTGGTCTCGATGACCCTCAGCGGGCAGCAGATCTCTGACCTGCTCGCCGAGCAGGTGAGCGGCACCAACGCCCTGCGGCGTCGGGTCCGGCAGGTCTCGGACGGCTTCACCTACCGGCTCGGACCCGACGGCGCGGTGGACGGCAGCGTGCAGATCGACGGGACGCCCCGGGTCGTCCCGACCCTGCGCTGCCGGACCGTCACCCACAGCTTCCTCGCCGACTACCTCGAGGCCGGCACGCCCGAGACCCCCGCCCCGTGGGGCCGGATCGGCCAGTGGCCCGCCGGCGCCCGTGGTCGACCGGTGGCCGGCGACGGCGTGTCACGGCGTGCGTCGAACACATGTTCGTACTACCGTCGGTGCCCACAGACAGGGTCGAGACCGGGTTCTCCACAGCCGCCGCGCTGCTGGCCGGGGTTGTCGGTGCCGGCTCCTAGGGTCTGGCAGGACAGGCACGCAGATCGGAACAGGCCAGACACAGCGCCGACGGCGCACGAGAGACGTGAGGGACACAACATGGCTGGTGCGGAGAACAACCGCGAGAAGGCGCTCGACGTAGCGCTCGCCAACATCGAGAAGCAGTTCGGCAAGGGCTCGGTGATGCGGCTGGGCGACGAGACCCGGGCGCCGCTCGAGGTCATCCCCAGCGGCGCGATCTCCCTCGACATCGCCCTCGGGCTCGGGGGCCTGCCGCGGGGCCGGGTCGTGGAGATCTACGGCCCGGAGTCCTCGGGCAAGACCACGGTCGCGCTGCACGCCGTGGCCAACGCCCAAGCCGCCGGCGGCATCGTGGCGTTCATCGACGCCGAGCACGCCCTGGACCCGGAGTACGCCCAGAACCTCGGTGTCGACACCGACGCCCTGCTGGTCTCCCAGCCCGACTCCGGTGAGCAGGCCCTGGAGATCGCCGACATGCTGATCCGCTCCGGCGCCCTCGACCTGATCGTCGTCGACTCGGTCGCCGCGCTGGTGCCCCGGGCGGAGATCGAGGGCGAGATGGGCGACAGCCACGTCGGTCTCCAGGCCCGCCTGATGAGCCAGGCGCTGCGCAAGATGACCGGCGCCCTGAGCAGTGCCGGGACCACCGCGATCTTCATCAACCAGCTGCGCGAGAAGATCGGGGTGATGTTCGGCTCCCCGGAGACCACGACCGGTGGGCGCGCACTGAAGTTCTACTCCTCGGTCCGCCTCGACGTGCGGCGCATCGAGACCCTCAAGGACGGCACCGACATGGTCGGCAACCGGACCCGGGTCAAGGTCGTGAAGAACAAGGTCGCGCCGCCGTTCAAGCAGGCCGAGTTCGACATCATGTACGGCCAGGGCATCAGCCGCGAGGGCGGCCTGATCGACGTGGGTGTCGAGGCGGGCCTCGTGCGCAAGGCCGGCGCCTGGTACACCTACGAGGGCGACCAGCTCGGGCAGGGCAAGGAGAACGCCCGCACGTTCCTGCGCGACAACCCCGACCTGGCCAACGAGATCGAGAAGAAGATCTTGGAGAAGCTCGGCATCGGCCCGGCCGTCGACACCCCGGCCCCGGCCGAGGGCTTCACCGCCGACGCACCCGGGATCGACCCGGACGGCATCGACTTCTGACGACCACCACCGTGTCTCGACTGGGCTCGACAACCGTGTCTCGACTGGGCTCGACAACCATGTCTCGACTGGGCTCGACAACCATGTCTCGACTGGGCTCGACAACCATGTCTCGCCTGGGCTCGACAACCATGTCTGGCCTGGGCTCGACAACCATGTCTGGCCTGGGCTCGACAACCGTGTCTGGCCTGGGCTCGACAACCATGTCTGGCCTGGGCTCGACAACCATGTCTGGCCTGGGCTCGACAACCGTGTCTGGCCTGGGCTCGACAACCGTGTCTGGCCTGGGCTCGACCACCATGTCTGGCCTGGGCTCGACAACCGTGTCTGGCCTGGGCTCGACCACCATGTCTCGACTGGGCTCGACAACCATGTCTGGCCTGGGCTCGACCACCGTGTCTGGCCTGGGCTCGACAACCATGTCTGGCCTGGGCTCGACCGACGGGGTGAGGTATGCGCACAGGTAGACGGGGGTCGAGCAGCGAGCGCCAGCGAGCGATCAGTCGAGACCCCGATCCCGATCGCGACCTCGGCCCCGACGCTGACCCCGAGTCAGTGGCACGCAAGATCCTCCTCGACCAGCTCACAGGTCGGGCGCGGACCCGTTCGGAGCTGGCCTCCAAGCTGAGCTCGCGCGACGTCCCCGACGACATCGCGACCCGGCTGCTGGACCGGTTCGAGGAGGTCGGGCTGGTCGACGACGCCGCCTTCGCCCGCGACTGGGTCGAGCAGCGCCAGTCCGGGCGTGGCCTCGCACGGCGCGCCCTGGCTCAGGAGCTGCGCCGCAAGGGCGTGGCCGACGAGGTGGCCCGTGAGGCGCTCGCGGAGGTGGCGGAGGACGACGAGGTCGAGGCGGCCCGGATGCTGGTGCGGGGGCGGCTGCGCTCGGTGCGCGGCCTCGAGCACGACAAGGCCGTGCGTCGTCTGGTCGGCATGCTCGCCCGCAAGGGCCACTCCAGCTCGGTCGCCTTCCGGGTGGTCCGCGAGGAGCTCGAGGTGTCGGAGCCGGACCTGGACCCGGATCTGGGCGGTCTCTAGGCAGTGCCGTCGGGAGCGCGGCGCCGTCCTGGGCAGGTCAGGAGTCGCGAGACTCCAGCAGCCCGAGGAGCTCGGCCCCCAGCTGGGGCGGGTGCGGCTCCAGACCGGAGCGGACCGCGGCGCGGCTCCAGCTCTCCCACATCCGCCGGAAGGCCTCCGTGCTGTGCGCCTCGACCACCCAGGACCACAGGTCGTCGCCGGCGTAGCCGATCGAGGCGGTCGTGGAGGCGGTGAGCCGGGAGCCGTCCCCCGGGTCGGTCATCACGCTGCGCAGCTCGTAGACGACGGTCTGGGCGTCGGCGTCGACGACGTGCCAGACCAGCTCGAGCTGTTCGATGCGGTTGCCGGGATAGGTCGTCATCATGTGCACCACCCACTCGCGGATGGCCTCACGGCCCACCACCTCCGGCATCCCGGATCCGCGGTGCACGGCGTCCTCGACGAACTCGTCGGCATAGGCGTCCCACACACCGGAGGACACCATCTCCTCGATCCTTCTCCTGTGCGCGAGGAAGGCACGCCCGAGCTCGTTTGCGTCCACGCAAGCCATTGTTGCAGGGATGGCGGAGACTGGCCCGGTGAGCAGCGTGCGCGTCGGCATCTCCGGCTGGACCTATGCACCCTGGCGTGGGGACTTCTACCCCGAGGGGCTGCCGCAGCGCCGCGAGCTGGAGTACGCCGCCTCGCGGCTGGGCTCGATCGAGATCAACGGCTCCTTCTACTCCCTGCAGCGTCCGTCGAGCTGGGAGCGGTGGCGCGCGGCGGTGCCGGAGGACTTCGTGTTCTCGGTCAAGGGCGGCCGGTTCCTGACCCACATGTTGCGGCTGCGTGACGTCGAGCAGCCACTGGCCAACTTCTTCGCCCAGGGCGTCCTGGGGCTGGGCGAGAAGCTGGGCCCGGTGCTGTGGCAGCTGCCGGCCAACTTCGCCTACGACGAGGAGCTGCTCACCGGGTTCTGCGCGCTGCTGCCCGCCACCACCACCGAGGCCGCCGAGCTGGCGGCCCGTCATGACGACAAGGTCTCCGGCGAGAAGCTCTGGTCCGGTGAGGTCGAGGAACGGCCCCTGCACCACGCCCTGGAGCCCCGACACCCGAGCTTCGGCGAGGACCACGCGATCGCCCACCTCGAGCGGTGCGACCTCGCGCTGGTGGTCTCGGACTCGGCCGGTGACTGGCCCCGCTTCGAGCAGGCGGTGGGCCCGGTCGTCTACGTGCGGCTGCACGGTGACGAGGAGCTCTACGCGAGCGGCTACACCGACGAGGCCCTGGACCGGTGGGCTGAGCGGATCGGCGGCTGGGCCGCCGAGGGCCGGGACGTCTACGTCTACTTCGACAACGACGCCAAGGGGCATGCGCCCTTCGACGCGATGCGGCTCATCGACCGCTTGTCCTGACCCCGGCCCACCGTGCGTGAGCCTGCCCACAGATCCGGGCCGGGTCGGTAGGTGCACCGTAGGGTCCGAGCATGAGCAGAGTTGTCGACCTCCACGAGAAGGCCCAGGCGATCCCGCTGGTGGGTGAGCGGCTCTTCTCCTTCGCCTTCTCCCAGGTGGCGCCGTACTTCTGGACCATCCGACCCAGGTTCACGGTGATCGAGCCGAACCATGCCGAGGTGGTGATCCCCAAGCGGCGTGGGGTGAAGAACCACATCGGCACCGTCCACGCCATCGCGCTGTGCAACGGCCTGGAGGCCGCGATGGGGGTGCTCGCCGAGGCGTCCATCCCCCCGGACAAGCGCTGGATCCCCAAGGGGATGGAGGTCAGCTACACCGCCAAGGCGACCAGCGACATCACCTGCATCGCCCAGACCGACCCGGAGCAGTGGACCGGGGAGGATCGCGACGTGCCGGTGCGGGTCCGTGGCGTGCGTGCGGACGGCACCGTGGTGATCGAGGGCGTGATCCGGCTCTGGGTGACCCCGAAGCGAGCCTGATCGGCGCCGGGCTCAACCGAGCGCGACGGAGTCCTCGGGCAGCTTCGCGGCCGCCCCGCCCCCGGCCCGACGCGAGCGCCCCTCGAGATAGGTGGCGATGGCCGAGACCAGGCTGTTGAGCAGGATGTAGATCACCGCGACCAACAGGTAGGGCATCAGGTTGTTGTGCAGGAACAGCGCGATGCTGCGCGCCTCGCGCAGCAGCTCGGTGTAGGCGGCGAGGAACCCCAGCGAGGTGTCCTTGAGCACCACCACGCACTGGCTGATGATCGCGGGCAGCATGTAGCGCACCGCCTGCGGGGTGAGGATCAGGTTCATCACCTGGGTCTTGCGCATGCCGATGGCGTAGGCCGCCTCCGACTGGCCCCGGGGGACGGCGTTGATGCCGGCGCGGAAGACCTCGGCGAGCACGGAGCCGTTGTAGAGCAGGAGACCGCCGACGAGAGCGATCAGTCCGTGGGTCTCGGTGTCGAGGTCGTAGCCCGCGGTGAGCCCGAAGATGAAGATGATCAGCAGCAGCAGCGGGACGGCCCGGAAGAACTCGATGAAGGTGCGGCACGGCACCCGGATCACCGCGTGGTCGGAGAGCCGCCCGACCGCGAGCAGGAAGCCGACCACGACCGAGAGCACGATCGCGATGCCCGCCGCCTTCAGGGTGTTGATCAACCCGTCGGAGATCGCGACCCAGATGTTGGACTGCATCAGGTCGGGGATGACCTCGAACTGGCCGGCGCTCTTCAACTTGAGCACCACCCAGGTCAGCGCTGCGAGCAGGACCACCAGGAAGATCACGGAGTAGAGCTGGTGCCGGCGCCGGGTGACCGGCCCGGGCTCGTCGTAGAGGACGCTGGCGGCCATCAGGCGATCCGTGCCCGTCGCTCGAGCATCGAGGCGAAGGCGGAGATGATCGCCACGATGACGACGTAGCCGAGGGCGAAGCCGATGAAGACGATCGTCACCAGGTCGCCGTTGTCGTTGGTGAACTTGCGCATCAGGAAGGCTGCCTCCGTCACGCCCACACCCGCGGCGAGCGTGCTGTTCTTCGTCATCGCGATCATGATGCTGGCCAGCGGCGGGATGACCGCCCGGTAGGCCTGCGGCAGGATCACCTCGCGGATGGTCTGGGCGAAGGTCATCCCGACCGAGCGGGCGGCCTCGGCCTGCCCGACGTCGATGGAGTTGATGCCGGAGCGGACCGCCTCGCAGACGAACGAGGCGGTGTAGAGCCCCAGCCCGAAGGTGGCGTAGGTGAAGAAGACGTTGAAGTAGAGCAGGTCCTGGCGCGTCTCCAGACCCAGCCAGGCGTTCACGTTGAAGCTGGGCCGGAAGCCCAGCTCGGGAAGTCCGAAGGCGAAGATCAGCAGGATCAGCAGCAGCGGAGTGTTGCGGACCACCCGGACGTAGGCGGCACCGACCGCACGACCCAGGGGGATGGGTGAGACCCGCAGGGCGGCCAGCACGAAGCCCAGCACCAGCGCGATGATGCCGGCGAAGAGGCTGAGCTCGATCGTGACGCCGAACGCCACGAGGACCTCACGCCAGTTGTCGGTGAACACGTGCACGGGGCGGCTCCTTCCAGGGCCGGTCCAGCCCGGGCCCGGGGGGCGGTGCTGCACCGCCCCCCGCGCCCTCAGGTCACTGGCAGGGGTCCAGCTCCGGCTGGTCGGGCGTCTTCACGCCGGACTCACCCAGGGTGTTCTTGAACGCCTCTGCCCAGGTGCCGTCCTCGAAGGACTTCTTCAAGGTGTCGTTGAGGAACTCGCACATCCCCGCGGCACCCTTCTTGTAGCCGATGCCGTAGCGCTCCTCGGAGAACGGGTCGCCGACGACCTCGAGCTTGTCGGGGTTCTGCGCGGCGTAGCCCAGCAGGATCGCACCGTCGGTGGTGACCGCGTCGACGGTCTTGTTCTCCAGCTGGTCCACGCACTCGGAGTACGTCGAGAACGGTGCCGGCTGGGCGCCGTAGTCGTCCTGCACGCGCTGCAACGACGTGGAACCCTCCACGGAGCAGACCTTGACGTCCTTGAGGGCCTCCGGCCCGGTGATCTTGTCCGCGTCCTCCTTGCGCACCAGCAGCTGCTGGCCGGTGACGTAGTAGGGGCCCGCCTGCCCGACGACCTTGCGGCGGTCGTCGGTGATGGAGTACGACGCGATCACCAGGTCGACGGTGCCCTTCTGCAGGAAGGACTCGCGGTTGTCCGAGACCGTCTCGATCCACTCGATGTTGTTGTCGGAGATGCCGAGCTGGCCGGCGATGATGCGCGCCATCTCGTCGTCGAACCCGACCGGTGCGTCCGAGCCGGGCTGCTTCTCGCTGATCCCGGGCTGGTCGAACTTCACGCCGATCTTGATCTTGCCGGCGTCGGCGAGCTCCTTGGGCACACCGCTCAGGCCGGAAGCCTTCTTGACCTCGACGTCGGTCTTCTTGCTGTCACTGCCACACGCTGCGAGCGTGAGGGCCAGGCCCAGCGTTGCCACCACGCTGGCCGTTCTCCTGAGTCGCATGTTCCTTCTCCATTCTCCCCGGGTCTGGTGACCCGTCCCCTTCTCCGGTTGTGCAGAAAACTGGGTGGTTCAGTGCTTGAGGATCTTGCCCAGGAAGTCCTTGGCGCGGTCTGACTGGGGGTTGGTGAAGAACTCCTCGGGGGTGTTCTCCTCGACGATGGCGCCGTCGGACATGAACACGACCCGGTTGGCGGCAGTGCGGGCGAAGCCCATCTCGTGGGTGACGACGATCATGGTCATGCCCCGCTCGGCGAGATCCACCATCACGTCGAGGACCTCCTTGATCATCTCGGGGTCCAGCGCCGAGGTGGGCTCGTCGAAGAGCATCGCCTTGGGCTCCATGGCCAGTGCCCGTGCGATGGCCACGCGCTGCTGCTGGCCGCCGGAGAGCTGGGCGGGGTACTTGTCGGCCTGGTGGCCCACTCCGACGCGGTCGAGCAGCTCGCGGCCGCGCTTCTCCGCCTCGGCCCTGCTCTTGTCCCGCACCTTGATCGGGCCGAGCGTCACGTTCTCGAGGATGGTCTTGTGGGCGAAGAGGTTGAAGCTCTGGAAGACCATCCCGACCTCGGCGCGCAGCGCCGCGAGTGCCTTGCCCTCCTCCGGCAGGTCCTGCCCGTCGAGCCTGATGGTGCCGTCGTTGATCGTCTCGAGCCGGTTGATCGCCCGGCACAGGGTCGACTTGCCCGAGCCGGAGGGGCCGATCACCACCACCACCTCGCCCCGGCTCACGGTGAGGTCGATGTCCTGCAGGACGTGCAGCTCGCCGAACCACTTGTTGACGCCCTCGAGCACGATCAGGGGCTCCCGGGTTGCGGTGCCTGACGATCCACCGGCTGACGGCTCGGTCATGTCGAGGACCCTAGAGGTCGCAGCACCGGGCGTCGACCCATCGGAGGGGTCGAAACTCGATCGAGACCCGGCGGCGCGACGGGGCCTCCGGGCGTGCAGAGCACCCCCGGAGGCCGACCGGGTCTCGTTGCGGACGTTTGTCATGGTGGAGAAGGGGCACCGCAACGGTGGCCCGGACACGCACCGAGAGGATTCGACGATGACGATCAGGAAGACAGCGGGGACACTCACGCACGGTGCGATCTCGACGGCGGTCTCCGTGCTCCGGCACCCCGTCGGCAGCGCCGCGATGGCCGCCGGGCTGGTCAAGGGCGCCGCCGAGGCGGGCGTCGACCTGGTCCGCCGCGGCGGCAGGACCGCGCCGGACCGAGCCGCCGGCGAGACCCCGCAGACCGGCGAGACAGCCGAGACTGCGGTCGGGGCGCCGGAGCACGCGGTCCCCGTGGCCGACGTCCCCACAGCGGAGGAGCTCCCCGAGCCGGTCGTGATCGAGGCCGAGCCCGCTCCCGACGAGACGGCCGAGCCGTTCCACACCGAGCCGAAGGCTGCCAGCCGGGCCTCGGCCCACGGGGGGCCGGCAGGCGACCGCGAGGAGGTCGAGGGCTACGTCGAGGAGATCCCGGAGGCCGACCAGGACGAGGAGCAGCCGGTCTATGTCTCGCAGAGCGAGCCCGGTGAGCCGGTGCTCGACTCGGCCGCGGCCAAGTCGGTCCGCGCCGAGGCCGAGGTGCTCCAGCGGGCGGCCGATCCGCACAAGGAGTGAGCCCACGTAGGCTGGTGTGGTCATGAGTCCAGCAGCCCAGGGCACCCTCCCGCGCACCTACGAGGTCCGCACCTACGGGTGCCAGATGAACGTCCACGACTCCGAGCGCCTCACCGGCCTGCTCGAGGACGCGGGCTACGTCGCGGCGCCCGAGGGCGACGACGCGGACGTGGTCGTGCTGAACACCTGTGCCGTGCGGGAGAACGCCGACAACAAGCTCTACGGCAACCTCGGCCACCTCGCCCCGGTCAAGGCCAGGCGGCCCGGCATGCAGATCGCGGTCGGCGGGTGCCTCGCGCAGAAGGACCGCTCGGTGATCACCGAGAAGGCGCCCTGGGTGGACGTCGTCTTCGGCACCCACAACATCGGCTCGCTGCCGGTGCTGCTCGAGCGGGCCCGGGTGCAGGAGGAGGCGCAGGTCGAGATCCTCGAGTCGCTCGAGGTGTTCCCCTCGACGCTGCCCGCCAGGCGCGAGTCGGCGTACGCCGCCTGGGTGTCGATCTCGGTCGGGTGCAACAACACCTGCACGTTCTGCATCGTGCCGGCGTTGCGCGGCAAGGAGAAGGACCGCCGGCCCGGGGAGGTCCTCGCCGAGATCGAGGCCCTGGTCGCCGAGGGGGTCACCGAGGTGACCCTCCTGGGGCAGAACGTGAACGCCTACGGCGTGGAGTTCGGCGACCGCCAGGCCTTCTCCAGCCTGCTGCGCGCCTGCGGCGACGTCGAGGGGCTCGAGCGGGTGCGGTTCACCTCACCCCACCCGGCGGAGTTCACCGACGACGTGATCGAGGCGATGGCGCAGACCCCGAACGTGATGCCCTCGCTGCACATGCCGCTGCAGTCCGGCTCCGACCGGGTGCTCCGCGCGATGCGTCGCTCCTACCGCCAGTCGAGATATCTCGGCATCATCGAGCGGGTCCGCGAGGCGATGCCCGACGCCGCCATCACCACCGACATCATCGTGGGCTTCCCGGGCGAGACCGAGGAGGACTTCCAGGCCACCCTGGAGGTGGTCCGCCGCTCGAGGTTCTCCGGCGCCTTCACCTTCCAGTACTCCAAGCGGCCAGGCACGCCGGCCGCGGTGCTCGACGAGCAGGTCCCCAAGGCGATCGTCCAGGACCGCTACGAACGCCTGGTGGCGTTGGTCGACGAGATCGCCTGGGAGGAGAACCGCCGGCTCGAGGGGCGCGCCCTGGAGCTGATGGTCGCCGAGGGGGAGGGGCGCAAGGACGCCGCCACCCACCGGCTCTCCGGCCGCGCCCGCGACAACCGGCTGGTGCACTTCACCCCGGTGGTGGCCGCTCCCGGCGGTGACACCGGGCCGCTCGAGGTCCGCCCCGGCGACATGGTCGAGGTCGTGGTGACCCACGCCGCCCCGCACCACCTGGTCGCCGACGGCCCGGTGCGGTCGGTGCGACGGACCAGGGCCGGAGACGCGTGGGAGTCGCGCACGAGCGACCCGCCGTCCGGGGTCCAGCTCGGGCTGCCGACCGTGGGCGTGCCCGACCCGCTGCCCGCCCAGGAGGGCTGCGTGCGCTGAGGCGCGCCGACGGCCTGGCTCAGGCGGGCTCCTCGTCCCCGGGGTCGAGGTCCTTCTCGCCCTCGTCGAGATCCTCGGGCTTCTCGATCTCGTCGGGGACGTGCTGCTCCTCGACCTGGGCCGACCGGGGCTGGTCGGGGGTGGCCGGCGGCATGTCGTCGGCGTCCTGCACGACGCGGTCGGCCGGCCCGCCGGGGGCGGGTTCGGGGCCGGCGTCGGTCTTCGGCTCGGGACGGTCTCCCGGTGACTGGCTGTTGTTCACGCTCGAGCTCCTGTGCTGGTCGGCAGCTGGTCCTCCTGCGGGTCCGCCCCGGGCTCCGGTGGGACGGGGGAGGGGTCGGTCGGCACGGGCTGCGGGTCGCCCTCGGGGCGGGCGTCGAGGCCCATCCCCATCGGCCCGGTGGGTGCGGCCGGCTCTCCGGGCTCGGTGGGCTCGGTCGGGTCGTCGGGCCCGACCGGACCGGTCGGGTGCGAGGGGTCGGTGTCCGGCTCGGCCGGTGGGGCCGGCGTGCTGGCGTCCAGTGAACCCACTGTCTCTCCTCGTGCGTCGACGTCGGTGCGTCCGGCGTACCCGCACGCACCTTTGCCAAACTAGCGACCGTGTCCAGCGCCGCCACCCCCCTCCCCGCCCCGGTGCCGGTGGTCGCGGTCGTGGGGGCCACCGCCTCGGGCAAGAGTGACCTCGCGCTGGACCTGGCCGAGCGGCTCGGTGGCGAGATCGTGAACACCGACTCGATGCAGGTCTACCGGGGGATGGACATCGGCACCGCCAAGCTGCCGCCCGGCGAACGACGCGGGCTCACCCACCACCTGCTCGACGTGCTCGACGTCACCGAGCCGGCCACGGTGGCGCAGTTCCAGCGGTGGGCGCGCGAGGTCATCGACGACTGCCGGGCCCGGGGCGCCACCCCCGTGCTGGTGGGGGGCTCGGCGCTCTACACCCGCGCCGTCCTCGACGAGTTCGACTTCCCGGGCACCGACCCGGAGGTCCGGGACCGTCTCGAGGCCGAGCTGGCCCGGGTGGGTCCCGCGGCGCTGCACGCACGGCTCGCGGAGCTGGACCCGGCCGCCGCGGAGCAGGTGCTGCCCAGCAACGGCCGTCGGGTGGTTCGCGCGCTGGAGGTCGTGGAGATCACCGGCCGGCCCTTCCGTGCCGCCCTCCCCGAGCGCAGCTACCACTACCCCGCGGCCGTGCAGATCGGCCTGGACATCGACCGGGCCACGCTGGAGGCGCGCATCGCCGAGCGAGTCAGGTCGATGTGGGCGGCCGGGTTCGTCGACGAGGTGCGTGGGCTGGTCGCGCACGGCCTGCGTGCGGGGCGTACGGCGCCACGCGCGCTCGGCTACCGGCAGGTGCTCGCGTTCCTCGACGGGGAGCTGAGCGAGGCCGAGGCCCGCGAGCGCACGATCACCGGCACCCGTCGCTTCGCCCGGCGGCAGGACAGCTGGTTCCGCAAGGACCCGCGCATCACGTGGGTGTCCTGCCAGGACCCCGACCGGGTCGAGAAGGCGATCGAGGCCGTCGGTCCGGTCAGCTGAGCCGGTCCAGCTCCGTGGGCAGGGCGCGCATCGTGGTCAGGGGCGAGAGCAGCACCGGGAGGGCGGCGACCAGGGCCCCGGCGACGCTGATCCACAGCACGGTCCGGACGCCGAACGCCTGCCCGAGCACCCCGCCGAGCAGACTGCCGATCGGCATGCAACCCCAGACGACGAACCGGATCGAGGCATTCATCCGGCCCAGCAGGGGGCGGGGACACAACCGCTGACGGAAGCTGACCTGGGTCACGTTGTAGAGGACCACTGTGAAGGACACCACGAACATGGACACCGGCAGGGCCACCATCGGGGCGACCACGATCCCGGCCAGGGGGACGAGCGTCTGCGCCGGCACCCACAGCAGTGCGGAGACCGGGATCACCCGGCCCTCGCCCACCAGGGCCGCGACCCGGGTGGCGGTCAGGGCACCGAGCAGGCCGCCCACCGAGCCGATGCCGAAGACCAGGCCGAGGCGTCCCGGCTCGAGCCCGAGCTCGCGCAGGGCGTAGAGCACCAGGAGTGCGCCGCTCATCGAGCTGAAGAAGTTGCCCAGCGAGGTGCAGGCCGTGATCCGCCACAGCAGCGGGTGCCGCAGCACGAAGGAGAGACCTTCTCGGATCTCGGTGACCAGGGGACGTCGGTCCGCCCGCGGGGGCGGCTCGTCGAGGTGCCGGATGCGTCGGACGAAGAACGCCGAGCCCAGGAAGCTGAGGGCGTCGAGGCCGATGGTCGCCGCTGCTCCGATCAGCTTGATCATCGCGCCGGCGAGGGCCGGGCCGCCGATCATCGCCACCGACTGGGAGGCCTGCAGCTTGGCGTTGCCCTCGCCGATGTGCTCGGGCGCGACGATCTCGGGCAGGTAGCTCTGGTAGGCCACGTCGAAGAACACGGTGCAGCAGCCGATGACCAGGGAGACCGCCAGCAGCTGGGCGAAGGAGAGCACGCCGAGGGCCCAGGCCAGCGGCAGTGAGCCCAGGGCGAGAGCCCGGACCAGGTCGTTGGTGACCAGGACCCGCTGCTTGCGCCAGCGGTCGACCCAGGCGCCGGCCGGGAGCCCGATGACCAGGAACGCCAGGAACTCGCAGAACCCGAGCATCCCCATCTCCAGCTCGCCGGCGTGCAGCACGCGCACGGCGAGCACCGGCAGCGCCAGCAGCGTCATCTGGGTGCCGAGCTGGCTGATCGTGTCGCCGGTCCACAGCTGGCGGAAGTCGTGGTGCCAGAACAGGCCTCCCCGTGGTGGGCGCGCCCCGGCTGGGGTCGGCGCGCCCGTGCCCGCCGACGTACCCGTGCCGGCGCGTGGGGCTGCCGGGGGGTCGAGGCTCATGGGCAGCATCCTCATCGACTGATTGGGAATTATCAATCAGTTGTCCGGAACGGGCTATCGTGACGCCATGGACCCCGCCCCCGACCAGGAGGCGCCGCTCCAGCCGGCGCCCCACGGCCCCCTCCCGGTCGGGTCCCGCCGGCAGGCGTGGGCCAGGCGGCACGCCGACGAGGCCGAGGCCAAGGCGCTGGCCTCGCCGCTGCGGCTGCGGATCCTGCGCGCCACGCTCCACGAGCCCCGGACCAACCAGGAGATCGCCGGGGTGCTGGGGATGAACCCGGCCTCGGTGCTGCACCACGTGCGCACCCTCGTGGAGACCGGCTTCCTGGTCGAGCAACCGGTGCGCCGCGGCGCGCGCGGTTCGCGGGAGCGGCCCTACCTCGCCTCGGGCAAGTCGTTCTACGTCTCGATCGGCCACGGCCAGGAGCGGGTCTTCGAGGGGCGCGACCTGCTGCTCGCCACCTTCTTGCAGGAGATCGAGACCCTGCCGCCCGGGCAACTGCACAGCACCCGACTCGGGTTCCGGCTCAAGGCCGCCGACCGCGAGGCCGTCGAGCGCCGGCTCCAGGCGCTGCTCGACGAGATCGCCGCCCTGCCCAGCGACCCTGAGGGCGAGCCGTGGAGCATCTACCTCGGCCGGCACCCGGAGGTCTCCGGCGCGGCGTCGGACCCCGACGCGGACCGAGACCGCTGACGTCGCCGTCCCGACCGGCCTCCTCGCCCGGTGCGGACGTGAGAAGATCCCCGGCGTGATCGAGTACTCCTTCGTCAAGGGGCACGGGACCGAGAACGACTTCGTGCTGCTGCCCGACGCCAACGGTCGGCACGAGCTGACCGCCGGCCAGGTCGCGTTGCTGTGCCACCGCCGCGCCGGCATCGGCGGTGACGGCGTCATCCGGGTGGTCCGCACCGACGCCACCGAGGACCCGGCTGCCGTGGCCGCGCGCGAGCAGGCGACCTGGTTCATGGACTACCGCAACGCCGACGGCTCGCTCAGCGAGATGTGCGGCAACGGCATCCGGGTGCTGGGGCACTTCCTGGTCACCCACGCCGACGTCGACCCGCGCGACCCGCTGCCGATCGCGACCCGCGACGGGGTGAAGACCCTCACCTTCGACGGCGACAAGATCACCGTCGACATGGGCCGGCCACAGCTGCTCGGTGAGACCACGGTGCGCGTGGGCGACCGGGACCTGCCGGCCACCCGGGTGAGCATGGGCAACCCCCACGCCGTGGCCTTCGTCGGCGCCCTCGCCGACGCCGGCCCCCTCCTTGAGGCCCCGGGCCACGACGAACGGGTCTTCCCCGACGGCGTGAACGTCGAGTTCGTCGCCCGCCGCGGCGAGCACCACGTCGCGATGCGGGTGCACGAACGCGGCTCCGGGGAGACCCGGTCCTGCGGCACCGGCGCGTGTGCCGCGATGGTCGCCGCCGCGGCGGCCGACGACGCCGAGCGGGGCACCAGCTACACCGTCGACCTCCCCGGGGGGACCCTGGAGATCGTGTGGACCGAGGACGACCGGGTCCTGATGACGGGGCCTGCGGTGCTGACCGCGGAGGGCCTGACCGGTCTCTGAGCCCGCAGGGTCCGGCACTAGGCTGCACTGTCATGGACATCAACGCAGCCAGTGCCATCGTCACCGGCGGCGCCTCGGGGATCGGGGCCGCCGTCGCCCGTCAGCTCGCCGCCAGGGGCGCCAAGGTCGTCGTCGCCGACCTCAACGCCGAGAAGGGTGCGCAGCTCGCCGAGGAGATCGGTGGTGTGTTCGCCCCGGTCGACGTGACGAAGACCGAGCAGATCAAGGCCGCGATCGAGCAGGCCGAGGCGCTCGGGCCGGTGCGGGTGCTGGTCAACTCCGCCGGCATCGGCTGGGCCCAGCGCACCGTCGGACGCGACGGCACCTTCGAGTCCGCAGCCGACCTCGAGGCGTTCTCCAAGGTGGTCGCGATCAACCTGATCGGCACCTTCGACTGCGTCCGGCTGGTCGGCACGGCGATGTCGCGCACCGAGCCCACCGGGTCCGGGGAGCGTGGTGCGATCGTCAACCTGGCCAGCGTCGCCGCCTTCGACGGCCAGATCGGCCAGGCGGCGTACTCCGCCTCCAAGGGCGGTGTGGTCGGCATGACGCTGCCCGTCGCCCGCGACCTCGCGGCCGTCGGGATCCGGCTCAACACCGTCGCCCCCGGCCTGATCGACACCCCGATCTACGGCGAGGGCGAGGACTCCGAGGCGTTCAAGGCCAAGCTCGGTCAGAGCGTGCTGTTCCCCCAGCGGCTGGGCGAGTCCGACGAGCTGGCCAGCATGGTGCTGGAGTGCCTGACCAACTCCTACATGAACGCCGAGACCATCCGGGTCGACGGCGGCATCCGGATGCCGCCCAAGTAGGCGTCCCCAGTTCCGGGGCCCTAAGTTTCTGGCCCTAGTTTCTGGCCCTAGTTTCTGGCCCTAGTTTCGGGCCCTAGTTTCGGGCCCTAGTTTCGGGCATGGCCCGGGTTGCCCTCGGGGTTGCGCGGGTGCGCGGGCACGTCGTTGTCCGGCTGCACCTCGGGCCTCTCGTCGTGGGCCGACTGCTCCGGCGGCGCCTCGTCCTGCGCGGGCTCGTCGTCGGTGTGCGTGGGAGCCGCGGCATAGGTGACCTCCTCGGACCCACCCCGCACGGTGCCGGTGCGCTCGCTGCTGACCCCCATCTCGCCGGCCAGCCCCTCCGGACTGTCCGCGTTGGGGTCCGACTCCTCGATCCCGGTCTCCGGTGTCTCGCTCATCGGGTCTCCTCTCGATGCCTCACTGGGACGGCTGGTCCTGCGCCGTCTCGGCATTCTCCTCCTGGAGCCGGTGACCCTCGCCCGGCCGGGAGCCCGGGGCGGGCTCCTCCTCCTCGATCGGGATCGTGTCACCGCCCGCCTCCGAGGCCGAGGCGTTGGCCGCCCTGCTGGTGGAGACCTCGTCGGCGTGCCCGCCGGGGCGGTGCCCGGTGCGGTGCCCGGTGCCGTGCCCGGTGCCGTGCCCGGTGCCGGCCTGGTCCTGTCGCATCGGGCTCCCGGGCGGGCTGGGGGCCTCCGCGCCGTCGGCTCGGGGGCTCGGGTGACCGGTCTCGGTGCCGGCGTCGGGGTCGGGTCGCTCCGCTGGGCTCATGCCTGCGGCGTACCCGGCACAGGGACGGGCAAACACGCGTCGGTGGCGGGCGCTCGGGATAAGGAGTCGCAGGCGTCGGGCCCGCGAACTACGCTGGGAGGCACATGACGAACGCATCCGAGGAATTCGACCTCGCCCGGGAGCTGGCGCAGACCGCCGACTGGGACGAGGACCGTCCGCCCCGCGAGAGCCGGCGGCTCGGTGAGCCCGCTGCGGGCGAGGCCACGCAGGCAGACGGCACCACCGGCGAGCTCGACCTCGCCGAGCGCTACGCTCTGCGGCGCGTCACGGGGCTGTCCACCGAGCTCGAGGACATCACCGAGGTCGAGTACCGCCAGCTGCGCCTCGAGCGGGTGATCCTCGTCGGCGTGTGGACCGAGGGCTCGGTGCAGGAGGCGGAGAACAGCATGGCCGAGCTGGCGCTCCTCGCCGAGACCGCCGGCTCGGAGGTCCTCGACGCGCTCTACCAGCGCCGCGACAGCCCCGACCCGGCCACCTACATCGGGCGCGGCAAGGTGGAGGGGCTCGGCGAGATCGTCCGTGCCAGCGGCGCGGACACCGTCATCTGCGACGGCGAGCTCGCCCCCAGCCAGCTGCGCAACCTCGAGGACCGGGTCAAGGTCAAGGTGGTCGACCGCACCGCGCTGATCCTCGACATCTTCGCCCAGCACGCCAAGAGCAAGGAGGGCCAGGCGCAGGTCGAGCTCGCCCAGCTCAACTACATGAAGCAGCGCCTGCGCGGCTGGGGTGGCAACCTGTCCCGCCAGGCCGGTGGGCGGGTCGGCTCCCAGGGGGGCGGCATCGGTGGCCGTGGACCCGGTGAGACCAAGATCGAGACCGACCGCCGCCGGATCAACACCCGGATCGCGCGGCTGCGCCGGCAGCTGGCGCACATGAAGACCACGCGGGAGACCAAGCGGTCGGGTCGGCGACGCAACGAGATCCCGAGCGTGGCCATCGCCGGCTACACCAACGCCGGCAAGTCCTCGCTGCTCAACCGGCTCACCGACGCCGGTGTGCTCGTCGAGGACGCCCTGTTCGCCACGCTCGACCCCACCACGCGGCGCACCCAGACCGCCGACGGGCGGGTGTACACGATGAGCGACACCGTGGGGTTCGTCCGGCACCTGCCCCACCAGCTGGTCGAGGCGTTCCGCTCGACGCTGGAGGAGGTGGCCGACTCCGACCTCGTGCTGCACGTGGTCGACGGCTCGCACCCGGACCCGGAGGGTCAGATCGCGGCGGTGCGGGAGGTGCTCGCCGAGATCGGCGCCGACACGGTGCCCGAGCTGGTGGTGATCAACAAGGCCGACATCGCCGACCCGCTGGTGATCGCCCGGCTGCGGCAGCGCGAGCCACACTCGGTGGTCGTCTCGGCGAAGAGCGGCGAGGGCGTCGCCGAGGTGCTCGCCGCCGTGGAGGCCGACCTGCCACGTCCGGCGGTCGAGGTCGAGGCGCTGCTGCCCTACGACCGCGGCGACCTGCTCAGCCGGGTCCACGACGGTGGCGAGGTGGTCTCGCTGGAGCACACCGGCGAGGGCACCCGGCTCACGGCGCGGGTCAACGAGGCGCTGGCGGCCGAGCTGGCGGCGTACCCCCAGCCGGTCTGAGCCGGCCGGCGGGGCGGCGTGCCCCCCCTGTTCAAGGCTGCGTCCAAGGCCGCGTCCTAGTCTGCGTCCAAGGCTGCGTCCTAGTCTGCGTCCATGCGCCGACTGCTCGGGGTGCTGCTCACTCTCGCCCTGGCCGCGTCGGTGCTGCTCACCACCACCCGCTTCCTCGACACCGGCTGGCGACGACTCATCCTGGCCGCGTCGTTCGCCCCCTACGCCGTCGCAGGCTTCCTGGGGGCCCTGCTCGGTTGCCTGCTGCTGCTTCGCCGGGCCCGCCGCCGCCGCTGGTTGCTCCTCGCCCTCGCCGTCTGCGTGGCCGGGCTGGCGGCGCACACCTGCTGGCTGGTGCCGTTGTACGTCGGGGAGGGTGGACGTCGCGACCTGACCGTGATGAGCGCCAACCTCGAGTACGGCCGCGGTGAGGCCACCACCGTCGTGGCGGCGGTCGCCTCCGACGACGTCGGGCTGCTGGTGCTCCAGGAGGTCACCCCGCCCGAGCTGGCCGCCCTGGACCGGGCCGGGCTCGGTGAGCTGCTGGCGCACCGTGCCGGGGCACCGGCCACCGACGCCTCCGGGACCATGGTGTTCTCCCGCTACCGGCTCGACGAGGTCGGCGCGTTCGAGCTGGGCAATGGTGGCCTCGCGCTCGAGGTGGGCGCGCCGACTCCCTTCGAGCTGCTGGCGGTGCACACCTCGCAGCCGGTCCAGACCCCGGGGCAGTGGCGGGTGGACATGCGCAGCGTGCTGCGGCAGGCGCGCAGGTCGGTGGCGTCGGGACCCACCCTCGTGGTCGGTGACTTCAACGCGACCCTCGACCACGCGCAGCTGCGCCGGGTGCTCGGCACCGGCCTGCGGGACGCGGCCGAGCAGGCCGGCTCCGGCTGGCAGCCGACCTGGCCCACGCGCTGGCGTCGGGGCTGGCTGCGGCCACTGATCGCCATCGACCACGTCCTGGGCACCGACCGGTTCACCGCCGTACGCACCCGGACCCTCGACGTGGCCGGCAGCGACCACCGCGCGCTCGTGACCGACCTGCGCACCTCGCAGTGACCCACGCGGAGGCGGTCGGGTCAGTAGGGTGCGGGCATGATGCGTTGGGTCGGCCGTGGAGTGGGGCTGCTCGTGCTCGTCGCGCTGGTGTTCTTCCCGGCGGGCCTCTGGGGCTCCGGCGGCGGCGGGTCGGAGACCGACACGGCGAGCATCACCCGCTACGAGGCTGACTTCACGGTGGCCGAGAGCGGCCGCCTCGAGGTCACCGAGACGCTGCGGGTCTCCTTCCCCGACCCCAAGCACGGCATCTTCCGGTTCTTCGACCTCCAGGACCCCAGCGACTCGCGGGTGCGGCTGGTGCCCGAGGACATCTCGGTGACCCGCGACGGCCAGGCAGAGCACGCCGAGGTCCTCGAGGAGGGGCAGGGCCGCTACCGCAACCTCAAGATCGGCTCGGCCGGCACCACGATGACCGGTGCGCACACCTACGTGATCCGCTACCGGATCGACGACGCGCTGGGTGCGACCGACGACGGGCGGGCCAGGTTCTACTGGGACCTGGTGCCCGGCGGGTGGCGGATGCCCATCGAGTCGGCCCGGCTCACCGTCCACCTGCCCGCGGCCGCCGGCCCGGTGGACTGCGCGGTGGGGTCGGGCAGCACGGGTGGGTGCGAGGCGCAGCCCACCGACGACGGCTTCCGGGTCAGCACCGGCCGGCTCGAGCCGAACACCCCGGTCACCGTGCGCACCACCCTCGACCTGGACGCGCCGGCCCGGGACCGGCTCCCGTGGCCCCAACGCCTCGACCCGGTGCTCGGCACCGGCCCGTTCTGGCTCGTGGTGGTGCTGCTGCTCGCCGCGGGCGCAGCCGTGCTGGGCGAGCTGGCCGCGTCCCGGACCCGCGAGCCCAAGCCGGCCTACCCGCTGATGTATGCCCCGCCGGACGGGTTGGGCCCCGCCCAGGCCGTCTACCTGTTCACCGAGCAGGTCGACCAGTCCGCGTTCGTGGCCTCCATCATGCAGACCGCCGAGAAGGGCGCGACCACGCTCGATCGGGGCGACGGATGGAGGATCACCGACACCGGGGACCCGAGCGCCTGGCAACGGCTCGACCCCGTCTCGGCGTACTCCGCCCAGGTGCTCGGCGTGCCGGGCGGCTCGTTCACCGCCGACACCAGCGTGTCGGCCGGCAAGAAGCTGAAGTCGGCGGTCTCCGACTTCGACCACGCCACCCGTGACTGGGCCCGGAACAACGGCCTGATGACCACCGCGGGTGTGGGCAGCCTCGGCGGGTTCTTGTTCATCGGCTCGGTGCTGCTCACCTTGGCGCTCGTCTTCCTCAACCCCCTCGACCTCTCGGCGCTCGCCCTGGTCCCCGGGCTCTTCGCCGTCTTCGCCGTCGAGGTGGTGCTTCCCGGCTCGAGCACCAAGCGGACCGCTGCCGGGCGGGACCTGTGGTCGCGCATCGGCGGCTTCCGCCGGGTGCTGGCCACGACCTCGGCGGAGACCCGCTTCGACTTCTCCGCACGCAAGGAGCTCTACACCGCCTACATCCCGTGGGCGGTCGCCTTCGGGGTGGCCGAGGAGTGGGCGGAGAAGTACCGCTTCGAGACCGGCGAGGAACCGCCCGCGCCGAGGTACTTCGGCTCGATGGCCACCGGGTACGCCGCCGGCAGCCTGGCCTCGACGATGGCCGACGACTTCTCCAGCACCGTGACCTCGGCCATCTCCGCCTACCAGGCCACCCAGACCTCCTCGAGCGGTGGCGGCTTCTCCGGCGGTGGCGGCGGTGGCGGCGGCGGGGGTGGCTCCTGGTGAGCCGGTGCACCACAATCGGGCCCACGACGTCCGCGGCCGGGCGGACCCTGCGGCACAAGGAGAGATCGCCATGCTGATCACCGTGATCGTCATCGTCCTGGTGGTGGTGCTGGTCGGGTTCGTGGTCGCCGCCTTCAACAAGCTGCGCGCCAGCGACATCAGGGCACAGGAGGCACTCGGTGGCATCGACGTGCAGCTGACCCGGCGGGCCGACCTGATCCCCAACCTGGTCGAGACCGTCAAGGGCTACGCCGCCCACGAGAAGGGCGTCTTCGAGCAGGTCACCCGGGCCCGGGCGCACGTGCAGGAGGCGGCCGCCGCCGACGACGTGCCGGCCAAGGCCGCCGCGGACGAGGAGCTCTCCGGGGCCCTGGTCACGCTGAACGCGGTGGCGGAGAACTACCCCGACCTGAAGGCGAACGCCAACTTCTCCCAGCTGCAGCAGCAGCTGGCCGAGACCGAGGACCAGATCTCCTTCGCCCGGCAGTACTACAACGACGCCGTGGCCACCTTGAACAGGCTCACCCAGACGATCCCGTGGATGTTCCTCACCGGGGTCGCCGGGGTGGGTCAGCGAGACTTCTACCGCGCTCCCGAGGGGCAGGACCAGGCGCCGCAGGTCCAGTTCTGAGCCGTGGTGCGCGCCGTCCCGGGTGCTGCAGCGCGACGGTGGGGCGCGACGGTGAGCGGGTCGACCCGGCCGCTCAGTTTGCCGTCGGGGTGGGGTGGATGGCACGGTCGGGGCCGTCCGAATCTGCCTGCCCCGACAGAGGAAGCCCGTGAGCGAAAGTCCGTCCACCGCCCCTGCGCCCAGCCGTCCGCGCGACGGCGACTCGAGGGTCCTCAACCGGGGACCCGGCGGGATGCACCCCGGCGTGTTCATCCCGGCCATCTCGATCCTGGCGATCGTGGTGCTGGTCGCGATCATCTTCCCCGGCGCCACCGGCGACGGGCTCGCGAAGGTGCAGACCGAGATCGTCTCCGCGTTCGGCTGGTACTACGTGCTCGTCGTCGCCGGCTTCGTCGGGTTCTCGTTGTGGATGGGCATGAGCCGGTTCGGCGACATCAAGCTCGGTCCCGACGACGAGGAGCCCGAGTTCGGGATGCTCGCCTGGTTCGCGATGCTCTTCGCGGCCGGCATGGGGATCGGGCTGGTCTTCTGGGGCGCCGCGGAGCCGCTGACCTTCACCTTCTCCGACGTGAAGCCGGGGATGGACGCCTCGGGCGGCGACCTCGCCCAGAAGGCGATGGCGCAGGTGTTCGTGCACTGGGGTTTCCACGCCTGGGCGATCTACGTCGTGATCGGGCTCGCCCTGGCCTACGCCACGCACCGCCGCGGCCGGCCGATCTCGATCCGCTGGGCGCTGGAGCCGCTGCTCGGTGACCGGGTCAAGGGCTGGATGGGCGATGTGATCGACACCGTCGCCATCGTCGGCACCGTCGCCGGTGTGGCCACCTCGCTGGGTCTCGGCGTCACCCAGATCGCCGCCGGACTGGTCCACCTCGGGGTCTTCGCCAGCGCCGACAAGCCGCTGCTGGTGGGCCTGATCTGTGTGATCACCACGCTCGCGACCGTCTCGGTGGTCACCGGTGTCGGAAAGGGCATCAAGTGGCTCTCCAACTTCAACCTCGCCCTGGCGGCCGTCTTCCTGCTGGCGGTGCTGGCGCTGGGGCCCACGTTGTTCCTGCTGCGCGAGTGGGTGCAGAACCTCGGCGTCTACTTCCGAGACGTGCTCCCACTGACCTTCAGCACCAACGCGTTCACCGGTGGCGCCGGCCAGGACTGGCAGGCGTCGTGGACGACCTTCTACTGGGGCTGGTGGATCTCCTGGGCCCCGTTCGTCGGCGTCTTCATCGCGCGCATCTCTCGTGGCCGCACCATCCGCGAGTTCGTCGCCGGGGTCCTGCTGGTCCCGACCATGGTGACCTTCTTGTGGTTCTCGGTGCTCGGTGGCGCCGCGATCTACCAGCAGATGTTCGGTGGGGGCGGCCTCGTCGGCCAGGACGGCGACGGCAACCCGACGGTGGTCTCCGAGCAGGCGCTCTTCGACCTGCTCAACGGGCTCCCGCTCGGTGGTCTGCTCTCGGGGGTGGCGATCGTGCTGGTCGCGGTCTTCTTCATCACCTCCTCCGACTCCGGCTCCCTCGTGGTCGACATGCTCGCCTCCGGTGGCGACCACGAGCCGCCGACGTGGAGCCGCGTCACCTGGGCGGTGATCGAGGGGCTGGTCGCGATCGGGCTCCTGCTCGCCGGTGGCCTCAGCGCGCTCCAGACCGGCGCCATCATCACGGCGTTGCCGTTCAGCCTGATCCTGGTGGTGATGTGCTTCGCGACGGTCAAGGCGCTGCGCGGGGAGCACCGGGCGCTGCTGCGCGCCGAGCGGCGTGAGCGACGCGAGGAACTGGCCCGCGAGGTCGGTGGGAACGTGGCCGACGACCTGACCGGCAACTTCGAGGAGCACTTCGGGGAGCCGGTGGAGCGGCACGTCGAGAAGGTGTTGTCGAACGGCCGGAGCCTCCAGCACTAGCCGTCGACGCGCCGCGGCGTACGCCGGTCCACAGGCGGTGCACGTCCGCGGGTGGCGCCGCATAGGGTGCACGGGTGGTCGCGAGGCAGAGCGTGCGTGCGGTGCTGGGCGCCGCGGTCGAGCAGCTCGGCGGTCAGGAGCGCCCGGGCCAGATCGCGATGGCCGAGGCCGTCGCCCAGGCGATGGAGGAGCAGCGGCACCTGCTCGTCCAGGCCGGCACCGGCACCGGCAAGTCGCTGGGCTACCTCGTGCCCGCGCTGCTGCACCGGGGCCGGGTGGTCGTGGCCACCGCGACCCTCGCGCTGCAGCACCAGCTCGTCGAGCGCGACCTCCCCGCGCTGATGGAGGCGGCCGGCGGCCTGCTCGGCGGTGCTGCCCCAGACGGGGACCCAGACGGGGACCCAGACGGGGACCCAGACGGGGACCCAGACGGGGACCCAGACGGGGACCCAGACGGGGCCGCAGCCGGTGAGCCCGACGCGGAGGCAGGCGGTGAGTCGGAGGGCCACGGAGGCGGCCGCGCCGCCGGTGACCACCGCGTCGAGCCCGGGAGCTATGCCGTGCTCAAGGGTCGCTCCAACTACGCCTGCCTGCACCGCGTCCGCGAGGGGGTGCCCGACGACCAGGGGGCGCTGGTGGAGCTGCCCGAGGGGTCCCTGGGCGCCGAGGTGGTCGCCCTGCGCGAGTGGGTCGAGCAGGAGTCCGGCAGCAACGGCACCGGTGAGCGTGACCACGCCCCCCGGCACACCGAGCGGGTGTGGCGCCAGGTCAGTGTCAGTCACCGCGAGTGCCTGGGTGCAGCGCGGTGTCCCTACGGCGTGGAGTGCTTCGCCGAGCGCGCCCGCGAGCGGGCCGCCCGCTCCCAGCTGGTGGTCACCAACCACTCCCTGCTGGCGATCGACGCCATCGAGGGCGTACCGATGATCCCCGCCTACGACATCGCGGTGATCGACGAGGCGCACGAGCTGGTCTCCCGGGTGACGCAGGCGGCCACCGACGAGCTCTCCGCGCCCGAGGTCGACCGTGCGGCCCGGCGCTCGCAACGACACGTCGAGGGCACCGAGGCCGACGACCTCGCCGACGCGGGTGAGGTGCTCCGCGCCGCCGTCGAGGACTGTCGGCCCGGGCGCATCGACCGGCTTCCCCCAGAGCTGGGCGACGCGCTGGTGCTGGTCCGTGACGCTGCGCGGGCCCTGGCCTCCGCCTTCCCCCGCGACCCTGGTGCGGACGCCGGCGTCACCCAGGCCAAGGGCTGGGCCCAGGAGCTGTTCAAGGTCGCCGACCGGATGGCGGCCGGCTCGGAGAAGGACGTGCTCTGGGTGAACGAGCGCGACCGCAGCCGTGGTGGCAACCAGCTGTGCGTGGCTCCGCTGGAGGTGGCCGGGCCGATGCGCGAGCGGCTGCTCTCGGAGAAGACGGCGATCTTCACCTCCGCGACCCTCAGGCTCGGCGGCGACTTCGACGCCGTCGCCAGCTCCCTCGGCCTGCGTGCGGCCGACCGGGTCTCGCCGGCCTCGACCACCGAGGGCGGGTCGAGCCCCGGGGGTGCCCGGGACCGCTCCGCCGGCGGCGCCGGGGAGGTCGGGGAGGGGGAGCGGTGGCAGGGGCTCGACGTCGGCTCCCCGTTCGACTACGGCCAGCAGGCGATCCTCTACGTCGCCCGGCACCTGCCGCCGCCGGGGCGAGACGGCCTGACCCCGGCTCATCTCGAGGAGATCGCCGGGCTCGTCGACGCTGCCGGCGGGCGCACGCTCGGTCTGTTCTCCAGCCGTCGGGCCGCCGAGACGGCCGCCGAGCACGTGCGCGAGGCGCTGCCCCACCTGACCACGCTGGCGCAGGGCGACGCGCAGCTGCCCGAGCTCGCCCGCCAGTTCGTGGGCGATCCGCACACCAACCTGTTCGGCACCCTGAGCCTGTGGCAGGGCCTCGACGTCCCCGGCGAGACCTGCCAGCTGGTGATCATCGACCGAATCCCGTTCCCGCGCCCCGACGACCCGCTGATGTCGGCGCGTCAGCGTGCGGTCGACGCAGCAGGCGGCAACGGGTTCATGCAGGTGGCCGCCACGCACGCTGCGCTGCTGCTGGCTCAGGGCTCGGGCCGGTTGATCCGCACCACCGCCGACCGGGGCGTGGTGGCCTGCCTGGACCCCCGGCTGGTGACCGCGCGCTACGGCACCTTCCTGCGCGCCAGCCTGGCCCCGATGTGGCAGACCGAGGACCCCGCGCTGGTCCGCAAGGCCCTGGGCCGCCTCGCCGCGGGGTGAGCCCGGCCCCCCGAGGAGGGCTCAGCGAGCCCGCACGCGGCGCGAGTGCGCCGACCAGGGCGAGTGCCCCGCCTTGTTCCAGGCCATCACGTAGAAGATGTAGCGGCCCCGTGGCAGCCGCATCGCCAGCGCGCGCGCCGAGGGGCGCACGTAGTGCGAGGCGTAGGAGCGGACCACCCGGTGGTGGGCGTTCAGGCGCCGTGCGAGCACGCGGTAGCGCAGGATCGGGGCTCCGCCGGTGCTGCGAGGTGCGCCCCAGCGGGCCACCGCGGTCGACCAACCGCCGCGTCGTCCAGAGAGGGCCGTGCCGATGCGGGGGGCCGACGGACGGCTGATCAGCGGGGCCGGGGCCGGGGCAGGGGTGGGGGTCGGTGTCGGGGTGGGTGTCGGGGTCGGCGTCGGGGTCGGCGTGGTCGAGGGGCCGTCGGTGCTCGGGGTGTCGGAGGACGCGGGACAGCCGCTGGCGAGGAGGTGGTACTGCCCCAGGCTGCCGTAGTCCGACCATCCGGGGCCGGCCGGGTCGCCGTTGCCGACGCCGTCGACGCGCAGGTAGTAGGTGCCCGCGCTGACCGGCACGGTGACCTGGGCGTTCATGCCCGTCGAGACCGGGGGCGAGCCGGTCCAGCCCGACGTGGGGGAGGAGCTGGCGAGCGTGCTCCCCGAGGGGCTCAGCACCTCCAGCCTCAGGTCGAGGGCGGCCTGGGGGCCGATGCCGGTCGCCGCCACGGTCAGTCCGGTGGCGCAGGACAGGTCGATGGCGAACACGTCGGCGTCGGTCCTGGTGGAGATGACCCCGGTGGTGTCGTAGGAGGTGAGCGACCCCAGCTGGTCGGCCGCCGCGGGGGTGTCGCCGTGGTCGTCGGGGCGCGGGGACAGGCCGTGCGAGGCGATCACGGCCAGGTCGTCCTCGGTGTTGTTGGCCCCGGCGTACTCGCCCTTGCTGAACTGGGTGACCGCTCGGCTGCGTGCCGAGCCCATGACCGGACCCCAGGCCGCCGTGCCGCCGTAGTAGGCGGAGGTGGCCGTGCCGTCGTGGTGCAGCCCGAGAGTGTGGCCGACCTCGTGCTCGGCGCCCTGCGCCACGATCGTGGGTGACATGCCCGGGGTGGAGAAGACCCAGGCCGGTTGGTAGAAGCCCCCGGGATCGACGAAGTCGAACGTGCCGACCCACGCGACGCCCAGACAGGTCGAGCCGCAGGCCTGGACGACGGCCGTCGCGGAGTTCGAGATCACGACGTGGGTGCCGAAGGTGGTGTCGGAGGAGGACGAGCGCGTCCACGCCTGCTGCCCGCCGTCGGCGGTGGTGACATCGACGTCGAAGGGGGCGTAGGTCTCGGCCACCTGCCGCCACACCTCCTGGATCCAGGCGTGCTCGGCGGTGCTGAAGGAGCTGGGGTCCCCGTCGCTGTCATAGCCGGTGTACGTCGCGTTGCTCATCGCGTTGGTCCCGGTGTTCCAGCCGGTGTTGCTCACCGTGGCCCCGTCGAAGTCCAAGAAGATCGTCTTGGTGGAGCCCGGTCGGCTGTGCAGTGCGAACGTCTGGCTGGTGGGGTAGGCCGGGGCCGAGGTGGACCCGGTCGCGGACCCGGTGGACTGCTCGAGCCCCGGCATCTGCTCGCGGTAGAACAGGCGACCCTCGGAGGAGAGCCAGGCGGTGTGGTCCTGGGTGAGCAGGTGCTTCAGGCGGGTCGTGGACAGGTCGTTTCGATCGGCGACCGCCGCCAGCCGGGCGCCCAGGGCGTCGACGGCCGCGCGGCCGTGCATCTGGCGCGGCAACACTGGTGCGGGTCGCTCCGAGCGCAGGTCTCGCGTGGTCTGCTGGGCCGGCGCAGTTCCGGTCGTGTCCCCTGCCGCGGGCGCGGCCAGCAGCGTCACCAGGACGGTGGTGGCGATGAGCAGGCGGGGCACACGGGTGGACACAACACCATGATGCCGGTATTAGCCCGTTAAAAGATAAAATATCTCATTTCCGGACAACAGCCGTCTCACGACATCCGGCGCAGCACCGCCGTCACCTTGCCGAGGATCGTGGCGTGGGTCCCGTCGATGGGGTCGTAGGCATCGTTGTGGGGGAGCAGCCAGACCTTGCCGTCCTTGTTCTGGAAGGTCTTCACGGTGGCCTCGCCGTCGAGCATCGCCGCCACGATC
The DNA here is from genome assembly GCA_963710895.1 of uncultured Actinomycetota bacterium. Taxonomy (GTDB): domain Bacteria; phylum Actinomycetota; class Actinomycetes; order Propionibacteriales; family Nocardioidaceae; genus Marmoricola. The sequence continues at coordinate 150,870 of CAVQCB010000013.1, forward strand.
TCGCCGTTCTCCGCGGTCGGCTGCTGGCGGACCACGACGTAGTCGCCGTGACAGATCGCGGCATCGACCATCGAGTCGCCGGAGACCTCGAGCAGGAACAGGGTCCCGTCGCCGACCAGCGTCTTGGGCAGCGGGAAGATCTCCTCGACCCGTTCCTCGGCCAGGATGGGGCCACCGGCGGCGATGCGCCCGACCATCGGCACCATCGTGGCGGCCGGCACGGCGTCACCGGCTCCGGTCGGGTCCGGCCCGGAGTCGTCGGCGGAGGCGATGGCACGGCGTGCGGCCATCAGCTCGGGGATGAAGACCTCCAGTGCCCGCGGCCGGTTGGGGTCGCGCTTGATGAACCCCTTCTGCTCGAGGACCCGCAGCTGGTGGGCGACGCTCGAGGAGCTGGTCAGCCCGACGAGCTCGCCGATCTCGCGGATGCTCGGCGGGTAGCCACGCTTCTCGATCGACTCGCGCAGGACGTTGAGGATGCGCTGCTGCCGAGGGGTCAGACCGGTCAGGTCGGGGGCCGCATCCGGCAGCTCCGAGACCGTGCCGTGCGCGGGGCCGTCCTTGTCGTGATCGCGAGTCGCCATGGGGGAAACCTAGTCCAAACCCGGGGTCACTTCAAACACATGTTCGAACCGCGTGTCGGCGCTCGTGCGGTCCAGAGTCACGCGACTTCGTTCGAACATATGTTCTTGCGCGGTTCGAACATGTGCTCTAACGTCGTACACGTGTTCGATCGAACGTACGTGCGACCAGCGGCCGACCGGTCTTGTCGGTGGTCGCCGGTAGACATCGATCGACACACAGCAGGGGTCGCAACCCTCGTCCGGCCAGATGGGTCGGGCACTTCCCCGAAAGAGGTTGACCGATGAGCACACTGAGCACTTCCCGGCCGCGCCTTGGTGCGGCCTCCGACGTCGACGCTCGCTTCGACGCGATCGTCCGCCTGGTTCCCGCGCAGCGAAGCCTTCCGGCCCGGCCGAGCACGCCGAGCGACGTGGACTTCGAGACCGTCTTCGACCTCGACCACGGCCAGCCCGTGACGGCGGTCGAGCCTCGCGAGGCCGCCCCGGCTCCGGTCGTCGAGCTGCGTCCCCGCGCCCACCTCACCCGCCCCCGTCCGAGCGCTTCCCGGGTGCGGCTGACCCGGCGCGGCCGTGCCGTCGTCGTGCTGGCCTTCCTCGCGCTGACCCTGGCGCTGATGGTGCCGATGAGCGGGTGGGCGACCGCCACCCTGACCGGCGGCTCGCCCGAGCCCGTGCGCATCGTCGAGGTCCAGCCCGGCGACACCCTCTACGGCATCGCCGGCGACCTCGCCGCGCCTGGTGGGGTGCGCGAGATGGTGCACCGCATCCAGGAGCTCAACTCGCTGCCGGGCGGCCAGATCGCCGTGGGCCAGAGGCTCGCCGTCCCCCGGGGCTGAGCCGACCGCCCGCCCGAGCGCGGGCGGCCACAGACGTGACGACGACTCGCTCGACCCGGGTCGTCGGCACGGGGGAAGAGGTGGGGTGGGGCCGCACGCGGCCCCACCCCACTCGCCGTGGCCAGAGTCTGCGGGGAGTCTGCGGGCAGTCTGCGGGGTCCGGGTTCGGCGCGGCTCAGGCGCGCGCGGCACCTTCGCTGAGCAGGAGTTGGGCCGTGGTGTAGGTGGCCATCACGGCTGACTCCAGCTCCCCGGGCGGGTCATCCAGGGCGAACTTGCCGAGACCGAGCAGCGTGTCGGAGACCAGGAACAGTCCGGCCCCGGCGGCGGTGAGCCGTCTGGCCGACGTGGGCAGCTCGGCGTCGAGGTAGCTCGCGGCCGCCGCCATCGCGGCCAGCATCGTGGCGTAGCCGAAGACCGGACCACCGAGCTCGCGGTGCCGGCGCCGCGCCAGCACGCCCATCGCCGGTGCCGTCAGCGCCCACGACGAGGCGACCATGCGGGGGCCCCGCGCCGTACGCACGCCGGTGTGGCCGTGGTGGCGCACGAAGCCGGTCGCGTAGGCCACGTGGCCCAGGGCGAAGGAGCCGGCGCCGGCCAGGAAGGGTCGGGTGCCTTCACCGAGCAGGGCGAGGTCCCCACCCCAGCCGCCGGCCTGCCCGAGGACGGTGCTGGTCCGCAGTGGTGAGTGCCGTGCCCGCGGGTCGGTGAGCAGCGAGGCCGTCAACGTGGGCATCAGCAGGGGCTTGGTGGCGAACCGGACTCGGTGGGAGACCGACCCCTTGCGTCCCGCGAGCCAGGTGTCGACCGCCGCGAGGGCGGCGTAGGCGAGCTTGAGCTTGGTGGAGCTCCTCAGGTGGGGCACGGTGTCGAACCTAGCGCAGAGCGGACCCCGCTGCCCGGTGCCCGATGGTCGGTCAGTGACCGGCGCCGGAGAGTGCCGGACTCGCCTCGGCCACCCGCAGCGGTGTCGCGGGGCCGGCAGTGGTCACGGTGCCGACGACCGGTCGCAGCGGGCCGCCGTTGAGGGAGTACTCCGCGCTCCAGGTGACCACCACCCGGTGCTGCACGGTGGTGTGGGCCTCGGCGTAGCGGTGCACCACCTCCGTGGAGGGGTAGGGCGCCCCTGGGGTGGCGGTCGTCTCGGTGGTCCCGTCGCCGTGCACCCACTCGAAGCGGCTCGGCCGGATCTCCAGGCGCACCCGCTGCCCGAGCAGCGTCACCGTGCGCGTCAGCGGCGCGGCGTCGGTGTAGAAGATCGTCGCGAAGTTGACCAGCGTCTTGGTCGCCGGCTGGGAGTGCGAGCGCGGCGCCGGCAGCGGCACCCGCCGGAACGCGCGCAGGATCATCGCCTCGGTCACCTGCGGCGGCGCCGCAGCCTGCGCCACCGGCGGCGGCCCGTCCCCCGAGCACACCAGGCCCATGGAGTGAGGCGGGCGGGGGAGTCACCTGCCACAGCCGGTAGATCTGCTGGCCCGGACGGGCAGTTGTTCACCGGGCAACCGGGGCCGCCGTCGTTGATCGTTGCGGAACAGGGATTCCGCCACTCGAAGCTGGGTGACTGTGAGGTCGTCGTGTGGTTGGCCGGCGATGCATGGATTGAACCTCGGGCCGGTGTCTGACGCCTGCGAAGAGTCTGCGGCCAGGCGTCGTAGACCCCTGCAGCCCGGGCCGACATCGACAGGCGTGTCAGCGAGGGCGACTGAGTCGGCGCGAGCGCAAGAGGACGTCAAGCGCCAGAAGCATGGCTCTCACTTGTTTCGGGTCCAGTGCACTTGACGCGCCAGCCTGTGCGCCTAGCCAGCGGAGGTTGAAGGCCTTGAGATCTGCCTGCGTGGCAGGGAAGGCATGTCGGAGATGCGCCCGCGGATTTCGTCCAAGTCTGCGAGTCGTAGTCGACGAACGCGTCAAGAACGCCACCTGGTTCTCGATTCGTAGAACTTGAAGGTCTTCGGGTCCAATCCCCACCTGTGATTTGGCCCCCGGACGCATAGGTCCTGTCAATGCCGTCGGCAATGTCCTCGCACGCGTGCAGCTGCGGCAAGTACAACTGCTCGGAGCGGCTTCGTGTCACCGATCTTGCCCGCGTAGTTGAGCGCCTCGATGAAGTGGCGAGCGAACGCGATGGCGCCGGCCTTGGTCTTCTTCCTCGCCGCGGCGGGGATTGCCGGAGGCGAGGGGGAGGGCGTGGTGGTGGCGGAGGTCGAGGGCGTCGGGTCCGCCAGCGGCGTCGGCTCCGGGTTGCCGCCACACCCACCGAGCACCACCAGGCAGGCGAGCGCGCCGAGCACGGCGGCCAGCGTGCGACCCCTGTGCATCCTCACTCCTTGAGCGTCGATCCCGAGACGATGGGGAGTTAACTACCCCGTAGGCGCGCTGGCTACACCGACCGGCCCGCCTGTGGACAACTCCGGGGGTGGAGGGACGGGCGATGGTGGGCTATTCAGGCACACCGCTGGAGCGCAAGCTGGGCGTGCGGCCGGGGCAGGTGGTGCTCCTCGACGGCGCGCCCGACGGGTTCGTGCTCGAGGCCGAGACGACCCGTCGGCTGCCGCGCCGCCTCGAGATCAGCCTGACCTTCCAGACCCGGGCCGCAGCCTTGACCCGACGGCTGCCGCAGCTGGTCGAGCGCACCGAGCAGGCGGGCATGGTGTGGGTGTGCTGGCCGAAGCGGACCGCGGCGCGGCGAGGCCCGGCGGCCGCCTCGTCGGACCTGGACGAGAACCGCGTCCGCGCGATCGGCCTGGCCGCGGGTCTCGTCGACGTCAAGGTGTGCGCCGTCGACGAGGTCTGGTCGGGCCTGAAGTTCGTACGCCGCCTCGCCGACCGCACCTGACCAGGCGAAGCACGAGGCTCAGCTGTAGCGGTGGCTCTTCTCGGAGTGACCCGGCTCGCGGGTGCAGGTGCGGCCGTTCATCGACCGGTGCCCGCAGGTGGCCCCGGCCGCACCCGCTGCTGGCTGGGATTTCGCCTGGGACCCCGCCTGGGACCCCGCCGGGGATGGGGGCACGTCGGGCGCCACCGGCACCGCGGTGCGTGGTGTCGCGCCGGCGGTGCCGTGGTCGCGGCCAGGCGTGCCTTTCTGGCCCCTGGCCTGGAGACGCTCCTGGGCCCGGGCCTGGTCACGGGCGTACTTGGCCTCGCGCATCGCCCTCTGGGCGTCGAGCTTGCTCATCGTCGGCTCACGAGCGGAGCCTACGACGCCGCACCGACGGATCGGCGGCGGCGAGCCGCCGCGGGGGCGAGGAACCTCAGCGAGCCGCCCGGTGCCCGCCGCGAACCCGCGGCCCGCGCGGCGGTGGGGAGGGCTCGCGACCACGCACTACCCCGACGAGCCGGGCGCCCAGGAGCAGGGTGAGGAACAGGCACGCGACCGCACCGGCCGTCGCGACCGCGAGGAACGTCCACGCGTCGTGCTCGCCGGACCGGGCCTGGTGGCCGAAGTCGATCGCGGCCGCCACGAGCACACCCCAGGCCACCAGGGTGGTCGTCACACCCACGGACAGCAGCAGCGTCCGCACCCTCGGGACGCGGCGCCCAGAGGTAGGAGTACCGGTGGCAGGGGTCCCGGTGGCAGGGGTCCCGGTGGCAGGGGTCCCGGAGGTGGGGATCCCGGTGGTCGGGGTCCCGGTGGTCGGGGACCCGCTGGTGTGCCTGCCCACGCCCGTCATTGTGACCCAGCCCGACGAGCGCGCCAACGAAGGGGTTGAGGCGCTGGACACCCCCTGTCTGCATGCGGCGGGCCCTGGTCCCGCTGGAGGACCGGGTCGGCGTGGTCGGGGTGGGCCGGGCCGGACACGCCGTCGCGGGTGTCCGACACATCCGATTTCGGGGCCGGAGAACGCGCTGACCTGCGCGAATGTGCGCATACCGCCAGTACGCCGAAATCGGTGCCGCGCAGCGGTTGCGCCCCTCGTGGCGCGGGCGTACGGTTCCCACTACATCTAGTAGTTACACGGATGTAGTTATCCACATCTAGTTCCACAGGATCGGTGGGTTCTCCCCAGGGAAACCGCCTTATCCACGTGGAATCCACAGCCAGGATCACAGGTTGCACCAGGGAGGAGGCCCGCGATGCACTGTCCCTTCTGCCGCAGCACCGACACCCGGGTCCTGGACTCCCGGGTCGCCGACGACGGCTCGGCCATCCGCCGACGCCGCGCCTGCCCGACGTGTGAGAAGCGGTTCACCACCGTCGAGCAGATGCAGCTGACGGTGGTCAAGCGCAGCGGCACCTCCGAGCCGTTCACCCGCGAGAAGGCCGTCTCCGGCGTACGCAAGGCGTGCAAGGGGCGGCCGGTCTCCGAGGACGACCTGGCCCGCCTGGGCCAGACCGTCGAGGACACCCTGCGTGCCACCGGCTGGGCGGAGGTGCCGGCCCACGAGATCGGGCTGGCCATCCTCGGCCCGCTGCGCGAGCTCGACGAGGTGGCCTACCTGCGCTTCGCCAGCGTCTACCGCGCCTTCGAGTCCGCGGATGACTTCGAGACCGAGATCGCGATGCTCCGGATGGAGCGACCACAACCTCAGCCCGCCCTCGACGGGGGCTGACCACAGACCGCCCCGTGCGTGGTGGGGAAGCTGCGCGCGGGGCACCAGCAAACGGTGATCACACCGATCACCTCGGTGGTTGAGCAACCACAGCAGGGAAGCAGTGCAACCGACCAGGGAGAGCAGGGGACGATGACCGAGACGGTGAGCGGGACCGGAGCAGCACGCACGAGGAAGAAGGGCCTGAAGATCGAGCGGGTCTTCTCGACCGAGGGCGTGCACCCCTACGACGAGCTCACCTGGGAGCGCCGCGACGTCGTGCAGACCAACTGGAAGACGGGTGCGGCCGTCTTCGAGCAGCGGGGCGTGGAGTTCCCCGACTTCTGGTCGGTCAACGCCTCCACGATCGTGACCACGAAGTACTTCCGCGGCGCGGTCGGCACCGACGTCCGGGAGTGGAGCCTCAAGCAGCTCATCGACCGGGTCGTGCAGACCTACCGCCGGGCCGGTGAGGAGAACGGCTACTTCGCCTCCGCCGCCGACGCCGAGCTGTTCGAGCACGAGCTCACCTGGCTGTTGGTCCACCAGTACTTCTCGTTCAACTCCCCGGTCTGGTTCAACGTCGGTACGCCGTCCCCGCAGCAGGTCTCCGCGTGCTTCATCCTCTCCGTCGACGACTCGATGAACTCGATCCTGAACTGGTACAAGGAGGAGGGCTTCATCTTCAAGGGCGGCTCCGGCGCCGGGCTGAACCTCTCCCGGATCCGCTCCTCCAAGGAGCTGCTCTCCAGCGGCGGCACGGCCAGCGGACCGGTCTCCTTCATGCGGGGCGCCGACGCCTCCGCGGGCACCATCAAGTCCGGCGGCGCCACCCGGCGCGCGGCGAAGATGGTCGTCCTCGACGTCGACCACCCCGACATCGAGGAGTTCGTGCAGACCAAGGCGCGCGAGGAGGACAAGATCCGCGCGCTGCGTGACGCCGGCTTCGACATGGACCTCGGCGGCAGCGACATCACCTCCGTGCAGTACCAGAACGCCAACAACTCGGTGCGCGTCTCCGACGAGTTCATGCGCGCGGTCGAGGACGGCACCGAGTTCGGCCTGCGCTCGCGCAGCACCGGCGAGGTCATCGAGAGCATCGATGCCCGTGAGCTGTTCACCAAGATCAGCAAGGCCGCGTGGGAGTGCGCCGACCCGGGCCTGCAGTACGACGACACCATCAACGACTGGCACACCAACCCCGAGACCGGGCGGATCACCGCGTCCAACCCGTGCTCGGAGTACATGTCGCTGGACAACTCCTCGTGCAACCTGGCCTCGCTGAACCTGCTGAAGTTCCTCAGGGACGACGACACCTTCGACGCTCCGCTGTTCGCCAAGGCGGTCGAGTTCATCATCACCGCGATGGACATCTCGATCTGCTTCGCCGACTTCCCGACCGAGGCGATCGGTGACACCACCCGCGACTACCGCCAGCTCGGCATCGGCTACGCCAACCTCGGCGCGCTGCTGATGGCGATGGGGCTGGGCTATGACTCCGAGGGCGGTCGCGCGATGGCGGCGGCGATCACCTCGCTGATGACCGGCACGTCGTACAAGCGCTCCGCCGAGCTCGCCGGCGTGGTCGGCCCCTACGAGGGCTACGCCCGCAACGCCGACGCGCACAAGCGGGTGATGCGCAAGCACCAGGCCGCCAACGACGTCGTCCGGCCGCTGCACGCGGCCGACACCGGGGTGCACAAGCTGGCCACCAAGGCGTGGGCCGAGGTGCAGAAGGCGGGGGAGAAGAACGGCTTCCGCAACGCGCAGGCCTCCGTGCTCGCGCCCACCGGCACGATCGGCTTCATGATGGACTGCGACACCACCGGGATCGAGCCGGACTTCTCGCTGGTGAAGTTCAAGAAGCTCGTCGGCGGCGGCTCGATGCAGATCGTCAACCAGACGATCCCGCGGGCGCTGAAGAAGCTGGGCTACCAGCCCGAGTCGATCGAGGCGATCGTGGAATACATCGCCGACAAGGGCCACGTCATCGACGCCCCCGGCCTCAAGCAGGAGCACTACGAGGTCTTCGACACCGCGATGGGCGCCCGGGCGCTGAAGCCGATGGGCCACGTGCGGATGATGGCCGCGACCCAGCCGTTCCTCTCCGGTGCGATCTCCAAGACGGTGAACCTTCCCGAGACCGCGACGGTCGAGGAGATCGAGGACATCTACCTGCAGTCCTGGAAGCTCGGCCTGAAGGCGACGGCCGTCTACCGCGACAACTGCAAGGTCGGCCAGCCGCTTTCCGACGGCAAGTCCGACTCCTCGAAGAAGGACCAGGGGATGGCCGCGGCCGCGCAGGGAGCGGAGCGACCGGACAGTCGAGACCACACCCCCCAGGTCATCGAGGTGCACAAGCCGTTCCGCAAGCGGCTGCCGAAGTCGCGGGCCTCGAAGACCACCTCGTTCACCGTCGGGGGTGCCGAGGGCTACATGACCTCCGGCGCCCACGAGGACGGCGAGCTCGGCGAGATCTTCCTCAAGCTCGGCAAGCAGGGCTCCACCCTGGCCGGCGTGATGGACGCCTTCTCGATCGCCGTCTCGATCGGCCTGCAGTACGGCGTCCCGCTGGAGACCTACGTCTCGAAGTTCACCAACCTGCGCTTCGAGCCCGCCGGCATGACCGACGACCCGGACGTGCGGATGAGCCAGTCGATCATGGACTACATCTTCCGCCGCCTCGCCCTGGACTACCTCTCCTTCGAGGACCGCTCGATGCTCGGCATCTACTCCGCCGAGGAGCGCCAGCGCCACCTCGAGACGGGCAGCGTACGAGCCCCTCGAGGAGACCGGCGGGCCGGCGGAGCTGATGGCCGAAGCCGAGTGGTCGGTGACTCAAAGGTGGTCGAGAGCGAGCGAAGCGAGCGGATAGTCGAGACCACGACGGTGACCCCTCGGTGGTCGAGCAGCGAGCGGGCGGTGACCCCTCGGTGGTCGAGCAGCGAGCGAAGCGAGCGGATAGTCGAGACCACGACGCCGAGGACCTCGAAACCAAGGACACCCACGGCAGCGAGGATCGCGAGGTCCCCGCCAAGCTCCACCCGGGCGAGGCCCACACCTCAGCCGAGCTCCTGGAGCAGATCACCGGCACCGCCGTCGACTCCCCGCTCTGCATGACCTGCGGCACCAAGATGCGCCCAGCGGGCAGCTGCTACGTGTGTGAGGGTTGCGGCTGCACGTCCGGCTGCAGCTGATCGACCACGCGATCCGAGGCCGGAACCCGCATGGGTTCCGGCCTCGCCGAGTTCAGCATTCGCATAGTTGCACCTGCGGAACACACGTCAGATCCACGCAGCGTTCGGTCCCCTCTCGAGATCGGCTGGCTCCCTGGCAACGTCGCGCTGCTGACCACCGGTCACCGCCACTACGTCCAAGTCGAGGAGACCGATCGGTTGGGTGGTCCATCGTGGCTACTGGGGCAGTGGGACGAGGGCGAGGTCTTCTACGGCCACGTCCTCGGGTGCAAGGGCCTCGAGCGCCCGGCCGTCGTCCTCTGCCTCAACGAAGGCACCCGTGAGGAGCGCGCCAAGGAGAAGCTGTACGTCGGCATGTCCCGCGCCACCGACCACCTGATCGTCGTCGGGGAGCCGGACATGATCCGTGAGTACGCCCTTGCCCAGCAGGCGCTGGACGATGTCATCCACTGATGCGTCGGGATGCTGCCCCCGAATGTGTCTGATGGCGAAGTCGATGGTCGCCGGAACTCGCGTCACAAATCCCAGGTAACAGGTCCGCAGCATTGCCCATGGAGCACTGAGGTTTTGGAGAACACCTGCGCAACAGCATGGCAAATCAGATAATTGGGGCATGGAGGACACGGGTCTGCAGGTGAACCGGTGGCGGCGCTTCGGCAAAGATCGGCTCTATGTCAGCCACGGCGACGAGGTGAAGGTCGGTTGGTGGGACCTGACCGCTGACGAGGGGCACCCGGAGACTCCGTCGGATGCAGCGGCCCTCATCGAAGCCGTGACTAACTGGAAGGCCGGGTGTCGGAACGCCAGCCCCGGCAGGGGCGCAACGGCACAACCTCACGACGCACCCATTCGCGGGGTGGACACCCGGTCGCCCCAGAGCCCTCCCGACATCCGCGACGCTGATGTGGCCGAGGTCCTCCTCGCGCAGTCCCCGGTCGACCCTCCAGTAGCGGTGAGCCGCGACCGCAAGGGGCGGGCGATACGCCCCTGGTTTGACCTGTCGACTAACGAGCCCGGTGCCGAGGCTCGCGAGCAGGCGATTGCCGCTCGAGATGCTGCTCCCGTGAAGTCGCTCCTGGCCCGCGCGCTCGGAGTGCACACGAACGAGCGCGCTTGGCGGATCGGTGCGGACGGAGAGGAGCGAGTCGCGGCACGTCTCGCGAAACTGGCCAAGAAGGATCCGCGCTGGCGGTCCTTGCACGCCATCCCAGTCGGCAACCGTGGCTCGGACATCGACCACCTGGTCATCGGTACAGGCGGCGTCTTCACACTCAACACCAAGCATCACCCGGGGGCGAAGATCTGGGTCGGCGGCGAAACGTTCCTGGTCGACGGACACAAGCAGCCCTACATTCGCAACAGCCGCCACGAAGCTGCTCGTGCCGCGAAGCTACTCACATCTGCCTGCGGCTTCCCCGTCCACGTCGACGGGGTCATCGTGACGGTGAACGCCGACGACGTTGTCGTGAAGAAGGCTCCAGCCGGCGTGCACGTCGTACCCCGGATGCAGATCGCGCGATGGCTGTTGCGCCACGGCCCCATCCACTCCGAGTCAGTGCTCGAGGCGATCTTTGACGCGGCGCGTCGGTCGACGACCTGGCAGCCCTGACACCAGAGGGTGCAGCCCCGAGGTCAGCGTTCTTCCTCCGGTTCGTCCCGCACATGAGGCATTGCCACGGTCTCAGCGTCGGGTCCGGGCGGCGCGGCTGGATGGGGGCGCCGCCGTACGGGCCGGGGGACGTGGCGACGTGGCGGGAGCAGGCGGAGCTGGCGGCGTACCCGCTCGTCGAGGGCGAGCTCGTGCTGGAGTCGCCGGACGGTCTGGCGGGTGGCGGCGAGTAGCTCGATGATGTCGGGGGGCCGGTCCTCACCCAGCGCGGCGTCGAGGCGGGCGCGGGCATGGTCGAGGCCGTCTTGCGCCTCCTGGAGACGGTCGATGTCGGCCTGGCCGAGCTCGACCTGGACTTCGCCCTCGTTGCGGACCAGCTCGCCAAAGGCGTCGATCCCCGCCGCAAGCTGGCGGAAGGTCCAGGCCATGTCTGCCAGCACGATCGCCGACTTGTCGTCGTCCAGCCAGTCGCCGTGGGCCGCGTCATCCAGCGAGCGCATCAGGCCGCGGATGGAGACGGCCGCGTGCTCGAGGGCCTCCATGCCCTGGCGGAGGCCGGGCTCGACGTGCGGCGTACGCGCGGAGCGCACGTTCAGGCGCCGGCCCTCCTCGGCCTTGAGCAGCGCGGCGCCGACCTGGGGGATGTCGTGGGTGATGCGCCGGGAGTCGTCCAACCATCCGCGGGCCGCGCCGGGAAGACGGTCCCGGTGGGCCTCGGCCATCTCGTCGAGCTCGTCCGCGGCTCGGACCAGGAGCTCACTGACGGCGTCGGCGAGCCCGTCGATGGCGCGGCCGGCGTCGGCGCTGCCGGCCTTGGGCGGATAGATCAGCGTGGCGATGATGCCCACGGCCGCGCCGACGAGGGTCACGGTGAGCCGCTGCCAGGCAGCCGCCTCCACGCCGATCGCGCCGACGCCGAGGACGAGCATGCCGCTGATCGCCACCTCGATGAGGTTGGAGCGCAGCCGCAGGAACTGGCCGACCATGAGACAGACACCGATGAGCAGGCCGAGGCTCCACCACTCCAGCGGTACGACGGACGCGAAGCCGACCGCCAGCACCACCCCCGCCACGACGGCGATGACGCGGTCGAGCCCACTGGCGAGCAGGGACACCGGGGTGACCTGCACGACGAGCATGGCGGTCAGCGGGGCGAGCAGTGGCTGCGTGCCCGGGAAGAGGAGCGAGGCGACGACGTAGCTGGCGGTCGCGGCGATGGTGACACGCAACGACCAGAGCACGGCCGCGCGCCCGTTGCGACGCACGCGTCCCACCTCGCGCGACACGAAGCCGCGCCACCACTTGATCACACGCTCATCATGCCCCGGACGAGCGCGCCCTCTGTCGCGCCAGTCGCGCACCCGGGCCCAGATCGACCACACCGCCATCCGGTCGGGCATGGTGTCGAGCCACGACTCGTCGGGGTGGACACCCGAGGCGGTGGTGCGCGACCTTGTCGTCCTGGTCAATAGCCGTGCGGGGGACTGTGGGGGCGGGCCCGGGCTGTCCTGCCCGACTCCTAGGCTCGTCGGCCAGGGGTCGGAGATCTGGGGGATGACGGTGGGCAGGAACAACAAGCAACGACGGGCGGCCAAGCAGCGCAAGCGGGCCAGAGGCCAGGGTGGTCGGCCGGGAGGGTCGCCAGGAGGGTCCTCGGGCGGGTCCTCGGGCGGGTCGAGCGCTGGGTCGACTTACGACCCGGCCTCGGCGTACGCCATGGCCCAGCGGCAGGTCAGCGAGCTGGTGCAGGCACGACTCGGGCAGGACACCGACCACGGCGAGCTGCTGCGGTTGGCCGGTGCCATCGCGAGCACCATCGCGCCGGCGCCCGCAGCCGTCGTCGGTGAGGTCGTCCAAGGCTCGCTGGCCGACGTGGTCGGCGCGGTGCTCAGGGGTGGCTGGTCGGTCCCGGAGCTCGAGGAGCTCGTACGCCGCACCCACGAGTCGTGGCTGCCGGTGCTCGGCACCGCCGTCGCGGACGGGCGCCGGCTCGACTCGCTGGTCGTCGCAGCGGAGGGCCTCGGGCTGCTCCTCTTGCTGTGCGACCTGCCGCTGCTCGACGCAGACGCCGTCGCCCACACCCGTGAGCGGAGCGAGAGCCGGCCCCACCCGAAGTGGCAGCAGGTGCGTGCCCTTCTCGCGAAGGCCGAGTCCACCGACTTCGGTCCCGAGGCCGATGCTTTGGTGGCCAAGGCCCAGCAGCTGATCAGCAAGTACGCGCTCGAACGGCTCGTGGGTGCCCAGGACTCCCATGACGAGACGTCCGAGCCGGCAACCCGTCGGATCTGGCTGGATCGGCCCTACCTGGCGGCCAAGGCTGCCCTGGTCGGCGAGGTGGCCAGTGCCAACCGGTGTCGATCGGCCTTCGCCCAACGCCACCAGTTCTCGATCGTGGTGGGCGAGGACGCCGACCTCGACGCCGTGGAGCTGCTCGTCACCTCGCTGCTGCTCCAGGCCGACACCGCGATGTTCGTGCACGGACGCACGAGTGCGCGCGGCCGGAGCAGGTCGTTTCGCAGGTCCTTCCTGATGGCCTACGCCACCCGGATCGGGGAGCGGCTGCGCGCGGCCGACGAGGTGGCGGTGGCTCGGGCCCCCGGCGCACTGCCCGTGCTGCGCAGCCACGAGCACCGCGTCACCGAGGCGTTCGAGGCGATGGTGCCCACGGCGCCGGCCAAGTCGGTCTCGGTCACCGACCGCGGTGGCTGGGTGGCCGGCACCGCGGCCGCGGACCTCGCGCAGCTCGACATCGGTGATCGTCTTGATGTGTGAGCAGCGAAGGGCCCGGCCTTTGGCTTGCCCATTGATTCGAACAGGTGTACGATAGAGCCACGCTCGAGGTGATAGTGATGCTGAGGCCTCGGCGGGATCCGTACGACGCGACGGATCGCCTCTCACGGGCACGCTGCATCGACAGGTGAGTTCACTTTTCACGTCGATGCAGGAGGTGCTGTGGAGTCGTCCACCGATCCGCGCCGGCATCCGCTGCTGGTCGGCGCCGAGACCATCGAGACCGTGCTCGAGGAGATGAGCGGGAGCGAGCCGATCTTCCTCGACCCGGCCGCCAAGCGCGCCTTGCTGGGCCAGCTGGCCCGCCTCGAGGCGCGGCTCACCGCGGTGCGGCTGCGGACCATGGCCGTGGCCGACGACGTGGCCGCGCAGGAAGGTGCCCGCGACGCCGCCGCCCTGCTCACCCACGACACCCGCGGTGACGCGGCCGAGCACCGGCGCGAGCTGGCTCTGGCCGAGTCGCTCGAGCGGCGCTGGACCCTCGCGCGGACCGCGCTGGCGGAGGGCGCGCTCAACCTCGCGCAGGCGGTGGTGATCACCCGGGCGCTGGACGACCTGCCGCGTGAGCGCATCGCGCCCGAGGTGCTCGCCAAGGCCGAGGCCCATCTCGTCGCCGAGGCGGCGCACCACGGCCCCCGTGAGCTGCGGCTGCTCGGACGCAAGATCCTGGAGGTGGTCGCGCCGGAGGACTACGAGCACGAGGAGGGTCGGCGCCTCGAGGCCGAGGAGCGCCGGGCGCGGGAACGCACCACGCTGAGCTCGAAGAGTCTGGGGGACGGGACGACGCGGTTCGTCATCCGGGTCCCGGACGCTGCTGCGGCACGGCTGCGCACCTATCTCGAATCCTTCACCTCGCCTCGCCACCACGGTCCCGGGGAGGGCGACCGGATCCCCGCGTTCCGCCGGCTGGGCGCCGCCTTCTGCTCGTTCCTCGAGGCCGCCGACCCGCGCCGCCTGCCCGTGCACGGTGGGGACGCCACGACGGTGATCGTGACCATCCCGCTCGAAGACCTCGACCGGGAGCTGTCGGCCGCCGGGTTGTCGGCCGGTGAGCGGCTCTCGGCCGCCGAGGCCCGCAGGCTCGCGTGCACGGCCGACCTCATCCCAGCGGTGCTGGGTGGCAAGTCCGAGGTGCTCGACCTGGGCCGCAGCTCCCGGTTGTTCAAGCCGGCGCAGCGCAAGGCGATGGTGGTCCGGGACCGCGAGTGCCGAGCCGAGGGATGCACGGTGCCGGCGACGTGGTGCGAGGCGCACCACTGGGGGAGACCGTGGGCTCGGGGTGGGCGGACCGACCTGGGGGACGGCGTGCTCCTCTGCTCGTGGCACCACCATCGCGTGCACGACCCGATCTACTCCGCAGACCGAATGCCCGACGGCGACGTCCGCTTCAGCAGGCGGACGTGAGGGACGCCCCTGCCCGAGGACCGGCCGGGCCACCGTGAGCACCCCGGCGACGTCGCGCCACCGTGCGCTCAGACCAGGCCCTGCTCGTAGGCGTAGGCCGCGGCGGCGGTGCGGGAGCCGACGTCGAGCTTGCTGAAGATGTTGGACAGGTGGCGGGCGACCGTCTTCTCGCTCAGCGTCAGGTCGGTGGCGACCTGGGCGTTGCTGCGCCCCGACGCGACCAGGCGCAGGACCTCGACCTCGCGGGCGGTCAGCCCGCCGGGCAGGTGGCCGGGCTCGAGCAACCGGGTCGCCTCCTGCGCCAGAGGACGGGCGCCGAGCGCGAGCAGGGCCTCGCGGGCGGCCTCGAGGTCCTGACGGGCCGACTCGTCGTCGCCGAGGGCCATCAGGGCACGGCCGGCGAGGAGCCGGACGCGGGCGACCTCGTAGGGGCACTCGCTGCGCGCCCAGAGCTGGCGTGCCTTGCGGAGGTAGGGCAGCGCGCCCGAGGCGTCACCGGAGGCGAGCTCGACCGCACCCGAGGCGTAGGCCGAGAAGGCCAGCATCGCGCTGGAGCCGACGGCGGCGGCGACCCTCTCCAGCTCCGCGGCGACCGCGCGGGCCTCCTCGACCGCGCCGACGGCGAGGAGGACGTCGACCGCCGCGGGGAGCACGCGGCACCCGCCGACCGGGCCGTGGGTCTCGGCGACCAGCCGTCGTACGGCCGCGGCCGCCGCGTCCCGCGAGCCCTGCGCCAGCCACAGCAGGGCCAGCCCGGGCTGGGGGTCGAAGCCCCGCTCGCCGGCCCGTTGATAGGCCGCCTCGGCCGCGGCGTACTCACCCCGCAGGCGGAGCACGTCGCCGCACTCGCTCTGGGCCAGCCCGATCGCGTCGAGGGTGTTGGCCAGCCGGTAGCGCTCCACCGCTCGGGCGAGCTCCTCGAGCGCCTCGTCCCAGGCGCCGCGGTGCCGCATCACCTGACCGCGGTGGATCGAGCACTGTCCGGTGAACGCGACGAGTCCGGGTTGCGTGGCGCACCACCGCTGCAGCGCCGAGGTCCACTCCGCGACCCGGTCGAAGGCGGCGATCTCCTGGCAGCCCTCGATGGCCGTGCAGTAGACGTTGCCGAACACCTCGGGGGAGACCTCGCCGGCCGTCACCGCGACCATCGCCTCGTCCAGCCGTTCGAGACCCTCGGCCGCCCGGCCGGAGTAGATCGCGATCCGACCACCGGAGCACAGGCCGAGGGCGACCAGGTCGCCGTCGCCGTGGCGCCGACCGACCTCGGTCGTGGTGGCCGCGTGCGCCGCGGCCGTCTCCCAGTCACCCGAGCCGAGGGCGCGAAACATCCGCAGGAACGCCACGTAGCCGGCCTCGACCGCGTCGGGAGCCAGGTCCTCCAGGGCCCGCTCCGCGCGGGTGGTCCACCCGGCGGCCATCGCCGGCTCACCGCTGGTCGCCAGGATCATCGCCAGGTGGAACGCACACCCGACCGCGCCGGACGGGTCGCCCGCGTGCTGGCACTGGCGAAACGCGCGCTGAAGGCCCTCGACCGCCTCGTCGCGGTGACCCAGGAGGTAGGCCGCTTGGGCGGCGTCACGCAGGTCCTGGACACCGAGCTCGTCCTGGTCGACCCCCGACCAGGTGTCCACCGCGGCCACCCAGTCGCCGCGCTCGTAGTCCGCACGAGCCCGTGCCAAGTCCTCCAGCACACCCATCGCGGGTACCTCCGCTTCGAAACGATACTCGCAGAGGTGACCGGCCGGGCCCGAGCAGGTGACCGGCGCAGGCCGCAGCCTCAGGCCGCCTCGCGTTCACGGCGCCCCGGCTGGAGCGGCGCCCGCGCGATGATCTGCCGGGCGACGTGCTCGGCGTCCCGGCCGCAGCCGCCGAGCAGCATCGAGGAGAAGGAGTACTGGAAGGACAGGCCGCAGAAGAACAGGCCGGGGGCGTCCTCGGCGACGCCGCGGCGCTCCCGGGGCCAGCCGTCCTGCCCGAGCACGGGCAGGTCGATCCAGTCGAAGGCCTGCCGGAAGCCGGTGGCCCACACGACGTTGGCGACGTCGACGACGGTGCCGTCGGCGAGGACCGGGAGCCCGTCGCGCACCCCCTCGACCCGGGCCTCGTGGCGCACGACGCCGCGCTCGGCGAGGTCGGCGCGCTTCACCCGCAGCATCGGCCCGCCGTGGGAGCGGACGAGACCCATCTCCTTGCGGCCGACCGGAGTGCGCCGCGTGAGCAGGTGGCGCCACAGGAACCACAGCACCGGGAAGACGACCCGCATCCGCGGGGAGCCGAGGCGCACCGGGATCTGCCCGCAGTCCCGGCCGGCCAGCGTGGTCGGCCGCGTTGCCGCCGTCTCGTAGGCGATGTCGGTGCCGGAGTGCGAGGCACCCACCACCAGCACGGCCCCGTCGCGGAGCTGGCCCGGCCGGCGGTACTCGCTGGAGTGCAGCTGCAGGATCGAGGGGTCCAGGTCCTGCGCGAGAGCGGGGACCGACGGCGTACGCCCGAAGGTGCCGGTCGCCACCACGACGTTGGCGCAGGCGAGCCGCCCGGTGTCGGTCTCGAGGACGAACCCCTCGCCGTCCGAGGACAGCCGGGAGACCCGCACGCCCAGGCGGACCGGGAGCTCCTGGCGCTGCGCGTAGTCCTCCAGGTAGTCGGCCACGGCGTCCTTGCCCGGGTAGGACCACGGCTCGCCCGGGAACGGCATGCCCGGCAGCCCGTCGTAGCGCGCGGGGGAGTAGAGGCGCAGGCTGTCCCACTGCTGGCGCCAGCCGTCCCCGAGGCGCGGGTTTCGCTCCAGCACGACGCAGTCGCGGCCCCGCTGCCGCAGGTGGTACGCCGTGGCCAGGCCCGCCTGCCCGGCGCCGATGATGACGGTCTCGACGTGGTCCATGGTTCCTCCAGGTGGCTCGTGACCTCACCGTAGGAAGCCCGCACCCCGCCCCGCGTCGGGATGGATGCGCATCTGCCGCGGCGACCCCGTGGGTGGAAACACCCATCGGCGGCAGGGCGCCGGTGAGGGGGATGTGGGTGGGACCGACGTGGCCGCGTAGATTGCCGGGGACCGCACCACCGATCCTGGCCCGAGGGGAGACAGATGCCGAGCGCCACCCGTGGAAAGCACGCCCCGGCTCCGCTGACCGAGGAGCACCTGCACCTCGCCGACCGTTACGTCGCGCACAACTACCACCCGCTGCCGGTCGTGCTGGCCGAAGGCGAGGGCGCCTGGGTCACCGACGTCGACGGACGCCGCTACCTCGACTGCCTGGCCGGCTACTCCGCGCTCAACTTCGGGCACCGCCACCCGGCGCTGCTGCAGGCCGCGCGCGACCAGCTCGAGCGGGTGACCCTGACCAGCCGGGCCTTCCACAACGACCAGCTCGGTCCCTTCTGCCACGACCTGGCCGACCTGGCCGGCATGGAGCGGGTGCTCCCGATGAACACCGGGGCCGAGGCCGTGGAGACGGCCATCAAGGTGGCCCGCAAGTGGGGCTACGAGCGCAAGGGGCTCCCCGCCAACGAGGCCAACATCGTCGTCGCCGCCGACAACTTCCACGGCCGCACCACCACCATCGTGAGCTTCTCGACCGACCCCCTGGCCCGCGAGGGGTTCGGGCCGTTCACGCCCGGCTTCCGGATCGTGCCGTACGGCGACACCGCCGCGCTGCGTGCCGCGATCGACGACCACACCGCCGCGGTCCTGCTCGAGCCCATCCAGGGGGAGGCCGGCGTGATCGTGCCGCCGGCCGGCTACCTGCCGGCGGTGCGGGCCATCTGCACCGAGCGCAACGTGTTGTTCATCGCCGATGAGATCCAGTCCGGCCTCGGTCGCACCGGCACCACCTTCGCCTGCCAGGTGGAGGACGTGGTGCCGGACATGTACGTCCTCGGCAAGGCGCTGGGCGGGGGCATCGTGCCGGTCTCGGCGGTGGTGTCCTCCGACGAGGTGCTCGGGGTGATCCACCCCGGCAACCACGGCTCCACCTTCGGTGGCAACCCCCTGGCCGCCGCGGTCGGCCACGCCGTGGTCGGCCTGCTCGAGGGCGGCGAGCTCCAGCAACGCGCGCTCGAGCTCGGAGAGGTGCTCCGCGACGGGCTGGGTCGGCTCGTCGGCAACGGCGTGGTCGACGTGCGGACCCGCGGCCTGTGGGCCGGCATCGACGTGGAGACCGGGCTGCTCAGCGGTCGGGAGCTCTGCGAGCGGCTGCTCTCCCGCGGGATCCTGGTCAAGGACACCCACGGCTCCACGATCCGGCTGGCGCCACCGCTGGTGATCGAGCAGTCCGACCTCGAGTGGATGACCGACCAGCTCAGCGAGGTGCTCGGCGAGGTGCGCGCGGGACGCTGAGCGGGACCCGTCCCAGGAGCCCCCTCCCAGGAGCCCGCCCCACGCCACGGCCCGGGGGTCAGCCGTGGTGGCCGCCCAGTCCGGCGCAGTGGTCGGGCACGTAGGTCGCGTGCTCGCGAGGGGGGCGCTCGTAGCCGCGGGGTGCAGGGCGAGGCGGCAGCTGCAGCGCCGGCGGCGGCACGTCGGTGTAGGGGATGGTGGAGAGCAGGTGCGCCATCATGTTCAGCCGGGCCCGCTTCTTCACATCGCTCTCCACGACGTACCACGGTGCCTCGGGGATGTCGGTGTGCACCATCATCTCGTCCTTGGCCCGCGAGTAGTCCTCCCAGCGGGTGATGGACTCCAGGTCCATCGGGGAGAGCTTCCACTGCCGCATCGGGTCCTCGAGCCGGGAGCGGAACCGGCGCTGCTGTTCCTCGTCGCTGACCGAGAACCAGTACTTGCGCAGCATGATGCCGTCCTCGATCAGCAGCCGCTCGAAGATCGGGCACTGGTGCAGGAAGCGGGCGTACTCGGCCTGGGTGCAGTAGCCCATCACCTTCTCCACCCCGGCCCGGTTGTACCAGGACCGGTCGAAGAGCACGATCTCGCCGGCCGCGGGGAGGTGGGTCACGTAGCGCTGGAAGTACCACTGGCTGCGTTCGCGCTCGCTGGGTGCCGGGAGGGCGGCGATCGGCGCCACGCGGGGGCTGAGGTACTGCGTGATCCGCTTGATGGTGCCGCCCTTGCCGGCGGCGTCACGGCCCTCGAAGACGACGACGATGCGCCGGCCCTCGGCCTTGACCCATTCCTGCACCTTGACCAGCTCGGCCTGCAGCCGCAGGAGCTCGGCCGCGTAGACCTCGGGGGAGAGCTTCGCGCTCGATCTCGAGCCGCGTCCCTGCTGGTCCGGTCGGCCCCGGGCGTCCTTGGCCATGCCCGGCAGCCTAGCCGTCCGGACGCCGGGGCCGGGCCGTCAGCGCTTGCCGATGCGGCGTGAGCACGTCGGCCAGGCGCCCCACCCCTGGCCCTTGCGGATCCGCTCGGCCACCCGGATCTGCTGCTGCTTGGAGGCGCGCTGCGGCAGGCTCGCCAACCGCTTGCCGCCGAAGGCGCGCCAGGTGCCGGCGCTGATCTGGAGGCCGCCGTAGTAGCCGTTGTGGGTGTTGATGTGCCAACGCCCCCCAGACTCGCACGCTGCCAGGCGCTCCCAGGTCCGGCGATCGGCGGCCTTGTGGTGGTGCCGCTGGCGGTGGTGGTGCTTCTTCTTGTGGTGCTTCTTCTTGTGGTGCTTCTTCTTGTGGTGATGGTGGTGGTGCCGCTTGTGGTGCTGGTGCTGGGCCGCCACCGCGGGCGGTGCGAGCGTGCCGGCGACCAGGAGGGCGGTGGTCAGGGCGACGAGCAGGGTCGCGCCCAGGGTGCGCATGCGCATGTGGGTTCCTCCACGCGCCTGCGGAGTTAGCTGTCGGGTTCGGGCTGGTAGGTGCCCGGCCACGTGCTGTGGCTACACCCCGAGGGCCGCTCGCGCGACCCGGGAGACCTGGGTTCCCCGCTCCTGCCCGGACGGGTCGGATGGCGCACCTGGTGCTGGACAGGACTCGGCGTGGCACCAGGACGGTCCCGGGGGGCGGGACGCGTCACCATAATCCGCGGCGTGAGCGGTTGACCAGAGGGTCGGGGGATTTCCTTGCTGAGCCGGCACCGGCTCAGGTGCGCACCGGGCGCGCCGAGGCGACGTCGTCGACGACGTCGGTGAGGTTGCGCAGGTTCGAGATCAAGGCGCCGTAGAGCGGCCAGAACAGGCTGGGCAGGTCTCCGCGGGAGAGCCGGCGGGCGAGGTCGTCGATCCGCGGGCGCACGGTGGCCACGTCGGCGTCGGGGTCGGCGACCCGGCGGCCGAGGTCGGCGACGAGGTCGATCCACGGCAGCCGGAAGTCCTCGTCCCACTCCTGCGCGGTGCGCGTGGACTCATCGATCGTGCGCGCCATGGCCCGCAGCTGGGCGACCCCGTCCTCGAGCCGACGCAGCACGTGCTCGTACTCCGTGGGGTCGCCCACGCGGCGAGACACCAACCGCCGCGGGTTCCACCAGCTGCTCTCCCGCGCGTGCCGCACCAGCTGCCAGGCGTGCTCCAGCCGCTCGTCGAGGTCACGGGTGGTCTGGATCCAGGCGCCGGCCCGCTCCTCGTCCCAGCGCGAGGCGAGCTCCTCGGCCATGTCTGTCATCAACGAGCCCATGTCGCGGTTGATCTTGTCGACCTGCTGCTGGGCGCTGCGGTTGGCCAGCGGAGGCAGCACGACCAGGTTGACCAGCACCCCGGTGCCCACGCCGAGGGCGACGTCGAGGAGCCGGTCCAGCAGCATCAGCTCGTGCTGCTCATAGCCGGTGGTCAGGACGAACAGCGCCGTGGTGGCCACCGTGACGCCCTCCTCGCGCAGCAGGCCGGCCCGGGAGAGCAGCAGTCCGAGCAGCAGCGCGGTGGCCAGGGTGGCCGTGCCCAGGCCCAGCGCCTGGACGGTGGCGTAGGAGAGCCCGATGCCCAGGGCCGTGGCCGCGACCGACTGCGCGCCGCGGGCCAGGCTCCGGTACACCGTGGCGTGCACGGTGAGCAGAGCGGTCCAGGGGGCCAGGAAGGGTTGGGCGAGGTGGAAGAGGTGCACGGCCGCGAGCCACGCCACGACCGCGGCGACGACCGCCTTGAGGATCTGGATCAGGTCGGTCTGGGTCGACGGCTGCCGCAGCGAGGTCCAGGCGCCGGCCAGCAGCGGCGACAGGGCGTGGCGGACCTGCAGGAGTGGGGTGGGCACCTGCCGAGCCTTCCCAACCGCGCGCCGTGCTGTCCAGTCGGGACCTGGGCGATCGGGCACCATGGGCGGATGGCAACCGACGAGCAGCAGCAGGGCCTGGTCTTCCCGACGGACCCGGAGGGACGGCGCAGCACCTCGAGCGTGGGCCGGGCGGTCGCGGCGGACGCGCTGCGCCCTGTCGACCCGACCGGGTCCCGGGCCGTGGAGCAGGCCACCGCGTGGCGCTCGGACTACCTGATCCACTTCCGACGCCTGGTGGAGGCGGGGCTGGTCGCTGCGGACGCAGCGGTCGAGATCGCCCGCGGCGGGCTGGACTCGCTGCGCGACCGGATGCGCGTGGTCGCCGGCGACGGTGCGGAGCACCGCCTGGAGGACTGGCCCGAGGAGGTCCCCCGGAGCGGCTCGGCCGGTTCCCCCCCGTCGGGTGTCGGGCCAGGAGGTGTCGGGCCAGGGGGTGTCGGGCCAGGGGGTGTCGGGCCAGGGGGTGTCGGGCTGGAGAGTGTCGAGGTGGTCGGCAACGGCTCCCGGGTGGAGGAGCTGGTGCTGCCCTACCACGGGGAGCGGCTGCGTGGTTCCGGCATCCGCCGCCGGGTGGAGAGCTGGGCCCGCGCGGGCATCGTCGAGCCGACCGTCGTGGAGGCGCTCGAGGCAGTGCTCGACAACCCCGACTGGCTGCGGCTGGAGGGGCACACGGTCGCGGTGCTCGGGGCCGGTGCGGAGATGGGCCCGTTGCCCTCGCTGATGCGTTGGGGTGCGCAGGTCGCGGCCGTGGACCTGCACCGCCCGGAGATCTGGAGGCGGGTGCTGCCGCTGGCCAAGGAGGGCGCGGGCCGGCTGGTCGCGCCGGTGCGGTCGGGCACGGCCGGGCCCCTGGAGGAGACCGCCGGGGTCGACCTGCTCCGTGACGTGCCCGCGGTCGCGCGGTGGCTGCACGACCAGCCCGGGACGCTCGTGCTGGGCAACTACGTCTACGCCGACGGGGCGGTCAACACTCGCGTGTCCGTGGCCGTCGACGAGCTGACCACCCGGCTCCAGGGCAGTCGCGACGACGTGGCGCTGGCGTTCCTGGCCACCCCCACCGACGTCTTCGCCGTCCCTGCGGAGGCGGTGGAGCACTCCACCCGCGCCTACGAGGGTCGCTCCGCGCGGTCCAAGGCGCTCGGGCGGCCGTTGCGTGCGCTCTCGGGCGGGCGGTTGCTGCGCCGCTGCTACGTCCCGGGCTCGGACCCGGGGATCAACGACTCGCTCGTGCCGCAGCAGGGCCCCAACTACGCGCTGGCCAAGCGGCTCCAGCGCTGGCGGGCGACGGTGGCGCGCCAGGACGGGGCGACCGTGTCGATGAACGTCGCGCCACCGACTCAGACCAGGTCGGTGCTGAAGAACCGCGCGCTCGCCGCGGCGTACGCCGGTGCCAACCGGTTCGGCGTGGAGGTCTTCGAGCCCGCCACCTCCAACGTGTTGATGGCGGCGCTGCTCGTGCACGACCTGCACACCGGCGGTGGCCCGCGCCACCAGCACCCCTGGCAGGACGAGGCCTATGCGGCGGCGCACGGCGGGCTGTGGCGCACCCCCTACGCGCCGCGCAGCGCGCTGGGCCTGGCGGCGCTGCTCGGCTACGGCGCCACCCGGGCGTGAGCCGACGGCCCGAACCGGTGCTGTGCGCCGCCGGGTGCTCCGGGCCCCCGCTCGTGCTCCCTCACCCGCCGGGAGGGTGGTCGGCCTCGGCCGCCTGCCGGGCCGCGAGCACGAGGCCCGCGGTCCAGCCAGGGGCTCGACCGTGGGCGGGCGGCGCCAGGCCGGCGGTGTCGTGGCCGCTCCTGGCGAGCAGCCAGGAGACCAGCGAGTTGGAGTTCCACATCTCACCCGTCCCCAGCTCGTCGCGGCCCCACGTCAGCGCAGGAACCTGCGCGACGGCGTCGAGGAGCCGCTGTGCCAGCCCAGCGTCCTGCCCGACCAGCACCGGGCTCGCGACGGCCTCGGACAGGTCCGAGATGACGCCCTCACGCCAGCACCGCACCTCGTAGCGGAACAGCACCGAGCGGCCGAGCAGCCGGGTCCCGACCGGGCCGCTGAGCACGGCGCCGTGGGCGCGGTGGCGGTCGGCCCATGCGGGAGCACTCTCCAGGGTGAAGCGATCGCCGTCGGTGTGCACGACCAGAGCCGTGTGGTAGAGGTCGCAGCGTCGGCGGCGCTCCCGACGCGCGGCCAGCGCCTCGTAGACGCGGCCGTTCCAGCGCACCACGTGGCCACCCGCACCGAGCGGGATCCAGTAGAGCAGCACGCGGGTGGACGTCGATGCCCGCGACTCCGTCGGTTCCACACCGGCACGGTAGGCGCCGGGGCGATCAGTCGCCCAGTGCCCAAGGGCCAGTGCCAAAGGGCCAGTGCCCAAGGGCCAGTGCCGAAGGTCCTGCGGGCGGGCACCGGCCGGCCCACTAGGCTCGGGACACTCGATCCGGGAGGGCTGATGACCGGGACCGCTCGCCGTCCACTGGACGTACGCCGGGCCGGGGTGCTGCTGCACGTGACCTCGCTTCCGGGCGAGGACGACCCGAGAAGCCCAGCAGCCCAGGGGGTCCTGGGCGCGCAGGCCTACCGGTTCGTCGACTTCCTCGCGCAGGCCGGGTGCACCGTGTGGCAGGTGCTCCCGCTGGTGCCCACGCACGAGGAGGACCGGTCGCCGTACAACGCGCTCTCCGCGATGGCGGGCAGCCCGGAGCTGATCAGCCGGCGCCGCCAGGCCGAGCACGGGCTGGCGCAGGTGGGCGATCTCGACGCCGGGCAGCGCGCCGCCTACGAGTCGTGGTGTGCCGGGCAGCGCGACTGGCTCGACCCCTACGTGGAGTTCATGGCGCTGCGCGACCTGCTCGAGCACGCGCCCTGGCCCACCTGGGAACCGGGGCTGCGCGACCGCGACCCGGCACAGGTGGCGCAGATGTTGGCGCCGCACCGGGACGCGGTCGAGGCGCTGCGCTTCGACCAGTGGGTCTTCGCGGTCCAGTGGCGCGAGCTGCAGGAGTACGCCGCCGCGCGTGGCGTGCTGTTCTTCGGCGACCTGCCGATCTTCGTCTCCCACGACAGCGCCGACGTCTGGGCCTCCCGGGAGCTCTTCGAGCTCGACCCCACCGGCCGTCCCGTCACGGTGACCGGAGTGCCGCCGGACTACTTCGCCGCCGACGGGCAGCGCTGGAACAACCCGCACTACGACTGGGACCAGATGGCCTCCGACGGGTTCGCCTGGTGGCGCCGCCGGATCGCCCGGCAGCGCGAGCTGTTCGACCTGGTGCGCATCGACCACTTCCGCGGCTTCGAGGCGTCCTGGCACGTGCCGGTCGAGGCCCGCACGGCACGGGAGGGCTACTGGGTGCCGAGTCCTGGCCGCGAGGTGCTCGCCGCCCTCGTCGAGGAGGCCGGACCCGGCCGGCTGGTGGCCGAGGACCTCGGGGTGATCACCCCGGCCGTGGATGCGTTGCGCACCGGCTTCGGCCTGCCGGGCATGAAGGTGCTGCAGTTCGCCTTCGACGGCAGCGCCGAGAACCCCTACCTGCCCGAGCACCACGGCCAGCAGTGCGTCGTCTACACCGGCACCCACGACAACGACACCACGATGGGGTGGTGGGCCGGCCTCGACGACGCGACCCAGGCGCGCGTCCGCGCCCGGCTGCCGCTGCCGGAGGAGGAGCTGCCCTGGGGGCTGGTCCGGCTGGCACTGTCCTCGACAGCGCGGTTGGCCGTCGTACCCGCTGCGGACCTGCTGGCTCTGGGCAGCGAGGCCCGGATGAACACCCCGGGCACCGACGAGGGCAACTGGGCCTGGCAGGCACCCGAGGCGATCCTGGACCCGGTGCTCGCAGCCCGGCTACGGGAGCTGGTTACGGACGCGGCGCGCGAAGTGTAGTCCGAATCATCTCATTTTGGATCAATTGAGTGACTTCTCACAGCCCTCCGGCCTACAGTTCCCGTGATCGGGGGCTACATGGGTGGTGAGGGGGCGCGCACGGTCGCGCAGCAACAACGGGGGCCGGTCGTCGAGGCCACGGCATCGCGGCCAGCGGCAGCCGGCCGCGGCACGGTGGCGCCGAACGCGGCGCCAGCGCTGGCGGAGCTGTCGAAGGACGACTGGCGTCTCTTCCACGACGTCTGCTGGCCGGGACGCAAGTACGCCAACCTGCACCACGTCGTCGTCGGTCCCACCGGGGTCTTCGTGATCCACACCCAGACCTGGCAGGGGCGGATCGAGGTGCGCGCCGGCATCGTGCGCCACGACGGCGACCGCCGGGACAAGGTCGTGGTCGCCGTGGCCGACGCCGCCGCCGCCGTGGGCCAGGTGGTGCCCGGCCTCGACCCGGCCGTGGTCAAGCCGGTGCTCGCGTTCGTGCGCGACCACCCGCTCTTCGGCTGGTCGCGCGAGGTGATGGTGTGCTCCACCGAGAACCTGGTCACGTTCTTGACCTCGCGCCCACGGGTGCTCAGCCAGGCCGAGGTGCACGAGACCGCCGGCCTGCTGGCTCGCTCCCTGGTGGCGGCCCCGCCGCGGGGGGAGGGCACGCCGTACGCCCGCCGTCTCGACCTCGGGCCGACCGGCCCGACCGGCCCGACCGGCGCCGCCAGGGCGTCACGGCGGCACGTCGGGCGCAGTCGCCGCCCGGTGGCCAGCTGGTCGGAGCCCACCAGGTCCGTGCTCGTCCTGCTCACCTTGGTGGTGGCGGCGCTGCTGCTCTTCCGGCTCGACGTCCCGGCCCATCTGGGCGACCTGAGCGCCCGGACGGTGCAGCGGGTGGTGGAACCGGTCGCGGTGATCGGCACGACCGTCTCGGTGCCCGGCACGAGCAGCCACCCCACGCTCGACGTGCGCGCGGAGCGGGCCGTGCTCGCCACCTCCGCCGACCCGGGGATCCAGCCGCAGGCGGATCACCAGCTGCTGGCCGTGCCGCTGAGCGTGCACAACGCCGGGGAGGAGCCGTGGCGTCCGGAGACGGGGCTCACCGCGGTGCTCTACGACAACGACGGGCAGCCCTTCAGCAGCGATCCCGCCTACACCCACGTGAGTGCGGGGCGCACCCTGCCCGCCGGGCTCACGCTGCCGCCGGGCCGCACCGTGCGACGTGTGCTGGTCTTCGAGGTGCCCCGCGGGACCCGCGTCGGCAAGGTGCACCTCACGGTGGGCCGCGGGCTGGCCACGACCGTGCGCTGGGTGACGGGCTGAGCCGAGCACGCCTGCCGGACGGGACCCGGCCACGTCACCACGGGTCCAGGTCAGCCCGGGGTGATCGCCGCTGCGGCGAGGTCTCGCAGCCGTGCTGTGAGACCGCTCACCGCGGCCGCGTGTGCAGGCGGAAACCGGGACGTCCAGGCCCCAGAATCGATGGATGTGACTGACGCTCGCGAGACCTACAAGATCCTCGATCTCGCCCTGCGCATGGGGGAGATCCTGCTCTCCTCCGGGGCCGGCGCCGCCGACGTGACCGCGACCATGCTCGGCATCACCCGTCACCTCGGGCTGCGCCACGCCGAGATCGACGTGACCTTCACCCTGCTGCGGATGAGCTACCAGCCCGATCCCGACGAGATGGCGGTGCTGCTGAGCCGCACGATCACCCAGCGTGACATCGACTACGACGACCTGACCCGCACCCATGCCCTGGTCAGCGACGTGCTCGCCGACCGGGTGACGGTCGGTGAGGCCCGGGCCGCCGTCGCGCGGATCAACTCCACCGGCCACTACCTCCCGCGCTGGGCCGTCGTGCTCGGTTCGGGAGTCATCGGGGGCGGGGTCGCGCTGATCCTCGGGGCCGGCGTGCTGGTGACCGTCGTCGCCACGCTGGCCGGCATGCTCATCGACATGCTCATCCGGGCGATGAGCAGGCGGCGCTGGCCGATGTTCTACCAGCAGATCGCCGGCGGCCTGCTGGCCACCGGACTGACCCTGGGCACCGCGGCGATGGCTCAGGTGCTGGGACTGAAGGTGAACACCTCCCTGGTGGTCACGGCGAGCATCATCCTGCTGCTCGCCGGGATCGGCTTCATGGGCGCCATCCAGGACGCCCTCAGCGGGTTCTACATCACCGCCGGTGCCCGGGGCCTGGAGGCGTTGCTCGCCACGGCGGGGCTGATCGCCGGCGTCTCCATGGGCCTCGGCCTGGCACCGTCCCTGGGCGTCAAGCTCGGGGTGGTCCGCCCCGGCGTGTTCGCCTTCGCCGACGTGCCGGTGATCCTCACCGGTGCCGTGATCGCAGCCGTCGCCTTCGCGTTCACCTGCTATGCGCCCTGGCGCGCCCTGCCTGCGGTCGCGATGACGACGCTGCTCGGGCACCTGGTCTATCTCGCGGTGCGCGCGCCCGGGCAGTCGATGCCGTGGGCCGCGGCGGCCGGCGCGATCACCATCGGCGTGGTGAGCTACTCCATCGCCGGCCGGGTCGACGTACCCCCGCTCGTCGTGGTGGTCCCCTCGCTGGTCCCGATGCTGCCGGGCCTGTTGATCTACCGCGGTCTGAGCTTCATGTCCGCGGGCAACGCCCAGGGGATCCTGCAGCTCTCCGCCGCGGCCGCCACCACGATCGCGCTGGCCGCCGGGGTGATCATGGGGGAGTACATCTCCCAGCCGCTCAAGCGCAACGTGCGCCGTCTCGAGGGACGCCTGGCCGGGCCCCGGATGGTCGGGGTGATGCACGGGACCTGGGTCAGCCGCGGCGCAGGGAGAGACTGAGCGCGTCTGAGCCGTTCCGCACCGGTTGGGCCGCGAGGCAGACTGGACCCGTGCCCATCCCAGGACTGCCCCTCCCCGGCCTGTTCCACCCGCGCCGCCCCAGCCTGTCGATCCCGCGCCTGTCCGTCCTGGGCACCGGCCTCGCGGCCGCCGCCGTGCTGCCCTCGGTGGTCACCGCCACCCGGGGGCTGCGCCGCTCCCTGGGCGCCGGCACCCGGCGGCTCGACTACTCCACGTCCCCGCAGTTCCACGACGGGCGGTTCCACAACCGGCTCCCCACCAGCACCCCGGACGCCAGCGGCCCGGACACCAGCACCTCCGACACCAGCACCTCGGGAACGATCGCCAGCACCGCTGCGATGGCCGCGGAGTTCGCGGCCAAGGGCCGGCGGGGCAAGCCGCGCCGACCCGTGCTCGTGCAGCGTCCGGTGCTGCCACCACAGGCCGGCGAGCTCGCCGCCACCTGGCTCGGGCACGCCACGGTGCTCCTGGAGATCGAGGGACGCTGGTTGCTCACCGACCCGGTCTGGGGCGACCGCGTCTCGCCCTCGTCGGTGATCGGACCCCGCCGGCTCCACCCGGTGCCGATGCCGCTGGGCGACCTGCCCGCGCTCGACGCGGTGCTGATCTCCCACGACCACTACGACCATCTCGACACCGAGACCATCGACGCGCTGGTCGCCACCCAGAGCGCGAGCTTCGTGGTGCCGCTGGGCATCGGGGAGCACCTGAGTCGATGGGGCGTGCCCGAGAACCGGATCGTCGAGCTGGACTGGGAGGAGTCGCAGGAGGTGGCGGGCCTGCGGCTCACCTGCACCGAGGCGCGGCACTGCTCGGGGCGCAACCTGGGCGGCAACACCACCTTGTGGTCCAGCTGGGTGGTGGCGGGGGAGCGCCGCCGGGCCTTCTTCGGTGGCGACTCGGGCTACACCCCCGCGTTCGCGGGGATCGGGGAGCGGCACGGTCCCTTCGACCTGACGCTGCTGCCGATCGGCGCCTACGACGCCCGCTGGCGCGAGGTGCACCTCGACCCCGAGGAGGCCGTCCGGGTCCACCGTGAGCTCGGTGGCGAGGTGCTGCTGCCCATCCACTGGGCGACCTTCGACCTCGCCTTCCACGACTGGGCCGACCCCGCGGAGCGGGTGCTGCGGGCCGCCACCGATGTCGGCGTCGACCTGGCCCTGCCCGCGCCCGGCCTGCGGATCGAGCACGGGACCGAGCACCGGAGCGAGCTGCCCCTCGCGGTGTGGTGGCGCGAGTTCGCCTGACCCGCCCCGCTGCCCGCCGAGCGCCTCAGGCGCAGGTCCCCTGGCCCAGTCGGGAGAGCCCGATCCGGTCCCCGGTGCCGAAGTCGAGCTGGCCGGTGTTCTCCTTGTTCATCAGCTCCTCGGGGTCGTTCACGTGGGCCAGGCCGACCAGGTGAGCGAACTCGTGCAGGGTGATCGCCTCGGCCAGCGCGTCGCCGCGGGGAAGGGAGCGCAGCCGGGAGAGCGAGTCCGCGTCCAGGGTCACCTGACCGGTGACGTAGACCAGCACGCCGTTGCGCCGCACCGAGATGCTGCCGCCGATCCCGGCGACGCGCCCCGCGAGCTCGGGCACCTCGTCGGCCGTCGCGAAGGTGACCAGCACCGGCTGCGTGCGACCCAGGAGGGGCCGGGTCGGGGAGCGCCAGCGTGGCCGGTCGGTCGAGGGGCCGTCGTAGACGAGCTCGAGACCCGTCGCAGCCTTGATCCGGCCCATCGCGGTCAGCACCATCTCGCGGGCCGCGTCCTCGTCGGGGGCGCCCTCGGGGTTGATCACGACGTGGATCGGGCGGCAGGGGCTGTAGGCGACCGGTGCGCCGGCGTCGCCCTGCTGGTGCCCGAGGAACCGGTAGCTCCCGTTGCCGCTGACCCGCGGCGCCTCGCCGAGCGGCGAGGGGCCGATGCCGAGGACATCTCGCACCGTGGGGGGCACGGTCCCCGGAGCGAGCACCATCACGGCGGCGAGGACCACCAGGGTGGCGAGGCCGAGGAACAGGTTGCGCACGTCCCCCAGCATCCCTCGCGGCCCCCACCGGCCGGCCCGGCGGGCCACCGCCGGCGGGTGCTCCACAGAGGGGCCGGCCGGGTCGGGGCCCTGTCCCGGCCCGCACGTAGGGTTGCAGCGTCATGAGCACGCAGTTCCCGATCCCCGGTCTTCCGACTGCGCCGGAGGCCCCCACGGGGTCCGAGGAGCAGGGGGCGGCTCGCCGGCGCCGCCCCACCCGCGAGGAGCTCCTCGCGGGCCTCAACGAGCCGCAGCGCGAGGCCGTCGCGCACGAGGGCGCACCGCTCCTCGTGGTCGCCGGCGCGGGCTCGGGCAAGACCCGCGTGCTCACCCGACGGATCGCGTGGCTGATCTCCGAGCGCAACGCGCACCCCGGCTCGATCCTGGCGATCACGTTCACCAACAAGGCCGCCGCGGAGATGCGCGAGCGCGTGGCCGAGCTGGTCGGCGGACGCGCCAAGATCATGTGGGTCAGCACCTTCCACTCCGCGTGCGTGCGGATCCTGCGCAAGGAGATCACCCAGCTGAGCACCGGGTCGACGGTGCCGGCCGGAGGAGCCGGCTACACCTCGAGCTTCTCCATCTACGACGCCGCCGACTCCAAGCGGCTGATGACCCTGGTGTGCCGCGACCTCGACCTCGACGTCAAGCGGTTCCCGCCGCGGGCGATCCTCAACTGGGTCAGCAACGCCAAGAACGAGCTGCTGGACCACGAGGACGCCGCCAAGGACACGCACAACACCCAGGAGGAGACCTACGCCGCGGCGTACGCCGAGTACCAGCGCCGGCTCCAGCAGGCCAACGCGCTCGACTTCGACGACCTGCTGATGATGACCGTGCACCTGTTCCGGGCCTTCCCGGCCGTGCGCGAGAGCTGGCGACGGCGGTTCCGGCACGTCCTGGTCGATGAGTACCAGGACACCAACCACGCGCAGTACGCCCTCATCCACGAGCTGTGCGCGGCCCGGATGGAGGAGACGGGGGCCCGTGACGAGGACCGCTCGACGCCGGCGGAGCTGATGGTGGTCGGGGACGCCGACCAGTCGATCTACGCCTTCCGCGGCGCCAACATCCGCAACATCCTCGACTTCGAGCAGGACTTCCCCGACGCGCGCACGATCCTGCTGGAGCAGAACTACCGCTCGACGCAGACCATCCTCACCGCTGCCAACGCGGTGATCAGCCGCAACGAGGGTCGCAAGCCGAAGAGCCTCTGGACCGACGCGGGTGCCGGCGCAGGCATCGTCGGCTACGTGGGGGACGACGAGCACGACGAGGCGCGGTTCGTCGCCGAGGAGGTCGACAAGCTCACCGACGAGGGGGCCGCCCGCGCCGGTGACGTGGCGGTCTTCTACCGCACCAACGCCCAGTCGCGGGTCTTCGAGGAGATCTTCATCCGGGTCGGGTTGCCCTACCGCGTCGTGGGCGGGGTGCGGTTCTACGAGCGCCGCGAGGTTCGCGATGCACTGGCCTACCTGCGGGTGCTGGTCAACCCCGCGGACTCCGTGTCGCTGCGTCGGGTGCTGAACACGCCCAAGCGCGGCATCGGCGAGCGTGCCGAGGCCTGCATCGACGGTCTCGCGCAGCGCGACCGGATCACCTTCTGGCAGGCACTCCGGCGCGCCGAGGACGCACCCGGTCTCGCGACGCGGTCGCTCAACGCCGTCCGCGGCTTCGTGGACCTCATCGAGCAGCTCCAGCAGATGGTCGAGGCGGGGGAGCGCGTCGACGTGGTGCTCGAGCAGGTGCTCACCCGCAGCGGCTACCTCAAGGAGCTCGAGGACTCCGAGGATCCGCAGGACGAGACCCGGGTGGAGAACCTCGCCGAGCTCGTCGCCGTCGCCCGCGAGTTCGCCGACGACCCGGTGGTGGGTCCGTCGGCCGACCCCGCCGACCAACCCGCCGACCAGCCCGACGAGGCGGCGCCGCCGGGGCTCTCGGACTTCCTCGAGCGGGTGGCACTGGTCGCCGACGCGGACCAGATCCCCGACGCCCCGCCCGAGACCGAGGCCGGCGGTGCGGACGCAAGCGCGGGCGTCGTGACCCTGATGACCCTGCACACGGCCAAGGGGCTGGAGTTCCCGGTGGTCTTCCTCACCGGGCTCGAGGACGGGGTCTTCCCGCACCAGCGCTCCCTGGGCGACCGGCCCGAGCTCGAGGAGGAGCGCCGGCTCGCCTACGTGGGGATGACGCGGGCCCGCGAGCGCCTCTACGTCTCCCGGGCCGTGGTCCGCTCCGCCTGGGGAGCCCCCCAGCACAACCCCGCGTCGCGGTTCATCGACGAGCTGCCCACCGACCTCGTGGAGTGGCGGCGCACCGCGGAGGCGATGACGTCGTGGAGCCGGCCGCAGTACGCCGTCCCGCAGCGCGGGTCGGCGGCGCCGCAGCGCCGCTTCGGCACGGCGACCGCGCGCTCGGACGCCGCCCGGAAGGCCAAGGCCAGTCGCCCGATCCCGTCGCTGGCCCCCGGTGACCGGGTGCAGCACGACACCTTCGGCCTGGGGACCGTGGTGGCGCTCGAGGGTGCCGGGGAGAGCTCCGTGGCCTCGATCGACTTCGGCGGCGACGGGGTCAAGCGGCTGCTGCTGCGCTACGCCCCGGTCGAGAAGCTCTAGCGGGGCGCCGCACAGGTCTGCCACGGCGGGCAACCGGCCCGGGCGCCGGTCGTGGATGTTCGCTAGGGCTTGAGGCCGTGGAAGACCAGCGCCTGGAAGGGATCCACCGGGTCGCCGCCGCCGGGTCGGACCTCGAGGTGGACGTGCGGCCCGGTGGTGTTGCCGGTGCTGCCCACCGCGCCGATCGTCTGGCCGCTGGCGACGTTCTCGCCGACCTGCACGCCGACCGAGCTCTGGTGGCAGTACCAGATCTCGGTGCCGTCCTGGAGGGTCTCGATGGTGCGGTTGCCGTAGGCGCCGGCCCAGCCGGTCTCGGTGATCACGCCGTTGCCGACCGCGAAGATCGGGGTGCCCGTGGGGGCGGCGAAGTCGAGGCCGGTGTGGTTGCTGGACCACAGTCCGCCGGCCATGCCGAACCGGGCGGTGAGGTGGTAGCCGCGCGTGGGCAGGTGCCACTGGTTCTTGGCGATCTCGCCGGCGCGCGCCTCGGCCGCCCTGCCCAGGGACTTCAGCTTGGCGTTGCGCTCGGCGGCCTGTTGCTCGGCCGCCTGCTTCAACCGCGCGTCGGCGGCGTCCTGCAGGGCCTGGCGCTCGGAGTCGCGGCTCAGTGCACGGGCCCGGGGGCCATCGACGTACCCCATCGCGTCGGTGCCGGAGGGCGTCGAGCCCTCCGCCGACAGGGCGATGCTGCTGGCGGGCGCGGCGTGCGCGTTGCCCACGGTCACCGCGCCGGCAGCGGCGAGGGCCAGCGCCGTCACCCCCACCGCGGTGGGGATCGAGGGGAGCCGGTCGAGGAACCGCCGCAGTCGTCGCCTCCGGGCATGTGTCGCGGCACACGCGGCAGCGGGCCGCTGCCTGCGGCGGTGCGCTGCCCGATGGCTACCCATAGGTTTCCTCTGCTCGGTCTCGACAGATGGGGCGACCTGACACTTTAACGAACACATCACCCCAGCTGAAATCCTGGGGTCTCTCGCTGTGGACCAACGAGTCGAGGACGCGCAGGGCACGGCCCGGGCCGTGTGCTCGGTGTCACTCCGGGGCGAGCCACCGGATAGCCTGCAGCCATGTTGCGCATCGTGGTGGCCAAGCCCGGACTCGACGGCCACGACCGGGGCGCGAAGGTCGTCGCCCGGGCCCTGCGCGACGCGGGACACGAGGTCATCTACACCGGGCTGCACCAGACCCCCGAGCAGATCGTGGAGACCGCCATCCAGGAGGACGCCGACGCGATCGGGCTCTCGGTGCTCTCCGGCGCGCACATGACCCTGTTCCGCACGCTCCTCGAGCAGCTCGAGGAGCGTGGTGCCGGTGACATCGTGGTCTTCGGCGGCGGCATCGTCCCCGAGGAGGACCTCGCCCCGCTGCAGGAGCTCGGGGTCGCCAAGATCTTCACCCCCGGCGCCACGACCGGCGAGATCACCGGCTGGGTGGCCGAGCACCTCGAGGCGTGACGCCCCCTCCCGGCGAGCCGGTCAGAAGGCCAACGTGCCGACCACCGGCAGGCCGAGGGTGCTCGGCTGCGTCGGGCTGGTCATGATCGCGACCTCCTGCGGGAGAGCGTTGCCCGCGTAGGCGGCGTCGCTCGCGGCCACGACCACCTGGATCCGGTGGCCGGTGGCGAACCGGTGCACGATGCCGGGCAGCCGCAGCGTCACCGGCTTGTTGGTGTCGGGCACCCGCAGCGGCGAGATCAGCCGGTTCTTGAGGACCTTCGAGCCGTCCGGCGCGATGTCGTAGACCTTGGCGAAGAGCACCAGCTGCCCCGACGGGCCGGCGATCTGGGTGTAGCCCGCGGCCGGGGTGCTCAGGTGCAAGGTGACCTTCGGCGAGCCGACCACGTCGGCCGGGGCGGTGAGCGGGTCGGTGGTGAAGGACACGAACGTGCCCGGGGCGTCCGTCGGCGGGTTGTTGACCTGGCTGCCCTCGAGGCCGGAGGTCTCGGAGTACGACGTCGGTGCCGCCGAGACGTTGGCGTAGGACGCCGACCCGGCCTTGACCTCGGCACGGGAGGGTGTCAACCCGTGGCCACCGGTGAAGTAGAGCGTGTCGGTGGGGTCCCAGGAGACCTTGCTGCTCCTCGCGTACGCCGCCCGGATGGCCTTGCCGGCCTTGTCCGGGCTGGTGTCGTAGTCGACCCAGTCGCGGAAGTACTCGAACCGCGGCCCGGTCCTCGCGTCCTGCTGGCCACGCACGTAGTGGTCCATCCAGTTCAGGAACCGGTTGCCGAGGTAGGAGTCACGCAGCGACGAGGCGCCGAAGTCGAGCTCGCCCGGTGCCGGGCTGGAGCCGGAGTGACCCCAGGACTGCCAGATCATCTTCACCGGCGTCCTCTGGGCCCGCAGCGAGCGGTAGGTGCTGACCGCCTCGTTGAGGTTGAACAGGGTGTCCTTCTGGCCCTGGACCAGCAGGGTGGGCACCGTGATGCGCTTGACGTAGCTGGCGACCGAGGCGTGCTTGGCCAGCGCCACCGTGCCCGAGTCGGGGTAGCCGGCGCTGTTCATCGCTGTGACACCGACGCAGGCCTGGTCGACGAAGTTCGGGCAGAATCGCAGCGTCTCGGAGTCGGCGGTCGCGTTCTGGGCGCCGGAGACGATGCCGTCGCCGAAGAACAGGTCGATCCACTGCTTCTTGGCCACGTTGCCCGGCGCCAGCGAGTAGGTCAGGTCGTTCCAGGTGATGATCGGGATGATCGCGTCCACCCGCGGGTCCTGCATGGCCACGGCGTACTGGATCTGGCCGCCGTAGGAGCCGCCGATCATGCCCACGCGGGGGTCTCCGGGGGACTCGGTGGCGATCATGTCGAGCCGCTTCGGGGTGCTCGACCCCTCGGGCAGGTAGGACCGGGTGCCGGCCAGCACGTCGACCATCTGCCGCCCGGCCTTGCCGTCCCAGTCGGGGTCGTCGAGGGTGATCTTGCAGTTGGTCTTGCCGAACCCGAGCCCGGAGTAGCTCAGCACGGCGTACCCCTGGGTGGAGAAGCCCTTGCCGATGGCCACCTGGTTGCTGTCGGCCTTGTTCCCACCGAAACCGTGCGTGGTCAAGATCGCCGGGACCGGGTGGCTGGCGCTGGCCCCGTCGGGGAGGTAGAGGTCGGCGTCGATCCGGCAGTCCTGCTGGTTCGCCGGGCCGACCTTCACGTCCACGCTCAGGGCACGGACGCTGTAGCCGGGCGTGGAGTCGGACGTGGAGTCGGACGTGGAG
The DNA here is from genome assembly GCA_963710895.1 of uncultured Actinomycetota bacterium. Taxonomy (GTDB): domain Bacteria; phylum Actinomycetota; class Actinomycetes; order Propionibacteriales; family Nocardioidaceae; genus Marmoricola. The sequence goes on from CAVQCB010000013.1 coordinate 187,492, forward strand.
TCGGACGTGGAGTCGGGCGCTGTGGCTGCGGCTGCGCTGCCGGAGCTGCCGGCCAGGGCCAGGGCGGAGACGGCGAGGGCGCTGGCGGCCAGGGCGGCGGTGATCCGGCGCGACCGCGTGGTGAGTGGCGTGGGCATGTGCGGTCAACGACGCAGCTGCGGCAAAGGTCACGCAGGGGGTCACGCAGGGGGGTCACGCAGGGGGGTCACGCAGGGGGGTCACGCAGGGTGGCGTCGCACGAACGCCGCGACCAGGTCGGCGAGCTCGGCGGGCCGGGCCCGGGGCACCCAGTGACCCTCGTCGATCTCCAGCCGGGTCAGGTCTCGCACCCGCGCGTCGAGGTGCTCGAGCGAGCGCGGCGTGACGAAGGCGTCGCGGGTCGCGACCACGAGCTGCACCGGCACCGAGGTGCGCCACGGCAGCGGCCGGGCGATCCGGGGCACCACGTTGGCGCGGTAGAGCTCCAGGCCGGGCACGGCGTTGGTGGCGAGCGCACGCCCCCACGGCAGCAGGTCGATCGTGGGATCGAGCAGACGCATGCTGCGCCGCATCACCGGCTGGAGGAAGCGCCAGTTCAGCTCGGGCAGCCAGGGGAGCAGGAAGAAGAGGACGTACCAGCTGTGCAGCAGCTGCGGCAGCATCCGCAGTCGTCCGCGCAGTCCCTGGAGCTGGGTGCCCATGTGGTCCAGCGGCGGCCCGCTGATGCTGGTGTACGACGCGATCCGGCCCTCGAGGCGAGGGTCCCACGTCTCGGCCGCGATGACGTCCCAGCCCAGGGTCGAGCCCCAGTCGTGTCCTACGAGGTGCACCCGGGCCCCGCTCGGCAGGGTGGCGTCGAGCACCGCGACGACGTCCTCCACGAGGAGCTCGAGGCGGTAGGAGGACCGTCCCGCCGGCCTGCTGGACCGCCCGGCACCGCGCAGGTCGCAGGTGACCACGTGCCACTCGTGCGGCAGCTGGTCGACGACCGGCTCCCACATCTGCTGGTCGTCGGGGAAGCCGTGCAGCAGCAGCACGTGCGTGGGTGCGTCGCGGTCGCCGTACTCGGTGGCGTGCACCGTGACCGGCGGCGAGACGAGCGGCGTGACCTGGGTCTCCCTGCGTTCCACGCACGCACCCTACGTGGCCGGGCGCCGCGCCGCGGGACTATGGTCGGCCGGAGCGGGCCCGCGCAGCCGGGCGCCCGCACGAACCCACCAACGCCGAAGGAGCGGGTGACCCGTGGACCTGATGGAGTACCAAGCGAAGGAGCTCTTCGCCAAGCATGACGTGCCGGTGACCCTCGGCAGGACCGTCGAGACGGCGGCCGAGGCCCGGGGGGCCGCCGAGGAGATCGGCGGCACGGTGGTCGTGAAGGCGCAGGTCAAGGCCGGCGGCCGTGGCAAGGCCGGCGGCGTCAAGCTGGCCACCTCGCCCGAGGAGGCCGAGCAGCACGCCGAGGCCATCCTCGGCATGGACATCAAGGGGCTCACCGTCCACCGGGTGCTCGTGGTGCCCGCCGAGCAGATCGAGGAGGAGTACTACTTCTCCTTCCTGCTCGACCGCTCCAACCGCTCCTTCTTGTGCATCGCCTCGATCGAGGGCGGTGTCGAGATCGAGGAGGTCGCCCGCACCAAGCCCGAGGCGGTCAAGAAGATCGCCATCGACCCCGGGGCCGGGGTCGACCAGGCCAAGGCTGCCGAGATCGTCGCCGAGGTCGGGTTCCCCGCCGAGCTGGAGAAGCAGGCGGTCGAGCTGGTGCTCGCGCTGTGGCGGACCTTCGTCGAGGAGGACGCCACCCTGGTCGAGGTCAACCCCCTCGCCCGGCTGGCAGGTGACCGGCTCGACGCGCTCGACGGGAAGATGTCCCTGGACGAGAACGCCGAGTTCCGTCACGAGGACCACGCCGCCTTCGAGGACAAGGACTCCACCGACCCACTCGAGGCCAAGGCCAAGGAGAAGGGGCTGAACTACGTCAAGCTCGACGGCTCGGTCGGCATCATCGGCAACGGTGCCGGGCTGGTCATGTCCACGCTCGACGTGGTGGCCTACGCCGGCGAGCAGCACGGCGGCCAGAAGCCGGCCAACTTCCTCGACATCGGTGGCGGCGCCTCGGCGGAGGTGATGGCCAACGGGCTCGACGTGATCTTGAACGACGAGCAGGTCAAGTCGGTCTTCGTCAACGTCTTCGGTGGCATCACCTCCTGTGACGCGGTGGCCAACGGCATCGTGCACGCGCTGGAGATCCTCGGCGACGAGGCGGACAAGCCCCTCGTCGTACGCCTCGACGGCAACAACGTCGAGGAGGGGCGGCGCATCCTCGAGGAGGCCAACCACCCGCTGGTGGTCATCGAGGACACCATGGACGGCGCCGCCGCCAAGGCCGCCGAGCTGGCAAACCTCGGTCACGAGAAGTAGGGGAGGGTCTGAGCAGATGTCGATTTTCGTCAACAAGGACAGCAAGGTCATCGTGCAGGGCATCACCGGCGGTGAGGGCACCAAGCACACCGCGCTGATGCTCAAGGCCGGCACGAACGTCGTCGGCGGCGTCAACGCCCGCAAGGCGGGCACCACGGTCACGCACGGCGACCAGGAGCTCCCCGTCTTCGGCACCGTCGCCGAGGCGATGAAGGAGACCGGCGCCGACGTCTCGGTCGCCTTCGTGCCGGCGCCGTTCACCAAGGACGCCGTGATCGAGGCCATCGACGCCGAGATCCCGCTGGTGGTCGTGATCACCGAGGGCGTGCCGGTGCAGGACTCCGCCGAGCTGTGGGCCTACGCCCAGGGCCGGAACACCCGCATCATCGGCCCCAACTGCCCCGGCATCATCACCCCCGAGGAGTGCCTGGTCGGCATCACCCCCGCCACCATCTCCGGCAAGGGCCCGGTCGGCCTCGTCTCCAAGTCCGGCACGCTGACCTACCAGATGATGTTCGAGCTGCGTGACCACGGCTTCTCCACCGCCATCGGCATCGGCGGAGACCCGATCATCGGCACCACCCACATCGACGCCCTCGAGGCCTTCGAGAAGGACCCCGAGACCAAGGCGATCGTGATGATCGGCGAGATCGGCGGCGACGCCGAGGAGCGCGCCGCGGACTACATCAAGGAGCACGTGACCAAGCCCGTCGTCGGCTACGTCGCCGGCTTCACCGCCCCCGAGGGCAAGACCATGGGCCACGCCGGCGCCATCGTCTCCGGCTCCTCCGGCACCGCGGAGGCCAAGAAGGAGGCCCTCGAGGCCGCCGGCGTCAAGGTCGGCAAGACCCCCTCCGCGACCGCAGACCTGATGCGGGAGATCCTCGAGTCCATGTGAGGTGTGGCGGTTTCACTGGGTACCCAGTGAAACCGCCACTCCCCGTGCGTTGCAACGCACGGGAAGTGGCCGCATCGCACGGGGAGCAAGCGGTCAGGTGACCGGGTTGCGCCGGGAGTACGCCGGGTCGGCGTACTCCTGCTTCGCCATCACCAGCGTCAGCCGGTCGATCGCGGCGTGCACGTCCGCCTCGGTGTTGTAGAGCGGCGCGAAGCCGAAGCGGGCGATGTCGGGGTCGCGGAAGTCGCCGACCACCTCGCGGGCGATCAGGGCCTGGACGATGCCGTACGCCTGTTCGTGGCGCAGCGAGACCTGGCTGCCCCGGCGCTCATGGGCCCGGGGCGTGGCGAGCTCGAAGACCCCGGGCAGCCGCTCGTCGAGCAGCGCCACGAACAGGTCGGTCAGCGCCAGGGACTGCGCCCGCAGCTGCTCGACCGCGACCCCGTCGAAGGCCCCGAGCGCCGTCTCGAGCGCAGAGAGGGCCAGCACCGGCGGCGTACCGGAGGCGAAGGAGCCGATCCCCTCGCGCCGCTCGTAGTCGAGGGCCATCGCGAACGGGTCCCGGTGGCCGAACCAGCCGGTGATCGGCTGCCGGGCCGCCGTCTGGTGTCGCGGCGCCACCCACAGGTAGGCCGGCGAGCCGGGTCCTCCGTTGAGGTACTTGTAGGTGCACCCCACCGCGAGGTCGGCCCCGGCGGCGGTCAGGTCCACCGGCACCGCCCCGGCGGAGTGGCACAGGTCCCACTGCACCAGTGCCCCGCGCTCCTGGGCGGCGGCGGTGATCGTGGCCATGTCGAACATCGCGCCGGTGCGGAAGTCGACGTGGGTCAGGCTGAGGAGGGCGACGTCCTCGTCGACGGCGGCCAGCGGGTCGGCGGGGTCGCACCAGCGCAGCTCGAGTCCCATCAGGTCGGCGACACCGGCGACGATGTAGCCGTCGGTCGGGAACGTCGTGGGCTCGACGACGAGCACCCGCCGCTCCGGACGCAGCCGGGCGGCGGCCACGGTCGTCTTGAACAGGCTCACGCTGGTGCTGTCCCCGAGGTGCAGGTCGCTGGGGGAGACCCCGATCAGCGGCGCGATCCGGGCCGCGACCCGCTCGCCGAGCTCGGTCCAGTGGGCGTCGTTCCAGGAGCGGATCAGGCCCTGCCCCCACTCGCGGCGTACGACGTCCTCCATCCGCTCGGCCACCCCGGTCGGGAGCGCGCCCAGCGAGTTGCCGTCGAGGTAGACCAGACCCCCGGTGAGCTCGAAGCCGCTCACCGGGTCGACCCGGTCAGCTCGAAGAGCCGGTCGCGCGCGCGGGAGATCAGTGCCTGGAAGGTGTCCTCGTCGACGTCGTTGTGGCCGGTCGGCGTGAAGTTCACCTGGGCAACGTAGCGCCCCACGCGGGCCACACCCATCCAGAAGCCGACCGTGGTGTGCTTGTCGATCTCGCTGTCCAGCCGCCACAGGGCGAACTCCGAGCCGCGGTAGCCGTGCCGCTGGGCGACCTCGCTGCTCACCGTCGCGCCGAGGTCCTTCTTCTCACAGGCGGCCATGGCGGCGGAGACGTGGCGCACGAACCGGTGCGCGGCTCGGGGGCGGGCGAACCGGCCCACGGTCTCGGTGATCCCGAACCGGCGCGGCAGCCGTGCCTGCGGGATCAGGAACGTCCGCATCGTCGCGCGCGGCGCACCGGCCCGGCGGAAGTTCGCCTTGTCGCAGGTGGTGGCGGCGAGGTTGGGCTTCGCGACCACCGGGCGGGTGCCCACCCATGGACGGTTGATCCGGCCGATGACCGGCAGGTCGGCGGCCGCCAGCGTGCCGGGACTCTCACCGGACGGCGGGGGCAGCACCGGTGCCGTCAGCACCCGCACCGGGCACGGTCCCGACGAGTCGGCGTGGCACAGGTCGCGCACGGCGGTGGTGAGGGTGTCCACAGCACGTTGCACCCGCACCGGGCGCCCGCCGAGGGTCTCCGAGACCGTCGAGACGGTCAGCGACCCGGTGCGGACCAGCCCGACGACGTAGGTGCGGCGTACGGCGTTGGGGATGCGCAGCTTGAGCAGCTGCGCCTCCTCGCCCAGTCCCCGCACCCGGTAGGTGTTCAGCAGCTGCAGCCGTGCCTGTCGGCAGCCGGCGAACCAACCCAGGGTCGTGCGATAGGCACGTGCCGCCGCTGCGGGGCTGCGCGAGATCTCGACCGTCTGCAGCAGCGTGCGCCGGATGCCCCCGGAGCCGCGGGTGCCCCCGGAGCCGCGGGCGGCCGCCGTGGCGAACTTGCGGACCATCGTGCCCCGCCCACGGGGGTCGGCGAACCGGGTGTCCTGGCAGACGGTGTTGATGCCCGTGCCCGTGGTGTTGTCGGTGGTGCCGAGCAACCGCCAGCGCTCGCCCGGCGCCAGCGGTTGCACCTGCGCCGGGGTGAGCAGCATCGCCGTGGTGACCGGCCGGTCGGCGGACGCGGTCGCGGCGCGGGCCGGCGGCTCGCCACCGTCGAGGACGAAGAGGCCACCGAGCACCGTCAGCACCAGGAGTACGACGCTGCCCGCGAGCGTGCTCACCCGGTGGCGTCGCCGGCCGTCCCGGTCGATCGAGGCGGGGCCGGGCAGCGCGGCGGCCTCCGCGATCGGCGCGAGTCGCTCCACCGCGGCCCCGACCTCGCTGTCGGGTGTGCCGGTCTCCTGGCAGAACGAGGTCGTCGCCGCGGCGCGCAGCTCGATCACCCGCTGCGGGGTCTCCCCGAGCTCGCGTCCGATGTCCTCGGTGGACAGCGCCGAGATCGTGGCGAGCAGGAGCACCTTGCGCTGCTGGTCGGGCAGGTGGTGCAGCGCGTCGAGCACCTCCTTCTGCTCCGCGCCGATGCCTCTCTCCCGGTGCCACAACCGCGCCACGTGGCGTCGCTGCGCCATCGCCCAGGCCCGGGGCCGCACCCACTCCTCGGGGTCGGGCAGGCGACCCACCTTGCGCCAGCGGTGCCGGGCGGTGACGAACGCCTCCCGCACCGCGGCCCGGGTCGCGGAGAGATCGCCGGTCAGGGCGTAGGCGGAGAGGACCAGGCGGCGCCGGCTGGCCAGGTAGAAGTCGTCGAAGACGGGGACGTTGCTGTCCGGGACGGTGGGCATACGCACTGAACGTTACCCGCGTGCCGCGACGCGGTTCGGGCCCTCCTCGGCCAAGATGGGGAGGCGATGACTGACCTGCTGAGCCGCCCCCCGGAGACGGGTTCGACCGAGCGCTCCGCGAGCACACGACTGGGCCGGGTGCTGGACCGGGTCCTGGGCCGTTCCCTGGGCCGTTCCTTGGGCCGGCCCTCCGGCCCGGCTGGACCCCCCGTCGCGGCGCCCGAGGGGCGCCCGCTGACCGTGTCCGCGGCGCTGGCGGCGCTGGCTGCCGCGGCCACCGGCATGGTCACCTTGATGGCCCTCGCGCTGGTCGGCTGGTTCCTCGCCGACGGCGGTGCGCACGGCCAGACCACCGACGCGCTCCGGGTCGGCGCCGACGCCTGGCTGGTGGGCCACGGCTCCGGGCTGACGGTGTCCGGCGCACCACTGGCGATCGTGCCGCTGGCCCTCACCGCACTCCTCCTCGCCGTCGCCTACCGCTACGGACGCTGGGCCGGCGCGACCTCCCAGCCGGTCGAGGACGACCGCACGCTCGGGTTCGCCGCGGTGGTGCTCACCGGTCTCTACATGGTGATCGCCGTGGTCACCTGCGTGCTCCTCGGCCAGGACGCAGCCCGCCCGGGGCTGGGCCGGTCCATCCTCGGCTCGGTGCTGGTCGCCGGGGTCGCCGGCACCCTGGGGATGGCGGCCGGGGCCGGCCGGCTCGGGTCCTGGGCCCGGGCAGTGCCCGGGTGGATCCGCTCGGTCGTCTACGGGTCGGTCGCCTCGATGCTGCTGCTGCTCGCTGCCTCCGCGGTGCTGGTCGCGGGGATGGTGCTCCTGGGCCTGAACCAGGCCGCGTCGGCCATGTCCGGGCTGCACCTCTCGCCCGGTGACTACGTGATGTACACCCTCGCGACCGTGGCCGTGGTGCCCAACGCGGTGCTCCTCGGCGCCGCCTACCTGCTCGGGCCCGGCTTCGCGGTGGGCGTCGGCACCGTCGTCTCGCCCACCGTGGTCTCACTGGGGCCGGTCCCCGCCTTCCCGCTCCTGGCGGCGCTGCCCGAGGACGGCCCGACCCCCGCGTGGACGATCGGGTTCCTGGCGGTCCCGGTGGTCGCCGGGATGGCCGGGGCGGTGCTGGCACAACGCTCCTACGGGGTGGTGGCCTACGACTCCGCGGCGCTGCGCGGCTTCGGCTGCGGCTTCGGCGCCGCCGTGCTCACCACCCTCGCGGTCGCGCTCGCCGGCGGACCCATGGGCACGGGCCGGATGGCCGACGTCGGGGCGCCCCTGGGCGCGGTGTTCGTGGCCTCCGTGGCGGCGATGGGCCTCGGTGGCCTGGTCGCCGGCCTGGTCACCGCCTGGTGGCAGCGCCGCTGAGGCTGCTCGGTAGCCTGTGCTGGTGCCTGCCGGACCCGCCCGTCGTCTCGTCGTGCTCGTCTCCGGCGCCGGCACCAACCTGCAGGCCCTGCTCGACGCGTGCCGGGACCCGGCGTACGGCGCCGTCGTGGTCGCCGTCGGGGCCGACCGTGAGGGCATCGAGGGACTGGAGCGCGCCGAGAGGGCCGGGGTGTCGACGTTCGTACGCGCGCTGGGGGACTTCGCGACCCGCGCCTCCTGGGACCGCTCCCTGACCGAGACCGTCGCGGCCTTCGAGCCCGACCTGGTCGTCCTCGCCGGCTTCATGAAGCTGGTCGGGGCGGAGTTCCTCGACAGGTTCGCGGGCCGCGTGGTCAACACCCACCCGGCCCTGTGCCCCTCCTTCCCCGGTACGACGGGGCCGGCGGACGCGCTCGCCTACGGTGTGAAGGTCACCGGTGCGACGCTGTTCGTCGTCGACGAGGGGATCGACACCGGTCCGATCATCGCCCAGCGCGCCGTGCCGGTCGAGGACGACGACGACGTCGCGGTGCTGCACGATCGGATCAAGATCGCCGAGCGGGACATGCTCGTCGAGAGCGTGGGACGGATCGCCCGCGAAGGCTTCACCATCACCGACAGGAAGGTGCGGATCGGCGCATGAACCACAGCCCCGGCTCCCAGGACAGGATCGCGATCAGGCGTGCCCTGGTCTCCGTCTACGACAAGTCCGGTCTCGAGGAGCTGGTGCGCGGGCTGCACGACGCCGGCGTCGAGCTGGTCTCCACCGGCGGCTCGGCGAGGCTCATCGCCGACCTGGGCCTGCCGGTCACGCGGGTGGAGGACCTGACCGGCTTCCCCGAGTGCCTCGACGGCCGGGTGAAGACCCTGCACCCGAAGGTGCACGCCGGCATCCTGGCCGACCGCCGGCTGCCGACCCACGTCGCCCAGCTCGCAGACCTCGGCGTGGAGCCGTTCGACCTGGTGGTCTCCAACCTCTACCCGTTCACCCAGACCGTCGCCTCGGGTGCCGCGCCGGACGAGTGCGTGGAGCAGATCGACATCGGTGGTCCGTCGATGGTGCGCGCAGCGGCGAAGAACCACCCCTCGGTGGCCATCGTCACCTCGCCGGACCGCTACGCCGAGGTGCAGACCGCCCTGGACGAGGGCGGCTTCACCCTCGAGCAGCGCAAGGGGCTGGCTGCCGAGGCGTTCGTGCACACCGCGACCTACGACGTGCACGTGGCCAGCTGGATGGGCTCGGTCCTGGTCGGTGCGCCGGGCTCCGGCGCCTCCGAGGGCAGCGGCTTCCCCGGCTGGGTCGGCGGCACCTGGGACCGGGCGGCCGTGCTGCGCTACGGCGAGAACCCGCACCAGGCGGCTGCGCTCTACCGCGACGGAGCCGGCGCCGCCGGACTGGCCCAGGCACAGCAGCTGCACGGCAAGGAGATGTCGTACAACAACTACGTCGACGCCGACGCGGCCCGCCGCGCGGCGTACGACTTCGACGAGCCGGCCGTGGCCGTCATCAAGCACGCCAACCCGTGCGGGATCGCCGTCGGTGCGGACGTCGCCGAGGCGCACCGCAAGGCACACGCGTGCGACCCGGTCTCGGCGTTCGGCGGGGTGATCGCGGTGAACCGGTCGGTCTCGGTGGAGATGGCCCGCCAGGTGGCCGAGGTGTTCACCGAGGTGGTCGTCGCCCCCGGCTACGAGGACGGCGCCGTCGAGGTGCTGCAGGCCAAGAAGAACGTGCGCCTGCTCGTCTGCGAGCCCCTGCGCCGCGGCGGGGTGGAGACGCGGGCGATCTCCGGCGGCCTGCTGATGCAGCAGCGCGACGCGATCGACGCCGACGGCGACGACCCGGCCGGCTGGACCCTCGCCACCGGCGAGGCAGCTTCGCAGGAGATGCTGGCCGACCTCGCCTTCGCCTGGCGCGCCTGCCGCGCGGCCAAGTCCAACGCGATCCTGCTGGCCAGCGGCGGTGCCTCGGTGGGCATCGGGATGGGTCAGGTCAACCGCGTCGACTCCTGCCGGCTGGCCGTGGACCGTGCCGGGGAGCGGGCCGCCGGGTCGGTCGCCGCCTCCGATGCCTTCTTCCCCTTCGAGGACGGCCCGCAGATCCTCATTGACGCCGGGGTGCGGGCCATCGTGCAGCCGGGCGGCTCGGTCCGCGACGAGCTGAGCATCGAGGCGGCCGCGAAGGCCGGGCTGACGATGTACTTCACCGGCACCCGACACTTCGCCCACTGATCGGGGACGCGTCAGCGGACCCGGTCGGCGGCGGTTGAGCAGCGACCACGGCCGAGCGTGCGAGCCGTGCCGGAGCGTGTCGAAACCCGGTGGGACGAAGGCAGCCTGAACGATGAAAGGATTGAGCTCGTGACCGCACAGATTCTGGACGGAAGCGCCACCGCCAAGGCGATCAAGGGCGAGCTCGCCGAGCGCGTGGCCAAGCTGCGCGAGCAGGGCGTCGTCCCCGGGCTGGGCACCGTCCTGGTCGGCGACGACCCCGGGTCCACCTGGTACGTCAACGGCAAGCACAAGGACTGCGCCGAGGTCGGCATCGAGTCCCTGCGCGAGGACCTGCCGGCCACCGCGACGCAGGAGGAGGTCCTGGCCGCCGTACGCCGCCTCAACCAGGACCCGACCTGCACCGGCTACATCGTGCAGCTGCCGCTGCCGGGCGGCATCGACGAGAACGCGGTGCTCGGCGAGATCGACCCCGCCAAGGACGTGGACGGGCTGCACCCGACCAACCTGGGCTGGCTGGTGCTCGGCAAGCCGGCGCCGCTGCCGTGCACGCCGTTCGGGATCGTGGAGCTGCTGCGCCGCCACGGCGTCGAGATCCGGGGTGCGGACGTGACCGTGGTCGGTCGTGGCGTCACCGTCGGTCGGCCGCTGGGCCTCCTGCTCACCCGGCGCTCGGAGAACGCGACCGTGACCCTGTGCCACACCGGCACCCGCGACCTGGCCGCGCACGTGCGCCAGGCCGACATCGTCGTCGCCGCCGCCGGGGTGCCCGGCATCATCACCGGCGACATGGTCAAGCCCGGCGCCGCGGTCCTCGACGTCGGGGTCTCCCGCGTCGAGGGCAAGATCGCCGGTGACGTCGCCCCCTCGGTCCACGAGGTGGCCGCCTGGGTCTCGCCCAACCCGGGGGGCGTGGGACCGATGACCCGGGCGATGCTGCTCTCCAACGTGGTGGCCGCCGCCGAGGCGAGCCTCGGGGACAGCGACGGCTCGTGACCCCGGGGGAGGAGCCGCGCCGGCTCCCGTCCACGCTGGGCGGGCTGGTCTACCTCGGCGTGGTGGCCGTCAGCGCCGTGGGACTGCTGATCGTGGCCTTCGGGCCGTGGCGGCGCGGGATCGGCGTCGTGGGACTCGGTCTGCTCTTCGGCGCCTTCGTGCGCACCTTCCTGTCCGACCGCGACGCCGGGATGCTGCGGGTCCGGCGCAGCCGCTGGGCCGACGTCCTCATGCTCGGCACCGTCGGCGCCGCCCTCCTCGTCCTCGCCGGCGTCATCCCCGACCAGCCGGGGTAGGGGCTGGCGGTTTCACTGGGTACCCAGTGAAACCGCCACTTCCCTCGCGTTGCAACGCACGGGAAGTGGCAGGACCGCGAGGGCAGTCGGGCGCCTGGATCAGCCCAGAGGAGGATCGGCCTGCGCCCCCGGCCGCTGTACGGCGGCGGCGCCCGCGGCCAGCGCGGCCCGCAGGGCCGACTCCTGGGCCTCCCCCCGGGCCAGCGCCGCCGCGAGCGCCCCGCAGAAGGCGTCGCCGGCGCCGGTGGTGTCGCGTACGCCGCCAGAGGGTACGCCGAGCGCGGGCAGGTGCAGACCGTCCCACTCGGCTCCCTCTGCGCCCAGAGTCACCAGCAGCGAGCGCGCCGAAGCCCTGGAGGCGCCGAGCTGACGGGCCTCGTGCACGTTGACGACCACGGGGTCGCCCAGGCTGACCACGTGCGGCGGCAGCTCGGCGTACGGCGCCAGGTTGAGCACCACCCGCGCCCCCTGGGTGGCCGCGCGCTCGCAGGCGGCCGTGACGGCGTCGAGGGGCACCTCGAGCTGGACGAGGAGCACGTCACCGGCCCGCATCTCCTCCAGGATGGTGGCCGAGTCGCCGGCCAGGCGGTTGGCGCCCGGTGCGACGACGATGGTGTTCTCGCCGTGGGTGTCCACGACGATCAGCGCCGCACCCGTCGCTGCCTCCGGGTGTACGCCGACTCCCCGCACGTCGACCCCGAGACGCTCGAGCCTGGCGCGGTAGAGCCGCCCGAAGGAGTCGTCCCCGACGGCGCCCACCATCACCACCTCGGCTCCCGCGGCGGCGGCCGAGACCGCCTGGTTGGCGCCCTTGCCCCCGGCCAGCCGGTCGAGCTGGTCTCCCAGCACCGTCTCGCCGGGCTGCGGGTGTCGTGCGACGCGCGTGACCAGGTCGACGTTGAGGGAGCCCAGCACGAAGACGCGACCCATCACCGGCCCCCGGTGACCGTGTCCAGCCACAGCCGCGCGTAGCGGTCACCGTCCACCTCGAGCGCGACGTCGATGTTCGCGGGGGCGCGCCCGTGCGGGTCGTGGGCCAGGTTGCCGTCCCAGTCGCGTCGGTCGACGACCGTGCGGCCGCGGGACCAGGCGCCGGAGAGCTCGACGCGCACGGGCAGCCGCTCGGTGACCAGACCGCCGGGGTCGATCACCGCGCACACCGCCCCGGCGTCCCCGATGGTCGCCGAGGGTGAGTCGAAGCGTCCGCACTGGAAGGCGATCAGCCGTCCGGCGAGGCCGGCGGGACCGGCAGGGTGGTCGGCCACCAGGGCCTGCGCCACGTCGAGTCCGACACGCGGTCCGTAGAAGACGTCGAGGCCGTACATGGCCAGCTCGATCCCCACGTCGGCGCAGGCGTCCAGGGTGACCGCCGCGGCCTCGGGGTCGTGGAAGACGTTGAACTCCGCGGAGGCGGTCGCATTGCCGACCTGGGCGGCGCCCCCCATGAACACGATGCGGCGGATGCCCTGCGCGACCTCGGGGTGGGTGCGCAACAGCAGCGCGATGTTGGTCATCGGCGCGAGCGGGACGAGGGTGACCGGCGCTCCCTCGTCGGCGGCGGTCAAGAGCACGTCGCGCAACAGCTCGACCGCGTGCCGTCTCTCCGGTCGGCGCTCCGAGCTCGGCCACGCCAGGTCACCCATGCCGTCCTGACCGTGCACGTGTCGTGCGTCCACGGGCTCCTCGAGCAGGGGCCGGGCAGCCCCCGCCGCGACCGGCACGTCCGCCCGGTCGCAGGTGTCGAGCACGGTCAGGGTGTTGCGTACGACGTCGGCCAGCGGGGCGTTGCCACTCACGCAGGTCACGGCCTTCAGGTCGAGGGCCGGGTGCCGGGCCGCCAGCAGCAGGGCGCAGGCGTCGTCCACCCCGGTGTCCACGTCCAGGACGATCGGCGTACGCGCTTGGCTCATGGGTGCATCCAGGCCGTCACTTCCCCACCGAACCTGCCACTTCCCGTGCGTCGCAACGCGAGGGGAGTGGCGGTTTCACTGGGGACCCAGTGAAACCGCCCTCAGATCAGCCCCAGGCCGCGCACGGCCTCGCGCTCGTCGGCGAGCTCCTGGGTGGAGGCGTCGATGCGGGCGCGGGAGAAGTCGTCGATCTCGAGACCCTGGACGATCTCCCAGTTGCCGTCGCGGGTGGTGACGGGGAAGGAGGAGACCAGGCCCTCGGGGACGCCGTAGGAGCCGTCGGAGATGACGGCCATGGAGACCCAGTCGCCGTCGGCGGAGCCGTGCAGCCAGTCGTGGGCGGCGTCGATGGTGGCCGAGGCGGCGGACGCGGCCGAGGAGGAGCCGCGGGCCTCGATGATCGCGGCGCCGCGCTTGGCCACCGTGGGGATGAAGTCGTTCTCCAGCCAGGCCTGGTCGTCGACGGTCTCGGCGGCGTTCTTGCCGGCGACCTCGGCGTGGAAGATGTCGGGGTACTGCGTCGCGGAGTGGTTGCCCCAGATCGTCATCTTCTTGATGTCGGTCACCGGCGCCCCGGTCTTCGCGGCGAGCTGCGAGATGGCCCGGTTGTGGTCGAGCCGGGTGAGGGCGGAGAACCGCTCCTGCGGGATGTCGGGGGCGTTGCTCATCGCGATCAGCGCGTTGGTGTTGGCCGGGTTGCCGGTCACGCCGATGCGGACGTCGTCGGCGGCGACCTCGCCCAGGGCCTTGCCCTGCGCGGTGAAGATCGCCCCGTTGGCCTCGAGCAGGTCGGCGCGCTCCATCCCGGGCCCGCGCGGCTTCGCGCCGACCAGCAGGGCGAGGTTCACGCCGTCGAAGACGGTGCTGGCGTCGTCGCCGATCTCCACGCCGGCCAGGGTGGGGAAGGCGCAGTCGTCGAGCTCCATGACCACGCCCTCGAGGGCCTTCAGCGCCGGGGTGATCTCCAGCAGGCGCAGCTCGACGGGTCGGTCGGGGCCGAGCAGCGCCCCGCTCGCGAGGCGGAACAGCAGGCTGTAGCCGATCTGGCCGGCGGCGCCGGTGACGGCGACCTTGAGGGGTGCAGGGCTCACGGTGACTCCTGGTTGCGACGAACGGACCTCACTGACGCTAGCAGCGCGCCCGGGCGTGATCACCCGCACCTCCGGGCGGCGGTTGTGCGGCGCGGTGGGCGCTGGGAGGCTGGCTGGTGGATCGCCCGGCTTGGCCGTGCGATATCTTGACGTGAAGATAGATTCCGAGTGAACGCCCAGGAGCATCCGTGTCCGAGCCGAAGATCATCTACACCCACACCGACGAGGCGCCGCTGCTGGCGACGTACTCGTTCCTGCCCGTCATCCAGGCGTACGCCGCGACGGCCGGTGTCGAGGTCGAGACGCGGGACATCTCCCTGGCGGGGCGGATCCTGGCGAGCTTCGCCGACCGGCTCCCCGAGGACCAGCGGGTCCCCGACTCGCTCGCAGAGCTGGGGGCCCTGGCCCAGCGGGGCGAGGCCAACATCGTCAAGCTGCCGAACATCAGCGCCTCCCTCCCGCAGCTCAAGGCGGCGATCGCCGAGCTCCAGGAGCAGGGCTTCGACCTCCCCGACTATCCCGACAGCCCGCAGTCCGAGGAGGACAAGGACGTGCGGGCTCGCTACGACAAGGTCAAGGGCAGTGCGGTCAACCCGGTGCTGCGCGAGGGCAACTCCGACCGTCGGGCACCGCAGCCGGTGAAGGGCTACGTGCGCAAGCACCCGCACTCGATGGGCGCCTGGAGCCCCGACTGCAAGACCAACGTCGCCCACATGAGCGCCGGTGACTTCCGCTCCAACGAGAAGTCCGTGGTGATCGAGAAGGCGGGCTCGCTGCGCATCGAGCTGGTCACCGACGCCGGCACCGAGGTGCTCAAGGAGTCGGTGCCGGTCGAGGCCGGCGAGGTCGTGGACGGCACCTTCATGGACACCACGGCCCTGCAGCGCTTCCTGCTCGAGCAGATCGAGCGGGCCAAGGCGGAGGGGGTGCTGTTCTCCCTGCACCTGAAGGCCACGATGATGAAGGTCTCCGACCCGATCATCTTCGGCCACGCGGTGCAGGCCTACTTCCCCCGGCTGTTCGCCGAGCAGGGCGAGGTGCTGCTCGAGGCGGGCCTGGACCCCAGCAACGGGCTGGCCAGCATCCTCTCCGGCGCGGACAAGCTCGGTGGCGAGAAGGGCAAGGCGATCCGCGAGGCGGTGGACCAGGGACTGGCCGACGGGCCGGAGCTGGCGATGGTCGACGACGCCAAGGGCATCACCAACCTGCACGTCCCCAGCGACGTGATCGTCGACGCCAGCATGCCGGCGATGATCCGCACCTCCGGCCACATGTGGGACCCGCGCGGCGAGGAGGCCGACACGCTCGCGGTGATCCCCGACTCGTCGTACGCCGGGATCTACCAGGTGGTGATCGACGACTGTCGCGAGCACGGCGCCTTCGACCCCTCGACGATGGGCTCGGTGCCCAACGTCGGCCTGATGGCCCGGGCCGCGGAGGAGTACGGCAGCCACGACAAGACCTTCGAGATCGAGACGGCCGGCACGGTGCGCGTCGTCGACGAGGACGGCGCCGTGCTCATCGAGCACGAGGTCGGCGAGGGAGACATCTGGCGTGCCTGCCAGACCAAGGACGTCGCGATCCGCGACTGGGTCAAGCTGGCGGTGACCCGTGCCCGTGCCACCGGCGCGCCGGCCATCTTCTGGCTCGACGAGACCCGGGCCCACGACGCCAACGTGATCGCCAAGGTCAACCAGTACCTCCCCGACCCCGACGTCGTCGGCGACGCCGAGGGCCTCGACATCTCGATCATGAGCCCCGAGGAGGCGATCAAGGTCTCGGTCGACCGGGCCCGCCGTGGCGAGGACACCATCTCGGTGACCGGCAACGTGTTGCGCGACTACCTCACCGACCTGTTCCCGATCCTGGAGCTGGGCACGAGCGCGAAGATGCTCTCGGTGGTGCCGCTGATCAACGGCGGCGGCCTCTTCGAGACCGGGGCCGGGGGGTCGGCGCCCAAGCACGTCCAGCAGCTGGTCAAGGAGAACTACCTGCGCTGGGACAGCCTGGGGGAGTTCCTCGCGCTGGCCGAGAGCCTCAAGAAGTACGCCGAGGTCAACGACAACCACCAGGCCGAGGTCCTCGGGCTCGCCCTGGAGCGCGCCACCGGCACGCTGCTGGACCAGAACAAGTCCCCGCAGCGCAAGCTCGGCACCATCGACAACCGCGGCAGCCACTTCTACCTGGCGCTGTTCTGGGCCCAGGAGCTGGCCCGGCAGAGCGACGACGCGGGGCTGGCCGAGGCCTTCGCCTCGCTCGCGCAGACCCTGGCGCAGAACGAGGAGTCGATCGCCCAGGAGCTCATCGACGTCCAGGGCTCCCCGGCGGACATCGGCGGCTACTACCGGCCCGACGACGCCCTGGCCTCGGCGGTGATGCGGCCCTCGGCGACCTTCAACGAGGCGCTCGCAGCCCTCTGACGCGGGGCTCCGGGGCGGGGCGGAGACCCCGGCACGTGGGCCTGGCCCTGCTCGCGCTCGCCACGGGCGGGTTCGCGATCGGGACCACCGAGTTCGTCTCGATGGGTCTGCTGCCCCAGCTCGCCGACGGGGTGGGCGTCTCGATCCCGCGGGCCGGTCACGTCATCTCCGCCTACGCCATCGGGGTGGTCGTCGGCGCGCCGCTGATCGCGGTCTTCGGCACACGGCTGCCGCGCCGGGAGCTGCTGGTCGGCCTGATGGCGCTCTTCCTCGTGGGCAACGCGGCGAGTGCGCTGGCGACGAGCTACGCCACGC
Organism: uncultured Actinomycetota bacterium; assembly: GCA_963710895.1. Classification (GTDB taxonomy): domain Bacteria; phylum Actinomycetota; class Actinomycetes; order Propionibacteriales; family Nocardioidaceae; genus Marmoricola. Next base: position 204,516 of record CAVQCB010000013.1, read on the forward strand.
TCACCGTGGCCCGGTTCCTCTCCGGCCTGCCGCACGGCGCCTACTTCGGGGTCGCCTCCCTGGTGGCCGCCGGCCTGGTCACCGGTGAACGGCGCGGCCGGGCGGTGAGCCGGGTGATGCTCGGGCTCGCGGTCGCCAACGTCGCCGGTGTGCCCGCGGCCACCTGGCTGGGCCAGAACGCAGGCTGGCGCTCGGCGTACTGGCTGGTCACGGTGCTCGCCGCGGTCACCGCCGCCCTCGTGCTGTGGCTGGTGCCGCACGTCGCGGCCAACCGGGCGGCCACCGGACGCGGTGAGCTGCGGGCGTTCACCGATCCCCAGGTGCTGCTCACCCTGCTGGCCGGGGCGATCGGCTTCGGTGGCATGTTCGCGATGTACACCTACATCGCGCCGACCGTCACCGACGTCGCCGGGCTCGGCGAGGGACTGGTCCCGGTCTACCTGCTGGCGTTCGGGACCGGCATGGTCGTGGGCACGCCGCTCGGGGGGCGGCTGGCCGACTGGTCGGTGTTTCGCAGCATGCTGCTCGGCTCGGGTCTGATGGGCCTGACCCTGGTGGGGTTCACGATGACCTCGCAGTGGTTCCTGCCAGGGCTGCTCACCGTCTTCGTGCTCAGCGTCGTCAGCTCGGTGCTCGTGGTGGGGCTGCAGATGCGGCTGATGCAGGTGGCCGGCGACGCCCAGACCATCGGGGCCGCGATGAACCATGCCTCGCTCAACGTCGCCAACGCGCTGGGTGCCTGGCTCGGCGGGGTGGTCGTGGCCGCCGGGTTCGGCTACACCGCGACGGCTTGGGTGGGCGCCGGGCTCTCCTCGGCCGGGCTGCTCGTGCTGCTGGCCTCGGCCCTGCTCCACCGGCACACCGTCCCGGCCTGAGCCGCGTCCCGGTGGCCGGTCACCACAGGCTGCGGTCCCGGTCCTCGATCAGCTGGTCGTAGAGGTGGGTGTCCATCCACTTGCCGTCGCCGCGCAGCGTGCTCTTCCGGCTGCGGCCGATCCGCAGGAAGCCGGCCCGCTCGAGCACGCGCATGGAGCCCTCGTTCGTCGCGCAGGCGTTGGCGGTGAGGCGCCGCAGCCCGAGACCGCCGTCCTCGAGGTCGATGAAGGCGTGCTTGACCACGAGGCGACCGGCCTCCGTGGCCCAGCCGCGGCGGCGCCAGTGCGGGTGGGCGACGAAGCCCATCTCCGCCTCGCGCTTGTACTTCAGGTCGAACAGGGACACCTGGCCGACGTACAGGTCGGTGCGCTGGTCGGTGACCGCCCAGTGCACGGCCCGCCCGGCGGCGGCGTCCTCGAGGCTTTCCACCACGAAGGTGGCGTCGGACTCCAGCGTGTGCGGCGCGGTCTCGCGCACGGTCTGCAGCCAGTGCTGGGTCTCCCGGTCGGCACGCGTCTCGACGATCATCGGCAGGTCGCGCTCCTCGAGCCTGCGCAGCGTCACCGACGGCCCCACGAGCGTCGGTGACTCCAGCCAGGGTGCGCGCGGTGACATCTCCTCGCCCCGCCGCAGGATCCCGACCCAGGCGTCCACCGGCCGGCCGCGCTGGGTGAGCCAGTCGCGCAGGACGCCCTCGTGGCTGAACCCGAGCTTCCAGGCCAGCCGCCAGGAGGGCCAGTTGCCCCGGTGGGCCAGCCACTCCACGGTGTTCAGGTGCTGCTCGGGGATGCCCCACTCGAGCAGCAGTCGCAGCGCCCGCTCCATCACCCCACGACCGCGTGCGCACGGGTGTGCGCCGAAGGCGAGCTCGGCGCGACCCTCCCCGAGGTTGCGCAGCGAGATCGTCCCGCAGAACCGACGGGCGCCGGTGTCGTCGGCCGCCTCCACCACGAAGCCCCACTCCTTGCCGGTCTCCCAGCCCCGCGGGATGGAGTGGTACATGTAGATGTTCGCGTCATCGAGCGTGTAGGGGACCGGGATCGCGGTCCACTCCTGGGTGAGGGGGTCCTGGCACTGCTCGTAGGAGCCCTGCACGTCCGAGGCGATCGGGGCGCGGAGGGTGACGACCCCGTCGGTCAGGGTGGGGATGGTGCTGTACGACGCCGCCATGCCGCTCCTCGTCATCGAGCCCGTGTCCGGGGCAATTCGTGGCTGCTGGAACAATGACCATCATGTCCCACGAGACCTCGACGAACGCTCCAGCGCGCCCGCGTGTGCTCTCCGGCATCCAGGCCACGGGCGACTCGTTCCACTTCGGCAACTACCTGGGCGCGCTCCGCCAGTGGGTGGACCTGCAGGACCAGCACGAGCCCTTCTTCTTCATCGCCGACCTGCACTCGCTGACCGTCGAGCAGGACCCCAAGGTGCTGCGCCAGCGGTTCCTGCGCTGTGCGGCCCAGCTGATCGCGATGGGTATCGACCCCGACCGCTCGGCGGTCTTCCTCCAGTCCCACGTGCCCGAGCACACCCAGCTGACCTGGGTGCTGGAGTGCCTGACCGGCTTCGGCGAGGCCCGTCGGATGACCCAGTTCAAGGACAAGTCCGCCAAGGAGGGTGAGGGCGCGGCCTCGGTGGGGCTCTTCGCCTACCCGATCCTCCAGGCGGCCGACATCCTGCTCTACCGGCCGAAGTACGTCCCGGTGGGGGAGGACCAGCGCCAGCACCTCGAGCTGACCCGCGATCTCGCCCAGCGGTTCAACCACCGCTACAAGAAGACCTTCTCGCTGCCCGAGCCCTACATCCTCAAGAGCACCGGGCGCATCCTGGACCTGCAGAACCCCACCGCCAAGATGTCCAAGACCAACTCCGGCGCCTCGGGCATCATCGAGATGCTCGACGATCCGCGGGCCTCGGCCAAGAAGATCCGCTCCGCGGTGACCGACTCCGGGTCCGAGGTCCGCTACGACGAGGAGCACAAGCCAGGCGTCTCCAACCTGCTCACGATCTACTCAGCGTTGACCGGTCGCACGGTCGGGGACCTGGAGCAGGAGTACGCCGGGCGGGGCTACGGCGACTTCAAGGGTGACCTGGCCGACGTGGTGGTGGACGTGGTGACCCCGTTCCGGGAGCGCACCCTGGAGCTGCTCGAGGACCGCTCCGAGCTGGACGAGATGCTGCGGCGCGGGGCCGAGCGGGCCCGTGAGGTGGCCGCGCGCACCCTGGCCGACGTCTACGACCGGGTCGGGCTGCTCAGCGCCACCCACTGACCGGTCGGCAGCCTCACCTCCTAGGCTGACGGCGTGCCCACCATCGGAGTCTCGCTCGCCGTCCCGGAGCCCTGGGGCAGCCAGCTGCAGGAGTACCGCATCGGGGTCGGTGACGAGTCCGCCCGGAGGATCCCCACCCACGTGACGCTGCTGCCCCCGCACGAGGTGGAGGACTCGGCCATGGAGGTCGTGCAGACGCACCTGGCCGACGTGGCGTCGAGGATCGCGCCGTTCCGGATGCACCTGCGTGGCACGGGCACCTTCCGGCCGGTCTCGCCGGTGGTCTTCGTCGGCGTGGTGGAGGGCATCAGCCAGTGCGAGCAGCTTGCCGCCACCGTGCTCCGGGGGCCGCTGGCCATGGAGCGCACGTTTCCCTACCATCCGCACGTCACCGTCGCCCACGACGTCGAGGACACGAGGCTCGACCAGGCCTTCGTCGAGCTGCAGTCCTTCGACGCGGCCTTCCACGTCGACCGGATGTGGCTGTACTCCCACGACGAGTCGTCGGGCTGGCGGCCACAGCAGGCGTTTCCGCTGGGCTGACTGGCCCTCCCAGGGCCCGGGGAGGCCCCCGGGGGAGGCGCCGCTCGCCCGCGCCGGCCGCGGCCCGTCTCGGGGAGTGTTCAGAAACCCTTGCGGATCGCGGTGCGCAGGTCCTTGTTCAGCTGCGAGATCACGTCGAGCGGGATCTCCTTGGGGCAGGCCGCGGTGCACTCCCCGATGTTGGTGCACCCACCGAAGCCCTCGTGGTCGTGCTGGGCGACCATGTTGACCACGCGGGAGTTCCGCTCGGCCTGGCCCTGGGGCAGGGCGCCGAGGTGGGTGATCTTGGCGCCGAGGAACAGCGAGGCCGAGCCGTTCGGGCACGCCGCCACGCATGCCCCGCAGCCGATGCAGGTGGCCACGTCGAAGGCGCGGTCGGCGTCGTCCTTGGGCACGGGGGTCGCGTGCGCGTCCGGGGCGGCGCCGGTGTTCACCGAGATGTAGCCGCCCTGCTGGATGACCCGGTCGAAGGCCCGGCGGTCCACGCAGAGGTCCTTGAGCACCGGGAACGGGTCCGCGCGCCAGGGCTCGATGGTGATCGTCTCGCCGTCGTTGAACGAGCGCATGTGCAGCTGGCAGGTCGTGGTCACCTCGGGCCCGTGGGCCTCGCCGTTGATCATCAGCCCGCACATGCCGCAGATGCCCTCGCGGCAGTCGCTGTCGAAGGCGATCGGCTCCTCGCCCTCGCTGTTCAGCTGCTCGTTGAGCACGTCGAGCATCTCCAGGAAGGACATGTCCTCGGAGACGTCGTCCACGTCGTAGGTGTGCAGCGACCCCTCGGTGCGGGGGTCGGGCTGGCGCCAGATCTTCAGGGTCAGTCTCATCTCAGAACACCAGCCGTGTCGGGGGCAATGGGGGTGAGGTCACTTGTAGCTCCGCTGCTTCATCTCGACGAACTCATAGACCAGGTCCTCCTTGTGCAGGATCGGCTTCTCGTCCTGCCCGGCCCACTCCCACGCGGCCACGTAGGCGTACTGGTCGTCGTGGCGCAACGCCTCGCCCTCCTCGGTCTGGGACTCCGCGCGGAAGTGGCCGCCGCAGGACTCGCGCCGGTTCAGCGCGTCGATGCACATCAGCTCACCGAGCTCGAAGAAGTCCGCGACCCGGCCGGCCCGCTCCAGCGACTGGTTGAGGCCGTCCGGGCTGCCCAGCACCCGGACGTTGCGCCAGAAGTCCTCGCGCAGCGAGCGGATCAGGTCGATCGCCTTCTTCAGGCCCTCCTCGGTGCGCTCCATGCCGCAGTACTCCCACATGATGTTGCCGAGCTCGCGGTGGTAGGAGTCGACGCTGCGGGTGCCGTTGGTGCTCATGAAGTGGTCGATGCGCGAGCGCACCGACTCCTGGGCCTCGACCACGGCCGGGTGGTCCTCGGGGATCTTGTCGAAGGGGCCGTCGGCGAGGTAGTCGCGGATCGTGTTGGAGAGCACGAAGTAGCCGTCGGCCAGGCCCTGCATCAGCGCGGACGCGCCGAGGCGGTTGGCCCCGTGGTCGGAGAAGTTCGCCTCGCCGGTGACGAACAGGCCAGGGATCGAGGACTGCAGGTCGTAGTCGACCCACAGGCCACCCATCACGTAGTGCACCGCGGGGTAGATCCGCATCGGCACCTCGTAGGGGTTCTCGCCGGTGATCCGCTCGTACATGTCGAACAGGTTGCCGTACTTGTCCTCGATCGCCCGGCGCCCGAGACGGTCGATCGCCTCGGCGAAGTCGAGGTAGACCCCCCGCCGCACGCCGTCGACCTCCGGCCCGACCCCGCGGCCCTCGTCGCACATGTTCTTGGCCTGCCGGGAGGCGATGTCGCGCGGGACCAGGTTGCCGAAGGAGGGGTAGATCCGCTCCAGGTAGTAGTCGCGGTCCTCCTCGGCGATGTCGCGCGGGTCCTTCTCGGCGTCCTTGGCGTCCTTGGGCACCCAGATGCGCCCGTCGTTGCGCAGGGACTCGCTCATCAAGGTCAGCTTGGACTGGTGGGCGCCGGAGACCGGGATGCAGGTCGGATGGATCTGGGTGTAGCAGGGGTTGGCCATGTAGGCGCCCTTGCGGTGTGCCCGCCAGGTCGCGGTGACGTTGCAGCCCATCGCGTTGGTCGACAGGAAGAAGACGTTGCCGTAGCCGCCGCTGGCCAGCACCACCACGTCGGCGAAGTAGGTCTCCAGCTCGCCGGTGACCATGTCGCGCACGATGATGCCGCGGGCCCGTCCGTCCACGACGATCAGCTCGACCATCTCGTGCCGGGTGTAGGTCTTCACCGTGCCGGCGGCCACCTGGCGCTCGAGCGCCTGGTAGGCGCCGAGGAGCAGCTGCTGCCCGGTCTGGCCCCGGGCGTAGAAGGTGCGCGAGACCTGCACGCCGCCGAACGAGCGGTTGTCGAGCAGGCCGCCGTACTCGCGGGCGAACGGCACGCCCTGGGCCACGCACTGGTCGATGATGTTCCGGCTCACCTGGGCGAGGCGGTAGACGTTCGACTCGCGCGAGCGGTAGTCGCCGCCCTTGATGGTGTCGTAGAAGAGTCGGTAGACGGAGTCGCCGTCGCCCTTGTAGTTCTTGGCGGCGTTGATCCCGCCCTGGGCGGCGATCGAGTGGGCGCGTCGGGGGGAGTCCTGGTAGCAGAAGGACTTCACCACGTAGCCGGCCTCGCCGAGGGTGGCGGCCGCGGACGCGCCGGCCAGGCCGGTGCCGACCACGATGATGGAGAGCCGGCGGCGGTTCGCGGGACTGGCGATGCGGGCCTCGAACTGACGGGTGTCCCACTTCTCGTCGATCGGGCCACCCGGGGCCTTGGTGTCCCGGACCGGGTCGCCGGGCGTGTAGTAGCCGGCGGCGTCGTCGGTCTCCTGGGCGTCCTCGTGGTGCGAGGGGTCGCTGGTCAGGGTGGTGTCGGGCATGTCTGTCATGGCGCGGACCCCTTAGCTGATGACGCCGGCGAGGACGAAGACCGGCACGATCGAGAAACCGATGGTGATGACGAGCGCGAGCACGAGGCCGACCTGCTTGGCGAGGGTGCGCTGGCGCTCGCTGTTGGTCAGGCCCATCGTCTGCATCGAGCTCCAGAAGCCGTGGTGCAGGTGGGCGCCGAGCATGGCCATGGCGACCAGGTAGATCAGGGTCAGCCACCAGGTCGAGAAGGAGTCGACCACGAGGTTGAACGGGTCGCTGGTGGACCCGCCGGTGACGTTGACCTTGCCGATCGTGAAGTTGAGCAGGTGCCAGACGATGAACAGCAGCAGCGTGACCCCGCCCCAGCGCATCAGGTGGGAGGCGTAGGTGGAGTGGCTGTTCTTCTTCACGACGTACTTGACGGTGCGGGCCGCGTTGGCGCGCCGCCACAGCGTCAACGCGCAGTAGACGTGCACCACCACCGAGACGATCAGCACCACGCGGACGACCCAGAGCATGCCCGCGTAGGGAAGCATCGGCTCACCGAAGGTGCGCAGGTGGTGGGCGTACTCGTTGTAGGCGTCGTGACCGGCGAACGCCTTCAGGTTGCCGTACATGTGCAGGAGCACGAAGGCGATGAAGACGATCCCGCTGACGGCCATGAGCAGCTTGAGCGCGATGGTCGATCGGGTGGACCTGCCGTCCTTGACCAGACCCGGGGTTGCAGTTGCCACAACCGGCACCGTATCGCTCGGTCCCGGGCCGACGGCGCCCGGGTGAGGTGACCCGTCCTGGTTGCCGACCGGCGGTCTCCGGTCCGCTCGGTGTCCGGCGGGTCGAGGTGCTCAGGGCGCGCCCCTTTCCCTTTCGCCTGCGTTCGGGCAAGAGTGTTCCCCATCACGACGGCGGCTCGCGCCGTGCGAACGAGGTACCTCGGAGGTGGCAATGGCGTCGACGGACGCGGGGGTGCGCGGACGCACACGGGCCGAGATCCCGGAACGGACCCTGAGGGCCGACCGCTGGTGGCTCTATCCGCTGACCACGTTCGTGGTCTTCATGTCCTTCGTCGTCTACGCCACGGTCCGGGCCTTCCAGGGCGCGCACTACTACGCCGAGCCCTACCTCTCGCCCTTCTACTCGCCCTGCCTGGGCGACTGCGTCCGCGGCTCCTCGGACTTCGGGCAGCCCTTCGCCGGCTTCCCCCTCTCGGCGGCGCTGATCGTGCTGATCTTCCCCCTGGGCTTCCGGCTGACCTGCTACTACTACCGCAAGGCCTACTACCGCTCCTTCTGGCTGAGCCCGCCGGCGTGCGCGGTCGCCGAGCCGCACCGGGCCTACAGCGGGGAGACGCGGCTGCCGCTGATCCTGAACAACCTGCACCGCTGGTTCTGGTACGCCGCGATCGTGGTGGCGCTCGTGCTCACCTACGACACCGTCCTGACCTTCCGCGACGAGGAGGGCAACTGGGGCCACATGGGCCTGGGCACGCTCGTCTTCATCGCCAACATCGCGCTGATCTGGCTCTACACCCTGTCCTGCCACTCCTGCCGGCACGCGGTGGGTGGGCGGCTGCGGCACTTCAGCAAGCACCCCGTGCGCTACCGCCTGTGGACCTGGGTGTCCCGGCTGAACACCAGGCATGCCCAGTACGCGTGGCTGTCGCTGTTCTCGGTGGCCATCGCCGACCTGTACGTCCTGCTGCTCTCGACCGGAGCCATCTCCGACCTGAGGTTCTTCTGATGTCAGACCGCCATCCCATGACGGGCAACCGGATGTCGCCCGACGAGGCTGCGGGCGTCCACGGCTTCGAGCGGCACACCCACGACGTGGTCGTGATCGGCGCCGGAGGAGCCGGCCTGCGGGCCGCGATCGCGGCCCACGAGGCCGGCGCGCGGACCGCGATCGTGTGCAAGTCGCTGCTCGGCAAGGCGCACACGGTGATGGCCGAGGGCGGCATCGCCGCCTCGATGGGCAACCGCTGGCCCGAGGACAACTGGCAGGTGCACTTCCGCGACACCATGCGTGGCGGGAAGATGCTGAACAACTGGCGGATGGCCCAGCTGCACGCCCAGGAGGCACCCGAGCGGGTGCAGGAGCTCGAGGACTGGGGAGCGCTCTTCGACCGCACCGAGGACGGGCTGATCTCCCAGCGCGACTTCGGCGGCCACCGCTACGCCCGGCTCGCCCACGTCGGGGACCGCACCGGCCTGGAGATGATCCGCACGCTCCAGCAGCGCGCCGTGGCGCTCGGCATCGACGTGTTCATGGAGTGCACGATCACCGAGCTGCTCAAGGACGGCGACAGGATCTCCGGCGCCTTCGGCTACTGGCGCGAGAGCGGTCGCTTCGTCACCTTCGAGGCCCCGTCGGTGATCCTCGCGACGGGCGGCATCGGCAAGTCCTTCCAGGTCACCTCGAACTCCTGGGAGTACACCGGCGACGGGCACGCGCTCGCCCTGCGGGCCGGGGCGTCGCTGATCAACATGGAGTTCGTGCAGTTCCACCCGACCGGCATGGTCTGGCCGCCGTCGGTGAAGGGACTGCTGGTCACCGAGTCGGTCCGCGGTGACGGCGGGATCCTGCGCAACTCCGAGGGCAAGCGGTTCATGTTCGACTACATCCCGGAGTTCTTCAAGAGCGAGACCGCCGACACCGAGGAGGAGGCGGACCGGTGGTACGACGACAAGTCGAACAACCGCCGCCCGCCCGAGCTGCTCCCGCGTGACGAGGTCGCGCGCGCGATCAACTCCGAGATCAAGGCGGGTCGCGGGTCACCGCACGGCGGCATCTTCCTCGACATCGCCTCCCGGCGGGACGCGGAGTACATCCGCAAGCGGCTGCCGTCGATGTACCACCAGTTCAAGGAGCTGGCCGACGTCGACATCACCAAGGAGCCGATGGAGATCGGCCCCACCTGCCACTACGTGATGGGCGGCGTCGAGGTCGACGCCGACAGCCAGGAGAGCGCGGTCACCGGCCTGTACTCCGTGGGGGAGTGCTCCGGCGGCATGCACGGGTCCAACCGGCTCGGCGGCAACTCGCTGGGCGACCTGCTGGTCTTCGGCAAGCGGGCCGGCGAGGCGGCCGCGGCGTACGCCGCCGGTCTGGGGGAGCAGCGGCCCTACGTCGACCCCGAGCACGTGCTGGGCGCCCAGGACCCGGCTCTGGCCGCCTTCGAGCGGGACCCGGTCACCGGCTCGGACGGGCCGAGGGAGAACCCCTACACGATCCAGCAGGACCTCCAGCAGACGATGAACGACCTGGTCGGCATCATCCGGATCGCGGAGGAGCTGAGCAGGTCCCTGGAGGAGATCGAGAAGCTCAAGGAGCGCGCGGAGCACCTCGTCGTGGAGGGGCACCGGCAGTTCAACCCGGGTTGGCACCTCTCGATCGACCTGCGCAACATGCTGCTGGTCTCCGAGTGCATCGCCAAGGCGGCGCTGGCCCGCGAGGAGTCACGTGGCGGGCACACCCGCGACGACTACCCCGGGCCGAGCCAGGAGTGGGGTGGCAAGAACCTGGTGCTGCGGCTCAACGCCGCGGGCACGGGTGTCGACCTCAGCGAGCAGTCGCTGCCGGTGATGCCGGAGGAGCTCGCCGCGTTCTTCGAGGACAACTAGGAGCCGGGATGGGTTATCAGCTGAGCATGCGCATCTGGCGCGGGGACCAGGCGACCGGGGAGCTGCGGGACTACACCGTGGAGGTCTCCGAGGGCGAGGTCGTCCTCGACGCGATCCACCGGGTGCAGGCGACCCAGGCCGGCGACCTCGCGGTGCGCTGGAACTGCAAGGCGGGCAAGTGCGGCTCGTGCAGCGCGGAGATCAACGGCCGGCCACGGCTGCTGTGCATGACCCGACTCTCGGACTTCGAGGAGTCCGAGACGATCACCGTGACGCCGATGCGGGCCTTCCCGGTGATCCGCGACCTCGTCACCGACGTCTCCTTCAACTACGAGAAGGCCCGGGAGCTGCCCTCGTTCGCGCCGCCGCCTCGCGACGAGGACGGCAAGCGCCGGATGGCGCAGGTCGACGTCGAGCGGGGGCAGGAGTTCCGCAAGTGCATCGAGTGCTTCCTGTGCCAGAACACCTGCCACGTGGTGCGCGACCACGAGGAGAACAAGCAGGCCTTCGCCGGGCCCCGCTTCTTCCTGCGCTACGCCGAGCTCGACATGCACCCGCTGGACACCCACGACCGGCGCCAGCTGGCCCAGGGTGCGGCCGGCCTGGGGATGTGCAACATCACCAAGTGCTGCACCGAGGTCTGTCCCGAGGGCATCAAGATCACCGACAACGCGATCATCCCGATGAAGGAACGCGTCGTGGACCGCAAGTACGACCCGCTGGTGTGGCTCGGCACCAAGATCGGCCTCCGTACCAGGGACGACGAGGGCCGCCAGGAGCTCTGAGCGCCGGCGGGTCGTGGGACGCCCGGGCCTCGGTTCCTGGGGCCGCAGCTCGGCAGGCGGCCGATCAGCCGATCGCGGCCGCGGTCCGGCAGGCGGCTGTGGCGGCGGGGTAGTGCACGTCGAGGAGCTCGGCCACCGCGTCGTCCCAGGTGCGGTGGGCCACCGAGTCGCGGGCGTCGGCCGCCAGGGTGAACCGCAGGTCCGGGCTGGCGGCGAGTCGAGCGACGGTGCGGGCGAAGGCCTTGCCACCTCGGTCGGTGTCCACCAGGAGCCCGTTGTGCTCGTGGACCACGACGTCGGAGGCGGTCCCGCCGTCGAAGGCGACCACCGGAACGCCGCTGGCCAGGGCCTCGTGCACCGACGGTGCGTAGACCTCCTTCTTGCGCGGTTGCACCAGCACGTCGAAGGTGGCCAGGCAGCGTGCGCGCTCGAGACCCGTCGCCTGCGGGATCACCTTGGCACCGGCGGCCCGCAGCTGCTCGGTGCCGGGCCCGTCGCCGACCACGACCAGCCGGACCCCGGGGAGCCGGGCGACGGTCGCGAGCCGACCGAGGACCTTCTTCCTCTCCAGGCGCCCGAGGTGACCCACGACCAGTCGGCCGCCGTCGGGGGAGTGCACGCGCGCCCACCGGTCGTGCAGGTCCTGGTCCCGCAGGCCGGGGTGGTGGTGGACCAGGTCCACGCCCGGCTTCCAGGTGCGCGGGTCCAGCACCAGGGTCGGTACGCCGAGTCGCCCGGCCGCCTCCGCTGCCTTGATGCCGAGCCGGTGCGGGTCGACGAGGTGGCACAGGTCCGGCCGCGAGAGAGCCATCGCCTCGCGGACGCTGGCGATGGAGGTCATCCGGCTGGCCCGGAACACGCGGGCCCCGCGGAAGCTGGACTGGCCGCGTCCGCCGGTGAACACGACGACGTCGTGCCCGCCGTCCACGAGCCGCGAGACGATCTCGCGGGTCACCCGCGCGGCCGGGGCGTCGCTGGGGACGAACTCCTCGGTGACCAGTGCGATCCGCATGCCCCGAGGATGACCGCCCGGCGTGACCGCCCGGTGGCGCCGGTGTGAGCGCTGGGTGAACAGCCCGGTGCGGTTGGGCGCTGCCCGGGCGAGTCCGGAGGAGGGCTATGTCCGGGCGACCAGACCGTGCAGGCACACGTCGTGGCGGCGAACCCGGGTGGGGGCGGTGTGGTCGCGCAGAGGGAGGAAGGAGCGGCGCACCCCCTCCTGCGCGAAGCCGGCGGCCAGCCCCGGTCCGTCCTCGGCGAGCGTCGGCCAGTGGGTCAGCGCACGCACCGCCCGCGTCGCGACACCGTGCCTGCGCGCGTCCGGATGCACCGCGTAGCCGATGTCGGCCACCCGCAGGGGTGGGGGCACGTGGGCCAGCCTAGGTTGGGTATTTCACACTCGCTGGTCGCTGCACGAGAGACCTCCCTATCCTTCGCCCATGAGCCCTGATGCCCACCTCGCTCTCGCCGCCGGGCAGGACCACGACCGCTCCGAGTGGGAGCGGGCGGCCGCCGCGGTGCTGCGCAAGGCGCGACGACTCTCCGACGGCGACGCGGACGCGCAGGTGTGGGACCGGCTGACACGCACCACGCTCGACGGCATCGCCACCACCCCGTTGGGCACCCCCGAGCTGGTCGCTGACCTGCCCGAGCCCGTCCGTCCCCCCGCACGCGGCGACGGCTGGGACGTGCGCACCCTGGTCGCGGACCCCGAGGCACCGGCCGCGCACGACGCCGCGCTGGCCGACCTGGAGAACGGCGCCACCTCGCTGTGGGTGCAGGTCGGGAAGGCCGGGGTCGGCCTCGACGAGCTGCCGGCGGTTCTCGACGGGGTGCTGCTCGACATCGCGCCCGTGGTGCTGGACGCGCCCACGGACCCCCTCGCGGCCGCGCGGATCCTCGCGCAGACCGCGGGGGAGCAGCGCGTCGCCCCCGGCACGAACCTGGGGCTGGACCCGGTGGGCGCGCTGGTGCGTGGCGCGGTCGAGGACGGCCGGGCGGGGCCTGAGCAGGTCGACCAGCAGGTGGCGGAGGTCGCGCGGCTGGCCGGTGAGCTCGGCTGTCGCGCGATCGTGGTCGACGGGACCTCGGTGCACGACCTGGGTGCCTCCGACGTCCAGGAGCTGGGCTACGTGCTCGCGCTGGCGGGCCACTACCTGCGGCGGCTCGAAGCGGCCGGGCTCTCCGTCGACGACGCCGCGGCGCTGGTGGAGTTCCGGCTCGCGGCCACCAGCGAGCAGTTCGAGACGATCGCCAAGCTGCGTGCCGTACGCCGCCTGTGGGCCCGGATGCTCGAGCTCAGCGGCGCCGCCGCCGACCATCGGCAGATGGTGCTGCACGCGGTCACCTCGCGACCGATGATGACCAAGTACGACCCCTGGGTGAACATGCTGCGCACCTGTGTGGCCGCCTTCGCGGCCGGCGTCGGTGGTGCCGACGCGGTCACGGTGCTGCCCTTCGACAGCCGGCTGGGGCTGCCGGACGGGTTCAGCCGCCGGATCGCGCGCAACACCTCCACCCTGCTGGTCGAGGAGTCCCACGTGGCGAAGGTCGCCGACCCGGCCGGTGGCGCGTTCGCCGTGGAGAAGCTCACCGACGACCTCGCGGTCGCCGGGTGGGAGGAGCTCGGTCGCATCGAGTCCTGCGGTGGCGTGCTGGGGGCGATCGACGACGGCTCGCTGCGGGGCCGGATCGGCCAGGTCGTGGCCGAGCGCGACCGGCAGATCGCGAACCGGGAGCGACCCCTGACCGGGCTGACCGAGTTCCCCGACCTGCACCAGACGCTGCCCGAGCGCAGGCCCCACCCGGCCGGTGCGCCCCCCGTGCGGCCCTACGGCGAGCCCTTCGAGAGGCTGCGCGACGAGCCGGTGGCGGAGAGGGCCTTCCTGGCCACGATGGGCACCGTTGCCGCCCACACGGCGCGCGCGACGTTCGCCAGCAACCTGTTCGCGGCAGGCGGCATCGACGTTGTCAACGCGGGACGGCACGACGACGTCGAGTCGGTGCTGACCGACTACGAGGGGCAGCCCGTCGTGTGCCTTGCCGGCCACGACAAGGCGTACGCCGCGTGGGGGGCCGACCTCGTCGCCGCGCTGCGCGAGGCCGGTGCCCAGTGGGTCGTCCTGGCCGGCAAGCCCGTGGAGGGGGTCGCGGTCGACGACACCTGCGCGGTGGGCATGGACGCCCTGGACTTCCTGCACCGGACCCGCGAGAAGCTGGAGGCGGCGAGATGAGTGTTCCCGAGAGCTTCGCGGGGCTCCCGCTCGCCGGCGAGGTCACCGCGACCGAGCCCGTCGAGGGGGAGACGTGGGACTCGCCGGAGGGTATCGGCATCCTGCCCGTCTACGGTCCCGAGCACCTGGAGGGCCTGGACGCGCTGGACACCTACCCCGGTCTCGCGCCCTACCTGCGCGGGCCCTACCCCACGATGTACACCACCCAGCCGTGGACGATCCGCCAGTACGCCGGGTTCTCCACCGCCGAGGAGTCCAACGCCTTCTACCGGCGCAACCTGGCCGCCGGTCAGAAGGGCCTCAGCGTGGCCTTCGACCTGGCCACCCACCGCGGCTACGACTCCGACCACCCGCGGGTGAAGGGGGACGTCGGCATGGCCGGCGTCGCGATCGACTCGATCTACGACGCGCGCACGCTCTTCGAGGGGATCCCCCTGGAGGAGATGAGCGTCTCGATGACGATGAACGGTGCCGTCCTGCCCGTGCTCGCGCTCTACATCGTCGCGGCCGAGGAGCAGGGGGTGCAGCCCGAACAGCTCACCGGGACCATCCAGAACGACATTCTCAAGGAGTTCATGGTCCGCAACACCTACATCTACCCGCCGCAGCCGAGCATGCGGATCATCAGCGACATCTTCGCCTACACCTCCCAGAAGATGCCGCGGTTCAACTCGATCTCGGTCTCCGGCTACCACATCCAGGAGGCCGGGGCCACAGCCGACCTCGAGCTCGCCTACACGCTGGCCGACGGGGTGGAGTACATCCGGGCCGGTCTCGACGCGGGCCTGACGATCGACGAGTTCGCGCCGCGGGTGAGCTTCTTCTGGGCGATCGGGATGAACTTCTTCATGGAGGTCGCCAAGCTGCGCGCGGCCCGGGCGCTGTGGGCGCGCCTGGTCGGCCAGTTCGAGCCGCAGAACCCCAAGTCGCTCTCGTTGCGCACGCACAGCCAGACCTCCGGCTGGTCGCTGACCGCCCAGGACGTGTTCAACAACGTGCAGCGCACCTGCATCGAGGCGATGGCCGCGACCCAGGGCCACACCCAGTCGCTGCACACCAACGCCCTCGACGAGGCGATCGCGCTGCCGACCGACTTCTCCGCGAGGATCGCCCGCAACACCCAGCTGCTGCTCCAGCAGGAGTCCGGCACGACGGGCACGATCGACCCCTGGGCCGGGTCCTACTACGTCGAGCGCCTCACCCACGACCTCGCCGAGCGCGCCTGGGCGCACATCCAGGAGGTCGAGGAGGCCGGCGGGATGGCCAAGGCCATCGAGGAGGGACTGCCGAAGATGCGCATCGAGGAGGCTGCGGCCCGCACCCAGGCCCGGCTCGACTCCGGTGCGCAGAAGCTGGTCGGCGTGAACACCTACCGGCTGGCCGACGAGGACCCGCTGGAGGTCCTCCGCGTCGACAACGCCAGTGTCTACAAGCAGCAGCTCGCCAAGCTGGAGCGGTTGCGCGAGGAGCGCGACGACGAGGAGGTGCAGCGCACCCTGGAGGCGTTGACCGGGTCGGCCGAGGCCGGGGGGGCGACCGGCGGCGCCGGGTCCTCCCTCGAGGGCAACCTGCTGGCGCTCGCCGTGGACGCGGCCCGGGCCAAGGCGACCGTCGGGGAGATCTCCGAGGCCCTGGAGAAGGTCTACGGGCGGCACCGTGCGGTGATCCGTACGATCTCTGGGGTGTACAAGCGCGAGTCGGTGAGGGACGGGCACAGCAGCGAGGCCCTGGGCAAGGTGCTCGCCGCCACCGAGAAGTTCGCCGAGGACGAGGGCCGGCGACCACGCATCCTGGTCGCCAAGATGGGGCAGGACGGTCACGACCGCGGCCAGAAGGTGATCGTCACCGCCTTCGCCGACATGGGCTTCGACGTCGACGTCGGCCCCCTCTTCTCCACCCCCGAGGAGGTGGCCCAGCAGGCGGTGGACGCGGACGTCCACATCGTGGGCGTGAACTCCCTCGCCGCCGGCCACCTGACCCTCGTGCCGGCGCTCAAGGAGGCGCTGGCCGAGCTCGGTGCCGAGGACGTGATGATCGTGGTGGGAGGGGTGATCCCACCCGACGACGTGCCGGCGCTGGAGGAGATGGGTGCCGCCGCGGTGTTCCCGCCCGGGACCGTCGTCGCGGAGGCGGCGCTGGACCTGCTGGGGAAGCTGTCCGCGCAGCTCGGGCACCCCGTCGGCGGTTGAGCTTGGCTGCGACAGGTGCGCCCGGCGACGTGGACGTCGAGTCACTGGTCCAGGGCGTCCGTGCCGGCAGGAGGGCCGCGGTCTCGCGGGCGATCACGCTGGTGGAGTCCGGCCGGGCCGATCACCGTGCCGCTGCCCGCGAGGTGCTCACCGCACTGACCGGGTCGGAGACCCCGCCTCGCGAGGAGCCCTGTGTCCGGGTCGGGATCTCCGGGGTCCCGGGCGTGGGGAAGTCCACCTTCATCGAGACCCTCGGCACCCAGCTCACCGGCCGCGGCCTACGCGTCGGCGTGCTCGCGGTGGACCCGTCGTCGGTGCGCACCGGAGGCTCGGTTCTCGGTGACAAGACCCGGATGTCCGCACTGGCCGCCGACCCGCTGGCCTACATCCGTCCCTCGCCCAGTGCCGGGACGCTCGGCGGGGTGGCGCGGGCGACGACGCAGGCGATGATCGTCCTCGAGGCCGCGGGGTACGACGTGGTGCTCGTCGAGACGGTCGGCGTGGGCCAGTCCGAGGTCACCGTCGCCGGCATGGTGGACACCTTCGTGTTCTTGACCATCGCCCGGACCGGGGACCAGCTCCAGGGGATCAAGAAGGGCATCCTGGAGATCGCCGACGTGCTCGCGGTCAACAAGGCCGACGGCGACCGTGCGGCCGAGGCGCGCTCGGCGGCCAAGGACCTGGCCGGGGCACTGCGGCTGGTGCACGCCTCGGGACCGGGCTGGGTGCCGCCGGTGCTGACCTGCTCCGGTCTCCACGGCGACGACGTCGACGAGGTCTGGGCTCGCGTCCTGGCCCACCGCGACTGGCTGGGTGAGGACGGCCTGGCCACCAAGCGTGCCGAGCAGCAGCTCGAGTTCACCTGGGCACTGGTCCGCGACGAGCTGGACCAACGGCTCAAGCGCTCGCCCGGCGTGCGGGCCATCCGAGACGACGTGCGCCGTGAGCTGCTGGCCGGCGAGCTCACCGCACCTCTCGCCGCGGACCGCCTCGTCGCGGCCTACGACGCCGACCGGGACGAGCAGTGACCCGTGCGGCGTCGGCGCCGCAGCGTGCCTGGATGCGCCATGCACGCCGTACGTTGGTGCGGCCGTCAGCGCTGCCCGGGAGCACGGAGTCACCCGGATGGTCTTCGGCGACCTCTTCCTGGGCGACGTGCGCAGCTATCGGGAGCAGATGATGGCGCCCACCGGCATCGAGCCCGTCTTCTCGCTGTGGGGCTCCCCCACCACCGAGCTCGCGCGCCGGATGCTCGCGGTCGGCATCCGCGCGAACCTCACCTGCGTGGACCCCGCGCAACTGGACGCCGCCTTCGTGGGCCGGCTCTTCGACGAGGCCCTTCTAGAAGACCTCCCTGCCGGTGTGGATCCCTGCGGTGAGAACGGAGAGTTCCACACGTTCGTCCATGACGGGCCAGGATTCGCCCGGCCGCTGGACGTCCAGGTCGGCGAGGTGGTGCACCGCGACGGCTTCGTCTTCGCCGACGTCCGCTCCGCCGAGCCGGACGGGGAGTTCAGGCGGGCGTCCTCGGGCGGCACCGCGGACCGGTAATCTTGTCGGTCGTGTCCACTTCCCTCATTCCTCGGGTCCAGGCCGAGGTCGACCTGCTCGAAGCCGAGCTGATCGCGTTCCGACGCGACCTGCACGCGCACCCGGAGCTGTCCTGGGCCGAGGAGCGCACCTCGACGATGCTGGCCAAGCGGCTCGCCCAGGCCGGCCTGGTCGGGGAGCCGCTGCCGCGCAACGGGCTGGTCGTGGACATCGGCGACGGGCCGGGGCCCGTGGTGGCCCTGCGGGCAGACATCGACGCGCTCCCGGTGGAGGATCGCACCGACGACCCCTGGTCGAGCACCGTCGCGGGGGTCGCCCACGCCTGCGGACACGACGCGCACGCCTCGGCGCTGCTCGGTGCCGGGCTGGCGCTGGCGCAGGTGCAGGACACCCTCCCGGGCCGGGTCCGCCTGGTCTTCCAGCCGGCCGAGGAGATCATGCCCGGGGGTGCGTTGATGGCGATCGAGGCGGGTGCCCTCGACGGTGTCTCCCGGATCTTCGGGCTGCACGCGGACCCGGGGCTCGACGTGGGCACGGTGGGGCTCCGGGAGGGGCCGATCACCGGCGCCGCGGACGCGCTGGACGTGCTGCTCTCGGGCAAGGGCGGGCACACCTCGCGCCCGCACCTGTCCGAGGACCTCATCTTCGCGCTGGGCAAGCTGGTCACCGAGCTGCCGGCGGTGCTCTCGCGACGGCTCGACCCCCGCGCTGGAGTCAGCGTGGTGTGGGGCATCGTCCGCTCGGGATCGGCGATCAACGTCATCCCGGCCACCGGTCGGGCGGGAGGCACGGTGCGGATGCTCGACGCCGTGGCCTGGGCCGACGCCGAGTCGCTCGTGCGCGACACCATCGAGCAGATCATCGCGCCGTACGGCGTGCACCCCACCGTCACCTACGTGCGCGGCGTCCCGCCCGTCGTCAACGAGCACCGCTCCACCGCGCTGCTCGGCGGGGCGGTCGAGGAGGTGCTGGGAGAGGCGGCGCACGTCGCGACCCCGCAGAGCCTCGGCGGCGAGGACTTCGCGTGGTACCTCGACCGCGTCCCCGGGGCGATGGGACGGCTCGGCACCCGCACGCCTGGGGGCCCCACCTACGACCTCCACCAGGGCGACCTGCGCATCGACGAAAGGGCCATTTCGGTCGGTGCGAAGGTCCTCGCGGTGGCCGCGCTGAGATCGATGGTCACCGACCGATAACACTTGTCCGGATCACCGCGCTGGCCGTAGGAGCAGCACTTCGGCTCGCATAGTGTGTGCGACCGTACGTGCCGGCGAGCGGCACACCAAGATCGAGGAGGCGTCTTGCGCCGGTTGAGCAAGATCGCAGCAGTAGGACTGGTCGGGGCGCTTGCCCTGACCGGGTGCGGCAGCAACAGCAGCAGCAGCGGGGGCAGCGGTGGCGACAGCTCATCGGCGTCTGCAGACGTCTGCAAGACCGCGAAGGGTGACGGCCCCAAGGTGGGTGTCGCCTACGACGTGGGCGGCCGTGGGGACCAGTCGTTCAACGACTCGGCCTACAAGGGCCTGGAGAAGGCCGTCAACGAGCTCGACGCCACCTGCATCGAGGCCAAGGCCACCCCGGACGACAACGACACCACCCGCGCGGAGCGTCTGCGCACGCTGGCCGAGGGCGGCTACAACCCGGTGATCGCCGTCGGCTACCTCTACTCGCCGGCCGCGGCGAAGGTCGCCGCCGAGAACCCCGACACCGACTTCGCGGTGATCGACGGCTACGCCAGCTCGCTGGTCAAGGCCCCGCTGGACAATCTCAGCGACCTCACCTTCGCCGAGAACGAGGGCTCCTACCTCGTCGGCGTCGCGGCGGCCCTGAAGACGAAGTCCAAGCACGTCGGCTTCGTCGGTGGCGTGCACGGCGCGCTGATCAAGAAGTTCGAGGCGGGCTACGTCGCGGGCGTGAAGTCGGTCGACCCGACGATCAAGATCGACGTCCAGTACCTCACCGAGGACCAGAACGACAGCCAGACCGGCTTCGAGAACCCCGCCGGTGGCAAGAACGCCGCCGCCGCGATGTACCAGAGCGGCGCCGACGTGGTCTACCACGCGGCCGGCAAGTCCGGCCTGGGGGTCTTCCAGGCCGCGGTCGCGGCCGGGGACGGCAAGTGGGCCATCGGCGTTGACTCTGACCAGTACCTCACCGCTCCCAAGGACCAGAAGGCGCACATCTTGACCTCGATGCTCAAGCGCATCGACACGGCTGTCTTCGAATACGTCCAGCAGTTCAAGAACGACGCGGTCAAGTCCGGCTTCGTCACCTACGACCTGAAGGTCGACGGCGTCGGCTACTCGACCTCCGGCGGCTACGTGGACGACATCAAGGACCAGATCGACGCGGCCGCCGAGAAGATCAAGAGCGGCGAGATCGTGGTCCCGACCGACCCGGCCAAGGTCAAGTAGCACCCCTGGCGGCCGGGCTCTCCCGGCCGCCGTCAGTCCAGACTGGTGCCCGGGCGACGCGGACGTGTCGCCCGGGCAGCTGTCCTCCACACGTCAGGAGGGGCCGTGACGACGGTCGTCGATCCACCGGCACCACCCGGCTCCGGGGAGGCCATCGTGCTGCGCGGGATCGACAAGCGGTTCCCCGGCGTGATCGCCAACCACGACGTCGACATCACCGTCGAGGCCGGCACCATCCACGCCCTGGTGGGGGAGAACGGCGCCGGCAAGTCGACGCTGATGAAGATCCTCTACGGCGTCCAGAGGCCCGACGGCGGGACGATCACCGTCCACGGGCAGCAGGTCTCCTTCGGCTCCCCGGCCGACGCGATCGCCGTCGGCATCGGCATGGTCTTCCAGCACTTCATGCTGGCCGACAACCTGACCGTGCTGGAGAACGTGACCCTCGGTGCGGAGAAGCTGCACGGCATCGGCGAGGAGGCCCACGAGGAGATCTTGCGGATCTCGCAGCGCTACGGCTTCGGCCTGGACCCCGACGGTCTCGTCGAGGACCTCGGGGTCGGGGAGCGGCAACGGGTGGAGATCCTCAAGGTCCTCTACCGCGGGGCGCGGATCATCATCCTCGACGAGCCGACTGCCGTGCTGGTGCCGCAGGAGGTGGAGGCTCTCTTCGAGAACCTGCGCCAGCTCAAGGACCAGGGGCACACCCTGATCTTCATCTCCCACAAGCTCGACGAGGTCCTCGCCGTCGCCGACGACATCACCGTCGTGCGCCGGGGCACCACGGTGGCCTCGGTGAAGCCCACCGAGGTCACCGCACACCAGCTGGCCGAGCTGATGGTGGGCAGCGAGCTCCCCTCGCCGGGCACCGACGAGTCCACGGTGAGCGACCGGGTGCTGCTCTCGGTGCGCGGCATCGACCTGCGAGACGCCACGGGACGCCCCGAGCTCTCCGACATCGGCTTCGACATCCACGCCGGGGAGGTGCTGGGGATCGCGGGGGTCGAGGGCAACGGCCAGGCCGAGCTGGTGGAGACGCTCATCGGCCTGCGCACCCCCGTGGCCGGCACCGTCAAGCTCGGCGAGGAGGACATCAGCTCCTGGTCCACCCGCCAGCGCCGCGAGGCCGGGATCGGCTACATCCCCGAGGACCGGCAGCGCTACGGACTGCTGCTGGACGCCCCGCTGTGGGAGAACCGCATCCTGGGCCACCAGACCCGCCCTCCCTCGGTGAAGGGGCCCTGGCTCGACGTCGCCGGGGCCAGGGGCGACACCGAGCGCATCGTCGCGCAGTACGACGTCCGCACGCCGGGCATCGACACCACGGCCCGCGCTCTGTCGGGGGGCAACCAGCAGAAGTTCATCGTCGGCCGGGAGATGAGCGGCGACCCGGTGCTGCTGGTCGCCTCCCACCCCACCCGCGGTGTCGACGTGGGTGCCCAGGCGCAGATCTGGGAGCACATCAAGGACGCGCGCCGCCACGGCCTGGCGGTGCTGTTGATCTCCGCGGACCTGGACGAGCTGATCGGGCTCTCCGACAGCATCCAGGTCCTGCTGCGCGGTCGGTTGGTGGGCACCTTCGACCCGCAGACCGTCACCCCCCAGGCGCTCGGCTCGGCGATGACGGGCGTGGGGGAGGAGTCATGACCTTCGCACGCCGGATGCTGCTGGCCGTCGCGGGACCGGTGCTGGCGCTGCTCGTGGCGGCGGTCGTCTCCAGCCTGGTGCTGCTCTTCACCGGCGACGACGTCGCCGGCTTCTGGGACGTGATGTTCTCGGTGCCCGGTCACCGCAACGTGGTGAGCATCTTGAACCAGACCGCGATCCTCTACCTCTCCGGGGTGGCTGCGGCCATCGGGTTCCGGATGAACCTGTTCAACATCGGCGTCGAGGGCCAGTACCGCATCGCCGGCTTCGCGGCGGGTGCCTTCGCCGGAGCAGGCTGGCTCCCCGGTCCGCTCAACACCGTGATGTCGATCGTGGTGGCGATGGTCGTGGGTGCCTTGTGGGCCGGTCTGGCGGGCGTCTTGCGCACCAGCCGTGGCGTCAGCGAGGTCATCTCCACGATCATGCTGAACGCGATCGCCGGGTCCCTGATCGGCTACTTCATCACCCGGATCGGGGTGAACAACGGCAACGCGACGAACACCAAGACGATCCCCGAGGGTGCACGCGTCGGCAGCTTCGCCCTCTTCGCCGACAGCCCGACCGAGCTCTACGGGCTCTCCCTGGTGGCGGTGGTCGTCGGCGTCGGGTTCTGGGTGCTGCTCAACCGCACCAGCTTCGGGTTCGACCTGCGGGCGGCCGGGTCCTCGGAGAGCGCGGCGGTCGCCAGCGGGGTGAACGTGAAGCGGATGATCATCATCTCGATGCTGCTCTCCGGTGCCGTCGCCGGGTTGGTCGGGCTGCCGGTGATGTTCTCCGAGTCCTTCAACTACGGGTCCTCGTTCCAGACCGGGCTCGGGTTCACCGGGATCGCGGTGGCGCTGGTCGGTCGCAACCACCCGGTCGGCATCGCCCTGGGCGCCCTCATCTTCGCCTTCCTCACCGAGCAGGCGACCCTGCTCAACATCCTGGCCGGCATCTCGCCGGACATCGTCGCGGTGACCCAGGGCGTCATCGTGATGGCCGTGGTGATCGCCTACGAGGTGGTCCGCCGCTACGGCGACCGGCTCGAGCAGGCGCAGGTGGCCGCTCAGCTCGCGGGGGTGCCCCGCGAGGAGACTGTCGAGGAGGTGGCGTCGTGAGCGCGACGACCGACACCGCGCCGACGCCGGTCGAGCCGTCCGAGCGGCACGTGTCCTCGCGCACGCGGATGATGCTCTACCTGTTCGGCGGCTTCGTGCTGCTGTGCGTGGTGCGGGTGGTCAGCGGAGCCGACCAGCTGACCTCTGCCGGGACCATGACCGTGACGCTGACCTCGGCGATGCCGATCGCGCTCGCCGGGCTGGGCGGTCTGTGGTCGGAGCGGGCCGGCGTGGTCAACATCGGCCTCGAGGGCATGATGATCATGGGCACTCTCGGCGCTGGCTACTTCGGCTACCACTACGGCGTGCTCGTGGGGGTCCTGGGCGCGGTCCTCTTCGGCGTCCTCGGCGGTGCGCTGCACGCGTTGGCCACCGTGGTCTTCGGGGTGGACCACATCGTGTCCGGAGTGGCGATCAACATCATCGCCGCCGGCGTGTCGGGCTTCCTCGCCGAGGCGTGGTTCAGCGCCCTGCCCGGCGGGGGGCCGACCCAGTCGCCTCCGCTTCCCAAGCCGGCCGAGATCGACATCGCCTTCATCGCCGACCCCGCCGCGACCCTCGCCGACAAGCACTGGTTCCTGGTCAGCGACCTGGCCTCGGTGGTGGAGATGCTCACCCGGAGCCTGTCCACGCTGGTCCTGCTGGGCCTGATCCTGGTCTTCGGCAGCTTCTGGGTGCTCTGGCGCACCCGCTTCGGGCTGCGGCTGCGCTCGTGCGGGGAGGCGCCCGCGGCCGCGGAGTCGCTCGGGGTCAACGTCTACCGCTACAAGTTCGTCGCGGTGCTGATCTCCGGTGGCCTGGCGGGACTCGGCGGTGCCCTGCTCGCGATGGTCTCCTCCTCGGGCTTCCAGGTCGGCCAGACCAACGGACGCGGCTACATCGGCCTCGCCGCGATGATCTTCGGCAACTGGCGACCGACCGGGCTGTTCATGGGCTCCACCCTGTTCGGCTACACCCAGGCCCTGCCGTTCCGCCAGGGCACCGTCTCGGTGCACGCCCTGCTGCTGCTCGTGGCGGTGCTGCTGGTCGCCGTCGCGGTCGTGCAGGTGCTCCGTGGAAACCGGCTGCAGGCGGCCGGTGCCGTGGCCTTCGCGGTGGTCTTCCTGGTGTGGTACCTCCTGACCGACATCGTCGCGAGCGACTTCACCAAGATGGCGCCCTACGTGACCACGCTGCTGGTGCTCGCGCTGGCCTCGCAGCGGCTACGGATGCCGGCCGCGGACGGACAGCCCTACCGCAAGGGCGCGGCGGGGTGAACAGGTGATGGGCGAGCCGTTCGACTGGGCCGCGCTGATGGCCAGCGCGACCGAGGCCGCGACACACGCCTACGCGCCCTACTCCCGGTTTCCGGTGGGGGCGGCCGCCATGGTCGACGACGGCCGCGTGGTCGTGGGGTGCAACGTGGAGAACGCGGCCTACGGCGTGGCCCTGTGCGCGGAGTGCGGCATGGTCTCCCAGCTGCACATCTCCGGCGGGGGGCGACTGACCCACGCCGTGTGCGTGAACGGTCGCTCGGAGGTGATCATGCCGTGTGGACGGTGCCGCCAGCTGCTGATGGAGAACGGTGGCCCGGACCTGCTGCTGCTCACCGGCGGGGGTGTGCGCAGGATGGATGAGGTGCTGCCGGATGCGTTCGGTCCCCACGACCTCGATTGACCTGGGCGATGCCGCCTTCGTGGCGGACCCCTACCCGCACTTCGCCCGGGAGCGCACCCGGCACGAGGTGGCCTGGAGCGAGTCCGCCGGGATGTGGCTGACCTTCTCCCATGCCGCGGCGAGCGCGGTCCTGCGCCACCGCGGCCTGGGTCGGCTCTGGCGCGACCGCGAGCCTGCCGAGCAGCTGGAGCCGTTCAACCTGCTCCACCGGCACCAGATGATGGAGAACGAGCCGCCCGAGCACACCCGCCTCCGCCGTGCGGTCTCGGGCGCCTTCAACCGCGGTCACGTGGAGCGGCTCCGGCCCCGGGTGCGGGCGCTCGCGGCTGCGCTCCTCGACGAGGTGGACCCTGGCTCGTTCGACGTCATCGGGGCGTACGCCGAGCCACTGCCCGTGCTGGTCATCGCCGAGCTGGTCGGGTTGGACACCGCCGACGTGCCCGCGCTGCGCGGCTGGTCGCAGGCGATCGTGGCGATGTACGAGCCGGCACCGACCCCCGAGGCGGTCGAGGCGGCCGTCTCGGCCGCCTCGGAGTTCGCCGACCTGGTGCGGGCACACCTGGCCCGACGCCGCGCCGAGCCCGGGGAGGACCTGACCACCGACCTGCTGGCCACGGGGTTGAGCGACGACGAGCTGGTGGCGGTGGTGGTGCTGCTGCTCAACGCGGGCCACGAGGCGTCGGTGAACGTCTTCGGCAACGGTCTGGTGGCGATGCTGGACCGCGGCCTCCGCCCCGGCCCGGACCCGGCGTCGGCGGTCGAGGAGATGCTTCGCTTCGACTCGGCGCTGCAGCTCTTCGAGCGCACCGCGACCCGTCCGGTCGAGGTGGCCGGCGTCCGCGTCGAGGAGGGGCAGAAGGTCGCCGCGCTGCTCGGCGCCGCCAACCGCGACCCGGCCGTGTTCGCCGATGCCGACCGCTTCGAGGTCGGCCGCGACCCGAACCCCCACCTCGCCTTCGGCGCCGGCCTGCACTTCTGCCTCGGGGCCCCGCTCGCCCGGATGGAGCTGGCCGAGTCGCTGGTCGCCCTGGTCGACCGGGTGCCCGGCCTGGCGCTTGCCGCAGAGCCCGAGAGCCGGGGCACCTTCGTGCTGCGGGGGTTCCGTAGGGTGCCCGTCGGTGGCCGGTGACGACGCGCCACGAGCATCGACGAGGGAGGACCATGGCAGCGCACGACGCGGTCGAGGTGATCGCAGCGAAGCGGGACCGGCACGCGCTGTCGGACTCCCAGATCGACTGGGTGGTCGAGGCCTACACGCGCGGTGAGGTCGCCGACGAGCAGATGTCCGCGCTGGCCATGGCCATCTTGCTCAACGGGATGGACCCGCGCGAGATCTCCCGCTGGACCGCCGCGATGATCGCCAGCGGGGAGCGGATGGACTTCTCCTCGCTGTCCCGGCCGACGGCGGACAAGCACTCCACCGGCGGGGTGGGCGACAAGATCACGTTGCCGCTGGCGCCGCTGGTGGCCTCGTGCGGCGTCGCGGTGCCGCAGCTGTCCGGTCGCGGGCTGGGGCACACCGGCGGCACCCTGGACAAGCTGGAGTCCGTGCCGGGGTGGCAGGCGTCGCTGAGCGTCGAGGCGATGCTGCGCCAGCTCGAGGAGGTGGGGGCCGTGGTCTGCGCCGCCGGGTCGGGGCTCGCCCCCGCGGACAAGAAGCTCTACGCGCTGCGCGACGTCACCGGCACGGTGGAGTCGGTCCCGCTGATCGCCTCCTCGATCATGAGCAAGAAGATCGCCGAGGGCACCGGGGCCCTGGTCCTCGACGTCAAGGTCGGGACCGGGGCCTTCATGACCGACCTGGAGCGGGCCCGGGAGCTGGCCTCCACGATGGTCGCGCTGGGACGGGACGCCGGGGTGCACACCGTGGCACTGCTCACCGACATGTCCACGCCGCTGGGACACACCGCGGGCAACGCGCTGGAGGTGCGCGAGTCGGTCGAGGTCCTCGAGGGCGGCGGCCCCGCCGACGTGGTCGAGCTGACCGTGGCCCTCGCCCGGGAGATGCTCTCCGGGGCGGGCCGCGAGGACACCGACCCCGCCGAGGTGCTCGCCTCCGGTGGGGCGATGGACACGTGGCGCCGGATGATCTCCGCCCAGGGCGGCGATCCGGCAGCGAGGCTGCCCACGGCCCGCGAGACCCACGTCGTCCGGGCCCCCACGAGCGGGGTGCTCACCCGCCTCGATGCGATGGCCGTCGGGACCGCCGCCTGGCGCCTGGGTGCGGGGCGCGCCCGGCAGGGCGACGCCGTCCAGCCGGGGGCCGGCGTGGAGTGGCACGCCCGGCCCGGTGACGAGGTCACCGCGGGCGCGCCCCTGCTCAGCCTGCACTCCGACGAACCGGAGCGGTTCGAGCGCGCCCTGGCTGCGCTCGAGGACGGGTTCGACGTGGGGCCCGCCGGATCCGGCACGTCGGCCCCCCTGCTGCTCGACCGGATCGGCTGAGCCTCAGGGCAGGAGCAGCACCACGGTCTCCGCGACGCAGGCCGGCTTGTCCTCGTCCTCGATCTCGATCGTGTAGCGCATCGTCAGCTGCTTGCCCGCGGGGATGTCGGCGACCTCGCCCACGGCCACGGTCGCCCGCACCCGCGAGCCGACCCGGACCGGGTTCGGGAAGCGGACCTTGTTGACCCCGTAGTTGAGCTTGGCTCCGGGCGTGTCCAGGGTGAACACCTGGCTGCCCAGCCACGGCACCAGCGACAGGGTGAGGTAGCCGTGGGCGATGGTGCCGCCGAACGGGCCGTCCTCGGCCCGCTCCACGTCGACGTGGATCCACTGGTGGTCACCGGTGGCCTCGGCGAACTGGTCGACCCGCTCCTGGGTGACCTGCACCCACTCGCTGGTGCCGATCTCCTCGCCGGAGGCGGCCTCGATCTCCTCGAACGTGCTGAACACGCGCATGTGCGACGCTCCTCGTCGGCCCTCCGGGAGGCGGGCCCTCGCAGGGTGTTGGATGGACAACATGTCCGAACCTACCCCGCTCACCCCCGACCTGATCAGGGCAGTCCCGAAGGTGCTGCTGCACGACCACCTCGACGGCGGGCTGCGGCCGGCGACCATCGTGGAGCTGGCCCGGGAGGCGGGTCACCGGCTCCCGGTCGACGACGCTGGATCGCTGGCCCGGTGGTTCACCGAGTCGGCCGACAGCGGTTCCCTGGAGCGCTACCTGGAGACCTTCGACCACACCGTGGCCGTCATGCAGCGCGGAGACCACCTCGCCCGGGTCGCCCGCGAGTGTGTGGAGGACCTCGCCGCCGACGGGGTGGTCTACGCCGAGGTGCGCTACGCCCCCGAACAGCACCTGGAGGGGGGGCTGACCCTCGAGGAGGTGGTCCGGGCCGTGCAGGAGGGCTTCGACGAGGGCATGGCCGCGGTCGCTGCGGACCGGCCGATCGTGGTGCGCCAGCTGCTCACCGCG
Organism: uncultured Actinomycetota bacterium; assembly: GCA_963710895.1. Taxonomy (GTDB): domain Bacteria; phylum Actinomycetota; class Actinomycetes; order Propionibacteriales; family Nocardioidaceae; genus Marmoricola. The sequence continues at coordinate 232,689 of CAVQCB010000013.1, forward strand.
ATGCGCCACCAGGCCCGCTCGCGGGAGATCGCCGAGCTGGCGGTCGCGCACCGCGACGACGGCGTGGTGGGCTTCGACATCGCCGGGGCCGAGGCCGGCTACCCGCCCACCCGCCACCTGGACGCCTTCGAGTACCTGCAGCGCGAGAACGCGCACTTCACCATCCACGCCGGCGAGGCCTTCGGGCTGCCGTCGATCTGGCAGGCCATCCAGTGGTGCGGAGCCGACCGGCTCGGCCACGGCGTACGCCTCATCGACGACATCGCCGTCGAGCCGGGAGACGCCCTCGGGGCGGAGGAGGTGCGGCTCGGCCGCCTGGCGCAGTACGTCCGCGACAAGCGGATCCCGCTCGAGCTGTGCCCGCACTCCAACGTGCAGACCGGTGCCGCCGCCTCGATCGCCGAGCACCCGATCGGCCTGCTCGCCCGGTTGCGCTTCCGGGTCACGGTCAACACCGACAACCGGTTGATGAGCGCGACCTCGATGAGCCACGAGATGGGAGCCCTGGTCGAGGCCTTCGGGTGGGATCTCGCCGACCTGCAGTGGGTCACGGTGAACGCGATGAAGTCCGCGTTCGCGCACTTCGACCAGCGCCTGCAGCTGATCAACGAGGTGATCAAGCCGGGGTACGCCCGCCTCGGTGCGAGCTGACCCGCCGCGGGGTGGCGGGTCGCCCGCCGACCGGCTCGCGATCTGGGAGCATCGCCCCCATGGACTACGGCTTCGGACTGCTTCCGCTGGAGGAGCCTCCCGAGGTGCGTCGTCTGCGGGTGCGGTCGGAGAAGATCCTCGCCATGGTGGCGGCGCTGGCCGCAGAGCACTCGGCCCAGGTGCGCAGGCTCCTGGGCCTGCCGGCGCTCGTGGCCGAGCTGCGCCGACTCGAGCCGATCACGCGTGCGGCCGCCTGGGTGATGCAGCCGCACTACGCCTACGACCCCGAGGATCCCGGCGTCCCGCTCACCCGCAGCGCCTGGAGCCGGGGCGTCGAGACGATGTTGCTGACCCGCCCCGCGACCGTGCGGACCCATCCGTTGCTCTCCTCGATCTTCCCGGCCACGCGGCTGGGGCCGGTGTTCCTGCGGGCGATGGTCGTCGACGGCCAGCGGGTGATCGTGGGCGGACCCGACGATGCCACCGGCCAGCGCACCTCGTGGTACACGACCATCCCTGCGGTCGTGCAGAGCGTCGTGGAGCTCTGGCAGGCCACGCTCCCGCTGTGCCGGCCGATCCTGGCGCCCGGGACGCCGCCGCCGCTCACCGAGCGCCAGCTGGAGGTGGCGAGGCTGCTGTGCGTCGGGGAGAAGGACAAGTCCATCGCCCGGATGCTCGGCCTCTCCGAGCGCACCGTCGAGCGTGACGCCAGCGCGCTGCTGCGCCAGCTGGGCGCGGAGAGCAGGGCCGAGGCGGTGCTGACGATGTGCGGTCGCGGCGTCAACGGGGGCAGGCCCGACCGCCAGCCGTCTCGGTGACCTCGTCCGAGGACCCGCTCAGATGCCCATCGGGTGCCAGACGGTCTTCGTCTCCAGGAAGCGGGTCATCCGGTCCAGCTCCGGAGGAGCCAGCAGGTCCTCGACGCCGGGCCGGCGCACGCGCTTGAGGTTCTCGGCCGCCTCCACCTCCAGTTCGCGGGCCAGCTCCGGGTCGGCGACCCCGGTCAGGTCGAGGCCGTTGACGTCCATGTGTCCGGCCAGCCACGGCGCGATCTCCGCCTGCGGGCCGGTCAGGACGTTGACCACGCCGCCTGGCACGTCGGAGGTCGCCATCACCTCGGCCAGCGTGATCGACGTCAGCGGGTGCTGCTCGCTGGCCACCACCACGGCGGTGTTGCCGGTGACGACGACCGGCGCGACCACGCTGACCAGGCCGAGCAGGGGCGAGGCGGGTGCGACGACGGCGATCACGCCGCTGGGCTCGGGGGCGGAGTGGTTGAAGTACGGGCCCGCCACCTGGTTCGCACCACCGACGACCTGGGCGATCTTGTCGGCCCAGCCGGCGTACCAGACGAGCCGGTCGATCGAGGCGTCGACGTGGGTGCGCGCCTTGGCCGGCGTGATGCCCTCCGCTGCGCGCAGCTCGGCCTCGAACTGGTCGCGACGGTCCTCGAGCACCTCGGCGATGCGGTAGACCACCTGGCCCCGGTTGTAGGCCGTCCGCCCGGACCAGCCGCCGAACGCCGACCGCGCCGCCTTGACCGCGTCGCGGGCGTCCTTGCGGGAGGCGTGCGATGCGTTGGCCCAGAACCGGCCCTTGACGTCGTCGACGACGTAGGAGCGGCCCGACTCCGAGCGCGGGAAGGCCCCGCCGATGTAGAGCTTGTAGGTCTTGCGCACGTCGATCCTGGTCATGACAGGTACCCCTCCAGGCCGTGGCGGCCGCCCTCGCGGCCGTAGCCCGACTCCTGGTAGCCCCCGAACGGGCTGGCGGGGTCGAACCGGTTGAACGTGTTGGACCAGATCACCCCGGCCCGCAGCTGGGAGGCCGTCCACAGGGTGCGCGAGCCCTTGTCGCTCCAGATGCCGGCCGAGAGGCCGTACGGCGTGTTGTTGGCCTTCTCGACCGCCTCCGTCGGGGTGCGGAAGGTGAGCACCGACAGCACCGGTCCGAAGATCTCCTCCCGGGCGATCCGGTGGGCCTGGCTGACCCCCGTGAAGATCGTCGGGGGGAACCAGAAGCCGTGCTCGGGCAGCTCGCACGCGGGCGACCAGCGGCCGGCACCCTCGGCCTCCCCGATCTCGGAGAGCTCGCGGATCTTGGCGAGCTGCTCGGCGGAGTTGATCGCGCCGACGTCGGTGTTCTTGTCCAGCGGGTCACCCACACGCAGGGTCGACATCCGGCGCTTGAGCTTCTCGAGGACCTCCTCGGCCACCGACTCCTGCACCAGCAGCCGCGACCCTGCGCAGCACACGTGGCCCTGGTTGAAGAAGATGCCGTTGACGATGCCCTCGACGGCCTGGTCGACCGGTGCGTCGTCGAAGACGATGTTGGCCGCCTTGCCGCCGAGCTCGAGGGTGACCTTCTTCCTCGTGCCGGCGACCGCCTTCGCGATCGCGCGGCCGACGTCGGTCGAGCCGGTGAACGCCACCTTGTCGACGTCGTCGTGGGAGACGATGGCCTGGCCTGTCGGTCCCGCCCCGGTGAGGATGTTGACCACGCCGGGCGGCAGGTCGGCCTGCTGACAGATCTCGGCGAACAGCAGTGCGGTCAGGGGCGTGGTCTCGGCCGGCTTGAGCACCACCGTGTTGCCCGTGGCCAGCGCCGGGGCGATCTTCCAGGCAAGCATCAGGAAGGGGAAGTTCCAGGGGATCACCTGGCCGGCGACTCCCAGCGGTCGCGGGTCGGGGCCGTAGCCGGCGTGCTCGAGCTTGTCGGCCCAGCCGGCGTAGTAGAAGAAGTGGGCGGCGGCGGTGGGGATGTCGACGTCGCGCGACTCCTTGATCGGCTTGCCGTTGTCGATCGTCTCCAGGACGGCGAGCTCGCGGGCGCGCTCCTGGATGATCCGCGCTATCCGGAAGAGGTACTTGCCGCGCTCGGCGCCACTCATCCGCGACCACACCCGGGAGTAGGCGCGCCGGGCGGCTCTGACGGCTCGGTCGACATCGGACCCGTCGGCCTCGGCCACCTCGGCGAGGACCTCCTCGGTGCTCGGCGAGATCGACTTGAACGGCTTGCCCGAGCCCTCCACGAACTGCCCGTCGACGAAGAGCCCGTAGGAGGACCTGAGGTCGACCACCGAGCGAGACTCGGGGGCCGGTGCGTAGTCGAACCCGGTGGGTGAGCCTGAGGAAGCCACGTCGCAGCGCTCCTAGTCGAGGGTGAAGTAGTCGGGGCCGGAGTAGCGACCGGTGCGCATCCGGGTTCGCTGCATCAGCAGGTCGTTGAGCAGCGTCGAGGCGCCGAACCGGAACCAGTCGGGGTCCAGCCACTCCGGGCCGGCGACCTCGTTGAGGGTCACGAGGTACTTGATGGCGTCCTTGGCGGTGCGGATGCCGCCGGCCGGCTTGACCCCGACCATCTGCCCGGTCGCCGCGTGGAAGTCGCGCACCGCCTGGAGCATCACCAGCGTCACCGGAAGGGTCGCGGCCGGCTGGACCTTGCCCGTGGAGGTCTTGATGAAGTGCGCGCCGGCCAGCATCGCCAGCCAGCTGGCCCGACGGACGTTGTCGTAGGTCTGCAGCTCACCGGTCTCGAAGATCACCTTCAGGTGTGCGTCCTGCCCCGCGGGCCGGGCGCACGCCGCACGGACGGCGACGATCTCCTCGTAGACCTCCATGTAGCGACCGGACAGGAACGCTCCCCGGTCGATCACCATGTCGATCTCGTCCGCCCCTGCCTCGATCGCGTCCTGGGTGTCGGCGAGCTTGATGTCCAGGGCCGCTCGGCCGCTGGGGAAGGCGGTGGCCACGGCGGCGACGTGCACGCTGCTGGGGCCGAGCACCTCGACGGCGAAGGGGACCATGTCGGGGTAGACACACACCGCGGCCGTCGACGGGCAGGCCGGGTCCGAGGGGTCCGGGTGCAGGGCCTTGGTCGCCAGCGCGCGCACCTTGCCGGGCGTGTCGGCGCCCTCCAGGGTGGTGAGGTCGACCATCCGGATCGCCAGGTCGAGGGCGAACTCCTTCGCGGAGGTCTTGATGGACCTGGTGCCCAGATCGGCGGCTCGCTGCTCGACGCCCACCTGGTCCACGCCGGGCAGTCCGTGCAGGAAGCGGCGGAGGGCTGAGTCGGAGGACGTGGCGTCCGCCAGGGAGCTCACCGTCGAACTCATCGTGGTCACACCGAGCAGTCTAGGCCCGGGCACCGCCGGGGGCGGGCACGCCCCGGTCGCGCGGTTAGCGATCGTTAACCAACCGGGATACGATGCGGCACATGAGCTTCGAGCTGTCCGAGGACCACGAGCAGTTCCGCCGCACGGTGCGCGACTTCGCGGAGAAGGAGATCGCTCCACACGCGGCCCGGTGGGACCGCGAGCACCACTTCCCGGTCGACGTGGTGCAGAAGATGGGATCGCTCGGACTCTTCGGCCTCACCGCGCCCGAGCAGTACGGCGGGGCCGGCGGCGACTTCACCAGCCTGTGCGTCGCGATCGAGGAGATCGGCCGGGTCGACCAGTCGATGGGCATCACCCTCGAGGCCGGGGTGGGACTGGGCATCAGCCCGATCCTGACCTTCGGCAGCGACCAGCAGAAGGAGACCTGGCTGCCCGACCTGGTCGAGGGACGTCGGCTGGCCGGCTTCGGCCTCACCGAGCCGGGGGCCGGCTCCGACGCCGGCGCGACGAAGACGAGGGCCGAGCTGCGCGACGGCGAGTGGGTCGTCAACGGCAGCAAGCAGTTCATCACCAACTCCGGCTCGGAGATCACCTCGCTGGTCACCGTCACCGCGCGGACCGGCGAGACCGCCGAAGGCAGGCCCGAGATCTCGACGATCATCGTGCCCAGCGAAACGCCCGGCTTCACCGCCGAGAAGGCCTACGACAAGCTCGGCTGGCACGCCTCGGACACCCACCCGCTGAGCTTCAGCGACGCCCGGGTGCCGGAGGCCAACCTGCTCGGCGAACGTGGTCGCGGGTTCGCCCAGTTCCTGGCCACCCTCGACGACGGCCGGGTCGCCATCGCCGCCCTGGCCGTCGGGTGCCTCCAGGCCTGTCTCGACATGAGCGTGGAGTACGCCGGGGAGCGGACCACGTTCGGCGTGCCCATCGGAGGCAAGCAGGGTGTCGCCTTCCAGATCGCCGACCTCGAGGTGATGCTGGCCGCCAGCCGGCAGCTGACCTACCGCGCGGCCTGGATGAAGGACGCCGGCAAGCCGATGAAGGAGTTCAAGCAGGCCGCCGCCGTCGCCAAGCTCTACGCCACCGAGTCGGCGGTGACCGCGACGCGGATCGCCACCCAGGTCTTCGGCGGCTACGGCTTCATGGAGGAGTACCCCGTCGCTCGGTTCTACCGCGACGCCAAGGTGCTCGAGATCGGCGAGGGCACCTCGGAGGTGCAGCGGATGCTGATCGCCCGCGGCCGGGGCCTGCCCGTCGAGTGAGGTCGCGGCCCTGGCTCGGTCGCCCGCCGGAGCCAGCCGCCGGGACCGCCGGACCGGCCGCGTTGCTGCGAGGATGACCCCATGAGACTCCTGGTCACGGGCGGGGCAGGCTTCATCGGCAGCCACTACGTGCGCTCGGTGCTCACGGGGGCATGGGGCGGCACCGAGCCGGAGGGCGTCGTGGTGCTCGACAAGCTCACCTACGCAGGCAACCTGGCGAACCTCGCCCCCGTCGCAGGGGACGCCCGGCTGAGCGTCGTCGAGGGGGACATCCTGGACCGAGCGCTGGTCGACCGGCTGCTGGCCGAGTGCGACGCGGTGGTGCACTTCGCCGCGGAGAGCCACGTCGACCGCTCGATCCTCGGCGCCTCGGAGTTCGTGATGACCAACGTGGTCGGCACCCAGACCCTGCTCGACTCCGCGCTGGTGCACGGCGTGGAGAAGTTCGTGCACGTCTCGACCGACGAGGTCTACGGCTCGATCGAGCAGGGCAGCTGGGACGAGGAGCAGCCCGTCCGGCCGAGCTCGCCGTACTCGGCGTCGAAGGCCTCCAGCGACCTGCTGGCCCGCGCCTACCACCGCACCCACGGGGTGCCGGTCTGCCTCACGCGGTGCTCCAACAACTACGGGCCCTACCAGTTCCCGGAGAAGGTGATCCCGCTCTTCGTGACCAACCTGGTCGACGGTCTGCCCGTGCCCCTCTACGGCCAGGGGGCCAACGTGCGTGACTGGCTGCACGTCGATGACCACTGCCGCGGCCTCCACCTCGTCCTCGAGGGCGGCCGGGCCGGTGAGGTCTACAACATCGGCGGCGGCACCGAGCTCTCCAACAACCAGCTCACCGGGCTGCTGCTCGAGGCGACCGACCGCGGCTGGGACCAGGTCGAGCGGGTCACCGACCGGCTGGGCCACGACCTGCGCTACAGCGTGGACATCTCCAAGATCAGCGCGGAGCTCGGCTATGCACCCGAGGTGCCCTTCGAGCGCGGGCTGGCCGAGACCGTCCAGTGGTACCGCGAGCACCGGGAGTGGTGGGAGCCGTTGAAGGCGCGCGCCGGACTCGCCTCGGGCTGAGCCGGGCCTCACCGGTGCGCCCCGGTCCCACAGCGACTCAGCGGCCGAGGCCGCGCGTGAACTCCGCACAGTCGGAGTGGCTGGCGAGGAGGCCCGCCGCCTCGACCTCGGCCAGCGACGGCGCCGCCGCGTCCTTGGGGCTGAGCCGGGGGCTCAGCGGGGCGCCGTCCGGGGCCGTCGCGGGCCAGGCGATCGCGAGTGCGGGGTCGAGCGGGTGCACGGCGTGCTCGCGTCCCGGTGCGTAGGGGGCCGAGCACAGGTAGCTCACCACGGTGTGGTCCTCGAGGGCCAGGAACCCGTGCCCGAGCCCCTCGGGGAGGAAGACCGCACGCCGGTCCCGCTCATCGAGGAGCACCGCGTCCCACTGCCCGTAGGACGGCGACCCCACCCGCAGGTCGACGACCACGTCGAAGGCGGCCCCGGCCACGCAGGTGACGAACTTGGCCTGGCTGGGCGGCAGCTGCGCGAAGTGGATGCCGCGCAGCACGCCGGCCCGGGAGACCGAGGCGTTCGCCTGGGCCAGGTGCAGCTGCCGCCCGGTCGCCTCGAGGAGCACGTCCTCGCGGAACCACTCCCAGAACCCGCCACGCTCGTCGCCGTGCTGCACCGGGGTCACCTCGAGGGCGCCGGAGACCGAGAGCTCGCGGACCTGCACCGGAGCAGGCTAGCGGGTCAGTACCCTGTGCGGCACACGCTCGATCAGGAAGGGGGCCCGAGGTTGGGGTGGTTGGTCAGCGGTGCACTCGGCATGCTCGGCACCGACATGATGCAGGTGCTCGCAGGACACGGCATCGAGGCCACCGGCGTCGACCGGGGCGATCTCGACCTCTTCGACGAGCGTGCCGTCGACGAGGCCGTCGCCGCCCACGAGGTCGTGGTCAACTGCGCCGCGTTCACCGCGGTCGACGAGGCGGAGGAGCACGAGCAGGAGGCGCACCGGATCAACGCCGTCGCCCCCGGCGTGCTGGCCCGGTCGGCCGGCCGGCACGGGAGGCGGATCGTCCACATCAGCACCGACTACGTCTTCGACGGGACCGCCTCGACGCCCTACGACGAGGACGCGCCCACCCGGCCACGGTCGGCCTACGGCCGCACCAAGGCCGCCGGGGAGGCGGAGGTGCGGGCCGCCGCGCCGGAGCACCACCTGGTCGTCCGGACCGCCTGGCTCTACGGCAGGAACGGGCCGTGCTTCCCGCGGACGATCGCCCGCCTGGCGCGGGAGCGCGGAGCGATCAGCGTCGTCGAGGACCAGGTCGGACAGCCGACGTGGACCGTCGACGTCGCCGACCTGGTGGTGCGGCTCGTCTTCGCCGGGGCGCCGCCCGGCAACTGGCACGCCACCTCGGGTGGCCAGACGTCCTGGTGCGGGTTCGCCCGGCGCGTCGTGGAGTCGGCTGGTCTGGCTTCCGACGTGGTGACCCCGACCGACTCGGAGGCCTTCGCCAGGCCGGCGCCCCGCCCGGCGTACTCCGTGCTGGGCCACCGCAAGCTCCACGACGCCTCGGTGGCGCCGATCGGCAGCTGGGAGGAGCGGTGGGCGGTGGCCGCCTCAGAGGTGCTCGGTCTCGAGCAGCCCGAGTAGGTAGCGGCCGTACCCGGACTTCACCAGTGGCTCGGCCCGCTCGCGCAGCTCGTCGTCGGTGAGGAACCCCTGGCGCCAGGCCACCTCCTCGGGCGAACCGATCTTGAGCCCCTGGCGGTGCTCGATCGTGCGGATGAAGTTGCCTGCGTCGTAGAGCGAGTCGACGGTGCCGGTGTCCAGCCACGCGAACCCGCGCTCGAGCACCTCCACGCTGAGCCGGCCCCGCTCGAGGTAGTGCCCGATGACGTCGGTGATCTCGTACTCACCGCGGGCGGACGGCGTCAGCCCGCGGGCGATCTCGATCACGTCGTTGTCGAAGAAGTAGAGGCCGGGCACCGCGAGACTGCTGCGCGGGGAGGCGGGCTTCTCCTGCAGGGAGAGCGCACGGCCGGCGTCGTCGAGCTCGATCACGCCGTAGGCGGACGGGTTCGAGACCCGGTAGGCGAACACGCTCGCCCCCTCGACGTCGAGGAACCGCCCGAGTCGCTGCCCGAAACCGGGGCCGTAGAAGATGTTGTCGCCCAGGACCAGGCAGCTGGTCTCCGGGCCGATGAAGTCCGCGCCGATCGTGAACGCCTGGGCCAGGCCGTCGGGGCTCTCCTGCTGGGCATAGGTGATCGAGATCCCGAACCGGGAGCCGTCCCCCAGCAGCCGCTCGAACGCCCCCGCCTCGTGCGGGGTGGTGATCACCAGGACGTCGCGGATCCCGGCGAGCAGCAGCGTGGTCAGCGGGTAGTAGATCATCGGCTTGTCATAGACCGGCACCAGCTGCTTGCTGACGCCCAGGGTCACGGGGTGCAGCCGGGAACCAGTGCCGCCGGCGAGGATGAGGCCACGCATGCGGTCATCTTGCCAAGCCAGTCGGTAGCCTGCCCACATGGGAGCGCGACTGCGCCGCATCGGCGGAGAGGCGGCCAAGTTCTCCGCCGTCAACGTGGTCGCGACTCTCGTGGCGATCATGCTGTTCAACCTGCTCGTGCACGGCGTCAAGGGCCTCTACGACGGGCCGATGAACCAGCGCCCGCTGTCGGCCTATCTGCTGGCCAACTGCGTGGGCATGGGCATCAGCTTCTACGGCAGCAGCCGCTACGCCTTCAAGCACCGGCGTCCCACCGGGCCTGCGGGCGGGGCGCTGAACTACGTGGCGGTCAACCTGCTCTCGTTCGCGATCCCGATCAGCTGCCTGTGGACGACCCGCAACGTCTTCGGGTGGGACTCGGCGCTGGCCGACAACGTCTCGGGCAACGTGGTGGGTGCCCTGCTGGGGATGCTGTTCCGGTTCTGGGCGTTCCGCACGTTCGTGTTCCGGCGCCAGCCCAAGCACGGCAAGCACGAGTCAGCGCTGTTCCCAGAAGTCCGTCCACACGAAGCCGAGCTCGTCGAACATCAGCCGCAGGAGCGGCAGGCTGAGGCCCACGACGTTGTGGGGGTCGCCGGTCACGCCCGACACGAACGCGCCCCCGAGGCCGTCGAGAGTGAACGCGCCCGCCACGACTGAGGGCTCCCCGCTGGCGACGTAGGCCTCGATCTCCTCGTCGGTGACGTGCGCGAACCGCACCTGGGTGGCCGCGGAGCGTGCCAGCCACACCTCGCGGTGGGTGTCGATGACGCAGTGGCCGGTGTGCAGCACGCCGGAGCGCCCGCGCATCTGTTGCCAGCGCGCCACCGCCTCCTGCTCGTTGCCGGGCTTGCCGAGGATCTCGCCGTCGAGCGCCAGCACCGAGTCGCAGCCGATCACCAGCGCCCGCTTCTGGCGCGCGGCCACCGCCACGGCCTTGAGCTGTGCCAGCTTCATCGTGTAGTCGGAGGGGCCGGTCAGCGGCACGGTGGACTCGTCGACGCCGCTGACCACGACCTCGGGGGCGAGCCCGGCGCCTTGCAGGGTCCGCAGCCGGGCCGGGGAGGCGGAGGCGAGCACGAGGCGCGGGACTGTGGGCATCAGGTCAGCGGGCGCTGTGGCGCCAGGCACCGGGGCCGTGGCGGTGGGGCGGACGCAGCTTGCGGTGGTGGGCCGACCACTCCGACCTCTCCGGCTCCCGCTTCGCGGCGGCGTCGGCCGCGGCCGAGGAGAGCGCAGAGACCACGCTCACGAGGGCGGCCACCTCCTCGGGCTCCGGGTCGCCCTTGACGATCCGCAGCACCGGGGCGCCGTCGATGTCGGTCTCCTCGCTCACAGCGGGATGTTCCCGTGCTTCTTCGGCGGCAGCGTCTCGCGCTTGGAGGCGAGCAGCCGCAGCGCGCGCACGACCTCGGCCCGCGTCTCGTGGGGAGTGATCACCGCGTCGACGTAGCCACGCTCCGCGGCGATGTAGGGGTTGGCCAGCGTGTCCTCGTAGTCCGCGATCAGCTCGGCGCGGCGCTCCTCGACGTCCCCGCCGTCCTCCTCGAGCTTGGCCAGCTCCTTGCGGTGCAGGATGTTGGCAGCCCCCTGGGCCCCCATCACCGCGATCTGCGCGGTCGGCCACGCCAGGTTGATGTCGGCCCCGAGGTGCTTGGAGCCCATCACGTCGTAGGCGCCACCGTAGGCCTTCCGGGTGATGATCGTGACCAGTGGGACGGTGGCCTCGGCGTAGGCGTAGATCAGCTTGGCCCCACGGCGGATGATGCCGTTCCACTCCTGGTCGGTTCCGGGCAGGAAGCCGGGCACGTCGACGAAGGTCAGCACCGGGATGTTGAAGGCGTCGCAGGTGCGCACGAACCGCGCCGCCTTCTCCGAGGCGTCGATGTCCAAGGTGCCGGCGAACTGCATCGGCTGGTTGGCCACGACCCCGACCGACCTGCCCTCGACCCGGCCGTAGCCGACGACGATGTTCGGCGCGAACATCGGCATCACCTCGAGGAACTCCTCCTCGTCGAGGACCGCGGTGATGACCGTGTGCATGTCGTAGGGCTGGTTGGCGCCGTCGGGGATGAGCACGTCGAGCGAACGGTCGAGCTCGGTGGTCTCGAGGTCTGCGCCGCCGCCGGACGGCAGCGTGTCGTAGGTCGGGGGGTCGTCGAGGTTGTTCTGGGGCAGGTAGGAGATCAGGGCCCGGGTGTACTCCAGCGCGTCGTCCTCGTCGGAGCCCATGTAGTGCGCGTTGCCGGACTTGGTGTTGTGCGCCCGGGCGCCGCCGAGGTCCTCCATGGTGACGTCCTCGCCGGTGACGGTCTTGATGACGTCCGGGCCGGTGATGAACATGTTGGAGGTGCCGTCGACCATGATCGTGAAGTCGGTGACCGCGGGGGAGTAGACGTGCCCGCCGGCGCAGGAGCCCATGATCAGGCTGATCTGCGGTATCACGCCGCTCGCGTGCACGTTGCGGCGGAAGATCTCGCCGTAGAGGCCGAGGGAGACCACGCCCTCCTGGATGCGAGCGCCAGCGCCCTCGTTGATGCCGATGATCGGGCAGCCGGTCTTGATGGCGAGGTCCATCACCTTGGTGATCTTCTCGCCGTACACCTCGCCCAGCGAGCCGCCGAAGACCGTGAAGTCCTGGGAGAACACGCACACCTGGCGCCCGTCGATGGTGCCGAACCCGGTGACCACGCCGTCGCCGTAGGGCCGGGTCTTCTCCAGCCCGAAGGCAGTGGAGCGGTGCCGGGCGAGCTCGTCGAGCTCCACGAACGAGCCCTCGTCGAAGAGCTTCTCGATGCGCTCCCTCGCGGTCATCTTGCCCTTGGCGTGCTGCTTCTCGACCGCCTTCGCCGAGCCGGCGTGCACCGCCTCGTCGATGCGGCGGTCGAGGTCGGCCAGCCTGCCCTCGGTCGTGTGGATGTCGATGTCCTCGGGGACGTCGGTGCCCTCGCCGGGTTGTGCGCTCACGTGCTCGACTCCTCGCCCTCGTCATCAGGGTCCCTGGGTGGTGCTGGGGTCGCGACTGCCCTCGACCGCCAGAGCTTCCTGCGCCAATGTAGTGGGCATGACCGATCACCAGGACACGCGCCCACCACTTGACCCGGCGCCCGCGACCGGCCCCGGCGGGACCGAGCCGTGGCGCGTCGAGGTGGTCGACAGCTCCGCGTCCACCAACGCCGACGTCGCGGACCGCTTCCGTGCCGGCGAGTCGCACGGGCTGGTGCTCGCGGCGGAGCACCAGAGCGCAGGTCGCGGCCGGCTCGGCCGGGAGTGGGTCACGCCGGCACGCAGCTCGCTGACCGTGTCGTTCCTGCTGGTGCCCGACGGCGCGTGGCCCGAGCGGTGGCCCTGGCTGCCGGTGATGGCCGGCCTCGCCGCCGCAGACGCGGTGCGGCGGGAGTCGGGCCTGCACGTGGGACTGAAGTGGCCCAACGACCTCTTGGTCGGCGACCTCAAGGTCGGTGGCATCCTGCTGGAGCGGGTGGAGCACGCGGGGGTGGCCGCCGCCGTCGTCGGCATCGGGATCAACTGCGACCAGACGGCCGAGGAGCTGCCCGTCGCGCAGGCCACCTCGCTCGCCCTGGCCGACGCGCCGGTCAACCGCAGCGACCTGCTGACGACCCTGGTCGAGGAGCTGGGCGAGCGCTACGAGGCGTGGCGGGAGGGGGCCGACCTGCGGCCGGACTACCTCGACCTGTGCACGACCCTGGGTCAGCAGGTGCAGGTGGCCGTGCCGGGCGGCCAGGTCGTCGGGGTGGCCGTCGACGTCGACGAGGCCGGGCGGCTCGTCGTACGCACCCAGGACGGGGAGGAGCGACTCGGAGCCGGGGACGTCGTCCACGTGCGCCCTGCGTGACCTGGACAGGCTCCACCGAACGGGGTCTGGCGCCGCGACGCGCGTGGCATGATCGACGCGTGGCGATCTCACCGAGGCTCCTCAACGAGGGCGAGCACGTCGTGCTGAGCACGCGCACCCACGCCAAGGCACTCTTCCTGCCGGCGCTCGTGCTGATCGTGGTCGCCGCCGTGGCGGGCTACCTGACCACCGTGCCCTCCGGTGCGCACGCGGGGTGGTGGCGGCTGGCGATCGGCGTGGTCACCGTGGTGCTGCTGCTGTGGTTCACCGTGGGTCCGTTCCTGCGCTGGCTGCTGACCACCTACACCTTCACCGACCGGCGACTGATCACCCGCACCGGCATCCTGACCCGGCGTGGCCACGACATCCCGATGAACCGGATCAGTGACATCTCCTACGAGAAGAGCCTGCTCGACCGAGCCTTCGGGTGCGGGACGCTGGTGGTCTCCGACGCCAGCGAGGTCGGCCGCGTCGAGCTGCGCGACATCCCCCACGTGGAGCAGGCCCAGCTGCGGGTCAGCGACGAGCTCTTCCACGGCTCCCGACGGTCCGATGACGGCTCCTGAGGACTTCGAGCGCGAGATCCTCGGTGCCGTTCCCGAGCTGACCGGCGAGGAGGTCGCCGCTGCGGGCGGGCTCAGCCCCGACCAGGCCCGGCGGCTCTGGCGCGCTCTCGGCTTCCCGGAGGCCGGCGACGCCGCCGCGTTCAGCACGGCCGACGCGGAGGCGCTGACCCGGGTGGCGGCGATCGAGCGCGACGCCGAGCTCGACTTCGACACCATCGTGCGGATGACCCGCGCGGTCGGGCAGACCATGGACCGCCTCGCCGAGTGGGAGGTGGCCACGATCGCCGCCGCGCTGGACAAGAGGGGATCCGGCAGCTCCAAGCGTGCGGCAGCGCTTCGGCTGGTGCATCAGATCGGACCGGACTTCGAGGCCCTGCTCGCCTACGTCTGGCGCCGGCACCTGGTGGCTGCGGTCGCCAGGGTCGAGAGCCTCGAGGGTGCCGTCGACGAGCAGGTCGCCGAGGCGACGGTCGGCTTCGCCGACCTGGTCAGCTTCAGCGCCCTGACCAACCGGCTCGACGACGACGAGATCGGCACCCTGGTGGAGGTCTTCGAGGGCCGCAGCCACGACGTCGTCTCGCGCCACGGGGGGCGAGTCGTCAAGACGCTCGGCGACTCGGTGCTGTTCCTGGCCGCCACCCCTGACGAGGGCATCGACATCGCCTGGGACATCGTCCAGGTCATCGGTGGCGACGGACGCCTCCCGGACGTCCGGGTCGGGGTGGTGACGGGGTCGGTCGTGCTCCGGATGGGCGACGTCTACGGCCCGGCCGTCAACCTCGCGGCCCGGCTGGTCGGGGTGGCCCGGCGCAACCGGGTGATCAGCGACACCCACACCGCCGAGCGGCTCTCCCCGGAGCTCTTCGAGACCCGGGCGCTGCCCGCTCGCCCGGTGCGCGGGTTCGGCGACCTGGAGCCGGTCGCGGTGCGCCGGGTCCAGGCGCGCTGAGCCTGCGGCCTCGGAGTGGTGCCCGGCTCGTGGACGGCACTGGATAGGGTCGCTGCGTGTCCCAGCAGACTGTGCCGCCGGCTCCGCTCGCACCCGTCGTGGCCGTCATCGGCGGTGGCCAGCTGGCCCGGATGATGGCCGAACCGGCCGCAGCCCTGGGGATCCCCCTTCGGCTGCTGGCCGAGGCTCCCGGGGTGAGCGCCGCGCAGGTGGTGCCCGACCACACGGTGGGTGACTACACCGACCTGGAGACCCTGTGCGCCGTGACCGAGGGCTGCGCCGTGGTCACCTTCGACCACGAGCACGTCCCGACCGAGCACCTGCACGCACTCGAGGCGACCCTGCCGGTGCGGCCGGGCCCGGACGCGCTGGTCCACGCGCAGGACAAGGCCGTGATGCGCCGCCGGCTCACCGAGCTGGGGGTGCCGTGCCCGCGGCACGCCGTGGTGTCCTCGGTCGCCGAGGTCGAGGAGTTCGCCGGCTCCGCCGGGGGGTGGCCGTGCGTGCTGAAGACCACGCGCGGCGGCTACGACGGCAAGGGTGTGTGGTTCGTCGAGGGACCCGCCGAGTGTGCCGTGGCCTTCGAGTCGGGTCACGAGGTCCTCGTCGAGGAGCGGGTCGACTTCCGCCGGGAGCTCTCGGCACTGGTCGCACGCTCGCCCTCGGGGCAGGTCGCGGCCTGGCCCGTGGTCGCCTCGACCCAGCGAGACGGCATCTGCCTCGAGGTGGTGGCGCCGGCGCCGGACCTCGACCGGGACCTGGCCGTCCAGGCGCAGCGGGTCGCGATGCAGATCGCCGCAGAGCTGGGCGTGACCGGCGTCCTCGCCGTCGAGCTGTTCGAGACCACCGACGGCCGGGTGCTCGTCAACGAGCTGGCCATGCGGCCGCACAACACCGGCCACTGGACCCAGGACGGATCGGTGACCAGCCAGTTCGAGAACCACCTGCGTGCGGTCCTCGACCTGCCCCTGGGGCGGCCGGACCCGCGTGCTCGCTGGACGGTGATGGTCAACATCCTCGGCGGTGACCGGCGAACCGGCCGGCTCTACGACGGCTACGCCCACGCCCTGGCCCGGGACCCCCGTCTGCGCGTGCACCTCTACGGCAAGGAGCCGCGTCCGGGCCGCAAGGTGGGGCACGTCAACGCCTACGGCGACGACCTCGAGGACTGCCTGCAACGGGCACGTCATGCGGCAGCATGGTTCGCGGGGGACTTGGGAGAAGTCTCGACTGAGCTCGATCCGAGGGAGAGCGAATGACCGAGCTGGAGGCCACCCCCCGGGTGGGCATCGTGATGGGGTCAGACTCCGACTGGCCGGTGATGAGGGCGGCCGCGGAGGCCTGCGCCGAGTTCGACGTCGCCTCCGAGGCCGACGTGGTCTCGGCGCACCGGATGCCCGAGGAGATGCTCGCCTACGGCCGCGAGGCCGCCGGCCGTGGGATCCAGGTCATCGTCGCGGGGGCGGGCGGCGCTGCACACCTGCCGGGCATGCTCGCCGCGGTGACGCCGCTGCCCGTCATCGGAGTGCCGGTGCCGCTGAAGTACCTCGACGGGATGGATTCCCTGCTCTCCATCGTGCAGATGCCGGCCGGGGTCCCGGTCGCGACGGTCGCCGTCGGCAACGCGCGCAACGCGGGCCTGCTCGCCGTACGCATCCTGGCGGCGGGTGACCGGGCGCTGCAGCAGCGGATGGTCGAGTTCCAGGAGACGCTGCGCCGGACCGCCCAGGAGAAGGGGCAGGTGGTGCGCGGCGACTCCGGGCAACGGCTCGGGTTCTGAGCGCCCGCAGACCGGGCTCAGGACCCGCTCGAGGCCTTCCCGCCCTTGCGTCCGGCCTTCTTCTTCTGGGCGGTGGTGCCGCCCTGGGAGCTGTCCCCGCCCTTGCCGCTCTGCTCTCCACCACGCTTCGAGGCGCCCTCGGAGTTGGCGATCCGGGCCGCGCGCTCCTTCGACATGCCCTTGTCCTTCAGCGCCTCGTACTGGTCCTCGTTCTTGATGTTCTCCGACTTGCTGGCCACCGATGCCTCCTTGCGTCGTACGGTCAGGGCGTGTGCCCGTCCTGGACCGTCCCGTACCCGTCCTGCGTCAGGGGATGCCGGCGGTCGGCCACCGCCGCACAGGCCTAGCCCAGCCGCGGCCAGCTGGGCCTGGTGGCACCTCCGGCCCCGGGCGGCGCACTAGGTTGGAGGCACGCGCGTTCGTGCGAGGCGGGTGCGAGGCGGAGGGAGCCCCACATGTCGCCGACGTTCGCCGCCGGGCCGCTTCGGATCACCGTCCCCTCGTCGTACGCCGCGCGGCGTCCCGGGTCAGGCAGGGGACTGCCAGCCCCGGCCGACGTGGCCACCGCGGCGAGCACCGGCCTCCTGGTCGGGGCCCTCCGCCCCGACGGCATGCAGCTGGTCGAGTCGCTCGACCTGTCTCCCCGGTCGGGCCCCGGTCCTGGCCCGGGACGCGGAGAGGACCTCTTCGCCACGGGCCCCTCGGCGGCCGGCGAGACGCTCACGCTGGACCTGGAGGTGGGTGCGGACGAGGACGCGGTGGTGCTCCTCGAGCGCGGCGGTGTCTACACCTGGCACCTGCCCACCGGCCCGCGCCGGTCGCGCCGGGGGCTCGGGGGCGAGCCGCGGAGCCGGCACTTCGAGATCGTCGTCCACGGGGCCGCCCGGGCGCTGGTGTTCCGGTTCGTGGCGCCGGTCGTGGCGACGAGGGCGATCGGGCAGCTGGAGGCACACGTCCGGCCCGGGTTGGTGCACCTCACCGGCACCGACGTGACCCGATGGCGCCGCGTGGACTCGCTCGAGGAGCTCGGGCTCCGCGGTGACCGTCCGGCTCGCCTGCTGCTGTTGGTGCACGGCCTCTTCTCCTCCACGGTGGGGGCCTTCGGGGCGCTCGCGGCCGGCGCGGACGGTCAGCGCTTCCTCCGCTCGGCGATCGGGACCTACGACGCGGTCCTCGGCTTCGACCACAAGACGCTCAGCGTCGACCCGAGGCAGAACGCACAGAGTCTGCTGCGGCGGCTGCAGCGCCACCACCCCCTCGCCGAGGTGGTCCTCGACGTGGTGGCGCACGGCCGCGGTGGCCTGGTCACGCGCTCCTTCGTGGAGCAGGTGCTGCCGGAGTCGGACTGGCCCGGCCGGGTGGACAACATCGTCTTCGTGGCCTCGGCCGACGCCGGGACCCCGCTCGCCGACCCGAAACGTTGGCGGGACCTGGCAGACGTCCACACCAACCTGACGGCGGCCTCGACGCGCGCGCCGGGGTCGTCGGCGGCGCCGGTCGCGGCCGTGGTCGGTGGCGCGCTCACCGGCCTCGGGGCGCTGGTGCGCTACCTCGCGGCTCATACCACCGAGGGCGCCGCCGTGGATGCCACCGAGGGCCCCACCGGGGGCGCCGCCGAGGATGCCACTGTGCCGGGCCTGGAGGCCATGGTGCCCGGCGGGCGGTTCCTCACCGACCTCAACCGGCACCGACCCGGCGACCCCGTCTCCAGGGGCAGGTGCTTCGTGGTCGGCTCCGACTTCCACGTCAGCCTCGCCGAGGACCACCACGACCCGCCGGAGTTCCCGCGCGAGCTGGCGGTCTCGCTCGCCGAGGGCTTCCTCGACCGGCTCTTCGGGGCGGCCAACGACCTCCTCGTCGAGACCACCTCGATGTCGGCGACCGACCTGCCGAAGGGGGGTCTCGTCGCTGGCACCTGCGCTCTGGGCCGCAACGACGTCGTCCACCACCACAACTACTTCGCCCAGCAGCGCGTGATCGAGGCGATCGCCGGTTGGCTGCGCGTGGGGAGCGGCGGCCCAGATCCCCGGCCGCCCAGTCCCCGGCCGCCCAGTCCCCGGCCGCCCAGCCACCGATGACCGAGCCGATGGCCGCGCCGGCGGCGCGTGGGCTGCCGCCGGGATCCGAGGTCGCCAGGCCGTCCCCGGCGCCGGCAGCAGCAGCCGGCGCGGTCGCTGCGCCGGTCGCTGCGCCGGTCGCTGCGCCGGTCGCTGCGCCGGCCGCTGCGCCGGCCGCTCCCCGGACCGCCCCCCGGGTTCCGGCGCCCCGGGCAGCGCGGGCCACGGCGCGACCCCAACCCGTGCCCGCCGAGGCGGGTGAGTCGGCTGAGGTGGCTGAGCCGACCCCGGCGAGCCTGGCCGCCGAGATGCCGGCACGCGTCGTCGTCCGGCAGGACTTCACCGTCCGGGTGCGGCTCTCGCGCGGCGCCCTCCTGGCCACCGAGGGCTCCACGCACGCCGAGGCGCAGGTGCGGGTCGACCCACGGCGCCCCCTGGCGGTCCAGGTGGTCGGCAAGACCAACGTCGAGATCGACGGGACGGGCAGCGACGTCTTCGCGCTGCCCCCCGGCGGTGGCAGCAGCGAGCTGCCGTTCACGGCCCGCGCCCTGGCGCCGGGGGCGTGTGCCGTGAGCGTGGTGGTCAAGCAGGGCTCCGTCCCGGTGGCCGCCATGCGTCTGGTGAGCACCGCTGTCGGCGCGGAGGACGCCCAGAGCGATGCGGCCGGGGCGGGGACGTCCGAGGCCGTCACGCACCCCGGCATCGACGCGCCGGAGCTCGAAGGGCTGCCCTGCATCGACGTCTACGAGCGCGAGCTGACCGGGAACGAGGTGTGCTACCAGTACGCCGTCCGTCTCGAGCCGGGCGAGCCCGCCCGGCACTTCGAGTCCCGGCCGATCCGGGACCGGCAGCACAAGATCGCCACCATCCTCGACGACGTCGCGAGGGTCTGGCGCAACACCAGCGCGCAGCCCCGTGAGCGCGAGCGCAAGCTCCAGGACATCGGCGCGACGATGTTCGACGAGCTCTTCCCCGAGGACATGCAGGACTACCTGTGGCGCAAGCGGGCCAAGGTGCGCGACGTGATCCTCTACGCCGACGAGCCGTTCGTCCCCTGGGAGCTGGTCCACCTCAAGCCGCCCACGGGACCACGCCAGCAGGCGCCGCGCTTCCTCGCCCAGAGCGGCCTCGTGCGCTGGCAGCCCGGCAGCTTCCCGCCCTCGGAGCTGCGCGTGCGCCGTGGCCGGGCACGCTCTCTGGTGCCGGACTACAAGGACCCCCGGTTCGCCCTGACCGAGCCGGTCCACGAGCAGCAGTTCCTCGCCGAGCACTTCCACGCCACCGAGGTGGTCGCGACCCCCAGCGGCGTGCGCACGCTGCTGCGCTCCGGGCGGTTCGACCTGCTGCACTTCTCCGGCCACGGCGCGGCGGACCCCGAGGACATCCTCGACGCCAAGCTGTTGCTCCAGGGGCTCAAGCGGGCGAGGACCGTCGTGCCGCAGTACGTCGGCGCCACCACCGTCAGCGAGAACGCGCGGTGGGTGGAGCGGGGGTCCCCCGGCCCCATCGTGGTGCTCAACGCCTGCCAGGCAGGGCAGGCCGGGGAGCTCCTCAGCACGGTCGGTGGGTTCGCGAAGGCGTTCCTCGACGCGGGTGCCTCCGCGTTCGTCTCCTGCCTGTGGTCGGTGCGTGAACAGCCCTCGCGCATCTTCGTGGAGAAGCTCTACGAAGAGCTTCTCGCCGGCACCCGCATCTCCCTGGCCGCAGCCCGGGCCCGCGAGGTCGCTCGCGCCTCGGGAGACGCCACCTGGCTCGCATTCGTCGTCTACGCCCGGCCCGACGCCGTCCTGCTCACCTCCTGAGCCCCGACACGAAAGGTTCCGCCATGACCCGTCGCGCCCTGTGCGTGGGCATCAACGAGTTCAGGTCGCTGCCGATGAGCAGCTGGCTGAGCGGTTGCGTCAACGACGCCGACGACCTCGCCAAGGCGCTGAAGAAGCTCGGCTTCACCGCCCGCACCACCCAGGTGCTCCACGACGAGGCGGCGACCAAGAAGAAGGTGATGGCCGCTCTGACCGACATGGTCGAGGCGTCCGCGCCGGGGGACCACCTGGTCTTCACCTTCTCCAGCCATGGCACCCAGGTGCCGAGCATGCCTGAGGATCCCGACGAGCCCGACGGCCTCGACGAGGCCTTCGCCTGCCACGACATCGTGAGCGACGGCGACGGCTGGGACCGCAAGACCGTCATCATCGACAACGAGCTGGGCGACCTGTTCGCGAGGGTGCCCGAGGGCGTGCTCGTGGAGGTGCTCCTCGACACCTGCCACAGCGGCACCGGCCTGAAGGACCTCGACGACATCCAGCAGGCGATGCTGATGGGTCGTCGCCCGCGCTTCTTGCCGCCGCCCACCCCGAAGGGGCTGAGCCGGGCTCGTGAGATCCGGGACGCCGCACCGCCACGGGTCGAGCGGAAGTGCCTGGTGGAGCTCACCAAGGTCCACCGCGGCACGGCCCGGCCGGTGCTGTTCGCGGCGTGCCGCCCCGACCAGACCGCCTCGGACGCGAGCTTCGGCGGCCGGGCCAACGGCGCCTTCACCTACCTGTTCCTCCAGGCGCTGGCCGAGGACGCCACCCGCACTCGCAGCCAGCTCGCGAGCGCTGTGCGCAAGGGGCTCAAGAGCGGTGACTTCGAGCAGCGCTCGACGCTCGAGGGCCCGGCCAGGGCCAAGAAGGTCCCGTTCGGTCAGCCGTTCTGAGCTGTGGGTCCACGCAGCGTCGTGCCGTCACGGCGGGGACGGCGGCAAGGATCAGGGCGAGGGCGAAGCCCGCAAGGTACGACGTCCCCTGGTCGATGAGGAACCAGCGGGCGAACACCGTGCCCAGCAGGCCGGCGGCGATGCTCTGCCCGAGTGCGTCGCTCATCTGGATCGCCGCGCCGCTGTCGGCCTGACGGCCCGCGGGAGACAGGTCGAGCGCCAGCGTCGACATCAGCGGCGTGGCCAGCCCCATGCCCACGGCCATCGTGGAGAACCCGACCGTCGCGATGACCCCCGCCGCGAATGCGTGGTGGTCGACGGGGACCAGCGCGAGCGAGATCAGGGTGCCGGCGAGCAGGGCCACGCTCGCGACGTGCAGGATGCCGGGGAAGGTCTCGGGTCGGCCGTGCTTGCCGGCGTACGACGACCCGGCGACCCAGCCGAGCGCACCGAAGGTCAGCACCAGCCCCTCACGGTGGGGCTCATCCCGGTCTCGCGCTGCAGCACGAGCGGCAAGAAGATCTCCAGGCAGGCGAACGCTGCTCCGAACAGGCCACGCGAGGCGATCACGGCGGGCAGCCCCTGAGCCGCACGGGAGGTCCCCCGGGGAGGCAAGGGCCTGCCCGCCACGGCGATGAGGAGGAGCCCTGCGAGCAGCAGCAGTCCGGAGTCAGCACCCGAGCCGTGGCCCGCCAGGTGCAGCGCCACGACGCCGGTGGCCGCGCCGACCGCATAGAGCGGGCGACGACCCCACACGAGCTGGGCCCGGCGCACGGCCAGCCTCCGGCCCATCGCGGCACGCACCGTGAAGGTGCCCCCCCGTGGCGAAGGCCGCCACCACCAGGAACACCGAGCGCCAGCCGAACAGGTCGACGAGCGCTCCGGCGAGGAAGGGCCCGGCGATGGAGGGCAGCACCCACGCGGTGGCGAACCGGGAGAAGACCCTGGTGCGGAGGTGCCCGGGGTAGGTGTCGGCCACGGCGACGCACATCGCCGCCAGGGCACCGCCACAGCCGAGTCCCTGCAGCAGCCGGCCACCGACGAAGACCTCCATCGTCCCGGCGAGCCCCGAGACCAGCAGGCCCACGGCAACCGCCTCGAAGGCGAACATGGTCACCAGGGCCAGGAGGCCGATGGTGATGGCGCGGTGTCGCTGGTCGAACGCCCGGTGCGGTCGCTACGCCCGCGAGACCCTGCGCCGAGTGGCCTTCATCCGCACGTCGCAACGCGTCGGTGTCCCGCTCGCGGCGATCCGGGAGGCTCTGGCGACCCTGCCGTCCGGACGGACGCCCACCAAGAAGGACTGGACCCGCCTCTCCCGGCACTGGCGCGCCGACCTCGACCACCGGATCGCCCAGCTGGAGAAGCTGCGCGACACCTTGGAGAGCTGCATCGGCTGTGGGTGCCTCTCGCTGAGGTCATGTGCGCTGCACAACGACCAGGACCACCTCTCCGAGGAGGGGACCGGCGCCCGCATTCTCGCCGTCGAGTGAGTTCAGCGGCATCCCCGTGGGTCAGTCGTCGCGAACCCGGCCGCGCATGGCCTTGATCTTCGAGCGCCTCCGCTTTCCCTCCACCCGACGGCGTTGGGAGCCCCGCGTGGGCTTCGTGGGCACCCGCGTGAGCGGTGGCGGCGCGAGTGCGTCGCGCAGCTGGTCGGCCAGCCGCTTGCGGGCCGCGATGCGGTTGCGGTGCTGGGAGCGGTGCTCCGAGGCGGTCACGCTCGGCCGCGGCCCGAGCAGGCGGACCGCCCGCTCGCGCTGCCGGTCGTCGAGCCCGCGGACCGCGGTGAGGTCGAGCACGATCTCCACGCGGCTGTCGGTGGTGTTCACCGACTGCCCGCCGGGCCCCGAGGACTTCGAGAACCGTTCCTCGAGCTCGCCCTCGGCGAGGGTCAGTCCGTCGGGGATCCCCGGGCCGGGGCGCACCACGATCCCGTCGCTCACGCGCTCGACCCTAGCGTCGGCGCCACTCGATCGCCGGGCAGGTGTCCATCACCATCGGCACGCCGGCGGCGGTGGTCCGCGCGAAGGCGTCCTCGTCGATCACCCCGAGCTGGAACCACACGCCCTTCGCGCCCACCTCGACGGCCTCGTCGGCGAACTGGCCCGCGGCCGAGGAGCGGCGGAACACGTCGACGACGTCGAGGTCGAAGGGCACGTCCGCCAGGTGGGCGTAGCCCTGTTCGCCGAGCACGGTCGGGGCGTCCGGATGGATCGGGACGATCTTCTTGCCACGCTCCTGGAGCAGCCGCGCGATGCGGTACGCCGTACGGCTCGGATCCCCGGACAGGCCCACGACGGCCCAGGTCCCGCACCGGTTGAGCATGAAGTCCACGGCTGCCCGGTCCTGCCAGCTCTGGTCCATGGGCCCAACCTAGAGGCGTCGGACAAGCCGGGAAGCAGGCACGCCACCGCGGGTCGCTAGCATCGCCCCATGACCTCCGACGGCTACCCGATGTACGCGCTCTCCGAGGAGCACCAGGCGATCCGGGAGGCGGTGCGCGCCGTCGCCGAGGCGAAGATCGCGCCCTACGCCGCCGAGGTGGACGAGGAGCCCCGCTACCCGGCGGAGGCCGCGCAGGCGCTGCAGGCGGCGGACTTCCACGCCCCGCACGTGCCCGAGGAGTACGGCGGCGCGGGTGCCGACGCCCTGGCCACGGTGCTGGTCATCGAGGAGGTGGCCCGGGTCTGCGTGAGCTCCTCGCTGATCCCGGCTGTGAACAAGCTCGGCTCGTTGCCGGTGCAGATCGCCGGTGGCGAGGAGATCAAGAGGAAGTACCTCACCAAGCTGGCCGCCGGGGAGGGCGGCTTCTCCTACTGCCTCTCCGAGCCCGACGCCGGCTCGGACGCGGGCGCGATGAAGTGCAAGGCCGAGCGCGACGGCGACGACTGGGTGCTCAACGGCGTCAAGCGCTGGATCACCAACGCGGGGGAGTCGGAGTTCTACACGGTCATGGCCCTCACCGACGCGGAGAAGAAGACCCGCGGCGGCATCTCGGCGTTCGTGGTGGAGAAGTCCGACGAGGGCGTCTCCTTCGGTGCTCCGGAGAAGAAGCTCGGCATCAAGGGATCCCCGACGCGCGAGGTGTACTTCGACAACGTGCGCGTCCCCGGTGATCGGATCATCGGTGAGGAGGGCACCGGCTTCGCCACCGCGATGAAGACCCTGGACCACACCCGGGTCACCATCGCCGCGCAGGCCGTCGGCGTCGCGCAAGGGGCGCTGGACTACGCCCTGGCGTACGCCCAGGAGCGCGAGCAGTTCGGCAAGCCGATCGCAGACTTCCAGGGGCTGCAGTTCCTGCTGGCCGACATGGGGATGAAGGTGGAGGCCGCCCGCCAGCTGACGTACGCCGCCGCGGGCCGCTCCGAGCGCGGCGACGCGGACCTCACCTTCTTCGGGGCCTCTGCGAAGTGCTTCGCCTCCGACGTCGCGATGCAGGTGACCACCGACGCGGTCCAGGTGCTCGGCGGCTACGGCTACACCCGCGACTACCCGGTCGAGCGGATGATGCGCGACGCCAAGATCACCCAGATCTACGAGGGCACCAACCAGGTCCAGCGGATCGTCGCGGCCCGGCAGCTGCTCGCCGGGGTCCAGGCCCGGTTGTGAGATGACCCCCGCGAACCCGGGCCTCCTCGGGCCCGGCGCGGGGTAGGCTCGGTTCCGCACCGAGCCGCCGATCGGCATGGATCGTGCGCGCACGACAGTCTCCGTCCAGACCCCGCGGATAAACAGGACCGCGTCTGGAGTGAGCGATGGGCACCGACGAACGTCTCGCGGACGTGCTGGGGGAGTTCGCCCGCACGCTGGTCACCGACTTCCCGATCCAGGGGATCCTGGACCACTTGGTGTTGCGCATCGTGGACGTCCTCCCGATCGGGGCGGCCGGCGTCGCGTTGATCTCCCCGGCGACCCACCCACGTCTCATCGCCGGCTCCGACGAGTCGGCGGTGCGCTACGAGCATCTGCAGACGGCCCTGGGGGAGGGGCCGTGCCTGGCCGCCTACGAGACCGACGCGCCCATCACGATCCCGGACCTGGTCGTGGACACCCGGTTCCCACGCTTCGCCCAGAAGGCGATCGAGGCGGGCCTGAGGGCGGTGTTCACCTTCCCGCTGCGCCACGGTGACCAGTGCCTGGGCGCGCTCGACCTCTATCGCGACACCCCCGGTGCGCTGGGCGAGGAGGACATGGCCGTCGCGCAGACGCTGGCCGACGTGACGACGGCGTACCTGCTCAACGCCCAGGCCCGGGTCGCGAAGACCGAGCTGGTGGCGGCCGTCAGCCACGAGCTGCGCACTCCGATGACCAGCATCTCCGGCTACCTGGAGCTGCTGGCGGAGGACTCGGACGGAAGCCTCACCGAGACGCAGCGGGGGTTCCTCCAGGCGATCCGCCGCAACAGCGACCGGCTCAGCGACCTGGCCGACGACCTGCTCACCCTCTCCGGTCTCGAGCCGGGATCCTTCGGCCACGAGATGGCCGACGTGGATCTCGGCGCGGTGGTCTTGGCCGCGCAGTCGGGGCTGGCTCCGCTGATCGCCGAGAGAGATCTGGAGGTGACCTTTGCGATCCCCCTGGCCCCGGTGACCCTGCACGGTGACGCGAAGAACCTCGAGTCCCTGGTCTCGAACCTGGTGAGCAACGCGGTGAAATTCACCGAGGACGGCGGCTGGGTCCACTGCACGTTGGCGGTGCGGGGCGAGACCGCCTGCCTCGAGGTGAGTGACAACGGACTGGGGATCCCCGCGGACGAGCAGCCCGATCTGTTCACCCGGTTCTTCCGCTCCTCCACCGCACACGAGCACCAGATCCAGGGCACTGGCCTCGGCCTGACCATCGTGGACGCGATCGTGAAGAGCCACGGCGGCCAGATCGTGGTGGCCTCCGAGCACCGGGTCGGCTCGACGTTCACCGTGACGTTGCCGCTCACCCACGTCGAGGCCGTGCCTGCCTAGCCCGGACGCCCCTCTCGCGTGGTGTCTTCTCGGTGTCGGGACCTAGCAGTCCGAGGCTACGACGCCACGCTGGTCGCAGACGCCCACACCACCGAGGACCTCTCGCCGTTCGGCGCACCACCGCCGGAGCAGGTGATCGCGCACACCAACCTCTACTGGCAGAACCATGCCGCGCCGGGCCGCGGCGCGGGGACGGTCGAGACCACCGAGGTGGACTTCGCCTCCTACGCCCGCGACTGAGCGCGCCCCGGCTCAGCCCGGGGCGGCGCGGCGGTCCAGTGCCCTCTTCCACAGCCGCGGGAAGAAGTACGGGCCCAGCAGCCGCTCCAGACCGAGGACGGCGTGGCCCCGGAGGCCGCGCGGCCCCTCGTGGTCGAGGCGCGTCTCCACCCGGCTCCCGCCGCCGGCCGCGGGGCGGATGCTGATCAGCCCGCTGCCTCGGTCGCAGTGGTTGCTGTCCACGAGCTCCCACCGGACGGTGTCCTGCCCGCTCCACTCGTAGCGCACGACGACCCAGATCCCCAGCCTCCCGCCGGCGCCCTCGCGGACCACCGCCCAGTCCTCGCCCCAGCCCATCAGCTCGTACGTGCGTGGATCCAGCGTCCCCTGCCAGGTCTCGAGCCGTCGCGGCGAGAAGTCGGTGAAGGCGTCGAAGACCTGCGCGGGCGTGGCCGCGGTCTCGAAGCTGAAGCTGAAGGCCACCACCGTGCTCCTTCGGGCGCTGGGAGGGTGGTGCTCTCGATCGTGCCACCGCGCCGGTGACCGCAGGGTTCACGGAGTAGACCGGTCCTGCACCAGGCTGCGGGCCGGTGCGGTCCCGGGGTCACGGGGCGAGCCCCGTCACCAGCGTGGCCAGCAGGGGGGTGAGCACCTCCTCGACGGGGTTGTCCGGCGGCAGGTGCAGGCCCGCGAGCTCGAGCATCACGTAGCCGTGCATCGCGGTCCACACCTGGGCCGCGACCCGCTCGGGGTCCTCACGGCGCAGCAGCCCCGCATCCATGGCCCGGGAGACGAAACCGGTGAGTGTGGCGAACGTGGTCAGTCCGATCTCCCGGTCGTCCTGGCTCAGCTGGAACCCCTTGAGCGAGGTCGCACCGAACATCACGGCGTACAGGTGTGGGTTGGCCACCGCGTTGTCACGGTAGGCCATCGCCAGCGCCCCGAGGTCCGCGAGCGGGTCCTCGGTGCGGGGGACCGCCGCCTGGTGCTCCTCCAGCCGGGCGAAACCCTCGGTGACGATCTCGCGCACGAGTGCCGCCATGCCGCCGAAGTGGGTGTAGACCGCCATCGTGGAGGTGTCGGCCGCTCGGGCCAGCCTGCGTGCGCTGAGTGCCTGCGGCCCGTCCTCGTCGAGGAGCAGCGCTGCGGCCTCGAGCAGCCGGCGGCGCACGCCCGCGGCGGCGTCACCGTGCGGGGCGTCGCCGTGTGAGGCGTCCCCGTGTGGGGCCGGGCTGCGGGGCGGTGGTGGGGGAGGCATCCTTGCCATGGTGGCATAACGGCGTTATAACTGGACTGCGATAACACCGTTATGAGGAGCCGGGCATGGGCAACCGCTATCTCCAGGGCAACTTCGCGCCGGTACGCAGCGAGCTCACCGTCGCCGACCTGCCGGTGACCGGCCGGCTCCCCGAGCACCTCGACGGGCGCTACCTGCGGATCGGACCGAACCCGGTGCTCGACCCGGGGGAGGGCTACCACTGGTTCCTGGGCGACGGCATGGTGCACGGCGTGCGCCTCGCCGACGGGCAGGCGCAGTGGTACCGCAACCGGTACGTCCGTTCCCGAGACGTCGCCGCGCGTCTCGGGGAGCCCGACCCGGCGCCGGGGTGGGACGCGCTCGACTTCGCGGCGAACACCAACGTGCTCCAGCACGCCGGGCACACCCTGGCCCTGGTCGAGGCCGGGTCACCGCCCTACGAGCTGACCGAGGACCTGGACACCGTCGGCCCGAGCGACTTCGACGGCACGCTGCGCATGGGCAGCCTCCCGGCGGGCTACAGCGCACACCCCCACGAGGACCCCGGCACCGGTGAGCTGCACGCGGTGTCCTACAACTGGCTGCGCGGCAACCGTGTCGACTACACCGTCCGTGGCACCGACGGTCGCATCCGGCGCTCGGTGCCGGTCGAGGTCGGCGGCAGCCCGATGATGCACGACTTCGCACTCACCGAGAACTACGTGGTCCTCTACGACCTCCCGGTCGTCTTCGACACCCGGCAGGCGGTGCGCACGATGCCCCGTGCGGTGCGGCTCCCGGCGCGCCTGCTGATGTCGGCGATCGTCGGCCGCAACCCGCTGCCGGACCCGGTGATCGCCCGGATCGCGCGAGGAGCGGCCTCCTCGCGCGGTGGCTACGAGACCCTGCCCTACTCCTGGGACCCCGACTACCCGGCACGCCTGGGCCTGCTCCCGCGCGAGGGAGGCAGCGAGGACGTGCGCTGGTTCGAGATCGACCCGTGCTTCGTGTTCCACACGCTGAACGCCTACGAGGACGGTGAGACCGTCGTGGTGGACGTGGTGCGGCACGACCGGATGTTCGCCACGGTGCACAACGGTCCCGACGAGGGTCCCGCGACGCTCGCCCGGTTCACCATCGACCTGCTCGCCGACAAGGTCCGCGAGGACCGGTTCGACGAGCACTCCCAGGAGTTCCCACGCCACGACGAACGGGTCACCGGCCGCCGGCACCGGTTCGGCTACACGGTCTCCTTCGACGGCGGCGGCCTGGGCGACGCGGTGCTCCGGCACGACCTGGGCGCCGGCACGACCGCCGTGCGGCACCTCGGTCGCGGCCGCGAGGCCGGGGAGCTCTGCTTCGTCCCCGGGGACGGCGCCGTGGACGAGGCCACCGGGGTGCTGATGGGCTACGTCTTCGACCGGGACCGCGAGGCCAGCGACCTCGTCGTGCTGGACGCGGAGACGCTCGAGGATGTCGCCACGGTGCACCTGCCCGCCCGCGTGCCGACCGGCTTCCACGGCAACTGGGCGCCCACGGGGGCCTCCCGGCCGACGTAGTCCCCGCTGGGTGATCGTGTGCCACGTCCCCGGTGCGCACCGCGGGCGAGCGCTACCCGGAGGCCTCGACCAGCAGGTCCCGGGTGATGTCGCCGATGGTGGCGGCCCCCACCAGACCCATGGTCAGGTCGAGCTCGGCCACGACGTTCTCGATCACCTCCCCCACGCCCGCCGCGCCGGCCAGCGCCAGGCCGTAGAGGTGCGGCCGGCCGAGCAGGCAGGCGTCCGCGCCCAGCGCCAGGGCCAGGAAGAGGTCGCCACCGGTGCGGATCCCGCTGTCGAAGAGGACGGTGGCCCCCGGGCCGACCCGCTCACGCACGGCCACGAGGGCGTCGAGGGAGGCGATGCTGTGGTCGACCTGCCGGCCCCCGTGGTTGGAGACGACCAGGCCGTCGACCCCGGCGTCGAGGGCACGGGCGGCGTCGTCGGGGTGCAGCACTCCCTTGAGCAGGATCGGCAGCCGAGTGCGTCCCCGGAGGGTGGCGAGGTGGTCCCAGGACAGCGCCGGGTTGGAGTAGGTGTCGAGAAAGGTCTCGACGGCGGCGCGTGGTTCCTTCGAACGCAGGTTGTCCAGGAACCGGCCGGGGTAGTGACGGGTGATGGAGAGCAGGCTGCGCAGCGCACCCAGGGTGACCTCGACCTTCTCGGAGGTCCGCGGCGCGCTGGCGGCCGCGGCGATCCGTTGGCGGACCACCTCCCCGAAGCGCGGGTCGGAGGTGTACTGAGCCAGGCCCTGGCCCCGGGCGAACGGCAGCGAGCCCAGGGTGAGGTCCTGCGGGCGCCAGCCCAGCGTCGTGGTGTCGACCGTGACGACCAAGGCCCGGGCACCGCAGGCCTCGGCGCGCTGGATCATCGAGTCGACGAGCGGCTCGTCGGTCGACCAGTAGAGCTGATACCAGAATGCGGTGTCGCCCATCGCCAGGGCGGTCTCCTCCATCGGGCTGCAGCCCTGGGAGGAGAACACGTACGGCGTGCCCGTCGCCGCGGCGCCGTGGGCGATGTGCAGGTCGCTGTCCGGGCGGACCAGTGCTCCCGCGCCCACGGGGGCGAGGAGCAGCGGCGCCCGCAGGTCGGTGCCGAGCACGGAGGTGCGCAGGTCCCGCTCGGTGGTGCCGTGCAGCATCCGTGGCACGACCCGCCACCGCTCGAAGGCGGCGCGGTTGTGCCGCATCGTGGCGCCGCCACCCGCGCCGCCGGCGACGTAGGCCCAGGCCTCGCGGGACATCGCCCGGTGCGCGCGCTCCTCCAGCAGGGTGGCGTCGACCGGGACGGCGGGCGAGCGACCGAGCACCCCGGCCCGGTAGATCGTCCCTTGGCGCTCGCGGCCGGCACCGATCGCGGCACGTGCGCCTGTGTGCGTGCCGCCGCCGGAGGTGCCGGCGTCCCCGGCGCTCGACTCGCCGCTGGTCCGTGTCGTCATCCTCGTGCCTCCGTCGTCCGTGGGGTGGGAGCCCTCAGCGCAGGAAGATCCCGGCGTAGGGCTTGGGGTCGAAGTACGTCGTCTTCGGCGGCATCACCTCGCCGCGGTCGGCGACGTCGGTGAACTGCGCGAGGGTCGGTGGCCGCAGGGCGAACATGGCCCCGCCGTCCTGGTCGCAGGCGCGCATCTGCTCGCTCGTCGCCGACACGGCAGAGGTGATCTCCACCCGGGAGCCGAGGTGCGCCGCGGTGCTCAGCAGCGGCCGCAGCACCTGTTCGTCGAGGATGGCGATGTCCAGACCGGCGGCCCCCGGTCTCCGCTCCCCGAGGTAGGAG
The DNA here is from genome assembly GCA_963710895.1 of uncultured Actinomycetota bacterium. GTDB lineage: Bacteria > Actinomycetota > Actinomycetes > Propionibacteriales > Nocardioidaceae > Marmoricola. The sequence continues at coordinate 263,856 of CAVQCB010000013.1, forward strand.
ACGTCGTGCCAGCGGCCGGCGACGTACACCGCGAAGCAGCCGGTCGCCTCGGCGGGTCGGCCGACCTCGCGGACCTCGAAGGTGCGGGACAGGAGCGCGAACAGCTGCCCGGCCACGACGGGGCCGGTGACCCTGCGATGGAAGGCGAGCAGCCGCAGCCCGTCGAGCGGGTACATCACGCAGACCACGCCGGTGCCTGCCGGTCGCCCCTCGCGCTCCCACACGCGGAGGCTCGCGGCCACCCGGTGGTGGCCGTCGGCGATGTAGTGCACCGCCCCACTGAGCTCCTCGGCGAGCACGGTGCCTGCCGGCGCCGGCACCTGCCAGACCGTCTGCTCCCAGGCGTCGGGTCCGGTGAACCGGAGCAGGGGGTCGCCGCGCACGGTCGCGGCCACCGCGGCCGACACCCCGGGCCGGGGACGGTGCAGCAGGGCCACGAGCTCCGAGCGCACCGCGGCCGTGGAGTAGCGCTCGACCAGCGCCTCGACGCGGTCGGGCTGCACGGCCTCGTGACCTCGCACCCTGCCGTCGAGGAACGCCGGTGCGCCGACCTCGCCCACGACGCCCACGTGCTCGTGCCCGCCGCGACGCAGCCGATAGACGTAGAACGCCGGTCGCGCCTCGTCGTAGGCACCCGGGTCGACGGCCGCGGAGGAGCCGCGGCGGGCGTCGAGCGCCGAGGGACGTTCGGAGGTGGGCAGGGCGTCGAGCATCTGCGTGACGTGCCGCGCGGCGCAGTCCTGACGCACGAGCCAGGCGTCGAAGGCATGGACGACGCTCTTCGCCGGCGCACCGTGTCGCAACCTCACGCCTGTCACTCCGACCCGGCGAACGGGGCGGTCGAGACGCCGAGCACCTGCGGTACCCCGCCGATCCGGTCGAGCAGGTCCTCGCTGGGCGCGCCGACCACGTCGAGGGAGGCCACGGCGGCTGTGCCGCCGCGGAAGACCCGGTTCTGCATCTGCTCCACGTTCAGCCCTGCCTCGCCCAGCAGGTCGAGCACCCGCGCGAGGACTCCGGGTCGGTCGAGGTGGCGTACCGTCACCGTGACCGACCCCAGCCGCGTGGGCTCGAGGTTCACGCAGCTGCGTGCCTCGCCGGCTGCGAAGGCCGCGATGACCTCGACCACACCCGCCGCGGTGGCGAGCTGGGCCTGCCGGGTGGAGGCGCCGATGTGGTGGGTGCCCACCACGGCGGGGTGCCGGGCCAGCCGGGAGTCCCACTCCGCGGTGCCGGTGGCGGGCTCGTCGGCGTAGACGTCGAGCCCGGCACGGACCTGGCCGGCGTCGAGTGCGGCGAGCAGGGCGGCCTCGTCCACCACCTCGCCGCGTGCGGTGTTCAGCAGGATCGCGCCGGGACGCATCCGGCCGAGCAGGTCCGCGTCGAACAGGTGCCGGGTCGCGGGCGTGGTGGGCACGTGCAGGGAGACGATGTCGCAGGAGGAGACCAGCGCCGGCAGGTCGGGACACCAGACGATGCCGAGCTCGGCGGCCCGCCGCCCCACGTGCGCCGGTCGGTCGGAGCGCTGGAGCGCCCGGACCTCGATGCCGAAGGCGACGGCCCGTTCGGCCACGCACAGGCCGACCGCGCCCAGCCCCACGATGCCCATGGTCGAGCCGAGCAGCCCGCCGGCCTCGCTGTAGGTCTTCTTGTCCCACCGCCCGGTGCGCAGGTCCGTGACGTTGTCGGCGATGCGCCGGTCCACGGCGAGCAGCAGCCCCATCGTGAGCTCCGCGACGGCGGCGGAGTTCCTCCCGGGGACGTTCGAGACCAGCACCCCGCGCGTGGCCGCCGCGTCGGTGTCGATGGTGTTGGTGCCCGCTCCGGCGCGCACGACCAGGGCCAGCTGGTCCGCGGCCGCGAAGACCGCGCCGCCGACCCTGGTGCTGCGCACGACCAGGATGTCGAATCCCGGGACGCGACCCGGCAGGTCGGCCTCGCTCAGGCCGGCGTCGACCACGCACCGGTGTCCGTGCGCCTCGAGCTCGGCGATCGTCTGCTCGGGCAGTGAGTCGGCGACGAGTACGCGCATCTCACGACCTCCAGCGAGTGGGTCCGCCAGCTGACAGGCGGGCACCCGGCCACGCTAGCGCTCCGAGCGCCGGCCCGCAGGAGGGTGACCGGCGGGGCCACCGGGGCCACGGGTAGCGCCGTGGCGAGACGTCCAGTCGCCGACTCCGGGTACTCCCCAGGTCGTGGCGACCAGGAATTGGCCCGGCGCGGCGCTACCGTGCTCGTGACGGTGGCAGCGGGCGACGGAGGGTGGCCAGATGGTGGGGAGCTCCCGGCGACGGGCATCGGTCGCCGTGCTGCTGGCCCTGCTGGCCTCGACCGTGCTCGCCGGGTGTGGGGGGGACAAGCAGCCGAGCGCCTCGCCGTCGCCGACCTCGTCACCCTCGTCCTCGCCCACCGATCCGGCGGTCGTGGTCACGGGGACAGCCGACGCCGACCAGGTCGAGGTCACCGGCACCGCCGCCGGGAGCGCCCCGGGCCAGTTCCTCTACTTCGCCTCCCCGATCTACACCCTGAGCGCCCCCGGCTCCCTCGACGCTCGCGCCACGGTGACGCTGCGGATGGACAACCCCGTGCCCGCAGGGACGACGGTGCTGGTGGTGACGCGCGAGGACCCCGGCTCCCCGTGGAGCTACCTCCCCGGCCGACTCACCAGCGACCAGCGGCACGTCAGCTTCACCACCGATCACCTCAGCGAGTTCGGCGCTCTGGTCCAGGACGTCGGCAGCTCCGTGTCGGCGTTCAAGGACGAGGTCCGTGCCGGACTGGTGACCGGGATCGACCGCAAGGTGACCCGGCCCGAGTGTCAGGACCCCGCCGGAGCGCGCAAGGACGGCTACTCCGCCACGTCCTGGAAGCGCAAGACCCTGTTCTGGTGCCTGGGGCTGCGCGGTGACACGAGGGTGCTGACCGTGGTCAACCGCCGCCCGGTGCCGGTCCAGGTCGCCCGAGGAGGCGCGGCCACCCTCGACGGCCCCGGCCGGGTCCCGCGCACCTGGGTGTCGTGGTCCGGCGTGCTCGACGGCAAGACCACGTTCCTGGCGCCCGGTGCCTCGGCCACCTATGACGTCGACCTCGACCCCAAGAGCCTGGTGCTGGTCAGCGCTGAGACCGACCAGAAGGCGCAGTCGCTACGGGTGCTCCAGGCCACCGTCGCCGGGTTGGCGGCCAGGCTGACCGCCTTCGGCGCCGGACGGGTCAACGTGGCCGCGACCGTCCGCTCCCTGGTCGCGCGCCGGCAGTGCGCGAAGGTCCTCGGGCAGGGGAGCGATGCGCTGCGCACGGGCTGCCTGTCCCGCGGCAAGATCCTCGCCACCCTCGGTTCCCGCGGCGTGCTGGTGACGCCGTTGCTCGCGGCCCGCACGACGCCGGTCTTCATGCGCAAGCAGTTCAAGGCCGTCGCCCTGGACGTGCAGACCAAGGTCGACCAGCACATCGTGGTGCGGCGGGCGGCGCCGGACTTCGGTGCGTTCGTCGGGTCCTGGTCGGGGCACACGCGATCCCTGACGATCACCAAGACCGGTGTCGTCGTGGAGCGGGTCGGTGACGGCTGCTGCCACAAGATCATCGACCTCGTCTACCAGCTCTCCGACCCCGGGACGCGCAACGGCGCCTCCACCGCCACGGCCAAGGTCACCAAGGCGAAGGTCTATGACCGCAAGGCGTTCAAGAACCACCCGCCGAAGGTCGGCGACACGGGCACCCTGCGGCTGCGCAACGGCGTGATCGTGACGCCCTTCGTCAAGACCAACTACTGCGACGCCAAGGCCGCGAAGAAGGGGACCTGCGGCGCCTGAGGCTCCTCCCGGAACCACCGGACCCCCAGTCAGCCGAGGTCGTCGACCAGATGGCCGCGCTCGTGGAGCTGTCGGCTCAGGCCTCGTAGACCGCGTCGCCCTCGACGTAGGTCGCCCGCACCCGGGCCGCACCGATCTCCTCGCTCGGCCCCTGGAACGGGTCGCGGTCGAGCACCACCAGGTCTGCGCGGGTGCCGACCTGGAGGCTGCCCACGTCGTAGCGGTGGCTGACCCGGGCGGACCCCTCGGTGTAGGCCGACAGTGCCTGCTCGAGGGTGAGTCCCTGGTCGGGCACCAACGGCTCGGGCGGGTTGCCGTCGGCGGCGTAGGAGGTGCGGTTGACCAGTCCGTGCACGCCGCCGATCGGCTCGGGCGGGTTGACCGGCCAGTCGCTGCCGCCCGCGAGCTGGGCACCGGTCTCGGCGATCTCCCGGAACGGGTAGTGCCACCCGATGCGCTCCTGGTCCAGCCGCGGCAGCAGCAGTGCCACCCCGGCGGAGGAACGGTCGATCCACATCCCCTGCAGGTTCGCGGTCACCCCGAGCTCGCGGAACCGGGCCCGGTCCTCGGGCCGGACGAGCTGCAGGTGCGCCGCCTGGTGGCGCAGGTCGTTCATCCCGTTGGCGCGGCGGGCTGCCGCGACGGCGTCGAGGGCGTCGCGCACCGCACGGTCGCCGATCGCGTGGAAGTGGATCTGGAAGCCGGCCGCGTCCAGGGCGGTCACCGCGTCCTCGGCCTGGCCGTGGGAGAGGAAGGAGAGGCCCTCGGCGCCGCACGGGCAGCCGGTGTCGCCGAGGTAGGGCTCGACCAGAGAGGCGGTGCAGGTCTCGGTGATGCCGTCCATCATCACCTTGACCGACGAGGCGTCCAGGCCGGCGTCGAGCAGCGAGCGTCGCCGGTCCTCGAGGTCCTCGATCTGCTCGACACCGCGGTTGTGGTCCCAGCCCAGGGAGGCAGTCACGCGTGCCGTCAGGTCTCCGGCCTCCAGGAGGTCCAGGTAGGCCTGGGTGGGGTCGTCGAGACCGGCGTACCCGCCGATCAGGGCGTCGTGCCACCCGGTCACGCCCCACCCGTGGAGGTAGGACTGCGCCTCGCGCATCGCGTCGGCGTACTCCCGGCGGCCGGTCCGCACGTGTGCCTGCACCAGCCGCATCGCCCCCTCGTGCAGGTAGCCGGTGGGCTGCCCCTGCTGGTCGCGCTCCAGCCATCCGTCCGGCGGATCCGGGGTGTCCGCGCCCACGCCGGCGACCTCCAGGGCACGTGAGTTGACCCAGGCGTTGTGGTGGTCGCTGCTCACGACGAAGGCCGGACGGTCGGGCAGCACCCGGTCGAGCAGGGCCGCCGTCGGGCCGGAGGAGTCGAAGACGCCGATCGACCAGCCACCTCCGCGGAACCAGCCCTCCGGGTCCGGTGGGGCGCCGTGGTCGGCGATGGCGTCGAGGTAGCCCTCGACGCTCTGGACGTCGGTCAGCTCGCAGCGCAGACGTTCCAGCCCGCCGACCATCGGGTGCATGTGGGCGTCCTGGAATCCTGGGCACAGCAGGCCGCCGTCCAGGTCGACCTCCTCGGCCGGACCGACGGCCTCGCGCACCTGGGCGACGCTGCCGACCGACACGATGCGCCCCTCCGAGCACGCGACGGAGCACCCTTCTCGATACTTCCTGCCGTCGAACAGATGCCCGCCGGTGAAGACTCGTGCCACCATGCCGCAGATCTCCTTTCCTCGCCGCCTCGGGTACCCACCCACTGTCTCAGCACTCCCGCGGGTCACTACGCTCGAGTCAGGCACCGGACCGAAGGAGCACCCCGCATGAGCCTGCCCGACTCGCTGAGCGAGAAGACCGTCGCCGTGCTGGGTGGCACCGGGCCGCAGGGACGCGGTCTCGCCCGCAGGTTCGCCGCGGCCGGGATCCCCGTGGTGATCGGCAGCCGCAGCGCCGAGCGTGCCGGGGACACGGCCGCCGCGCTCGCCGAGGCGACCGGAGGCGAGGTGACCGGGCAGGACAACCTCGGCGCCGCGTCCGCGGGCGACGTCGTCGTCGTCGCGGTGCCGTGGGAGGGCCATGCGGACCTCCTCAGGGGGCTGGCGGCCGCGCTTGCGGACAAGATCGTCGTGGACTGCGTCAACCCGCTCGGGTTCGACAAGCGCGGCGCCTTCGTGCTCGACGTCGAGGAGGGGTCCGCGGCCGAGCAGGCGGCGGCGCTGCTTCCGGGCTCGACGGTGGTCGGCGCGTTCCACCACGTCTCCGCGGTCAAGCTCGAGGATCCAGAGGTCGCCGAGGTGGACACCGACGTGCTGGTGCTGGGGGAGGGGGAGGACCGCGAGGCGTGCGAGCTGGTCCAGGACCTCGCTGGAGTGATCCCGGGGGTGCGCGGGGTGTACGCCGGCCGCCTGCGCAACGCCCACCAGGTCGAGTCGCTGACCGCCAACCTGATCAGCGTGAACCGGCGCTACCGCGCCCACGCCGGCATCCGGGTCACGGACATCTGATGGCCGGCCTCGGGTCCGCGATGTACCCCGCCTACCCCGCGCCCTCGGCGAGGGCCGTCGAGCTGCACGCCGAGCTCGTCGACTTCATGCGCGCCGAGGTCTTTCCTGCGGAGGCCGAGTACGACGACTTCCGTGCGCAGGCCGGGCCGGAGGACCACACCGTCCCGCCGGTGGTCGAGGCGCTGAAGAGCGCCGCCCGGCGGCGCGGTCTGTGGAACCTGTTCCTCCCCTCGGAGTCCGGGCTGACCCAGCTGGAGTACGCCACGCTGGCCGAGCTGACCGGCTGGAGCACCGAGATCGCGCCGGAGGCGTTGAACTGCCAGGCCCCCGACACCGGCAACATGGAGCTGCTCCACCTGATCGGCACCGAGGAGCAGAGGGCCCGTTGGCTCACGCCCCTGCTCGACGGCGAGATCCGCTCGGCCTTCTGCATGACCGAGCCCGACGTGGCCAGCTCGGACGCGACCAACATCGCGACACGGATCGTCCGCGACGGTGACGAGTACGTCGTCAACGGCACCAAGTGGTGGTCCAGCGGCGCTGCCGACCCGCGCTGCCGGCTGCTCATCGTGATGGGCAAGACCGACCCGGAGGCCGCGACGCACCGGCAGCAGTCCATGGTCCTGGTCCCGGTCGAGACCCCCGGTGTGGACCTGCAGCGCTCCTCCCCGGTCTTCGGCCGCCAGGACCAGCACGGCCACAGCATGGTGCGCTTCACCGACGTGCGCGTGCCCGTGGCCAACGTCCTCGGTGAGGAGGGGGGCGGTTTCGCGGCCGCCCAGGCGCGTCTCGGGCCCGGCCGGATCCACCACGTGATGCGCGCGCTGGGTGCCGGGGAACGGGCCCTGGCGATGATGGTCTCCCGCACCCAGCAGCGGGTCGCCTTCGGCAAGCCGCTGGCCGAGCAGTCCTCGATCCGCGAGCGGATCGCGGAGTCCCGGATCGAGCTCGAGCAGGCCCGGGCGCTGTGCCACCGAGCGGCGCACGTCGTCGACAGCGAGGGGAACAAGGCGGCCCGGCACCTGATCGCGGCGGCCAAGGTCGCCGTCCCGCGGGCGGTGACCGGCGTCATCGACCGGGCCATCCAGGTGCACGGCGCCGCCGGTGTCTCCGATGCGACCCCCCTGTCGATGATGTACGGCTGGCACCGGGCGATGCGGATCTTCGACGGGCCCGACGAGGTGCACCTGACCTCCCTCGCCCGGGCCGAGCTCGGCGCCACCCCGCTCTTCGAAGTGTGACCCCGCCCGGGCGGGGGCACGGCATACTCGCACCATGACTCACGCGGAGGGAACCTTCGCCGGCGCGTCCGGCGCGGACATCTACTGGCAGTCGTGGACCCCGGAGACGCCCCGGGCCGTGGTCGTGCTCGCCCACGGCCTCCACGAGCACAGCAGCCGGTACGCCGAGCTGGCCACCCGGCTCGGCGAGGCGGGCTACGCCGTGCATGCCGTGGACCACGAGGGGCACGGTCGCTCCGGCGGCACCCGGGGCAACATCGGCTCCATGTCGGGGGTGCTCGAGGACTTCGACCACGTGCGCCGGCAGGCCGAGCAGGCGCTGCCCGGCCTGCCGCTCTTCGTGCTCGGCCACAGCCTCGGCGGGCTGATCGCCCTGGACTACGTCACGAGGAGGGGACAGCAGGGGCTGGCCGGCCTGGCCCTGTCCGGTGCGGCGGTGGACACCTCCTCCGCGGGGGCGCTCCAGGTGAAGATGGCCCCGCTGATCGGCCGGGTGACCCCCAACCTCGGCGTGATGCTGCTCGGCGCGGCGAACGTCAGTCGCGACCCGGCCGTGGTCACGGCCTACGAGAACGACCCGCTCAACTACAACGGCAAGGTTCGTGCCCGCACCGGCGCCGAGACGCTGCTCTCCGTGCGCCGGGTGGTGGCCGCGCTGCCCGAGCTGACCCTGCCGGTGCTGGTGATGCACGGGACCGAGGATCGGCTGGTCCCGGTCGAGGCGTCCCGGCTCATCCACGACCGGGTGGGCTCCGCGGACAAGACCCTGAAGCTCTACGAGGGGCTCTTCCACGAGATCTTCAACGAGCCCGAGAAGAGGCAGGTGCACGACGACCTGGTGGCCTGGCTCGACGCGCACCGGTGACTCCGGGTGACCGGCCGCGGCTGGTCAGCGGAGGCCGTGCCGGTGAGCCGGTCGACCTCCGGGTCGCCTCCGTCCTGGAGGTCCTCGGCGGGGACCCCGTGGCCGAGGTGGCGCGGCGCTGGTCGGTCGACGCCGCGCTGCTGCGCCGCTGGGTCCGGGGTTTCCTGGAGGGCGGCACCGCGCAGGTCACCAACACCCCGACCGCCGACGCGGCCGACCAGCGCGACCGGTTCCTGGCGGCGTTCGCCCACGAGCTGCGCACCCCGATGGCGGTGGCTCAGGGGTGGGTGGCGATGCTCCTCGAGGGTGAGGTCCCGCCGAGCGCGATGGCGGGCACCGTGCAGCGGCTCGACGAGGCGTTGACCCGCCTGGCCGGGCGCATCCTCGACGTGGAGCTGCTGGCGCGGGCCTCCCTGGGGCGGATCCGGCTGGCACCGCGCCCGGTCTCGGTCGGGGAGCTCGCCGCCGGGCTCCAGGGCCTCGACGGCGTGGACGGTGAGGGGCCGGACACCGTGGTGCGGGTCGACCCGGGCCTGTTCGCCCGGGTGCTGCGCGACCTGTGGGAGGCGGGGGCCTCGCGGCCCGAGCCGCGGTCGGTGCGCCTGGAGGTGGTCACGGCGGCGCCGTGGATCGAGCTGCGGGTCGTCCGCGACGCCGACCCGATCGAGCCTCAGGTGCTCCGCGCCCTTTTTGAACCTTTTGATCTCAATGATGACGATACTGGGGTTACCATCGGTCTCTACCTCGCCCGGGCGCTCACGGTCGCTCATGGCGGAACGGTCGGGGTGGACCAGGACGACCACGGTGCCGTGCTGTGGGTGCGGATCCCGTTGCGTCCGACCGTCGGGACACCTGACCGGGCACCCGGTCCGACAGAGGAGGAAGCATGACGTTCAAGCTCGCCTGCGGCGATGTGATGCCGGGATGCACAGCGCGTTTCGAGAACACCGATCGAGACCAGATGATGGCGCAGGTGGCCGCCCACGCCCGGCAGGCGCACGGCATCGACGAGATCACCCCGGAGGTCCTGCAGGCCGTCGAGAGCAAGGTCGCGGTGGTCGCCTGACGTTCCCGCCCTCAGGGCGCGGTGACGAAGCGCTGCAGCAGCTGCACCAGGCGCGTGGCCCGGGCTGCGCCGAGCACGCCGAGGCGTCGGTCCATCGTGGCCGCGGCCAGCGGGGTGGCTCCTGCGAGCACCTCGGCCGCCGCCGGGAGCAGGTCGAGCACCTGGCTGCGCCGGTCGCTCTCCAGCCGCCGCCGGGCGAGCAGTCCCCGGTGCTCGAGGTCGTCGGCCATCGCCACCACGCTCGCACCGCTGACGCCGAGGGTGCGGGCCAGCTCGGACTGGGAGACCGGCCCGGTGGAGCTGAGCGCGGTGAGCACCCCGAAGTGGCGCGGCTCGATCGCGAGTGGTTCCAGGGCGGTCGCGAAGTCGCGGTGCATCCGGAAGTGCGCGCGGGTGATCAGGAAGCTGATGCTCTCGCGCAGCGGCTCCGGGGTGTCTGGAGCCAGCTCGGGCTCGACCACGCGCAACAGCAGCGTGCGCAGGTCCTCGCGCTCGCCCAGGGTGAACCCGGCGGTGATCGCGTCCTCCAGGTCCTCGGCGTAGCGGCGCCAGGTGCGCGCGGCCGCAGCCCCTTCGGGTGTCCTGGTCAGGGCGTAGCAGCGGCGGTCTCCCGGGTTGCGGACGCGTTCGACCAGCCCCTGGACGGCGAGGTCGGCAGCCACCTTGGCCATCGTCGTCCGGCTGACGCTCACGGTCACCGAGAGTGCCTGCTGGGACCTGGTCGCCCCGCCCGCGAGCGCGAGAAGCACGGCGTAGGCGTGGAGGTCGACCCCGGCGGGGAGCACCTCGCCGAGCGCGGTCGCGACGCGTGCGTGGGCACGCCAGGCCAGGTGCCCCGGCAGCTCGGCGAGTGCCGGCAGCAGCGGGCGGTCGGCGCCCGCCCCCGCAGGGTCGGTGATCATCAGCAGCTCAACGGTCGGTCGGATGACGAAGGTGCGTGCCGTGTACCGTAACGCAGGTAATCGTTAAGTGATTGATGATCGGCCGTCGCGGGCGGCCGGGACGGACACGGCATGACCGAGCAGAGCACGCCCGCCGCCGGTGCACCGGTGGCGAGGGAGACGACCCAAGCCCCCAGCGGCCGTGACCCGAAGTGGTGGACGCTGGTCGCGGTGTGCACGGGCGTGTTCATGCTGCTGCTCGACATCACGATCGTGAACGTCGCCCTGCCCGACATCCAGTCCGAGCTCGGTGCGTCGCTCTCGGACCTGCAGTGGGTGATCGACGCCTACGCCCTGAGCCTGGCCGCACTGCTGCTCACCGCCGGGTCGCTGGCCGACCTGTTCGGCCGGCGCCGTGTCTTCGTCATCGGCACGGTGGTGTTCACGGTCGGGTCGATCGCGTGCGGGTCCGCGCAGGACGTCCTGCTCCTCACCCTGTCGCGCGCCTTCCAGGGCATCGGCGGGGCGGCCATGTTCGCCACCGCCCTCGCTCTGCTCGCCGGCGCCTTCCACGGCAAGGACCGGGGCACCGCCTTCGGTGTCTTCGGGGCCACCACCGGCGTCGCGGTCGCGGTCGGGCCCGTCCTGGGAGGGGTGCTCACCAGCGGGCTGTCGTGGCGCTGGATCTTCTTCGTCAACGTCCCGATCTGTGCCGTGGCCCTCACGGTCTCGCTGCTGAAGGTGCGGGAGTCCCACGACCCCCGGGCGGGCCGGCCGGACTGGTTCGGCTTCGGGTCCTTCTCGCTCGCGCTCGGGGCGCTGGTCTACGGGCTGATCGAGGCCGGGCAGAAGACCTGGGGCGAGCAGAAGGTCGTCGTGTCCTTGGTCCTCTCCGCCGCCCTGCTGGCCGTGTTCGTCACCAGCCAGGTGGTCCAGGAGAACCCGATGTTCGACCTCGGCCTGCTGCGCAAGCCGACCTTCACCGGTGGCCTGGTCGCCGCCTTCGGGGTCTCGGCCTCGGTGTTCTCCCTGCTGGCCTACCTGGTGATCTACGTCCAGAACGTCCTCGGCTACTCGGCCGTCGGGACCGGCGTGCGGCTCTTGTTCCTCTCGGGCGCGTCGTTCTTCGCAGCCACCCTCGCCGGGCGCCTCTCCGAGCGCGTGCCGGTCAAGTGGCTCATCGGACCCGGCTTCCTGGTCCTCGGCGTCGGGCTGCTGCTCCTCCTGGGCATCGAGGAGGACTCGTCGTGGACCCACCTGATCCCGGGGCTGACCGTCTCCGGCGTCGGGGTCGGGATGATCAACCCGCCGCTGGCCTCGACCGCGGTCGGTGTCGTGAGCGTCGACCGCTCGGGGATGGCCAGCGGGGTCAACTCGACCTTCCGGCAGGTCGGCATCGCGACCGGCATCGCCGCCCTGGGCTCCATCTTCAGCCAGCAGGTCACCGACGCCGCCAGACCCGACCTCACCGGCCAGGTGCCCGCGCAGGCCGTGGACGGGCTCACCGCAGCGCTGTCCGGCGGTCAGGTCCAGGCAGCGGCCGAGGGGGCCCGGCAGGCGGCGAGCGCGGCCTCCGGACCGAGCGCGGGTCAGCAGGCCTTCGACCTCGTCCACCAGGTGGGCACCTCGGCTGTCGTCGATGCGCTGAACCACGTGGTGGCGATCGCGGCCGGGGTCGCCCTCGCGGCGGGCGTGCTGTGCCTGCTGCTGATCCGGCAGCGAGACTTCGTGGCCCGCGGGGGATCCTCCTGAGCTGGCGGGACCCGTGCCGCTCAGGCGCCGCCGCCACGGTTGCCGACCATCACCGCGATCGGTGGGATCACCGCCGCGACCAGGCTCATCACCACGGCCGCCGTCGTCGACCACAACCGGACCACGTTCCACGCGAGCAGGATCAGCACCAGGCAGGTGCCCATCAGCCAGAAGTAGGCGCGCTTGCGATCCACTCTGCCGAGGCTACGCCGCCGTGCCTGCCGCGAGCGCCTAGGTTGGCCCGGTGACCCGCAACGCGCGCACCCACCGCTGGCAGGACTGGGACCTCGACGCGCTGGTACGCCGCAAGCAGCAGTCCGGGGTCACGACCAGCCTGGTGGTGCCGGCACGCAACGAGGCGGCCACGGTCGGCGACGTGGTGAGCCGGGTGCGGGCGGCGCTGATGGACACGACGGTGCTGCTCGACGAGATCGTGGTCATCGACTCCGACTCGACCGACGACACCCACGAGGTCGCCGCCGCGGCCGGCGCCGTCGTGCACCGTGCACGGGAGATCCGCCCCGACCTCGGCAGCCACGCCGGCAAGGGTGAGGCGATGTGGAAGTCGTTGTTCGTGACCAGCGGGGACCTGATCGTGTTCATGGACGCCGACCTCGTCGACTGGGACACCCACTTCGTGCCGGGTCTGCTGGGGCCGCTGCTGGACGACGAGCTGGTCGCGCTCGTCAAGGGGTTCTACGCGCGGCCGCTGCGCGACGACGCCGGGAGGGTGAGTGCCTTCGAGGGTGGCCGCGTCACCGAGCTGGTGGCCCGGCCGCTGCTCGCGCTGGAGTGGCCGGAGCTGAGCTGGCTGGTGCAGCCGCTCGCCGGTGAGTGGGCGGTGCGCCGCGAGCTGTTCGCGCGGCTCGACGTGCCCACCGGGTACGCCGTCGAGCTCGCGGCGCTCGTCGACACCTGTCGCCTCCTCGGGCCGGAGGCGATCGCCCAGGTCGACCTGGGCCGCCGGGTGCACCGGCACCAGGCCCTCGGCGACCTGGGGGCGATGGCCACCCAGATCCTCGGCGCCTCCCGTCGCCGCACCACCGGTGCGCGCCCCGGGTCGGTTCCCGACCACGTCCACCTCGACCAGCACCGCGCCTCGGGCGAGGACCTCGAGACGCTGCGTCGCGAGGTCACTCTCCTGGAGCGTCCGCCCGCCCTCGGACTCCTCTAGCCCGCCTGCGTGCCTGCACTGCCCCGGCCCCTCGGCTGGGCGCGGATGGGAAGATCGAGCACATGACGCTCCGCCTGGGCCGGCACGCCTTCGCCGACGACCGGCGACTGATGATGGCGATCGTCAACCGCACCCCGGACTCCTTCTACGACCGGGGCGCCACCTGGGAGGAGGGCAGGGCCCTCGAGCGGGTCGCGGAGGTCGTGGAGCAGGGCGCCGAGATCGTCGACATCGGTGGGATCAAGGCGGCCCCCGGCGCGGAGATCGGTGTCGGTGAGGAGCAGCGCCGCACCGTCGGCTTCGTCGAGCGGGTCCGGGCCGCTCATCCCGACGTGGTGATCAGCGTGGACACCTGGCGGGCCCCTGTCGGCCGGGCCGTGTGCGAGGCGGGCGCCGACGTGCTCAACGACGCCTGGGGCGGGGCCGACCCGGCGCTGGTCGAGGTCGCCGCCGCGCACGACGTGGCCCTGATCTGCACCCACACCGGGGGAGTGCCTCCGCGCACTCGCCCGCATCGCATCGAGTACGCCGACGTCGTGGCCAGTGCGATCGCCGACACCACGGCGTACGCCGCCCGGGCCGTGGCAGCCGGCGTGGCGCGGGAGAGCGTGGTGATCGACCCGGCCCACGACTTCGGCAAGACGACCCGGCACTCCCTCGACCTGACCCGGCGGCTCGACGAGATGGTCGCGACGGGGTGGCCGGTGCTGGTCTCCCTGTCCAACAAGGACTTCGTCGGGGAGGCCCTGGACCTGCCCGTCGGGGAGCGGCTCGCCGGCACCCTGGCGGCGAGCGCCGTCGCGGCCGCGCACGGCGCCCGGATCTTCCGCGTGCACGAGGTCGTGGAGACCCGGCAGGTGGTGGACATGGTGGACGTGATCTACGGCCGACGCGCGCCGGCGCGGGCCATCCGGGGACTGGCGTGAGGGGGGCGGTGCGGTGATCGAGACCGCCCTGGTCCTGCCGAGCGCCCCTGCCCTGTTGCCGTGGCTCTCCGAGACCGACCCGGTCCCGGAGCTGCGCGCTGCCTGCAGCGCAGCCCTCGGCAAGCTGCTGGCACAGGATCCCCAGCGGATCGTGGTGGTGGCCGCGCCCGTCAGCGGGCTGAACCGGGCCCGCGGCGTCACCGAGCCGCTCGGGCACCGCCTCGCCCGGCACCTCCTCGGCGACACGCCGTTCGAGGCCCAGCCGGCGCTGCCCTGCACCGGGGCGGCGCTGCTGGAACAGGCACAGGTGGCCCGCACGGCCCTGGTGGTGGTGGCCGACGGCTCCGCCTCCCGCGGCGAGAAGGCGCCGGGGCACCTGCGCCCGGACGCGCTGGGGTTCGACGCGACCATCGAGGAGGCGCTGCTCACCGGCGACGTCGAGACCTTGGCGAGGATCGACCCGGACCGGGCACGTGAGCTGTGGTGCGAGGGCGCTGCCGGCTTCCGCGTCCTGGCGGAGGTGGCGCGCGGCCGCGAGGTGACCACCGAGATGGACTACGCCGACGCGCCCTACGGGGTGGCCTGGTGGGTCGCGCGCTGGCACCTGGCCTGACCAGACCAGCACCCGCAGCTCCACCGCTCCTGGGGGTTCAGCGCCCCAGGGCGTTGGGGGTGATCGGTGGCCCCGCGGCCCGGGTCCGCCGGCGGACCGTCTCGGGGTCGGTGCCGGACCCGCCGCGGGCGGGGTTGCGTGGCCAGCTCATGCCGGGGCGGTAGCGCAGGCCTCTCATGACCGGTGCACCCGCAGGTCGCCACTCACGGTGTGTGCGGTGACCTCGACACGCTGCTGACCCTCGGGTGGGGCCCCCGACTCCTCGAGCTCCTGGCGCACCCGTCCGGTGACGGTGGAGACGTCCAGCCAGGCCGCCGTGCCGTGGTCGACGCCGATGCTGATGCTGCCGCTGGCGCCGCTGGCCTCGACCGCGCCGCTGGTGGCGTGGCGTACGACGAGGTTGCCCGAGCCCGACTTGGTCAGCAGGGTGCCGCCGAGGCGCTCGACCTCGACGTCGCCGGAACCGGTCTTGGTGACGGTGTCGCCGCTGACCTCGCCGATGCGGATGTGGCCGGAGCCGACGGTGATCCTGGCGGAGTGACCGGTCCGGTCCAGGCTGACGTTGCCCGATCCGGTGGTGATCAGCGCGGCGGTGCCGACGGCACCCGCCGTGACGGCCCCGGAACCGGACTTCAGCTTCGCCGAGCCGGTCACCTCGCCGACCTGCACCCGGCCGGAGCCGCTGGTGATCAGCGCCTCGCCGAAGGTGCCGGCGGCGGTGACGTCGGCCGACTCGGCCCTGACCTCCAGCGTGCTGCCGTGCGGGACGGTGATCTCGATGCCGACCGCGGGGTGTGCGCGGAACAGCCCGCCGCGGTGTCGGGGCAGCTCGACGAGGACGGCTCCGCGGTCCTGCTCCACACGGGCCTCGGCCAGGGCGTCGGCGCCGGCGGCGTTCAGGGCGCTGAGCTCGACGGTGGTGCTCTGGGTGTCGGTGCCCCGGACGCTGACGTGGCCGGCATCGGTGCGGACCGAGAGCGTGGTCGGTCCTGGTGTCTGGAAGGTGTGCACGGGGTTGCTCCTGTTCTGTGGGTGGGTGCGGAGTGCGCCGGTCCGGGTCAGCTGACCCAGCCCCGGACCTGTTTGCGGCGCACGCCGTCGCCGGTGACGGTGAGCCGGTTGCCGCCCACCTCGAGGTCGATGCGTCGCCCCTCGAGGGCGTCGCGCACGGCCTCGACGAGCCAGGCGTTCAGCGACTGCCCGACCCGGGCGGCGGCCTCCTCGGCGCGCAGCTTCACCGACTCCGGCACCCGCAGCGTGATCCGGGACTGGGCGTCGTCCTCGGGCTCGGGTGGGGCGGGCGGCTCGGGTGGGGGCGGGGGGCCGGCGTCGACCTCGAGGCGGGTGACCACGAACTCCGGCTCGCGGCCGCTCATCCGCACGTCGACGGCCTCACGCTCCAGGGCGCCGCTGATCTCGTCGGCCGCCTCGGAGAGCGCCTCCAGCAGCATCATCCGGGTGGCCGGGTCCAGGGCGAGGGCGAGGCGCTCCGCGGCGGCCTGCGCCTCGCTGCCACCGGCAGCGGCCGCGTCGGAGAGGTCGCGGCGGAGCCGGTCGACGAAGGGGGTGAGTTCCATGACGCCACTATGACATCATAGTGATGTCATAGCAAGACATGCACGACATCACAGCGACAGCAAAGTGCTGTCGTGGTGCGGGCAGCGCGCCGCCACCGGATGCGCGACGGAGCCCCGGATGCGAGGCTGTCGGGGTGACCCACGCCACCGCCACCGACCACGTCCCCTTCCCCCTGCGCCTGACCCGTCTGCTCGGCCGGAGTCCCGCCTCCCGGCTGCTGGACGCCGGGCTGACCGCGCTCACCTCCCCGGTGGTGCCGGCGCCGGGCTCGCCGCTGCGCAGCGACGTCCTCGGGCACGCACTGCACCCGGTGCTCACCGACCTCCCGCTGGGCTGCTGGACCTCGGCCTCCCTGGTCGACGTCGTGGGTGGCCGCTCCGGGCGCCCGGCCGCCACCCGGCTGCTGGCACTGGGACTCCTCGCCGCCGGGCCCACCGCCCTGGCCGGCCTGGCCGACTGGAGCCGGCTCGAGGGGGAGGACCGGCGCGTCGGTGCGGTGCACGCCGTCGGCAACGACGTCGCCCTCGTGCTCTTCGCCGGCTCCGTCGTGGCGCGGCTCCGCGGTCGGCACGGCTCCGGGGTCCGCCTGGCCCTGCTGGGCAACCTCGCGGCGGCCGGGTCCGGCTACCTCGGCGGTCACCTCGCGCTGCGTCGCGGCACCGCCGACCGGTCGGGGGACGCCGCCACGCCATGACCGGCGAGATCCCCGGCCCGACCCGTGCCGAGCTCGAGGCGCTGCAGCTGGAGCGGCTGCGGGCCAGCCTGCGCACGGCCCACGAGAAGGTGCCGCACTACCGGCGCTCCTTCGAGGAGGCCGGGGTCCGGCCCGAGGACCTGACCTCGCTCGCGGACCTGTCCCGGTTCCCGTTCACCACGAAGGCCGACCTGCGCGCCAACTACCCGTTCGGGATGTTCGCGGTGCCCCGGCAGCAGGTCGCCCGCGTGCACGCCTCCAGCGGTACGACGGGCAGGCCGACCGTCGTGGGCTACACCCGCGAGGACCTGGAGACCTGGAGCGAGCTGATGGCCCGTTCGATCAGGGCAGCCGGTGGGCGCCCGGGCGACGTGTGCCATGTCTCCTACGGCTACGGGTTGTTCACCGGCGGACTCGGTGCGCACTACGGTGCCGAGCGGCTCGGCTGCACCGTGGTGCCGGTCAGCGGGGGGATGACCGAGCGTCAGGTCCGGCTCATCCTCGACTTCGAGCCCCGGATCATCATGGTGACGCCGTCGTACTTCCTGGCCATCCTCGACGAGCTGGAGGCCCAGGGGGTCGATCCGCGCTCGACGAGCCTGGAGGTCGGCATCTTCGGTGCCGAGCCGTGGACCGACGAGATGCGACGCACGGTGGAGGAGCGCAGCGGGCTTCGTGCGGTCGACATCTACGGGCTCTCCGAGGTGATGGGTCCCGGCGTCAGCCAGGAGTCGGGGGAGACCCAGGACGGGTTGCACGTCTGGGAGGACCACTTCCTGCCCGAGATCGTCGACCCGGTGTCGCTGGAGGTGCTGCCCGACGGGGAGGAGGGGGAGCTGGTGCTCACCTCGCTGACCAAGCAGGCGATGCCGGTGATCCGCTACCGGACCCGCGACCTGACCCGGCTGCTGCCCGGCTCGGCCTACCCCTCCTTCCGGCGGATGCAGAAGGTGACCGGCCGCACCGACGACATGATGATCGTGCGCGGCGTGAACGTCTTCCCCAGCCAGGTCGAGGAGCAGATCCTCACCGTGGAGGGGCTCACGCCGCACTACCTGTGCGTGCTGACCCGCCCGGGCAGCCTGGACGAGCTCACCGTCCAGGTGGAGCATGCCGCGAGTGTCGCCGACCCGGGCGCGCTCGGAGCCGTGCTGGCCAACCGCATCAAGAAGCGGGTGGGGGTGAGCGCCCGGGTGGAGGTGGTCGCCCCGCACGCGCTGGAGCGCTCGCTCGGCAAGGCCAAGCGGATCAGCGACCGCCGTCGCCCATCGGCCTGAGCCCCGACGGCCTCGGTCGGCAGGTGGTCGAGCCATCTGGCCGGCAGGAGCGCAGGGCAGTCACCAGCCTGCGCCGAAGCTCAGTATCGGCAGCAGGTCCTCCGCGGACGTCGCGACCTCTGCGAGCGCGTCCGCCGGCGCGCTCCCGCCCGCGACCAGGGAGTGCCACCGGGCCATCGCCTCGCACGCCACGTCGTCGGCGACGAGGACCGGTGAGGAGAGGACCGTGCGGGCCCCGGCGTGCAGCCAGGCCGCCGACATCCCGATGGCCTCCTCGCCCGAGCGCACCGTGACGCGACCCAGCTCGCAGGCAGAGAGCACCACCGTCGAGGGAGTGTGCCGCAGCTGGTCGACGTCGTAGCCGAACCACGGACCGTCGGCCAGCTCGACGGCGGAGAACAGCGGGTTCTCGCCGGTGTGCCGGCCGTGGCCGGCGAGGTGGAGCAGGTCGACCTGCTCGGCGAGCTCGGTGACCCGCGCCGACGTCGCGTCCGCGCGGTGCAGCACCCGCGCCTCGGGCCAGGCCGCTGCCGCGCGGGTCACCTCCTCGTGTCCGCGGGCCACGCCGGGGCCGGCGACCAGGCCGACCCTCCGGGGGGCCGGTCCCCGCCGCAGCTCCAGCCACCGGGTGGCCGACGGGGGGATGGTGAGCGGGCGGCCGTGCAGACGCGGGAGCAGCGACCACGGCGCTCCGGCCAGGGCCCCCGACGGCGTCAGCACGACCCTGCGCTCACCCAGCAGGTGGGCCAGCGGGGCGACGAGCTGGTCGTCCACCGCCGCCAGCCGGGCCGCCAGGGCGGCCCGCAGCGGAGCCGCCAACGGGTCGTCACGGTGCCCGGCAGCCATGGTCAGGTCCACCGCGAGCGCATCGAGGCGATCGCGCAGCTCCGCGAGGGCGCCGAGGTCGAGCACCGCGGCGTCTCGCGGCGTGCAGACCAGGGCGGTCACCCGGCCGCGCACGACGACGTGCGCGACCAGTGCAGCGTCGTCCTCCTCCAGCGCGCAGCGCAGCCGGTCGAGGTCGGCGGGCTCGGTGACCTCACCGACGCCGCCGGCGTACCACCGGCGCTGACGCACCCGGTGCCGCAGCTCCTCGACGCGGCGCGCGGCCCGGGTCCGGGGCTCGGGCTGCTCGCCCTGCAACAGGCGCAGCTCGGTGAGGTCGCGGGCCACCTGCTCGTCGGCCGGGGCGCGGACCGGTGCCACCCGTCCCACGAGGGTGCGGGCGCGTTCGGACCACTCGAAGACCAACCTGGGGTCGCGGCTGTCCAGGGCCAGGGCCAGGCCGTGGGTGGCCAGGTCCCGCCCGTGGTCGACCAGCGTGCTCTGCAGGTCGAGGCTGCCGAAGGAGGACTGCCAGGTGTGCAGGTCTGCCAGGCCGGCCCGGACGTGACCACGGGCGCGCCGGTCGTCGCCGCGTGCCCGGGCCAGCTCGGCGCGGACCTCGCGCCACAGCAGTCGCGTGGTCACGGGGGCGGAGGCCTCGACGCGCAGGTGCCGCAGCCGCCCCCGTGCGTCGTCGAGGTCACCGCGACCCACGCTGACCCGAGCGCCCTGGAGCCGAAGGACCGTGGCGTCGTGGCCGAACCCCTGCGCACGCAGCTCGGCGGAGACGGCGTCGACTCGGGACAGCAGGGTGCGAGACCTGCCCCCGGCGAGGATCTCGGCCACCAGGGCGACCGCTCCGGCCCGCAGCTCGCGTGCCGGACTCGCCTGACGACCGAAGCGGCGAGCGGCACGCCGCGCCACCACCCGCGCCTTCGCGGGATCCTCCCGCAGCAGCGTCCAGGCCAGGGTCAGCTCGCACTCGGCCTGGTAGGTGCGCAGCCGACGGGAGCCGTAGGCCTGCGCCGCTCGTTCCAGCGCCCGGGCCGCCTCGCGGGAGCGGCCCGCAGCGGTCAGCACCTCGGCTCGGTCCTGCTCGACCATGGCGCGGTTCACCGCCGAGACCGACAGCGTGCCGGCGGCGCTGTCGATCGTCCGCAGGGCGCCCACGAGGTCACCGGTCAGCATCCGGGCGCAGCCCAGGTTGTGCTCGGCCATGGCGCGGGGGACCTCGAGTCCCGGCAGGTCCAGCGCCTCCCGGGCAGCCAGGAAGTCGGCGGCTGCGAGGTCCGGCGCCCGGCGCTGCAGGTGGACGTTGCCCCGGTTGAGCAGGGCGTAGCCGAGGTCGGCGGCACCGCGCGGGAGCAGGGAGATCGCCCGGGCGAAGGCCTGGATGGCGGTCTCGGACGCCCCGGCCCGCATGTGCAGCAGGCCCAGCTGCTGCCACGCCTTCCCGGCGGTCTCCACGGAGAGGTCCGCACGGTCCAGGACGCTCAGGCAGCGCGCGATCCCTCCCGCCGGGTCGCCGGTCTCCGCCTCGAGGTAGGCCCGCGTGATCTCGACCTGGGCCCGCAGGTCGGCGGCGGAGCCTGCGCCGGGGGAGCCGGCGGCGGCGCTCGCCTGCTCGAGGTAGCGCTGCGCCTGCGGGTGGTGTCCGTCGCCGGCCGCTCGGCGGGCCCGGTCCAAGAGCTCCTCCGCGCGCGCCATGGGCTCATCATGGTGCCAGGTCGGTGATCCCCGCCAACCCCTCCCACGCCCGCCGGACGGCCGAGGCACGGTCGTCCCTGGCGGGGTCCACGGTGTCGACGAGCCGGGCGGCCAGGCGGCCCGCGAACAGTGGCGCAGCGAACGAGGTGCCGCTCCACACCGCGAAGCCACCGCCGAAGTCGTCGGGGTCGATGGACTCGCGCACCCGCTGGTAGGCCTCGGTGCGGGCGGTCGGCTCCAGGCCACCCTCGAAGGTGGGCGGCAGGGTGCTGAGCACCGCGGCGCCCGGGGCGTAGGCGCGCACCCACGGCCCGGCGTTGCTGAACAGCGCATCGGTGCCGTTGGGGTTCAGCGCGCCCACCGACGTCACGGGAACCACGCCCCCGGTGACCGGGACACCGCCCTTGCCGTCGACCCACGGGGCGAACGCGGCAGGGAACATGGGCCGTGCGGTGGCGTCGTTGCCCGCCGAGCACACCACCGCGACGCCGCACTCGCCCATCAGGCGCACGATGTCGTAGAGCGTGGGGTCGAAGAGCAGGTCCTCGGGCGTCTCGTGGTAGTAGCCCAGCGACAGGCTGAACACGTCCACGGCCAGTCCGCCCTCCTCGCCGTCGCGGTGTCGCCGGACCAGCTCTGCGATCCCCCGCAGGGCGCGGACCAGGTCGCTCTCGACGACCGGCCCGTCCGAGCCGACGATCCGCCAGGTGACGATGTCGGCGTCGGGACAGCCCTGGTGGATGAGCCCGGCGATGAAGGTGCCGTGGCCGGCCAGGGCGTCGATGCCGCCGTCGAGGGCGCCCACCTGGTCGAACCAGGTCTCCGGGTCGGTCGCGTCGTCGACGTAGCCGATCGCCTCGCCGTCGAGATCGGGGCCGCGCAACGACGACCCCGTCGAGCCACGCGTGCCTGCCGCAGCCGGTGTCCAGTGTGGCCACGACCGGGCGGCGCCCACGGATCTCGTGCTCGTCGCGCCGTCTCGGCGCCGGCCCCGCGTAGGCAACCGGCTGGCGGCCGCCGCTGCCCGGAGCCCCGTAGGAGGACACGGCCTCGGAGGTGGTCCCCCCGACCCCGCTGGGGTGGTGGAACGGGCTGGGGTGGTGGAAGGGGCTGGGCTCCACCGAACGCAGCAGCACGATGTGGTCGAGCCCGACCCGACGCATGGCCTCCAGGCCGTGGGTCGCGCGCGCGTTCTGGAGCAGGACCCAGCCGTCGGGGGCGAGGGTCGCCTTCTCGTCCTTCACGCTCAGGTCGAGCCGGATCACGTCCGGCACCGTCTGCCGTCCCTCGGGGTGGACCCGCCGGCGGTCCTCGGGGTGGACGGTCGCCTCCCACCCCAGTGCGTCGGCGACCGCCTGGAGGCGCTCGATCACCTGGGCGGCGTCCGGCGTGGTGGCCACGACGAGTCGCGGCCCGACGTACACGGTGCTGCGGGGCCGGACCCCCTTCACCGCCAGCGCGGTCCCTGGGTCCAGCAGCCTGCCCGAGACCATGTCGAGCACCTGGCGGGGTGGCACGAAGGGCTCGCGTTGGCTCGAGAGCGCCGACTGCGGGAAGCCCGGCCGGCCGGATTGCCGGCCGGATTGCTGGCCGGATTGCTGGCTGGACGGGTGGCTGGAGGGCTGGTCGGGTGGTGGCGGGGTGGAGCTCATGGCACCTCAGATCCAGAAGGGCGGGGTGACGCGCGGTCGTGCGGACTCCTCGGACTCCTCGAGGAAGGCCAGGCGGGAGAGCCCCGGGCGGGCCGCGGCGAACTCGAAGCGGCCGAACTCGTCGACCTCGGTGCGCAACGGCTCGTCCTGGCCCTCGGCACGCAGCTGCACGCCCAGCCTGCGGGCCGGCACCACCCAGCCGTCGACCCGGATGCGGTCCTCGATGCGGGTCAGCCGCACGTAGACGCGGACCCCGGGGCCCTCGTACTCCAGCATCCAGGCGCCGGCGTCGCCCTCCTGCGGTGCCAGGTGGCGCACGCCGGCCAGGTCCCCGTCGGTCGAGACGAGGGTGAGCAGGTCGAGCTCGAGCTCCTCGGCGGCGATCCGGGCGAGCACCCCGTCGGCGAGGTCGCCCGGGGGCGGGTCCACCTGGTGCCACATGCGAGAGACGGCGGCCAGCAGCGCGGCGTCGTCGTGCGAGGTCGTGTCGTCCTGGCTCATCACAGCCCCCCGGCGGCCACGAGCTCGCGCCGCAGCTTCTCCAGGCACCGGCCACGGGTCGGACCGATGCTGCCCACCGGCATGCCGAGGTGCTCGGCGAGCCCGGTGTAGTCGGGCCGGGACTCGGCCGCGACGATCCGCAGCAGTCGCCGACACCGCTCGGGCAGCCGATCCAGGCAGGCCCAGAGGCGGGCGTTGTCGTCCGCGAGCAGCACTTGGCCTTCCGGTGCGGGCCCGTCGGGTAGCCGGTGTGCGATGACCTCGTCCTCGACGGGCTGCTGGCGCGAGGAGAGTCGGCCGACCCGCCAGGCCTCGCGGCGCGCCGTGGTGCACAGCCAGCCGACGACCGCACGGGGCTCGCTGATCGAGTCGCCGGAGCGCACCAGCGTCAGCCACGTGGTCTGCACGACGTCCTCGGCGGCCGCGCGGTCGAGCCCGGTGGCGCGCACCACCTGCCACAGCATCGGGCTCAGCAGCCGGACGAGCTCCTCGAGCGCGGCCGGCTCACCGGTCCGCCAGCGGTCCAGCAGGCTCGCGGCGTTCTCCCACAGCGACGGGGGACCCGTCGTAGGTCCGGTGGGTAGCTCGGACATGGTCTGCACACCCCCCAAGAGGCGATCGGGTTCGGCGGGATACATCCTGCCCCGGGAGGGCCCGCCGGGGCGAGGGCTAGAACAGCCGCGGGAGCTGGCTGGCCCGTGCGGTGAACTCCGGATCCCGCTTCTCCAGGAATGCGGCCACGCCCTCCTTGCCGTCGCCGATGCTGGCGTGCCACATCGCCAGGCTGTCGGCGCGGTGCGCCTGGACCGGGTGGCTCGCGGCGCTGTTGTGGTAGAGCAGCCGCTTGGCCAGGCCGAGCGCGACCGGCGAGCGTCCTACGACGAAGGAGCGGGCCAGCTCGAGCGCGGCGGGGAGCAGCTCGTCAGGCTCGTGCACCGATCGCAGCAGGCGGCCGGCCAGGGCCTGCTCCGCGGTCAGCACGTCCGCGGAGTAGATCCACTCCAGCGCCTGCTGGATTCCCACGATCCGCGGCAGGAACCAGGTGGACGCCGCCTCGGGCACGATGCCGAGCCGGCCGAACACGAACCCGATCCGGGCCCGGGTGGAGGCCAGCCGGAGGTCCATGGCGAGGGTCATCGTCGCGCCGATGCCGACTGCGGGGCCGTTGATGGCGGCGATCACCGGCTTGGGCAGCTCGTGGATCGCGAGCGTCACCTTGCCGCCGGTGTCCCGGACGCCGGACTGGTAGGGCTCCTCGGTGAGGTGGTCGCGCAGGTCCTCGGGCGTGGGGTCCAGGCCCTCGTCGAGGCCGAAGACGTTGCCCTCGGCGGAGAGGTCCATGCCGGCGCAGAACGCCCGGCCGGCGCCGGTGACCACGACGGCCCGTACGTCGTCCTCGGCAGCGTCGGTGGTGAAGAACCGCTCGAGCTCGGCGGCCATCGTGACCGTGAACGCGTTCAGCGCCTCGGGGCGGTCGAGGGTGAGCGTGGCGACGCCGTCGTCGTCGAGGGACCAGCTGATGGTCTCGTAGGGGTGCCCGGTCATCAGTTGTCGACGCCTGGCAGGCCGGTGGGAGTGCACAGCCGCTTGGGGATGTCCCCGGTGCGGTCCTGCTTGATCAGCTTCAGGAGCGCGAGCGCGCGCTGCCGGTCCCAGTGGATCGCCTGGTCGGCGATGGGCATGGCACAGGTCAACCCGCTCGTGCCGTTGACGCGGGTCATCGCCAGCCCGAACTTCGCCAAGGCGAACGGCCCCGTGCCCTTGCTGATGGTCAGCGAGGAGGTGGCCGCCTGGTTGACCCGGAAGTAGCGCACCGGGTTCAGGAAGGTCCAGGGCGACTTCACCTCCGAGCCGATGGCGCTGACCACCTCGCGCTGGTGGCGGGCACGGTCGATGTCGCCGTACCTGCTGACGTGACGCGAACGCGCGTAGCCCAGGGCGGTGACACCGTTGACCTCCTGGCAGCCCTTCTTGATCCGCAGGTTGGCGCGGGGGTCGACCATGCGCTGGGTGGGGCAGATCTCCACCCCGCCGACGGCGTCCACGGAGTTCACGAACCCGCCGAAGCCGATCTCGACGTAGTCGTCGATGCGCACGCCGGTGTTCTGCTCCAAGGTGCGGACCAGCAGCTTGGGCCCGCCGAGGGCAAAGGCCGCGTTGATCTTGGTGGTGCCGTGCCCGGGGACGTCGACGATCGAGTCCCGCGGGATCGAGAGCAGCATGCTCGGACCCTTGCCGGTGTGCAGCAGCATGATGGTGTCGGTGCGCTGGCCCACGTCACCGACGCCACCGGTGCCGAGCCGCTTGTTCTCCTTCTTCGAGAGTCCCTTGCGGCTGTCGGAGCCGACCAGCAGGTACGTCGTCCCCGGCTGCTGAGCCGGCCGTGCGCCCGCGGGCTCGATGTCGACCTTGTCGATGGTGCTCCACGCCCACAGCGGCACCGCGAGGAGGAAGGCGACCCAGGCGACCAGGACCACCGCCACGATCTTGCCGACCGGTCGCCTGCGCCGGGGACGCCGCGGTCCGGGGTCGGTGCGGGCCGGTCCGCGCGGGGGCGGCACCGGCTGGGCCGGCTCGACCGGCCGGCTCCCTGGGCGGTCCATCCGGGGGAGCATCCGCGTGGGCTCCGGGTCCTCCGAGCCTCCCGACCCCCCGGAGGGCCGCTCGCGGGGTCGGTCCTCCGGCGGGGGTTGGCTCCCCCCGTAGAGCCATCCGTAGTCGGGCCCGCCACCGGCTCCCGGGCCGGACCCGCCAGTTCTCCCGCTCTCAGGCATGGCGCAGACGCTACCGTGCCGCCATGGATGATCTCGGGCACGCTCGACCGCCCTCCTTCGGTCGCGTCAGCCTGAGCCTGCTGGCCAACCAGGGCCACGTGAACCTCCTCGGCAACGTGCACGGCGGCGAGGTGATGCGCCTGGTCGACTCGACGGCCGGCGCCGCGGCCGGTCGGCACAGCGGCGGGCCCGCGGTCACCGCGGCGATGGACGAGATGGCCTTCCTGGCGCCCGTGCACGTCGGCGACATCCTGCGCGCGCGGGCCCAGGTGAACTGGGCGGGCCGCACCTCGATGGAGGTCGGGGTGCGGGTGGAGTCCGAGCCGTGGAACCAGGCGGGGACCGAGCCGGTGCACGTGGCCTCGGCCTACCTCGTCTTCGTCGCGATCGACACCGACGGCGCGCCGCGCGCGATCCCGCCGCTGGCGCCCGAGACCGCCGCGGAGTCGCGCCGGATGCGCGAGGCGGAGATCCGGCGTGCGCACCGCCTGGCCCGCAAGTCCGAGATCGACCGGGGGCGCGAGAGCTGAGTCCCGTCCGCCGGACGCCCCTCGGCGCGCCGTCCCGCCTGGGGCCCGTGTGACTGGTGATACTGGGCCGCACCGACCGGTCAGCTCGACCACGCCTCGACACCCCGAGAGGTCTTCCCCATGGCGCCAGTCCTGACCACCGACTCGCGGACCTCCCGACCCTCGGGTGCGCGGGGCAGTGGCGCACCCTTCCGACGCGCCCTGGTGCTGATGCTGATGACCCTGGTGCTGCCCGGGTCCGCTCAGCTCGTGGCCGGCCGCCGCGAGACCGGCCGGTTCGCGCTGCGGATCTGGTTCGGGCTGATCGCGACGCTCGCCGCGCTCTTCGGGCTCGGGATGGTCTTCAGCTCCTTCGTCTTCTGGCTGCTGAGCAACACCTTCGTGCTCGGCCTGGTCCGGATCGTCTTGATGGTGATGGCGGTCGGCTGGGCCTACCTGTTCGTCGACGCCTGGCGGCTGGGCGAGCCGCTCGCGCTGCGCCAGAAGCAGCGCCTGGCGATGGTCGGCATCAACGGCGTGCTCTGCTTCAGCGTCGCCGGCACGCTGCTGTTCGCCTCCCACGTGGTGGGGGTGCAGAAGGACTTCATGAGCGCGATGTTCACCGACGGCCAGGCCAGCGGGGCGACCGACGGCCGCTTCAACGTGCTGTTGCTCGGCGGGGACTCGGGCTCGGACCGCTGGGGGCTGCGTCCCGACAGCCTGTCGGTCGCCAGCATCGACGCCAAGACCGGCGAGACGGTCCTGTTCGGACTGCCACGCAACATGCTCAACTTCCCCTTCCCGAAGGGGTCGATCATGGGTGAGCAGTTCCCCGGCGGCTACGACTGCGGCAAGGAGTGCGAGCTGAACTCGTTGGCCACCTGGGCCGCGGACCACCACGACCTGTTCAGCGGGTACGCCGACCCGGGCGTGGAGGCGACCAAGGAGGGCGTCGAGGGGATCACCGGGCTGAAGATCAACTACTACGCGATGGTGAACCTCCAGGGGTTCCGCAAGCTGGTCTCCGCGGTCGGCGGCGTGACGCTCAACGTCCGCGACCGCATCCCGATCGGCGGCATCGGCTCCCCGATCTCGGGCTACATCGAGCCCGGCAAGCGCAAGCTCAACGGCTTCGAGACGCTCTGGTTCGCCCGCTCACGCGTCGCTGCCGACGACTACTCCCGGATGGCCCGGCAGAAGTGCGTGCTGAACGCGATGCTGCACCAGCTCTCCCCGAAGACGGTCGTGTTGAAGTTCGACAAGATCGCCGCGGCCAGCGAGGCGCTGATCACCACCGACCTGCCCCAGAGCGAGGTCGACCGGTTCATGCAGCTCGCGCTGAAGGCGCGCAGCCACCCGATCCGCACCGTCTCCTTCGTCCCGCCGATGATCTCCACCGGCCGCCCCGACATCGAGAAGATCCACGCGACCGTGCAGCAGGCGATCGACCGCCCCGAAGGATCCGGCTCGAAGAAGAAGAGCACCAAGGCGGGCTCCGCGGGGGCGGGCACCAAGAGCGGCACCAAGACCGGCACCACCGGTGGCTCGATCGGCAACCTCAAGGACGGCTACGCCGCCAACCAGGCGGCCGACCTCGACTCGGTCTGCTGACGCCGGGGGGTGTCAGACCCGTCCGCGACAGGCGGCGTCGGTAGGGTTCCGGGCGTGCCAGGGACGACTCCAGAGACGGGTCCAGAGACGGGTGAGCCGACGACGCGGGTCGTGGCCGTCGTGGTCACCTGGAACCGGCGGGACCTGCTCGCGGAGGCGCTGACCGCGCTGCGTGCGCAGAGCCACGGCCTGTCGGCGCTGGTGGTGGTGGACAACGCCTCCACCGACGGCACGGAGGAGCTGCTGGCCGCGGAGGCCGGACTCGACGTCGTCCGGCTCTCGCGCAACACCGGCGGGGCGGGCGGCTTCGCGGTGGGGATCGAGCGGGCGCTAACCCACGACCCGCACCTGGTCTGGCTGCTCGACGACGACACCATCCCCACGGCGGACGCCGCCCGGGAGCTGGTCACAGCCTGGCGCCACCACGACGACGGCACCGGACTCCGGCCCGCGGTGCTCGCCAGCCGGGTGCTCTGGACCGACGGTCGCGACCACCCGATGAACACGCCCCGCCGCAGGCCCGGGGCCGCGGCCGGTGCGCTGGCGGCGGCCGCGCGGGTGGGCGCCGTGCCGATCCGGTCGGCCTCCTTCGTCTCGATCATGTGCGACGCCGAGGTCGTCGGCGAGCGGGGCCTCCCGCTGGCCGACTACTTCTTGTGGAACGACGACTTCGAGTACTCCACCCGGCTCGTCCGCGGCCGGGCAGGGTTGTACTGCCCCCGCAGCGTGGTGCTGCACAAGACGAAGGTGTTCGGCTCGACCGACGCCGACCCGGGGGAGCGGTTCTACTTCGAGGTGCGCAACAAGGTGTGGCTCTTCACCCGCTCACAGGGGCTGTCCCCGGCCGAGAAGGTGGTCTACGGCGCCGCGACCCTGCGCCGGTGGGGGCGCACCTTCGCCAGGTCCGAGGACCGGCGCACCCTGCGGCGTGCCCTGGGCAGGGGGCTGCGTGCGGGCCTGACCGGCCGGCCCCGGCCGAACGCGGTGGTGCTCGCGGAGGCGGGCTGGGGACCGGGGCCGGCGGCCGCGGCGGCCCGTCTCCCGCCCGGTCAGCGGTTCACCGTGCTGATGAGCACCTACGCCGGTGACCGACCGGACTACCTGCGCGAGGCCTTCGTCTCCACGGTGCACGACCAGACCCGTCCCCCCGACGAGGTGGTCCTGGTCCAGGACGGGCCGGTGCCCGCGGACCTGGCCGAGGAGATCGCCCGGCTCGCCGAGCAGAGCCCGGTGCCGGTCACGCAGGTCACGCTGCCCGACAACCTGGGCCTCGGCCCGGCGCTGGACGCCGGCCTACGCGCCTCCCACCACGAGATCGTGGCCCGGATGGACGCCGACGACGTGAGCCTCCCCGAGCGCTTCGAGCGCCAGCTGCCGCTGATCGAGGCGGGTGCCGACATCGTGGGCTCGGGGCTCTGGGAGTTCGGCGGGTCGACCCACGAGGTCGTGGGCCGTCGTACCCCGCCCACAGACCCGGAGGAGATCCGGCGGGTCGTGCGCTTCCGGGACCCGTTCAACCACCCGACCGTCGTCTACCGGCGCAGCGCCGTGCTGGCCGCCGGCGGCTACACCGACCTGGCGCTGATGGAGGACTACCTGCTGTTCACCCGGATGGTGGCCGGGGGCGCGGTGCCGGCCAACCTGGCCGAGCCGCTGGTCCACTACCGGGTCGACGCCGGCGCCTACGCGCGGCGCGGCGGGCTCACCCTGCTCCGCTCCGAGCTGGCGCTCCAGCGACGCTTCCGGCAGCTGGGACTGACCAGCCGGTGGCAGTACCTGCGCAACGTCGCGGTGCGCGGTGTCTACCGACTGGTGCCGGTCGGTGTGAGAAAGGTCGCCTATCGACGCCTGTTGGCCAACCGCTCCGGAGGCGCCCGCCGTTAGACTGGCGCGGGCCACCCTTGCCCGCACCGCTGGCCAACCAGCGTCACCCGAGGTGCGTCCCGCCGCCGTGGCCCCACGTGAGGAGTGAGTCAGTCGTTGAACGCCGGACACAAGCCCGACCTGGTCGTCGTCGGATCAGGGTTCTTCGGACTCACGATCGCCGAACGATGTGCCAGTGAGCTCGACCTGAAGGTGCTGGTGCTCGAGCGCCGCCACCACATCGGCGGCAACGCCTACAGCGAGCCCGAGCCCGAGACCGGCATCGAGGTGCACGTCTACGGTGCCCACCTGTTCCACACCTCCAACGAGAAGGTGTGGAAGTACGTCAACCGGTTCACCGACTTCACCGGCTACCAGCACCGCGTGTTCGCCAAGTACCAGGGCCAGGTCTACTCCTTCCCGATGAACCTCGCCCTGATCAACCAGTTCTTCGGCAAGAGCCACACCCCCGACGAGGCCCGCGCGCTGATCGCGGAGCAGGCAAGCGAGATCGACACCGCGGACGCGGAGAACCTCGAGGAGAAGGGGATCAGCCTGATCGGTCGCCCGCTCTACGAGGCTTTCGTCAAGGGGTACACCGCCAAGCAGTGGCAGACCGACCCCCAGGACCTCAGCGCCGACATCATCACCAGGCTCCCGGTGCGCTACAACTTCGACAACCGCTACTTCAACGACAAGTACGAAGGGCTGCCGGTCGACGGCTACACCGCGTGGCTGGAGCGGATGGCCGACCATCCCAACATCGAGGTCCGGCTCGAGACGGACTTCTTCGACGTGGCCGAGGACTACAAGGGCACGGTGCCGATCGTCTACACCGGGCCCGTCGACGAGTACTTCGGCAACTGCGAGGGGCGGCTGTCCTGGCGCACCGTCGACCTCGAGCCCGAGGTCAAGGACGTCGACGACTTCCAGGGCACCTCGGTGATGAACTACAACGACCAGGAGGTGCCCTACACCCGGATCCACGAGTTCAAGCACTTCCACCCCGAGCGCACCTACCTGCCCGGCAAGACCGTGATCGTGCACGAGTACTCCCGGTTCGCCGAGGAGGGCGACGAGCCCTACTACCCGATCAACACCGCCGAGGACCGCGAGAAGCTGATGAAGTACCGCGACCTGGCCCGCCAGGAGCCGATGGTGCTCTTCGGGGGCCGGCTCGGGACCTACAAGTACCTCGACATGCACATGGCCATCGGCTCGGCGCTGTCGATGTTCGAGAACAAGCTCAAGCCGCACTTCGCGGACGGCGCCCAGCTCAGCTCCGGAGGAGTGGAGGAATGACCATGCTCTCGACCGACGCGACGGCCGGCGACCGGACCGGGACCGTCCGCAAGGTGCTGCAGCGCTTCGTGCTGCCCTCCGACCGCGACCTCGACGTGGTGCCGCTCTACGTCGACACCGAGCCGGCCGTGCTGGACGCGGACAAGGGCTCGATCGGCTCCAACGCCACCGCCAAGAACGTCAACCGGGCGCTGTTGCGCAACTCCATGTCGACCGGCACCGGGCTGCACCCCGACGCCATCCTCGACCGGCACCGGCTGCGGGTCGACGACGGCGAGCGGATCTCGACCGGCACCTACTTCAACGGCTTCGCCGCCGGCTACTGGCGTCGCTGGACGGTCGTGGAGCAGGTCACCCTCCAGGTCACCCTCAGCGGACCCGGTGCCACGGTGACCGTCTACCGCTCGATGGCCAACGGCCGGTCCCAGCGGGTGGAGTCGGCCACCACCTCCGGGACGGGCGAGAGCGCCTTCGAGTTCGAGCTCTCGCTGGTGCCGTTCGTGGACGGCGGCTGGTACTGGTTCGACGTGGTCGCCGGCGACGCCGACGTGGTCGTGGAGCACGCCGCCTGGGTGGCCGACGTCCCTGCCGACCGTGCCGAGCCGGGCAGTGTCACCGTCGGCATCACCACGATGAACCGCCCGGACTTCTGCGCGAAGCTGGTCGGCCAGCTGGGCGAGGACGACGCGGTCACCTCCCTGCTCGACGAGGTGCTGGTGATGGAGCAGGGCACCGACAAGGTGGTCGACAGCGAGTTCTTCGCAGCGGCCGAGAAGTCGCTGGGGGGCAAGCTTCGGGTCATCGAGCAGGGCAACATCGGGGGGTCCGGCGGGTTCGCCCGGGCCCAGTTCGAGACGCTCCGGTCCGGCCGGTCGACCTACGTGCTCTTCCTCGACGACGACATCGTCGCCGAGCCCGAGAGCATCCTGCGCGCGGTCACGTTCGGTGACCTCGCCCGCCGTCCCTCCATCGTGGGCGGGCACATGTTCAGCCTGTTCTCCAAGTCGCGGCTGCACAGCTTCGGCGAGGTGATCAACCGCTACCGGTTCTGGTGGACCTCGCCGCCGTTCGTCGAGACCGACTGGGACTTCGGGGCCCGCAACCTGCGCAGCTCGCGTTGGCTGCACCGGCGGGTCGACGTCGACTTCAACCCGTGGTTCATGTGCCTGATCCCCATGGAGATCGTGCGCGAGATCGGCCTGAGCCTGCCGCTGTTCATCAAGTGGGACGACTCGGAGTACGGCGTGCGTGCCCAGGCGGCGGGGTACCCCACGATCACCATGCCCGGGGTCGCGGTCTGGCACGTCCCGTGGACCGACAAGAACGACGCGCTGGACTGGCAGGCCTACTTCCACCAGCGCAACCGCTTCGTGGCCGCCCTGCTGCACTCGCCGTTCCCACACGGCGGGCGGATGGTCCGGGAGAGCTTCAACCACCAGGTCAAGCACCTGCTGGCGATGCAGTACTCCACGGTGGAGCTGCGGCACCTCGCGCTCCAGGACGTGCTCGACGGACCCGACCAGCTGCACGAGGACCTGCCTGTGAAGCTGGGCCAGGTCCGCGAGCTGCGCAAGCGCTTCGGTGACGCCCAGACCAAGGCCCACCCCGACGCCTTCCCACCCCCGCGTCGGGCCAAGCCGCGCAAGAAGGACCTCGACTCCGAGATCCCGGGCCGGCTCTCGCAGTACCTCTCCGCGGCGAAGGGCTCGCTGCGACAGTTCCTGGGGACCAGGCCGCTCTCGCGCAGCCACCCCGAGTCGATGCTGCCGGCCATGGACGCAAGCTGGTTCCGGCTGGCCACGCTCGACTCGGCCGTGGTGAGCATGCCCGACGGCACCTCTGCCGCGCTCTACCAGCGCGACCCCGCACTGTTCCGCGACCTGCTGCGCCGCACCATCGAGATCCACCAGCAGCTCCACCGCGAGTGGCCACGGCTCTCGCGGCTCTACCGGGAGCAGCTCGCGGAGATCACCTCACCGGAGCGTTGGGAGAAGACCTTCGTGGCCTCCACCCAGGACCGGTCATGAGAGCAGCCAACAAGCGCTCCGAGAAGGCCGCGGCCGAGGAGCCCGACTCCGGCCAGGCGACCCGGGGCAAGGGCGCTGCGCGGCGGGCCCGCCGGATGCTGAAGAACCAGGCGGACTCGATGCCGGTCGTCGAGGCGGGAGACGGGCCGCGCCAGCTGCGCACCGTCGAGGGCGAGCTGGTCGCCCCCGCGCCGCGCGGCGGGCTGTTCGAGGTCTTCCAGCAGCCCTACCTGCTGCGGTTGCTGGTCTCGCGCCAGCTGGCCCAGCAGTACGCCGCCTCGCTGCTCGGGCTCGCGTGGTCCTACGTGCAGCCGGCGATGCGGTTCGCGGTCTACTACTTCGTGATGGGGTTCATCCTCAAGCTCCACGAGGGGACCCCGTACTTCGCGCTGCACCTGTTCACCGGGATCGTGGTGGTGCACTACTTCGGCGAGACCTGGAACGGCGGCACCCGGTCGATCTGGCAGAACAAGGGGCTGGTCAAGCGGATGCGGATGCCCCGCGAGATCTTCCCGGTGGCCGCGATGCTGGTGGCCGCCTACCACACGCTGCCGCAGATCCTGGTGCTCGTGCTGTTCTGCCTGATCGCCGGCTGGCACCTGACCTGGACCGCGGTGGCGGCCGGCGTGCTCGGCATGCTGATCCTGGTCACCTTCGCGATGTCGCTGGCGCTGTTCTTCTCGGCCATCAACGTGTTCTTCCGGGACTTCCAGAACATCGTGCAGACGTTCATGCAGTTCATGCACTTCCTGGTGCCGATGATGTACCCGTTCACGCTGGTCTGGAGCGCCCACGCGACGCATCCGTGGCTGTACAACATCTACGTCGCCAACCCGATCACCCAGGCGGTGCTGTTGCTCCAGCGGTTCTTCTGGTGGCCGCTGATCGAGGACACCGACGGGCTGGGTCAGCACTTCCCGCCGGACATGTTCACCCGCGGCCTGATCACCTTCGCGGTGTGCGCGCTGCTGCTGTGGCTGGCCCAGCGGTTCTTCTCGCGCGTCGAGGGCAAGTTCCCGGAGCGGCTGTGATGAGCGGCGCCCGGGATCCTCGACTGCACCCGCCCGTCGCCGGGAGGCTGAGATGACGACCTCGATCGAGGTGGAGCACGTCTCCAAGGAATTCACGATGCAGTACCACCGCACTCTCAAGCAGATGACGGTGGCCTCGCTGCGTCGGCTGCCGCTGCAGGAGAAGTTCCTCGCGGTCAACGATGTCTCCTTCACCGTCGAGCAGGGGGAGTCGGTCGGGCTGATGGGCCTGAACGGCTCCGGCAAGAGCACCCTGCTCAAGCTGATCAACGGGGTGATGCGTCCCAACGAGGGCTCGATCCGCACCCGCGGCCGGATCGCCGGACTGATCGCCACCGGGGCGGGCTTCCACCCCCAGCTGACCGGCCGGGAGAACCTGTTCCTCAACGGGGCGATCCTGGGGATGAGCGAGGCCGAGACCCGCCGCAAGTTCGACGCCATCGTGGACTTCGCCGACATCGGCAAGTTCATGGACACCCCGGTCTCGCACTACTCCTCGGGCATGTATGCCCGGTTGGGCTTCTCGATCGCGATCCACGTGGACGCCGACATCTTCTTGGCCGACGAGGTGCTCGCGGTGGGGGACCGCCCGTTCAAGAAGAAGTGCATGGCCAAGATGCAGGAGATCCGCCGTCAGGGGACGACCATCTTCTACGTCAGTCACGCCACCGCCTCGGTGCGGGCCATGTGCGACCGCGTGCTCGTGCTGGAGTCCGGGCACCTGAACTACGACTCCAAGACGACCGAGAACGGCAGCGTCGACGGTGGGATCCGCTACCTGCAGTACGACGACGCGGAGGACACCGAGGAGAACGAGGCGGACGCCGAGCTCGGCGCCGACGTCTGAGGCGGGCGCCGAGCCCGTTTTCGCACATCCCGGCCGCCCGTATTTAAAATACACCGATGTAATTCACGAAATACACAATTGTAATTCGGGCAAATCGCTTGCGGTAAACCCTGTAACGGGTGTGAAACTTGGTACTCGTGTGAACTTCTTCCCCCTCACATGGAGTGCCCCTTATGCGATTCAGTCGTGCCCGCTACGTCACCTTGTGCCAGCAATCCCTGGTCACGGCTGCCGTGCTCGCTGTCGGTGTCTCCGCGGCGGGGGTGAAGACCCTCGACATCGTGCCGCAGCCCGGCACGGCCGGTGCCCGGGAGGCCGCGCCCGGCGCGCAGCAGCAGCAGACTCTGATCGACCATCACCGCAAGCCCGGTCGCAGCAAGGTGGACAGCACCCCGGTCACGCCGAAGGTGCGCGAGGTCAAGGTCAGCGGTCTCGCCGCAGCATCGGGGGCCCGGCGCGCACCGCGGGCGCAGGACGCCACCCCGCAGTCCACTCCCACCCCCGTGCCCTCGACGCAGCCGGAGCCTCCCGCCGCGGGCACCAGGACCCCGCACGGCCGGGTGGTCGCACTCTCAGAGCCCCAGCCGGTGAGCGGCTACGCGACGGTCGGTGTCACCTGGCAGCACGGCGTGGACTACACCGACCACCAGATCGCGGTCCAGGTCCGCACCGAGAAGGACGGGACCTGGTCGGGCTGGACGACGGCCGCCTACCACGACGACCACGGACCGGACGGCCACTCCAGCGAGGAGACGTCGAGCAAGGAACGGCCCGGCACCGACGCGCTGGTCATCGGCGACGTCGACCAGGTGCAGATGCGTGCGGAGACCACCGACGGCAGCACCCCGCCTGACCTCAAGCTGGCCGTCATCGACCCGGGGGCGGGGCAGCTGACCAAGCAAGCGCCGGCGATCGACACCGCGAAGCTGCCGGCCACCGACACCGCCGACGGCGCGAAGCCGCAGGCCTCGGGGCCTGGGCCTGGGTCGGGGTCGGGGTCGGGGTCGGGTGATGCCCCCAGCGACACCGTCAGCCTCAGCGCGATGCAGAGGGCGCCCAAGCCCTACATCTACTCACGTGCCCAGTGGGGCGCCAACGAGAAGATGCGCGAGCAGTCCAGGCCGAACTACGGCACCGTGAAGACCGGTTTCGTCCACCACACGGTGAACGCCAACAACTACTCGGCCGCCCAGGTGCCGGCGCTGCTGCGCGGCATCTACGCCTACCACACCCAGTCACGTGGCTGGCGCGACATCGGCTACAACTACCTGGTCGACCGCTTCGGCCGGATCTGGGAGGGCCGCTGGGGCGGCGTCGACCGGGCGGTCGTGGGTGCGCACACCCTCGGCTACAACGAGGTGTCCTTCGCGATGTCGGCGATCGGCAACTTCGAGATCGCCCATCCGCCCACGGCCGTGCTCAACGCCTACGCCAAGCTGTTCGCGTGGAAGCTGTCGCTGTACAACATCCGCGCCGACGGCACTCACCTGTGGGTGAAGAACCGCTACCTGAACGCCATCAACGGACACCGAGACGTCGGTCAGACGGCGTGTCCGGGCAAGTACCTCTACGCCAAGATCCCGACCATCCGGACGCTGGCGCAACGGATCCAGAACGCGGCCCAGACCGGCACTCCGACGCCGGAGCAGCCGCCGAGCACCTTCCAGACGCCTACGCAGCGACCGATCACCTGGACCCGGCAGGCCAGCGGGATCAAGCTCCCCTCGTCGACCAACGTGGCCGGCGACAAGCAGCCCGACGTGGTGCTCACCAGTCCCGACGGCCGGATCCAGGTGCTGCCCACAGGTGGGCAGACCGGCTTCGAGGACCCCGTCACCACCGCCGGGCACTGGGACACGATGGACCTGGTCGCGGCCGTGGGCGACGTGACCGGTGACGGCAAGGGCGACGTCCTGGCCCGGCTGAAGCAGGACGGGAGCACGCGCGTCTACGCCGGCGACGGCGCCGGCCACGTGGCCATCCCGGGGATCCAGGAGACCCGGCTCTTCCAGTGGGCCCGCTCGGTCTCGGCCGCGGGCGACTGGAACCACGACGGCCACAACGACGTGCTGATGACCGACAAGTACAGCCGGCTGTGGATGATCCCGGGCCTGGGTGGGGGGCGCTTCGGCCGCGGCACCCTGCTCAGTCGCGCCTGGGGCGGGTTCACCTCCACCGTCGTGGCCGGGGACCTCACCGGGGACGGCCGACCGGACCTGGCCGCGATCCACCACACGGGCTACCTCTACGTGATCGCCACGACGAGCTCGGGCACGCTGGGCACCCGCTGGAAGCGCCGCACCATCGGCACGCTCTACGACACCGTGGTCGGCGGGGCCGGCGACATGACCGGCGACAAGGTCGCCGACGTCGCGGTCCGGTCCAGCCGCACGGGCAAGACGGCGATCATCGAAGGCACCGGGCACGGCCAGCTGGGCGGGTCGCTCGGCTGGTTCGGGCAGACCAGCGGGCTGACCCAGCTCACCGGGGGGCAGATGCTGGGCTCGGCCCAGCCGGACCTGGTGGGGGTCAGCAAGGACGGCAGCGAGCTGGTGGTGCTCCCGCACAACGGACGGGCCAACCTCGAGCCGGTGCTGGCGGGCAACCTGAAGGTGCCCGGCGCCTCGCAGGTGCTCGCTGTCGGCGACTGGAACCGGGACGGACGCGGCGACGTGATCGACCGGCAGGGCTCGGGCGACGTGCTGGTGCTGCGCCGCGGCCTGGCCGACGGGCGCTTCGTCCGGGGCGTGAGCCTGGGTCACGGCTGGCGCAACATCACCCGGTTGGCCGCGGTCGGTGACGTCACCGGCGACGGCAACCCCGACCTCGCCGGCAGGACCTCCTCGGGGGACATGCGGATCTTCCCCGGTGACGGGAAGAACGGGCTGCTGGCGCCGCGCACGGCGCCGAAGAGCCTCCAGACGTTCAACACCATCGGTGCGGGGGCGTGGTCGCCGCTGAGCTCGCGGTCGGCCTGGCTCAGCTCCGACGGGTCGTTCGTCCCCTACACCCTCACGGGGGGCGACCCGGGATCCTATGACTGGATGATCGGTCCCGGCGACGTCGACGGGGACGGCCGGGCGGACATGATCGCGCGGGACCGCGTCGGCACGCTGTGGCTGATCCCGGGCACCGAGAAGGCCTACGGCCCACGGCGTCTGATCGGCACCGGCTTCGGGGGCTACCGGCTCGGCGGCTGAGCACCGCCACGCAGCTCCTCGGTGGCCCGCTCGTCCTCGCGACGGGCGGGCCACGTGTCGTCCCGGGGCGCCCGCAGCAGCACCAGCGAGCCCTCGTGAGCCATCGGCCCGAGGAAGACCGGCACCCCGCGCTCCCGGGCCGGGTGCTCGTCGGTGAGCAGCCGCACGCCCGGTTCGTAGCCCCGCGCACCGGCCGCCGCGAGGAGCTCGGACTGGGTGCGGGCACCGTCCGCGTCCAGCCAGGCGACCGTGCCGGGGTCCGGCGGGTCGAGGGCGACGAACTCGTCGCTCTGCCCCGGCCAGAGCAGTCCGTAGTCCTGCGTGCCGCTGGGCAGGGGCTCGGGGAACCGCACCGCGAACGGCAGCAGCGCACAGGCGAGCACCTGTTCGGTGCGTCCTGGCACGGCGTGGCCGGCGACGCCGTCGGGCCCCGTGACGACCAGGGCGTGGGGCAGGGCGGGATCGGTGGTGACGGCCAGCCCGGCGCTCCACGCGGCGCCGAGGAAGACCGGCACCAGCCAGTGCGCCGGCAGGTCGACCAGCACCGTCTCGCCCGGTTCGAGGCCGAGCTCGTCGGTGAGCAGGTTCGCGGTCTTGCTCACCCAGTTGGCATAGGTCGTCACCGAGAGCTCGGTCCGCTCCCCGGTGTCGTCGTCGTACGCCGTCACCAGAGGGCGACCCGGTTCGGCCCGCAGCCGGTGAGCGACCAGCTCGGGGAAGGTGCGCGGGCCCCGCCGTGCGGGCTGGCCGGTCGGTGGCGTGCTCATCCGGGCACGGTAGCGCCGGCCCGGCCGCGACGGGGTGGCAGGATGCGCGCCATGACTTCCTCGGCGTCGGCCCGGTTGTGGGCCGTCGTGCCGGCTGGCGGTGCCGGCACCCGGTTGTGGCCGCTCTCGCGCGCCGCGACACCGAAGTTCCTGCTCGACCTGACCGGAGGCGGGCGCACCCTCCTGCAGGCCACCGTCGACCGGCTCGCCCCGCTGGTGGGGGAGCGGGTGGTGGTGGTCACCGGTGCGGCCCACGAGGTCGCGGTGCGCCTGCAGCTGCCCGATGTCGCCCGGGTGCTGTCCGAGCCCGCCCCCCGGGACTCGATGGCCGCCATCGGTCTGGCGGCCGCCGTGTTGGAGCGCGAGCATCCCGACGCCCTCGTGGGCTCGTTCGCCGCCGACCACGTGATCACCGACGAGACGGCCTTCGTCGCCTGCGTGCAGGAGGCGGCCGAGGTGGCGGCCACCGGGCTGCTGGTCACCATCGGGCTCGAGCCGACATCGCCGGCCACCGGGTTCGGCTACGTCCGGTCAGGGGCAGCGCTGCCCGGCTTCCCCAGCGCTCGCGCCGCGACCGAGTTCGTCGAGAAGCCGGACGCCGCGCGGGCGCGCGCCTTCTTGGCCTCGGGGGAGTACCGCTGGAACGCCGGCATGTTCGTGTGCGGCGCGACCGTGCTGCTGGACCTGCTCGCCGAGGGCCATCCCCGGCTGGCGGAGGGGGTGCGTGCCATCGCGGCCGACCCCGGGTCGCTGGAGCACAGGTGGCCCGACCTGACCCGGATCGCGATCGACCACGCCGTCGCCGAGCCCGCCGCGGCGGCGGGCCGGGTGGCCGTGGTTCCTGGTGCCTTCGGCTGGGAGGACCTCGGCGACTTCGCCTCGCTGGCCGACCTGACCCCGGACGGGCCGGGCCCGGTGAAGGTCATCGGCGAGGAGAGCCTGGTGGTGGCTGCGGACGCCGGCGGTCTCGTCGTGCCGGCGGGCGGACGGATCGTCGCCGTGGTGGGCCTCGAGGACGTGATCGTGGTGGACACCGGCGACGCGGTCCTGGTCACCTCCCGCGCCGCGGCTCAGCAGGTCCGCGGCGTGGTCGAGGAGCTCCGCCGCCGCGGCCGCACCGACCTGGCCTGATCCGACCTGATCCGACCTGATCCGACCTGATCCGACCTGATCCGACCTGATCCGACCTGGGGGGGGGGCACCCGCTGCCGCCCAGGTCGGGCACCGCTAGGCCGCGCCCGGCTCCGGGGCGTTGTCCGGCTGGTAGGTGTCGGTGAACTTCTTGATGACCGCGCCGCTGGGCGCCGCGCAGTACTGCGTGATGCCCTGCTGCTTGTCGGGCCCGGTCCAGTGGGTCAGTGCGACGTGCTTGCCCGAGGGGAAGGAGCCGCCGTCGGACTTCTTCCACGGCGCGGCCATGAAGTAGTCCGCGCGGGAGAACTTCTCGGAGATGGCCTGCACGTCCTGGTAGGCCTGGGTGCCCGGCTTCACCGTCTCGTCGTACCAGAGGATGGTGTGGCCGTGCTCGAGGCTGTGCACCAGCCGCTCGAGCTCGGGGCGGTCCTGGGGGGTGTAGAAGCTGCGGATCTCCGAGCCCTGCAAGAAGTTGGCCCAGTGTCGGCCGAAGGAGGGTGGCACCTGGGAGTACTGGATCCTCTGCCCCGTGGTCACGTGGTCGCCGTTGCCGCTGGCGTCCGCCTTCGTGACCGGGTCGCAGTTCGAAGCGGCAGTGGTCGCGCCGAGCTGGGCAAGGGGGGTCCCCGCTGCCTTGGCCTCCTCGCGGCGCTGGTGGAGGTAGGGGATCAGCGCGGCCACGAGCAGGCCGACCACCACGGCGACGGCGGCCCCGAGGATGAGCAGGCTGCGGCGTCGCTCCTTGCGCGCCTGCTGCTGGCGCATCTGCTCGGCGATCGCACGTCGCTCGTTCTCCCGCGCCTTGCTCTTGGCCACTCGTCCGCCTCGTGAGTCGAAGTCCTCCCCGGTGGGGGCGGGTAGGAGTCTACGGAAGTGTCGGTGAGATCCGGATCGTCCCACCCTGGTCCGTGTCGCTGTGCGGGCGCCAGGCGTGCGCGTGGGCCACCAGGCGCACCCGTTCGGCCGCGGCCACCTGGTCTCGCGGGTCCGTCGGGAGCCGGACCCGCAGGGAGCCGTCGACCACGGTGCTCACCAGGCCCGCTGAAGCCAGGGCCTCGCCGACCTCGTCGGCCGGTGCGGGCGGACCGAAGCAGTCGGCCCGGTCACCGCGCACCGCCGCCAGCACCGCCTCCCGGGCGCCGAGGGCGAACATGTCCTGCTCCCGCGGACGCAGCAGCGC
Organism: uncultured Actinomycetota bacterium; assembly: GCA_963710895.1. Taxonomy (GTDB): domain Bacteria; phylum Actinomycetota; class Actinomycetes; order Propionibacteriales; family Nocardioidaceae; genus Marmoricola. Next base: position 305,153 of record CAVQCB010000013.1, read on the forward strand.
CCGGGCCCCCGGACCGTGCTCACCGGGGACCAGCACCCGGTCGTCGAGACCGCGGACGACGCAGACCGGTCGGGCGCCGAGCTTCCCGGTGACCAGCTCGGCCAGCGCGGCGATCTCGTCGGCGACCGCGGGGGCGGTCACCGCCAGGTGGTTGCCGTAGGGATCCGTGAGGCCGGTCAGGTCCTGGAGCGGCTCCATCCCGGCCACGCCGATCGCCAGGTCGGTCTGCCCGGTGCGCCAGGCCCGACCTGCCGTGTCGGTGACCAGGACGGCCACGTTGTGACCGGTCTCGGCCCGCACCCGCTCACGCAGGGCCCGTGCCGAGGCGTCCGGGTCGCGGGGCAGCACCAGCACCTGCCCCGGCGCGACGTTGGAGGCGTCCACCCCGGCGGCGGCCATCACCAGGCCGAGGTGGTTCTCGACGATGGCCGTGGCGCCGCGGCGTGCGACCACCCGGACGGTCTCCTCACCGACCACGGCCTCGCGGTCGCCGCTGCGCAACTGCCCCTCGGCCTTGCTGAGCACCTTGCTCGTCACCGTCACCACGTCGCCCGAGCGCAGGTCCACGCCCGAGAGCAGCGCGCCGAGGTCGGTGCCCGGCACGACCTCCCCGATCCCCTCGACCGCCCACGCGGTCAGCGCCGCGGTGCTCACCCGACCAGGTCCAGCGCCGCGAGGACGATGTCCGCGGTCGCGTCGTGGTCGGTCATCCACAGCGGGACGGCGCGGCAGCGCAGCCCGGCGGCCGCGACCCGCTCGACGTCGTCGGCGTCCGTGCTGTCCACCAGCCAGGCGTCGAGAACGCCCCCGGCGCCGCGAGCGCCGTAGTGCTCGGCGACGCCGGCCGCGGAGACCTCCACCCCGATCAGCTCCAGCAGCTGGCGTGCCATCCCGTGCACGTGGTCGCGGCCGATGATGCCGGAGACCCCCACGACGGGCGCGGTGGTCCGGGCCAGCGCGTCGCGGACCCCCGGGACGCCGAGGATGGTGCCCACCGACACCACCGGGTTGGAGGGCGGCACGAGCACGACGTCGGCCTCGGTGATGGCCTCGAGCACCCCTGGGCCGGGCGCGGCGTCCTCCAGGCCGATCGGTGCGACGGCGTGCGCCGGCACGGCCGCCTGGTGGCGGACCCAGTACTCCTGGAAGTGCACCGCGGCGCGCTCGCCGGAGGCAGGATCGTCGATGACCACGTGGGTCTCGACGCGGTCGTCGGTCATCGGCAACAGCTCCACGCCGGGCTGCCAGCGCCGGCAGAGCGCCGCGGTGACCGCGCTGAGCGGGTAGCCGGCATCGAGCATCTGGGTGCGCACCAGGTGCGTGGCGAGGTCCCGGTCACCCAGCCCGAACCAGGTCGGCTCGACGCCGTAGGCGGCGAGCTCCTCCTTGGCCTGCCAGGTCTCACCGGTGCGGCCCCAGCCACGTTCGGTGTCGATGCCCCCGCCGAGCGTGTACATCACCGTGTCCAGGTCCGGGCAGACCTTGAGCCCGTGGACCCACAGGTCGTCGGCCGTGTTGGCCACCACGCTGACCTTGGCCTGCGTCCCGGTGCGCTCGAGGTGGCGCAGCACGCCCTGGAGGAAGCGGGCCCCGCCGACGCCGCCCGAGAGCACGGTCAGTCGCCGGGCGGCCCCCTCGGTGGCCTGCTGCGGAGCCGAGGCAGAGCCGGTGACGGGGGGTGAATCGGGCGTCTGGGACATAGCGGCGGGGGTGTCGGGCATGGCTGTCAGTGTGGACCAGTTCTGCCCAATACCAGACTTCGGCTTGACTTCCGGCGTACGACAGGCATGTAATCACACCAGTGTGATAAGTAACTCGGTCCGTCAGGATCGAAGGGTCGAAGAGGGGCGAACACGTGCGCGAACTGTATCTGCTCGACGGAATGGGCGACGAAGACGGCGGATGGCAGGAGCGCGGTCTGTGCGCTCAGACCGATCCCGAGGCCTTCTTCCCCGAAAAGGGTGGCTCCACCCGGGAGGCGAAGAAGGTCTGCCTCACCTGCGACGTACGCCAGGACTGCCTGGAGTACGCGCTGGAGCACGACGAGCGCTTCGGGATCTGGGGCGGGCTCTCGGAGCGGGAGCGCCGCAAGCTGAAGAAGCGGGCCGTGTGAGCGCAACCGGCCGCGGGCCCTACGGCTCGTAGTCGGGGTGGACCTCCTCGGCGGGGACGCCGAGGTAGTCCGCCACCTGCTCGACGACGACGGTGAGCACCATCGCCTCGAGGTCGGCGCGCGTCTCCGCCCGGTGCTCGATGGGCCGGCGGAACAGCACCAGCCGGGGCGGTGCCACCGCCGAGGCGGGTACCAGCGAGGCCAGCGGGACCCGCGGTGCCACCCACGTGGGCGGCAGGACCGGGATGTCCTCCACGGCGAGCTCGAGACTCGCCAGCTCCTCGGTCCACCGTGACTCGACGTCGTCCATCACCTGCACGGCGATCTGGTCGAAGACCTCGCCGGGGCTGCGGTCGGCCGGCACCGGCCCGCCCGGCGCACCGGCGCCGAAGGCCGCGCCGCGCATGCCGCGTCCGCGGCGGTCACGCATCGGGCTGGTCATGACCGCGAGCCTACGGTGGGTCCGGCCCGCCCCGTTGTAGCGTCCTGCGCGTGGGTCTCCTCCGTCGATGTTCGCGCACCGCGTGCGGCCGTCCTGCCACCACGACGCTCACCTACGTCTACGCCGACCAGACCGCCGTCGTGGGCCCGCTCGCGACCTACGCGGAGCCGCACGCCTACGACCTGTGCGACGCGCACAGCGAGCGGCTGTCCGCGCCGCGCGGCTGGGAGGTGCTGCGCCTGGCTCCCGAGGCACAGCAGGGCCCTTCCTCCGACGACCTGCTCGCCCTGGCCGACGCCGTGCGGGAGGCGGCGCAGCCGCGCCCGGTCGAGCCCGCGCCGCCGGCCACGCCGCCGGTGGCCGAAGGCGCGCGTCGTGGTCACCTGCGCGCGCTGCGCACCGAGGAGTGACCTAGCCTCGGCGCATGCCGAGCAGCGACCCGACCCAGCTGCGGGCACGGCTCGCGGCGACCTTCAAGGCCTACGACGTCCGAGGCACGGTCCCCGACCAGCTCGACGACGACCTCGCGCGCCGGATCGGCAACGCCTTCGTCGTCGTGACCGGTGCCACGGGCGTCGTCGTGGGTCACGACATGCGCCCGTCCTCACCGAGGATGAGCCGCGCCTTCGCCGAGGGCGCCGCACAGGCGGGGGCCGACGTCGTGGCCATCGGGCTGGCCTCGACCGACCAGCTCTACTTCGCCTCGGGCACCCTCGGGCTGCCGGGCGCGATGTTCACCGCCAGCCACAACCCGGCCCGCTACAACGGGATCAAGCTGTGCCGGGCCCAGGCAGCCCCCGTGGGGGAGGACACCGGCCTGCGCGAGGTACGCGACCGGGTGGCCGGCGGGGAGGCTGTTCTCGCGCCGGCCCCGGGCAGGGTCACCGAGCGCGACGTCCTGGCCGACTACGCGGCGTACCTCCTGGCGCTGGTGCCGGTCGGCGGGCGACGCCTGCGGGTGGTCGTCGACGCCGGCAACGGGATGGCCGGGCTGACCGTCCCGGCGGTGCTGGGGCGCCTCGACCTCGAGGTGGACGAGCTCTACTTCGAGCTCGACGGCACCTTCCCGAACCACGAGGCCAACCCCATCGACCCCGCGAACCTGGTCGACCTCCAGGCGCGGGTGCGTGCCACCGGCGCGGACCTCGGCCTGGCCTTCGACGGGGACGCGGACCGCTGCTTCCTGGTCGACGAGCGCGGCGAGCTGGTCAGCCCGAGCACGCTCACCGCGATGATCGCCTCGCGCGAGCTGGCCCGGGAGCCCGGCGCCGCCGTGATCCACAACCTGATCACCTCCCGCGGGGTCCCCGAGATCGTCGCGGAGCTCGGTGGCCGTCCGGTCCGGACCCGCGTCGGACACTCCTACATCAAGGCGGAGATGGCGCGGACCGGTGCGGTCTTCGGTGGCGAGCACTCCGGCCACTTCTACTTCCGCGACTTCTGGCGCGCCGACTCCGGGATGCTGGCCGCGCTGCACGTCCTCGCCGCCCTCGCCGGGACCGACCGGCCGCTCTCGGAGACGTTGGCGCCCTACGCCCGGCACGTGGCCAGCGGCGAGATCAACTCAGAGGTGGCCGACCCCCACGTCGTGCTGGCCGAGCTGGAGGACACCTGGGCCGCCGTGCCGGGCGTGCAGGTGGACCACCTCGACGGCCTCACCGTCCGTCACGAGGAGTGGTGGTTCAATGTTCGCGCGTCCAACACCGAGCCGTTGCTGCGGCTCAACGCCGAGGGCGCGGACGGTGCCACCATGGCCCGGGTGCGCGACGACGTGCTGGCCGTGATCCGAAGGAGCGAGCGATGAACCTGGACCGCCACCTGCTCGACGTCATCGTCTGCCCGGCCTGCCGGCGGTCGCTCGCGGTCGACGAGGACGCCCAGGAGCTGGTCTGCGCCGGCTGTGGCCGGGCCTACCCGGTGCGCGACGACATCCCCGTGCTGCTGGTCGACGAGGCCCGCGACCCGGCCTGAGGTCGGCGACGGAGGAGGGGGAGCGATGGCGTTCGACGACGGGCTCCTCGACGACGCGACGGCGCTGGCGCGGGTCGACGTGCGGCTGCGCTACCTGGCGGAGAGCGGGGCCCGGGTGCGCCGCGAGGCGGTGGCTGCCTCCGAGGCCGTGCTCGAGGCCGTGCAGCGTCTCTCCGACGGGCAGCCCCGTGCCGTGGTGGCCGCCGGGCCCGACTCCCGCCTGCTGCGCGCGGTGCTCGAGCCGGTGTGTCCGGTGCCGTTCGTGGCCTGGCCCGCCCCCGGGCTGCCCGGATGGGCCGGGAGCCTCGACCTGGTCGTGGTGCTGGCCCCGCAGGGTGTCGACCAGGCCACCGCCGGCGCGGTGGCCGAGGCCGTGCGCCGTGGGTGCCAGCTGGTCGTGGCCGCCCCCGCGGGCTCGCTGGTCGCCGCGCACGCCCAGGGCCGCTACGTGACGTTGCTGCCGACCCAGACGGGCGACCAGCTGGCGATCGCGGTGACGGTGCTCGACCTGCTCGACCGCGTGCATCTCGGTCCGCAGACGGACCCGGGGGTGATCGCCGACGCCCTCGACGAGATCGCAGTCTCCTGCAGCCCGCACCGCGACCTGGCCACCAACCCGGCCAAGATCCTTGCCATCGGCATCGCCGACGCCAACCCGCTGCTGTGGGGCGGCACGGTGCTGGCCGCGCGCGCCGCCCGGCGCATCGCCGAGTCGATCCGGCGAGCCACCGGCCGCACGGCACTGGCCGCCGACGCCGAGCACCTGCTGCCGGTGCTGGAGGCGACCGCCCCGGCCGACGTCTTCGCCGACCCCTTCGCCGACGGCGGCACGCAGCGGCGCCCGGCCCTGGTGCTGCTCGACGACCCGAGCGGGGACCCGGCCGTCCAGGAGACCCGGGAGCGGGTGGAGCAGGCCGCCCGGGAGCACGGCGTCCGCGTGGAGCGGATCTCCTCCGAGGCCGACGGCGACGTGGCCCGCTATGCCGCGATGCTGTCGACGGGCACCTACGCCGCGACATACCTCCAGCTCGACCCCGACGGCTGAGCGGTCGCTACCCTCACGCCATGTCAACGCAAGGCGGCAACCGGGCGGTCATCGCGGCCCTGCTGGCGAACACCGGCATCGCGCTCACCAAGTTCCTCGCCTTCGCGCTGACCCAGTCGTCCTCGATGCTGGCCGAGGCGATCCACTCGGTCGCCGACTCCGGCAACCAGCTGTTGCTGCTGCTCGGTGGCCGCCGGTCCCGCAAGGACGCCACCCCGGCGCACCCCTTCGGCTACGGACGCGAGCGCTACGTCTACGGCTTCATCGTGGCGGTCGTGCTGTTCAGCGTCGGTGGCCTGTTCGCGCTCTACGAGGCCTACCACAAGTGGCAGGAGGTGCGTGCCCACCCGGACGACCTCGGCCAGCTCGACGGCCGCTGGTGGTGGGTGCCGCTCGTCGTGCTCGGGATCGCCATCGCGATGGAGGGGTTCAGCCTCCGCACCGCGGTGCGGGAGGCGGACAAGGTGCGGGGGCACAGCTCCTGGGTGCAGTTCGTGCGCCGCGCCAAGGCCCCCGAGCTCCCGGTGATCCTGCTGGAGGACTTCGCGGCGCTCACCGGCCTCGGCTTCGCCCTGCTCGGCGTCGGGCTGACGCTGCTCACCCGCGAGCCGATCTTCGACGTGCTCGGCACGGGGCTGATCGGGCTGCTGCTGGTGACCGTGGCGGGGATCCTGGCCGTGGAGACGAAGAGCCTGCTGCTGGGCGAGGCGGCCTCCCTGGCAGCACAGCGGCGGATCCGGGCGGCCATCGAGGGCAGTGCCGGCATCGACGGCCTGATCCACATGCGCACCATGCACCTCGGACCCGACGAGCTCCTGGTGGCGGCCAAGATCGCGGTGACGGCCTCGGACTCCGCGGCCGAGGTCGCGACGGCGATCCACAGCGCGGAGCAGGCGATCCGGGCCGCGGAGGACACCGCCCGGGTGATCTACCTCGAGCCGGACCTGCGCCGCCCGACCTGACCGGTTGGTCGGGGGTGCGCAGAACGCCTACACTCGCCGGTGCGCCTTTCGCACGAGATCGTGGTCAGACGCTCGCGCCCCGCCGAGTCCCACTCGGGGGCGCGCCTCCACGACACGCCACTCGCTGATCAAAGGAACTTGACGCATGGACTTCAAGGTCGCCGACCTGAGCCTGGCCGACTACGGCCGGACCGAGATCGCCCTCGCCGAGCACGAGATGCCCGGCCTGATGGCGATGCGTGAGCGCTACGGCGCCGACAAGCCCCTCGCGGGCGCCCGCATCGCCGGTTCGCTGCACATGACCATCCAGACCGCCGTGCTCATCGAGACGCTGGTCGCGCTCGGCGCCGAGGTGCGCTGGGCCTCGTGCAACATCTTCTCCACCCAGGACCACGCCGCCGCCGCGGTGGTCGTCGGGCCCGAGGGCACCGCCGAGGACCCCCAGGGTGTCCCGGTCTTCGCCTGGAAGGGCGAGAGCCTCGCGGAGTACTGGTGGTGCACCCAGCAGATCCTGCGCTGGGACACCGCCGAGGACGGCACGCTGCGCCACCCGAACATGATCCTCGACGACGGCGGCGACGCGACCCTGCTGCTGCACCTCGGGGTCCAGGCGGAGAAGGCCGGCGAAGCCCCCGACCCGGCCACCGCGACCAGCGCCGAGCAGCGGATCATCTTCGAGGTGCTCCAGGAACAGCTGGCCAGCAACGCCGACCACTGGGGCCCGATCGCCAACTCGGTCAAGGGCGTGACCGAAGAGACCACCACCGGCGTCCACCGCCTCTACGAGATGATGCGCGAGGGCACGCTGCTCTTCCCGGCCATCAACGTCAACGACTCGGTCACCAAGTCCAAGTTCGACAACAAGTACGGCTGCCGGCACTCGCTGATCGACGGCATCAACCGGGCCACCGACGTCCTCATCGGCGGCAAGGTCGCCGTGGTCTGCGGCTACGGAGACGTCGGCAAGGGCTGTGCGGAGTCGCTGCGCGGCCAGGGTGCCCGGGTGGTCGTCACCGAGATCGACCCGATCTGCGCGCTGCAGGCCGCCATGGACGGCTACCAGGTCGACACCCTGGAGAACTCGCTGCCGATCGCGGACATCATCATCACCGCGACCGGCAACAAGGACGTCGTCACCGTCGACCAGATGCGCGCGATGAAGCACAACGCGATCGTCGGCAACATCGGTCACTTCGACAACGAGATCGACATGGCCGGCCTGGAGGCCGACGGCGTGGCGGAGCGCAAGAACGTCAAGCCGCAGGTGGACGTCTGGACCTTCCCCGGCGGCAAGTCGATCATCGTGCTCTCCGAGGGACGGCTGATGAACCTCGGCAACGCGACCGGCCACCCGTCGTTCGTGATGTCGAACTCCTTCACCAACCAGGTGCTCGCGCAGATCGAGATCTTCACCAAGACCGAGGACTACCCGGTCGGCGTCTACGTGCTGCCCAAGCACCTCGACGAGGAGGTCGCCCGGCTGCACCTCGGGGCCCTCGGGGTCAACCTGACCTCGCTCACCGAGGACCAGGTCGCCTACCTCGGCATCGACGCCGGGGGGCCCTACAAGTCCGAGCACTACCGCTACTAGGTCACCGGGACAGCTCGTGGCGCAGGCGGAGGTGGTCGACCGGCCCCGGGTGCTCGTCGTCGACGACGACGCGGCTCTGGCCGAGATGCTCTACCTCGTCCTGCGCAACGAGGGCTTCCACAGCGAGATCGTCACCCGTGGTGACGAGGCGATGGGTGTCTTCCGCTCCTTCCGTCCCGACGTGGTGCTGCTGGACCTGATGCTGCCCGGCAAGGACGGCATCGACGTGTGCCGGGAGATCCGGGCCGAGTCCGGCGTCCCCATCGTGATGCTCACGGCCAGGAGCGACACCGTCGACGTGGTCGTCGGCCTCGAGTCGGGCGCCGACGACTACGTCGCCAAGCCGTTCAAGCCCAAGGAGCTGGTCGCCCGGATCCGGGCCCGGGTCCGCCGCTTCGAGGTCCCCACCCCCGAGGACCTGCACATCGGCGACCTCTCCATCGACGTGGTGGGCCATGAGGTCACCCGCGCGGACACCTCGATCGCGCTGACGCCGCTCGAGTTCGACCTGTTGGTGTGCCTGGCGCAGAACCCGCGCAAGGTGTTCACCCGGGAGGTGCTGCTGGAGCAGGTGTGGGGCTACCGGCACGCGGCCGACACGCGGCTGGTGAACGTCCACGTCCAGCGACTGCGCGCCAAGATCGAGGTCGATCCGGAGAACCCCACGATCGTGGTCACCGTGCGGGGCGTCGGCTACAAGGCGGGCAGCGCCGATGAGCCCCCGGGGGAGTAGCCCGCGCCCTGGCCGGACAGCCCGGCTGCGCCGGCTGCTGGCCGTCCTGCCCGCCAGCATGCTGACCTTCTGGCGCCGGTCGCTGCGCACCCGCGTGGTCACCGCCATCGTCGTGCTCAGCGCGCTCGTCGTCGGGTCCGTCGGCTGGATGGTGATGCGCCAGATCCGCGACGGACTGGTCAACAGCCGCGTCGACGCCTCGGTGGCGGAGGCACGGACCGAGACCTCGACGGCGCGGGAGCGGCTCGGCTCGGCGGGTGGCAACGACTTCGACCCCGAGACCCAGCTGCGGCTGCTGGTGGAGAACCTGGTGGCGCGCGGAGAGGTCAAGGGCTTCGAGGTGGTCGTGCTCGGCCCCGTGGGCGACGGCAGCACCGCCGGCGGCGTACGCACCACACCGGCGGTCGACCAGGCCAGCGTGCCCACGACGCTGCGCACGGCCGTGGAGGGTGGCCAGAACGGCCTCGCGTGGACGTTCACCCGCATCGGCTACAGCGACAGCCCGGGGGGCAGGACCCCACGCCGCACCGACCAGCCCGGTGTGGCGGTCGGCTCCACGGTGGTGCTGCCCTCCGACGGCGGGACCTACGCGCTCTACTACCTCTTCCCGATGGGCGAGGAGCAGCAGACCCTGTTGCTGCTGCGACAGGTGCTGCTCACCGCCGGCGTGCTGCTGCTGGTGCTCGTGGCCGGCGTCGCGCTGCTGGTGACCCGCCAGGTGATCACCCCCGTCCGGCTGGCGCGTCGGGTCGCGGAGCGGATCGCGTCCGGACGGCTGGAGGAGCGGATGCACGTCTCCGGCGAGGACGACATCGCCCGGCTGGCCACGTCGTTCAACCAGATGGCCGAGGCACTGCAGTCGCAGATCCGCAAGCTGGTGGAGCTCTCCCGGGTCCAGCGCACGTTCGTCTCCGACGTCTCCCACGAGCTGCGCACCCCGCTCACCACGGTCCGGATGGCCGGCGACGTGCTCCACGACGCGCGCTCCGGCTTCGACCCGGTCACCGCCCGGGCCGCCGAGCTGCTCCAGACCGAGCTGGACCGATTCGAGAACCTGCTCGGCGACCTGCTCGAGATCAGCAGGTTCGACGCCGGCGCGGCGGTGCTGGACCTCGAGGACACCAACATCGCGGACGTCGTGCACCGGGTCGTCGGCACGATCGCGCCGATGGCGCTGCAGCGCGGTGTGACGGTCACCGTCCTCGACGACGGTGTCTTCATGGCCGAGGTCGACGTACGCCGGGTCGAGCGGATCGTGCGCAACCTGCTCGCCAACGCGATCGACCACGCCGACACCGCCGGGGTGACCGTGCGGCTGGCCAGCGACGCCGAGGCCACGGCCCTGACCGTGCGCGACCACGGGGTGGGGCTGCAACCGGGCCAGTCGGCCATGGTCTTCAACCGGTTCTGGCGCGCCGACCCGGCGCGGGCGCGTGCCACCGGCGGCACCGGCTTAGGGCTGGCCATCGCCTTGGAGGACGCGCGCCTGCACGGCGGTTGGCTCCAGGCGTGGGGGGCGCCCGGCGGGGGCGCGCAGTTCCGGCTCACCCTGCCCCGACGGGCCGGCGACCCGCTCTCGCACAGCCCGCTGCCGCTCGTCCCCCGTGACGTCCCGGAGAGTGTCCAGTGACGGCCCGCCGCCGACCGGCGCGGGTGCTGGTCCTGCTGCTGCTCGTCGTCGCCGTCGGGCTCTCCGGCTGCGCCACCCTGCCCGAGTCGGGCCCGGTGCACCGCAAGGAGCAGTACCAGCCCGACCAGGCACAAGACGCGCCGTACTTCACCCCGCCGGGGCCGGCCGAGGACGGCAGCCCCTCCGCGATCGTCTCCGGCTTCCTGGTGGCCATGCAGGCGAACCCGCTGAGCACCTCGGTGGCGCGCTCCTACCTCACCGAGCGTGCCCGGGCGAGCTGGAAGCCGAACCGCGGCACCATCGTCTACGAGGCCTTCACGGTCAAGCCCACGGGCAGCGGGGCGATGGTCCGGCTGGCCGACACCCGCCGCCTCGACTCGCGTGGTGGCTGGCGCGGCGGCTCCCCGGGACGATCGGAGACCCTGGACCTCCGACTGGTCTCCGTCGACGGCCAGTGGCGCATCGACAACCCGGTGAACGCGCTCGTCGTGCCGACGTCGTTCTTCGACCGCAGCTTCGCCCGGTTCAACCTCTACTTCTACGACCAGACCGGGCGGGTGCTGCTGCCGGACCCCGTGTTCATCCCCCGCGGCGAGCAGACGGCCACCAACCTGGTGCGCGGGCTGCTCACCGGCCCCGGCTCGGCCCTCGCCGAGATCGCCCGATCGGCGCTGCCATCTCGCACCGGCCTCGACCTGTCGGTGGTGGTGACCGAGAGCGGGGTGGCCGAGGTGCCCCTGTCCCGCGAGGTGCTCCAGGCCACGCCCAGCGAGCTGTCGCGGGCGGTCGACCAGCTTGCCTGGACGCTGCGGCAGGTGCCCGGCATCGAGCGGGTGCGGATCACCGTCGGCGGTGCGCCGGTGCCACTGTCCGGTGGGCGGATCGACGCCCCGGTGACCAGCGGCACCGAGTTCGATGCCGGAGGGACCGCGGACGCCGAGCTGTGGGGGCTGCGTGGCGGCCGTGTGGTCGACCTGGGGACCTCGCCCGAGACGCCCACCGAGGGGGTGCTGGGCAAGCAGGGCTACTCGATGCGCAGCCTGGCCGTCAGCGAGTCCCCACGCCGCGTGGCCGCCGTCTCCGGCAACGGCACCACCGTGTTCGTGGCCCCCGCCGAGGGCGGCAACCAGGACACCCCGGTCGAGCGGCCGCTCACCCGCGGTACCGACGTGCTGCGTCCCTCCTTCGACATGTTCGGCGACCTGTGGCTGGTCGATCGGACCCGCCGCGGAGCCCGCGTCTTCGTCGTTCACGGCGACGAGGTCCGCCGGGTGCGCATCCCCGGCGTGACCGGCAAGGACGTGGCCGCCTTCCGGGTGGCGCGCGACGGCAGCCGGCTCGCCGTGGCCTTCGCCAAGGCCACCAAGGTCCAGGTCACCGACATCTTGCGCACCGACGAGGGCATCGTCTCCGGGGCCGGACGGTCGCGCACCTTCGCCGCCGGTGGACGCGACGCCACCCGCCTCCTCGACGTCGGCTGGCGCGACCCGGCCACCCTGGCCGTGCTCAGCCGGTCCTCCTCGGAGATCAGCCAGGTCAGCTACGTCTCCTCCGACGGCTCCCCGGTGGCCCCCGAGCTCACCGAGAGCGTGGTCTTCCGCGGCGCCGCGCGGGAGATCGTCGTCGCCCCCACCCCCGACCTCCCCCTCCGCCTGATCACCCCCGACCAGCGCCTCTACACCCTCAGCGGCAACGGCAACTGGCCCCGCACCGACTCCAAGGTGCTCGCCGCCGCGTACGTGCGGTAGGGGTGGCGGTTTCACTGGGTCCCCAGTGAAACCGCCACTTCCCGTGCGTTGCGATGGCCGGGAAGTGGCAGGTTCGCACGGGGAGTCGGCCGCGCTGAGGTGTGGCTCGATCGGGGGATCCACAGGGTCGACGGGTGGGGTGCCGGAGCGGGCGGGCTGGCGGCAGGCTGGAGCCGTGCTCGACGCCTGGCTGGACCTGGTCCACGGCGGCACGTGCGTGGGCTGTACGGCGCCCGGCCGGTCGCTGTGCCTGCGGTGCGCCGCCGAGCTGCCGTACGACGGCAGGGTGGTGCGACCGACGCCTTGCCCGGAGGGGCTGGCCGTCTGCTTCGCAGCCGGGGAGTACGCCGGGCTCCTGCGCGCCATGGTCCTGGCGCACAAGGAGCACGGGGTCTTCGCCCTGTCCGGCCCGCTCGGGCATGCCCTGGCCTCGGCGGCGGGGCCTGTGGCGGACGACGGAGGGTCGTGGGCCAGCACGACGGTGCTGGTGCCGGTGCCCTCGCGGGCGGCGGTCGTCCGTGAGCGGGGCCACGACCCGATGTGGCGGGTCACCAGGGCGGCGGGTCGGCGGCTGCGCCGCGCCGGCTCGGTGGTCCTGGTGCGCCGGCTGTTGGAGGTGCGGGGGACCGTGGCCGATCAGACCGGTCTCGACGCGGGTCAACGCGCGGCCAACCTGGCGGGGTCCATGCGCGTGCGACCCCGGGCCCGCGCAGCGTTGGCGCGGTCGGGGGGTCGGGTCGGCGTGGTGGTGTGTGACGACGTGCTCACGACGGGTGCGACCGCCAGGGAGGCGCAGCGGGCCATCGAGGACAGCGGGCTGACGGTGCGGGCGGTGGCCACCGTGGCCGCGACCCGCAAGCTGGTGACCGGCACTGCTCGTGGGTGAGGTCCCTGGGCCCTACCGGTATCGGGCGCGGCCGACTAGCGTCGTGGACATGGAGACGAACCGGTGAGCATCCCGGTCCGCCGGCCCGGATTCTGCGGGCACCGGCCCGCAGCACCCGCCCGTCGCCGGCCGGTGCCCGGCCCCTACGCTCGGTGCGGTGCGTCCCTTGCGCCGCGCACGGTCAGGAGTCTCCGGACGACCAGATGGTCATTGGGTTCGATCAACGATGGGGAGGTCTGCGGTGGATGTCGTGGTCAGCAGCCGGCACTGTGAGGTGTCGGATCGGTTCCGGGAGCATGTCGAGGACAAGCTCACCAAGCTCGAGAAGCACGACCACCGGATCATCCGTGTGGAGGTGCTCATCGAGAAGGAGTCGCGTCCGCGGGAGCCGGAGCGGGCCGTACGCATCGAGCTGACGGCGAGGTCCAAGGGGCCGATCGTCCGGGCCGAGGCCTCGGCCGAGGACAAGATGGCCGCCCTGGACATGGCGCTGGACAAGATGGCCACGCAGATGCGCCGCGCGGCCGACCGCCGCAAGGTGCACCGCGGCAAGCACAAGCCCGAGTCGCTGGGCGAGGCGATGGCCCGCACGGCACCGCTGCTCGGGGAGCGCGAGGAGGAGCACGTCGCCGAGCGTGAGGTGGGCCCGGTGACGGTGACGGGGGACGGCCCCCTCGTGGTGCGCGAGAAGAGCCACGCGGCCGCGCCGATGACGCTGGAGCAGGCGCTCTACGAGATGGAGCTGGTCGGCCACGACTTCTACCTCTTCGTCGACAAGGAGAGCGAGAAGCCCTCGGTGGTCTACCGCCGACGCGGCTATGACTACGGGGTGATCTCGCTCGAGGTGGGCTGATCGAGCCATGGCGCGGTTCCCGGGCTGGCTCGATGTGGCCATGAGACGAGTGGCCCTAACGTGCCTCCCCGGGGGCCCGGCTCTGCCATGATGGCCGCATGGTCGCCGAGGAAACACCGTCCAGCGACGATGCGGTGCGGGTCGTGGTCGTCGATGACCAGGAGCTGTTCCGTCGCGGACTGACGATGCTGCTCGGTGTCGAGCCGGGCATCGAGGTGGTCGGCGAGGCCGGTGACGGGATCAGCGCCACCGACCTGATCGTGGCTGCCGTGCCTGACGTCGTGCTGCTCGACGTGCGGATGCCCAAGCGCTCCGGCCTCCAGGCCTGCATGAAGATCAAGGAGCTCGTGCCGAGCGTGAAGATCATCATGCTGACGGTCAGCGACGAGGAGGGTGACCTCTACGAGGCGGTGAAGAACGGCGCGTCGGGCTATCTGCTCAAGGACTCCTCGATCGATGAGGTGGCCCAGGCGGTGCGTGTGGTCGCCGAGGGGCAGTCGCTGATCAGCCCGTCGATGGCGGTCAAGCTCATCGACGAGTTCAAGGAGATGGCCCGCACCGACCGGGAGCAGGTTCCCACCCCGCGACTGACCGACCGGGAGCTCGAGGTGCTGCGGCTGGTGGCCAAGGGCCTGAACAACCGCGACGCCGCGCGCGAGCTCTACATCAGTGAGAACACCGTGAAGAACCACGTCCGCAACATCTTGGAGAAGCTGCAGCTGCACTCCCGGATGGAGGCGGTGATGTACGCCGTGCGCGAGAAGCTCCTCGACATCCCCTGACCGGCGTGTCGGTGCCCGAGGCCATACTGGGTGCCGTGCCGAGCGAGCAGCTGTCCCGGGCCCAGGCGCGCCGTGTCGCGCTCGTCGCACAGGGCTTCCGCGACCCCCGTCATGCCGTCCCCACCATGCGCACGTTCGCGCGCACGCTCGCGCGCACCGGGGTCTTGCAGGTCGACTCGGTCAACGTGCTCCAGCGGGCGCACTTCATGCCGTTGTTCTCGCGGATGGGCCCCTATGAGACCGCGATGCTCACCCGGGCCTCGGAGCACAAGCCCAGGCGGGTGGTGGAGTACTGGGCGCACGTGCAGGCCTTCATGCCGGTGGAGCTGTGGCCGGTGATGCAGCACCGGATGGCGTCCTTCCGGACCAGCCCGCGCTGGGGGGCCTGGCTGAAGACCAACCCGGGCCTCGTCGACCGGGTCCGCGAGCAGGTGCGAGACGGCGGCGCTGCGACCGCGCGGGACCTCGACGACGGCAGTCCACGGCACAAGGTCGACTGGGGGTGGAACTGGTCGGAGGCGCGCAAGGCGCTCGACTACCTCTACGTGGTGGGTGACCTGGCCATCGCCGGACGCAACGCGGCCTTCGAGCCCGTCTACGACCTGCCCGAGCGGGTGCTCCCGCCGGCGGTGCTCTCCGCGCCCGTCCCGGACGCCTTCGAGGCCACCAAGGAGCTGGTGCGGCGCGCCTCGCGCAGCCACGGGGTGGCCACCTTCCGGTGCCTCGTCGACTACTACCGACTCCAGCCCGGCGCCGGGGCCAGGGCCGCGCAGCGCGCGGTCGACGAGCTGGTCGAGGACGGCGAGCTGGTGCCAGTGCGGATCGAGGGCTGGAAGCGGCCGGCCTGGCTGCACCGCGACGCTGCACTGCCGCGCAAGGTCGACGCCCGGGCGCTGCTCAGCCCGTTCGACCCGGTGGTGTGGGAGCGGGAGCGCGCCGAGCGGATCTTCGACTTCCACTACCGGATCGAGATCTATGTCCCCGAGGCCAAGCGCCAGTACGGCTACTACGTGCTGCCGTTCCTGCTCGGGGACCGGATCGTGGCGCGGGTCGACCTCAAGGCCGACCGGCGCCACGGGGTGCTGCTGGTCAAGGCGGCGTACGCCGAGCCCGGAGCCCCGCCGGAGACGGCCGCGGAGCTGGCCGCGGAGCTGCGTGACCTGGCGGCGTGGCTCGGCCTCGGCGACACGGTGGTCGCGCCGCGAGGTGGACTGGCCCCGGCACTGGCTGCCACGATCGCCCGATGACCGACTCCACCTCCCCGGCCGGCGCCGTGCACCACCCGATCTTCGCCAGGCTCTACAGCCGGCTGGTCGCTCCCGGCATCGCCAGGCACGGAGGGGATGAGCTGCGCCGCCGCAACCTGGCCGGGCTGTCGGGGACCGTGGTCGAGGTCGGCGCCGGCGACGGGGCCAACTTCGCTCACTACCCCGCCGAGGTCGAGCGCGTGGTGGCCGTCGAGCCGGAGGCCTACCTGCGCCGGCGTGCGGAGGTGCGGGCCGACGGGCGCGCCGAGCTGCATGCGGCGACCGCCGAGCGACTGCCGTTGGGCGACGGTGAGGCCGACGCGGTCGTGTTCTCGCTCGTGCTCTGCTCCGTCGACCAGGCCGCAGCGCTGGCCGAGGCGCGGCGGGTGCTCTCGCCCACGGGGGAGCTGCGGTTCCTCGAGCACGTCCGGGCCGACGAGCCCGGAGCCGTCCGCACCTTCCAGCGGGTGCTGGACGCCACCGTGTGGCCGCGCCTGGCCGGTGGCTGCCACCTCTCGCGCGACACCGCCGGTGCCATCGAGTCGGCCGGTTTCACGATCACCGAGCTGGACCGGTTCAGCTTTCCCGAGGGGGCCCGGGGGCCCGAGTCGGAGGCGATCATGGGGCGCGCCGTGCCCGCGTGAGACGGCGGAAACCCTTGTCCGACACTGCCGGGGCGGGCCCGACCGTTAGCATGGTGAGGGCTCCGGATAGCCTCCGACGCCCCCGTCCTCAACGTGTCCATCCCAGGGAGTAGTCCGCGTGTCGATCATCGACAAGGTCCTGCGCATCGGCGAGGGCAAGATCCTTCGTCAGCTTGAAGCGATCGCCAAGGCGGTCAACCTCATCGAGGACGACTTCGTGGCCATGTCCGATGACGAGCTGCGCGCGATGACCGACGAGTTCCGCGAGCGGCTCGCCGCCGGCGAGAGCGTCGACGACCTGATGCCCGAGGCCTTCGCCACGGTCCGGGAGGCCGCCAAGCGGGTGCTCGGCCAGCGGCACTTCGACGTCCAGCTGATGGGCGGCGCCGCCCTCCACCTCGGCAACATCGCGGAGATGAAGACCGGTGAGGGCAAGACGCTGGTCTCCACGCTGCCGGCCTACCTCAACGCACTCAGCGGCAAGGGCGTCCACGTGGTCACCGTCAACGACTACCTCGCGAAGTACCACGCGGAGTGGATGGGCCGGATCCACCAGTTCCTCGGCCTCACCGTGGGCGTGATCCTGCCGGAGATGCGTCCCGACGAGCGCCGCGCGGCCTACGAGGCCGACATCACCTATGCGACCAACAACGAGCTGGGCTTCGACTACCTGCGCGACAACATGGCCACCGCGCTGGAGGACTGCGTGCAGCGGCCCCCGCACTACTCCATCGTCGACGAGGTCGACTCGATCCTCATCGACGAGGCCCGCACGCCGCTGATCATCTCCGGACCCACCCAGGACGAGGTGGAGTGGTACGGCGAGTTCGCGAAGGTGGCCCGGCGCCTGGACAAGGACGTCGACTACGAGGTGGACGAGAAGAAGCGGACCATCTCGATCCTCGAGCCCGGCATCACCAAGGTGGAGGACTACCTCGGCATCGAGAACCTCTACGAGTCGGCCAACACGCCGCTGATCTCCTTCCTGAACAACTCCATCAAGGCCAAGGAGCTGTTCCGCAACGACAAGGAGTACGTCGTCCTCGACGACGAGGTGCTCATCGTGGACGAGCACACCGGTCGCATCCTCTCCGGTCGGCGCTACAACGACGGTCTCCACCAGGCGATCGAGGCCAAGGAGGGGGTGACGGTGCGTGAGGAGTACCAAACCCTCGCCACGATCACCTTGCAGAACTACTTCCGCCTCTACGAGAAGCTCTCCGGCATGACCGGCACGGCGATGACCGAGGCCTCGGAGTTCGACAAGATCTACAAGCTCGGGGTCGTGCCGATCCCGACCAACGAGCCGCTGGTGCGCATGGACCAGAAGGACCTCGTCTACCGCACCGAGGACGCCAAGTTCGACGCGGTCGTCGAGGACATCGTCGAGCGACACGCGAAGGGTCAGCCGATCCTGGTCGGCACCACCTCGGTGGAGAAGTCCGAGCGGCTCTCCGGCCAGCTGCGCCAGCGCGGCGTCCCGCACTCGGTGCTCAACGCCAAGCAGCACGCCGACGAGGCGAAGGTCGTGGCGCTGGCCGGCCACAAGGGCGCGGTCACCGTGGCGACCAACATGGCCGGGCGAGGCACCGACATCATGCTGGGCGGTTCCACGGAGTTCCTCGCCGACCAGGAGCTTCGCCAGCGCGGCCTGGACCCGGTGGACGACGCCGAGGAGTACAACGCCGAGTGGCCTGCGACCCTGGAGCGGATCACCGCCCAGGTCAAGGCCGAGCACGACGAGGTCAAGGAGGCCGGTGGCCTCTACGTCCTGGGCACCGAGCGCCACGAGTCGCGGCGCATCGACAACCAGCTGCGTGGTCGTTCCGGGCGTCAGGGCGACCCCGGCGAGTCCCGCTTCTACCTCTCGCTCGGCGACGACCTGATGCGGCTGTTCAAGTCCGACTGGGTCGAGCGGGTGCTGCTCGCCTTGAAGGTGCCCGACGACGTGCCGATCGAGAACAAGTCGGTGACCAGGTCGATCCAGTCGGCTCAGAGCCAGGTCGAGGCGCTGAACTTCGAGTCCCGCAAGAGCGTCTTGAAGTACGACGACGTGATGAGCCGCCAGCGCGAGGTCATCTACGGCGAGCGTCGCGCGGTCCTGGAGGGCGCCGACCTGCAGGACCAGGTGCACACGATGATCGACGACACCATCGAGACCTACGTGACCGCGGCGACCGAGAGCTTTCCCGAGGAGTGGGACCTCGAGGCGTTGTGGGTCGCGCTGAAGACCATCTACCCGATCTCGCTGCGCTACCAGGACCTCGAGCGGGAGGCCGGTGGCCGGGACGGTCTCGACCGCGACACCCTGCTCGCCGACCTGCAGGCCGACGCCCACAAGGCCTACGAGGCCCGGGAGGCGCAGGTGGGCTCGGAGGTGATGCGCGAGCTGGAGCGTCAGGTGATGCTCTCGGTGCTGGACCGCAAGTGGCGTGAGCACCTCTACGAGATGGACTACCTGCGCGAGGGCATCGGCCTGCGGGCCTACTCCCAGCGGGACCCGCTCGTGGAGTACCAGCGCGAGGGCTTCGACATGTTCAACGCCATGAAGGAGGGCATCCGCGAGGAGACGGTGGGCTTCTTGTTCAACCTCGAGGTGCAGGTCGACGAGGACGAGGAGGCCGAGCCCGACCTGGAGCTGGTCACCGCTGCGGACACCAGCGGCGCCTCTGCGACCGCGGACCAGCCTGCGGCCGGCGACCACGCCGAGAACGGTCACCACCACCCACACGTGCACGCCAAGGGTCTGCAGGCCTCACAGGCTCCGCAGCACCTGACCTACTCCGCCCCCAGCGAGGACGGGGAGGCCGAGGTGAAGGGGGAGTCGGCCTCCAACGCAGACGATCCGTTCGCCGGTGCCGGCCGCAACGCCTTGTGCCCGTGCGGCTCGGGGAAGAAGTACAAGAAGTGTCACGGCGCCCCGGGCGGTCCCACCGGGCAGGTGGCCCGCGCCAACGGCTGAGACCGTTGCTGCGACACCCTCAGCCCACCTGGAGGGCGGTGCAGCACCAACGGCCCTCGCGCAGCTCGATGCGGGCCGCGATGGCTCGCGAACGCTGACCGTGGCGCACGTGGACGCTGATCTCCGCCGCCTGCGGCGACGGGCAGAACAGGTGCACGCTGCGCACCTGGCTGCGTAGCCGGCGCAGCCGACGGTCGCCGGGGGTGGCGGCGGCGAGCAGGCTGCTGCGACGTTGGAGCTCGGCGTAGACCTGCTCGCTGGTCCACCGCAGCAGCTGGCTGGGTCCACGGTCCCCGCCCAGCACCTCGACGAGGGCCCTGGCGAAGCGGTGCGCGAAGGACTCCAGCTCCTCGCGGCCACCGGCCACGGCGCGCAGGGCCGGCGAGGCGGTGGCCCGGGTGTGGTGGCCGTAGTCGAGCGCCAGCGTCCCCTGGATGCTGGCCATCGGGACGGGCGCGGGCCCGGGGTGGGTGAGCTGCGTGGTCACGGTGTCTCCTGAGACGGGGTGGGATGGGGGTGCACACGGGGGATCACGAGACGCTGCCCGGGCCTGATCAGGTCCGGGTCCGGCCCGATGGTGCGGCGGTTGGCGCGATAGGTCCGGTCGACCAATCGGGCCACGTCGCCCACGGACGCCGCGGGCGCGCGTTGCCGGGCGAGGCGCCACAGGTTGTCCCCGGGGTGCACCTCCACCCGTGCGCGCGCCCCGTGACCGGCCCCGTGACCGGCCCCGTGACCGGCCCCGTGACCGGCCCCCGTGGGACGGGCGGGCACCGGCAGTGGTGCCGGTGTTGCCGAGGCCGCCGTCGCCGGGGCCGCCATCGCGGTGCCGCTGCCTGCCAGTGCCGCGCCCAGGGTGGCCAGCAGCGCCCGCCGGGCGGCCGGGGGGCAGCCCACCCAACGGGTGAGCGGCAGCCGGCCGGCGGTGAACGACTCGAGGACCGACGCGGCGGCCAGCAGCGCCGCCCACAGGGCACCCAGCACGAGGACCCACGCCGCCGCGGCGAGGAGCAGGTCGTCGAAGGTCGCCCGCGTGGGGTTCCTTGCGCTGGCGGTGAGGCGTGCCAACCCCACGGTGCCGGCAGCACCCAGGGGCATCACGCCGGCCAGCAGACCCGCCCGGAGCAGCCTCGTGCGGGGCCTCGGCGTAGTCGATCTCATCTGAAACCCTTCGTTTGCGTCCGGTTGCTTCAGACAACGCTCACACAGGGCCAGTGTCAAACGTTTGTCCACAGACTGTTTGCGCCGGCGGTCACCCGGGCATGCAGGAGGACATGAGCTGGGAAGAGGCGATGCTCGCCGTGTTCGACGACCTCGAGCAGCAGGCGGAGGGGCTGCACCTGGCCGAGCGGGACCTCGAGGTGGCCGACCTCGCCCTCGCCGAGTACGCCCACGTCACCCTGGCCGCGCGGCTGCACGCCTCGGTCGGGCGCGAGCTGCGGGTGGGCCTGCACGGCGGTGACGTGGTCACCGGACGGCTGGCCCGGGTCGGCGAGGACTGGCTGTTGCTGGCCGCCCCCGGCGCGGAGTGGGTCGTGCGGCACGCGGGGGTCACCTCGATCGGCGGCCTCTCGGCACGGGCTGACAACGAGGAGGCGTGGTCGGTGGTGGACCGGCTGTCCGTGCGTGTCGTGCTGCGCCGCCTCGCCGCGGCAGGAGACGCCGTGGTGGTGCACCTTCGAGACGCCCAGCAGCTGATGGGTCGGGTGCGCCGGGTCGGTCGCGACTTCTTCGAGCTCGGCGTCGGTGACCTCCCCGACCCGGAGCTCCGGGTGGTGCCGGTCGCCGCGGTCACCGCCCTCCAGGGACGGCGGGGGTGAGGTGATGTGCCAGCCGCGTCGACGCCTCGGGGGGACGCGCCCCGCGGACGGGTCAGTCCGGGGCGGGGGAGCCCTCGAGGAACGGGTGGTCCTGCACGAACTGCTCGGCGTCGGCGTACGCGCGCTGGATGTAGGCCTCCAGCTCGCTGGCCTCCACCCGCCACTGCCCGCGACCACCGATCTTGATCGCCTTGAGCTCCCGGCGCCGCACCAGGGCATAGACCTGGGCGCCGGAGATGTTGAGCACCTCGGCCACGTCGGCCAGCTGCAGGAACCGCGGCGTCGTGCTCATGAGCCACACTCTGCCACCGGAGGCGCACGGTTGCGAGCGTTTGACACGCGTTGGCTGTGGAAGACTCCGACGAGGAGGCATCGACGATGACCAGCACGCTCCACCGCTCCGACTCGACCACCCGGCCCCCGCGTGCGGTGCGCAGCCGGGCGCCCGGCTGGCGCAACCCCAGGCTGCTGCTCGGGTTGCTGCTCGTCGCAGCCTCCGTGGCGCTCGGAGCCAGGCTGATGGCAGCCGCCGACGACACCGTGGGGGTGTGGGCGGTGCGCCGCGACCTGCCGGCCGGCGCCACCTTGCGCTCGGCCGACCTCGAGCGGGTGCAGGTCCGCTTCCCCGACAGCACCCGCGCCGAGGACTACGTCGGCGGCACGGACCGGCCGACAAAGCAGACCCTGAACCGCCCGGTCGCCGCGGGCGAGCTGCTGCCTCGGGCCGCGGTGGCCGAGCAGACCGGCCCCGACCTCGTCGAGGTGCCGGTCAGCCTCGCCGCCGACGACCTGCCGGCGACGGTTCGTCAGGGCTCGGTGGTCGACGTGTGGGTGGCCCCCAAGGTCTCCGCGGTCGGGCAGCGGCGGGTCGAGGCCGTGCCTGTGCTCACCGACGTGGTCGTGGTGGCGGTCCCGCACAGCGCGGACACCCTGGCGCCGCAGGCCACCCGCCAGGTCATCGTGGGGGTCCCGGAGGGTCGTGCGGACGACCTCGCCGGTGCCCTGGGGGCGATGTCCGACGGGCACGTCGTCATCGCCAGGAAGGGGTGAGCGCGGTGGGTGAGCGGGCCACCGTCCTTCTCGCGGCCGGCGGCGCAGCATGGGAGGCGACCGCGCTCGGGCGGCTCGAGGAAGCCGGGGTGGTGGTCCTCAAGCGGTGCGTCGACCTGGCCGACCTGCTGGCGAGCGCGGCCACCGGGCAGGCCGAGGTGGCGGTCGTCTCCGGTGACCTCGTCGGCTTGGACGCCGACGCGGTGACCCGGCTGCTGCGTGCCGAGGTCCGGTGTGTCGGCGTGGGCGGCTCCGCGGAGGCGTTGGGCCGGCTGGGCGTGCTGGTCGTGGTCCCGCCCGAGGATCTGGCCAGGCTGCCCGAGGCCGTCGCGGCCGCCGGATCCAGCGCCCTGGTGGAGGACCCCGACGACCCCGCCGGCCCTGCCGGCCCCGCCGTCGAGGACTCGGACTCCGCGACGCGGGGCAGGGTGGTGGCGGTGCACGGGCCCAAGGGCGCCCCGGGCCGTACGACGCTCGCGATCGGGCTCGCCGCCGTCCATGCCCGACGTGCCGGCGGCGGCGGGACACCCACCGTGCTCGTCGACGCCGACCCGCACGGTGGCGCCGTGGCGCAGCACCTCGGCGTGCTCGAGGAGGTCTCCGGGCTGCTGGCGGCCGCGCGCCTGGTCAACGCCGGCCAGCTCGACGCCGGGTCGTTCCTGCGCTGCCGACGCGCGGTGGCCGACGGTCTCGAGCTGCTCACCGGGCTGCCGCGGTCCGACCGCTGGGTGGAGGCACGCCCCGGCGTGCTCGACGCGGTGCTCGAGCAGGCCGCGGCGGTCGGCGACGTGGTGGTGGACACCGGGTTCAGCCTGGAGGACGACGCCGAGCTGGGGCGTCCGCTCTCGCGCAACCAGCTCACCCTGGACGCCGTGGCTGCGGCGGACCGGATCGTCGTCGTGGGCTCCGCCGAGCCGACCGGTCTCGCCCGGTTGGCCCGGACCCTCGTCGACGTGCGCGAGAGCTGTCCGGCTCCGGTGACGGTCGTGGTCAACCGGATGCGTGACTCGCTGGGCTGGAGCCGCCACGACATCGTGGGCATGGTCGAGGGCTACGTCCGACCGACCGGGGTGTGCTTCCTGCCCGAGGACCGGGCCACCACCGACCGGGCACTGGTCGCGGGCAAGGCGGTCGCCGAGCTCGGGGACTCGGCGCTGGGCCGGGCCCTCGTGCAGGTCCACGACGCGGTGTTCGCCCAGGACGGTGCCCAGGACGGCGTCCAGGAGGGTGCCGGCCTCAGGGCGCCCCGCCCATGAGGAGGTAGAGCCCGGTCGCGGTGTAGGCGACCATGATGACCAGCATCCCGAGCTGGCCGAGGACGTGGTGGCGAGGGGGGAGCAGCGCGATCGCCCGGTCGTGGGCGGCGACCACGCCGACCACGTGCCCGGTGATCACGGCGAGCACCTTGACCGTGGCCAGCAGACCGGGGTGGAAGGAGAGCCAGTAGTCCACGCTCCAGTTCGCGGTGCCCAGGAGGTTGTCGCCCCGGACCATCGGGTCGCTGAGCTGGATCAGGGTGGACTGCCCCTGCTCGACGAAGTAGCTCAGGTAGTGCGCGGTCATGTAGCCCACGACGATCGGGACCACCGAGTGCGCGAGCAGGCTCGGCAGTGCGGTGCGGCGTACGGCGCGCGGGCCGGTGGTCTCGACGCCGGTCGACATGGCGGCGAGGGTGAAGCTCACCCCGACCACGAGACAGAAGGTCAGCAGCGCCACCGTGTTGACGAGCACGCCGTCCAGGCCGAGGTCGTTGACGAACTGCTGCCAGGTGACCGTGTCCTTGTAGCTGTCGAACCCGGTCGAACCGAACAGGACCGCGACCACGGCGACGAGCCCTGGTCGCGGCGTGAGCGTCGCGAGGTTGGCCAGGGGGCTGCGCAGCACCAGCCGGTCGCCGTCGCGACCCCAGGGGGAGAGGTGGGCCACCAGGGTGGAGTACACCTCGAACGGGTCGGCCCGGGCCAGCCAGACGTCACCGAAGACGGCGGCACCGATCAGCATGATCGCCAGGTAGGCGGCCAGCCAGACGCGCACCGAGCCCAGGTAGGCGCTCTGCGGGTTGACCAGCTCCTGCCACACGAAGGCGAAGAGCCCGACCGCGGCCGGCCAGTAGCCCAGGCGCGCCGGGTAGGCGATGAGCCCGGTGCCGGGGTCGCCACCGGTCGCCCGGGCGAGCAGCAGGTTCAGGGTGCGCACCGGGCTGACCGCGCGCACGACCGGGCCGAGCAACAGCGAGGCGGGCACCAGGCCCACCCAGACCAGCACGTAGAACGTGCCCAGGACCGGGTTGGTGACCAGGTCCGGGCCCCAGACCAGGGCCCACAGCAGGTACGCCGCGGCCAGCAGGCCGAGCAGCCGCAGCGTCCACCCCACACGTGCGTCGTCGATGATCCTGCCCACCCACGGGACCGGGCGGCCGGGGCGCGGGCGCGGGTAGCGCGGGGTGCGCCAGGCCAGGGCCAGGACGCCGAAGGAGACCACCAGCGCCGCAGCGGCACCGGTGATCGCGAGCGGCAGGGGGATCGGGAGGTCCTTGGCCCCGCCGAGCCCGTGGAGGGGCAGCAGCACTCAGCGCACCTCGAGCTGCACGATCAGCTTGTCGAGTGTGTGCGACTCGACGTCGACGACACCCGGCTGGTCCAGGGTCAGGGTCTTGTCGGTGGTGCCGGCGTCGTACTCGATCGCCTGCTCCGGGGAGCTGTGCACGTGGATCTCGCCGGGCTTGTCGGCGGTGATGTGCAAGGTGAGCGGCTTGCCGGCCTTGACCTTCACCGAGCTGCCCTGCGGCTCGACGGTGTCACCCTGGAAGGTGATGTCGATCGTCGAGACGGTCTCGGCCTTCTTGGTGGTCTCCACCCTGGTGCGGTCGGTGCTCTCGCCGCAGCCGGCCACGGCGGTCAGGGTGAGCAGCGTGGAGAGGAGCACGGCGCACCAGCGCAGCGAGCGGGACATGGAGACCTCCATCAGGTGGTACGGGGCATCGGTTCGCGCAACGGCTCTGTCAGAATCCCATGTGGCGCAACGGTCGGAGGAGAGGGGTTCGCGAATGAGCGAGCGGCTGCACGCGAGCGACCTCGCCCTGCTCGCCGAGGAGACGCCGCAGACGCCGATGCACAACGCCACCCTCGAGATCTTCGACCCGGGCGACTCCGGCTTCGACTACGACGCCCTGCTCGCCCACATCGACGACCGGATCGCCTTCGTCCCCCGCTACCGCCAGCACGTGCGCCGGATCCCGGGACGCCTGGCCAACCCGGTCTGGGTGGACGACGAGGACTTCGACCTCGCCTACCACGTGCGCCGCTCGGCGCTGCCGCGTCCGGGCAGCCTGGACCAGCTGCGCGAGCTGACCGCGCGGATCATGTCGCGCCGGCTCGATCCCGACCGCCCCCTGTGGGAGGTCTACTACGTCGAGGGGCTCCAGGACGGGCGGGTCGCACTGCTCTCGAAGTCCCACCAGGTCCTCGTCGACGGCATCTCGACCGTCGACCTGGGCCAGGTGCTGCTCGACGTCGACCCGGGGCCGCGACAGCTGGTGCGCGACGACTGGGTCGCCGGGCACGAGCCCACCCCGGCGAGCCTGGCGCTGGGGGCCGTGGCCGAGACCGTGCGCGACCCCACGGTCGCGGTGCGCACCCTGCGCAGCAACGCCGAGGCCCTCGGCCGGGCGCTGGGGGGTGCCGCGGCCAGGTTCGGCACCGTCGCCGGCGAGCTGTCCAACCGTCGCCCGAGCCCGGAGTCGCCGTTCAACGTCGAGCCGTCGGCACAGCGTCGGGTGGTGCTCGTGCGGACCTCCCTGAAGGACTACCGCAAGGTTCGCCGCGTGCACGGCGGCACCGTGAACGACGTCATCCTGGCCACCCTCTCGGGCGCGGTGCGCGCCTGGTTGATGACCAGGGCCGAGTCGGTCGGGGCGGGGCGCCGGCTGCGCGCACTGGTCCCGATGAGCGTCATCGACGAGGACCTCGAGCCCACCTCGCTCGGGTCCCAGGTGGTCGGCCACCGGGTCGACCTGCCCATCGGTGAGGCCTCGCCCGTCGTACGCCTCCACCAGGTCTCCTACGCCCTGCGCGCGCACAGCGAGACGGGCAGGGCGGTGGCTGCCGACCGGATCGCCGGCGTGGCCGGCTTCGCTCCCACGACGTTCCACTCGCTGGGGTCCCGGGTGGCGTTCCGGGAGGCCCGCGGCAACGTCAACCTGGTGATCACCAACGTGCCCGGCCCGCAGTTCCCGATGTACCTCGCCGGCGCCGAGATGGTGGAGACCTATCCGGTGCCGCCGCTTCTCCCGGGGTTCTCCCTCTCGGTGGGCGTGACCTCCTACGACGGGGCGGTGCACTACGGCATCAGCGCCGACCGGGACGCGCTGCCTGACATCGAGGTGCTCGCCCAGTGCGTGCGCGAGGCGCTCGACGAGCTGGTCGACAGCGCCAGCGACACCCGCCAGCGTGCCCCGCGCGGACGCAAGCCCACCGGCAAGCAGTGAGCCGGTGAGCTGCCCGTGAGCGTGCGCGTCTACGTCCCGGCGAGTCTGCCGGCACTGGCCGGCTACCTGGCCGCGGGCGGCATCGGTCCGGCACCGGTCCGTGCCCGGGCCGTGACCGCGTGGCTGCGCGAGGCGTGGCCCGAGGCCGACGAGGAGGAGTGGGAGTACGCCGCGCTGATGGCCGCCGCCGACGACTCGGCGGCTGCGCTGGGTGCCGAGGTCGCCCCCCGGCGGGTGGTGCTGGCCGTCGACGTCCCTGCGGTGAGCGAGCAGGGCGACTCCACGCTGGTGCACGTGGACTCCGCGTTCGGCATGGGCCTGGTGCGTGCGGTGCACGCCGACACCGAGGACGTGAACCCGGCGGTCCCGCAGGACCTCGGCGACCTCGGCTGGTTCGGCACCCAGGAGATCCCCGACCTGCTGGGTGACTAACATCGCAGGCATGGACGCCATCACCACACCTCCGGCTCCGGTCAACGAGCCGAACCACGACTACGCCCCGCACACGCCCGAGCGTGCCGCCCTGGAGGCGGAGATCGCCCACCTGGCCGCGGACCAGGTGGAGCTGACCGCCACCATCGGCGGGCGCAAGGTGATGGGCGGCGGTGCGGAGATCCCCGTGGTGCAGCCGCACGAGCACGGTTCGGTGCTCGGGGTGTTGAAGAACGCCACCCGGCGCGATGCCCAGGCGGCGGTGAAGGCGGCCACCGAGGCCGCACCGGCGTGGCGGGCGCTCTCCTACGACGACCGTGCCTCGATCCTGCTCAAGGCGGCGGACCTGCTCGCGGGCCCGTGGCGATCGCGGCTCAACGCCGCCACCATGCTCGGCCAGTCGAAGACCGCGTGGCAGGCCGAGATCGATGCCGCCTGCGAGCTGATCGACTTCTGGCGCTTCAACGTCCACTACGGCGCCCAGATCATGGCCGAGCAGCCGATTGCGAACAGCCGCGGCGTGTGGAACCGCACCGACCACCGCCCCCTGGAGGGGTTCGTCTACGCGATCACGCCGTTCAACTTCACCGCGATCGCGGGCAACCTGCCCACGGCTCCGGCCCTGATGGGCAACACCGTGATCTGGAAGCCGTCGCCGACCCAGCAGCTCGCGGCGCACCTGACCATGGAGGTGCTCGAGGAGGCCGGGATGCCGCCGGGGGTGATCAACATGCTGCCCGGTGACGGCCTGGAGGTCTCCGAGGTGCTGCTGGGGCACCCCGACCTGGCGGGGATCCACTTCACCGGGTCCACGCCCACCTTCCAGAAGCTCTGGGGCACCGTGGGTGCCAACCTGCCCACCTACCGCTCCTACCCGCGCATCGTCGGCGAGACCGGCGGCAAGGACTTCATCGTGGCGCACCCCTCGGCCGACGTGGACGTGCTCCGCGTGGCGATGATCCGGGGCGCCTTCGAGTTCCAGGGCCAGAAGTGCTCCGCGGCCTCCCGCGCCTACGTCCCCGCCTCGCTGTGGAAGAAGCTCAAGGACCAGCTCGTCGCGGAGACCGAGAACCTCACCATGGGAAACGTGAGCGACCTGTCGAACTTCATGGGCGCGGTCATCGACGAGCGGGCCTTCGCCAAGCACAAGAAGGCGATCAACCGTGCGAAGCGGTCGCCGAAGCTCGAGGTGATCGCCGGCGGCCAGGTCGACGACTCGATCGGCTACTTCGTGCGCCCCACGATCGTGGAGGCCACGGACCCGACGGACGCGATGTTCAAGGAGGAGTACTTCGGCCCGATCCTCTCGGTGCACGTCTACGAGGACCGCAGGTTCGAGTCGGTCGTGGACCAGATGGAGTCGTTCGCGCCGTACGCCCTCACCGGAGCGGTGATCTCCCAGGACCGCGGTGCGACCGCGTGGGCGATGGAGCGGCTGCGCTTCGCGGCCGGCAACTTCTACATCAACGACAAGCCCACGGGTGCGGTGGTCGGCCAGCAGCCGTTCGGGGGCGCCCGGGCATCCGGCACCAACGACAAGGCGGGCGCGCCGGTGAACCTGATGCGGTGGACCTCTCCCCGGTCGATCAAGGAGACCTTCGACCCGCCGAAGGACCACCGCTACCCGCACATGGGCTGAGCGGGCCGCGGCTCGACTCGCCTAGGCTCGGGGGTCATGACCCAGACCGAGCGCATCGACCCGCCGCCGACCGGCGGTGAGGCCGAGCTCCTGATCTCCTTCCTCGACTTCCACCGCGACACGCTTCGGCGCAAGACCGAGGGGCTGGACGCCGACCGGCTCGACCGGCGGCTGGCGCCCTCCACGATGACCCTCGGGGGGATGCTCAAGCACCTCGCCTACGTCGAGGACTGGTGGGTCAACCAGGTCTACGCCGACCAGCCCGCCCCCGAGCCGTGGGCGTCGGTGGACTGGTCGGCCGACGGGGACTGGGAGTGGCACAGCGCGGCGCAGGACTCCCCGGAGCAGCTGCGGGCCCTCTACGACGACTCGGTCGCCGCCGCCGACCGGGTCCTGCGCGAGGCGCTGGCGCACCCGAGCGCCCTGGAGTCGCTGTCTCGACGCACCTTCCGCAGCGACCCGTCCCGGCACTACAGCCTGCGCTGGATCGTGGTGCACCTCATCGAGGAGTACGCCCGCCACAACGGCCACGCGGACCTCATCCGCGAGTCCATCGACGGGTCCGTCGGCGACTAGGAGCCCCCGCAGAGCGGAGCTACCGCTGCAGCCACCGGACGCCGACCGTGTGCTCGGCGCGAAGCGCCTTGTCGAGCAGGTCGGCGACGAGCCCCTCGATCTTGCTGCCGACCAGCGGGAGGTTCACCTCCACGGTGAGGTTCACGGTCTCGGTGGTGCCCTCCGGGTCCTCGGCGAGCACGGCGGTGCCGGCCATCTTGCCCGGCTTCCCGGGGATCGAGACGTGGATGTCGCCCTTCGCCGCGGTGGCCCAGTCCTCGGACTGCACGATGTGGATCTCCTCGCCGACGACCTTCCTGGCGAAGCCGGGGATGCCGCGCGCGGCCTGCACCTGGTCGATCTGGACGCTGACGGCCTCCCCGTCGCGGGTGATCTGGACGGTCCTGCGCAGCACGCGCTGGTAGTCGCACACCTCCTCGCGGAACGCAGGGTCGGCGAGCATCTCGTAGACCTGCTGGATGCTCGCGCCGTCGTACCTGAGCTCCTCGTGGACCTGCTTCACCGCTTGCCCTGCAGCCAAGCGACGCCGGCCCCGTGCTCCTTGTCCATCCCCCGGGTCACGAGGTCGGCCATCAGGGACTCCAGCTTGCCGCCGATCAGCGGCACCTTGACCCTGACCTCGACCTCCATCGTCTCCGTGGTCTGGCCACCGCTCTCGCGAAGTGCCAGCGTCCCGGTGATCGAGGTGGGCTTGCCCGGGGTCTCGATCACGATGGACCCGCCAGCGGGCGAGTCCCACTCCTCGGTCTGCACGGCCCGGGTGGTCTCGCCGGCGAACTTCCGCGCGAAGCCGGGCACCCCGGCGGTGGGCTGCACCTGGTCGATGACCACGGACATCCCTTCGCCGTGGGGGGTGCTGCGGGGGGTGATGGACACCTCGGCCGAGAGCACCCCCATGGCCGCCGCCGACGCCTGCCGGAAGTCCGGGTCGGCCAGCATCGCGTAGACCTCCGCCAACGGGGCGTCGTAGCTGATCTCGTGTCGCATCCTCATAGGGGTGCATCATGCTGCATGCCCGGACCCGCCGAGCCACCGGACCCGCATAGGTTGGTCACATGGAAGAGGAGAACTTCGTGCTGTTCGGCGAGGAAGGTGCCCGCGAGGCGCGACAGCTGACCTACGGCAGCTACCTGCGGCTGGCCCAGCTCCTCGACGCCCAGCACCTCGAGTCCGACCCGCCCGCGCACGACGAGCTGCTGTTCATCACCGTCCACCAGGTCTACGAGCTGTGGTTCCAGCAGCTGCTGCACGAGGTCGAGGCGGTGCGCGACGCCCTGCTGCGGACGGCCGACGACGCCGAGGATCCCGCAGGCGGTGACCGGCTGTGGTGGGCCCGGCACCTGATGAACCGGGTGCACGTCATCGAGCGGGTGCTGGTGCAGCAGATCGACGTGCTGGAGACGATGACCCCGCAGGACTTCCTGGAGTTCCGCCAGCGCCTCGCCCCGGCGAGCGGGTTCCAGTCGGTCCAGTTCCGCGAGCTGGAGTTCCTCTCCGGCGCCAAGGACGCCGGCTACGTGGGCCGCTTCCGGGGGCTGACCGAGGTCGAGGAGCAGCGGCTGCGCCGGCGGCTGGACGAGCCGTCGCTGTGGGACGCCTTCCTGCGGCTGCTGGCGGCCCGCGGCCTCGGCACCGCCGACGACGCCGCCCTGACCGCCTCGCTGCGGGTGGTCGCGCACGACCGGGACACCCACGGCGAGCTGTGGGCGATGGCCGAGGCGCTGATCCTGCACGACGAGCTGGCCGCGGCCTGGCGGGCCCGGCACGTGGTGATGGTCGAGCGGATGATCGGGTCGAAGACCGGCACCGGGGGTTCTACCGGGGCGAGCTACCTGCGCAGCCGGCTGCCCCTGAAGTACTACCCGCTGCTGTGGGAGCTGCGCTCGGCACTGTGAGCGTCCCGGCGCCGCCGGACATTTCTCAGATCCGAGACCATCCGGGCGCCGCGGCACGTTGCTGCCGGCCGGTCGCGGTCCTAGTGTCGAAACCGTGACGGCGCTGGAAGAGAGCAAGTCCGAACTACTCACCAGGTTGTGCGCCTACGCCGACTCCAAGGCTGCCAAGGCGCCCGACGGGGTGGACGTGCCTGCGGTGCTCAAGGCCTTCTACCGACACGTCTCGCCCGAGGACCTGATGGAGCGGGACGCCTCGGACCTCTACGGCTCGTTGATGGCGCAGCTGCGCCTGGCCGTCGAGCGGCCGCAGGGCAAGGCCGCCGTCCGGGTGTTCACCCCGAGCGTCTCGGTCAACGGCTGGTCTGCCGGTGGGCACAGCGTCGTCGAGGTGGTCACCGACGACATGCCGTTCCTGGTCGACTCGGTCTCGATGGCCCTCGCCCAGGCCCAGCACGAGATCCACCTGGTGATCCACCCGCAGCTCGTCGTACGACGCGACCTGAGCGGCCACCTCCAGGAGGTGCTCGACGAGCACGCGGAGACCGACCCGCACGACGTGTCTCGCGAGTCGTGGATGCACCTGGAGATCGACCGGGTCTCCGACGACGAGCTCCAGGACATCAACGAACAGCTCGCCAAGGTCCTCCTCGACGTGCGCGACGCGGTCGAGGACTGGGAGCGGATGCACACCCAGGTCGAGCTGATCGTCCAGGACGTCGAGGAGCACCCGCCGCCGCTGCCCGCGGAGGACCTCGAGCAGGGCGTGGCGCTGCTGCGCTGGCTGGCCGACAACCACTTCACCTTCCTGGGCTACCGCGAGTACGTCCTGGAGGCGCAGGGCGACCAGGAGACGCTGGTGGCGGTTCCCGGGACGGGCTTCGGCATCCTGCGCGCCGACCCGCCTGCGCCGCGGGTGCTGCCCGAGGCCGTGGCCGAGCGAGCCCGGGACAAGCACCTGCTGGTGCTGGCGAAGGCCAACTCCCGGGCAACCGTGCACCGACCGGTGTTCCTCGACTACGTCGGGGTGAAGAAGTTCGACGAGAACGGCGATGTCGTGGGGGAGCGCCGCTTCCTCGGGTTGTTCTCCTCGGCCGCCTACACCGAGTCGGTACGACGGATCCCGGTGCTGCGCGAGAAGTCCGCGCAGGTCATCGACATCGTCGGGCTGGACCCGACCAGCCACGCGGGCAAGGCCCTGATGGACGTCTTGGAGACCTACCCGCGCGACGAGCTCTTCCAGACTCCGGTCGAGGACCTGGTCCCGATCGCCTCGCAGGTGATGTACACGCGGGAGCGGCGGCAGCTGAGGCTGTTCGTGCGCCGCGACATCTACGGCCGCTTTCTCTCCTGCCTGGTCTACCTGCCCCGCGACCGCTACAACACCACGGTCCGGGAGCGGATCGCCGGCATCTTGAAGAAGCAGCTCGGCGGGGAGAGCATCGAGTACACCGCCCACGTCGGCGAGTCCTTCGCTGCCCGGCTGCACTTCGTGGTGCGGCCCAGGCAGGGCGCCCAGATCGGCGACCCCGACATCCCCGACCTCGAGCGCCGCTGTGCCGAGGCGGCCCGGTCCTGGCGTGACGACTTCACCTCCGCGGTCATCTCGACCTACGGCGAGGAACAGGGCAGTCGCTACGTGCGGACCTATGCCGGCTGCTTCCCCGAGGCCTACAAGGAGGACTACCCGCCGCAGACCGGTGCGGTCGACCTCGGGCGCCTCGAGCAGATCGAGGGCGAGGAAGGGATCGCCCTCTCGCTCTACGAGGACGTCGCCGCCCCACCCGGCGAGGCCCGCCTGAAGGTCTACCGGATCGGGCCCCCGCTCTCGCTCTCGCAGGTGCTGCCGATCCTCTCCACCACCGGTGTGGAGGTGGTCGACGAACGCCCCTACGAGCTCGAGGGCCTCTCCCGGGAGTCACACATCTACGACTTCGGGCTGCGCTACCCCCGCGCGATGCCCGACCGCGTCCGTGAGCTGTTCCAGGACGCGGTGATGGCGGTGTGGAACGGCTACAACGAGAGCGACGGCTTCAACGCGCTGGTGCTGGCCGCCGGCCTCAGCTGGCGCCAGGCCACGTTGTTGCGCGCCTACGCGAAGTACATGCGCCAGGGCGGCACCCCGTTCGCGCAGGACTACATCGAGGACGCCCTGCGCATCAACGTGGACATCACCCGCTACCTCGTGCGGCTCTTCGAGGCCCGCTTCGACCCCGGGAAGCGCAGCGGGCGCGAGGGCGGCGACATCCCGGCCGACAGCGAGGCACGCCAGGCCAAGTGCGCCGACCTCGAGGAGCGCATCCTGCGGGCGCTGGACGAGGTCTCCAGCCTCGACCACGACCGCATCCTGCGCTCCTACCTGACCAGCATCCGGGCCACGCTGCGCACGAGCTACTTCACCACCGACGCCGAGGGCCAGCCGCGGCAGCGGCTCTCGCTGAAGATCGACCCCTCCTCGATCCCCGAGCTCCCCGAACCCCGGCCGAAGTTCGAGATCTTCGTGTACTCCCCACGTGTCGAGGGCGTGCACCTGCGCTTCGGCTCGGTGGCCCGTGGCGGCCTGCGCTGGTCGGACCGACGCGACGACTTCCGCACCGAGATCCTCGGCCTGGTCAAGGCCCAGATGGTCAAGAACACCGTGATCGTCCCGGTGGGGGCCAAGGGCGGCTTCTTCGCCAAGCAGCTGCCGGACCCTGGCGACCGTGACGCCTGGCTCAAGGAGGGAGTGGCCTGCTACACCACCTTCATCTCCGGGTTGCTCGACGTCACCGACAACCTCGTGGACGGGCCCGACGGACGCGAGGTCGTGCCTCCGGCGTCGGTGGTCCGCCACGACGACGACGACCCCTACCTGGTCGTGGCCGCTGACAAGGGAACCGCGAGCTTCAGCGACATCGCCAACGGCATCTCCGCCGACTACGGGTTCTGGCTGGGCGACGCCTTCGCCTCCGGTGGCTCGGTGGGCTATGACCACAAGGCGATGGGCATCACCGCACGCGGCGCCTGGGTCTCCGTGCGCCGGCACTTCCGTGAGATGGGCGTGGACTGCCAGAACGAGGACTTCACCTGCGTCGGCGTCGGGGACATGTCCGGTGACGTGTTCGGCAACGGGATGCTCTGCTCGGAGCACACCCGCCTCGTGGCCGCCTTCGACCATCGCGACATCTTCATCGACCCCACCCCGGACGCCGAGACGTCCTACGCCGAGCGCAAGCGGCTCTTCGACCTGCCCCGGTCCTCGTGGCAGGACTACGACACCTCGTTGATCTCCGAGGGCGGAGGAGTGTTCTCGCGCAGCGCCAAGTCCATCTCGCTCACCCCGCAGATGCGCGAGGCGCTCGGCCTGGAGCAGGGCTCCTCGCAGCGGATGACGCCGGCCGAGCTGATGCGGGCGATCCTCCTCGCCCCGGTCGACCTGTTGTGGAACGGCGGGATCGGCACCTACGTCAAGGCGCGCGCGGAGACCCACCCAGAGGCGGGCGACAAGGCCAACGACGCGATCCGCGTCGACGGCCACGAGCTGCGCGTGAAGTGCGTCGGCGAGGGGGGCAACCTGGGGCTCACCCAGCGCGGCCGGATCGAGTACGCGCAGGGGGGCGGCCGGATCGACACCGACTTCATCGACAACTCCGCCGGCGTGGACACCTCCGACCACGAGGTGAACATCAAGATCCTGCTGGACCGCGTGGTCGCGGCGGGCGACCTGACCAGCAAGCAGCGCGTCGAGCTGCTCTCCTCGATGACCGACGAGGTGGCCGACCTCGTGCTCGCCGACAACTACGACCAGAACCTCGCCCTGGCCAACGCCACCGCTCTGGCGCCGGCGCTGCTGCACGTGCACGAGGACTGGATGCGCACGCTCGAGCGCGGCGGCCTGCTGAACCGGGAGCTGGAGGCGTTGCCCACCCGGCGCGAGGTGAGCCGGATGCGGGAGCGCAAGGCGGGCCTGAGCGCGCCCGAGCTCGCGGTCCTGATGGCCCACACCAAGATCGTGCTGGCCGACGAGCTGCTGCGCAGCGACCTTCCAGACGACCCGTTCCTGCGCTCGGACCTGTTCTCCTACTTCCCGGCCAAGATGCGCCAGGGCTACCGCCCGCAGATGGAACAGCACCAGCTGCGCCGCGAGATCGTGGTCACCCAGATCGTCAACCAGCTGGTCAACAACGCCGGCATCACCTACTTCCACCGGCTGGCCGGCGAGACCTCGGCCTCTGCGGCGGAGCTGACCAAGGCCAACTTCGTGGCCAGGGAGATCTACGGCGCCGCTCGGCTGCAGGACCAGATCGCCTCCCTCGACAATCAGCTCGACGCGGACGTCCAGACGCACATGCGCCTCGAGAGCCGCACCCTGGTCGAGCGGGCGTCACGCTGGCTGCTGAACTCGCGTCGTGTGGGCGAGGAGACCGAGTCGGTGGTCGAGACCTTCGAGGTGATCGTCGAGAAGGTGATGGCCGAGCTGCCCACGCTGATGGTCGGCCGTGAGCTCGAGGCCTTCGAGGAGCGTCGCGACGCGCTGGTCGCCAAGGGGGCCCCCGAGGACCTGGCCGTCCGGGTGGCGGTCTGCCCGCCGGCATACATGATCCTCGGCATGATCGAGACGGCCAACCGCACCGATCGTGACCCGATGGAGGTGGCGCGCACGCACTTCGAGGTCGGTGAGCGCCTCGGGCTGCCGCTCCTCGTCTTCCGCATCCTGGCGCTGCCCCGCGAGGACCGGTGGCAGACCATGGCCCGCGCCGCACTGCGCGACGACCTGCACACCGTGCACGCACAGCTCACCGCCACCCAGCTGGCCGGGGAGCCGCCGCCGGAGAAGGAGACCGAGCAGGCCGTCCGGACACTCCGGGAAATCTGCTCGGAGGAGGACACCGACCTCGCTAGGCTCTCGGTGGCGTTGCGCGTGGTGCGCACGCTGCTCTGACATCGTCTGCGAAAGGCCGTCCCGGGTGTCTGCTGCCGTGGTCGTGCATGACCTGGTCATGTCCTACGGCGAGCTCCGTGCCGTCGACGGCGTCTCCTTCGAGGTGGCCGAGGGCGAGTTCTTCGGGATCCTCGGCCCGAACGGCGCGGGGAAGACCACCACGCTGGAGATCGTCGAGGGGCTGCGTCGTCCGGACGCCGGGGAGGCCCTGCTGCTCGGCGAGCGGTCCTGGCCGCGCAACACCTCCCTGCTGCGCCGGGTGGGTGTGCAGCTCCAGGCCTCGGCGTTCTTCGAGCGGCTGACCGCGCGGGAGCAGCTGCGCACCTTCGGAGCGCTGTACGACGTCCCACCCCGGCGCGCCGACGAGTGGCTCGATCGCGTCGGGCTGAGCGAGAAGGGCGGCACGCGGACCGAGGACCTGTCGGGCGGGCAGGCGCAACGGCTGGCGATCGCCTGTGCGCTCGTGCACGACCCCGACATCGTCTTCCTCGACGAGCCCACGGCAGCGCTGGACCCGCAGGCAAGGCGCAACCTGTGGGACCTCCTGTCCGGGCTCAACGAGTCGGGGCGCACCGTCGTGCTCACCACCCACCACATGGAGGAGGCCGAGGCTCTGTGCGACCGGGTGGCGGTGATGGACCGGGGCCGGGTCCTGGCCCTCGACGCGCCGACGGCCATGGTGGCCGAGCACGCCCGGGCCCACGGCCTCGACGAGGAGTCGGCGCGTCGGGTGAGACTCGAGGACGTCTTCCTGGAGCTGACCGGGCGGGCGTACCGCGGATGACGGCGGGTGGTGGCGGCCGATCGCGTGCCTTCCGGGCCATCGCGGTGGCCATCTTCAAGGGGTTCCTGCGAGACCGTGCCTCGGTGTTCTTCGCGCTGGTGTTCCCGCTGATGTTCCTGGTGCTCTTCGGAGGCATCTTCGCCGACAACGGGACCAGCAAGATCGAGATGATCGAGATCGGGCACGTCGGCATGGTCGATGACCTGCCCACCGGGGCGCGCACGGCCTTCCGGGAGACCTTCGAGGTCACCCACAGCACCGATCGAGCCGCCGCCTTGACCAAGGTGCGCAAGGGCGAGGCCGACGTGGCCATCGAGATGCACGGCGACACGCTGGTGGCCCACTACACCCAGACCGACCGGACGAAGGCGGCGGTCACGCAGGGCACCCTGCGGGCCTTCGTCGACGGGGCCAACGTGGCCGCCTCGGGTCGGCCGCCGAAGTACGCCTTCGAGGCCGAGTCGGTCGAGGACTCCTCCCTCAAGGTCATCCAGTACGTCACGCCCGGTCTGCTGGGGTGGGCAGTGGCGATGAGTGCGGCGTTCGGGGCCGCGGCCACGCTGCAGGGGTGGCGGCAGTCCCGGTTGCTGCGCCGCCTCCAGCTCTCACCAGTGCCGACACGCAGCATCGTGGGGGCCCGCGTGCTGGTGACGGTCACCGTCGCCCTCGTGCAGATGGCCGTCTTCCTGGGCCTGGGCGCCGTGGCCTTCGGGCTGCAGCTCACGGGGTGGTGGTGGACGGGAGCGCCGCTGCTCGTCGTGGGGACCTTGTGCTTCATGGCGCTCGGTCTGCTCTCCGGGGCCGTGGCCCGCACGACCGAGGGCGCGGTGAACATGGCCAACTTCCTGGTGCTGCCGATGTCGTTCCTCAGTGGCTCGTTCTTCCCGCTCGACGCGATGCCGCAGTGGCTGCAGACGGTGTCCTTGGCGCTGCCGCTGCGCTACCTCAACGAGGGCATGCTCGACGTGCTCGTCCGGGGCGAGGGCCCCTCCGCGCTGGTCGTGCCGACCGCGGTCCTGGCCCTCTTCGCGGTGGTGATGACGGCGGTGGCCGTGCGCCTGTTCCAGTGGGACCGGGCCTGACCCTAGGGTGCGGTCATGACACCAGCAGACCCGACCGGTCCCGACCTCCAGCTTGCCGATCTCGGCGTCGCCGAGATCGCCCGCCGCACCAGCGCCGGCGAGGTCTCCGCCGCGGAGGTCGTCGAGGCGTGCCTGGCGCGCATCCGGCTGCGTGATCCGGGGCTCAACGCCTTCTCCGTCGTGCTCGGCGACCAGGCGCGCGCCGAGGCCGCGGAGCGGGACCGGGCACGCGCGGCCGGCGACCCGACCGGACCGCTGCACGGCGTCCCGGTGGCGATCAAGGAGGAGATCGACGTCGCCGGCTGCGTCACCACGTTCGGGGGCCGGTCCAACACTACGCCGGCCGCAGCCGACGGCGAGGTCGTGCGCCGGCTCCGGGCCGCCGGTGCCGTGGTGATCGGCAAGACCCGGATGCCGGAGTTCGGCCAGTGGCCCTTCACCGAGTCCGTGGCCGGGGGGCACACCCGCAACCCGTGGGACCGCGGACACACGCCGGGCGGCTCGAGCGGCGGCACGGCCGCCGCCGTGGCAGCGGGCATGGTGCCGGTGGGGATGGGCGGCGACGGCGGTGGGTCGATCCGCATCCCCGCGGCCTGCTGCGGGCTGTTCGGGCTCAAGCCCGAGCGCGGTCGCGTGACGACGGCGCCGCTGGAGCACCTGTGGTGGGCCCTCGGCACCGCGGGTCCGTTGGCACGGTCGGTCCTGGACGCCGCGATCGTCTACGACGCGATCCGCGGCACGACCGAGGGCGAGATGTTCCGCGCCGCCGAGCCCCCGACCAGCTTCGTCGAGGCTGCCGGTGCCGACCCGGGCCGGCTGCGCATCGGGTGGTCGACCACGTCGGCGGTACGCGGTGTGCGGCCCGACCCGGCCCACGTGCAGGCGGTCCGGGAGACCGCCCAGCTGCTCGCCGACCTCGGCCACGAGGTCTTCGAGGTGAAGCCGCACTACCCGGACGCCACCCTGGCCTTCGTGCCGCAGTTCTTCGCCGGGGTGCGCACCGAGAGCCAGGCGGTGGAGCACTACGAGCTCCTCGAGCGGCGCACCCGGGAGACCTGCCGGCTGGGCATGTGGGTGCGCCCGGGCGTGGTGCGTCGGGCGATGCGGGCCGGGGAGAGGGTCTCGGCGAAGGCCAACCGTGTCTTCGACGACGTGGACGTGCTGCTCACCCCGACGATCGCACGGCGACCGCCGGAGGTGGGGGTCCTGGACAAGGGCGGTGCCCTGCGCGCCACCGTGCTCTCCCAGCCGATGATCGCCTACACGGCGCTGTGGAACGTGACCGGCAACCCGGCGGCCTCGGTGCCGGCCGGCACCGGCGCGGACGGGTTGCCGCTGGCGGTGCAGCTGGTCGGGCGCCGTGGCGACGAGACCACCCTGCTCAGCCTCTCCGCCCAGGTGGAGGACGCCCGGCCCTGGGCGATGCCGCTGCTGGAGGAAGGGTGAGCGACGGCGTGGGGCCGGCTCAGCTGTCGGTGCGGACCCCGAGGGGATCGGCGAAGACGACCACGTTGCTGGTGTAGTCCTTGCCGGTCCACCCGGTGCAGGTGATCAGCACCAGACGCACGTCGCTGCGCTGCTGGGAGAACAGGTTCTCGGCCCGCTTGGCCAGCCGGGCCTTGCTCCACGTGACCACGCGCGTGGTGCGGTAGACCATCGTGCCCTTCGCGGTGACGATCTTGACCCGCTGTCCCTTGTGGAGCTTGCCGAGGTCGTCCATCACGCCGCCACCGGTGTGCACCGTGTGTCCGGTGAGCACCGTCTGGCCGCGGGTGGCCCCGGGGCGGGCGCTGCGCCGCCACCAGCCGACCTTGCTCGGGTCGCTGGGTGGGTCCAGCACCGCCTGGTCGTTGACCTCGATCGGGGTGACCCGGGCGCGGATCTTCAGCGCCGGGACCACCAGCCGGGTCGGGACCGCCGGTGCCCCGAGGGCGCGGAAGCCCGGGCCGCTGCTGGCCGGCGCGGACTCGGCGGGCGAGGGGAGCACGAACCCCACGCCGACCATGCCCGCGCACAGCACCAGCAGCGCCGCGGTGAAGCTGGCGATCCGGGCGTCCCAGTCGGTGCCGCTCACGTCACTCACGTCGATCCCGCGGCGCTCAGGCCTGCAGTCGGCGGATGGCCACCAGCGCGGTGCCGCCGGCCGTCAGAATCGCGAACGCGCCCAGGACGATCCCGTTGTGGGAGTCGTCGCCGGGAGCGTGGCTCCCCGGGGCACTGGCGAGCCCGGCCGACACCGCGGTCGGCACCGCCGCAGGCGCCGCGGGTGCCTCGGGCGCGGGTGCCGCAGCTGCGGCGACACGACCGCTGGGACCGCAGACGACGTTGCCGATCTGGATGGCGGCCAGCGGGCCACCGAGCTGCTCCCGCGCGGCCGGCAGGATGGACAGGTCGATCGCCGAGACCCGGATCTGGTCGTTGCCGGTGCGGTTCTGCTTGTTGAGCACCAGGTCGAAGACGTTCTCGCCCAGCGGGGTCAGGAGCTGCTCGCGCGTGGCGTCGACGACCGCGGTGATGGCCTGGTCCTGGATGGCCTGGGGGGCGGCCGCCAGCGGTGCCAGCGGGCCGGTGCCCGCGTCAGGGGCGGCCAGCATGGTCTCGAGCTGGGTCTGCACGGCGTCGGTGATGGCGCCCGTGGCCGCGTCGAGGTTGACCGGCACGTGCGTGTTGGGGGCGGGGTGCGCCGGCAGGTTGGCCAGCACGACCTCCTGGCCGGCGACGTCGAGCGTCAGCTTGGAGTCGGCGATGTTGGCGTTCCCGGTGGCCGAGTTCGGCCCGGAGGTGCAGGAGGCCTCGACCACGCCGAGGCTGCCGCCCAGGCCGCTGGAGGCCAGCGGGGTGCCGGCGACCGCGTCGGCCAGCGGGCCGGAGACCTGGGCCAGGACCTGCTGCAACGGCGCGTTGGCGGCGTCGGCCTGTCCGGCGGGCGAGTCCGGGTCGATGACCACGGTGTCGCTCAGGTCGAGGTTGCCGAAGTCGAGGCCCACCGGGTCGCCGGGGTTGAGGCAACGGGAGCTGCCGATCTGCGCCACCGAGCCGCCGTTGCCGGCCAGTCCGGCGCAGGCGGCCGAGTGGCCGGTGCCGTTCGGGGCGGTGGCGGACGCCTCCTGGGCGAGCACGCCGCCGTTGAACAGCGACTGTCCCTGCAGCGTGGAGATTGGCGGGGTGGTGTCCCCGGTCTTCTGCTCGCCGGAACCGTCGTTGGTGGCGGTCACGTCGCCGGTGCCCTGCTCGTTGCCGTTCAGCGTGACGGTCACCGCGTTGGCGCCCGCCTGTGAGACCGGAGCGGCGGCCATGGCCGGCGCCGCCGCGAGAGTGCTGAGCGTGGCCGCGCCGAGCGCGGATGCCAAGCGCAGATGCATGCGCATGAGAGTTCCTCCCCAGGAAGTCGAGTTCACGGACGCGCAGGTTGCGTGCGGTCCTTCATGCTGCCCAACGCGGCGAGGGGCACGAAGTTACGGGCAAACGCGTACGGATCCCCTCTGAGAAATGCGCGTGTGTCTGGAGGGCGTAGCCCACGCGTGTGGTCGTGGTCATGGGGCGTCAGGCTAGCGGCAGCTCAGCTCGCCTTCTTGGCCGACTTCTTCACGGGCTTCTTCGCCGTGCTCTTCTTCGGGCTCTTCTTCGGGCTCTTCTTGGGACTCTTCTGGGCCGCCTTCTGGGCCGATTCTTGGGCCGGTCCCTTCGACGTCGTCGTGTCCTCGGAGTCCTCGCCGGCGGGCTGCTCGCCACGGGCGGTCCTGGCCGCGTCCACGCTGCGCTGCAGGGCCGCGAGCAGGTCGACCACCTCGCCGGAGGACTTCTTGGTCTCCGGGGTCCGCGTGACCTCGCCGCCCTCGATCTTGGCCCGCACCATGGCCTCGACCGCCTCGCGGTAGTCGTCCTCGTACTCGTCGGCGTCGAAGTCGCCGGCCAGGGTGTCGACCAGCATGGTGGCCATCTTCACCTCGGCAGGCTTGGCCTCGCTGGTGTCGACCGACCCGAAGTCCGGGGTGCGGATCTCATCTGGCCACATCATGGTCTGCAGCACGATCACGTCGTCACGCACCCGCAGCACCGCCAGCGACATCCGGTTGCGCAGGGCGACGGTGACCAGGGCCATCCGGTCGGCCGCCTCGAGAGCCTCGCGGAGCAGGGCGTAGGGCTTGGCGCCGGTCTTCTCCGGCTCGAGGTAGTAGGACTTCTCGAACAGCATCGGGTCGATCTGGTCGCTGGGCACGAACTTCTCGACGCTGATCTCCCGGCTGCTGTTGGCCGGCAGCTGCGAGAGGTCGTCGTCGGTGAGGATCACCATCTCGCCGTCCTCGGTCTCGTAGCCCTTGGCGATGTCGGCGTACTCCACCTCCGCGCCGTCGATGCTGCAGACCCGCTGGTACCTGATGCGTCCGCCGTCCTTGGCATGGACCTGGCGGAACGAGATGTCCTTGCTCTCGGTGGCGGCGTAGAGCTTGACCGGGACGCTGACCAGGCCGAAGGAGACGGCACCCTTCCAGATTGCGCGCATGTGATCAGGATGCCCGCAATCACACGCCCCGCGCCACTCGCCAGGCGTCGAAGGCCTCGGCGCTGGTCATGGACGGGGTGTAGCCGAACACCTCCTTGAGCCGGGTGTTCTCCAGCACCGGGCGGTGGGCCAGGAACCGCGTCTGCTCCGGGCCGTACGCCGTGAGGCCGAGGCGGCTGCCGACCGCGAGCGTGGCCCGCAGCAGCGGCTCCGGGACCGTGAGCGTCGGCCGGCCCAGGGCCGCGGCGATCTCGTCGATGGTCATCGCCCCGTCGCCGGCCACGTTGAAGACGCCGGTGACCGGTCCGGTCACCGCCTGCTGGATGATCGCGGCCACGTCGGTGTCCCACACGAAGACGAACGGTGACCGGGCCCCGCGGATCTTCAGCAGCCGCCGCCGCAGGAGCAGCGCGGTGATCTGGTTGTCGACCTGCTCGCCCAGGATCGTGCCGATGCGCAGGACCACCTGCTCCAGCTCGGGGTGGGAGCCGCGCAGCTCGGCGAGCATCTCCTCCACGAGCCGCTTGTGCTCGGAGTAGGCGAACTCCTCGTTTCCCCGGACCGGGGTCTCCTCGGTGATCCACTCCGGGTTGTCGGGGTGGTAGCCGTAGGCGGCACCGCTGGAGGACACCACGACGCGGCGTACCCCGTGGGCCAGGCAGGCGTCGAGCACGTGCCGGGTGCCGTCGACGTCGACCGCGCGCTCGAGGGCGCGGTTGGAGTCCTTGCCGGGCGTGACCACCGAGGCGAGATGCACCACCACCTCGGGGGCGACCTCCGCGACGACCCCGTCGACGCGTGCCGCGTCGCGCACGTCCATCACCACTGCCTGGACCCCCCCTGGCACGGCAACGGGCACCCGCAGATCGGCGCTGGTGACCGCGAGACCGGCCTGAGCCAGACCGGCCACCACGGAGGTCCCGAGGAAGCCGCTGCCTCCGGTGACCAGGACCCGCCGGGGTGTCTGCCGGCCGGCCCCCGTCACGCCGTCACCCCGGTCGCGGCCCCGTGGGTCGTACGACGGCGCCACAGCACGGCGACCGCCAGCCCGGCGATGATGTCCCAGATCCCCCACCACGCGGCCACCAGTGCCATCCCGCCGAGCCCGTTGAAGTAGGTGAACACCAGCAGCAGGCCGAGACCGGCGTTGCGGATGCCGACCTCGAAGGTCATGGCGCGGGTGCTCGGTCCCGGCAGTCGGGTGGCGCGGCCGATCGTGTAGCCCAGCAGCAGCGCCAGGGCGTCGTGCAGGAACACCGCCACGAGCACGACGCCGATGTAGTGCACGAAGACCTCGAGGTTGGTGGCGACGCCGAAGACGATGATGACCCCGAGCGCGAGGAAGGACACCGGCCCGATGATCCGATGGGCAACGGAGGAGAACCGCGGGAAGAACCGCCCCAGGGTGATGCCGACGACGAACGGGACCCCGATCACGATGCCCACCTCGACCAGCATGTCTGCGGGGCTCAGTGCGATCTTCTCCAGCAGCGCACTTCCCGTGGGGTGCAGGCCG
This sequence comes from uncultured Actinomycetota bacterium, assembly GCA_963710895.1. Classification (GTDB taxonomy): domain Bacteria; phylum Actinomycetota; class Actinomycetes; order Propionibacteriales; family Nocardioidaceae; genus Marmoricola. The sequence continues at coordinate 349,464 of CAVQCB010000013.1, forward strand.
CCCCAGAACGCCACGTTGAGCGGCATCAGCACGATCGCGAGCAGGTTGCCGACCGCGGTCATCGACACCGAGAGCGCCACGTCGCCGCCGGCCCGGTGGGTGAGCACGTTGGAGACGTTCCCCGGTGGGCAGCAGGCGACCAGGATCATCCCGAGTGCGACCGAGCCACGCACCCCCAGCGCCAGGGTGAGCAGGAAGGTGATCGCCGGGAGCAGCAGGAACTGGGCGCCGACCCCGATGGCGATGGTCCCCGGTCGCCGCGCGGCGCGGCGGAAGTCCTCGAGGTCGGTGTCGAGGGCGATGCCGAAGAGGATCAGCCCGATGACGATCCTCAGGGTGGTCAGCGAGGACTCGTTGAACACGATCGTGATGTTGTCGACACCGCCGGCCAGCGGCACCAGCAGCGCGCTCACGGGCGCACCCCCAGGCGCTCGACCTCGGCGCGCACCGCCCGGCGGTAGGCGTCCTTGTTGACGTAGTAGGCCATCCGCTCCAGTCCGAGGTAGTGGTAGCCGCCGGACAGGTCGGGCGCCGGGCCCTGCACGCGTGCGGCGAAGGCGGCGGCCCGCTCGGGGGCGACCTCGCGGGCGCGCAGCAGGCTGGCGACCAGCTCGGCCTGCTCGTAGCGGCCCTGCCAGCCGATGCCGGATGCCTCGATCATGCCGAGCACGAACAGGTTCGGGTCCCGTCGGCTGAACACGTTGAGGTAGAGGTCCGGCGCCATGCCGGTCCAGTCGAGCAGCGCGGGGTCGACGAAGGGGTAGTGCAGCCGGTAGCCGGTGGCCAGCACGACCAGGTCGTAGTCGGTGCGCGAGCCGTCGACGAAGCGCACGCCGCTGCCCTCGAAGCGCTCGATGTCCTGGCGTACGCGGATGTCGCCGTGCCCGGCGTGGTGCAGCACGAGCGTGTTCACGATCGGGTGCGACTCATAGATCCGGTGATCCGGCTCGGGGAAGCCGAAGCGGGTGGGGTCGCCGGTGAACATCCGCAGGAGCCGGCTGTCGACGGCCTGCTTGATGCGGGCCGGGAGCGGCCGACCCTGGTTGAGGGTGTCGGACGGCCGGCCGAAGAGGTACTTCGGGACGAAGTGGTAGCCGCGCCGCACGCTGAGGTCGACCGACGCGGCCTGGTGCACCGCGTCGACGGCGATGTCGCAGCCGGAGTTGCCGGCACCGACGACCAGCACCCGCTTGCCGGCGAAGACCCGGGCACTCTTGTAGTCGCTGGTGTGCAGCACCGTCCCGTCGAACTCGCCGGCGAAGGTCGGGACGTGGGGTTCGCTGAGGGTGCCGTTGGCGACCAGGACGCCGGCGTGCTGCGTGGTCCGCCCCGCCGCGGTGACCTCCCAGCCGCCTCCGGCGGGGGCGATGCGCTGGACCTCGGTGCCGAAGCGGAAGCCGTCTCGCAGGCCGAAGTGGTCGGCGAAGTCGTTGAAGTACTCGAACAGCTCCCGGTGGCTCGGGTAGTCGGCCACGGACTGCTTCATCGGGAACTCGGCGAACTCCGTGGTGGTGCGCGAGGAGATCAGGTGCGCGGACTCGTAGACGGTGCTGCGCGGAGCGTCGATGTTCCACAGCCCACCGACGTCCTCCCCGAGCTCGTAGCCGACCCAGGGGACTCCGAAGCGCTGCAGGTTCCGGGCCCCCGCGAGCCCCGACGGCCCGGCGCCGATGACGGCGTACGACGAAGCAGTGTCCTCCACGTCGCGCAGTCTGCCTCATGCCGGGCCGCCCGGCGCCGCTGCCGAGCCCGGCAGGTCGGCGACGATCCGGGGCGTCGGGGGTGGGTCAGCGGCGCAGGCGTCGGGTCATCTGGCGCAGGTAGAGCCGGGGGCTGAGCCGGCTGACGTGCCATGCCAGCCAGGCGGTGCGGCCCACCAGCACCTGGTCGCGCCGTTTCCGCAGGCCGGTGACCACCGCCACCGCCACGTCGTCGGCGGAGATCTCGGGGCCCGTCGTGGAGCGGGACCCGTGCTCGGCGCGCGCGGCGGCCTCACCCATCCCGCCGGTCACGAAGGTCGGGTGCACGAGCATCACTCGGACCCCGTCGGCAGCGAGCTCGGGGCGCAGCGCGGTGAACAGCCCGGTGACCGCGTGCTTGGCGGCGACGTACGCCGGCCTCCCGAGCACGGGCGCGAACCCGGCCACCGAGCTGGTCACCACCACGGTCCCGTGCGCGCTGCGCAGGGCAGGAAGGGCGGCCTGGGTGCAGGCCACCGCGCCGAGGTAGTTGACCTCGAGCAAGCGCCGATGGGTCTCGACGTCGTGGTCCTCGAAGCGGCCGATCGCCGAGATGCCCGCGTTGTTCACCAGGACGTCGATCCGTCCCGTGCGTTCGAGCACGGCGGCGACGGCCGCTCGCACCTGCGCCTCGTCGGTGATGTCGCAGCGGACCAGGTCGGCCCCGGGGGTGGCGGCGACGGCGGAGGGCAGATCGAGGCCGACCACCTCGTAGCCGGCTTCGGCCAGGCGGTGCCGCAACCGGGAGCCGATGCTCCCGGCGGCGCCGGTGACCAGGGCGACGCGGCGTTCGGAGGTCGACATGAGCCGCAGCCTCGCACACCACCGACCGTGCGGCCTCTGGTCACCCGGGGCTGCGATCATGGCCCGGTGCTGCCGATGCTCGCCACCAAGGGGGACCACATCCCGTCGGGACGCGACTGGGTGCACGAGGTGAAGTGGGACGGCATGCGGGTGCTGGTCGACGTCGTCGAGGCTCGGCTGCGGGTCTGGTCACGCAACGAGAACGACGTCACCGTGTCCTTCCCTGAGCTGCACGCCCTGGCCGGCGTCGGGCCGGACCTCCTGCTGGACGGGGAGGTGGTGGCGCTCGGGGACGGGGTGCCGCACTTCGGAGCCCTGGGCGAGCGGATGCACGTGCGGGACGCCGGGCGCGCCCAGCGCCTGGCCGAGCGGAACCCGGTCACCCTGATCGCCTTCGACCTGCTCCGGCTCGACGGTGCGGACCTGTGTGCCCGGCCGCTGGCCGAGAGACGGTCCCTGCTCGAGGGCCTGGGCCTCGACGAGGCGGCCTGGCAGGTGCCCCCCACCTACGACGACGGCGCGACGCTGCTCTCCGCGGCCGAGCAGCAGGGGCTGGAGGGCATCGTCAGCAAGCGGCTGTCCTCGCGCTACCGGCCCGGCTGGCGCAGCCGCGACTGGCTGAAGTTCCCGATCCGGCCGACGGGGTCCTGGGTGGTCGGCGGGTTCCGCCACGAGACCGGCAGCAGCCATCGCCTGGGGGCGGTGCTGGTCGGCCAGCCGACGCCGGCGGGCCTGGCCTTCCGGGGACGTGTGGGCAGCGGGATCGCCGGCACGGCGGCGCGGCTGCTGGGGGACCTGCTGCTCCCGCACGTCGTCGAGAGCTCGCCGTTCGCCGAGGAGCTGCCTCGGCCGGACCGCGTCGGCACGGTGTGGGTGGAGCCCCTCGTCGTCGTCGACGTGCAGTACCTGCGCCTCACGGCGGACGGTCGGCTGCGCCAGCCGGCGTACCGTGGCGTCCGCACCGACCTCACCCCCCACGACCTCGAGCAGCTGGAGTGACCCCGAAGTGACCTCTCCTCGCCTCGCGGCCGGGACCCTCGCCGCACTGCTCGCCCTGTCGATCCTCGCGGCTCCGCCGGCCACTGCGGTGACGGTCCGCCTCGACGGGGTGGCTGTGCGGCTCTCCGCCGGGACCACCCAGGTGATCACCGTCAACCACACCCGGTCCTGGCACGCCCGCGTCACCTTCTGGCAGCGCGGCGCCGGCGGCTGGCGGGCGGTGGCGCGCGCCCGCGACGGCCGCACCGGCTACGGCGGCCTCGTGGTCGGGGCCCGCCGCCGGCAGGGGACCGGCACCACCCCGCTGGGCACCTACGCCCTGCTCGACTCCTTCGGCACCCATCGCCGGGCGACCGGGTGGGACCTGCCCTACCGCAGCGTTCGCCCCGGGGACTACTGGGTGCAGGACAATGCCTCGCGCTACTACAACCGCTACCGCAACAGGTCGCAGGGCGGGTTCCGGTGGCGGCTGCGGTCCGGCGCCGACGCCTCGGAGCGGTTGAGCGACTACCCGAGGCAGTACGAGTACGCCGTGAACACCGGCTTCAACCACGGCCAGGTGCGGCACCGCGGCGCCGGCATCTTCCTGCACGTCAACGGCCGCCGAGCGACCGCCGGCTGTGTCTCGGTGCCGCGCTGGTTCATGCGCTCCGCGATGGCGCGGCTGGACCCGGCTGCGGTGCCGGTGATCGCGATCGGTCGGTGAGCGGTGCCCAAGGACGCGCGCACCGAGACACCGGTCGAGGTCGAGGGGCACCAGCTGACGCTGGTGAACCTGGAGAAGGTGATGTACCCGCGCACGGGCACGACCAAGGGCGAGGTGCTCAACTACTACGCCCGCATCGCCCCGGTGATGCTGCCGCACCTCGCCGACCGCGCCGTGACCCGCATCCGCTGGCCGAACGGCACCGCCGAGCAGTCGTTCTTCGAGAAGAACGTGCCTGGCGGGACCCCCTCGTGGGTCCGCACCGTGACCGTCCCCACCACCGGCTCGCGCAGCGCGTCTGGCGAGGACGGCGAGCTGACCTTCCCGGTCGTCGACTCCCTGGCCACGTTGACCTGGCTGGTCAACCTCGCCGCCCTGGAGCTGCACGTCCACCAGTGGACGGTCACCCGGCAGGGTCGCCCCCGCAACCCCAACCGGCTCGTGATCGACCTCGACCCCGGTGAGCCGGCGGGCCTGGGGGAGTGCGCCGAGGTGGCCCTGCTGGTGCGTGAGCGGCTGGCGGCAGACAGCCTGGAGTGCGTGCCGGTCACCAGCGGCTCGAAGGGGCTGCACCTCTACGCCGGCCTGGACCGCGCCCGCACCCACGAGGAGGTGCGCGACTACGCCAAGGAGGTCGCCGAGGAGCTCCAGGCCCGCCACCCCAAGCTCGTGGTCGCCCAGATGACCAAGGCCCGGCGTGGAGGCAAGGTGTTCCTCGACTGGTCGCAGAACACCGGCTCCAAGACGACCATCGCGCCGTACTCCCTGCGTGGCCGCGAGCTGCCGATGGTCGCCGCGCCCCGCACCTGGGCCGAGGTCGAGGCGGGCGCCGAGGACCCGCTGGCGCTGGAGCACCTGCGCTTCGAGGAGGTCCTGGAGCGGGTGGGAGATCAGGGCGACTCGTTCGACCTCGACCGGTGACCTGGGTCAGATGGAGGCGCCGGTCAGCTACTGAGGACGCTGGCGCTCGGCATGCGGCGGCGAGCGGTGCCCCGCCCTTCGACACGCTGGGCTGGCGCCCGCGGCGGGAAGAACAGCCCCCACAGCAGGAACAGGCTCAGGGCGGAGGTCATCACCCCGAGGATCCCCAGCGGCTGGCGGAGGAAGACCACCAGGTAGCCCATCCGGGGCAGGTGGGTGGCGACGACGCCGTGCACCTGCTCCTGATGGATCGTCCACGCGTCCGCCGTGCGGTTGGCGTCGCCCTTGGTGTGGTACTCGCCGCCCTGCACGGCCGCGACGCGGTGCGTGACCAGGTCGGGCCTGGCACTGTGCTGGAAGGTGATCACCTGGCCGCGCGCCACCGGGCCCTGCACCGGGCGGTCCAGCACCAGGTCACCGGGCGGGTACGTCGGGGACATCGAGCCGGTGCGCACGACGTAGGCGCGGTAGCCGGCGTCGTGGGCACGCCAGAGGCCGAGCGCCGCCGCCACCACAAAGAGCAGCACGGCCACCGCGGCGACTCGCTTGAGCACGGTCATTTCAAGTCCCCCATGACGTTCTGGGGGCGGGTTCCCCCGCCCCCAGAAGCCTGTCGTTCGAACGATCGTCCGTCAGGACTTCGGCGTGTTGAACTGGTTGTCCGGACGGATGCCGTGCTGGGTGGCCACGATCTTGAACTCGGCCACCTTACCCATCGCAGAGGCCTGCGGCGCGGTGAGCAGCCTGGTGAAGCCGAACTCGATGTTCACGTGACCCGACTTGCCGTTGCTCATCCCGCTCTGCAGCAGGATGGCGTTGCGCGGGGCACAGAACGGCACCCTGTCGTTCTTGGTCGCGGGCTCGGCGGTGCTGCCGCCCCAGCCGTTGCCGTCCACCCCACAGACGGCGCCGTCGTGGTCATCGGTGCCCTTGTTGGCGAGGTTGTTGGACACGAAGTGCGCCCCACCGGTGCTCTTGATCTTCAGGTGTCCGTAGCTACCCAGCGGGGCGGGCGGGGTGGTAACTCCTGGAATTCCGGTGAGAGCCTCCGCGGAGCCGTCGCTCGGGAACACCAGCCAGATGTCCTCGCCCTCGCTGCCCTTGGCGGTGTAGTCGACGGTCTTCGTCTGGTACTCCCCGGGCAGCAGCCCGGCGAATTTCAGCGTGGTGCTGCTCGTGTTCACCTGGACCTGGCCCGTGCTGGCGTTGATCGTGCCGTCGTGGCTGTCGGTGAAGTAGGCCCCGGTGCCGGTGGCGGCGAAGCCGACCAGGGTGGCCGAGACGCCCAGCGCGCCGACGAAACCGGCGGTGCGGGCGAGAGTGGACTTGCGCATGTGGTGCTTTCCCCCATCGAGTGGATTCTTGCCCGCGAGACCGCGGGCCGTCACCAGTCTCGGGAGTATCACTGCCCGCTTCATCGTCAAATTTGATGAAAGCGGCATGGGTCAACGCGATGATGACCGCGTTGCCGAACTCTCTTGCCGTGGGGGTCGGGCTTCTCCGCCGTGACGGAGCGTGCCGCGAGGCCGGGCAGGCGTCGGCCCGAGAACCGAGACGTCCGCCGCTCCCGAGACACGGCGGACGGTTTGCGTCCGGTGGTGACGCACCAGCAAGAGGGTGCCCCGTTCTGCTCGCGGCAAACCGCGGACCGGCAGGTGGTGCAGGCCAGCGCGTCAGCCGGCCGTCGCGACCAGGTGCATCCCCCCGTGCAGCGCCCGCCAGTAGGTGGCGGCACGCGTGAGCCGGGTGCGGGTGGAGGTCAGCAGGCCGGTGCGGGAGCCCAGCTGGTCGAGCCGCCCGGCCATCGTGACCACCTCGCCGGTCCCCGGGTCGCGCAGGTGCGCCTGGCTCGCCGCCGTACGGCAGCGTGAGGCGGCGCTGCTGCTGGACCCGAGGCCGGTGAGCACGACGGAGGTCGGCTCGACCTGATCGAGTCCGTCGACCGAGGCCGCGAAATCGTCGACGGCCACGCTGCACCGGGCCAGGGCGAAGCCGGCACGGCTGTGCCGGGTCAGCGCCTTGGACATGGCGAGTGGGCCGAAGTCCGAGAGGAGCAGGCCGGTGATCAGCCGATGGGTCTCCCACGCGAAGCTCAGCGGGAGGTCGAGGTCCCACGACACCTGGTCGGGGGGGACGTCGATGGTCAGCTTGGCGCCGGGGACCATGGGCTCGCGACTGCGTGCGGACCGTGCGACCTGCAGGAACGACACCTCCGCGAGCCCCTCGTCGACCCGCCAGATCGTGCTCGCCGCGGCGGCGTCCACGTCCAGGAGCCAGGTCGCCAGACTCCGGTTCTCCAGGTAGGTCGTGGTGCCGGACGCGTCGGAGCAGGCCACCACGCCGGTGGGGGCCCGGCTGGCGGGGCCACTGGCCACGCTCAGTCCCCGCCAGCCGCGGGGACAGGCGGCTTGCGGGACCCGATAGGTCGTGCCCGCATCGGTGGTGGAGACCGCGCCGGGCGCGGACGAGGCAGCACCGGTGCCCGTCCCCGGCTCGCCGACCGTCGCGGCGGTGTCGTCCTGGCTCAGCGGCAGGCCGCACGCAGCCAGGCAGGCGACTGCGACCGTGGCCACGACAGGGCGGGCCACCCCCCGTGCTACCCCCATGGTGTGGATTCTCGGTGGAACGTGCAGGTGGTGCCAGAGGACAGAACGGTCAATCGCGGCCGAGATCGACGACCTTTGCGACATCACGGTCGGATCGGGCCCGTTGCCGATCGGGCGTTCGCTCGTTGGAGGGACTAACCCAGGGACCGGCCCCCGCGATGCCCGGTCCGGCGAGGAGCCCGATGATGACCCAGATCACCCGCCGCACGCTGATCGGTGGAGCCACGGCGGCCGGAGCCGGTGTGCTCACCGTGGGCGCGCTCGACGGCGCCGCCGAGGCCGCCACCACCTCGGGGGAGCTGCCACGCAGCGTCGACGTCGTCGTCGTCGGAGCCGGGCTCTCCGGACTGGTGGCCGCACGGCAGGTCGCCCGTGCGGGACACTCCGTGCTGGTGGTCGAGGCTCGTGACCGCGTGGGGGGTCGGGTGCTGAACCACCGGCTCGCCTCCGGTGACGTGATCGAGTCCGGGGGCGCGTTCGTGGGGCCCACGCAGGACCACATCGTCGCGCTCGCCGACGAGCTGCGGGTCCCGACCTTCGCGGAGTACGTCGACGGCAAGTCGGTCTACAACTCCTCCGGTGTGCTCGGCCGCCAGGAGTACGACGGCACCGTGCCGCCGGACCCGTTCATCCTGCCCGACGCGGCGGTGCTGCAGAGTCAGCTCGACCAGTGGGCCTCGGAGATCGACGTCGCCGCGCCGTGGGACCACCCGCGGGCGCAGGAGTGGGACTCGATCACGCTCGGCGACTACATCCGCGGCCACACGCTGAACGCCCAGGGCATGGAGACCCTGATCCGGTGCTGGACCCAGCCGGGGTTCGGCGCCGACCCCGACCAGCTCTCGCTGCTGTTCGTGATCCACTACATCGCCTGCTCGGGCAACGAGACGAACCCGGGCACCTTCGAGCGCAACTCCGACACGGCGAACGGTGCCCAGGAGCGTCGCTTCATCGGCGGCTCCCAGCTGATCCCGCGGCGCCTGGCCCGGCAGCTGGGGTCCCGGGTCGCCCTGAACGCGGCCGTGGCCCGGATCGACCAGGACCGTGCCCGGGCGGTGGTCCGCACCCGCCGCGGCGCGGTGTCCTGTCAGCGGGTGATCGTGGCGGTGCCCCCGGAGCTCTCGCGAGACATCCAGTGGGGTCCGGACCTGCCCGCACGTCACCGCGCCCTGCTCGAGCACATGGACATGGGCGAGCTGATGAAGTGCGACGCCGTCTACGAGGAGCCGTTCTGGCGCAAGGCCGGGCTGAACGGCTTCGGGATCGCCGACCACGGCGCCGTCCGGGCGTCCTTCGACAACTCACCCGGCGACGGCAGCCCGGGGGTGCTGCTGGCCTTCGTCGGTGGCTCCACGTGGAGGCAGTACGGCCTGACCACGCTCGCCTCGCGCCGCGCGGCGGTGCTCCAGGGCTTCGCGGAGATGTTCGGTGAGCAGGCCCTGCACCCGGTGGAGTACGTCGAGCACGACTGGACCAAGGAGCGCTGGACCAAGGGCAGCCCGGTGGCGATCATGGGCCCCGGCACCCTGACCCGGTGGGGGCCGGTGCTGCGGCGTCCGCACCTGCGCACCCACTGGGCCGGCACCGAGACCTCGACCTACTGGACCGGCTACATGGACGGCGCCGTCCGGGCCGGGGAACGCGCGGCCGCCGAGGTGCTTCGGCTGGTCTGATCGCCTCGGGTCTGATCGCCTCGTCCGTGGTTGCCCGGGAGGAGCAGGAGGGGCCGTGCTCGGGTGGCCGGCGTAGCGGGAGTGGCCGCGTGTGACGGGTGTGACAGCTCTGCACCCTGTTCTCCACAGACACCGGAATTGCTGGTTTTCGGTTCCGTAATTCTCGGGTAGGTCTTGGCGCATGTCGGTGGATGTCTCGGGAGCTCCCGCGGGCGGTCTGGTCGCTGATCTCGACCAGCAGGTGCGCGCGGCCGTGCGCCGCGAGGGTGTCGACCCGCAGGTGGACGCGATGCGGGTGCGACGCCTGGCCGAGGAAGTGGTGCGGGCCCACGACGAGCGCAGCCTGACCGGGGTGGTGGCGCCGGTGCCCGACCCGGCGGGGGTGGTCGAGGAGCTGGTGGCACGCGTCTCGGGCTTCGGGCCGCTGCAGCGCTTCCTGGAGGATCCCGAGGTCGAGGAGATCTGGGTGAACGATCCCAGCCGGGTCTTCGTCGCGCGCAACGGCCGCCACGAGCTGACCAACGTGATCCTGTCCCGTGCCGAGGTGCAGGAGCTGGTCGAACGGATGTTGAAGTCCAGCGGACGGCGGATCGACCTCTCCCAGCCGTTCGTGGATGCGATGCTGCCCGCGGGCCACCGGTTGCACGTGGTCCTGGAGGGGATCAGCCGCGACTTCGCCGCGGTGAACATCCGCAAGTTCGTGCTCAAGGCGGCTCGCCTCGCCGACCTGGTGCGGCTCGGCTCGCTGCCTCCGGGCGCGGCCCGGTTCCTGGAGGCGGCCGTGCTGGCCGGGCAGAACATCGTCGTCGCGGGCGGCACCCAGGCCGGGAAGACCACCTTCTTGAACTGTCTGGCCGCGGCCATCCCGGGTGGGGACCGGATCATCTCCGCAGAGGAAGTCTTCGAGCTGCGCTTCTCCCATCCCGACTGGGTGGCCATGCAGACCCGGCAAGCGGGCCTGGAGGGGACCGGGGAGGTCAGCCTGCGCGACCTCGTCCGCGAGACTCTCCGGATGCGGCCGACCCGCCTCATCGTCGGCGAGGTCCGGGCCGCCGAGTGTCTCGACCTGCTGCTGGCACTGAACTCTGGGCTGCCGGGCCTCGCGACCCTGCACGCCAACAGTGCCCGCGAGGCGCTGGTCAAGCTGTGCACGCTGCCGCTGCTGGCGGGAGAGAACATCTCCGCGCGGTTCGTGGTCCCGACGGTGGCGAGCTCGGTCGACCTCGTCGTCCACCTCGGCATCGACGCCGGGGGAGTACGCCGGGTCAACGAGATCGTCGCGGTGCCGGGGCGGGTCGAGAACGAGATCGTGGAGACCGAGCCGGTCTTCGTGCGCAGCGGCGGGGAGCTGGTGCCCACCGGCGGGCTGCCGGGTCGGCTCGAGTCCTTCGAGCGTGCCGGCGTCGACGTGCACCAGATCCTGCGAGAGGCCGGCTGATGGGGGCGGTCCTCGGGTTGCTGCTGGGGGTGGGCCTGCTCCTGGCCGTCTCCGGGCTGCGGGCGCCGGAGCCGCGGCCGGCCCGACCGGCCGAGTCGCGGATCCGGCCGCTGCTGGCCGAGGCGGGGCTGGGTGAGGTGAGCATCGCGGGGTTCCTGGTGGTGTGCGGGGTCTGCGCCCTCACCGCGACCGCGGTCGTCCTGGTTGCCTCGCGAACACCCCCGGTGGCCCTGGTCTTCGGCGCCATGGGCGCCTACCTGCCGTTCGCGGTGGTGCGGGCGCGTGCCCACCGCCGGCAGCGCGAGTTCGCCGAGGTGTGGCCCGAGGCGGTCGACAACCTCGCCTCCGCGGTGCGGGCCGGGATGTCCCTGCCCGAGGCGTTGTCGGCGTTGGGCGAACGCGGGCCCGAGCCGTTGCGTGGACCCTTCGTCGGGTTCGCTCTGGACTACCAGGTCAGTGGCCGTTTCGGTGAGGCGCTGGACCGGCTCAAGGACCGGCTCGCGGACCCGGTGGGGGACCGGGTGGTGGAGAGCCTGCGGGTGGCGCGCGAGGTGGGTGGTGGTGACCTCGGACGCCTGCTGCGCAGCCTGTCCGGCTTCCTGCGCGACGACGCGCGCACCCGCGCCGAGCTGCAGGCACGGCAGGCGTGGACCGTCAACGGCGCCCGGCTCGCCGTCGCCGCACCGTGGCTGGTGCTGCTGCTGATGTGCTTCCAGCCCGAGGTGATCCAGCGCTACTCCACCGGCGCCGGGGTCGTCGTCCTCGTCACGGGGGCCGCCCTGTGTGCCGTGGCCTACCGGGTGATGGTCCGGATCGGCCGGCTGCCGACCGAGCGGCGGATCCTGTCGTGACCGCGCTGGTCGGTGCCCTGCTGGGCGCGACGGCGGGGCTCGGCGCCTGGCTGGTGGTGACGGCGGTGCTGGACGCCCGGCGTACCTCCCTGGCGGTGCGGGTGCTGCCCTACCTTCGCGACCTGCCCCGACCGGCGACGATGCCGGCACCGGTCGCTCCCAGCAACGCCTTCGCGGGTGTCTTCGGGCCGCTGCTCGCGACCGCGGGGCGGGCCGTCGAACGGGTCCTCGGTGGAGCGGCGTCGGTGCGGCGGCGGCTGCAGCGCGCCGGCCTGGAGACCGACGTGGCAGCGTTCCGGGTCGAGCAGGTGGTCTGGGGGGCCGTCGGCTTCGCGGTCACCGCCGTGCCTGCCGGGCTGGTCGCGGTCAGGTCCCCGGAACGCTCCGTGCCGTTGCTCGTCTTCTGTGCGCTGGCGTTCGTGCTCGGCGTGCTGTTGCGCGAGAATCGTCTGACCGCCCAGGTCGCGCGTCGCGAGCGGGCGATCCTGCAGGAGTTCCCCACCGTCGCCGAGCTGCTGGCGCTGGCCGTGGCGGCGGGGGAGAGCCCCGTTGCCGCCCTCGACCGGGTCGTACGCCGCACCCACGGCGAGCTCTCCGCGGAGCTGGGCCGGGTGCTCGCGCAGGTCCGCACCGGCACACCGCTGTCCCGGGCCTTCGACGAGCTCGCCTCCCGGTCGGGGCTCGCCGCGGTCTCCCGCTTCGCCGAGGGCATCGCCATCGCCGTCGAGCGGGGCACCCCGCTGGCCGACGTGCTGCACGCCCAGGCAGGCGACGTCCGCGAGGCGGGCCGCCGTGCCCTGATCGAGACCGGCGCCCGCCGCGAGGTCCTGATGATGGTCCCGGTCGTCTTCCTGGTGCTGCCCGTGGTCGTCGTGTTCGCGTTCTGGCCGGGCCTGGTCGGCCTGCGCCTCGTCGTTCCCTAGCAGTCGTCGCTCCAGAGGAGGAGAACAAGATGAGACACCTGATGCGAGGCCGCGTGCGCGGCGAGCGCGGTGACGTGCCCGGGTGGGTGCTGATCACCGTGATGACCGCCGGCCTGGTGGCCGGCCTGTGGGCGATCGCCGGGTCGCAGCTCGGCTCGATGCTGCGTGCCGCGCTCTCCTCGGTCGCGGGCTGATCGTCGGGACCGTGGCGAGGACGGCGCCGCGGTCGTCGACTTCGTGCTCGTCAGCATGGTCCTGGTGCCGTTGGTGCTCGGCCTGATCCAGGTCGGGCTGGTGCTGCACGTGCGCAACACTCTCGCCGCAGCCGCGACCGAGGGGGCCCGCTACGGCGCGACGATCGACCGCACCCCGGCCGACGGGGCCGCCCGCACCCGGTGGCGGGTCCGCGACGCCATCGCCGCCCGGTTCGCTCGCGAGGTCACCGCTCGACGCGAGACCGTCGACGGCGTCCCCACCGTGGCCGTGACCGTCCGGGCGGTGGTGCCGCCGCTCGGGCTGTGGGGACCCGGAGTCGGCCTGAGCGTGACCGGTCACGGGATCGAGGAGACGGCGCCGTGAGTGCGCGCCGCGACGAGTCGGGGACCGCGCTGGTCGAGTTCGTGTGGCTGGCGATCCTGCTGCTGGTGCCGCTGCTCTACATCCTGCTCGCCGCCTTCGACACCCAGCGTGCGGCGTACGCCGCCTCGGCGGCCGCCCGGTCCGCCGGCCGCGCCTTCGTCACCGCGCCCGACCAGACCACCGGCTACCAGCGGGCCCGGGAGGCGGTCCGCCTGGCCTATGAGGACCAGCGCCTCGAGACCCGGCCGCAGGTGCAGATCACCTGCCGGCCCGACCCGCACCACTGTCTGACCCCCGGCTCGGTGGTGCGGGCCGAGGTGCACTCCTCGGTCGACCTGCCCCTGATGCCGGCCGCGCTGGGCAGCCGCACGCCCCGCATCCGGGTCGAGGCCGAGCACGAGGCGCCCTACGGCACCTTCCGCGAGGCGCGGCCGTGAGGCGCCGCGACGAGCGCGGGTCGGTCACGCCGCTGATCATCGGCTTCGCGGTCGTGGTCGCGATGCTGGTGGCGGCCGTGGTCGACGCCTCCGCGGCCTACCTGCGCCGCCAGGGACTCGACTCCGCCGCGGACGCCGCCGCCCTGGCCGCCACCGACGGGATCCAGGGCGAGGCGGTCTACACCCACGGCCTGGGCCGACGGGCCGAGATCGACCCGGCCGCGGCGCGCCGCTACGTCGCCGCTTACGTCGAGGGCAGCGGGATCCGGCGCCGCTTCCCGGGGCTGGACTACTCGGTCGAGACGACGGCCAACACGGTGGTGGTCAGGCTCGCGGCCCCGACGGACCTGCCGCTGCACGTGCCCGGAGTGGGCACCGACGTCCGCGTCACCGGCACCGCCGCCTCGGTCGTGGTGGTCTCCGACTAGTCAGTCGGCCAGGATCAGTCGACGCAGAGGCAGAACGGATGCCCGGCCGGGTCCAGGAAGACCCGGAAGGAGGTGCCGGGCTGGTGCTCGTGCTTGGTGGCACCGAGCTCGAGCACCGCCGCCTCGGCGGCGTCGAGGTCGTCGACCACCACGTCGAGGTGCACCTGCTGGGGCACCTGCTGGCCGGGCCAGTCGGGCGCCGTGTAGTCGGTCACCTGCTGGAAGCAGAGACACTGACCGTAGTCCGCGCGGGCCTCGGCCCAGTCCTCGGAGACCTCGACCGACCAGTCGAGCATCGAGCCGTAGAACCGCGCGAGCACCCCCGGGTCGGGGCAGTCGAGGACGGTGGTCGGGAAGCGTGCGATAGCCATGGGCGTGAGGGTAGGCGTCCACACCGACAGGTCCGGGGCGCAGCCCGGCGGTCGCGTAGCCTTCACCCTTGTGGCCACCACCGACTTCGACACCGAGATCAAGCAGCTCCAGGCGACCATGAAGACCATCGGGTCCGTGCTGGACCTCGACGACATGCGCACGGAGATCGCCGACCTCGGGGGACAGGTCGCCGCCCCCGACCTGTGGGACGACCAGACCAACGCCCAGCGGGTCACCGGGCGCCTCTCCATGCTCCAGAACACCCTCGACCGGTTCGAGTCGCTGCAGGGACGGCTCGAGGACCTCGGCGTGCTCGTCCAGCTCGCCCAGGAGGAGGGGGACGCCGACTCCATGGCCGAGGCCGAGGCCGAGCTGGGCAAGCTGCACAAGACCGTGGAGCAGCTCGAGGTCCGCACCCTGCTCTCCGGGGAGTACGACGCCCGCGAGGCGATCGTCAGCGTCCGGTCGGGAGCCGGCGGGGTCGACGCCGCGGACTTCGCGGAGATGCTGATGCGGATGTACACCCGCTGGGCCGAGCGCAACAAGTACCCCGTCGAGGTCTTCGACACCTCCTACGCCGAGGAGGCGGGGCTGAAGTCGGCCACGTTCGCCGTGCACGCCCCCTACGCCTACGGCACCCTCAGCGTCGAGTCCGGCACCCACCGGCTGGTGCGGATCAGCCCGTTCGACAACCAGGGCCGCCGCCAGACCAGCTTCGCCGCCGTGGAGGTGGTGCCGGTGCTCGAGCAGACCGATGAGATCGAGATCCCCGAGGAGGACGTCCGCGTCGACGTCTACCGCTCGAGCGGCCCGGGCGGGCAGTCGGTGAACACGACCGACTCCGCCGTGCGCCTGACCCACCTCCCCTCGGGCACCGTCGTCTCCTGCCAGAACGAGAAGTCCCAGCTGCAGAACAAGGCCAGCGCGATGGTGATCCTCAAGGCCAAGCTGCTCGCGCTGAAGAAGGCGGAGGAGCGCGCCGAGCTCGACGCGCTGCGCGGCGACGTGCAGGCCAGCTGGGGCGACCAGATGCGCAGCTACGTGCTGAACCCCTACCAGATGGTCAAGGACCTGCGCACCGACTACGAGGTCGGCAACCCGCAGGCGGTCTTCGACGGCGAGATCGACGGCTTCCTCGAGGCCGGGATCCGCTGGCGCGTCGGCGCGGAGGCGCAGGCCTGAACTGCGGTGAAGCGTCCCGATATGGCGCTTTGTTACTGACTTGTGGAACTTGCGTGGAACCAGGGTTTCCTGGCGGTGGAGCGTGAATTGGGAAGGTTGTGACATCACCCGATCCACCACAGGAGAACCACGATGTCCACCACCACCACCACCAGCACCAGCCGCAAGGTGCTCGTCCCGCTGGCCACCCTGCTCGTCGCCGGTGCCGTCGCCGTGGGGTCCGGCGCGACCTTCACCTCGCAGTCCGCGCACACCGTCTCGGTGACCTCCGGGACGCTGAAGCACACCAACAGCAAGGACGGCCAGACGCTCACGGTGACCGGCCTGAAGCCCGGCGACTCCAAGACCGGCACGCTGACCCTCACCAACGACGGCAGCATCGACTCCACCCTGACGCTGCAGGAGACCGCCGACGCCAGCACCTTCGTCTCCGGCGACCTGAAGCTGAAGATCACCGAGTCCGGGGTGGCCACGCCGCTCTACGACGGCAACTTCGGTGGCCTGGACAACACCACCAAGGTCGACCTGGGCGCCCTGAACGTCGGGGACAGCACCACGGTGACCTTCACGGTCTCGATGCCCTCCACCGCCGGCAACGCCAACCAGGGCAAGACCGCCAGCGCGAGCTACCAGTACGTGACCACCCAGAGCGGTGACAAGAGCGGCGTGAGCTGGCTGCCCTGACCGGTGGCCGACGGCCCAACCCAGTCACCAACCCAGTCAGCAACCCAGTCACCAACCCAGCGACCGCGAAGGCACGCACCATGGAGATCACCCTCGAGCCCCCCGCCCGCAAGGGCCGGGCCGGCCGTGTCCTGTTCAACCTGGCCTGCGTGCTGGTCTCGCTCGGGGCCGTGGCCTTCCTCGTGCCGGCGGCCTTCGGCATGCAGCGCTACGTGATCGCGGGCGGTTCCATGACCGGCTCGATCGCGCGGGGCTCGGTCGTCTTCGAGGAGGTGGTGCCGGTCGCGGAGCTGAGGGTGGGCGACGTCATCACCTATCTGCCGCCCGCGGACTCCGGGGTGGACAACCTGGTCACCCACCGGATCGTCTCGATCAAGGGCGACACCTTCCACACCAAGGGCGACGCCAACCCCGACCCCGACCCCTGGACCTTCGAGCTCACCGGCGCCACCCAGCCGCGCGTGGTCCAGCACGTCCCCTACGTCGGCTACGCGATCCTCGCCCTCCAGGACCGGACCACCCGGATGGTCGTGATCGGCATCCCCGCAGCCCTCGTGGCGCTGTGGAGCCTGGTCGAGCTGGCCGGCGTCGTGCGCCGCCGGCCCAGCACCGACGCTCCCGGCCCGGACCTCCGCGTCCCCGCCCAGCGCGGCCCGGAGTCGGCCGGTCTCCCCAGCCCGCCCAGCAGCCCGCCCAGTAGCCGGCCCAGCAGCCCGCCCAGCAGCCGGCCGACCCGCCCCTCCGAGACAGTCGGGTCCTGACCGATGACCCTGCGCCGTGCCCTGCTCGCGCTGCTCCTGGTCTGCCTGGCAGTCGGTGCGGTGGCGGGGGTGCAGGCGTCCGGGGCCACCTACACCGCGACCTCGACGTACGCCGCCAGCGTGGGTGCCGCGAACGACTGGACGCCGCCCACCGTCACCCTGGCCGACCCCGGCGACACCCTGACCGGCACCGCCACGCTCACCGCGACCGCCGGTGACGCCCGTGGCTCGGTCGTCTCGGTGGCCTTCCAGCGCCAGGCCGCCGGCGCCAGCACCTGGGCCACCGTGTGCACCGAGACCAGCAGCCCCTGGTCGTGCAGCTGGGCCACCGACGACGTCGACGACGGCACCTACCGGCTGCGCGCCGTCGCCACCGACGACTCCGGCAACACGGCGACCTCCGCGACGGTGAGCACCACCGTCGCCAACGACGGCACGGTGACCCTGGCCGACCCGGGGGAGAGCCTCAGCGGCACCGTCTGGCTCAGCGCCAGCAGCTCGGTCCCGGGCGGCCTCACCTATGTCTTCTCCTACGCCCCGGCCGGCACCGGCTCGTGGTCCACCGCCTGCTCGTTCACCTGGTGGTACTCCTCGTTCGGTGCCTGCCTGTGGAACACCTCCTCGCTCTCGGGCAGCTATGACCTGCGGGTGGTGGGGACCGCCCGCGACGGCAGCACCCGCACCGACGTGGTGCGCGGGCGGACGCTCGAGAACACGGTCTCCTCGGTGGTGGTCACCAGTCCCGCCGCGGGTGCCACCGTGCGCGGGACCACCACGGTCTCTGCTGCGGCCAGCTCGAGCCGGGGGGTGCGCTCGGTCCGCTTCGACGTGCGGCTCGCCGGCACCTCGAGCTGGACCGAGGCGTGCACCGACACCACCGCGCCGTACTCCTGCACCGCCGAGACCGCCGCGGTGGCCAACGGGCCGGTCGACCTCCGTGCGGTGATGGTGGACGACGCCGGCGGCACCACCACCTCCGACGTGGTCACCGTCACCGTCGACAACCGGCCGCTGCGCGGCCAGGACGTCCAGGTGGTCGGCTCCAGCGGAACGCCGTCGTCTGGTGACAAGGTCGTGTTCACCTACTCCGAGGTGGTCAGCACCTCGTCGGTCAAGCCCGGCTGGGACGGCTCGGCCACCACCATCGCGCCGACGTTCTACGACAGGTCGGCCTCCGGGTCCTCCAACGGCAGCCGCGACAACGCCGCGTTCGGCGGCACCAACCTCGGGACCCTCACCTTCGACCAGCGCTACCTGAGCTATGCCCGGAGCGTGACCTTCAACGGCTCCACCATGGTGGCCGGCACCCAGACCGTCGCCGGCAGCCAGGTCACCGTCGTCACCGTCACGCTGGGCACCCCCTCGTCCTCCTGGAGCCTGCGGGCCGACACCTCCTCGGGGGACGTGGTCTGGGCACCCTCGGCCTCGGTGCGCACCCCCGACGGGCGCAGCTGCTCGACCACCGCCGTGACCGAGTCGGGATCCTCGGACAGGGACTTCTGATGTCGCTTATGCTCGATTTATGCCCCACCAGGTGCTCGTCGTGGAGGACTCTCCCGAGATCTCCTTCCCGTTGGTGCGCACGCTCGAGCGGGAGGGCTACGACGTGACCCTGGTCGAGACCGGTGCCGACGGCTTGCGCCTCGTCGGCGAGCGGCCGGTCGACCTGATGATCCTCGACCTCGGGCTGCCCGACCTCGACGGTCTGGAGGTCTGCCAGCGCGCCCGGGCCCAGGGCTTCACCGGCGGGATCATGATCTGCACCGCCCGCGGCGGGGAGCTCGACCGGGTGGTCGGCCTCGACTACGGCGCGGACGACTACCTGCCCAAGCCGTTCGGGCTGGCCGAGCTGCAGGCCCGCGTGCGCGCGCTGCTGAGGCGTACGACGCCGGCCCGCGGGGCGGTCGAGACCCCGTCCGAGGGCCTCGTGCTCGACCGTCCGGCGCGCCGGGTGGTCTTCGCCGGGGAGGAGATCGCCCTGACCGGCAAGGAGTTCGACGTCCTGGCGCTGCTCACCAAGGTGCCCGGCGCGGTCGTCTCGCGGGAGCAGATGATGGCCGACGTCTGGGACGAGAACTGGTTCGGCTCCACCAAGACGCTCGACGTGACCATCGGGCGGCTGCGCCAGAAGCTCGAGGACGCCGGGGTGCCGGAGCGGATCGCGAACGTGCGCGGCGTGGGCTTCCGCCTCGACAGCGACCCGCACCATGCGTAACCGCCTGGCTGCCTGCTTCGTCCTCGTCGCACTGTGTGTGCTCGCCGTCTTCGTCGGCGTGCGCCTGGGGTCCCTGCACGGGCTGATCCGCGACGAGGAGGCGGGCCACCTCGAGCACGACGCCGGTGTGCTGGCCCGCACGGTGGAGCGCTCGGCGGGCACCGACCGGCCCCTGGACCCGAGGGGGATCGCGGGGCTGCTGGAGCCGGACGTCCAGGCCAGCGTCGCCGTGCAGCACCAGCGGGTCCTCACCGTCACCGGTGCCGACTTCGACGTGGACGCCGACCACCGCGACCAGCTCCGTGCCGCTGCCACCAGTGGCGCAACCTCCGTCGAGCTGCGCCGGTCCAGCGCGAGCGTGCGGTCGGTCTTCGTTGGCGCCGTCGGACCCGTGGTGACGCTCGGGGGGCTGCTGGTCCTGCTCGCCGGCCTGATCGGCTACCTCGCCGCCTCCCTCCTCGCCGCCCCGTTCAGCCGGCTCGCGGACGCCGCCGATGCGCTGAGCCGGGGACGCTTCGACCTCGACCTCCCCCGCTCGCGGATCCCGGAGGCCGGTGCGCTGGCCCGCTCCCTGGAGCTGAGTGCCGCGCGGCTGCGGCGGCAGGTCAAGCGGGACCAGGAGTTCCTCGAGGACGCCAGCCACCGGCTGCGCACCCCGATGGCGGGCCTGCGCCTGGAGCTCGAGGAGCTCGCCGGCGGCGAGCTGGACACCACCACTCGGGCCACCCTGGCGCGCAGCATCCAGGGCCTGGACCACCTCGAGGAGCTCACCAGCGACGTCTTCGCCCTTGCGCGGGCCGGGCGTGCGGGGTTCGAGGAGGTCACCCTGGAGCAGCTGGCCCAGCAGACCGCGCAGTCGTGGTCGACCACTCTGGCCGAGCGGCAGCTGCGGGTGCGGGCCTGCGTGGACGGAGCGCTCGAGCAGCCGCTGACCCCGGGTCCGCTCGAGCAGGTGCTCGACGCGCTGCTGGCCGACCTGCTCCAGAGCGCGGGCGGAGAGGTGTCGCTGTCCTTCGTGGGGGCGCCGGAGCAGGTCACGATCCGGGTGTGCGCCGACCCGCGGCGACCGGACCCGCCGGCCCGGCGCGCAGGGCTGGAGACGGTGCACCAGCTGGTCGAGGCGCTCGCCGGCCGCTGCGCGGGCGACCCGGTGGCGGACGGGATCCGCATCTGGCTGCCCTCGCGGTGAGCCGTCCGCGGGCCTGACTACCGGGTGGGGTCCGGGGAGACCTGCACCACGACCTTGCCGAAGTTGCGCCCGGTGAGCATCCCGCGGAACGCCTCCGGGGCCGCGTCCAGCCCCTCGACGACGTCCTCGCGGTAGCGCACCGACCCGTCGGCCATCCATCCCGGCATCTCGCGCAGGAAGTCGCGCATGTGGGTGCGCACGAACTCGGTCTGGATGAAGCCGCGCACCGTCAGGCTCTTGCGCAGCACCAGGCCCATGAAGCCCGGGAGCCGGTCGGGGCCCTCCGGTCGTGCGGTGGCGTTGTAGTCGGCCACGAGCCCGCACACCGGCATCCGGGCGTGCTGGTTCAGCCGCGTCAGGACCTCCCGGGTGACCGGTCCGCCGACGTTCTCGAAGTAGACGTCGACCCCGTCGGGCGTCGCGGCCGCGAGGTCGTCGGCGAAGGTGGGGGAGCGGTGGTCCAGCGCGGCGTCGAAGCCGAACTCCTCGACCAGCGCCCGGCGCTTGCGCTCCCCGCCGGCGATGCCGACCGACCGGGCGCCCTTGACGCGTGCGATCTGGCCGACGGCCGAGCCCACCGGCCCGGTCGCCGCGGCGACCACGACGGTCTCGCCCGGTTGCGGCCTGCCGATCTCCAGCAGCCCGGCGTACGCCGTGAACCCGGGCATGCCCAGCACGCCGAGCGCCGTCGAGATCGGGGCCGCCGCCGGGTCGAGCCGGCGCAGCCCGGTGCCGTCGCTCACGGCGTGGGTCTGCCAGCCCGAGTAGGACAGCGCCACGTCACCCGGCGCCCAGTCGGGGTGGCGCGACTCCTCGACCACGCACACGGTGCCCCCGACCAGGACGTCGCCGACCTCCACCGGGGCGGCGTAGGACGGGGCGGCGCTCATCCGGCCGCGCATGTAGGGATCGAGCGAGAGGTAGACGACCCGCAGCAGCAGCTGGCCCTCGCCGACCTCGGGCAGCTCGTGCTCCTCGAAGGCGAAGACGTCGTCGCCGGGCTCGCCCTCGGGGCGGCGGGCGAGACGGACCTGGCGCGAGAGCGGTGAGCTGGTCATGGGACTCCTCGGGGAGGGCGTGCTGTGGGTGCGGACCCTCCAGCATGCCCTCCCCTCGGAGGCGGGTCAGCGGCGGCCCAGGACCGCCTTCTGCGCGTTGATCAGGCCGTACCCGTCCACGGGCGAGAACCCGTGGCCCAGACGGTTGTGCAGGGCGCCGTAGATGCGGCGGCCGTCCACCCGGGTGGCGACGAAGGCCATCCCGAACGGGATGGTCCGGTTCTGCGGGTAGAAGGTCTGACCACCCAGCTCGTCGGCGCCGTTGCCCTCGTTGGAGCCGCCGAAGCCGGAGACCGCGAGGTCACGGTCGACGTTGAACTGCAGACCCTGGCCGCGCTTGAGGTTGCTCTTGAACCTCAGCGTCATCCGGCGGTACTGGCCGGGGGCGGACTCGCCACCACCGGGCACCGAGAACGACGCGTCCACCTTGCCGGCCTGCAGCCCGCCGGAGGTCGACCCGATCGTGAACGGGAAGCCGTCGTCGCGGTAGGGCGTCACCCCGTCGAAGGGACGCGGGTCGAACACGATGCCGTCGGAGAGCGGCGGGTGCCGCTCGCCGAGCGCCGTCGGGCTCGCCGTCTCGCCGAAGAAGGTGACCGACCTCAACGGCACCCGTCCGGAGTACTTCAGGGTGAAGAACTTCGGGTCGATCATCGCCTGCGGCTGGACCGAGTAGTTCTCATAGCCCTGCGGCCCGTTCGCGACGATCGAGAGGCCGCCGGCCCGGCCGCTGGAGTGTGCCGGGTCGAGGTCGTGGGTGAACGCGGCGTGCTCCAGACGTCGCCGCATCGACTTCGGGGACACCGAGCCGGGCCCACCGGACCTCTCCAGCGCCAGCGCCGCGATCGCGGCCGCGTGCGGTGCCGACGCGCTGGTGCCGAAGAAGTTCGGCTGTGTGTCGTCGTCACGCACGTTGTCGCTGTAGAAGAAGGTCGTGTTGCCGCCGTCGGCCGCCGCGACCTGCGGGACCCGGCGCACGTCCGGCCTCCGGAAGCGGTTGCCCGCGGAGTCGAAGTAGACCGGGATGTCGCCGCCCGGCGAGGTGAACACCTCGGGCAGGTAGGGCCGGAACGGGTCGTAGGCCGCGACCGCGGTCGCACCGCGCGCCATCGTGTGCCCGGTCGTGGCCGGCGAGAGCGGGTCGGAGTACTCCGTGAACGCGCCGTCGTCGCTGAGCACGTGCCGCAGCCGGGTCGCACCGACCGGACCGGTCCCGGAGCGAGACACCACCAGCTGGATGTCGCCCGGGCCGCCCAGCTGGGCCAGCTCCTGGGGACGTCCGCTGAGCCGGTTGGCGTCGGCGATCGGGAACAGGTAGTTGCCGTCGGTGTCGAAGACGAGCAGGTTGAAGTCGGTGCTCACCTTGGAGGGCGAGAGCACCGGGGCCACGTCGACGGTGAAGTCACCGGTGTCGCCGCCGTACCCCGAGACGGTGATCGTGTAGTCGCCCGGCTGGCTCAGCGTGGTCGCCAGCTGCTCGGGGGAGGAGCCGGTGTCGATCGTGCCGAGGTTGGTGCCGTCCGGTGCGTCCACCGACAAGATCAGGTCGGTGGTGCCCGAGGGGATGGCGTCGGTGCGGAAGAGCACCTCCTGGCCGACCTGGTCGGCCGTGGGGGTGAAGGTGAAGGTCGGCTCGGGGTCCGCCTGCGTCACCTCGCCGGTCTCGGAGAAGTACGGGTCGCCGATGGTGGCTCCGTCCACGTCCACCGGGTCGTTCCACTGGAAGTTCAAGATCGCGCCGCCGTCGCCGAGGTGGATGTCCTGGGCGATGTCGGTCCCACGTCCGGGGTCCATGTCCTGCAGCCCGCCGTCGTAGAGCGCCGGGTCGACCTGGCTGAGGTCGATGTTGGTGCCCTTGACCCCCTTCTTGGCGGGGATCAGCCGCACCTTGGAGTTCCAGGACTGCTGCACGCCGTCGTTGCCGGCGGAGGTGAAGTAGTGCGTGCCCTTGGCCGCCACCTCGTCGATCGCGTCGGAGAGCGGCGAGTCGGAGAACATCGGCTCGTCGAAGTAGCCGACGTCGTCGACGACCACGTCGGCGCCGCAGGGTCCGCTCTTGTCCGCCAGCCGGCGGATGTTGTCGGCGAAGCCCAGCAGCCCGCCGTACGCCGTGGCGAAGCAGAGCTTGCTGCCCGGGGCGACGTCGTGGGCGATCTGCAGCATCGCGCGCCCCTCGTCGGTCGCGGTCTGTCCCGCCGGGATCTCCTCGAGCACCTGCACCGGCTGGGGGTTCTGCTTGTTGCCCTTCCCGGGGAGGTCGCCCGAGGCCACGTCGTCGGCGGCGTGGGTGCGGATGGGGGCGCCGGCGATCTCGGTCGCCGCGTCGTAGGAGTCCGACAGGGCGCCGATCGTGATGCCCTTGCCGTCCACGCCCCGGGCCTGCACCTTGTCGACCCGCTGGAGCGCCACACCCTGGCTGGTGGCGTCACCGACGTCGGTCTTCGGCCGCACCGCCTGGACGATCGTGCCGGTCTCCTCCAGGCCGGCGAGCGCCGGCACGGCCGACAGCGGCGCGAAGCCCTCGAGGGTGCCGCGCTTGGCGTCGACGTCCTGCACCAGCAGGCCGAGCTTCTCGGCCTGCTTGCGGTAGGTCGCCCGGTCGGCGTCGGACTGCGGGGTCAGCTGGATGAGCACCCGGCCCGCGTCGTCGCGGATCGAGAGCCCGCCGGGCACGAGGTGCACCCCGCCGGCCCGCTTCAGCGAGCGCTGCCGCGAGTGGGCGAGGAGCCGCCCCAGCCCGTTGCCCAGCGCACCCTCGCCCTGTCCCTTGGCGGATGGCGGTGGGGCCGCCGTGGTCGGTGTGGTCGGCAGGAGCACCGCGCTCCCGGCCACGACCAAGGCGCCCGCGAGTCCCGCGGCCCAGTGTCGTCTTGTCATCCCGAGATTCCCTTCGTGAGGGCGCCGCTATCGACGCCGCATCGGGAGGCTATGCCCAAGTGGTGAGATGAGGCCAGGGGTGAGCGTGGTCGAGCGGCGGTTCGTCCGGAGGCTCTGCGCCGGAACGGGGCACCGACGAGAGAGTCTCAGGCAGCGGTGTCCAGCGCGTTGGCGATCTGCACGCACCAGTCGTCGGCCCGCGACCGCACCGCCGTCGCCTTGTCGTCGGCGGAGACCTCACAGGTCAGCCAGGTCTGGCCGAACAGGCCGGCATGGCGCACCCGCACGTTGCCTGCCGGACGCCGGCAGACCTGGGTCAGGCTGGGCCGCCCGAACTCCGGTCCGCGCACGAGGTGGCAGCCCGACGCCGTGCGGCTCGAGGCCACCACAGTCCGTGCGAAGGCGGTCTCCACCGGTCGGGCGAAGATCCAGGCCCGCGCGGCGGCACCCTCCTTGGTGGTCCACGAGCAGCCGATCTCGTGGACCACGTCGGTGCCGACACCCGGCAGCTGCTGCTCGTCGCCGTTGCCGTAGGAGGTGGTGTCGTCCGGCTCGCCGCCCAGGGCGTCGGCGACCGCCTTGTCGGGCACCAGCTCGCAGAACTCGATGCGCGGCACCTGCATGGCGGTGGTGTTCAGCCGAGCCATCGGGGTGGGGGCGGGCGGGCGCGCGGCCTGCTCCTCGCCGCCACAGCCGCCCACCGTGAGGACCAGGAGGAGAGCCCCGGCGAGGCTCGCCCCCCGGCGGCGACGGGCCGACGATTCGCGCATGCGCTCCACCGTAGGGCGGCTCACCTATGCTCGACCAGCGGCCGGACGTGACGCTGTTCGCGTGCCTTCCCATCCCCGACCCCGGCCCACCCACCGCGTGATCAGATTCGAGAACGTCACCGCGACCTATCCCGGGCACACCAAGCCCGCGCTGGTGGACGTCACCGCTGAGATCGGTGAGGGGGAGTTCGTCTTCCTCGTCGGGGAGTCCGGCTCCGGCAAGTCGACGTTCCTGCGCCTGGTGCTGCGCGAGACACGGGCCACCAGAGGCCACGTCTTCGTGACCGGCCACGACCTCAACCGCCTGCGCAGCTGGCGGATCCCGGGCCTGCGCCGCCAGATCGGCACCGTGTTCCAGGACTTCCGCCTGCTGTCGAACAAGACGGTCTCCCAGAACGTCGCCTTCGCGCTGCAGGTGATCGGCAAGCCGCGGGCCCAGATCAACAAGCTGGTCCCCGAGACCCTCGAGCTCGTGGGCCTCGAGGGCAAGGGGCAGCGGATGCCCGACGAGCTCTCCGGCGGGGAGCAGCAGCGGGTGGCCATCGCCCGCGCGTTCGTGAACCGCCCCAAGATCCTCATCGCCGACGAGCCCACGGGCAACCTCGATCCCAACACCAGCGTCGGGATCATGAAGCTGCTCGACCGGATCAACCGCACCGGCACCACCGTCGTGATGGCCACCCATGACGCCGGCATCGTGGACCAGATGCGCAAGCGCGTGATCGAGCTGGCCGACGGACGCGTCGTACGTGACCAGTCACGCGGTGTCTACGGCTACCAGCACTGAGAACGGAGCAGGTCCACACCATGCAGCTCAGGTACGTCTTCTCCGAGACCGGCACCGGACTGAGGCGCAACGTCTCGATGTCGGTCGCACTGATCGTGACGATCTTCGTCTCGCTCACGCTCGTGGGCATGGGCCTGCTGCTGAACTCCCAGGCCGACAAGGCCGAGCGGTTCTGGGGCAGCAAGCTCCAGATCACCGTGTTCCTCTGCAACCAGAACAGCCAGACGTCCAACTGCGCCGGCGAGGTCACCGCCGGGCAGAAGAACCAGATCAAGGACGTCATCGACCACCACGCCGAGGTGGCGTCGTACTACCACCAGAGCAAGGAGCGGGCGTTCAAGACCTGGAAGCGGGTCTACATCTCACAGGACAAGTCCGAGCAGGAGATCTACTCCACGGTCACGGCCTCGGACATGCAGGAGTCCTACTGGGTCAAGCTCAAGGACCCCAACAAGTACAAGGGCATCGAGAAGGCCCTCTCCAGCACACCGGGCGTGGCCGCCGTGCGCGACCTGCGCCAGGTGCTCAAGCCGATCTACTTCTGGATCACGGTGATGAAGTGGGGCGCGATCTCGGTGGCCGCCTTCCTGCTCGTGGCGGCGATCCTGCAGGTGGGCAACACGATCCGGCTGGCGGCGTACGCCCGCCGCAAGGAGATCGGGATCATGCGCCTGGTGGGGGCCTCCAACCTCTACATCTCGTTGCCGTTCCTGATGGAGACGCTGGTGGCTGCGCTGATCGGCATCGGCCTGGCCTCGGCCGCCGTGCTGTCCTTCATGTACGTCGTGATCTACGGCAAGCTGCGACCCAGCTCCAACATCGTGGAGTGGGTGGACTGGGGGGACTCCTACCTCGCGGTCGCCGGCATCGCCGCCCTGGGGATCCTGCTCACGTTGATACCGACACTCGTGATGACGCGCAAATACCTCAAAGTGTGACGACCGTCGGTTACGGTCGAGCGGTTCTCTTCCCCAGAATGAACAGGCTCCGCGGTGCGTTCCTTCCCCAGAACACCGTTTCGTACGGTCGCGGCGTGCGCGACACTGGCCATCGCCGGCGTCACCACGACGATGCCGCTGGCCGCCGCTGACGACCTGCACCACAAGAAGCGTCATCTCCAGAGCGAGGTCCGCAGCGCCGCCGGGGACCTGGCGGAGTCGAGCAAGGCCCTGAACGCTGCCGCGCGACGGCTGACCCGCGCGCGGGCGGCGCTCGCCACCGCGCACCGCCATCTCGTGGTGGCCCAGCGCAACGTGGATGCCGCCGCGCGGCGCGACGCGGTGATGCAGAAGCGTCTCGAGGTTGTCGAGCACCGGCTCGCCGTCGCCCGCGTGGCGTTGGACACCGCGCGCCAGCGGGTGGTGCGGCAGCGCGCCGCCATCGGTCGTCTGGCGGCCAGCAACTACGCCAACGGTGACCCGGCACTGATGGGCCTCTCGGTGATGTTGAACTCCCAGGACCCGGCCGAGGTCACCAGCCAGCTGAACACGGTCAGCGCGCTGATGTCGCGACAGACCACGATGCTCGCAGAGCTCAAGGCCGCCCGGGCCCGGATGGTCTCCGAGGAGGCCAAGGTGGCCGAGGCCCGGCAGGCGGTGGCCGCGCAGCGACTGGCGGCCCGGCAGAACCTGGTGCGCAGGCAGGCCCTGGAG
Organism: uncultured Actinomycetota bacterium; assembly: GCA_963710895.1. Classification (GTDB taxonomy): domain Bacteria; phylum Actinomycetota; class Actinomycetes; order Propionibacteriales; family Nocardioidaceae; genus Marmoricola. The sequence continues at coordinate 377,115 of CAVQCB010000013.1, forward strand.
CGCGCGGCCGGTCAGGCCCGGGCCGAGGTGGCTCGACTGGTCTCCGGGGCCCGCTCCGCCGAGGCGCAGGCGGCCCGGGCACGCTCGGCAGACCAGCGCCAGCTGCGCGCGCTGAAGAAGCAGGAGAACCACGTCCGACAGCTGATCATCGCGCGCGCCCAGCGGCAGAGGGGCGGCTACCGCGGCAGCACCGGTGGCTTCCTCTACCGCCCGGTGCCCGGCTACGTCACCTCCCCGTTCGGCTGGCGCAAGCACCCCATCTACGGCTACTGGGGCCTGCACGACGGCACCGACTTCCACGCCCCGTGCGGCACGCCGAACCACGCGGCCGGCTCCGGGACGGTGATCTCGGAGTACTGGTCCGACGTCTACGGCCACCGTCTCTACCTGGACCTCGGTCGGGTCAACGGCAAGAACATGACCGTCGTCTACAACCACCTGAGCAGCTACAAGGTCGGCACCGGCGCCCATGTCCGCCGAGGCCAGGTGGTGGGGTACGCCGGCACGACGGGATGGTCCACCGGCTGCCACCTCCACTTCACGGTGCTCCTCGACGGCACCCCCGTGAACCCGATGAACTACCTGTGAGGTTGGCGCGGCTGAGAGGATGTCGCCCATGGCCAAGGAGAAGGGGCGCGTGCTGGTCGCGCAGAACCGCAAGGCGCGGCACGACTACCACGTGGACGACACCGTGGAGGCGGGGCTGGTGCTGGTCGGCACCGAGGTGAAGTCCTTGCGTGCGGGGCGGGCCAGCCTCGTCGACGGCTTCGCCGAGATCCACGACGGCGAGGCCTACCTGCACGGCGTGCACATCCCCGAGTACACCCAGGGCACCTGGACCAACCACGAGCCCCGTCGGGTCCGCAAGCTGCTGCTCCACCGGCACCAGATCGAGAAGCTGGAGAGCCGCGTGAACGAGCGGGGACAGACGCTTGTCCCGCTGTCGCTGTACTTCAAGGACGGCAAGGCCAAGGTGGAGCTCGCCCTGGCGCGCGGCAAGAAGTCCTACGACAAGCGGCACGCCCTGGCCGAGAAGCAGGCCAACCGGGAGAAGCAGCAGGCGCTGGGCCGGCGGCTCAAGGGGATGGACTGAGCACCCCGGCCGTGGCCTCGGAGCCCGAGGTGACGTCGTTCTGGCGTGACCTCGGGCTGCCCGGACTCTTCGACGTCCACGTCCACTTCCTCCCACCGAACATCCAGGCCCGCGTCTTCGAGCAGTTCGACCGGGCCGGTCCGAAGATCGGCCGCCCGTGGCCGATCCGCTACCGGGGCAGCCATCAGGAGCGGGTCGAGCAGCTGCGCGGCTTCGGGGTACGCCGCTTCTCGGCGCTGCCCTACGCCCACCGGCCCGGCATCGCGGGCTACCTCAACGACTGGGCGCGCGACTTCGCAGCCGCGGTGCCGGAGTGCCTCTGGTCGGCGACGTTCTATCCCGAGCCGGGTGCGGCCGACTATGTGCGAGACCTCGTCGAGGCCGGTGTCGAGGTCTTCAAGCTGCACGCCCAGGTGGGGGAGTTCCGGCTCGACGACCCGCTGCTCGACGAGGCGTTCGGCCTCCTCGAGGACGCCGGCACCCCGGTGGTGATCCACGTCGGCTCGGGTCCGGTGGGCAACGAGTTCACCGGGCCGGAGCACCTCGAGCGGTTGCTGGCCCGGCACCCGAGGCTCGCGGCGGTGGTCGCCCACATGGGCGCGCCGGAGTACGCCGAGTTCCTGGCCCTGGTGGAGGCCCACCCGACGACCCGGCTGGACACGACCATGGTCTTCACCAGCTTCTTCGACACCGAGGCGCCCTACCCCACCGAGCTGCTGCCCCGCCTGGCCGACCTCGGGGACCGGGTGCTGCTCGGCAGCGACTTCCCGACGATCCCCTACCCCTACCGCGAGCAGGTCGACGGCCTGGCCCGACTCGGGGAGGCGCACGCGGGACTGGGGGAGGACTGGCTGCGGCGGGTGTGCTGGCACAACGGGGTCGAGCTGTTCGGACCCCCGCCGGCAGGGAATGCGGGTGAGTCTGCGAGCGTTCCCCGATAGAGTGTGAGCTCGTACAACTCAAGAGGGGCTGATTGGTTTCGACTGGGGTCGTTTGTCCCAGGAGAAGCGGGTCGAGAAGCCAGCGTCATCTCGTTAACGTTCGCTGGAACCTATAGTTGCCGAATCTAATCGCAACGACTTCGCTCTCGCTGCCTGAGCAGTGATCGAAGCGTCAGACCGGGCATCCGTCCTCGTCCCGGATCCTGACGTCATCTAGAGGACTTGCTGATCAACTCCTGTCAGGAGGGTTGATCGGGACTTCATCCTGACTGGGCCCGTCGGCAACCTGTTCGTGGGAGTGCCGGGGCCGAGAAAGGCGACATCACGAACTGCACCCGGAGAAGACCTGGTACGGCGCCACAGGACGCGGGTTCGATTCCCGCCAGCTCCACC
>CAVQCB010000014.1:0-188302 GCA_963710895.1 uncultured Actinomycetota bacterium
AGCTCGGGCGTCGAGTCGCCGTCGTGCGTGCAGGCGCGCAGGTCCGGCAGCCCCGCCGGGCCCAGGCGACGCAGGGCGGCCAGCTGGTCCTGCGCGAGCGCCTTGGTGGGCGCGAGATAGAGGACACTGGCGCCGCGCTGGCCCTTGGGACCGCGGTTCGCCTCGATCGCGTCCAGCCCGGGCAGCAGGTAGGCCAGGGACTTTCCCGACGCCGTGCCCGTCGAGACCACCGTGTGCCGGCCGTCGTGGGCGAGGTCGGCCGCGGCGCGCTGGTGCGCCCACAGCGTGGCGACACCGGTCTGCGCCAACGCCGTGCGGACCGGCGGATGCAGCCACCCGGGCCAGCTCGCCTCGCTGGCCGCGCGAGCCGGCCTCGTCTCGAGGTGGGTCAGGCTGTCATCGCGTCCAGGGCCCGCGCAGAGACGGTCCACGAGCGCTTCGAGATCCACCACCTGCACCCGGTCAGTCTCTCAGCGGACACCGACGGTGTGCCCACGGTGTCGGCGCCAGCGTGGTTCAATACCTACACAGATGAGCAAGCGCAGGTGTTGGGGCCGGGGGTAGGGCCCGACTCGGAGGAGAGACCGTGGATCTTTCGCTGCAGACCCGCGAGGTGGACAGTCGCACGATCGTGTCCGTCGGCGGGGAGATCGACGTGTACACCGCCCCGAAGCTCCGCGACAAGATCACCGAGCTCGTCGGCGAGGGCCACCACCGGCTGGTCATCGACATGGAGAACGTCGACTTCTTGGACTCCACCGGCCTCGGCGTGCTCGTCGGCGGCCTGAAGAAGGTGCGCGCCCAGGACGGCTCGATGGAGCTGATCTGCTCCCAGGACCGGCTGCTGAAGATCTTCCGGATCACCGGTCTGGCGAAGGTCTTCACGATCCACGACACCGAGTCCGAGGCCCTCCGCGCCTGATCCCTGCGCGCCGCGACACGCGCGCGTTCCGGTGTGTGAACCCGGTCACGGCGGCCTCCCGTTTCACCCGTAGACTCCGCGGCTGTCACCCCAGACAGAACCCTTAGGAGAAACATGACCGGGCCCCACCCCGCAGTCGTGCAGCTCGACGGCTCGAATCTCGTGCTGGTCATCATCGTCGCCGTGATCGCGCTCGCCGCGCTCGGTCTGGCGTGGATGTTCCGCACCGAGGTCCTCAGCGCCGACGAGGGCACGGACAACATGAAGAACATCGCGCACGCGGTGCAGGAGGGCGCCAGCGCCTACCTGACCCGTCAGTTCCGCACGCTCGGCATCTTCGCCGCGGTGGCCTTCGTGGCCCTGCTGGCGCTGCCGGCCGACGACATGGGCGTCCGCATCGGCCGCTCGTTCTTCTTCCTCGTGGGGGCGGGATTCTCCGCGGCCATCGGCTACCTGGGCATGTCCCTGGCCGTGCAGTCCAACCTGCGCGTCGCCGCGGCGGCCAACACCGTGGGCCGCGACCCGGCCATGAAGATCGGCTTCCGCACCGGCGCCTTCGTCGGCATGGCCACCGTGGGACTCGGCCTGCTCGGGGCCAGCTTCGTGGTGCTGATCTTCAAGGACCAGGCGCCCCACGTCCTGGAGGGCTTCGGCTTCGGCGCCGCCCTCCTGGCGATGTTCATGCGTGTCGGCGGCGGCATCTTCACCAAGGCGGCCGACGTCGGCGCCGACCTGGTCGGCAAGGTGGAGCAGAACATCCCCGAGGACGACCCGCGCAACGCGGCGACCATCGCCGACAACGTCGGCGACAACGTCGGCGACTGTGCCGGGATGGCGGCGGACCTGTTCGAGTCCTACGCCGTGACGCTGGTCGCCGCGCTGATCCTCGGCTCCCAGGCCTTCGGCGACCGGGGCCTGGTCTTCCCCCTGCTGATCCCGGCCGTCGGCGCCCTGACCGCGGTCCTCGGGGTCTACCTGTGCAAGCCGCGTGCCGGGGAGAACGGCCTGAAGACGATCAACCGCGCCTTCTACATCTCCGCCGCCGTGGGGGCAGCCGCCTCCGTGCTGGTGGCCTTCGTCTACCTGCCCGGCAGCTTCGCCGACTTCCACAACGCAACCGGTCTGGACATGCCCAACGCCTCCGGTGACCCGCGCGTGATCGCCTCGGCGGCTGTCGTCATCGGCATCGTGATGGCGGCCGGCATCCTCGCCCTGACCGGGTACTTCACCGGCACCGAGTACAAGCCGGTCAAGGACGTCGGCGCCACCTCCCTCACCGGCGCGGCCACCGTGATCCTCTCCGGTCTCTCGGTCGGGTTCGAGTCCGCGGTCTACACGACGCTGGTCATCGGGGCCGCCGTGTTCGGCGCCTTCCTCCTCGGGGGAGCCACTGTCACCGTGTCGCTGTTCGCCGTGGCGCTGGCCGGTTGCGGTCTGCTCACCACCGTCGGTGTGATCGTGGCGATGGACACCTTCGGCCCGGTCTCCGACAACGCCCAGGGCATCGCCGAGATGTCGGGGGACGTCAGCGAGGAGGGGGCCCAGATCCTCACCGAGCTCGACGCTGTCGGCAACACCACGAAGGCCATCACCAAGGGCATCGCGATCGCGACCGCGGTCCTGGCTGCGACGGCCCTGTTCGGCTCCTACTCGACCTCGGTCATCGAGGCCGTGCGCTCCGCCGGCCAGCTCAGCGCCGACGACAAGACGGCGCTGAACTTCTTCGTCTACAACCCCGGCGTCCTGGTCGGCGTGCTGCTCGGCGCGGCGGTCGTGTTCCTGTTCTCCGGCCTGGCCATCAACGCCGTCGGACGTGCCGCCGGCGCCGTGGTCTTCGAGGTCCGTCGCCAGTTCCGCGACATCCCCGGGATCATGGAGGGCACCGGTCGCCCGGAGTACGGCCGCGTCGTCGACATCGTCACCAAGGACTCGCTCCGCGAGCTCGTGACGCCGGGTCTGCTCGCCGTGCTCGCCCCGATCGCGGTGGGCTTCGGCCTCGGCGTCGCGCCCCTGGCCGGCTTCCTGGCCGGCGCGATCGGTGCCGGCACGCTGATGGCCATCTTCCTGGCGAACTCGGGCGGTGCCTGGGACAACGCCAAGAAGCTGGTCGAGGACGGTCACCACGGTGGCAAGGGCTCCTCCGCGCACGAGGCGACGATCATCGGTGACACGGTGGGTGACCCGTTCAAGGACACCGCCGGTCCCGCGATCAACCCGCTGATCAAGGTGATGAACCTGGTCTCGCTGCTGATCGCGAGCGCCGTCGTCTCGATGAGTGTGGGCCAGGACCAGAACGACGCCCTGCGCCTGCTCATCGCGATCGTCGCGGTCGCCGTCATCGTGGTGGCGGTCGTGGTCTCCAAGCGCCGCTCCAACGTGATGACCGACGAGGCCCCCGCTCCGGCGGAGGCCAGCGCCTAGCTCGCCGAGCGGGCAGTTCTGGTTGTCCTGAGCACCGTGACCGGGCAGTTCTGGTTGGTTCGTCCCACCGGAACTGCCCGGTCAGTGCTTTCTGGCCAACCAATTGTGCCCGGTCGGCCGTGCCTGCTCCCGGTGCTGGTCGGCAGATAGCGTGGCGCGTCGTGGCAGATGACATCGGGCTGGCCGGGCGCCTGCGGGAGGTCCTGACCCAGGCAGGGTTCACCTACGACGGGGTCGCGGCCGCGTTGGGTACGACGGCCCACAGCGCCCTCTCCCGCAACGAGACCCTCCCCGGCCTGCGGGCGACCCGCGGCGGCAGCCCGGTCGAGACGCTCACCCGGCTGTGGCTGCTCCAGGCCCCCGTGCCGGTGCGGCAGGTCGAGCAGGCGCTGCCCGGTCTGCTCGACCCCCTGTGCAGCGCCGGTCTCCTCGAGCGCTCGGCCGACGAGGCCAGGGCGCTGGTCGACGTGCGTCCCTATGCCGCCGACGACCTCGACCTGTGGGTGGCCAGCGACCTCACCCCGGGTCTCGACGGCACCCCGAGCCGGACGGCGCCCGACCACGTCCTGGGCATCAGCTCGGCGGCCACGTCCCTGGCCCAGCTCACCGTCCGGGAGCCGGTCGAGCGGGCGCTCGACCTCGGCACCGGTTGCGGTGTCCAGGCGCTGCACCTCGCGGCCCACGCCCGGCGGGTGGTGGGCACCGACGTGAACCCGAGGGCACTGCGGCTGACCCGGTTCAACGCCGCGCTGAACGGGTTCTCGACCGCCGCCCGGCCGGGCTCGCGCGAGCCGGGTGCGATCGAGGTCCGCGAGGGCAGCCTGTTCGAACCGGTCGCCGGCGAGCGGTTCGACCTCGTCGTGACCAACCCGCCGTTCGTGATCTCGCCCGCGACCGGCGAGCGCCTCGTCTACCGCGACTCCGGGCTGCCGGGTGACCGGGTGGTGGAGGACATCGTCCGCGGCGCGCCCGGCGTCCTGACCGAGGGCGGCACCGCCCAGGTGCTCGCCAACTGGGTGATCCGTCGCGACCGGCCGTGGGAGGAACGCCTCTCGGAGTGGATCGCCGGCTGCGACGCGTGGGTCGTCCAGCGCGAGGTGGTCGACCTCCCGGCCTACGTCGAGCTCTGGCTCAAGGATGCCGGCCTGCACGGAGGCCCGGACTACCACGAGCGCTACGACACCTGGCTGTCCTGGTTGGAGGAGCAGGGTGCCGAGGGGATCGGCTTCGGCTGGATCAACCTGCGCAGGACGACGGGCCCGGGACACGTCGTACGCCTGGAGGAGTGGGGCTACGACGTCGAGCAGCCGATCGGGCCCGAGGTGCGCGACTTCTTCGCCCGGGCCGGGCAGCTCCAGCAGCTCGACGACGCGCAGCTCGGTGCCTCCCACCTGGTGGCGCGACCCGACGTACGCCAGGAGACCCACGGCGCCCCCGGTGCCGCCGACCCCGAGGAGATCGTGCTGCGTCAGCAGCGCCTCGTGCGGCGCGCGCGTCAGGTGGACACCGTGGAGGCAGGGCTCGTCGGCGCCTGCGACGGCGAGCTGAGCGTCGACCAGATCCTCGGGGCGCTGGGCCAGCTCCTCGACCGGGACGTGGCGGAGCTGCGCGCGGCCTACCTCCCCGTCGTGCGCGACCTGGTCTTCGAAGGCTTCCTCCAGCTGGCCGAGGACCTCCTCAGCTGATCGAGGCCCGGAACTCGACGGCCTCCGCGCCGATCATCGCGGTCTCGGCGATCTCCATCACCGGCGTGACCGACATGTCGAAGAACGCGCCGAACACCGCCATGTCCTTGGCCACCAGGCCCGGCTCGTCGGTCTCGACGACGGCGTACCCGCCGCGCCCGTCGACGCGCCCCAGGAACTGGTGGAACGTGACGCCCTCGGACGGCGACCACTTGCTGAACACCTGCAGGCCGCGCGCCTGCACCTCTTCGGAGGCCGACTGACGGCTCGTCCACGACACCAGGTACTTCATGACAGCTCCTTCACCCTCGGTGTCCTCACGCTAGGTCGGGTCGTACGCCGCACGCATGACGTGGACGGGCTAGCCCCTGCGCGACATGTCGCGAAGAGTCGGCACATCCGCACCACCGCGGGGAACGGAAACTCGCTCGCGCCACCGGCCCCGGATGCCTAGCGTTGACCGGGTGCGCCAGCTGCCCCTCGACCACCCCGGGACCCCCGACCACCGGTCGCCGGGGCGGTTCTTGTGGTGGCTGGCGAGGGGACAGTGGCGCACCCTGGTCATGGGGATGCTGTTCGGGATCGCCTGGATGAGCACCCAGGCGGTGATGCCGGCGGTGATCGGCCGCGCGATCGACCGGGGCGTGGCGGCCCGCGACGGCAGCCAGCTGGTGACGTACGCCGGCCTGATGTTCGCGATCGGCCTGCTCCAGGCGGCCAGCGGCATCCTCCGGCACCGGTACGCCGTGACGAACTGGCTCACCGCCGCCTACCGGACGGTGCAGCTGGTCGGCCGGCAGGCGGTCCACCTGGGCGGCACCCTGCCCCGGAAGGTCTCCACCGGCGAGGTGGTCGCCATCGGCACCACCGACCTCTCCCACCTCGGCAACGTGATGGACGTGAGCGCCCGCTTCGCCGGTGCCGTGGTCTCCTTCGTGCTCGTGGCCGTGATCTTGCTGCGGACCTCGGTGACGCTGGGTCTGCTGGTCCTGGTCGGGGTCCCGCTGCTGCTGCTGCTCGTCGCTCCGCTGCTGAGGCCGCTGCAGGCACGCAGCCACCGGCAGCGCGAGCTGATGGGCCGGCTCGCCAACACGGCCAGCGACATCGTCGGCGGCCTGCGGGTGCTGCGAGGGATCGGCGGGGAGCAGGTCTTCCACGACCGCTACCGCCGCGAGTCGCAGACCACTCGCCGGGCCGGTGTCGAGGTGGCCAGGCTGCAGTCGGTGCTGGAGGCGCTGCAGGTGTTCCTGCCCGGCGTGTTCGTCGTGGCCGTGGTGTGGCTCGGGGCCCGCTACGCGGTGGACGGCCGGATCAGTGCGGGAGAGCTGGTCGCCTTCTACGGCTACGCGGCGTTCTTGATGATCCCCCTGCGCACGGCCACCGAGTACGCCGACAAGATCATCCGCGGCCGGGTCTCGGCACGACGGGTGTGCGAGGTGCTGGCGCTGCGCTCGGACCACCTCGACCCCGCCGAGCCGGCCCCCTCCCCGGCTCCCGGATCGGAGCTGGTGGACCGACGTTCGGGCCTGCGGCTGCGGCCCGGGTCGTTGACCGCGATCGTCTGTGACCGGCCCGAGGAGTCCGCCGCGCTGGCCGACCGGCTCGGCATGTGTGCTGCCGAGGTCGACGAGGACGTGCGGCTGGGCGGCGTACCGCTGCCGCGGCTGCGCCGCGAGGAGGTGCGCCGGCGGGTGGTCGTCTCCGACACGGCAGCGGTGCTGTTCTCGGGGAGACTGCGAGACCGCCTCGACCCGGCCGGCGGCGGCGCGCTGGGGCCGGCACTGGAGACCGCGTCCGCGGCCGACGTGCTCGAGGCGCTTCCTGGCGGGCTCGAGGCCGTGGTCGCGGAGCGCGGACGCACCTTCTCCGGCGGCCAGCGGCAGCGGCTGGTGCTGGCGCGCGCGCTCGCCCTGGACCCCGAGCTCCTGGTGCTGGTGGAGCCGACCTCCGCGGTCGACGCCCACACCGAGGCCAGGATCGCCGCGCGCCTGCGCGCCCACCGGGCCGGACGCACGACGGTCGTGACCACGACGAGCCCGCTGGTGCTCGACGCCGTGGACGAGGTCGCCTACCTGCGCGGGGGGCGCGTGGTGGCCACGGGGCGGCACGTGGACCTGCTGGACACCGACCCGGGCTACCGCCGCGTGGTCACCCGCGAGGAGGAGGTGGTGAACCGATGAGCACCGACCTCCCCGTCGCTGACGCTGCGGCCGTACGCCGCCACGCCGGCTCCATCGCCCGGCGCCACCCGCGCCTGCTCGGCGGGGCGCTGCTGCTGCACGTCCTCGCGGCCCTGGCGGGGCTGGCCGCTCCCCGGCTGCTCGGCGACCTGGTCGAGTCGGTGGAGAAGGGCAGCACCGCCGCACACGTCGACCGGGTGGTCTGGGTGCTCGCGGGGTTCCTGGTCGCCCAGACGGTGCTCACCCGCTACGCCCGCTACGTCAGCCAGGTGCTGGGCGAGCAGGTGCTCGCCGAGCTGCGCGAGGGATTCGTCGGCAGCGCTCTGGCCCTGCCCGTGGGGGTGGTCGAGGCCGCCGGCAGTGGCGACCTGCTCACCCGGACCAGCCGTGACGTCGAGGAGCTGGCGTGGTCGGTGCGCTGGGCGATGCCGGAGTGGACGATCGCGGTCGTCACCGCGGTGGCCACCTTCGTCGCCGCGCTCACCGTCGGCTGGTGGGTCGCCATCCCCTGCCTGCTCGGCGTGCCACCGCTGGTGGTGGGGCTGCGCTGGTACCTCGCCCGGGCGAAGGCGGGCTACCTGCGCGAGGGGGCGTCGTACTCCCGGATCAACGCGACGCTGACCGAGACCGTCGAGGGAGCCCGCACCGTCGAGGCGCTGGGCCTGGCCGAGGAGCGCCTCGGCACGATCGACGACGACATCCGCGAGTCCTACGCCGCGGAGCGCTACACCCTGTTCCTGCGCACCGTGTTCTTCCCGAGCATGGAGCTGTCCTACCTCGTCCCGACCGTCTCGACGCTGCTGCTCGGTGGCTACCTCTACACCCAGGGGTCGGTCTCGCTGGGCGAGGTGACCGCGGCGACGCTCTACGTGCAGATGCTGATCGACCCGGTCGACCGGGTGGTCTCGATCCTCGACGAGCTCCAGGTGGGTGCGGCGTCGCTGGCCCGGCTGCTGGGGGTCGCGCAGGTGCCCGACGACCGCACTGTCAGCGGGCACGTCCCGCAGGGTGAGCAGCTCGAGGCCGAGGACGTGCGCTTCGCCTACGTCGAGGGCCGTGACGTGCTGCACGGCGTCGGGCTCGAGATCGGCGTGGGGGAGCGGGTCGCGATGGTCGGGCCCTCGGGCGCGGGCAAGTCCACGCTCGGACGCCTGCTGGCCGGGATCCACCCGCCCCGGACCGGCTCGGTGACCCTCGGCGGCGTCGGCCTGGTGGAGCTGGCGCTGGAGGACCTGCGCGGCCACGTCGCCCTGGTCACCCAGGAGCACCACGTCTTCGTCGGCACGCTGCGGGAGAACCTCGCGCTGGCGGCCCCGCCCGGCGCCGGTGACGCCCGGATCCGCGAGGCGCTGGCCGCGGTCGACGCCCACGTCTGGGTGGAGTCGCTGCCCGACGGCCTCGACACCGTGGTCGGCTCGGGGGGACGCGCGCTCACCGACGCCCAGGCACAGCAGGTCGCCCTGGCGCGGCTCGTGCTGGCGGACCCGCACACGCTGGTCCTGGACGAGGCGACCTCGCTGATCGACCCGCGCTCGGCCCGCCACCTGGAGCGGTCGCTCGCGGCGGTGCTGCACGGGCGCACGGTGATCGCGATCGCGCACCGGCTGTTCTCCGCCCACGACGCCGACCGGGTGGCCGTGGTCGAGGACGGCCGGATCAGCGAGCTCGGCTCGCACGACGAGCTGGTGGCCGCGGGCGGCTCCTACGCCGCGCTGTGGGACAGCTGGAGCGCCGGGCCCTGAGGCGGGGCGCAGCGGGCCCGGGGGAGCGGTTGCTGGACTGGTCTGCCGGCTCGTTGCGGGGACGCGCTACCTTGACGGGGCCCAGGGGCATGCAGCTCCCAGCAGCGCAAAGGATGAGTAACCAAGCAGTGGCACACAAGCTCGTCATCGTCGAGTCACCGGCCAAGGCCCGCACCATCGAGGGCTACCTCGGCCGGGGGTACGTCGTGGAGTCCTCCATCGGGCACATCCGCGACCTCCCGCAGAGTGCCGCCGACATCCCCGCGAAGCTCAAGGGGGAGTCCTGGGCGCGGCTGGGCGTGGACGTGGACAACGACTTCGAGCCCGTCTACGTGGTCGCCCGCGACAAGAAGTCCCACATGACCAAGCTCAAGGGGCTGCTCAAGGACGCCGACGAGCTCTACCTCGCCACCGACGAGGACCGCGAGGGCGAGGCGATCGCCTGGCACCTGCTCGACGAGCTGAAGCCGAAGGTCCCGGTGCACCGGATGGTCTTCCACGAGATCACGCCGCAGGCGATCAACGCCGCGGTGGAGAGCCCCCGTGAGATCGACATGGACCTCGTCGAGGCCCAGGAGGCGCGCCGCATCCTGGACCGGCTCTACGGCTACGAGGTCAGCCCGGTGCTGTGGCGCAAGGTCATGTCGGGTCTCTCCGCCGGCCGCGTGCAGTCCGTCGCGACGCGACTCGTGGTGGACCGGGAGCGGGAGCGGATGAAGTTCCGCGTCGCGTCGTACTGGGACCTCGAGGGCACCTTCGACGGCTATCCCGGGGGACTCCCAGGAGGTGTCCCCCCCGGCGTGCGGATGTTCCCCGCCCGGCTGCACTCGGTCGAGGGGACGCGCGTCGCCCGGGGCTCCGACTTCGGCCCGGACGGCGAGCTGAAGGGCTCGACCTCCGGCAAGCCGGTGGTCCACCTGACCAGGAGCAGGGCCGAGTCCCTCGCCGAGGCGCTGCACGAGACCGACTTCGAGGTGCGCTCGGTCGAGTCGAAGCCCTACACCCGCCGCCCCTACGCGCCGTTCCGGACCACGACGCTGCAGCAGGAGGCCAGCCGCAAGCTCGGGTTCGGCGCCTCCTCGACGATGTCGGTGGCCCAGCGTCTCTACGAGAACGGCTTCATCACCTACATGCGGACCGACTCCACGACGCTCTCCGAGACCGCCGTCCAGGCCGCCCGGAGCCAGGCGAGAGACCTCTACGGCCCGGAGTACCTCCCCGACGCCCCGCGCAGCTACGCCTCCAAGGTGAAGAACGCCCAGGAGGCGCACGAAGCGATCCGTCCCGCCGGTGACCAGTTCCGTACGCCGGCGCAGACCGGGCTCACCGGCGACCAGTTCCGGCTCTACGAGCTGATCTGGATGCGCACGATCGCCTCGCAGATGAAGGACGCCGTCGGCCAGTCGGTCACCCTCCGTCTCGGCGGGGCGGCCAGCACCGGCGAGGACGTGGTGTTCTCCACCAGCGGGCGGGTGATCACCTTCCACGGGTTCCTCAAGGCCTATGTCGAGGGCAGCGACGACGGCGGTGCCACCGACGACCAGGAGACCCGGCTGCCCAACGTCGCCGAGGGCGACCCGGTGAGCGCGGCGTCGATCAAGGCCGAGGGACACCAGACCAAGCCGCCCGCGCGCTACACCGAGGCGACGCTGATCAAGGAGCTCGAGGAGCGCGAGATCGGCCGGCCCTCGACGTACGCCTCGATCATCGGCACGATCCTCAACCGCGGCTACGTCTACAAGAAGGGGACCGCGCTGGTCCCGGCCTGGCTCGCGTTCTCGGTGATCCGGCTGCTCGAGGAGCACTTCGCCCGGTTGGTCTCCTACGAGTTCACCGCAGGCATGGAGGACGTCCTCGACGAGATCGCCGGTGGGCGGCGGGACCGCAACACCGAGCTGGCCGAGTTCTACTTCGGCAGCGGGGAGGTCGAGGGCCTGAAGAAGCTGGTCAACGAGCTCGGCGAGATCGACGCCAAGGAGCTGGCCACCTTCCCCGTCGGTGGGGAGGACAGCGGCGTCCACCTGCGGGTCGGCAAGTACGGTCCCTACCTCGAGGGTCCCGGTGACGACGGCACCGCGTTCGCCAAGAAGGCCAACGTCCCGGAGGACCTGCCCCCCGACGAGCTGACGATGGAGAAGGCCGCCGAGCTGCTCGCCAACCCGGCCGGCGAGGAGATCCCCCTGGGCCGGCATCCCGAGACCGGGCTGGAGGTCGTCGCCAAGAACGGTCGCTACGGCCCCTACGTCACCGAGCTGCTGCCCGAGGAGCCGGCCCCGTCCGGCGGAAACCGGAAGAAGAGCAAGGACAAGCCCCGCACCGGCTCGCTGTTCAAGGACATGTCGCTGGACACGATCACCCTCGAGCAGGCGGTCCGGCTGCTGTCGCTGCCCCGCGTCGTCGGCGTCGACAGCGAGGGCGTCGAGGTCACCGCGCAGAACGGGCGCTACGGGCCCTACCTCAAGCGTGGCACCGACTCGCGCTCGCTGGAGACCGAGCAGCAGCTCTTCGACATCACCCTCGAGGAGGCGCTGAAGATCTACGCCCAGCCCAAGCAGCGCGGCCGGGCCGCCGCCGCCCCGCCGCTCAAGGAGCTCGGCAACGACCCGGTCTCCGGCGCGCCCGTGGTGGTCAAGGCGGGCCGGTTCGGCGAGTACGTCACCGACGGCGAGTACAACGCCACCTTGCGCCGGGACGACTCCGTCGACGCGATCACCCTCGAGCGCGCCGCCGAGCTGCTCGCCGAGCGCCGCGCCAAGGGTCCGGCCAAGAAGTCGGCCAAGAAGTCGGCGAAGAAGCCCGCGAAGAAGGCCACCAAGAAGCCCGCCAAGAAGGCGACCAAGAAGTCCTGAGGCAGGCGGGGCAGTTTCACTGGGTCCCCAGTGAAACCGCCACTTCCCTCGCGTTGCAACGCACGGGAAGTGTCAGTTTCGCGAGGGCAGTACGCCGCCCCCACTGGCCCGGTCACCGCGGCCCCCTAGGCTGATCCCCGTGTCCGAAGGTGTCCGCGGCGTCTATGCCCCCACGGGGCTGTTCGTGTGCTTCGAGGGGGGCGAGGGGGCCGGCAAGTCGACCCAGGCGCGGCTGCTCGGCCGGCGCCTGGAGGCGGAGGGTCACGCCGTGGTGCTGACCCACGAGCCGGGCGACACCGCGGTCGGCGCCGAGGTACGCCGCATCGTGCTCGACCCCGCGACGGGCGAGCTCGCCGACCGCACCGAGGCGCTGCTCTATGCCGCCGACAAGGCCGAGCACGTCCACGCCGTCGTGGGGCCGGCGCTCTCGCGTGGCCAGGTGGTGATCACCGACCGCTACGTCGACTCCACGCTCGCCTACCAGGGGGCCGGGCGCTCCCTCGACGGGGCCGACCTGGAGCGGGTCGCCCGGTGGGCCACGGGCGACCTGCGACCGCACCTGACGGTGCTCCTCGACCTCGCGCCCGACGACGGCCTGACCCGCTTCGCCGGTCGGGACCGGATCGAGGGCGAGTCCCTGGAGTTCCATCACCGGGTGCGCGCGGAGTTCCTCCGGCTCGCGGCGGCCGACTCGGCGCACTACCTCGTCCTCGACGCCCGGGCCGAGCCAGGGACGATCGCCGACGCGGTGCACGCGCGGCTGCTCCCCCTCCTGCAGCCGGTGGGGCGGTGAGGGCGTGACGACGGCCTCCACCGGCACGGTCTGGGACGGTCTCGTGGGGCAGGGGCCGGTGATCGAGCGGCTGCGGCGTGCGGTCGCGGGCGAGATGACCCACGCCTGGCTGTTCACCGGCCCACCCGGCTCGGGGCGCTCCAACACCGCGATCGCCTTCGCGGCGGCGCTCCAGTGCGAGCAGGGCGGGTGCGGGCGGTGCCACTCCTGCCACGAGGTGTCGGTCGGTTCGCACCCCGACGTGCGGGTCACCCGCACCGAGAAGCTCTCCATCGGGGTGGAGGAGGTGCGCGACCTCGTCCGCAGCTCGGCCCTGGCGCCGGTGGGCAACCGCTGGCAGGTCATGGTCGTGGAGGACGCCGACCGGCTCACCGACCAGGCGGCCAACGCCCTGCTGAAGGCGATCGAGGAGCCCACCGACCGCACGGTGTGGCTGCTGTGCGCCCCCACGGTCGAGGACGTGCTGGCCACGATCCGGTCCCGCACCCGGCTGGTGGTGCTCGCCACCCCCTCCGTCGTCGAGGTCACCGACTTCCTGGTCCGCGCCGAGGGCCTCGCGGTGGAGACAGCGTCGTACGCCGCTCGCGCCAGCCAGGGCCACATCGGCCGTGCCCGGGCCCTGGCCCGCGACGAGGACACCCGTCGCCGGCGGCGGGAGGTCGTGGCCATCCCCGGTCGGCTGCGCTCCCTGGGCGCGGGCCTGGCGGCCGCCGCCGACCTGCACGACCTCGCCAAGGAGGAGGCCGACGCCCTCACCAGCGACCACGACCAGCAGGAGAAGTCGGAGCTCGACCGGGCCTACGGCGTGGTGGAGCGGGGACGACGGCCGCGGGAGTACGCCCCCGCCCTGCGCGAGATGGAGAAGTCCCAGAAGACGCGGGCCAAGCGGCGTCACCTAGACGTGGTGGATCGTGGCCTGATGGACCTGGTCTCGGTCTACCGTGACGTGCTCACCCTCCAGCTGCGCACCGGCGCCGACCTGGTCAACGAGGAGGTGCGCGGCGACGTCGTGGCCCTGGCCCACGACTCCACCCCGGAGCAGAGCCTGGCCCGCATCGAGGCGGTCTTCGAGGCACGTGAGCAGATGCTGGAGTTCAACGTGCCGCCGCTGCTCGCGCTCGAGTCGATGATGGTCGCTCTGCTGCTTCCGGTCAGCTGATCAGGGCCGGACCCCTACGCTGTCCGACATGTCGGCTCCCTACGCCCCACCACCTCCCCGGCCGGGGCGCAGCACCAGCGTGATCGTGACGGTCGTGGCCCTGGTGCTCGTCGTGGTGCTGGCCGGTGCCGGCCTCGCGACCTGGGCCGCGTGGGCCTTCCTGCACGACAACGGTGGCGGGGAGGGCCCGGCCGCGTCCCCGCCGCAGCCGAGCAGCACCGCCGCGGCGCCGTCGTACCCCTCGGACCTGGCGCGGTTCTACGAGCAGGACCTGGCGTGGCGCTCGTGCGGGGCGAACCAGTGCGCCACCTTGGAGGTGCCCCTGGACTACGCCGACCCCGCCGCGGACACCATCGAGCTGGCGGTGCTGCGCGTGCCCGCCACCCGCCGCGGCGAGCGGGTCGGCCAGCTGGTCGTCAATCCTGGCGGTCCGGGCGGGTCGGGGGTCGACTACGCCGCCTCGGGGTCGTTCACGTTCGGCGAGCAGCTGACCCGCTACTTCGACATCGTCGGCTTCGACCCGCGGGGCGTGGGCAAGAGCACGCCGCTGAAGTGCGCGAGCACCGCGCAGACCGACACGTTCCTCAGCGCCGACCCCGATCCGGACACCCCCGACGAGGTCGCCCGACTGGACCGCCTCACCCGGCAGTACGGCGAAGGCTGTCTGGCGCGCAGTGGCGACCTGACCCGGCACATGTCCACGGTCGAGGCGGCCCGGGACATGGACATCCTGCGCGCGGCGCTGGGGGAGAAGCAGCTGGACTACCTGGGCGCCTCCTACGGCACTCTCCTCGGCGCCACCTACGCCGACCTCTTCCCCGACCGCGTGCGCCGGATGGTGCTCGACGGCGCCATCGACCCCTCGTTGTCCAACGAGGAGCTCACCCTCGGTCAGGCCCGCGGGTTCCAGACCGCACTGGACGCCTACCTCCGCAGCTGTGTCAGTGCGGGCAACTGTCCCCTCGGCGAGAGCGTCGAGCAGGGGGAGAAGCGGATCCGCGACCTGCTCGACCAGGTCGACGCCGACCCGCTGCCGACCTCCCGCGGGCGCGAGCTCACCGAGGGGCTGGCGTCGTACGGCATCATCCTGCCGCTCTACCTCAAGGAGTACTGGCCGCTGCTGACCTCCGCGCTGCGCCAGGCGATCGAGAAGGGGCGTGGCGACCAGCTGCTGCTGCTCTCCGACCAGTACACCTCCCGGGGCCCCGACGGCTACAAGGACAACTCCACGGCCGCGCTCTATGCGGTCAACTGCCTGGACCACGACGACTCGATCCCCAGCTCCCAGGTCCCGGGCAAGGTCGCCGAGTTCGAGAAGGCCTCGCCCACCTTCGGCCGCCTGTTCGCCTACGGCCTGTCCACCTGCGCGAGCTGGCCGGTCAAGAGCGGCCACCACACCAGCGCCCTCCACGCGGCCGGGGCGCCGCCGATCGTGGTGATCGGCACCACGCGCGACCCCGCCACCCCCTACGCCTGGGCGCAGGCGCTCGCCGACCAGCTGGACTCCGGCCTGCTGATCACCCGTGACGGTGACGGCCACACGGGCTTTCAGCAGGGCAACGACTGCGTGGACGGGGCGGTGGAGCGCTATCTCGTCGCCGGCACGGTGCCCGAGGACAACCTCTCCTGCTGAGGCCCGCCCGGTGTGGAGCGGGGCCCGTGGCCGCCCCTATACTCGTGCGGCGTGCCCGGCTGCGAGGTCGGGCACTGCGCCGCCTTAGCTCAGTCGGTAGAGCGATTCACTCGTAATGAATAGGTCGTCGGTTCGATTCCGACAGGCGGCTCCAACTGAGATCCCCGTCGTGACCAAGCGCACATGCTGCATGCGCGGCCACCTCTCGAGTCGCCCGTAGATGCTCTTACAGTGAGACTGAGGATCACTCATGGCATCGACAAACCAGGCGTGGAGAACCGTCCCCCTGGACGGAGACTACGGCCTGCCCGGCCGTCGACCCCGAGGTGAGGTGGACTGGACCCGGTACGTGCACACCGCTGACATCGCCGGGTCCACTGTGAGCTATCTGGACTACGGGAACCCTGGCCCGGACGGGCTGGTGCTCGTTCTCGTGCATGGCCTCGGAGGGCGCTGGCAGCACTGGACGGAAAACATCCCCGAGCTCGCCGAACACGGTCGTGTCATCGCCATCGATCTGCCTGGCTTCGGCCGTTCCCGGCCGCCGTCAGGTGGCTACTCCATCGACGCATTCGCCGACGCCGTCGCCGAGCTGGTCAAGCGGCTGAATGTGCCCAAGGTCGTCATCGTCGGGCATTCGCTCGGCGGGCCGGTAGCCGTACGCTTCGCCCACCGTCATCCAGAGCTGGTCACCGGGGTCATTCTCGCCGCCGGCACGGTGCAGGCTTTCGCTGCCGTACTTGGCAGGCAGCGCGCCTGGCACCACTTGCTCACACGGCCCGTGACAATCGCGGCGACCTACTTTGAGGTGCTCACCGCCGGCCTGCCCGTCCCCGCGTTCCTCCGCAACCAACTCATCAGACGCCCGCGACTACGCCGCCTCGTCCTGTGGCCCTACCTGCACCGCCCGGGGGCTCTCCCGTCCGCGAGCGTTGCGCTGCTCATCGACGGAGCCGGCGCCCGCGGCGTCCTGGCCACTGCCCGAGCAGCCGGACGGCTGCGCCCCGGGCAGTGGCTCACCAAAGTCAGCTGCCCGGTGCTCGCGATCGGCGCCGACCACGACGCAATCGCCCCGGTGACACAACTCGCAGAGTTCGCCGAGTCCGTGCCCGGCGCCCGCGTTCTCGTCCTCGAAGGCACCGGACACATGATCATGCTCGAACGGGCCGGTGCGTTCACCGCCGAGGTCGTCAGCTTCGCCAAGCAGTCGACGCAGGGAGCGTGAGATTCAGGTCCCGAACGTCCCACGTCCCATGCCGCCGATGGCGCGGCAGCGAATGCCCGTCTACAAAGAACCTGCGCCCAACTCACCGGAAGGACCGGCCATGCCACGCCCGCCGCTACCCACCCAAGTCACTCGCGATCTCGCCCGGCTGGTCGAGTCCGAAGCGCTCGGTGAGGCCTTCTTCGCCACAGCCGCCTACCTCAGCTTCAGCGAGCAGGAGCGCCGAGCTTGGAGCGCGCTGCACGACCTCGAAGTTCAGACCAACGCGGGCGTCGGCAGCTTCATCGAGCGAGCCGAGCTGCCCGGCAGTGCAAAGAATCGGGTTGCCTCCGCGGCAGGTTTCTCAGGCTCGACCGGACTGCGACTCACACCCTTCAGTACCCGCCTGAAGGTGATTCGACAGGGGACCAAGCGCTATCTGCCGGCCTTCCAGCGGCTCGCCGAGCACTACGCCGGCACGGAGGAAGCCCAGTTCTTCGACTACGTCGTGCAGCATGAACTGGCCATCATCTCGTTCACGACCAACGCGCTAGCCGCGCAACGTAACGCGCTCGAGCCAGTGCTCAGGCTGCTCGACGAACCTGTTCCGGGTCCAGCCACGTCTGGCTGACAAGCCGAGCAGGTGAGCAGCCCGGGTCGCTGGCCTTGCCACAGCGCGATCCCGCACCGGCTCGCTTCGCGAGCCCATCGTGTCGAACGAACCCGAAGACCTCCCAGCGGCTGCTCGAGGTCCGTATCATGGGGTGCGGCCAAGCGGCATCGGTCGCAGGCAGGGGGCCCGATGCAAGCCGTCATCCAGGACAGGTACGGCGGTCCGGACGTCGTCCGGTTGGGCGAGCTCCTGGAGCCCGTCCCCGCCGCCGACGAGGTTCTGCTGCGGGTGCGTGCGGTCTCCCTGAACGGTTCGGACCGTGAGAACCTGGCGGGACGTCCGGCGTACGCGAAGTGGTCCAACGGCCTGCGCCGACCGCGGAACCCTGTGCCCGGATCCGACGTCGCAGGCGTCGTCGCCGCGGTCGGCAGCGCGGTCACGGAGTACGCCGTGGGAGACGAGTTGTTCGGCGAGCTGGCGGGATACCGTGGCGGGCTCGCCGAGCTGGTCTGCACGCGACCCAAGCTGCTGGCCCGCAAGCCCGACGGGCTGTCGTTCGCGGAGGCCTCGACGATTCCGCAGGCGGGCGGCATCGCGCACAGGGCGACCGCCGATGTCCGACCGGGACACCGGGTTCTGGTCAACGGCGCGGGTGGCGCCGGCGGTGTGTTCACTGTCGCACTGGCCAAGCAGGCCGGCGCCGAGGTGACGGCCGTCGACCGAGCCGACAAGACCGGCTTCCTGCGCGAGATCGGGGCCGACCGCACGATCGACTACGCCACCGAGGACTGGGCCGACGAGCGCGACAGCTTCGACCTGATCGTGGATCTCGTGGCCAGTCGCTCGCCGTTCCGTGTGCACCGCGCCCTGCGGCGCGGCGGGCGGTACGCGATGGTGGGCGGCCTGGCCAGGGTCCTGCTGGGGACCGCGGTCGTCGGCCCGCTGGTGGGACGGGCCACTGGAAAGAGGGTCGGGGTGCTGGTCGTCCCGCAGTCGCGAGCCGAGGTCGAGGCGGTGACCGCCCTCGTTGCCCAGGGTGCCGTCACGCCGAGGATCGACAAGGTGTACCCACTCCGCGATGCCTCCGCAGCATTCGCCCGGCTCGCCGCCGGCGAGAGCCTCGGCAAGCTCGTGCTCGAGGTGTCCGAAGTCTGAGGGTCGGTCGGAATCAACGCCGCGACCTGTCGGGCCACGTCGAACCCGGGGCCGAACTCGGATCCGGCTCCCGCACCGGTCACGCTCCGCGGGGCGATCGGCTCACGATCAACAAGACCTCACCGCCCAACGTGACACCCTGTCCGGTCCCGGCGTCGAGGCTGACCGGATCTGCGCCGACCACGGCCTGACCGGCACCAACCGCCGGCGTCCCGGTCTGTGCGAGGCACTCGCCGCGTGCCGGGGGCCGGCGACACGCTGGTGGTGACCAAGCTCGACCGCT
Source organism: uncultured Actinomycetota bacterium (assembly GCA_963710895.1). Classification (GTDB taxonomy): domain Bacteria; phylum Actinomycetota; class Actinomycetes; order Propionibacteriales; family Nocardioidaceae; genus Marmoricola. The sequence goes on from CAVQCB010000014.1 coordinate 18,640, forward strand.
TGGCCCGGTCTCCGCCAGACGCCCGGGCGATCGGCGATGAGCTCACCGCCCGGCAGATCAGCCTGAGTCTGGGCGGCCCGGTCCATGACCTCAGCGACGTGGGTGGTCTCGACTGACCGCTCGCTTCGCTCGCTGCTCGACCACCTCATCGGCGTGGGTGGTCTCGACTGACCGCTCGCTGCTCGCCCACCTCAGCGGCGTGGGTGGTCTGGGCTGACCGCTCGCTTCGCTGGCTGCTCGAGCACCTGAGCGGCGTGGGTGGTCTCGACTGACCGCTCGCTTCGCTCGCTGCTCGACCACCTGAGTGGCGTGGGTGGTCTCGACTGACCGCTCGCTTCGCTCGCTGCTCGACCACCTGAGCGGCGTGGGTGGTCTCGACTGACCGCTCGCTTCGCTCGCTGCTCGACCACCTGAGTGGCGTGGGTGGTCTCGACTGACCGCTCGCTTCGCTCGCTGCTCGACCACCTCAGCGGCGTGGGTGGTCTCGACTGACCGCTCGCTTCGCTCGCTGCTCGACCACCTCAGCGGCGTGGGTGGTCTCGACTGACCGCTCGCTGCTCGACCACCTCAGCGGCGTGGGTGGTCTCGACTGACCGCTCGCTGCTCGACCACCTGAGCGGCGTGGGTGGTCTCGACTGACCGCTCGCTGCTCGACCACCTGAGCGGCGTGGGTGGTCTGGACTGACCGCTCGCTGCTCGACCACCTCATCGGCGTGGGTGGTCTCGACTGACCGCTCGCTTCGCTCGCTGCTCGACCACCTCAGCGACTTCCGGTGCCGGCGACTTCGAAGGCCGCGGATCCGCCCTGCGGGACCGGTCAGCCCACCACACAGAACTCGTTGCCCCCCGGGTCGACCATCCCGGCGCCGTCCGCGCAGCCAGCGTCGACGCGAGCGGCCCCGAGTGCCACCAGACGCTCGACTTGGGCGTCGATGGTCGATCCGGCGGATGGCGTGAGGTCGAAATGAAGCCGGTTCCTGCCGAGCTTGGGCTCCACCGGCTCGCCACCCCAGGTGATCTTGGGGCCGCCGCTGGGTGACTGGACCGCGGTCTCACCGTCCTGGTCCCAGACCAGGTCCCAGGCCAAGGCGTCACGCCAGAAGTAGCCGACCTCGGCGAGGCCGTCGCCGGCCAGCGAGCTGAAGAACGGGCAGCCGGCCAGGAAGGTGCCCCCAGGCTCGAGGACGCACAGCTCGTTGCCGTCGGGATCGGCGAGAACGACGTGCTCGGCGTCTGATCCCTGGCCGATGTCCAGGTGGTGGGCACCAAGCTGGAGCGCCAGGTGCACTGCGGCCGCCTGTTCCTTCAGCGAGGTCGGCTTCAAGTCGGGGTGCATCTGGTTCGGGCCCCACTTCTCACCGGTGTCGGCCACGAATCGGAGACTGAACCCCACCTCGGGGAGTGCCGTCAGCGACGGTGCGCGGCGTTCGGTCGTGACGTCCTGGCCGAGCAGACCGCCCCAGAATCTGGCGAGACGCTCCGGGTCGGGTGAGCCGAACGTGAGGGCAACCAGCGTGCAGACCATGACCGAGACTCTCCGCCTCGCTCGCGCCCCGTCAAACCCAATTCCACCCGGGCACCTCAGGGGGTACGGCCCGATTCAAGTCACCGGCGGACCTCACCATCGCGACGGCGGATCGGGGAGTTGCCGCGGGCGGTGGACCTCCCCCGGGAGGGTACCGACGCGCGTGTCCGGGGCGCCGGCACCAGCCCGGTTGCCCAGTTTGTTCAGATATGGGGGTGACGGCCGTCGGCGCCTGTGGACGACCAGGTGATTTGCCCTTCAACTCGACCTAGCATTCCCGGCATGGGAGCCACCTGGGAGTCGCCGCTGCTGGCCCCGGTGCCCACCGAGCCGCCCGTCCTGGCGGAGGGCATCGCCGCTGAGCTGGGCCTGCTCTCGTCCTCGGTGATCGAGATCGTCCGGCTGCACCTCGAGGCGCTGGACTGCGCGCTGGCGCTCGGTGCGCCCGACCTGTTGGCCGACCAGCTGCGCTGGCAGCGCGTCCGGCTGGCCGGTGCCGGCGCCGACTTCGGGCCGGGCGAGGTCGACCGAGCCGTGCTGACCGCGCTCTCCGCCCACCTCGACGCCGCCGGGAGGGCGGAGATCGAGCAGGTCCACACCGAAGCCGGCGTCCTGAGCGCCAGTGGCGCCCTCGCCGGCTCGGTCGTCGAGCTCGCCGAGGGCCCCGCGCGGGACTACCTGCAGGCGACGCTCGCCGGGCGCCGCGACGAGGCCATCGCCATGATCCGCGACGCCCTGCTCGACGACGTCGACGTCTCCGAGATCATGCTCGGCATCCTCCAGCCCGCCCAGATCGAGCTCGGCCGGCTGTGGGAGCGCGGCGAGATCTCCATCGCCCACGAGCACTACACGACGGCGATCACCCAGCTCTCGCTGTCCCTGCTCTACCCCCGGATGCTGCTCAACCGCACGCTCCTGGGCCGAAGCCTGGTGGCCACGAGCGTGGGCTCCGAGGCGCACGAGGTCGGCATCCGGATGATCTCCGACCTGCTCGAGCAGGCTGGCTGGCGCACCGCCTACCTCGGGGCCGACGTGCCCCACGACGACGTCATCGAGCACGTGGCACAGCACCGCGCCGACGTGCTGGCGGTCTCGGCCACCATGGCGGGGCACATCGCAGGCGTGCGGGAGCTGGTCACCTCCCTGCGCGCCGACCCCCGGTGCGACGGGGTGCGGGTCCTCGTCGGCGGGCGGCTGTTCACGCTCAACCCACGCCTGGCCGCGGAGGTCGGTGCCGACGGGTGGGCGCCCGGCGCCGCGGAGGCGCTCGACCTGTGCCGCAGCTGGACGGAGGCGAGGGCCGGTGTCGGCTGAGGAGAACGGCAACGAGCTGCTCCTGCGCGAGCTGAGCCGGCTCAACAACGAGCTGGCCTCGCAGCGCCGGCTCAGCGCGATGACCGTCCACGACCTGTCCAACCCGGCCCAGGTGATCCTCGGGCTCAGCGAGGTTCTCCTCGAGCACCACGAGCTCGATCCCCACGTGCGCACCCACCTCGAGCAGCTGCACCGCTCCGCGGTCACGATGACGGCGCTGATCACCGACCTCAACCACGGCTTCTCGCTCGAGGACCACGCGGCGCTCGAGCTCGAGCGGATCGACCTGGTCGAGCTGGTCGGCTCGGTCGTGGAGCGGACCCGGATGCTGGCCGCGGCCAAGCAGATGAAGCTGCTGCTGCTCGTCGAGCAGCCCGACCAGCAAGGGTGTTGGGTGGACGGCGACCAGGTCCGCCTGGAGCGGGCGCTGGTCAACCTGCTCGGCAACGCGATCAAGTTCTCCCCGGTCGGGTCGAGCGTGTCGATCGCGCTCGACCGTGGCGTCAACTTCGCCAAGATCTCCGTCCACGACCAGGGACCGGGCGTGAGCGAGGAGGGCAAGGCGCGCATCTTCGAGGTCTTCCAGCGCGAGGAGAGCACCTCCCACCTGCCCGGCCTGGGCCTGGGGCTGTTCATCACCAAGCAGATCGCCGAGAGTCACGGTGGCACCGTCAGCGTCGAGTCCGATCCCGGCCAGGGCGCGACCTTCCTGCTCCAGGTGCCGCTCGTCGCCGGACGGGCGCTCGCCGACCTTGCCTGAGCGCCGGTGTCCGCGACCTCTCGGGCGGGGTCCGCACCCTTACGACAAAAACTAGAACCTGTTACATTTCTGCCATGATTCTGGACCGATTCAGGCTGGACGGCAAGGTCGCGGTGGTCACCGGCGCGGGACGCGGGATCGGGGCGGCCAGCGCCGTGGCGCTCGCCGAGGCCGGCGCCGACGTGCTCCTCTCCGCACGCAGCGGCGACCAGCTCGAACAGGTGGCCAAGCAGGTCGAGGCCACCGGCCGAAGGGCGTACGTCGTGCCGGCGGACCTGCGCGACCTCGAGGCGGTGGCCGACCTCGCCGAGCAGGCCGTCGAGGAGCTCGGCCGGCTCGACGTCGTGGTCAACAACGTGGGCGGCACCATCCCCAACGCGCTGCTCGACACCGACCCGGAGTACCTCGAGGAGGCCTTCCACTTCAACGTCTCCACCGCCCACGCGCTCACCCGGGCCGCCGTGCCCCAGATGTTGCACCACGACGGCGGCGCCATCGTGAACATCTCCAGTGTCGTGGGTCGCGTGGCCGGGCGTGGCTACCTCGCCTACGGGACGGCCAAGGCCGCCCTCGCGCACTACACCCGGCTGGCCGCCCAGGACCTGAGCCCGACCATCCGCGTCAACGCCATCTCGGTGGGCAGCGTGATGACCAGCGCGCTGGAGTTCGTCGCCCACGACGAGGCGACTCTCCACCAGATGACCTCCACCACCCCGTTGGGCAAGGTCGGCGAGGTCGAGGACATCTCCGCGGCCGTGCTCTACCTGGCCAGCCCGGCCGGTGGGTTCGTGACCGGCAAGGTGCTCGAGGTGGACGGTGGCCTGCAGGTCCCCAACCTCGACCTCGGCCTGCCCGACCTGGTCGCCGGCAACGACTCGGAGCCGACGCCGTGAGCGAGCCGACCAGGCGGGTGGTCGCGTGGTCGACCGGCACCGTCGGCCGGCACGCCATCGCCGGCATCGACGCGCGGCCCGACCTCGAGCTCGTCGGCGTGTGGGTCTCCAACCCCGAGAAGGTCGGCAAGGACGCCGGTGAGCTCGCCGGGCTCGGCCGTGACCTCGGGGTGCTGGCCACCGACGACAAGGAGGCGCTCCTCGCCCTCCAGCCGGACTGCATCGTGCACACCGCGATGGTCGACGACCGGATCTTCGAGGCCATCGCGGACCTGACCGAGATGGTCGAGCGAGGCATCAACGTCGTCTCCAGCGGCCCGGTGCTGCTCTGCTTCCCCGAGGGGCTGGGGCTGGACGGGATCGTGGAGCAGATCGACGCCGCCGGCGCTCGCACCGGAGCCAGCCTGCACGTCAACGGGATCGACCCCGGGTGGGCCAACGACGTGCTCCCGCTGTCCCTCACCTCGCTCTCCCAACGCATCGACCTGGTGCGGGTCAGCGAGATCGCCGACTACTCGACCTACTACCAGCCGGTGGTGATGCGCGACATCTACGGCTTCGGGTCCCCGCTCGACGAGAACGGCCACAACGGCGCCATGCTCTGGCAGCCGGGGATCCTGACCACGGCCTGGGGGCCCGTCGTACGTCAGCTCGCCGCCGGGTTGGACCTGGAGCTGGACCCCGAGCTGGAGGAGATCGTGGAGCTGGTTCCCGCCGATCGGGACCTGAGCACCGCCAGCGTGGAGATCCCCGCCGGCACCACGGGCGCCGTCCGGTTCCAGGTGGTCGGCAAGGCAGGCGGTGTGCCGCGGATCGTGCTGGACCACGTCACCCGCACCCACGTCGACCAGATGCCCGGGTGGCCGCAGCCTCCGGAGGGCGGCGGCTGCTACCGCGTCGAGGTGGAGGGCGAGCCGGTGATGCGCCTCGACTTCACCCACCACGGCGAGAACGGCGACCACAACGTCTCGGGCATGGTCGTGACCGCCATGCGGCTGGTCAACGCGGTGCAGGCGGTCTGCGCGGCGGACCCCGGACTGGTCGTCGCCAAGGATCTGCCCCCGGTGACGGGCCGCGGGTTGGTAGCGTCACGGGCCTGAGCCGTGTCCGCGAGTCGCACCGACAAAGGGGGTCCGATGCGTCGTTCAGGCCGGGGGCTGACCGTTCTCCTGCACGCGACCCTGGTCGCGGCCCTGCTCTCCTGCACCCTTGCGGCGTGCGGGGGTGCGGACAAGGACGCGAAGAAGGGGGACTCCGAGACCTCGGGCGGCACGGGCGCCGGCACCGGCTCGGGGGGCACCGACTACTCCGTGGCCGGCGCCCTGGCCGAGCTGCCCTTCGTCCGGCCCGGGAAGAAGAACCAGCTCCTGGTCTTCACCGGTGACCTCGCCCGGGCCACCCGCCTGGCCGGGGTCAAGCGGCCGACCTCCGCCGACACCAAGAAGCGGCTCGCGTGGCTGCGCGCGCTCAGCGGTGACGTCACCTTGCCGGGTGCGGCGTCCACGGGACTGAACTCGGTCAACGTGGACCCGTCGGGCAAGTGGCTCGGCTACACCGCCACCGACGTGCGCACCTTCGTCGAGCTGCGCAACGGGCGGGACCGGTTCTCGGTGCAGACGTTGTACGACGGCGCCGAGGTCAACCACGACCTCCCGACCCGGAGCGGCCTGCAGGCGACCGACAAGGGGAAGCCGGGCTCGCGCACCGAGGACCCGTCGACCTTCGCCCAGTTCCCGCTGGTCCAGGTGCTCGCCCAGAAGGGCGACCAGGTGGCGTTCTCCACCGACCCGGCGAAGGTCAAGCAGTGGCGGGCCGGCAAGGGTCGGCGTCTGGACCGCAACGACGCGCTCGACGGCGTGGCGACGACCCTGGACGGAAGCTCCGTCTACGCCGCGGCACTGGCCACCGGCCCCTTCGCCGCCGCTCGCGGGGGCCGTGGCCGGGTCACCCTCAAGCAGGACTTCGACGCCGTGGGGATCGGGCTGGCCCTCGACGGCACCCACCCGATCGTCTACGTCAGCTACCACTTCCCCCGCAAGGTCGCGGCCGGCGCCCGGCAGGTGACCTCGGTGTGGAAGAAGGGTGTCAGCCGCCGCGACAACCTGCCCCTCTCGGACTACGTGAAGCTGCGGAGCACGCGCCGGACCGGGCACGTGGTGACCGCGGAGCTGGATGCCTCGGCCACCGGCCCGCAGGTGGTGCTGCAGATGCTGTCCTCGGCCGACACCCCGTTCCAGGACGGCTGAGCGTGAGCGATCGCGAAGTCGACCGGGCCGGTCGCGGCGAGTGGACCGAGCCCGGTGCCTTCGAGGTCGCCCCCGGGGTGCACCGGCTGCCGCTGCCCCTGCCGATGGACGGGCTGCGTGCGGTCAACGTCTACGTCCTCGAGACCGACGACGGCCTGGTGCTCGTCGATGGCGGCTGGGCCATCCCGCAGTCCCGCCGGGTCTTCGAGGACGGTCTGCGCAAGCTCGGCTACACCGTGCGCGACATCCGTCGCTTCCTGGTCACCCACATGCACCGCGACCACTACACCCAGGCGTCGGTCATCGGCCGGGAGGTGGGCGCCCACGTGTCGCTCGGACTGGGTGACAAGGCCTCGATGGACCTGATGCACGACCTGGCCGCCCTCGAGGAGGACCCGAACCTGAGCCGGCTGCGGACGGCCGGTGCCGAGCACCTGGCGGAGGGCTGGCGGGCGCTGATGCCGGCGCGCCCCCCGTCGATGGACGACTACGGGATGCCCGACGAGTGGCTTGACCGCGACCTGACGATCGACCTGGGCGACCGGCGGCTGGGTGCGATCTCCACCCCGGGCCACACGCGCGGCCACTACGTCTTCGCCGACGAGGACGCCGCCCTGCTCTTCGCCGGCGACCACGTGCTCTCCACGATCACGCCCTCGATCGGCTTCGAGCCGGCGTACGTCCAGCAGCCGCTGCGCGACTTCCTCTCCTCCCTGGCCAAGGTCAAGGCGCTGCCGGACCTGAGGCTGTTGCCGGCCCACGGCCCGGTGGCCCCGTCCTCGCACGCCCGCGTCGACGAGCTCGTGGCCCACCACGAGGTGCGCCTCGCCCGGTCCCTCGCGGCCGTCGAGTCCGGCGCGCGCACGGCCTGGGAGGTGGCCGGGGAGCTGCCGTGGACCCGCCGGGAGCGGCACCGCGACGAGCTGGGCCCCTTCGACGGCGTGCTCGCGGCCTTCGAGACCCTCGCCCACCTCGAGCTGCTGGCCCTGCAGGGCCGGCTGGCGCGGGTGGCGGGCCCCACCGTCGAGTTCACGCCGCTGGGCTAGGGTGGACCTCGTCCGACAGGGGAGCGCCCGGGAACATCGGGGGCGCTGAGAGTGCGGGGAAGCCGCAGACCCTTGAACCTGCTCCGGTTAGCACCGGCGAAGGAAGTCGAAGGAGATGGGCCCCATGCGGTCTCGACGAATGCCCTTGTTGCTCTGCACCCTTGCCGTGGTGCTCGCGCTCGCCGGGTGCGGAAGCTCCGGCGGCCCCGGGGGCGGTGGCGAGGCCAAGACCCTGGTGGTCGCCACGCACGACAGCTGGGCGATGTCCAAGGAGGTGCTGGCGAAGTTCAAGTCCGAGACCGGCATCACGGTCAAGGTCCAGCCCCAGGGCGACGCCGGTGAGCTCACCAACAAGCTGGTGCTCACCAAGGACTCACCGCTCGCCGACGGGGTCTACGGCATCGACAACACCTTCGCCACCAGGGCGGTCGACGAGCAGGTGCTGGCGCCCTACAGCAGCAAGCAGCTGCCCGCGTCGGCCAGGGAGTTCCGGCTGCCGACCCGGATGCAGGACATGCTCACCCCGATCGACTACAGCGACGTGTGCGTCAACGTCGACGACACCTGGTTCGCCGAGCACGGACAGGACCCGCCGAGGACCCTCGACGACCTGACCGACCCCGCCTACAAGGACCTGTTCGTGACCCCGGGAGCCACCACGTCCTCGCCCGGTCTGGCCTTCCTGGCCGCCACCATCGCCGCCCAGGGCGAGCACCGGTGGCAGGACTACTGGAAGAAGCTGATGGCCAACGGCACCAAGATCACCTCGGGCTGGACCGATGCCTACGAGGTGGACTTCACCGCCGGTGGGGGCGACGGCGACCGGCCGATCGTGACGTCGTACTCCTCCTCGCCGCCGTTCACGATCCCCGACGGCGGCACCAAGCCGACGACCAGCGCGCTGCTGGACACCTGCTTCCGCCAGGTGGAGTACGCCGGCGTGCTGCGCGGGGCGAAGAACCCCACGGGGATGGAGAAGTTCATCGACTTCATGCTCGGCGAGCGCTTCCAGGCTGCCCTGCCCGAGAACATGTACGTCTACCCGGTCGACGCCACCGTCGCGCTGCCGAAGTCGTGGGCGGCGTACGCCAAGCCCGCCCCGGCCCCGCTCAGCCTGCCGCCCGCCGACATCGAGGCCAACCGCCAGCAGTGGCTGCGCGACTGGCGGGACATCGTCACCCGGTGACCGCGCTGCGGCGGCACTGGGGGACCGCGGCGCTGGCCGCGGTGCCGCTGGCCGCGCTCGCGGTGTTCTTCGCCTACCCGGTCGCCGGCATGGTCGCCCGCGGGGTGTGGCCCGACGGCACCTTCGCCCCCGGCGGGGTCGCGGAGGTGCTGGCCCGTCCGCGCGTGCACCGGGTGCTGTGGTTCACCGTGTGGTCGGCCGGCGCCGCGACCCTCGTCGCGGTGGTCGCCGGCGTGCCGGTCGCGTTCGTCCTGCACCGCCTCCGGTTCCCCGGCCGGGACCTGCTCCGGGCCCTGGTGACCGTGCCCTTCGTGCTCCCGACGGTCGTGGTCGGCGTCGCCTTCCGGCAGCTGATCGCGCCGAACGGACCCCTGGGATGGCTCGGCCTCGACGGGAGCGCGGCGGCCATCGTCGCCGCCCTGGTCTTCTTCAACCTCAGTGTCGTGGTCCGCACCGTGGGGGCCTTCTGGGAGGCGATGGACCCGCGTCGCGAGGAGGCCGCCGCCGCCCTGGGGGCCAGCCCCGGACAGGTGCTGCGGACGGTGACGCTGCCTGCGCTGCTGCCCGGGATCGTCTCGGCCGCCAGCGTGGTCTTCCTGTTCTGCGCGACCGCCTTCGGGGTCGTGCTCACCATGGGGGGACTGCGCTACGCCAACGTGGAGACCGAGATCTACCTGCTCACCACCCAGCAGCTCGACCTCACCGGAGCGGCCGCCCTCTCCCTGCTCCAGGTGCTGGTGATCACCGCGCTGCTGGCGCTCGCCGCGCGGGCCCGGCGCACGCGCGTGGCGGTCGACCGCAGCCCCCGGCGGCTGCCGCGACCCCGGGTGCGGAACCTGCCCGTGCTCGCGTGGACGGGGGTGGTGGTGGCCTTCTTGATGGCGCCGCTGGCCTCGCTGGTGGTGGCCTCGCTGCGGCGAGGTGATGCCTGGGGGCTGATGAACTACCGGGCGCTCGGCACGAGGGGGGACGAGAACGCCCTGCTGGTCCCCGCGACCGTGGGGCTGGCCAACTCGCTGGTGATCGCCCTGGTCGCCTGCCTGTTCGCGCTGAGTCTCGGCTCGGTGGTCTCCTTCCTGGTCTCCCGGCCCGGGGGCGGCCGGGTTGCCGGGCTCCTCGACGGGGTCTTCATGCTGCCGCTGGGGGTCTCGGCGGTGACCGTCGGCTTCGGCTTCCTGATCACCTTGGACCGCCCTCCGCTGGACCTGCGCAGCTCCTCCCTGCTGATCCCGGTCGCACAGGCGATGGTGGCGCTGCCGCTCGTCGTACGCACCCTGGCGCCGGTGCTCAGGTCCATCGACGACCGCCAGCGGCAGGCCGCCGCGTCCCTGGGCGCCGGTCAGCTGCGGGTGCTGCTCACCGTGGACCTGCCGGTGGCGTGGCGGGCCGTGCTGGGGGCCGCCGGGTTCGCGTTCGCGGTCTCGCTCGGCGAGTTCGGCGCCACCAGCTTCCTGGCGCGCGAGGACCACCCGACGCTGCCGGTCGTCATCTACCGCCTGATCGGCCGCCCGGGAGCCGAGAACTTCGGGATGGCGATGGCGGCCTCGGTCGTGCTGGCGGTGAGCACCGCGGCGGTGATGCTCGCCGTCCAGCGGCTGCGTGTCGGCTCCGTGGGAGCCTTCTGAGGTGGTCGCGACAGGTTCCGCCGACGGGGAGGGTGCCCCCGGTGCCGGGCTGGAGATCACCGGCCTGACGGTGCGCTTCGGTGAGACGCTCGCCGTGCACGACGCGGACCTCGCCGTGCCGTCGGGGGCGGTGGTGGCCGTCCTCGGGCCGTCCGGATGTGGCAAGTCCACGCTGCTCCGTGCGGTCGCCGGTCTGGAGACGCACGCCGCCGGTGCCGTCTCCTACGACGGGCACGACCTCGCCCGCACCCCCACCCACCGGCGCGGCTTCGCGCTGATGTTCCAGGACCGGCAGCTCTTCGAGCACCTCGACGTCGCCGGCAACGTCGGCTACCCCCTGCGGCTGCGGCACCGGCCCCGGGCGGAGTGCCGGGCCAGGGTGGCTGAGCTCCTCGCCCTCGTCGGCCTGGAGGGGTACGCCGCCCGGACGCCGGCCACCCTCTCCGGCGGTGAGCAGCAGCGGGTCGCCCTGGCCCGGGCGCTGGCCGTCGAGCCGCGGCTGCTCCTCCTCGACGAGCCGCTCAGTGCCCTGGACCGGGGGCTGCGGGAGCGGCTGGCGGTCGACCTGCGCGAGATCCTGCACGCGGCCGGCGCGACCGCGATGCTGGTGACCCACGACCAGGAGGAGGCCTTCGCCGTCGCCGACCAGATGGCGGTGATGCGCGAGGGACGGATCGTGCAGGCCGGCAGCCTGGAGGAGGTCTGGCGACACCCGGTGGACGGGTGGGCCGCGGCGTTCCTGGGCTACGCGATCGTGCTCGAGGGGGATGCGGCCGCCCGGCTGCGCGGGCTCGCGGCACCGGACCTGGCCTGGGAGGCGGTCGCACTGCGCCGCTCCGCGCTGCGGGTCGACCCGACGGGTCCACTGACCGGCGAGGTCCAGCAGGCACGGGTCACGCCCGACCAGATCCGGGTGCAGCTCGACGTGCACGGGGTCGGCTCCCTGCCCGGCGTCGCCGAACCCGGGAGCGACGTACGGGTGGGGGCGCGGGTGCGGCTCTCCCTCGACACCTCGCGGATCGCCCCCGTGCCCGCAGCCCGCTAGGCAGCGAACCCTAGAATGACGCGTTGTGAGGCGGGCGTATGCAGCGATGGTGACGATCGCCCTGGTGATGGGAGCACTCGCGGTGATCACCGGCCAGTCACTGGGCTACCCGCTGCGGGACCCCGACGGCTTCCTGGGACCTGCCTGGGTGCGGCTGCCCATGCTGTGCGTCGGCGCGTTCGTCGCCGACATCCTGCCCCGGACCCTGTGGCGCTCCCGGGGTCGGCTGAGCAAGTTCGCCGTGGAGGCGAGGCTGCTGGTGCGCGAGCACTGGACCCTCGACCGGATCACGCTCGTGGTGCTCGGCACGGTGTGCTTCTACGTCACCTACGTCAGCTACCGCAACCTGAAGAACTTCCTGCCGTTCGTGCGGGCCGGCAAGACCCGTCGTGGTGACTACGAGCTGCACAAGTTCGACCACTGGGTGCTGCTGGGCCATGATCCGGCGGTGCTGCTGCACAACCTGCTCGGCACGACCGCCTCGGCCCACTTCCTGTCCTACATCTACCTGATCTTCTTGCCGATGGTCCCGATCTCGGTGACGGTGTGGCTGGTCTGGTCGCGCAACATCAGCTTCGGCTACTGGTTCGTCACCGCGCAGTGCATCTGCTGGACGCTCGGCACGGCGAGCTACTACATGATCCCCACGCTCGGCCCGAACTTCGCCTTCCCGTGGCTCTACAGCGATCTGGACACCACCGGCGTCAGCTCGTTGCAGGACGCCTTGTACTACGGCCGGCATGCCATCCTCGACGATCCCTTCCGCAACGGCGTCCAGTCGGTCGCCGGCTTCGCGTCGCTGCACGTCGCCGTGACGCTGCTGATGGCCCTGGTGGCGCAGTACACCGTGCGGCACCGCGTCATCAAGATCGCGCTGTGGTCCTACATGGCCATCGTGGTGCTCTCCACGACGTACTTCGGCTGGCACTACATCGCCGACGACATCGCCGGGGCCGTGATCGCGTTCGTCTCCTTCTACATCGGCGGCGTCGCCACCGGGCAGAAGTTCGACGAGCACGGGCGGCACTCGCACCCGACGACCGCGACGAGCGACGTCCCCGTCGAGACCGACGTCAGCGGCTGACCGGCCCGCGCCCTCGGCTGTCCGCGGTCGGCGTGCCCAGCCCCATCTGGCCCCCCACTGGGCCCCACCCCGCCTCCCCGGGGTTCGGGGGCTGCGCGGCGGGGCCTGCGGATGTGGCTGGTGAGACGCCAGGAAGCTGGTGTGACATGTGTGGTTTCGTAGGCATTTCCAGATAACAACGCTGTAGTTTGTCAAGTCGACACGCGTATTACAACGCAGTAATTATGTGAAAACTGTTCAATGTGTGGCGTGTGAGCCCTAACGTCTGTTTTGTCTCGCGTCGTGGGGAAGCGGCGCGAGACCCTCGACGAAAGGGATCTTTCCGGTGCGACCCGCTGCTCGCCTGGCCGTTGCGGCCGCGACGACCCTGGCGGTGACGCTGCCGCTGGGTGGGGTCGCCCACGCCGACCCGACGCCGCCCTCGGTGCCGACCCAGGCCCAGGTGGACCACGCGAAGGCCGAGGTCACCACCAAGCGCCAGCGGGTGCAGCAGATCGAGGGCGAGCTCGCCGCCGCCAACGCCCGCCTCGAGCAGGCGACCCTCGACGCCAGCGTCGCCGCCGAGGCCTACAACGGCGCCGTCTGGAAGCTCTCGGAGGCCCGCAAGGCCTACCGGCTCGCCAAGGCGAGGGAGCAGCAGGCGCGGCGCAACGTGGCCGTGCAGCGGGCCGGCATCGTCACCCTGGTCACCGAGAGCTACCAGAACGGCACCGAGCTCAACAGCGCCACCGCGATGATGAGCGACGAGGGCCCCGAAGGGCTGATGAACCGCTACGCGGTCGTGGAGAGCGCCGGCGACTCGATGGAGGCGCGCTACGACGCCTACCGCCGGGCCTCCGCACTCGCCAAGCGGTACACCGCGAAGGCCTCTGCCGCGCAGAAGCGGCAGCAGTCGCTCGCCGCCCAGGCCCGCAAGCTGCGCGACCAGGCCGACGCCGCCGCCAACAACGCCGCCGTCGCCGCCGGGCAGATCGCGGTCCAGAAGCAGGCCCTGGTCCAGGCGCTGGCCCGGGCCCAGCACATCTCGGTGCGGCTCGCCGGCAAGCGCCAGCAGGCCCTGGAGCGGATCGCCCAGCAGAAGGCGGCCGCGGCCGCCAAGGCCCGCCAGGAGGCACAGGCGGCAGCACAGGCAGCGGCGCAGAAGGCCGCCCAGGAGGCCAAGAAGCAGGCCGGCCAGGCCAAGAAGGACCACCAGGACGCCAAGAAGTCCAGCAAGAACGACGGCGTCGACACAACCGGCGGCGCCGGCTACGACGCCCCGCCCGTCAGCAGCTCCCCGCCCGCCCCCGGCAGCGGCTCCCAGCGCGCCGTCGCCTACGCCAAGGCACAGCTCGGCAAGCCCTACCAGTGGGCCGCCGCCGGACCGAAGTCCTTCGACTGCTCCGGACTGACCATGATGGCCTGGCGTGCTGGCGGGAAGTCGCTGCCGCACTGGTCGGTGGCACAGTTCCAGCAGAGCACCCGGATCTCGGTGGGCCAGCTGCGCCCGGGCGACCTCGTCTTCTGGGGCTCTTCGCCCGGCTCCATCCACCACGTGGCGATGTACATCGGCAACGGCCAGATCATCCACGCCCCCCGCACCGGCCAGCCCGTCCAGATCAACAGCATGTACTACTGGGTGCCGCCGGACTACTTCGCTCGCCCCTGACCGGCCGCAGTTTCACTGGGTCCCCAGTGAAACCGCCACTTCCCTCGCGTTGCAACGCGAGGGAAGTGGCTGCTTCGTGCGGGGAGTACGGCGCTGTGCCGGCCGGTCCAGACGTACGACGCAGCAGGGCCGGCGCGCATGAGGCCCGGGGATCTTGTGACGGGCGTCCGGGCGATGGGGCAGAGTTGCCGTCATGGCCGATCACCCGCAGCCCGACGTCGACGTCCCCGCCCTGACCGCTCTCCTGGACGGCAAGTATGCCGAGATCCGGCAGCTGACCCGCAAGAACCTCGCGGAGCACGCAGGCGTCCTCGACGATGCCATCGAGATGCCGCGCGACCAGTTTCGTGACCGTGTCCTCGAGGTGGTCCGGCTGATGGCGAGCAGCGGGGCCACCGGACTCGGCTTCCCCACCAAGTACGGCGGCGGTGGCGACATCGGTGCCTCCGTGGCCGCCTTCGAGACCCTCGGGTTCGGCGACCTCTCGATCCTGGTGAAGGTGGGCGTCCAGTTCGGGCTCTTCGGCGGCGCCATCTTGCAGCTCGGCGGCCAGCACCACCACGACGCCTACCTCGCCGATCTCGTGCAGGGGGACCTGCTCGGTTGCTTCGCGATGACCGAGACCGGGCACGGCTCCAACGTCCAGGCCCTGGGCACCCAGGCGGTCTACGACCACGACGCCGGCGAGTTCGTGATCACCACTCCAGACGACCGCTCCCGCAAGGACTACATCGGCAACGCCGCGGCGCACGCCTCGATGGCCGTGGTGTTCGCCCAGCTCGAGATCAACGGGGTCTCCGAGGGCGTGCACGCGTTCGTGGTGCCCATCCGTGACAAGAAGGGCAAGGTGCTCGACGGCGTACGCATCGAGGACGACGGCGCCAAGATCGGCCTCAACGGCGTCGACAACGGCCGGATCTGGTTCGACGGGGTGCGGGTGCCGCGCACCAACCTGCTCAACCGCTACGCCGACGTGACCGAGGACGGGCGCTACGTCTCGGCCATCGAGAACAAGGACCGCCGCTTCTTCACGATGCTCGGCACCTTGATCCAGGGTCGCGTGTGCGTGGGCGGCGCGGCGATCACGGCGAGCAAGGTCGCGCTGGCGGTGGCGATCAAGTACGCCAACAAGCGCCGCCAGTTCGGGCCGCCGGACTCCGAGGAGGAGGAGCTGCTGCTCGACTACGGGATGCACCAGCGGCGGCTGCTGCCGTTGCTGGCCACGACCTACGCCCTGCACTTCGTCCAGGAGCGCCTGCTCTCCGAGCTGCACAACGTGCTCTCCACCACCGAGGCGCCGGACCGGCAGCGGCGCGCCCTGGAGTCCCTCGCGGCCGGGACCAAGGCGGTCGGCACCTGGCACGGCAGCCGCACCATCCAGGAGTGCCGCGAGGCCTGCGGCGGGGCCGGCTACCTGATGTCCAACCGGCTGGGAGCCCTGCGGGCAGACACCGACGTGTTCACCACCTTCGAGGGCGACAACCACATCTTGTTGCAGCTGGTCGCCAAGGGGCTGCTGACCGACTACTCCTCCAACTTCGGCGACCTCGACCAGCTCGGTCTGGTGCGCTTCGTCGCGGAGCTGGCCGTGGAGACGGTGGTGGAGCGCACCAGTGCCCACAAGCTGTTGGAGCGGATCAAGGACGTCCTGCCCGGCGGTGACGACGGGTGGGACCAGGAGGCGGGGCTGCTCGACCCGGAGTACCAGCTGGCGATGTTCCGCTGGCGCGAGGAGCACATGCTCTCCGGGGTGGCTCGTCGGCTCAAGCGGGGCATGGACAACGAGATGGACACCGTCGAGGTGTTCAGCCGGGTCCAGGACCACGTCATCGCCGCCGGCCGCGCCCACGTCGACCGGCTGGTGCTCGAGGCCTTCGTGGAGAAGAACGCCGCCATGGTCGACAGCGACAACAAGGTGGCGCTGACCATGCTCTGCGACCTCTACGCGCTCTCCACGATCGAAGCCGACCGCGCCTGGTGGATGGAGCACGGCCGGCTCTCCAGCTCCCGCTCCAAGGCGATCAGCCGGGAGGTCTCCTCCCTGTGCCGGCGGCTGCGGCCGATGGCCGAGGACCTCGTCGACGCGTTCGGCGTCCCCCCGGAGATGCTGCGCGCGGAGATGCTGGACGACCCCGGCGCCCGATGATGTCCCTGCGGCCGCGGCTGCCGGGGCTCGGCGGGTGGGGCGAGGATCCGCTGTGGGCCCGGTTCTACGACTGGACCGTCGAGCACCCGGGGCCGGGCGGGGCGCTGTGGTGGGCCGGGATCGGCAGCGACCTGCGGCTGCTGTACGCCGCGGCCGCGGAGATCGGGCGCCAGCCGGAGGGGTCGGCGGTGCTGGACGTCCCGGTCGGTGGCGGCGTCGCGTTGCGGGGCCTGCGGCCGGGCCAGGGCCTGCGCTACGTCGCCGTGGACATCTCGGCGACGATGCTCGCCCGGACGATGGCGCTCGCCCGCTCCCGGCAGGTGGCGGCCCAGGTCGAACCCGTGGTCGCCGACGTCGGGGAGCTCCCGTTCGCCGATGCCGAGTTCGACCTCGTGGTCTCCTTCACCGGCCTGCACTGCTTCCCCGACCCGCACCGGGCGGTGCGCGAGCTGGCCCGGGTGCTGCAGCCCGGCGGCGTGCTCACGGGCAGCGCGCTGCTCGAGGACACCGGCTGGCGCTACCTGCCCGTCCGCCGGGTCGGTCGCCTCGCGGGGCTGCTGGGGCCCGGCCTCACCGGCCCGGGTCTGCAGGAGTCCCTCGTCGAGGCCGGCTTCGAGGACGTCACCCTCGAGCGGTCCGGCGCGATCGGCTACTTCCGCGGCCGCCGGGCCGCGTAGACGCGGGCAGCCCGGACACCGGCTCTCGGCCCGCCTGGAGCCTGACACCGCCGGTACTGCGGTCTCCGGACGTCCCCGGCCGGCTCAGTGGGCCGAGGACTTCTCCTGGTAGCGCTCGAAGGAGGCGCGCACCTCGGCCTCGGCCTCGGCGCGGCCGACCCAGTTGGCACCCTCGACGGACTTGCCCGGCTCGAGGTCCTTGTAGACCTCGAAGAAGTGCTGGATCTCGAGGCGGTCGAACTTCGAGACGTGGTTGATGTCGCGCAGGTGCTCCAGCCGCGGGTCGGTCTCGGGCACGCAGAGGACCTTGTCGTCGCCGCCGGCCTCGTCGGTCATCCGGAACATCCCGATCGCCCGGCACTTGATCAGGCAGCCCGGGAAGGTCGGCTCCTGCAGGATCACCAGCGCGTCGAGCGGGTCGCCGTCGAGCCCGAGCGTGTCCTCGATGTAGCCGTAGTCCGCCGGGTACTGCGTCGAGGTGAACAGCGTCCGGTCGAGCCGGATCCGCCCACTCTCGTGATCGACCTCGTACTTGTTGCGCTGACCCTTCGGGATCTCCACGAGTACGTCGAACTCCACTGATCTTCCCTTCCAGCAGGCACCTGGCGGCCCCTCGGTGGGCCCACCGGGGCTAGTCTCGCGCACAATCGCCCCGAACAGCACATCGGGAGCGGCACACCGAAGGGGGACTCGTGCGTCGTGGGTGAGCAGCAGCGCCGGCCGGACCCGACCCCGAGCCGGTCCCCGGACCCGACACCGGACCCGACACCGGACCCGACCCCGGACCGGTCCCCCCGCCGTTCCCCCGGCCGGTTCGTGGGCCGCTACATCGCCGAGATCGTGGTCGTGGTGCTGCTGGCCGGCGCCGTGGCCAGCTACCGCTTCGACCTCGGCGAGCGCTGGCTCGGCTGGGGACGGGCCGATCCTGCGACGGAGCCCTCCGCGGTGCAGCCGCCGGTCGGGCTGAAGCTCCCGAAGACGGGCAGCGCGCGGGTGGTCGCCCGTTCCCCGGGGGCCTCGGCGGACCCGGACCCGGGCCGGGTGGCCGCAGCCGTGCGGCCGATGCTGCGCCGCAAGGTGCTGGGCCGGCACTTCGGGGTCCTGGTCACCGACCTCGCGACCGGGGCGGAGGTCTTCCGTGCCGGCGCCGCCACGGTCACCCCGGCCTCCACCACCAAGCTGCTCACCTGCACCGCGGCGCTGGAGTCGCTGGGCGCGATGGCGAGGTTCCGCACCACGGCGCGATGGGTCCCGCGGACCCACCAGCTGGTGCTCGTCGGGGGCGGCGACCCGTTCCTGGCCAGCACCCCCCGCCGAGCGCGGCGCGCCTATCCCGACGGTGCCGACGTGGTCAGCCTGGCGCGGCAGGCGGTGCGTCGGCTGCAGGAGTCGGGGGTCTCGCGGGTCCGGGTCGCCTTCGACGACTCCTACTTCTCCGGGCCGGCGGTCAATCCGGCGTGGCCGTCCAGCTACCGGCCCGAGCAGGTCGTCCCGCCGATCAGCGCGCTGTGGGTCGACGAGGGCCACGACCCCGACGGCTCCGGTTTCCTCGACGACCCGGCGGCAGCGGCGGCCCGCGTCTTCCGCTCGGCGGTGAGCTCGGCGGGGATGAAGGTCGGCGCCGCCCCGCGACGGGTCGCCACCCCCGCGGGGGCCCGTGAGGTGGCCGCGGTCTCCAGCGCACCTCTGGGAGAGATCGTCGAGCGCACCCTGGAGGTCAGCGACAACCAGGCCGCCGAGGTGCTCGCCCGCCACGTCGGCCTGGTGCACCGCCAGGAGGGCTCCTTCCGGGCGGGCACGGCCGCCGTGCTCGAGGTGGTCCGCCGGCTCGGGGTGCCGGTCGCCGGGGAACGTCTCTTCGACGGCAGTGGGCTCTCTCGTCGCGACCGCCTCACCACCGCCTCCCTGGCCGGGGTGCTCCGCCTCGCCGCGGACGGCGACCACCCCGAGCTCCGGCACGTCCTCACCGGGCTGCCGGTGGCCGGGTTCACCGGCTCGCTGCAGCACCGCTTCGCCACGGGGCCGGCGGCGGCGCGTGGGCGGGTCCGCGCGAAGACCGGCACCCTCACCGGCGTGCACGGCCTGGCCGGTGTCGCCGACGACGTCACCGGCGCCCGGATGGCCTTCGTGGTCGTCGCCGACCGCGTCGCCCCGGCCAAGGAGTTCGAGGCCCAGACGCTGATCGACCGCATCGCCGGCGCGCTGGGAGCATGCACCTGCGGCGTAGGGTCGGCCTCATGAGCCAGCAGCCGCCGCACCGGCCCGGAATGGTCGACTGGGACCTCGCCGTCAGGGTGGGGTCCCGTCTCGTCGGCGAGGGGCCGCAGGTCTCGCGCTCCGAGGCCGTCGCGGCCGTCGAGGAGCTGCGCGAGGGTGCGGCGCGCTCCACGCCGCTGGTGCGCGAGTACACCGGGCTGGTGGCCGGGGAGCGCTCCGCGCCGGTGCTGGTCGTGGACCGGCCGGGGTGGGTGCAGGCCAACGCCGAGGGGTTCGCGACCGTGATCGCGCCGCTGATCGAGAAGCTCCAGGAGAAGAAGGGCGCCCCCGGACCGCTGACCGAGGCCATCGGCTCCCGGATCACCGGCGTCGAGCTCGGCGCGATGCTGGGCTTCCTCGGCTCCAAGGTGCTGGGACAGTTCGACCCGTTCCACGCCGCGGAGGGGGAGCTCGGCCGCCTGCTGCTGGTGGCGCCGAACATCGTGCACGTGGAGCGTGAGCTCGACGCCGACCCGCACGACTTCCGGCTGTGGGTGTGCCTGCACGAGGAGACCCACCGGGTCCAGTTCACGGCCGTGCCGTGGATGACCGACCACCTGCGTGCGGAGATGAGCTCGATCGTCGGCGCCGTCCAGACCGACCCGGGGGCGCTTCTGGGCGACGTGGTCCACAAGATCGGCGACCTGCTCGCGGGCCGGACCGACGGCAGCCTCCTCGACGTGTTCTCCAGCCCGGAGCAGAAGGCCGTCATCGAGCGTGTCACCGGCGTGATGAGCCTGCTGGAGGGCCACGCCGACGTCGTGATGGACGGTGTCGGCCCCGAGGTCATCCCGTCGGTGGCCGACATCCGGCGCAAGTTCACCCAGCGGCGCAAGGGTGTCGGCGGCCTCGACCGGCTGCTGCGTCGGCTGCTGGGGCTGGACCAGAAGATGGCGCAGTACCGCGACGGCGCCGTCTTCGTCCGCGCCGCGGTCGACAAGGTCGGCATGGAGGGCTTCAACGCCGTCTGGTCCGAGCCGGCCAACCTGCCCACCAAGAAGGAGATCCTCGACCCGACGCTGTGGATCTCCCGCGTGCACGGCTGAGCTGCCCGATCGGCTGATGTCGCCCGATCCCGCCGTGGCCGCGGTCCGGCTCGCCGTACGCCCCCACTTCGGCGGTGACCGGGATGGTCCGCACCTGGTGGCCTGCTCCGGCGGCGCGGACTCGCTCGCCCTGCTCGCGGCCTGCGTCTTCGAGGGCGGCAAGGCCGGTGTCCGGGTCGTCGGCGTCACCGTCGACCACGGGCTCCAGGACGGCTCCGCGGACCACGCCGCTCGCGTGGTCGAGCAGATGGCGGCCCTGGGGGCCGACGAGACGGCGTCGATCCGGGTGCGCGTCGACCCCGGGCCGTGGGGGGTCGAGGCCGCCGCGCGCGAGGCGAGGTACGCCGCCCTGGCCCAGCTCGCGGAGCACGTCGGCTCCTCCCTGGTGCTGCTCGGGCACACGCTCGACGACCAGGCCGAGAGCGTGCTGCTGGGACTGGCCAGGGGCTCCGGCGGTCGCTCGCTGCAGGGGATGCGGGCCCACTTCCGTGACGAGGGTGCACGCACGGAGTTCGCCCGGCCGCTCCTCGGCCTGCGGCGACGCGACACCGAGGCGGCCTGCTCCGCCGAGGGGATCACCTGGTGGGTGGACCCCCACAACGCCGACCCTCGCTTCACCCGGTCCCGGGTCCGGCACCGGGTGCTGCCGGTGCTGGAGCGCGAGCTCGGCCCGGGGATCGCGGAGGCCCTGGCGCGGACCGGCGAGCAGCTGCGCGAGGACATGGACTTCCTCGAGCCGTTCGCGCTCGAGGCCTACCGCCGGGCCCGCACCGAGGACGGGGTCGACCTGGGCCGGCTCGACGACCTCGCCCCGGCCGTGCGCACCCGCGTCGTGCGACGGGCGGCCGTGGCGGCCGGCGCCGTCGCGACCGAGCTCACCCGGGCCCACGTGCTCGCGGTCTGCCGGCTGCTGGGCACCAGCGGCAAGCAGGTGCAGCTGCCCGGCCACGTCACGGTCCACGCCGACGGCCAGCGGCTCCGGTTCGGACCCACTCGGACCGGCTAGCCCGGCCGGCCGGCCGCTCAGCCGAGCAGGGCGTCGGCCAGCAGGGCCAGGGTGGTCTCGCGGGCGGGTGCGGTCTCGGGAGCGGTGCCGAGGAACGCGCCGGGGACGGGGTGGACCATCACCTCGTCCACGTCGTGGACCGCGGCCAGCTCGCGCACCTGCGCGGCGGCGTCGCCGGGTGTCCCGATCACCCAGCGGCGGGCCATCGCCTCCACGAGTCCCTGGTGGGCCTCGGGGACGGTCTCCTTCTCGGCCTCCTCGACCAGGGCCTGCGGGCGCAACGGCTGGCCGGTGCGCAGCGCCACCATCGCCTGCAGCTGCGGCAGGGCCAGCCGGTCGGCCTCCTCCTGCGTCGGCGCCACGACCGCGTTCACGGTCAAGAAGGTGCGGGGCTCCGGCGTCGACTCCGAGGGCTGGAAGCCGGAGCGGTAGAGCTCGAGCGCCTCGGCGGTGCCCTTGCCGGAGAAGTGGTGGGCGAAGACGTAGGGCAGCCCCCGGGCGGCGGCCAGCCGGGCCGAGTAGTCCGAGGATCCGAGCAGCCACACCGGCGGCACCGAGGTGGCGCGCGGGGTGGCCGTCAGCGGGTGCGTCCGCCCGCTCACCTGGAGGCCGACCCCGCCGGGGCTCATCATCGCGACCACGTTGTCGACGTACTCCGGGAAGCGCGCGACGGCGTCCTCCTCGACCCCGCCGCCGCCGTGTCGCAGCGCCCAGCTCGTGACGGGGTCGGACCCGGGGGCACGCCCGATCCCGAGGTCGATGCGGCCGGGGTGGGCGGCCTCGAGGAGCGCGAACTGCTCGGCGACCACGAGGGGGGCGTGGTTGGGCAGCATCACCCCGCCCGACCCGACGCGGATCCGGGAGGTCGCCGCGGCCACCATCGAGACCAGCAGGGGCGGGTTGGTCGCGGCGACGGCCGGCATGTTGTGGTGCTCGGCCAGCCAGTAGCGGTGGTAGCCCCGCTCTTCGGCGGCGCGCGCGAGGCTGCGGGTCGCGGTGAGCGCGTCACCGGTGGTCTGGTCGGTGCGGACGGGCACGAGGTCGAGGACGGAGAGCTGCATGTGGGGCCCAACGCGCCACGGGCGTCAGGACTTCCCGGGCCGGTCGGGCGTCCTGCGGACGGCGCAGCCGCTGGTGTCGGAGCGAGTGCCCCGGTGTGGCAGGCTGCCCCCATGGACGCAGCGGACGTCGACGGGGACCTGGTCAACATCGTGTTCACCGAGCAGGAGATCCTGACCCGGCTGGGCGAGATGGCCCGCGAGATCGAGCAGGACTACGAGGGTGAGGACCTGCTGATCGTCGGCGTCCTGCGCGGCGCGGTCATGGTGATGGCCGACCTGGCCCGCGCGTTCGACCGGCACGTCGAGATGGACTGGATGGCGGTCTCCTCCTACGGGTCGGGCACGAAGAGCTCCGGTGTGGTGCGCATCCTCAAGGACCTCGACACCGACATCAGCGGCCGGCACGTCCTCATCGTCGACGAGATCATCGACACCGGCCTGACCCTGTCCTGGCTGACCTCCAACCTCGCCTCGCGCAGCCCCGCCTCGGTCGAGATCTGCACCCTGCTGCGCAAGCCGGACGCGCTGCGGATGGACGTCGAGGTCCGCTATGTCGGGTGGGACATCCCCAACGAGTTCGTGGTCGGCTACGGGCTGGACTACAACGAGCTCTACCGCAACCTGCGCGACATCGGCACCCTCGCGCCGCACATCTACAGCTGACCGGCTGCCTGGCCCTGACGAGGCGGTAGCGTCGGCACCGTGGTGGGCGGAGTCCGGGCTGCCCGCACGCGCGTTCGTCAGGTGTGGAGCGACCTGAGAGGATTGCGCGCGTGAAAAGATTCGTGCGTAGCCCGTGGGTGTGGATCGTCGTGGCCATGGCCGGCGTGTTCATCGCCCTGCAGTACATCGTGCCCACCGGGGGCTACACCGAGATCGAGACCTCGAAGATGGTCCACGACATCGAGTCCGGCGACGTGAAGACCATCACCTTCAAGGACGGCGGCAACCAGCAGCTCCTCGCCACGCTCGACAACGGCGACAAGGTGATGGCCATCTGGGTCACCGGCCAGCAGCGCGGCCTGGTCAAGCAGGTGCAGGCGCAGGTCGACAAGGGCACGATCGAGAACTACAAGGTCGAGAACCCCAAGCCGAGCTTCCTGGGCCAGCTGCTCATCACGCTGCTGCCGATCGCGTTCATCGTGCTGCTCTTCCTGTTCTTCATGAACCAGGTGCAGGGCGGTGGCGGCCGGGTGATGCAGTTCGCCAAGTCCAAGGCGAAGCTGATCAGCAAGGACATGCCCAAGACCACCTTCACCGACGTGGCCGGCTGCGAGGAGGCCATCGAGGAGCTCGGCGAGATCAAGGAGTTCCTCCAGGAGCCCGCGAAGTTCCAGGCGGTGGGTGCCAAGATCCCCAAGGGCGTGCTGCTCTACGGCCAGCCGGGCACCGGCAAGACCCTGCTGGCCCGTGCCGTCGCCGGCGAGGCCGGCGTGCCGTTCTACTCGATCTCCGGCTCGGACTTCGTGGAGATGTTCGTCGGCGTCGGCGCCTCCCGGGTGCGGGACCTGTTCGAGCAGGCCAAGGAGAACGCCCCCGCCATCGTGTTCATCGACGAGATCGACGCCGTCGGGCGGCACCGCGGCGCCGGCATGGGCGGCGGCCACGACGAGCGGGAGCAGACGCTGAACCAGCTGCTGGTGGAGATGGACGGCTTCGACGTGCGCGGCGGTGTCATCTTGATCGCCGCCACGAACCGCCCCGACATCCTCGACCCGGCGTTGCTCCGTCCGGGCCGGTTCGACCGCCAGATCAGCGTCGACGCCCCCGACCTCAACGGCCGCCAGCAGATCCTGACCGTGCACGCGCGCGGCAAGCCGATGGCGCCCGACGTGGACCTGGTCTCCGTGGCCCGGCGTACGCCGGGGTTCACCGGCGCCGACCTGGCCAACGTGCTCAACGAGGCGGCGCTGCTCACCGCCCGGCAGAGCGCCAAGCTGATCGACAACGCGGCGCTGGACGAGGCCATCGACCGGGTCATCGCCGGCCCGCAGAAGCGCACCCGCCTGATGAGCGAGAAGGAGAAGCTGATCACGGCCTACCACGAGGGCGGCCACGCCCTGGTGGCGGCGGCGCTGCCCGGCACCGACCCGGTGCACAAGGTCACGATCCTGCCGCGAGGGCGGGCGCTGGGCTACACGATGGTGCTGCCCGACGAGGACAAGTACTCCCAGACCCGCTCGGAGATGCTCGACAAGCTCGCCTACATGATGGGAGGCCGGGCGGCCGAGGAGATGGTCTTCCACGACCCCACCACCGGGGCCGGCAACGACATCGACAAGGCCACCTCGCTGGCCCGCGCCATGGTCACCCAGTACGGCATGACCGAGCGCCTGGGTGCCATCAAGCTCGGCGACGACAACGCCGAGCCCTTCCTCGGCCGCGACATGGGCCACCAGCGCAACTACTCCGAGGACGTCGCCGCGATCGTCGACGAGGAGACCAAGAAGCTCCTCGCCGCGGCGCACCAGGAGGCCTTCGACATCCTCGAGGAGAACCGCGACGTCCTCGACTCCCTCGTGCTGGCCCTGATGGAGCACGAGACCCTGGACAAGGCGGAGGTCGCGGCCGTCTTCGAGCCGCTGCGGCGCAGGTCCGAGCGACCCGCGTGGACCGGCTCGCCGGACCGGCGAGCCTCGGACATCCCGCCCGTGCGGATCCCCGCACGGGTGCGAGCCGCGGCCGCCGACGGCGCGATCAACGACGAGCCCGAGGGGGCGGTGGTGATCACACCTCCGGGTGCCGGCGGCGACGTCCACGGCGACCCGGGGCTGGGCCCGAGGCCGCCGAGCCCGCCCACTCCCGGGGGCGGCACGCCATGAGGAGGCGCGGTCGCCGATGAGCGTGAACCGGTTCGGCGCAGGCCAGCTGGCGGTGGCCGCCTTCGACCACGACCGTGCCGCCGCCGCGGTCCGTGAGCTGCTCATCGCGATCGGGGAGGACCCCGAGCGCGAAGGCCTGCAGGAGACCCCGGAGCGCGTGGCCCGGGCGTACGCCGAGCTGACCGCGGGCCTGCACCAGACCCCGGAGGAGGTGCTCACCACCACCTTCGACATCGGCCACGACGAGATGGTGCTGGTCCGCGACATCGAGCTGTGGTCGATGTGCGAGCACCACCTGGTCCCCTTCACCGGCGTCGCCCACGTGGGCTACATCCCCAACGAGCGCGGCAAGATCACCGGGCTCTCCAAGCTGGCCCGGCTCGTCGACGTCTTCGCCAAGCGACCGCAGGTCCAGGAGCGCCTGACCACCCAGGTCGCCGACGCGCTGGTGCAGATCCTGGAGGCCCGCGGCGCCATCGTCGTCATCGACGCCGAGCACCTGTGCATGACCATGCGCGGGGTGCGCAAGGCCGGGGCCCGGACCATCACCTCGGCCGTGCGGGGGATCATGCACAACCCCGCCACGCGGGCCGAGGCGATGGCGCTGATCAACGCCTCGCGGTGAGCCGGCGATGACCTCCGCCGGTGCCCCGCGCGAGGCCTGGGCGACCGGCCTCCCGACGCTCGCGAGGCCGCTGGTGATGGGGGTCGTGAACGTCACGCCCGACTCGTTCTCCGACGGCGGGCGGTTCGAGACCACGCAGGCGGCGACGGCGCACGGGCTGGCCTTGCGTCAGCAAGGGGCCGACATCCTGGACATCGGGGGCGAGTCGACCCGGCCGGGTGCCACCCGCCCGCTGGTCGCCGAGGAGCTGGACCGGGTGGTCCCGGTGATCCGCGCCCTGGTCGCCGAGGGCATCGCGGTCTCGGTGGACACCATGCGCCACGAGGTTGCCGCCGCCGCCCTCGAGGCCGGGGCCGTGCTCGTCAACGACGTGTCCGGCGGGCTGGCGGACCCGCGCATCCTCGCCGTCGTGGCCGAGCACCGGGCGGCGTACGTCGTGATGCACTGGCGGGCCCACGCCGACCGGATGCGGGAGCACGCGACCTACGACGACGTGGTGGTCGACGTGCGCGACGAGCTGGCCGCCCGCCTCGAGGCGGCCTCCGCGGCCGGTGTCGCGGCCGACCGGCTGGTGGTCGACCCGGGTCTGGGGTTCGCCAAGACCGCGGAGCACAACTGGGAGCTGCTCCAGCGGCTGCCCGAGCTGGAGGCCCTCGGCGTGCCGGTCCTGGTCGGCTCCAGCCGCAAGTCCTTCCTCGGCACGCTGCTCGCGGGCCCCGACGGGGAGCCGCGCCCGGTCCTGGACCGGGAGGACGCGAACGTGGCGTTGACCACCATCGCCGCGATCCAGGGGGTGTGGGGGGTCCGGGTCCACGAGGTGCGGGCCAGCTTGGACGCCATCCGGGTGGTCACGCGGTGGCTGCCGGCGGGACGGCCGTTCCGGTCTCCTGGACCCGCCGGTAGTCTCGGGGCACCATGACAGCCCAGCTTCCTCTGCTCGCCGGAGACCGTCTGGCCGTGCGCGGCATCGCCGTGCACGGGCACCACGGGGTCTTCGAGGACGAGCGCCGCGAGGGCCAGGAGTTCGTCGTCGACCTCGTGCTGGGCATGGACACGCGCGGCGCGGCCGGCAGCGACGACTTGCAGGACACCGTCGACTACGGAACCCTCGTGGAGGAGGTCGGTTCGGCGGTCGCGAACGACCCTGTCGACCTGATCGAAACCCTGGCGCAGCGCATCGCCGACGTGTGCCTGCGCCACGTCCCGGTCGCCACCGTCGAGGTGACCGTGCACAAGCCGCACGCCCCGATCCAGGCGACGTTCGAGGACGTCGCCCTGACCATCACCCGGAGCCGTCAGTGACCGAGTCACCCAACCCCAACATCGTCGACACCGACAGCATCACCGGTGAGATGCACCCCATCCGCCGGGCCGTGATATCGATCGGGTCGAACCTCGGCGAGCGCCGCAACAACCTGCAAGGTGCCCTGGACTCGCTCGCCGACACCCCGGAGGTCTGGGTGACCGCGATCTCCGGGGTCTACCAGACCGAGCCGGTGGACGCTCCCGAGGACTCCAAGGACTTCCTCAACGCCGTCATCCTGATCGACACCACGCTCTCGGCCCGCACCCTGCTCGAACGGGCGCTCGCCGTGGAGAGCGCCTACGGCCGCGAGCGCGGCAGCGAGCGCAACGCGCCCCGCACGCTCGACGTGGACCTCATCGTGCTCGGGGACCGCCGCGCCGACGAGGAGGACCTGCGGCTGCCGCACCCGCGGGCCGCCGAGCGGGCCTTCGTGCTGGTGCCCTGGCTCGACCTGGAGCCGGACGCCGAGATCCCCGGCGTGGGCCCCGTCGCCGAGCTCGTCGAGAAGACCGGGCGCGACGGCGTGACGCTGCGCGAGGACATCGAGCTCGAGTTCCACTGAGCAGCGACCGACGCGTGAGTGAGCCCGGCGCCGGACGGGAGCCCGACCCACCCCCGGGCCGGGTCCGGCCGACCAGGCCCGGCACGCTCGTCGTGGCCGGGCTCGTCGGGTTCGTGCTGGGGTGGTCGGTGCGACCGCTGTCGATGCGCTTCGACTTCGCCGAGCCGGTGGTCACCCTCACCGCGATCGGGATGCTCTTCTTCGTGGCCGCGATGATCGCCGCCGCGGCGTACGCCACCCGCCGCACGGTGCAGCGCGACCGTTTCGCCCTGGCCCACCACCAGGCGGTGAACCGGTTGGCGCTGGGCAAGGCGTGCGCCTTCGCCGGGGCGCTGCTGGTCGGCGGCTACCTCGGCTACGCGGTCGCCCAGCTCGGGGTGGGCACGCCGGCCAGCGAGGCGCGGCTGTGGCGCTCCTGCGTGGCCGCAGCCGGTGCGTTCGCGCTGACCCTCGCTGCGCTCCGCCTGGAGCACGCGTGTCGCGTCCCGCCGACCGACGACTAGCGACCTACGCTGCGGGCTATGGCAGCTTCCCGTGCGGGCGCCCGCACCTCCAGGCGCCGTCGGCAACGCAGTGTCCGGGTCACCTCCGCGGTGGCCCTGCTCTCGGTGGCCTCGGTCGTCGTGCTGGGCTCCCTGGCCACCCTGTCAGCGTTGTGGCTGGGCGGCGGTGCCGTCCTCGCCCTGGCGATGTGCTGGGCCGCGCTGCGGATCATGTGGACAGAGGTGCTGCAGTCTCGCCGTGAGAACGCGGCCGACCGTGCCGCGGCCGCCATGGCCTACCGCACCCTGTTCAGCGCCCGGGCAGCGGAGCACGCCGAGTTCACCACCGCGATCACCGAGCGGCTCGCCGAGGCGCACATCTCCCAGCGCGAGCTCGAGGGCCTGGTCGTGCAGCACGAGAGCCGGGCCCACCGCGCCGAGTCCCAGCTGGTCTCGGAGTCCCAGGCACTGGTGGCGACGCGCGGCAGGGTGCTGGAGCTGGAGGAGGCGCTCGCCTGCCTGCGGGCCGAGGAGGCCGCCGGTGGCCGGACGGAGGCCGCACCCGCGACGCTGGCGGGATGGACCCCCACCGGCGACTCGGTCGTCGACCTCGTCGCGTGGGACGAGCAGACGCAGAAGGCCGCCAAGAGTGCGCGCCGGGCCCAGCCCGGGCTCAAGCAGGCCTGAACGACGCGCGGGTCAGGCGTTCACGCTGGCCCGCAGCATCCGGTGCACGCCGTCGGGCGTGAGCACGCCGAGGAACCGCGCGCGCTGGGTGACCCCGACCATCGACTTGTCCTCGCGCATCATCAGCGCCATCGCGTCCTCGAGGCTGGCGGAGACGTCGATCGTCCCGCCGAGGTCGGCAGCGTTGACCCCCTCCATCGACTCCAGGTGCGCCGGGTCGATCGGGGTCACCGACAGCCGACGCAGGCCGCGCGAGCCGCCGACGAACTCGGCGACGAACTCGTCGGCCGGGTCGCCGAGCACGGCCGCCGGCACGTCGTACTGCGCCAGGCGCCCACCGGTGGCGAACACCGCGACCCGGTCACCCATCTTCACCGCCTCGTCGATGTCGTGGGTCACCATCAGCACCGTCTTGCCGAGGTCGCGCTGGAGCCGCAGGAACTCGTCCTGGAGCCGTCCGCGCACCACCGGGTCGACGGCGCCGAACGGCTCGTCCATCAACAGCACCGGAGGGTCGGCCGCGAGCGCCCGGGCCACCCCGACCCGCTGGCGCTCACCGCCGGAGAGCTGGTGGGGGTAGCGGTCGGCGAACTCCTCGGGCGGCAGCCCGACCAGGTCGAGCAGCTGCTCGGCCCGGTCCCGGGCGTGGGCCTTGCTCTCGCCGTAGAGCAGCGGGACCGTCATCACGTTGGTGCGGACCTTCTGGTGGGGGAAGAGCCCCACCTGCTGGATCACGTAGCCGATGCGGCGCCGCAGCTGCACCGGGTCGGTGCCGGTCACGTCGCGGCCGTCGATGAGGATCCGGCCGGTGGTGGGCTCGATCAGCCGGTTGACCATCTTCAACGTCGTGGACTTGCCGCAGCCGGAGGGCCCGACGAGGGCGACCATCGAGCCGCGCGGCACGTCCAGGTCGAGCTCGTGCACCGCGACGGTGCCGTCGGGGTAGGTCTTCCCGACCCCCTCGAGGCGGATCGTGCCGCCCTCGCCGGCTCCGCCGTCCGGCGCGCTACCGTCTGCCTGTGATGCCACCGGGTGCACCCTCTCCTGAGAACTGTCTGACCCGCAACGACTGGATCTGCGGCGAGTACCTCACCACCCGGGCCGACGTCTTGTCCCAGGCGCTGCTGCAACATCTCGGCATCGTCGTGGCGTCGGTGCTGCTGGGGCTCGCCCTGGCCCTTCCCCTGGCCCTGCTGGCCCGACGTTACCGAAGGCTGGAGAACCTGGTGCTCGGCACCACGACCGCGATCTACACGATCCCGTCGCTGGCGCTGTTCTCGCTGCTGGTGCCGGTCACCGGACTGGGGCTGGAGACGGTCGTGCTCGGGCTCGGCCTGTACTCGCTGACGATCCTGGTCCGCAACGTCCTCGACGGGCTGGCGGGGGTCCCGGCGGACGTGCGCGAGTCCGCCGTGGGCATGGGGTACGGCGCCGGACGGCTGCTGCTGCGAGTGGAGCTGCCGCTCGCCCTGCCCACGATCATGGCGGGGATCAGGGTCGCCACCGTGTCCGCCGTGGCGCTGACCACGGTGGGCGCGATCCTGGACTACGGCGGTCTCGGCGACCTGCTGATCGCGGGCAAGCAGAGCAACTTCAAGGCCCAGGTGCTCGCGACCAGCGTGCTGTGCGTGCTGCTGGCGATCGCCCTCGACCTGCTGCTGGTCGCGCTCCAGCGGGCGCTCACCCCCTGGACCCGGACGGCGGTGGCGACGTGATCCAGGGAGTGCTCGACTGGTTCCGCGACCCCGCCAATTGGACGGGCAGCGACGGCGTCCCCCACCGCCTGCTCGAGCACAGCCTGCTCACCGCGGCCGCGCTGGTCGCTGCGATGGTGATCGGCCTGCCGCTGTCGATCTGGCTGGGTCACCGGCGCCGGTTCGGCACGCTCGCGGTGAACGTCTCCAACGTGGGCCGCGCCATCCCGATCGTCGCCCTGCTCTCGCTGCTCGCGCTCGGCTTCGTCGGCAGCGCCGACTTCGGCCCGTTCGGCCGGGCCGGCCTGGCCACCTTGATCACGCTCGCCCTGTTCGCGCTGCCGCCGATCATCACCAACGCCTACGTGGCGGTCTCCGGGGTCGACGACGACCTGCTCGAGGCGGCCCGCGGGATGGGGATGGACGAGACGCAGGTGCTGCGCCGGGTCGAGCTGCCGGTGGCGATGCCGCTGATCGTCTCGGGGGTGCGGCTGGCCGTCGTACAGGTCTGGGCGACGGCGACCGTGGCGGCGCTGGTGGCCGGGCCGGGCCTGGGCCGGATCATCACCCACGGCTACGACAGCAACCGGCCGGCCGAGGTGATCTCCGGCTCTCTGATCGTCGCGCTGATCGCGCTGGTGCTCGAGGGCGGCATGGCCTACCTGCAGCGGGTGCTGGACCCGCTGCCAGCAGGAAGTCGGTAGAGTCTGCGCGGAGGGCGCGAGCACGGCCCCCGGACACGCGCGGTGATCGGCCGCGGGACACAGAAGGTGGGATTCCCCATGAACGCTGCACGCCGGCTACTGCTTGCCCTGATGGCCCTGCCGCTCCTGCTCGCCGCGGCGGCCTGCGGCAGCGACAGCTCCACGGGCGGCGGCGGTGGGGGCGCCGAGGTCACCATCGTGGGCCAGAAGTTCACCGAGGCCGACATCATGACCCAGCTCTACAAGCTCCTCCTCGACAAGGAGGGCTTCGCGACCAACGTGAAGAACCTCGGCGCGCGCGACATCTACCTCGGCCCGCTGGAGCAGGGCGACGTGCAGATCTCCGCGGACTACCTCTCCTCGCTCACCGAGGCCCTCAACCGCAAGGCCAACGGCAACGACGCCGCCCCGGTCGCCACGCCGGACGTGCAGGCGACCCTCGGCAAGCTCAAGACCCTCGGCGAGAAGTACGGCATCACGCCGCTCGAGCCGGCGGAGGCCGAGGACGCCAACGCCTACGCGGTCACCAAGGACTTCGCCGAGAAGAACGACCTCACCACGCTCAGCGATCTCGGCCAGCTGGGCAAGCCGGTGGCGCTGGCGGCCAACTCCGACTGCTCGGAGCGCTCCGACTGCGCCAAGGGCCTCAAGAGCGTCTACGGGATCGAGCTGAGCAAGATCGAGCCCCTGGGGTTCGGCTCGCAGGACACCAAGAACGCGCTGGTCAACGGCGAGGTCCAGCTCGGCCAGGTCGGCACCACCGACGGCAGCCTCGACCAGCTCGGCATCGTGGTGCTCGAGGACGACAAGAACTGGCAGAACGCCGAGAACCTCGTCCCCGTGGTGAACAGCGCGTGGTTGAAGGACCACGCCAAGGCCGCGGACGCCCTGAACAAGCTGTCCGGCGTGCTCACCACCGAGGATCTCAAGACGCTCAACGCCAAGGTCGACGGCCAGCGGCTCCAGGCCAGCAAGGTGGCCGAGGACTACCTGAAGGAGAAGGGGCTCTTGTGACCTGAGGGTTCGCCCCAGGTCGCGCCGTCGGCGCGGCATCGTTGTCCACAGTTTCGAACACACTGTCGAACCTGTCGGTGCGGCGGACTAGGATCGTTGCCATGGACGGCACCACGATCTGCTCGCCGAGTGCGGTGATCGAGGGTGTCCGGGCGGCGCGGGTGGCCGAGCACGCGGCCGCGTTGTGCCAGCTGGAGCTGGCGGTGGCGTGGGCGCGGTTGCATCCGTGCCCGGCCGGGGAGTGCCCCGCGCACTGGGGTGACCCGAGCCTGGAGGAGGACGTGGTGGCGTTGGCCGGTGCCGGGGCGCCGTTGGTGGCGCAGTTCGCGCCGGTCGAGCTCGGCGCCGCGCTGGGGATGAGTCTGGACGCGGCTCGCCAGCTGCTCGCCGACGCCTTGGAGCTGGCCTTCCGGCTGCCGCGGCTGTGGGCGCTGGCCCGGGACGGGGCGGTGCCGGTGTGGCGGGCCCGGCTGATCTCTCGGGAGACCCACGACCTGGGCCCCGAGGCGGTGGCCTACGCCGACCGGCTGGTCAGCGCCACCCCGGCCAAGATCGGCCTGGTCGCCGCGGCGCGGCTGGTCGCGGAGGCCCGGCTCTACTTCGACCCCGACCGCGCGGTGGCCGATGAGGAGGAAGCCCTGGCCCGCCGCGGGGTGTGGCTGCACCACGGCCGGGGCCCGGCGACCACCGAGGTGACGATGACCCTGGACACCGACGACGCCCGCCTCCTGGACTCCACGGTGGGCCGGATCGCCGCCGACCTGCGCGACCTCGGCGACCCCGAGACCCTCGAGGTGCGCCGGGCCCGCGCGGTGGGGATCCTCGCCGACCCCCAACACGCCCTGGACCTGATGTCGGGCCGCGACACCACCCCCGGCCCCGGCCCCGGCCCAGCGGCAGCGGCAGCGGCAGCGGGGTCGCGTACCTCCACCTCCACCTCACCCCCGCCGACCTCGACCCCCAAACCGGCACCGGAGCCGCGACAGTAGAGGGCCTCGGCGCAGCCACCACCGCGCTCCTGACCACCTGGCTGACCCGGTTCACCGCCACCGGCGGCAAGATCCTCGTCCGCCCGGTCCTCGACCTCGCCTCCCCGGCCGCCGTCGACCAGCACGACCCACCGGCCACCATGCGCGAGACCGTGACCCTGCGCGACGCCCACTGCGTCTTCCCCGGCTGTCGCCGCGACTCCCGCGCCTGCGACCTCGACCACATCGATGCCTACACGCCCCTCGAGGCCGGCGGCCCACCGGGCCAGACCCGCGCAGAGAACCTGGCCCCGCTGTGCCGGACCCACCACCGGGTCAAGACCCACACCGACTGGACCTACCAGCCACGCGGCGACGGCTACACCTGGACCTCCCCCACCGGACACCACTACGACGTCACCCGCACCCAGCGTCGACCACCCACACACCGACCACCCGCGCGCCGGCGACGACCCTGACGCCCCGCCACCCCGGCCCACCCCGCCGGGGCCACCGGCACGTCCACCACCGGCTGGCCGGGTCTCGACCGACCTCGCTGCCGGGTCTCGACTATCCGCTCGCTGTCGGGTCTCGACTGATCGCTCGCTGGCGGGTCTCGACTGATCGCTCGCTGGCGGGTCTCGACTGATCGCTCGCTGGCGCTCGCTGCTCGACCACCATCGCTGCTCGACCACCATCGCTGCTCGACCACCATCGCTGCTCGACCACCATCGCTGCTCGACCACCATCGCTGGCTGGACCACCATCGCTGCTCGACCACCATCGCGGCTGGACCACCATCGCGGCTGGACCACCATCGCGGCTGGACCACCACGCTGCTGGACCACCACGCTGCTCGACCGCTGTCGCGGCCCGGCCGGGAGCGTGCGGCATGATGCGGACCCATGAACCCGGACTCCGTGCGTGCGCGCCTGCGCGGGGTCGCCGAGCGGGTCCCGGCCGGGGCTCGCCGCCGAGCCGGGCGGCTGGTGCGGCGGGTGCGCGCGGGGCGGCCCGAGGTGGCCGCGATCGTGCTGCTGCACGGCCCCGAGGACCAGGCGCGCCGCACCGTCGACGCGGTCCGTGACCAGCGGGTGGCCCGTCTGCAGATCGTGCTGGTGGTCCTCGACGAGCGACTGACGGCGCTCGCGGCCGAGGCCGCCCAGCAGGACTGGCGGGTGCGTCGCGTCGCCGCGCCCGGGGCCGATGTCGCGCCGGCCCGCCGGCTCGGCTCGGCGGCGGCGCCACGGGACTGGCTGCTCTTCGTCTCGCCGGGACAGCTGCTGCTGCCCGGCGCCGTGGCGGCCCTCCTGGCCGCGCGTCCCGAGGAGCCGACGGTGGTGCTCGGCGCACTCCAGGACGGGCCGGCCGGCGGGTGGGCGCGGTCGCCGCTGCTGGCCCGGCTGCTGGTGCCGCGCGAGCGCTGGGCCCGGGTCGTGGACGACAGCGAGCCGGACGGGCAGACCTCCGCGGTCACCCTCCTGTGCGAGGGACACGTCGAGGCCGGGACCGCGACGCTGCGCGACGCGGGTGCCCGCCGAGCCCGGCTCTTCGAGCGCGTGGAGAACCCCATGGGAGCGCTGTCGGGCCGAGTGGGGCAGGACCGCGACATGCTGGCCACGCTGGACCGCCCGAGCACGGCCGGGCACCGCGCCGAGCGCGCCGCCGGGGCGCTGACCCGCGACCTGCCCCGGTTCCTGCTGGGCGTCGAGTGGTGCGACGAGGACCAGTGGCAGCTGCTGCACACCCACGCGGCCGAGCTGCTGGAGGTCGCCGGGGAGGCCCGCGCGGGCACCGTGCCGGTCGAGGACCGGGTGGCCGCCTGGCTGGCCGGCCAGGGGCGCCGCGAGGAGCTGACCACGTTCGTGGCGCAGCGGCGCTTCGCGGGCGGGCACCACCCGACCGAGGTGGTGGACGCCAGCGTGCTCGCCCGCTTCGACGTCGCGCAGGACGTGCCGACCTGGGTCCTGCGGCTCACCGCCGACGAGAGCGCCCTGCGCGCGCAGGTGCGGCGCACTCGGGTGCTCGGCGACGACCTGGTGGTCGAGCTGTTCGTCGGGCTGCGCCGTGTCGACCAGGACGACCCGCAGGTCGCCGTACGTCTGCTCGGGCAGGAGGCGACCCTCTCGCCGGCCGTCACGCTCACCGAGGACGCCGGGGTGACCCGGTGGATGGGCGAGCCGCACCAGCGCCACCACCGCGGCGTGGTCGAGCTGCGCGTCCCGCTCGCCGAGGTGACCCCCGGGGTCTGGCGGGTGGAGGTCGAGGTCACCGACCGAGGCGTACGCCGCAGCGGGCTGGTCGCCGAGCTCGACGGCACCGGCTCGGCGGCCCACCACTTCTCCGGCGACGGCGTGGCCCTGCGCTGGGATCCGGTGCCGGCGGGGGTCGCGCTCCGGGTCGGTGGCGCGCCGCCCCCGCGACCCACCGGTGCCGTCGTCACCGGCGCCGAGGTCGCGACCGGCGAGCTCCGGCTCCGGCTGGACGCTCCTGCCGGGTGCACCGTCGCACTGCTGGCGACCGGCCAGCGCGTGGAGGGTCGCGAGGACGGGCAGGAGTGGGTCTTCGCCCTGGAGACCGATCCGTGGGGGCTCGGGCCGACCGACGCGCCGACCGGCGGCTACCGGCTCCGGGTCGACCACGACGGCGCCGAGCTGCCGGTCGCGCTGGCCGACGAGGTCGCCGCCCGGCTGCCGCTGTTCGCGCTCGACGACCGGCATCGCACGGCGCTGTGGCGCGGCCCGCACGGCGGGCTGGTGCTGCGCCTGGACCCCCCGCTGGGCGAGGACGAGGCGGGGCCCTGGGCGCAGCGGCGCCTCCAGCAGGACTACCTGGCGGTCTCCGAGCCCCTGGACCCCCGCCTGGTCTACTTCCAGTGCTTCCTGGGCCAGGACCCCAGCGACCATCCCGGGGCGATCCAGGCCGAGCTGCGCCGGGCGCTGGACACGGCCGGGCGCAGGGACGTACGCGTGCGGTGGGCGGTCGCGGACTCCTCGGTCCGGGTCCCCGAGGGGGCCGAGGCGGTGCTGCTGCGCAGCCGGGAGTGGTACGACGTGCTGGCGCGGGCCGCGTGGGTGGTGACCTGCATCGAGCTCGACCCGTGGTTCACCCGCCGGGAGGGGCAGGAGGTCCTGGAGACCTACCACGGCTACCCCGCCAAGGCGATGGGGCTGGGCCAGTGGCGCGCGCGCGGACTCACCCCCACCCATCTGGACCAGATGCTGGCGCGCACATCGGGCTCGTGGAACAACCTGCTGACGCCGATCCCCGAGATGGACCGTCACTACCGGGAGAACTACGACTTCGGCGGCCGGATCATCCACCAGGGCTATCCCCGCGACGACGCGCTGGTCGCCGCCGGGCACGCCGAGCGTCGCGCCCGCACCCGGGAGCGGCTCGGGATCGGCCCCGCACAGCGGGCCGTGCTCTACGCCCCCACGTGGCGCGACGACCTGGCCACGAACTTCCGCAGCGCCCAGGCGGTGCTGCACCTCGACGTCGCCCGGGCGGCCCACGAGCTGGGTCCCGACCACGTGGTCCTGCTGCGGGGCCACCGGTTCCACACGCCGTCGGCCGGTGGGGCCCGGGTCGTGGACGTGACCACCTACCCCGACGTGAACGACCTGATCCTGGCCTCCGACGCCGCCGTCCTCGACTACTCCTCGATGCGCTTCGACTTCGCGATCACCGGGCGGCCGATGGTCTTCCTGGTCCCGGACCTGCACGACTACACCGAGCGGCAGCGGGGGTTCCTCTTCGACTTCGCCACATCCGCGCCCGGCCCCCTCGTCGAGACCACCGACGAGGTGGTCGCAGCCCTGGCCGACCTGCCCGCACTGACCCGCGCGTGGGCCGGGCGCATCGCCGAGTTCAACGACTACTACAACCGGCTCGCCGACGGACAGGCGGCGCAGCGGGTGGTGGCGGAGTTCTTCGCGCCGCTCCTCGCCGGCTCCCCGGCCGCGGATGGGTAGAGTCGCGCTGCCCGACGTCGAGCGGAAGGGGAGATCGTGACGGCCTCGCCGCCGGTGGACCCGGCCCAGCCGGAGACCTCCGCCAGGTCCCTCGTGCTGGTCACGGGCGCCGGACGCAGTGGCACCAGCACCGTCGCCGGGACCCTGCACCACCTCGGCTTCCACGTGCCGCAACCGGTGCTGGAGGCCAACGAGTCCAACCCCAGGGGCTTCTTCGAGTCCCGGTGGCCGGTGCGCTTCCACCGGCGGCTGATGGAGTCGGGCGCTGATCGAGCAGACCGACGGGCGACCGCAGGCAGCCGCCCTGATGGCCGGCACGGTCGACGACGACGTCCGCGCCGAGCTGCGGCGGTGGCTGGGCCGCCAGCTCCACCTCGCGCCCGACGTCGTGGTCAAGGACCCGCGCGCCTGCTGGGTCCCGGACCTCTGGGCCGAGACCGCCGAGGAGCTCGCCGCCCGGATCGGGTTCCTGACGATGCTGCGCGCGCCGGCGGAGGTGGTGCGCAGCAGGCAGACCTACTACCGCGCGAACCGGCCGCACATGGACGCCTACGGGTTCGCGGTGATGGGGCTGGCCGGCTGGGTGAACGCCAACCTGGTCACCGAGCGGCTGACCCGGGGGCGGCGGCGGGTGCTGGTGCGCTACGACGACCTGCGCAGCGACTGGCGCAGCACCATGCACGGGGTGCGCGAGGACCTGGGGCTCCGGTTCAACCACCCGCTGGGCGATGCGCCGCACGCCGAGGTGGATGCCTTCGTCGAGCCCGGGCTCAACCGGCACCAGGCGACCTGGGAGGGGCTGGACCTGCCCCCGGAGCTGGTCGGGATCGCCGAGGAGGTCTTCGCACAGCTGAGCCTGCTGGCGGACCGGCCGGAGGACGACCGCGCGGCCACGGCGGCGCTGGACGAGATCGCCGGCCGCTACGCCGATCTCTACCGGCGCTCCCAGGCGATCGCGGTGGACGCGGCGACCGCCCGTGCCCGCGCCGCGCGCCGGCAGGCGCTCGCGGAGGCCCGGGCCCCCGAGACGGACCCGGCCCGGGGAGAGGCGTCGGCCGGCCCGGACGAGCCCGACGGGCGGCTGCGGCGCCGGCTGGGTTCCCTGCGCACCCGGGTGCGGAACCGGGTGCGGCCCTCCTGAACCGGCGGCTCAGCCGCCGAAGAAGGGGGCGAGCGCGCGCGCGGTGGCGGCGCCGTCGTTGAGCGCGTTGAACCGCTCGTTGAACCGTGCCACGGCCCCGGCGTACGCCGCCGAGACCCGGTCCAGGTCCCGCAGCTGGTCGAGCACCTCGGGCACCGTCCGCAGCCACGGACCCGGCGCGGTCTCCTCCCACGGCAGCAACGGCTCGCGGAACCGCGCCCACGCCTCGAGGTCGGGGACGTAGAACAGCGCCGGGCGTCCGGTCAGCGCCCAGTCGAAGCGCAGCGGCGAGTGGTCCAGGATCGCGGCGTCGGCGGCCACCACCAGGTCGGCCGGGTCGGGGTAGTCGCTCACGTCGCGCACCCGGTCGCCGGTGAGCGTCGGCGCCGGCCGCCGGTCGTGCGGTGGGCTGCGGTGCAGCAGCACGTGGCCGGCCGGGAGGTGCTCCAGCAGGGCGCCGTAGTCCAGGGCCTCGCGTCCCTCCGGGGTCGCCACGTCGTAGTCGTCGCGCGCGGCCGGGGCGTGCAGCACCAGCACGGCGTCCTCCAGCCCGAGCCGGCGCAGCACCCGGCGGCGCACGTCGTCGCGGTCGGCCGTCACGATCGCGTCGGTGCGCGGGCTGCCGGCGACGACGACCTCGCCGTCCCACCGGAACTGCTCGCGCAGCAGTGCCACCGACTCCTCGTCGGGGGCCAGCAGCCGGTCCCACTGCTCACGCACGTGCTGCACCTCGCGGTTGACCAGGTGCTCGATCATGCCCTCGCGCCGCCAGGCGCCGATGCCCATCGGCTCGTAGGGGTGCCCGTCGAAGGTGCGCAGGTGGTGCTGCTGCGGCCGGGGCCGGTACCACGGGCCGAGGTCGGTGTCGCTGCTGACGAAGCAGGCGCCGGCCAGGGCGTCGTACCACTCCCGGCTGCCGCGGACCAGGGCCAGCGCACCCTCGGGCACCGCGGTGCGGGCGTCGGCCACCGTCCAGAACCGGGTGAGGTCGGGCCGGTGCCGCGCCAGCCAACGATCCATCGCCAGCTGGTCCCCGGCGGCGTGGTGGCCCGGGCCGTGGCTGAGCACCACCGAGTCCCCCACCGCGGCCGGTGCGCTGCGGAAGTGCCGGCGCAGCCGGTGCTGGTTCGCAGGACCCAGCTCGTCGGCCCGCAGGGGCGGGGAGAGCACCAGCACGAACCGGCCGTCGGGGCGCTGGCCGGCGGCGAGGTCGAAGGCCTGCCCGTGCGCACGCACCGGGGAACGCCCGGCCAGCCCGCGACCGGCGTGCGCGTGCGGCATCCGCGCGCCGCGCACCACCAGCGCGTAGGTGCCCGTGGGCGCCGGCCGGTCGATCCCGTCGAGGTCGGGCGCGGTCACCGGGAAGGTGAGGCGGGTGCGCCCGTGCTGGGTGGAGTGCGCCAGCAGCGGGAGCTCGGCTGCCGGCGAGACCAGCCGGGCCTGGGCCAGCTGCTCCCCCCGCAGGCTCGTCTCGACCGTGACCACGACGGCGTCGTCGAGCAGCTCCACCTCCGCGACCTGGACCTGGGCGCCGTACGGGTCGACAGCCAGGCCCGGCGTGACCCGCAGCGTGAGCCCGGTGGCGCCCTCCCAGCAGGCGGTCACGCTGAGACCGTCGGCGACGCCGAGCACGAGCCCGGAGGACTCACGCACCGCCGCCGACCGGGCGACGCGGCCGTGCAGCCCCCCGGAGGCGGTGAGCCCCTCCTGCTCGACCTCGGCATGGACGGCCCAGACCGGGCTGCCCGCCAGCCCGGTGAGGTCGACCGTGGCCACGAAGCCACCCCCCGCGCAGGTGGCGTGCGCCAGCGGACCCCAGACGTCGGCCTCGGGCAGGTCGACCTGGCGGACCTCCAGGGGGATCCGCGTCGTCGGGTCGGCGACGTCCACGACCCAGGCACGGACCCGGGTCCCGCCGGCGGCGCCCTTCATCGACAGGCCTCGCAGCACCGCCCAGCCGGTGATCCGCAGGCGGTCCTCCTCCCACTCCAGGTGCTCGACCGCCCCCTCGAAGTGGCTCTCCAACGGGGACATCCAGCGCTCGTCGGCCGGCAGCGCGTCCGCCCACGGGCACTCCTGCGGGAACGCGGCCACCAGCCGCCCGTCGGCGACCCGGGTGGGTGGCATGTTCTGGACCTCGCGCAGCCAGTCGTCGGCGGTGAACAGCTCCTCCCAGCGCTCCTGGGCCGCCAGGTGGGCCCGCACCCGCATGGCGACGCGCACGTGCTCCAGGGCCGCCGGCGTGACCCGGTCGAGGAAGGTGCGGTAGGTCTGCGCCAGCAGGCTGCGGTACGCCGCGTCGCCGGTCAGCGCGAACGGCAGGAACGGTGGGAAGTCCACCTCGAGCGCACGGCCGACCCAGGCCGCGTAGACCCCGGCGGGAGCCTCCGCCTCCAGCAGCTCGTGCGCCTCCTGCTTGACCGTGATCCGGTCCTGGAGGTTGCCCAGCCGCGCCTTCTGCTGGCCGGTGGAGGTGAGGTCCTCGCGGATGCGCCAGTGGTAGGTGACCTTCTGCAGCACGTCGAACTTCTGGGCCCGGACGTAGGCGGTGAGCATCGGCACGTGGTCCTCGTAGGCGATGCCGCCGCGGAAGCCCCCGACCTGCACCCGCCAGAACTCGGTCCGGAACATCCGGTTGCAGGCGATGATGTCCTGGAGGGCCTCGGGGAACTCCTCGATCCGAACGCCGACCCGGTCCTGGCGGTGGACCGTGCGCGACCAGATCATCCGGTGCAGCTCGCCGTGCCGCAGCCGGCGCAGGTTGCCCACGGCGAAGTCCGACCCGCTGCGCTGCAGCCCCTGCGCCATCGTGGCGTAGGCGTCCGGGGGCAGGGTGTCATCGGAGTCCAGGAAGGTCAGGAACTCGCCGCGGGCGCTCTGCACCCCGAGGTTGCGAGCCACCCCCTGGCCGGAGTTGGGCTGGGTGAGGACCCGGACGCGGTAGTCACGGCGCTCG
Organism: uncultured Actinomycetota bacterium; assembly: GCA_963710895.1. Classification (GTDB taxonomy): domain Bacteria; phylum Actinomycetota; class Actinomycetes; order Propionibacteriales; family Nocardioidaceae; genus Marmoricola. The sequence goes on from CAVQCB010000014.1 coordinate 60,139, forward strand.
TAGGCGCGCAGGATCTCCAGGCACTCGTCGGTCGAGCCGTCGTCGACGGCGATCACCTCGAGGTCGGTCAAGGTCTGCGACAAGACGCTGTCCAGTGCCGCGGGGAGGTACTCCGCGACGTTGTAGACCGGCATCACCACGCTGAGCAGCGGGGTCTGCCGAGCGCGGCGCGCCCGGGCGAGCGGTCGTCCGCCGACCCGGCGGACCGCGGCCTTGACGCGTGGCCGCAGGGGGCTCACGGGCGCCCGCTCACGACGCGGTGCTCACAGGGGGTCGTCCTTGCGGATGTCGAGGATCAGGCCGGTCTCGCCGCTGACCAGGAGGTCCAGCGAGCGCCGGGCCACCTCGCCCGAGTCGAGCAGGGATCCCGGGGGCTCCTGCCCGAAGGCGCGGGTGCGCATCGGGGTGCCGGTGCGCTCGGGGTTGATGCAGTTCACCCGCACCCCGTCGCGGGACCACTCGTCGGCCAGGGCCTGGGTCAGGTTGACCACCGCCGCCTTCGCCGAGGAGTAGAGGCTGTAGCCGCGCCGGCCGCGGGTGTAGGAGCTGGAGGTGAAGTTGAGCATGCTGCCCCTGGTCGCACGCAGGTGCGGAAAGAACTCCTGGGCGAGCAGGATGGGCGCCAGGTAGTTGATCTCGGTCGCGGCGTACACCGTCTCCTCGGAGGTGTCGACCAGGTCGCCGCGCGGCAGCACCGCGGCGGTGTTGACCACGAAGTCGACGTGGTCGGTCTCGGCGAGCACCGCCTCGATCGCAGCGCGGATGTCGACCCGGCGCTCGACGTGGGTCGCCGTCGAGGACCGGCTGAAGGAGAACACCCGCGCCCCGTGGTGCTCGGCCAGGGTGGCGATGTCCGCGCCGATGCCGTAGCTGCCGCCGAAGACCACCATCGTCTTGCCGGCCACCGCGGCCCGGTAGTCCTCCTCGCTGCGGGACGGGGCGAGGTTGCTGGTGCTGAGCTGGAACAGCTTGTCGGCGATGTAGACGTCGATGGGCTCGGTGACCTTCATGTTGCGTTCCTCGCCCGCCACGACCCCGATGGGGACCTCCGGGGAGTAGCGCAGCACCACCGTGCAGTCGTCGGTGGCCTGGAAGTCGGGGTCCTCGTGCGCCTTGGCGTACGCCGCCCGGATCACGCCCGCGCGGAAGGCCTGCGGCGTCTGACCGCGACGCAGGTTGGCCCGCGGAGGGATGTCCCGGATGACGTTGTGCTCGTCGACCTCGATGATCGTGTCGGCCGACGGGATCGCCACGTCGACGGCGTCGTAGCGCTCGAGCGCCTCGAAGCACTCCGCCACGATGCGGGGACTGACCAGGGGACGGACGGCATCGTGGAAGAGCACCTTGGTCTCGTCCCCGTCGATCACCTCCAGCGCCCGCAGCGTGGTGCCGTTGCGGGTCTCCGCGCCCTCGAGGACGTGGGCGACCTTGCTGTAGCCACCGTCGCGGACGATGTCGTGCACGGCGTCGAGATGACCGCGGGCCATCATCACCACGATCTCCTCGACGTCGCGGTGTCCGTCGAGCGCGGAGAGGGTGTGCTCCAGGATGCTGCGTCCCGCGATCTTGAGCAGCTGCTTGGGGATGTCCATCCCCACGCGGGCGCCCACGCCGCCGGCCAGCACCACGGCGACGTTGCGGGTCCCGCTCATCGCCACGCCTGCGAGGGGGCGGGGGTGGGGGTCACCGAGCCCGGGTCCGCGGCCCGGGTCGAGGCCCGCACCGCCTCGACGATGCGCGCACAGCAACCCCCGTCGCGGTTGCGGAAGGTGGCCTCCATCCGGGCGGCGTACTCCGGCATCGGCTCGGGCCCGGCCTCGATGACCTCCTGCAGCGACTGGATCGCGTCGTCGAGGCTGGTGGCGACGGGGCCGAAGCCGTCGCGCCCGTAGTCGAAGTAGCCTCGGCTGCCGACGTGGCTGCCTTCGAGCATCTGCTCGGTGTCGAACTGGTAGTAGGTCACCGGCCGGCCGGTGTAGCCGGCGTCGAAGGAGATCGAGGAGTAGTCGGTCACCATCAACCGGGCCCGCGAGATCAGCTCCTGGATGTCGTTGTCGGCGTAGGTCAGCGACAGCACGTGCGGTGGCAGGTCGAGGTGGGCGAGCAGCGGCTGCAGGTTGGGGTGCGGGATGAACCCCACCTTCAGGTTGTGCTGGTCGGCCAGCTTCTGGACCCGCTCGTCGGTGAGGAACGCCTTCCAGCTCTGGAAGAAGTTGCTCTCCAGCGCCGAGAGGTCGAGGGGGCGCTGCTGGCTCCCGGGCACGATCGGTGGCAGCAGCCACTTGCGCCACGTGGGTGCCACCAGGATCAGGTCCCGTGCCTCGCCCTCGTAGCGGCGCGACATCTCCAACAGGCGGTCCCACCGGGCCAGCCCGGTCAGGGCGACCTCGCGGGTGGTGACGACGTACTGGCTCTCGTCGCCGGCGATGGAGTGGTACTCGCCCGGCGTGCTGGTGACGAGCGTGTCCAGCTTCTTGGCGTTGAGCCAGTTGGAGAGGTCGAACATGATCACGCCGTGCTGGAGGAAGGTGAACCGGAAGTCGAGGTGCCGGATCTCCTGCACCTCCTGCGGTGCGGTGACCGCGAGGTCGGCGTGGGAGGAGATCAGGTGGGTGCAGTGGATCATCAGGATCCGCCACTCGTGGCTGCCGTGCGCGACCATGCGGTCCTTGTAGCCCTCCCGCACCAGGCGCTCCCAGTGCGGGGTCCCCTCCTCGAGGACGAACCAGGCGTTGACGTCGGGCTCGTGGCGCCGGAGGTACTTGAACAGCGCCTCACCGTTGTCGCTGGCGTCGTGCAGGCGGTCCATCAGCACCCAGGCGTCGGCGAAGCGGCGCTGCCAGCGCGAGCGGGTGGCCGCGCGCTGGGCGCGGCGCCCCTCGCGTGACTCCGCGACCACCGGGAGCGCCTTGCGTGCGGGGTCGAGGATGCGGGTGGTGTCGGGGCGCAGGAACCACCCGGCGACGCCCTGGGTGGTGCGCCGGCGCGGGAAGGCGGGCCACTCGAACTCCAGGTCCATCGGCCGACCGTCGAGGTGCACCTCCATCATCCCGCGGAACGGCAGCCACGCGATCCGGTGGTTGAGCAGCAGCCGGCCGGTGTAGTGCAGCTTGCGGGTCTTGGCGTGGACCGGGGTCACCACCTCGCCGTTGGAGCGGAACTCCTCGGTCGGCGCCGGGCCGGTGTAGTAGTAGCTGAAGCACACCAGCCGTTGGTCGTCGTCGAGGTTGTCCATCAGCACGAACGGCTGGAGCCACGGCTCCTCGGCGTACCCGTGCAGCATCACGTAGCGGGCCAGGCGCCGGATCCGGCCGAGGGAGTAGTTGACGGTGTCCTCGACGTCGAGGCGGGCCAGCACCGCGGCGGCAAGGTCGTGGAAGGCGTCCCGGTCCGCGGCGCGGGTGGGCACGCCGACGGGGGGCCGGGAGTCGTTGGTGTTGTAGAAGTGCGCCATCCCGTGGGCCATCTGGTGCTGGAGCCACGGGGGTACGCCGCCGCGCCCGTCCGCCTCGTCGAGCACCCGCAGGTAGCTGGCCCGCAGCATCTGCAACGTCGGGTCCTCGCCCGCGGGCTGCGGCATCGACTCGGGGCGACCGGTGATCAGCACGCCGCGGCGTTGGTGGTACTTCGCGCTGCGCATCAGGCCCACCCGGGTGTTGCCGGAGCGCAGCAGCAGCCGCCAGCCGAGGCTGAAGGCGTCCGGCGCCGCGGACCGGAGGTCGTCGAAGGTGACCTCGTGCTCGCGCAGCGCGTCGGCGTCGAAGAAGGTGCTCGTGGGATCGCCGGCGATCACCTCGGGGATCACGTCGAGGTCCAGGACCCGGTCGCCCCGGTGGAACATCCGCAGCGGGTGGCTGCCGCTCGGGTTCTCGCCGCCCTCGTCCACGATCAGTCGGTTGGTGGAGACCAGGGCCGCGTCGGGGTGGGAGTCGGTGAAGGCGACCACCCGGGAGAGGTAGTCGGCCTCGAAGCCGTCGTCGGGACGGGGGAAGGACACCCAGGCCCCTCGGGCCTGCGCGAGCCCGGCGTTGCGGGCAGTGCCGATCGAGCAGTCCTCGAGCTCGACGACGTCGACCATGGCGGGGCGACGGGCGGCCCAGGCGCGCAGCTGGGCGAGCGAGTCGTCGCCCGAGCCGCAGTCCACCATCACCACCTGGAGTGCGTCGTGGGGGAGGTTCTGCCCCTCGACCGCGGCGATGAAGGCGGGCAGCACCACCCCGTCGTCGTGGACGGCGCTGACCAGCGTGACGCGAGGCCGGGAAGGGGTGCTCATGCTCGCTCTCTGGTCGGCGGTCGGGCGTCAGTCATGGTGTCACAGCAGGGCCCGCTCAGCGGTTCAGCAGCGCGCGCAGGGGACGGTCCAGATAGGGAGCCAGGGTCCGGTTGAAGGTGGCCGTCAGGTGCGAGGAGTCGAAGTAGGTGATCACTCCGCCGGTGACGGCGTGACAGATCTCCTCCTCGCAGATGTGGTCGTTGAGGTCGATGAAGTGGACGCGGGGGTCGCCGAGGCTCCTCACCGCGTCGGCGGCGGGGTCGGGGGCCAGCCACTTCTTCCGGGTGCCGTCGCACTCGGTGTAGTCGCTGCCGTGCTGGGCCACGCAGTCGGGGACGGCCATCCCCGAGGCCGGGGTGTCGTGGAGGACCATCACCTTGAGCTTCGCCGCGCTCAGGCGTTGGAGCACCTTGCCCCAACCGGTGACGTAGGCGTCGTAGCTGCCCTCGCGGCTCTCGCCCACGGCCGGGGCGGAGACCCGGTTGGTGGTGACCACGAGGTCGGGCTTGTCGGCCACGACGGCGGCCTCGGCCTTGTGGACCCAGCGCAGGCACGCCTGGGAGTAGGCGTCGGTCTCGAACTCCTGCGCCACGTCGGCGCTCGCGCAACGCGAGGCGAGGTAGGTGTCGATGCGCCAGCCGTGCTGCTTGGCCAACGCCTGGAGGGCGGGCAGCCACTGCCCGGCGTGGGAGTTGCCGAGCAGCGCGACGTGGACGTCGCTGTCCTGCTTGCCGAAGGTGCAGCGCACCTGGGGGAACTTCGGCAGGTAGGACCAGCAGTCCTTGCCGCCGGAGACGTCGGCGTAGGCGTCGGACTTGTCGGTGGCGGCGTCCGCCGGTGCCGGGACGATCTGGTCGTAGGGCACCGGGTCGCAGCGGTCGGGGTGGTCCAGGGCCGCGGCGCCGAAGCAGGGGCCGCCCTGGGAGAGCGCCTGTGCGAGCTGGGCCTCGGACTGGGCCTCGCGGTGGTCGACCTCGAGCTGCTGGAGGCCGGCGAGCGCGACCACCACGACCATGCCCGCCGCGCCGAGCAGGAACGGCTTGCGCAGCGGGATGCCCCACTGGGGCGTGCGGAACCGGTCCTCGACGTACTTCTTGGTCAGGCCGGCCAGGACCAGGGTGAGGACGAGCACCACCACGCGGTCGAGGGTGTCGATGTCGTGCCCCCGCAGCTGCGGGACCAGCACGATCAGCGGCCAGTGCCACAGGTAGACCGAGTAGGACACGTCACCGAGCCACTGCATCGGCCGGGTCGCCAGGAAGGGGCCGGGGGAGAGCGCCCGCATCGGGGAGCGGGCGCCGATCACCACGGCCGTCCCCACGACCGGGAGCAGGGCCTGCCACCCGGGGAACGGGGTCTTGCCGGTGTAGGTCCAGGCCGCCCAGGCCACCGCGACCAGCCCCACCCAGGCCAGGACCATCCGGGGCCCCTCGGGCAGCAGCGAGGGCAGGGTGCGGCGCTGGCGCACGGCCACCACCACGGCCAGCACCCCCCCGATGCCCAGCTCCCACATCCGCGTGGGGGTGACGAAGTACGCCGCCGCAGGGTTGGTGTGGGTCTCCCAGATCGAGTAGCCCAACGACACCGTGACCAGACCGGCCAGCCCACCGAGCACGGCGATGTCGCGGTTCCAGCCCACACGCCGGGCCAGCAGCACCATGGCGAGGATCAGGATCGGCCAGACGAAGTAGAACTGCTCCTCCACCGAGAGCGACCAGAAGTGCTGCACCGGGCTGGGGGCGCTCTCGGCCGCCAGGTAGTCGACCGAGTCGCTGGCGAGCACCCAGTTGACGACGTAGAGGGTGGCCGAGCGGGCCTGGCGGGCGGTGTTGGCCCACTGGGTGTCCGGGGCCACCAGCCGGGAGAGCAGCAGCGTGGTGGTCAGGACCAGGAGCGAGGCCGGCAGCAGCCGGCGCACGCGGCGTCCCCAGAACTTCGCGAGGTCGCGGCCGCCCGAGGGCGGGCGCTGCATCAGGTGCAGCGTGATCAGGAAGCCGGAGATGACGAAGAAGACGTCGACGCCGATGAAGCCGCCGCCCAGTGCCGCGGGGAGCAGGTGGTAGACGACCACCAGCGAGACCGCGACCGCGCGCAGCCCCTGGATGTCGGTGCGCAGCAGGGTGCCGTGGTCCGAGCGGTGCCCCTCGGCCCCGTCCCGGCGCGTCCCGGCACCGGCCCCGGTGGGGTCGCCGGCCGCAGCGCCGCCGGAGTCCAGGGTGGTCGTGCTCATCGATTGGATCGTACTTGCCGCCTGCAGCGAGCCCGGGCAGGCCAGGGGTGCGTGTGACGGACCTAACCCGGGCGATCGGTTCCGCGCCGCCAGGCCGCGCGCGTAGGCTCGAGGGGCACGAGTCATTGAGTAGTCCGGTACCCCTGGTGGACTGGAACGAAAGGCGATGAGTTCTGATGGCCCGAATCGGGGTTGTCGGCGCCGGACGTGTCGGCGCCGTCCTGTCTGCGGCACTCCGCTCTGCCGGTCACGAGGTCGTGGCCGCAGCGGGTGAGTCCGCCGCCTCCCTGCACCGCATCGAGACGCTGCTGCCCGGCGTCCGGGCGGGCAAGCCCACCGACGTGGCACGCTCCTGCGACCTGCTGTTGCTGACCGTGCCCGACGACATGCTCGAGAACGTCGTGACCCAGCTGGCCGGCGCGGGCGCGATCCGCGCGGGCCAGGTGGTGTGCCACACCTCCGGTCGGCACGGGCTCGCCGTGCTGGCGGCGGCGACCGACGTCGGCGCCCGTCCGATCGCGATGCACCCTGCGATGACGTTCACCGGCACCGAGCTGGACCTCGACCGTCTCTCGGGCTGCGTCTTCGGGATGACCGCGGGGGACGGCGAGCGCGGCTACGGCGAGGCGCTCGTCGAGGACCTCCACGGCTTCGCGCTGTGGGTGCCGGAGGACAAGCGCACCCTCTACCACGCCGGGCTGGCCCACGGGGCGAACCACCTGGTCACCCTGGTGAGCCAGGCGATGGAGCTGCTGGCCGCCTCGGGCGCGGAGGATCCCGCTGCCACCCTGCGTCCGCTCCTCGGCGCCGCGCTCGACAACGCGCTCGCCCAGGGTGACGCGGCGCTGACCGGCCCGATCGTGCGCGGTGACGTGCGCACGGTCCAGGCCCACCTGCACGACATCGCCGAGAACGCGCCCGCGACGGTGCCGTCGTACGTCGCGATGGCGAAGGCCACCGCCGACCGGGCCGTGCTCGACGGGCGCCTGCTGCCGATCCGGGCCGCACGCCTGGTGAGCCTGCTCGACGAGGCCCTGCTGCGCGTGGGCGAGACCCACCCGGGCTCCGTCACCGGGTCCCAGCGGCGCCGTGATGCCGGGAGCGACCTGCGATGACCGGGCGGCCCCTCCTCGCGAGCACTCGCGAGGAGCTGCACCACGCGCTGGCCGGGTCCGGGCCGGTCGCCCTGGTGCCCACCATGGGCGCGCTGCACCGCGGCCACGCCACCCTGCTGGAGCGGGCCCGGGCGGAGGTCGGCACCGCGGCACCGGTGGTGGCCTCGATCTTCGTCAACCCCCTGCAGTTCGCACCCGGCGAGGACCTCGACCGCTACCCGCGGAGCATGGAGGCCGACGTCGCACTGTGCGCCGAGCAGGGCGTCGACGTCGTGTTCGCGCCCGCCGCCGAGGAGGTCTACCCCGGTGGTGAGCCGACGGTGAGCGTCGACCCGGGCCCGCTGGGCACGGTGCTGGAGGGGGTCTCCCGGCCCACCCACTTCCGCGGCGTGCTCACCGTGGTGGCCAAGCTGTTCGGCCTGGTGCGGCCGGACGTGGCGGTCTTCGGCGAGAAGGACTACCAGCAGCTGGTGCTGGTCCGGCGGATGGCCGCGGACCTGTGCCTCGGGGTCGACGTGGTCGGCGCCGAGACGGTGCGCGAGCCCGACGGACTGGCGCTGTCCAGCCGCAACCAGTACCTCGACGAGGACCAGCGCCGCCGTGCCGCCGCCCTCTGCCGCACCCTGTCCGCGGCCCGGGACGCGGGGGTGCACGGAGCCGACGCCGTCATCGACGCGGCGCGGCACCAGCTGCGCCACGCGCGCGGCGTGGACCTGGACTACCTCGAGCTGACCGATCCCGACCTCGGGCCCGCGCCCCGGTCCGGCCCGGCCCGGCTGCTCATCGCTGCCCGGGTGGGCGGCACCCGCCTGATCGACAACGTTGCCCTCTCGCTGAACGGAGACACCTGATGCTGCGGACCATGATGAAGAGCAAGATCCACCGCGCGACCGTGACCCAGGCCGACCTGCACTACGTGGGCTCGGTGACCGTCGACGAGGACCTGCTCGAGGCCGCGGACCTGCTGCCCGGTGAGCTGGTGCACATCGTCGACGTCACCAACGGCGCCCGGATCGAGACCTACACGATCCCCGGCGAGCGCGGCTCCGGGGTGCTGGGCATCAACGGCGCCGCGGCACACCTGGTCCACCCCGGCGACGTGGTGATCCTCATCGCCTACGGCCAGATGGACACCGCCGAGGCCCAGCAGCACCGGCCCAGCGTGGTCTTCGTCGACGCCGACAACCGGGTCGCGGCGACAGGCGCGGACCCGGCCGAGGCGCTGCCCGGCAGCGACCTGGTGCGCGGCGACCTGCACAGCTTCGCCCCCTCCGACCTCGCCGTGAGTCGATAGCCTGCGCGGATGAGCTCCTCGGTCCCCGGAAGTCTCACCGGACCTCTCCCCGGACGTCTCGCCGCCGGCGCTCCGGGCTGGACCACCCAGGCCGACGTGGTCGTGGTCGGGTCCGGTGTCGCGGGCCTCACCGCGGCACTGCGGCTGCGCCACCAGGTCCGCAAGGTCCTCGTGGTCACCAAGGACGTGCTCTCGGCAGGCTCCACGCGGTGGGCCCAGGGCGGCATCGCGGCCGCGCTCGGACCCGGCGACTCCCCAGACCAGCACGAGCACGACACCCTGGTGGCCGGGGCCGGCGCGTGCTCGCCGGCCGCGGTGCGGGTGCTCGTCAACGAGGGCCCGGAGGCGGTGCGCGAGCTGATCGCGCTGGGCGCCCAATTCGACGAGTCCGCCGCGGGTGTCCTCGCGCTGACGCGGGAGGGCGGCCACCACCGCGACCGGATCGCGCACGCCGGGGGCGACGCCACCGGCGCGGAGGTCCAGCGCGCGCTCGTCGCCGCGATCCACGCCGCCCCGGACATCGAGGTGGTCGAGCACGCCCTGGCCATCGACCTGCTGCGCGCCCAGGACGGGGGCGTCGCGGGCATCACGCTGCACGTCATGGGCGAGGGCCAGCGCGACGGCGTGGGCGCCGTACGCTGCCGGGCGGTCGTGCTCGCCTCGGGCGGGCTCGGGCAGGTGTTCTCCCAGACCACCAACCCGGCGGTCTCCACCGGGGACGGGATGGCGCTGGCGCTGCGGGCGGGTGCGGTGCTGCGCGACCTGGAGTTCGTCCAGTTCCACCCGACGGTGATGTACCTCGGGCCGGACAGCCGCGGCCAGCAGCCGCTGATCAGCGAGGCGGTCCGCGGCGAGGGCGCGTTCCTCGTCGACTTCGACGGGGTGCGGTTCATGCAGGGCCAGCACGAGCTCGCCGACCTCGCCCCGCGCGACGTCGTGGCCAAGGCGATCACCCGGCGGATGCAGGAGACCGGGCGCCCGCACATGTGGCTGGACGCCCGCCACCTCTTCGGTGGTCGGGCGAGGTCCTGGGAGCAGCGCTTCCCCACGATCCTGGCCACCTGCCGTGAGCACGGCGTCGACCCGGCGACCGAGCCGATCCCGGTGGCGCCGGCCTGCCACTACGTCTCCGGCGGGGTGGCCACCGACCTGTGGGGCCGCTCCCGCGTCCCGGGCCTCTACGCGACCGGCGAGGTGGCCTGCTCCGGCGTGCACGGCGCCAACCGGCTCGCCTCCAACTCGCTCCTCGAGGGACTGGTCTTCTCCCGGCGGATCGCCCAGGTGCTGCCCGACGAGCTGCGGCGCGCTGCCGACGTCGTGCCCGACGAACGTCCCGGAGGCCTGGTGGCCGCCGACGTCCGGGCGCACCTGCAGGCGGTGATGACCGAGCGGGCCGGGGTGCTGCGCACCGCGGAGGGGCTCAGGGCCGCGCTGGAGGAGCTGGCGGTCCTCGGCGAGAAGCGCGGCGAGGTCGGCACCCGCGCCTGGGAGGCGACCAACCTGCTCACGATCAGCACCGCGCTGGCATGCTCGGCCAGCCGGCGCGAGGAGACCCGCGGCTCCCACTGGCGCGAGGACTTCCCCGACCGGGACGACCGGCACTGGTCGGGCCACCTCGACGTCAGCCTCGCCGGGGACGAGGTCGACGTCCGGTTCAACCCCGCCGACCCGGCCGACCCCGCCGACCCGGCCGACCTCCCCGACCGGAGCCCGGCATGACCGCGCCGGTGGCCTACGACGACCTGCCCGGCGGGCTCCTCGAGGAGCTGGCCGGCGTCGGGCTGGATCCCCGGGCGGTCCACGACCTCGTGCTGCGGGCGCTCGCGGAGGATCTGCCAGGAGACGCCCAGGACGTCACCAGCGCGGCGACGATCCCGGCCGACGCCCGTGGCGTGGCCGACCTCGCCGCCCGCGAGCCCGGCGTCGTGGCCGGGCTGGGGGTCGCGGCCCTGGTCTTCGCGGTGGTGCTCGGCGACGAGGTGTCGCTGACCCACCGGGTGCCCGACGGCACCCGGGTCCGCAGCGGGGACCGGCTCCTGCAGGTCGCCGGACCGACGCAGGGGCTGCTCACCGCCGAACGCACCGCACTGAACCTCGCCTCGCACCTGTCCGGGGTGGCGACGGCGGCCGCGCGCTGGGTGGAGGCGTTGGCCGGCACCGGGGCGCAGGTGCTCGACACCCGCAAGACGCTGCCGGGACTGCGGGCTCTCCAGAAGTACGCCGTGCGCTGCGGTGGCGGGGTCAACCACCGGTTCTCGCTGGTCGACATGGCACTGGTCAAGGACAACCACGTGCTCGCCGCCGGCGGTGTGGTGCCGGCTCTCGAGGCGGTCCGGGCAGCCCACCCCGGGCTCCCCGTCGAGGTGGAGGTGACCGACCTCGACCAGCTGCGCGCGGTCCTCGACGCCGGGTGCGAGCGGGTCCTGCTGGACAACATGAGCGACGAGCAGCTGGCCGCGGCGGTGCGGACCGCCCGGGAGCACCCCACCCGGGCGCGGCTCGAGGCCTCCGGCGGGCTCACCCTGGACCGGGCCCGGGCCGTCGCGCGGACCGGGGTGGACTACATCTCCGTGGGCGCGCTGACCCACTCGGTGACCGTGCTCGACCTGGGCATGGACCTGGTGGACCCGAGGTCGGACTCCGGGTTGGACTCCGGGTTGGACTCCTCCGGGTTGGACTCCGGGTTGGACTCCTCCGGGTTGGACTCCGGGACCGTTCCTGGGGAGCGGCGATGACCCTGCTGTGCGCCGACATCGGCAACTCCCACACCGTGATCGGGCTGCTCGCCGGCGGCGAGGTGGTCGACCACTGGCGGGTGGCGACCGACGAGCGCCGCACGGCCGATGAGTGGGCGGTGCTGCTCGGGGGGCTGCTGCGCGAGAGCGCCGTCTCCGAGCGGCTGCACGGGATCGCCGTGTGCGCGACCGTCCCGGCGGTGCTGCACGAGTGGCGCGACATGCTGGTGCGCCACTACGCGAGCGTGCCGCACGTCGTGGTCGAGCCGGGGGTGCGCACCGGCGTACCCGTGCTGATGGACAACCCCCGGGAGGTCGGCGCGGACCGGGTGATGAACGCGCTGGCCGCCGCCCAGCTCTACGACGGGCCGGCGATCGTGGTCGACTTCGGCACCGCCACCACCTTCGACGTGGTCTCGCCGCGCGGGGAGTACGTCGGCGGCGCGATCGCCCCGGGCATCGACATCTCGCTCGAGGCGCTCGGTCTCCGTGGCGCCCAGCTGCGCAAGGTCGAGCTGCTGCGCCCGCGCACCGTGATCGCCAAGAACACCGTCGAGGCGCTCCAGTCCGGTGTCGTCTTCGGCTTCGCCAGCCAGGTCGACGGCATCGTCGGGCGGATGATCGAGGAGCTCGGCGTCGCCCCCGGCTCGGTCCACGTCATCGCCACGGGTGGCCTCGCCCCGATCGTCGAGGAGGAGTGCCACTCCTTCACCGACCACCAGCCCTGGCTCACCCTCCTCGGTCTCGAGCTGGTCTTCGCCCGCAACACCTGACCGGTCGGTCAGAGGGTGCTCGCCGAGCTGGTGGGATCGACCAGGACCTTGGCGTGCCGCTCGGGGTCGTCGAGCACGTCGAAGGCCCCGGCGACGCCCGCCAGCCCGACCGTCCCGGTGACCAGGGGGGTGGGGTCGACGGTGCCGTCGGCGATCAGGTGCAGGGTCTCGCGGAACTCGTGGGGCTGGTAGGCGAAGACGAACCGCAGGTCGATCTCCTTGTTGATCGCCATCGCCGGCTGGAAGGTGTCGGGCTCCATGCACACCCCGACCACGACGACGCGGGAGGCGATCGGCGCCGCGTTCACGATCTGGTCGATGATGCCCGGGACCCCGACGCACTCGAAGACGACCGGTCCCGAGGGGGTGGCGCCGACGGCCTCGGCGGCGCGGAGCGCCTGCCACCACGGCAGCCCGGGGACCCGGCGCAGCTTGCCCATCGTGGTGAGCGCGAGGTCGAAGAGGTCGTTGGCGTCGGTGACGTAGCGGCTGCTCTGCTCGAAGCCGGCCCACGGCGAAGCGGTGCCGGGGTCGACGACCACGTCGGCGCCGCACTGCTCGGCCAGCGCCCGCCGTCCCGGTGAGAAGTCGCTGGCCACCACCGTGCGCACGCCGCGTGCCTTGAGCATCGAGATCACGGCCAGGCCGATCGGGCCGCAGCCGATGACGACGGCGGTCTCGCGCTTGCGCACCTTGCTGCGTCGTACGGCGTGCCAGGCGACCGCCATCGGCTCGGTCAGGGCGGCGGTCTCGGGGCTGAGCCCGTTCGGCACGTCCATGGTGAGGGACTCCTGGACCAGCACCCGCTCGGCATAGGCACCCGGTGCCTTCGCGGACAGGCCGGTCATCTGCACCCGGTCACCCATCCGGATCATCGGCAGCGAGACCACCGGGGTGCCGGTCGGCCAAGCCCGGCGCGTCCCGGGACCGTAGTCGAGCACGCGGCCGCTGAACTCGTGGCCCATCACCACCGGCTCGTGGGGCCGCATCACGTCGTGGTAGCCGACGGCCGAGGCCAGGTCGGCCAGCTGGTCGGCGTGCCGGCGCGCGTGCAGGTCGGAGCCGCAGATGCCTGCGCGGACCACCTCGAGCAGCACCTGACCCGGCCCGGGCACCGGGTCCGGGACCTCGGTCACCTCGAGCTCCGTCTCCTGGCAGACCACTGCCTTCATCGCGCTGCTCCTCGTGTCGGCGTCGGTGAGGAGCAAAGTAGCGTGTGCGCCATGACTGACCAGCCCGAGTCGCGACCCGGAGCGCCAGCAGACGACCTGCCCGAGCAGCTGGCCGTGCGCCGGGAGAAGCGGCAGCGGCTGCTGGACTCGGGTCGCCAGCCCTACCCGGTCACGGTCGAGCGCACCCACACGATCCGCCAGGTCCGCGAGGCCTGGGACCCGCGGCTGGAGGCGGGGGAGCTGGAGCCGGACACCCATACCGGCGCGAAGGTCGCGATCACGGGACGGGTGATCTTCCAGCGCAACACCGGCAAGCTGTGCTTCGCCCGGCTGCGGGAGGGTGAGGGTGCGGAGATCCAGGTGATGCTCAGCCTGGCCGAGGTCGGCGCCGACTCGCTGGCCGACTACAAGGCGCTGGTCGACATCGGTGACCTGCTGGCGGTGCGCGGCGAGGTGGTCACCAGCCGCCGCGGCGAGCTGAGCGTCCAGGCGACGGATTGGGAGGTGGCCGCGAAGACGCTGCGTCCGCTGCCCAACGAGCACCGCCCGCTCTCCGAGGAGGCCCGCATCCGGCTGCGGTACGTCGACATGATGATCCGCCCCGAGGCCCGCGAGATGGTCCGCACCAAGGCCGCGGTGCTCCGCAGCCTGCGTCGCACGCTGGACGAGCGCGGCTTCACCGAGGTCGAGACCCCGATCCTCCAGCTGACCAACGGCGGGGCCGCCGCGCGGCCGTTCCGCACGCACCTGAACGCCCTCGACCAGGACATGCTGCTGCGGATCGCGCTCGAGCTGGACCTCAAGCGCGCGATGATCGGCGGCGTCGACCGGGTCTACGAGATCGGCCGCACGTTTCGCAACGAGGGCCTGGACTCCACCCACGCCGCCGAGTTCTCCATGCTCGAGGCCTACGAGGCCTACGGCGACCAGTTCACGATGATGGAGCTGACCAAGGCGCTGGTGCTCGATGCGGCCCGGGCGGTCGGCCGCACCGTGGTGCCCGGACGGGACGGCACCGAGATCGACCTCGAGGGGGAGTGGCGACAGGCGTCGATCCTCGATCTGGTCTCCACTGCTATCGGCGCGACGGTGACTGCGGAAACGTCCGCGGAAACCTTGCGAAAGCATGCCGCCGCGCACGGGGTGGAGCTGCAACCGAAATGGGCGGCACCGGAGATTGTGGTGGAGCTCTTCGAGCAGCTCGTCGAGGACCGGCTGATCACGCCGACGTTTGTGATGGATTATCCGGCCGCGGTCAAGCCGCTGGCCAAGCCGCACCGCGACGCGCCCGGTCTCAACGAGGCCTGGGACCTGATCATCAACGGCATCGAGCTGGCCCCGGCCTACTCCGAGCTGAACGACCCTATCGAGCAGCGCCGCCGCCTCGAGCAGCAGTCGATGCTCGCCGCAGAGGGGGATCCGGAGGCGATGGAGCTCGACGAGGTCTTCCTCAAGGCGATGGAGTACGGCATGCCTCCCGCCGGCGGCATGGGCATGGGAGTGGACCGGCTGGTCATGTTGCTGACCGGTGCCGGTATTCGCGAGACCATTCTCTTTCCGCTCCTTCGACCCGAGTGAGGCCCCCGGGTTCTCGCATGCTGGTCTGTTAGTGTCCGGTTCGGGAAATACCCGAGGAAATGCTTTTCTTGAGGACGGCGGATCATGGCTCAGAAGGTGCACATCGTACTCATCGACGACATTGACGAGAGCGACGCCGAGGAGACGGTGACATTCGGGCTCGATGGCAAGGAATATGCCATCGACCTGAATGCCAAGAATGCGCGCGCGCTGCGGGACGCGGTGGCGCCCTACGTCGCCCACGCCCGTCCGGTCGGCGGACGCAGCCGGCGCAGCTCCTCGAAGGCGGCCGGTGGCGCTGCGCCCGCGGAGATCCGGGCCTGGGCCCGCGAGAACGGCTTCGACGTGCCGGAGCGGGGTCGGGTGGCGGCCGAGGTGCGCGAGGCCTACGCCGCCGCCCACTGAGGCAGCCGTACCGCCGCCCCCGCGCGAGGCCAGGACCGCTCGCCCGGGGGCGGTGCTGCGTGCGGGGGCTGCCGTGGCCCCCTAGCCTGAGGCTCATGTCAGCGGCCCGCACCGTCTTCGACCCGGCCGACCCGGAGGTCAACGCCTACCGGCTGCTCACCAGCCTGGTGGTGCCGCGCCCGATCGCGTGGGTCTCGACGCTGGACGCGCAGGGGCGGGGCAACCTCGCGCCGCACTCCTTCTTCACCGTCGCCAGCGGGCGTCCGCCGGTGGTGCTGTTCAGCTCCCTGGGACGCAAGGACACCGTGCGCAACGTGCAGGCGACCGGCGAGTTCGTGATCAGCCTCGCCTCCGAGGCGCTGGTGCAGGAGGTCAACGCGACCAGTGCGCCCTTCGAGCACGGCGAGGACGAGGCCGCCGGGCTCGGCATCGCCACCGAGCCCTCGGCGAGTGTCGCTCCGCCCCGGGTCGCGGCGTCCCCGGCCTCGATGGAGTGCCGGTTGCACCGCATCGTCGAGGTGGGCCATGCGTTCGTGGTCTTCGGCGAGGTCAGCGCGATCACGGTCCGCACCGACGCACTGGTGGACGGGGTGCCCGCGATGGAGCGGCTGCGCCCCGTCTCCCGCCTCGGCGGCTCGGAGTGGGGCCGCCCGCCCGAGGTCTTCGACCTGGCGCGGCCCACGACCACCGACGACGTGCTCTGAGCGGGCCGGCCCCCTCCCCGCACTGTTCGCTGAGAGCGAAGTGCCGATCTGGCCGGAACACGTAGGCTGTCCGGAGGGTTCCACCGGCCGTGCGGGGCGCACTGGTCGACCCCGCAGAATCTTGAGGAGATGCCCATGTTCGAGCGGTTCACCGACCGAGCCCGGCGAGTTGTCGTGCTGGCCCAGGAAGAGGCCCGCATGCTCTCGCACAACTACATCGGCACCGAGCACATCCTGCTCGGCCTGATCCACGAGGGCGACGGCATCGCCGCCAAGGCCCTGGAGAGCCTCGGGGTGTCCCTGGAGGCCGTGCGCGCGCAGGTCGAGGAGATCATCGGCCAGGGCCAGCAGGCCCCCAGCGGTCACATCCCGTTCACGCCGCGCGCCAAGAAGGTGCTCGAGCTGTCCCTGCGCGAGGCGCTGCAGCTCGGCCACAACTACATCGGCACCGAGCACATCCTGCTCGGCCTGATCCGCGAGGGCGAGGGCGTGGCCGCCCAGGTGCTGCACAAGCTCGGCGCCGACCTCAACCGGGTCCGCCAGCAGGTGATCCAGCTGCTCTCGGGCTACCAGGGCAAGGAGCAGCAGACCGCGGGCACGGCACCCGAGGCGGCCCCGTCGAGCTCGCTGGTGCTCGACCAGTTCGGACGCAACCTGACCCAGGCCGCCAAGGAGGGCAAGCTCGACCCGGTGATCGGCCGGGAGCAGGAGATCGAGCGGGTCATGCAGATCCTGAGCCGGCGCACCAAGAACAACCCGGTCCTCATCGGCGAGCCCGGCGTCGGCAAGACCACGATCGTGGAGGGTCTGGCCCAGGACATCGTCCGCGGCGACGTGCCCGAGACGCTCAAGGACAAGCAGATCTACACCCTCGACCTCGGCGCGCTGGTCGCCGGCTCCCGCTACCGCGGTGACTTCGAGGAGCGCCTGAAGAAGGTGCTCAAGGAGATCAAGACCCGCGGCGACATCGTGCTGTTCATCGACGAGATCCACACGCTCGTCGGTGCCGGTGCGGCCGAGGGCGCGATCGACGCCGCCAGCATCCTCAAGCCGATGCTGGCCCGCGGTGAGCTCCAGACCATCGGTGCGACCACGCTCGACGAGTACCGCAAGCACCTCGAGAAGGACGCCGCCCTGGAGCGCCGCTTCCAGCCGATCCAGGTCAACGAGCCCTCGATCGCGCACACCATCGAGATGCTCAAGGGCCTGCGGGACCGCTACGAGGCCCACCACCGGGTGACGATCACCGACGAGGCGCTGGTCTCGGCGGCGACGCTGGCCGACCGCTACATCTCCGACCGGTTCCTGCCCGACAAGGCCATCGACCTCATCGACGAGGCCGGCTCGCGGCTGCGGATCCGCCGGATGACCGCACCGCCGGACCTGCGCGAGTTCGACGACAAGATCGCCGACGTGCGCCGCCGCAAGGAGGGTGCCATCGACGGCCAGGACTTCGAGGCGGCCGCGCGCCTGCGCGACGAGGAGAAGCAGCTGATCCTGGCCAAGGGCGAGCGCGAGAAGCAGTGGCGCGCCGGCGACATGGACGTCGTCGCCGAGGTGGACGAGGAGCTGATCGCCGAGGTGCTCGCCGTGGCGACCGGCATCCCGATCGTCAAGCTCTCCGAGGAGGAGTCCACGCGGCTGCTCAAGATGGAGGACGAGCTGCACAAGCGGGTCATCGGCCAGGAGGAGGCCGTCAAGGCGCTCAGCCGGGCGATCCGCCGCACCCGCGCGGGTCTGAAGGACCCCAAGCGTCCCGGCGGCTCGTTCATCTTCGCCGGCCCCTCAGGTGTCGGGAAGACCTGGCTGTCCAAGACGCTCGCGGAGTTCCTCTTCGGCGACGAGGACGCCCTGATCCAGCTCGACATGTCGGAGTTCAGCGAGAAGCACACCGTCTCGCGGCTCTTCGGCTCGCCTCCCGGCTACGTGGGCTACGAGGAGGGCGGCCAGCTGACCGAGAAGGTGCGCCGCAAGCCGTTCTCGGTGGTGCTCTTCGACGAGGTCGAGAAGGCCCACCCCGACATCTTCAACAGCCTGTTGCAGATCCTGGAGGAAGGCCGCCTGACCGACAGCCAGGGCCGGGTCGTGGACTTCAAGAACACCGTGATCATCATGACCACCAACCTCGGCACCCGCGACATCTCCAAGGGCGTCAGCCTGGGCTTCAACCAGGCCGGCGAGACCGGCGACTACGACCGGATGAAGACCAAGGTGACCGAGGAGCTCAAGCAGCACTTCCGGCCCGAGTTCCTCAACCGTGTCGACGAGGTCATCGTGTTCCCGCCGCTGAGCAAGGAGCAGATCATCTCGATGGTCGACAACATGGTCGCCTCGGTCGAGCTGCGCCTGAAGGACCGCGACATGTCCCTGGAGCTGACCCAGGCTGCCAAGGACCTGCTCGCCACCCGCGGGTTCGACCCGGTGCTCGGTGCCCGGCCGCTGCGCCGCACGGTCCAGCGCGAGGTCGAGGACGTGCTCGCCGAGAAGATGCTCTACGGCGAGGTCGGCCCCGGGCAGATCGTGCTGGTCGACGTGGAGGGTGAGGGCGCCGACGCGGCGTTCACCTTCAGCGGCAGCAGCAAGGGCGAGCTGCCCGACACCCCGCCGCTGGAGCCGGTCGGTGGACCCGACGACAGCGACGGGCCGGTCGACATCTCCAAGAACGACTGAGCGCCCGAGCGGCCAGACGGCGCACCGGGCCACCCGGTGCGCCGTCTCGTCCTCCGAGGGTGGTCGGCCCGGGTGGTGCGGCCCGGCCGGCTCAGTCCGGCCGCTCAGTCCGGCCGCTCAGTCCGGCCGCTCAGTCCGGCAGGGCGTAGCGGCCGTCGGGCCTCTCGACGACCAGGCCGTCGAGGAGCAGGCTGCGCAGCGCCCGCTCGCGCTGCTCGGGCTCGGCCCAGGTCGCCTCGAGCCGGGACCGGGTCACGCTGCCCTCGGTCTCGCGCAGCACCGCCAGCAGCCGGCCGCGGACCATCCGGTCGGTGCCGGCCCAGGCCTGGGCCCGTCGCGGCGGCCCGTCGTGGGCCGGACGGCCGGCCCGGTTCCACGCGCACAGGTCGCTGACCGGGCAGGCCGGGCACGCCGGGTTGGCCGAGGTGCACACCAGGGCGCCGAGCTCCATCACCGCGACCGCCCACGTGGCCGCGTGCTCCTCGGGCACCAGCGAGGCGGCGAGCGCGCGCTCGGCCCTGGTCACCGTGGTGGCCGGGAGCTCCACGCCGCCCACCGCGCGGGCCAGCACCCGCCGCACGTTGGTGTCCAGCACGGCGTGGCTCGCGCCGAAGGCGAAGGACGCGATCGCGCTGGCGGTGTAGTCGCCGACGCCGGGCAGTGCCCGCAGGTCGTCGTAGCCGTGCGGCACCTCGCCGTCGTGCCGATCGACGATGGCCTGCGCGGCCGCGTGCAGCCGCAGTGCCCGCCGCGGGTAGCCGAGCCGCCCCCAGGCGCGCACGGCCTCGCCGCTGGGCGCGGCCGCCAGGTCTGCCGGGGCGGGCCAGGCGCTCATCCAGGTCTCGTACGCCGGGAGCACGCGGGCGACGGGGGTCTGCTGGAGCATGAACTCCGAGACCATCACCGCCCACGGCGTGGCCTCCGGCCGTCGCCACGGCAGGTCGCGCGCGTGGTCGGCGTACCAGCGCAGGACGGGTCGGTGCAGGCTGCTCATCGCCCGCCCAGCCTGCCTGGCGCCGGTCCGCCGGCCAACGGGGACCACCCGCACGGCGTTGCAACCGCCCTCGACACGGGCGCCTGACTACCGTGACGCGCATGGGCTCGGTGAGGCGAGGGCGTGGTCGGCTGCCCCGACGCGTCTACTGGGTACGCCGCAGCCTGGTGCTCGTGCTGGGGCTGGCGCTGGTCTTCGCGATCGGCAAGCTGATCGGCGGCACCGGAAGCGACGCCGGGTCCGCCCTCGAGGCCCGGACGAGCTCGGCCCAGCAGCAGGACTCCGGCCCGTCGCCCACCCTGGGTCCGGTGGTCCCCTCGGAGAAGCTGCGCGCCGTGGCCAAGGCCCCGCTGCTGCCGCCCTCGGGGGACTGCCGCGAGGACGAGGTGAGCGTGCAGCCCTCGGTGCCGCGCGCGTGGGGTGGCCAGCCGATCGTGGTCCGACTGCGGCTGCAGGGCCTGCAGCCGGCGTGCACGTTCACGATCTCCGCGGAGACGCTCGTGGTGAAGATCGCCGACGGAAAGCACCGGATCTGGAGCAGCCAGGAGTGCCCGAAGTCGGTCCGCGACGCCGAGGTCGTCGTGCGCAGCGGGCTCCCGACCTACTTCAACGTCATCTGGAGCGGCCGGAGGTCCGAGCCGGGCTGCCCCGGCCGCACCGCCTGGGTGCTCCCGGGCTTCTACCACGTCTATGCCGCGGCGCTCGGGTCCGCGGCGACCGACGTGCCCTTCGAGATCGTGCGGCCGCCGACCCAGGTGGTCACCAAGACCCCGAAGCCGAAGCCGAGCCAGCAGGCCACCGCGACCTCGAAGCCCCGTGCCACCCCCAGCAGCACGGTCTCCGGCAAGCAGTCCAGGTGCGGTGGGGACAACGCCGCGGGGAGCTGCTGAGGCAGGCTGCTGCTCGGCTCACCGGGTTTCGAGACGCGTCGCTCAGCCCCTCCTGCGTCGGGTCTGAGCCGACGCTCCTCTACCTCTTCGCGCGAACGACCGCGAGCAAGCTCGCGGTCTGCGCTCAGACGTAGCGCTCGAGGATGCTGGACTCCGCGAGGCGCGAGAGCCCCTCTCGCACGCTGCGGGCTCGCAGCTCGCCCACGCCCTCGACCGTCTGCAGGTCCTCGACGCTGGCGGAGAGCAGCTTCTGCAGCGTCTCGAAGTGCTCGACCAGCCGGTCGACCACGGCCGGGGGCAGCCGGGGCACCTTCGCCAGCAGCCGGTGGCCGCGTGGCGTGACCGCGCCGTCGAGGTGCTCGCCCTGTCCGAGCCCGAGGGCCCGGGAGACGCAGGCGATGTCCACCAGGTCGGCGGGGGAGAGCGCCTCGAGCTCGGCGAGCACCTCGGTGGCCGGCTTGGTGCGCCGTCCCCCGGACTGGTAGTCGCGGACCACGAGGCTGCGCTCGGCCTCGACGCCGGTGACCAGCTCCTCGAGCTGGAGCGAGAGCAACCGGCCGTCGGTGCCGAGCTCGTTGACGTAGTCGTCGATCTCGCGGGCGATCCTGCTGACCATCTCCAGGCGCTGCGCCACCACGGCCACGTCGCGCGTGGTGACCAGGTCCTCGATCTCCAGCGCCGAGAGGGTGCTGGAGACCTCGTCGAGACGGACCTTGTAGCGCTCCAGGGTCGCCAGCGCCTGGTTGGCCCGCGCCAGGATCGAGCCGGAGTCCTCGAGCACGTAGCGGATCTCGCCGACGTAGATCGCGATGATCTGCATCGACTGCGAGACCGAGATCACCGGGGCGCCGGTCTGCTTGGCCACCCGGTCGGCGGTGCTGTGGCGGGTGCCGGTCTCCTCGGAGGGGATGGCGTGGTCGGGCATCAGGTGCACGTTGGCCCGGTGGATGCGGGTGATCTCGCGGTCCAGGATGATCGCGCCGTCCATCTTGGCCAGCTCGCGCAGGGCCGTGGGGGAGAACGGCACGTCCAGGGTGAAGCCGCCGGTGAGGATTCCCTCGACGTTCTGGTCCTGTCCGAGGACGATCAGCGCGCCGGTCCGGCCCCGCAGGATGCGCTCCAACCCGTCTCGCAGGGACGTGCCCGGTGCGATGTTGGCGAGGGTCGTCCGCAGGCGGGTCGCGTCGTCGGGGCGATCGGGGGAAGCCACGCCGGGAGTCTAAGGCAGGCCGGTGCCGGTGTTGTCGTGCTTCTCCAGCCCCAGCAGGGTCAGTGCCCGGGCGATGTTGTCGACGTCGACCACGCGCATGCCGTCGAGGACCCGGCTGCTCCCGGCGCCACCGGGGGTCACGGCGGGCACCAGGGCGGAGCGGAAGCCCATCCGGCCCGCCTCGGCCAGCCGGACCCCCAGGTCGCGGGCCCGGCGCAGCTCGCCGGAGAGCCCCAGCTCGCCGATCGCGACCACGTTGCGTGCCAGCGGTCGACCCAGCCAGGCGGAGGCGATGGCCAGAGCGATGGCCACGTCGTTGCTCGGCTCGGTCAGCCGTGCCCCGCCGACGCTGGAGACGAACACGTCGAAGCTGTGCAGCCGGATGCCGGCGTGCTGCTGGAGCACCGCGGTGATCATCGCGACGCGCGCGGAGTCCACCCCCGACGTGGTGCGCCGCGGACGCTCGCCGGCACTGTGGGTGACCAGCGCCTGCACCTCGCTGAGCAGCGGGCGGCGACCCTCGAGCGCCACCGACACACAGGTGCCGGGCACGGGGCCGTGGCGGGCGTCGAGGAAGAGCCCGGTGGGGTCGGTGATCGCCTCGATCCCGTCTGCGGACAGGTCGAAGCAGCCCACCTCGTCGACGGGCCCGTAGCGGTTCTTCACCGCCCGCACCATCCGTAGGCGGGAGGTGCGCTCGCCCTCGAAGTGCAGCACCACGTCGACGAGGTGCTCGAGCACCCGGGGGCCGGCGATGGTGCCGTCCTTGGTCACGTGCCCGATGATCACCAGGGTGATGTTGCGCAGCTTGGCCATCCGGATCAGCGCGGCCGAGACCTCCTTGACCTGGGTGACGCCCCCGGGGACCCCGTCGACGTCGCCGGCGCTGATGGTCTGCACCGAGTCGATGACCAGCAGGGTCGGCTTGACCTCCTCGACGTGGCCCAGAACGGCGCCGAGGTCGGTCTCGGCGGCGAGGTAGAGCTCCTCCTGGATGCCGCCGGTGCGGTCCGCGCGCATGCGCACCTGTGCGGCCGACTCCTCGCCGGTCACGTAGAGCACCCGGTGCCGCAGCCGCGCGGTCTGGGCGGCCACCTCGAGCAGGAGCGTGGACTTCCCCACGCCCGGCTCGCCGGCCAGCAGGATCGCCGCACCGG
This sequence comes from uncultured Actinomycetota bacterium, assembly GCA_963710895.1. Taxonomy (GTDB): domain Bacteria; phylum Actinomycetota; class Actinomycetes; order Propionibacteriales; family Nocardioidaceae; genus Marmoricola. The sequence goes on from CAVQCB010000014.1 coordinate 83,339, forward strand.
GCACCAACCCGCCGCCGAGCACCCGGTCGAGCTCGGGCACGCCACTGGTGCGGGCCAGGGAGTCCTCGATCGGCACCTGGCCGATCGGGCGGGCCGGTGCCGTGACGGGCCCCGCCTGCACCCGGCTCCGCGGGGCGGCGCGCTCCACGACGGTCCCCCACGCCTGGCACTCGCCGCAGCGACCCACCCACTTGGCGGTCTCCCAGCCGCACTCGTGGCAGTGGTAACCGGGTCGTGGTGGCTTCGTCGTCGGTTTCGCCATGGCCCGAACCTAGGCGAGTGCACCGACACATCCCGGGTACGACGTGCTCACGGGCGGCCGCCCCGGCTAGCATTGGAACGATCAAGAGATCCCGGGAGACCAGTTGAGCCACTCCACGAGCCACTCGGAGGCACAGCGGACGCGGCACGCTGCCCCCCCGACCCTGGCCACGGTCGCCGACGAGGCGGGGGTCTCGCGCCAGACGGTGTCCAACGCGCTGAACAACCCCGAGCTGCTCCGCCCGGAGACGCTGCTGCGGGTGCAGTCGGTGATCGAGCGCCTCGGCTACTCGCCGAACCGGGCGGCCCGTCAGCTGCGCACCCGCTCCTCGCACCTGATCGGGCTCCGGTTCGAGGCGGCCCAGGAGGGCACCAGCAACGCCTTGATGGACCGGTTCCTGCACAGCCTGACCGAGGCGGCCTCGCGCACCGGCCACCACGTGCTGCTCTTCTCCGGCGACGAGGACGACCCGCTCGACGGCTACGACGACCTGCTGCGCTCGACGGCGGTCGACGCCTTCGTGGTCACCGACACCTACGCCGGCACGCCCCAGGCGGGCTTCCTGCGTGCGCGCGGGGCCCCGTTCGTCGCCTTCGGCCGGCCGTGGGACGACCCCGCTGCCGACTGGGCGTGGACCGACGTCGACGGCGCCCACGGCGCGCGGCTCGCGACCGAGCACCTGCTCGAGCAGGGCCACGACCGGGTCGCCTGGCTGGGCTGGGAGAGGAGCTCCCGCATCGGCGAGGACCGGCGCAGCGGCTGGGCGGAGACGATGGGGGCGGCCGGTCTCGACGTGCGCGGTCTCGGCGTACGCCTGGCCGACAACGTCGACGCCGCCCGGATGGCCGCGCACCGGCTCCTGGAGGACCCCTCGATCACCGGCTTCGCGTGCGCCAGCGACACCCTCGCCTTCGGGGTGCTGCACGCCTGCGCGGAGCGGGGGCTGCGACCCGGCCCCGACATCGGGGTGGTGGGCTTCGACGACTCCCTCGCTGCCCAGGTGACCTGGCCGGGGCTCACCTCGGTGCGCCAGCCCCTCGAGGAGGCCGCCGTCGAGCTGGTGCGGATCCTGCACCTCGTGCTCGCCCACAAGCCGTTCGGCGACCGGGGACGGATGCACCGCCCCTCCCTGGTCGTACGCCGCTCCAGCCGGCGGGCCTGAGCCTCACCAGCTCCGGGTCCACACGTTGACGGCGTAGTCGACCCGGGTGCCCTGGTGGGAGCCGAGGATCTCCTCGGCCACCTCGGCCGCGAACTCGATGCCCACGACCGACTCGAGGTCCTCGCGCGAGTCGAACGTCCACGCCAGGTCGAGGCGGTGGCGCTGCCATCCCTGCTCGGCCCAGAACGCCGCGGTGGCGAGGTGGTCGACCTGCGGGTACCCGCGCCGGAACCAGCCACCGAAGGTCGACCGGCTCGGGTCGTTGTCGATCACGAAGGCGCGGCCGCCGGGACGGACCACCCGGTCCAGCTCGGCCAGCCCGGGCTCGCAGCCGGGCCCGAAGAAGTAGGCCCAGCGTGCGTGCACCACGTCGACGGAGGCGTCGGGCAGCGGCAGCGCGTGGGCCGAGCCGGGCAGCACGCGGACGTTGTCGTGGCGGCGTACCCGTCGGCGGGCGATGGCGGCGAGGTCGCCGTGCGGCTCCACGCCGGTGACCGTGCGGGCGGCCTCGGCGAACAGCGGCAGGTGGAACCCGGTGCCGCAGCCCACGTCGAGCACGTCGCGACCCTCCCAGGGCCCCAGCCGGCGCATCAGCGCGGTCAGCAGCCCGGCGCGGTCGACCGCACGGTTCTCGATCTCATAGACCTGTGGGTGGTGCCAGATGTTGGGGCTCGCGATGGCCCCGGGCGACAGGTCGGGCGGGCTCAGATCCGGACCAGGCCGCTGGCGGTCTGGAACTGGGCGGCCACGATCCCGGGGGTGCCGTTGGGGGCGACCCACTCGACCTTCACGGCCTCCAGCGGCGCGTCGACCGACTGGCCCAGCCACTCCGAGACGCGGGCCGGGTCGCCGGCGATCTCCAGGCACTCCAGGGAGACGTGGCCGCTGGCGCCGGCGCTCGGGTGGTTCGCCGGCGCGATGTCCCACTCGAGGAAGAACGGCAGCTGTGGGTCGGACTGGAGGCCGCGCACGCCGAGCTGCTTCCACAACAGCTCGGTGCCGTCGGGGCGGTGCCGGTTGCCGTTGACGGCCTCCCGGCCGAGGCGCTGCTCGTGCGGCGCGATGTCGTCGACGGCCACCGCCCAGCCCAGCCAGCCGCCGCCCAGCTCGGAGCGGGCGCGGACCGCCTGCCCGAACGGGGCCTTGTCGGAGGCCGGGTGGTCGAGGACCTCGACGACCTCGAGGTAGGTGCCCTGGGTCAGCGGCAGGATCGAGTTGCGGGTGCCGAACCGAGGGTGGATGCCACCGGTGACGAACTGCTCTCCCAACAGGGCGGAGAGTCGTGAGGTGGTGCCCGCAAGTCCCCCGGGTCCGGCCGCAAAGACGATGTGGTCGAGACGCATAGTTGATTGTCACCCGACGGCGATGAGGGCCGGACACCGGGGGGGCGTCGGTCCCGGCCGGTGCTCAGGAGGTCGACGACGCCGGGTGCAGGGCGAGGGTCGAGCGCGAACGCAGATGAGCCTCGCAGCGGGCGGCGAGCACGTCGTAGGCCGCCTGGCCCATCAGCGCGACGAGCTCGGTGGCGCTGGAGAGGTAGACCGGCTCGGCACCCACGTGCGCCTCGGTGTTGCCCGAGCAGTACCAGTCGAGGTCGTGCCCGCCCGGGCCCCAGCCGCGGCGGTCGTACTCGCCGATGCTGATCTCGAGGTAGGTCGTCCCGTCGTGCCGCTCCACGTCGCGGAAGGTACGCCGCAACGGCAGCTGCCAGCACACGTCCGGCTTGGTCTCGACGAAGTGCACTCCCTCGCGCATCGCCAGGGAGTGCAGCGCGCACCCGTAGCCGCCGGGGAAGTCCCGCGAGTTGTGGAAGATGCACGCCCCGTCGACGACGCGCGTCTTGCGCTCACCCTCGTCGTCGGTCTCCACCCAGCCCTTGCGGACCACCTGTCCGCGCTTGCCGAGGGCCTCGGGGCGGCGTTCCCAGCCGTCGTCGTCGAGCCGGTCGACCCACGCAGCCACCCGGTTCTCGTCGTCCTTGTCGGAGAAGTGCGCCCCCAGCGTGCAGCAGCCGGCCTCGGGGGAGGTGGAGTAGATGCCGGGGCAGCCGTTGCCGAAGATGCACGTCCACCGGGAGGTGAGCCAGGTCAGGTCGCACCGGAACACCTGCTCGGCGTCGTCGGGGTCCTGGAACTCGATCCAGGCACGGGGAAAGACGAGATCGACCTCGGGCACGGCCCCACCCTAGGCGGCGACCGTGCGGTGGACGGGGACCGGACCCCCCGACGTGCCGGTAGCCTCCTCCCATGCGCCTCGGTGTGCTCGACATCGGCTCCAACACGGGGCACCTGCTCGTCGTCGACGCCTACCGCGGCGCGGCGCCGATGCCGGCGTCGTCCTACAAGGAGCCGCTGCGCCTGGCCGAGCACCTCGAGCAGGACGGCACCGTGAGCGAGGAGGGAGTCGCCGCCCTGACCGAGTTCGTCGGCCACGCCCTGGAGCTGGCCGAGGACAAGGGCTGTGCGGAGATCTATGCGTTCGCGACCTCGGCGGTGCGCGACGCCGGCAACAGCGACGAGGTTCTCGCGCACGTGGAGAGGAAGACCGGTGCCGAGCTCGAGGTGCTGCCCGGCGAGAGGGAGGCGCGGCTGACCTTCCTCGCGGTGCGCCGCTGGTTCGGCTGGTCCTCGGGCCGGTTGGCCGTCTTCGACATCGGCGGCGGCTCGCTGGAGATCGCCGGTGGTGACGACGAGTCCCCCGACGTGGCGTGGTCGCTGCCGCTGGGCGCCGGCCGGCTGACCCGCGAGCACCTCGCCGACGGGACGCCCGGCGACAAGGCGCTGCGCCGACTGCGCCGCCGGATCCGCACCGAGGTCGCCCACGACGCGGGCACGCTGCTGCGCGGCGGAGCGCCCGACCACGCCGTGGCCACGTCGAAGACCTTCCGCTCGCTGGCCCGGATCTGCGGTGCGGCGCCCTCCAGCGAGGGCCCGTTCGTGCGCCGCATCCTGCCGGCGGGCGATCTCGACGAGTGGATCCCCAAGCTGCTGGAGATGAGCAGGGACGACATCGCCGACCTGCCCGGGGTCTCCTCCGGCCGGGCCCACCAGGTGCTTGCCGGTGCCCTGGTGGCCTCCGCGGTGATGGACGTCTTCGACCTGCCCGAGCTGGAGATCTGCCCGTGGGCGCTGCGCGAGGGCGTGATCCTCGATCGTCTCGACCAGCTCAGCGCCGCGGGCTGAGGTGTCGGACGTGGCCCCCCTGTTCGCGCTCTCCACCGCCTCGGTCTATCCCGAGACCACCACGCACGCCTTCGAGTACGCCGACAAGCTGGGCTACGACGCCGTCGAGGTGATGGTGGGCATCGACGTGGTCAGCCAGAGCGTGGAGAAGGTGCGCTCGCTGCGCGACTACCACCAGCTGCCCGTGTGCGCCGTGCACGCGCCCTGCCTGCTGATCACCCAGCGCGTCTGGGGAACCGACCCGTGGGTGAAGCTGGAGCGCAGCGCCGAGATGGCCGCAGCCCTCGACGCCGACGTGGTCGTCGTGCACCCGCCGTTTCGGTGGCAGCGCGACTACGCGAGCAGGTTCGTCGCGGGGATCGCCGAGCTGGAGCGGCGTACGGGCATCGCGTTCGCCGTGGAGAACATGTACCCCTGGCGGGCCACGTCCCGGCGCGAGATGAAGGTCTACCAGCCGGGGTGGGACCCCTCGGAGGAGTCCTACGCCAACACCACGATCGACCTCTCCCACGCCGCGACGTCGCAGTCCGACCCGATCGCGATGGCCGAGCGGCTCGGGGACCGGCTGCGGCACATCCACATGACCGACGGCAGCGGCTCGCCCAAGGACGAGCACCTGGTGCCGGGGCACGGCAAGCAGCCCTGCGGGCCGTTCCTCGAGCTGCTCGCCGACCGGGGCTTCTCCGGCCACATCGTGGCGGAGATCAACACCCGCAAGGCCGGCACCCGGGAGGCCCGCGAGGCGGACCTGCTCGAGTCCCTGGCGTTCAGCCGGCTGCACTTCGCCCCTGCGCACGAGACGTAGCCGCGCGTCGCCGGTGGCGGCGGTGCGAGACTCTCCGGTGTGAACCCACGGCCCAACAACCGCGGTCGCCGGCCCGGCGCGCCGGACACGCGTGCCGAGATCCTGGAGGCGGCCCGGTCCCGGTTCGCCACCCACGGGTTCAAGGGCGCCTCGGTGCGTGCGATCGCGGCCGACGCGGGCGTCGACCCCGCGCTGGTCCACCACTACTTCGGCACCAAGGACGACCTGTTCATGGCCGCCCTCCAGCTGCCGGTGGACCCCCGCGAGCTGCTCGCGCCGGTGCTGGCGGCGGGGGCGGAGGACGCCGCGACCGGTCTGCTGCGCACCTTCCTCGGGGTCTGGGACGACCCCGGGAACCAGCTCGCCTTCCTCGGCCTGTTCCGCAGCGTGCTGGACCCGCCCGGCGAACGGCTGCTCAGCGAGGGGTTCGTGCCGGTGGTGCTCCAGCCGGTGGGGGAGGCGCTCGGGATCGACCGCCCGGAGGCGCGGATGCCCCTCGTGGCGACGCAGATCATCGGGCTGATCATGTGCCGCTACGTGCTCCGGCTGCCGCCGCTGGCCACGATGCCGCCCGAGACGGTGGTGGCGGTCTTCGCCCCGACCGTGCAGCGCTACCTCACCGGCGAGCTCCCCGAGGACGTCGCGGGCGCGATCCCCGGCTGATCCTCTTGACTTCGGCCGCCCGCGGTGGATAAATTCAACACATGATGAATAACGCGGTGACGGCGGACCACCTCCGGGTCGACCGCGGAGGTCGCGAGATCCTGCACGGCCTCTCCTTCGAGATCGCCTCCGGCGAGGTCACCGGCCTCCTGGGGCCCTCGGGCTGCGGCAAGACCACCCTGATGCGCACCCTGGTGGGGGTGCAGCGGATCACCGGCGGTTCGGTCGAGGTCTTCGGCGTGCCCGCAGGCGGTGCCTCGCTGCGCAGCCGGATCGGCTACGTCACCCAGGCGGACAGCGTGTACGCCGACCTCACCGTCGCCGAGAACCTCCGGTTCTTCGCCCGGATCCTGGGGGTCGGCAACGACCGCGTCGAGGCGTGCCTGGAGACCGTCTCCCTCGGGCCCCAGCGCGACCAGGTGGTGGCGAACCTCTCCGGCGGGCAGACCTCCCGGGTCTCCCTGGCGGTGGCGTTGCTCGGCGAGCCGCCGCTGCTCGTCCTCGACGAGCCGACCGTCGGTCTCGACCCGGTGCTGCGGGTGGAGCTGTGGGGCACCTTCAACGCGCTCGCCGAGCAGGGCGTCGCGGTGCTGGTCTCCAGCCATGTCATGGACGAGGCCTCCCGGTGCGACCGGTTGCTGCTGATGCGCGAGGGGCGGCTGATCGCCGACGACTCTCCCGACGGCCTGCTCGAGCACACCGGCGCCGAGGACGTCGAGCACGCCTTCCTCGCCCTGGTCCGCGGAGAGGAGGCGGCATGACCACCTCGACCGAGTCCCACGCCCAGCCTCCGGCCCGGCCGCGCCACGCCGGCGGCCGCCCGCACGCCGCCGACGGCGCGGCGATGCGGCTCGGCGCCACCGTGGCGGTGACCACCCGGGTGCTCACCCAGCTGCGGCGCGACCGCCGCACCCTGGCGATGCTGCTGGTGCTGCCCGGGGCCCTGATGGCCCTGCTCTGGTGGATGTTCGAGGGGCTCCCCGGGGACGGCTTCTCCCAGCTCGGTCCGGCGCTGCTGGCGCTGATCCCGTTCATCATCATGTTCCTGGTCACCTCGGTCACCACCCTGCGCGAGCGCACCTCGGGCACCTTGGAGCGACTGCTGGCGATGCCGATGGGCAAGCTGGACTTCCTGCTCGGCTACGCCCTGGCCTTCGGCCTGGTCGCGGCCGTCCAGTCCGGCCTCGCCGTGGGCCTGTGCGTGTGGGTGCTCGACCTCACCATCGTCGGCGAGGTGTGGCTGCTGCTCGTGGTCGCGGTCGTCGACGCCGTGCTCGGCACCGCGCTGGGGCTGTTCGTCTCGGCCTTCGCGCGCACCGAGTTCCAGGCGGTGCAGTTCATGCCCGCGCTGGTGATCCCGCAGATCCTGCTGTGCGGGCTCTTCGTCCCCCGCGACGCCCTGCCCCGCGTGCTGGAGGTGATCTCCGACGTGCTGCCGCTGTCCTACGCGGTCGATGCGATGCAGGCCGTCGCGTCCTCGACCGAGACGGGGGAGGTGTGGCTCGACGTGCTGCTGATCGCGGCGTACGTCGTGGCCGGGCTGGGTCTGGGTGCCCTCACCCTGCGCCGCCAGTCGGCCTGAGCCTGCGCCGAATTCTGCGCCGACGGGGCCGCCCTGCGGCCTCGGACGGTTGCGGAGGAGCCTGGAGGCGGCGGTAGCGTGACGTGACCCGAGAGTCCCCCTGGAGGATCCCTGTGCTGCGACAAGCACTGCTGCTGCTGGCCCGGAGCCGTCAGCTCAAGGACGTCGTCACCCGCCTGCCCGTGAGCAGCGGGATCGTGAACCGCTACGTCCCGGGGGAGCAGACCGACGACGCCGTCCGGGCGACCCGGGAGCTCATCGACGAGGGACTGCACGTCACCTTGGACTTCCTCGGTGAGGACACCGTGGACCAGGACCAGGCCGAGGCGACCGTGGTGGCCTACCTCGACCTGCTCGAGGGGCTCGGCGAGGCCGGTCTCGCCCGCAACGCCGAGGTGAGCGTGAAGCTCTCGGCGATCGGCCAGGCGCTGCCGGAGGTGGGGACCAAGCTCGCGACCGAGAACGCCCGACGCATCGCCCAGGCGGCGCGCACCGCCGGCACGACGGTGACCCTCGACATGGAGGACCACACCACCACCGACGACACGCTGGCCGTGCTGAGCACCCTGCGCCAGGACTTCCCCGAGACCGGCGCGGTGCTCCAGGCCTACCTGCACCGCACCGAGGACGACTGCCGGGCGCTGGCCCACGAGGGCAGCCGGGTGCGCCTGTGCAAGGGCGCCTACAACGAGCCCGAGACGGTGGCCTGGCAGGACCGCCACGACGTGGACAAGTCCTACGTGCGCTGCCTGAAGGTGCTGATGGCGGGCGAGGGCTACCCGATGGTCGCCACCCACGACCCGCGCCTGGTCAAGATCGCCTCGGCGCTGGCCACCCGCACCGGGCGGATGCCCGGGAGCTATGAGTTCCAGATGCTCTACGGCATCCGCACCGAGGAGCAGAGGCGGCTGGCCCGGGCGGGGGAGAAGGTCCGCGTCTACGTGCCCTACGGCGGGGAGTGGTACGGCTACCTGATGAGAAGGCTCGCCGAGCGCCCGTCCAACCTGACATTCTTCCTGCGTTCGCTCGTCTCGCAGAAGTAGGGCCTCCCCGCAGGCCCCCACGACCACGGCCCTCACCGGGGCGACTGGAGGAGTCCCCATGACCGTCGCGATCATCGGTGCCGGCGTGATGGGCGAGACCCTGCTCTCCGGCCTCCTGCGCGGCGGGCACGACGCCGCCGACCTGATGGTGGGCGAGAAGCGTGCCGAGCGCGCCGCCGAGCTCCGGGAGAAGTACGCCGTGCAGGTGGTCGCCAACACCGAGGCGGCCGCTGCGGCCGACACGGTGGCGCTGGTCGTCAAGCCCCAGGACATGGGCGAGGTGCTCACCGAGATCGCCCCGCACCTGCGCGCCGGGCAGGTGCTGATCAGCCTCGCGGCCGGCATCACCACCGGCTACATCGAGCGGCACATCCCCGACGGCATCGCGGTCGTCCGGGTGATGCCCAACACCCCGGCTCTGGTCGACGAGGGGATGTCGGCGATCTCCCCCGGCACCCACTGCGACGAGGACCACCTGCTGCTCGCCGAGCAGATGCTCTCGGTGACCGGCAAGGTGGTGCGGGTTCCGGAGAAGCAGCAGGACGCCGTGACCGCGATCTCCGGCTCCGGTCCGGCCTACCTGTTCTTCGTCGTCGAGGCGATGATCGAGGCCGGTGTCCACCTCGGGCTGCCGCGCAGCACCGCCACCGAGCTGGTGGTGCAGACGGTGGTGGGCTCGGCCACGCTGCTGCGGGAGACCGGGACCCACCCGACGGTGCTGCGCGAGCAGGTGACCTCGCCCGGCGGCACGACGGCGGCAGCCATCCGGGAGCTGGAGGACCACAAGGTGCGGGCGGCGTTCATCACCGCCATGGAGGCCGCCCGCGACCGTTCGGTCGCCCTCGCCTCCAGCGATGACTGAGGGGCCCCTCGCCCAACGTCCGCACCGGACCCCGGCCTGGCAGGCGGGGCTGGCCTTCCTGCTCCTCGCCGTGCTCTACGGCGCGGTGTCGGTGCAGCAGTACCACCGGATGGACTCCTTCGTCTTCGACCTCGGCTTCTTCGAGTCGCTCATCCGTGACTACGCGCACGGGCACCTGCCGCACCTGGCCATGACCGACACCTCGGTCGCCCCGCTGCACTTCAGCCCGGCGCTGGCGCTGCTGGCACCGGTGGTGCTGGTCTGGCCCTCGCCGGTCGCGGTGCTGCTCAGCCAGGCGGTGCTGGTGGCGGCCGGGGTGGTCCCGCTCATGCGCGCGGCTGCTCCGGGGTGGATGGCGTGGACGGTGGCGGTGAGCTACGGCCTGGCCCCCGGGTTCGGCGCCCTGGTCGGGTTCGACTTCCACGAGGTGGCGCTCGCGGTCCCACTGCTCGCCGTCAGCATGGCGGCGATGGTGCGCGGCCGGCACCGCGAGGCGGTGCTGTGGGCACTGCCGCTGCTCCTGGTCAAGGAGGACCTGGCCCTGACCGTCGCCGCGCTGGGGTTCGTGGTGTTCCTGCGGGGGTCGCGGCGCTGGGGGGCCTTCGCGATGCTCCTCGGCGTGCTCGGCTTCCTGGTGCTGTTGCTCTGGGTGCTGCCTGCGATCCAGGGGGGCGACAGCTTCGCGGGCCGCTATGCCCCGACCGGCGTGGGCGAGGCGCTGCGGATCCTGGGCACGGGGGCGGACCACAAGGTGCGCACCGTGCTGTTCCTGCTGCTGCCCACCGGCCTGGTGGCACTGCGTTCGCCGATGCTGCTGCTGGTCGCCGTGCCGACCTTCGCCTGGCGGTTCGTCTCCGACCGCCCGACCTACTGGGACCCGTGGTACCACTACGACGCCGTGCTGGTGCCGGTCGCGGTGGCCGCGATGATCGAGGGTGCCTTCCTGCTGCGCGGCCGGGTGCGGCTGCTCGGCCTGGCGGCGGCGGTCGTGGCCACGCTGGCGCTGCTGCCGCAGATGGCCTTCGGGCAGGTGTGGGACAGGGGCTTCTGGCGGACTCCGGAGCGCACCGCCGCGGTCGACGCCGTGCTGGACCAGATCCCCACCGGGAGCCGGGTCGCGGCCTCCGACGACCTCGGGGCGCGGATCGCGCTGCGCACCGAGCTCTACGTGGTCGGCGACACCTACGGCCCGGACGGCCCGCCGCTGCCGGCCTCGGACTTCGAGGAGGTGGAGTGGGTCGCGCTGGACACCCGGGTGGCTCCGGCGCCGGTGCCCTCCTGGCGCGGGTTCGCCCAGCTGCTCGACTCGGGCGACTTCGAGGTGGTCGCCCAGGCGGACGGAGTCGTCGTGGCCCGGCGCCGTGGCGACTAGTAGCGTCCCCGCCATGGATGTGCCGACCTGCCGCGCCTGTCTGGTGTACGACGAGTCGCTGACCTCCTACGACTTCGGGCCCACCCACCCGATGAACCCGGTCCGGGTCGACCTCACCGTCGCGCTGGCCGACGGGCTCGGCGTGCTCGACCGGCTGCCGCGGGTCCCGGCACCGGACGCCACCGACGACGACCTGGTCACGGTGCACGAGCCGGCCCTGATCGAGGCCGTGATGCGGGCCGGTGCCGACCCCAGCAAGGGCGACCTCGCCTTCGGGCTGGGCAGCGAGGACAACCCGACGTTCCCGCGGATGCACGAGGCCGCCCGGCACGTGGTGGGCGCGAGCCTGGAGGCGGCCCGGCAGGTGTGGACCGGTGCGGTCGACCACGCCGCCAACATCGCCGGCGGCCTGCACCACGCGATGCCGGACCGGACCAGCGGCTTCTGCGTCTACAACGACGTCGCGGTGGCCATCCGGTGGCTGCTGGCCAACGGTGCCACCCGGGTCGCCTACGTCGACGTCGACGTGCACCACGGCGACGGCGTGGAGTCGATCTTCTACGACGACCCGCGGGTGCTCACCATCTCGCTGCACGAGACCGGCCAGATGCTCTTCCCCGGCACCGGCTTCCCGGCCGACTCCGGGGGGCCCGGTGCGGTGGGCTCGGCGGTGAACGTCGCGTTGCCGCCGGGCACCTCCGACGCCGGGTGGCTGCGGGCCTTCCACGCCGTGGTGCCGCCGCTGCTGCGCGAGTTCGCCCCGCAGGTGCTGGTCACCCAGCAGGGCTGCGACAGCCACCGTGACGACCCGCTGGCGCATCTCGCGCTGAGCGTGGACGGGCAGCGGGCCAGCTACCAGGCGCTGCACGAGCTCGCCCACGAGGTCGCCGAGGGCCGCTGGGTCGCCTTCGGCGGCGGGGGCTACTCCGTGGTCGACGTGGTGCCGCGGGCCTGGACCCACCTGCTCTCGGTGCTCTCGGGCACGCCGCTGTCCACGAGCCTGGAGACGCCCGGGTCGTGGCGCGAGGAGGTCGCCGGGCTGCTCGGGGTGCGCGCCCCGACGCGGATGACCGACGGTCGCAGTGCGGCGTACCGGGACTGGTCGGAGGGCTATGACCCCGACACCTGGCTGGACCGCGCGGTCCAGGCCACCCGGGAGGCCACCTTCCCGGACAACGGTCTCGACCCCCACCTGTAGCCTGAGATCACTCCGAAAAACGACGGGTCGCGGACCGCGGCGCAAGAGGACACGCCGAAGTCTCAGTGTTCACTTTGGGGAATCCCTGGAACATTGGTCACATCTGGCCCTATATTTCTCCTCAGTGCGCACGTGGGGTCTGTGGCGGGAAGCCGTGGGACGTGCGAAGGAAAGTGCGGGTGCGCCATGCCGACGAACATGTCAGGTGACATCTCCGACGTGAAGTTCCTGACCGTCGCCGAGGTGGCGGCAGTGATGCGCGTGTCCAAGATGACCGTCTACCGGCTCGTGCACAACGGCGACCTTCCGGCGGTGCGGGTGGGGCGCTCGTTCCGGGTCAGCGAGGACGACGTCAACGAGTACCTCAAGAGCAGCTTCTTCGACGCCGGCTGACCACTCGCTCGCCACTCGCTCCCCCGCGCTCCCGGGGGAGGGCTCGCCCGCGTGCGCAGAGCGCTCCGGGCCGATTGGGTGCAGCCTCCGCGGCCGGATAGGCTGTGTCCTTCCGACGGGAGCCGCCGACCGGCAGCGTCCCGCCACACGAACGGATTGGTCATCACGTGGGTTCTGTCATCAAGAAGCGACGCAAGCGCATGGCGAAGAAGAAGCACCGCAAGCTGCTGAAGAAGACGCGCGTGCAGCGTCGCCGTCTCGGCAAGTAGGCACCCCACCGAGACCACCCTCATGGGCCAAGTAGTCCTCGTCACCGGCGTGGCCGGCGATCTCGGGCGTCGCTTCGCGGCGCAGCTGTCCCGGTCGCCGGGGGTCGAGCGCGTCATCGGCATCGACGTGGTGCCACCGCGTGGGGACCTCGGCCGGGCCGACTTCATGCGGGCCGACATCCGCAACCCGGTGATCGCGAAGGTCATCGTCCGTGAGCGCGTCGACACCGTGGTGCACACCAGCGTGGCTGCGACCGCCGCGGCGGCGGGCGGCGCCACCTCGATGAAGGAGCTCAACGTCATCGGGACGATGCAGCTCCTCGCCGCCTGCCAGCAGGCCCCCGACGTGCGCAAGATGGTGCTGAAGTCCAGCGCCGCCTTCTACGGCGCCTCCAACCGCGACCCGGCGATGTTCACCGAGGGCATGAACGCCAAGCGGCTGCCCGGCGGCGGCTTCGCCAAGGACGTCACCGAGGTGGAGTCCTACACCCGTGGCTTCGCCCGGCGCCGGCCCGACGTGGCGGTGACGACGCTGCGGATCGCGAACGTCATCGGTCCGCAGATCACCAGTGCGATGACCGGCTACTTCCGGCTCCCGGTGATCCCCACCGTGCTGGGGTTCAACCCGCGGCTGCAGTTCCTCCACGAGCAGGACGCTCTCGACGCCCTCGAGCATGCCACCCGCAGCGAGGTGAGCGGCACCTACAACGTGGCCGGCGACGGCGTGCTCACCCTCGCCCAGGCCGTACGCCGCCTCGGCCGGCCCTCCCTCCCGCTGCCCGGGTTCGCGGTCTCGAGCTTCGGCTCGGCGATCCGGCAGACCCGGGTGGCGGACTTCTCCCCCGAGCAGGTGGCGTTCTTGACCTTCGGTCGGGGGCTGGACACCACCAGGATGCGCACCATGTTCGGCTTCGAGCCGAGCTTCACCACGGCCCAGGCCTTCGACGACTTCGCGGCCTCCGCCGGGCCGGGCCTGCTGGGCCCGGATCGCGTGCGGGCCACCGAGTCGGCGCTGCTGGGCGCCCTGACCTCCGGAGGTGGTCGCCATGGGTGACGCCGAGATCATCCCGATCGGCACCCGCGGCAAGCCGGGGCGCGGCACCGGGGACGCCAAGCCGTCCTCCCACAGCCGCAGCCTGGCCAAGCCGTCCTCGTCGCGCCGCGCGGGCAAGGGTCCCGACGGGTCGTCGGACCAGGCCCCCGAGGAGCCCTCGGGCCAGGCCCCCGACGGGGCCCCGGACCAGGCCGCTGGTTCCGCCGCTGCGCGAGCCGGCGCCGCGCGGTCCGGACCCGGACCCGGACCGGACGAGGTGCCGGTGCCCGAGCAGTCCCCGCAGCCGCCCGGGGGCAGCGTGGTCTCGGCCGGGTCGGGGCGCCCGCCCGTGACCACCGACCACCGTCATCCGGTCCCCGGCATCCCGCCGCTGGAGTGGCTGGCCGGGCTGACCTCGGCCTCCAAGGAGCTGTTCGGGGCCAACTGGGAGCCGCGGCTGGCGGAGTTCCTGGCCTTCCTGCGCCGCCGACTCACCGGGGACTACTCCGTGGACGACTACGGCTTCGACACCGAGGTCACCGAGCGGTTCCTGCTCGCCGCGCTGCGCCCGGTCGCGCAGAAGTGGTTCCGCATCGAGGTGCGCGGCGCGGAGAACATCCCCACCGAGGGGGGCGCCCTGGTGGTGTCGAACCACTCGGGCACCGTTCCGGTGGACGGGCTGATGACCGGGTTGTCCGTGCACGACCAGACCGGTCGGTTCCTGCGCCCGCTCGGCGCCGACCTCGTGTTCCGGCTGCCGGTGATCGGCGACCTGGCCCGCAAGGGCGGTGCCACGCTCGCCTGCAACGAGGACGCCGAGCGGATGCTGCGCGGTGGCGAGCTCGTCGGGGTGTGGCCCGAGGGGTTCAAGGGCATCGGCAAGCCGTTCAGCGAGCGCTACAAGCTCCAGCGGTTCGGCCGTGGCGGCTTCGTCTCGGCCGCCATCCGCACCGGCGTCCCGATCATCCCCACCTCGGTGGTGGGCGCAGAGGAGATCTATCCGCTGGTGGGCAACATCCCCTCGCTGGCCCGGCTGCTCGGTGTCCCCTACCTCCCGATCACGCCGCTGTTCCCGTGGCTGGGTCCGCTCGGCCTGCTGCCGCTGCCCTCGAAGTGGCTGATCGAGTTCGGGGAGCCGATCCGCACCGACGACTACGACGCGGGGGCCGCCGACGACCCGATGCTGGTCTTCAACGTCACCGACCAGGTGCGTGAGTCGATCCAGCAGACCCTCTACTCGCTGTTGATGAGGCGGTCCTCGGTCTTCTCCTGAGGCGGTCCCGTCCGAGGCGGTCTCGCCTGAAGCCGGGCACCCGGGCGGGAGCCGGGGGACGAGGGGTCAGGGCAGCAGGTCGCCGGTCACGTCGTCGACGGTGTCGGTGAGGTCCTTGACCGGGTCGCTCGAGCCGCTGGAGTCCTTCTTCGTGCCGGTGACGCCCTGGGTGAGGTCCTGCACCGTGCCGGTCACGTCGGAGACGAGGTTCTGGACGCTGGTCCCGGTGGTGATCGAGGGGAGCAGGGTCCCGTCCGAGGTGACCACGCTGCGCAGCGGCTGGTCCGGGGACGTGGGGTCGGTGGATCCGGTCGAGCCGCTGCCGGGGTCGGAGACCTGGGGGATCTTGCCGGCGGTCTCCTCCGCGGCCTGCTGGAGCCGGGCCAGTCGGTCCGCCTGCTCGCGGGCGGCCTTCTCGGACTGGGCGATGTCGGCCCGGGCCTGGGCGACCGGCCGGGCGATCAGGTTGTCCATGCTCAAGGCGGCGGCCCCGGCACTGAGCACGGTGGGTGGCGCGACCGCGTCGGTCGGGCCGCAGGCGCCGCACAGGACGCGGGCCTGCTGGTCGATGTCGGCCACGGTGTCCGCGGCGTCGACCAGCAGGTTGAGCGTGGCGGGGTCGGCGTTGGCGGCGAGGTCGGCGATGGCGGCCATCTGGGCGACGGTGAAGTCGCGGACGGTGTTGATGTGCTGGGTGTCGCCGTCGGCCTGGTAGGAGACGAACAGCTTGTCGGCACCCTGGCCGGCCTCGCTGTCGAAGGAGTCCAGGGTCCGGGCCACCAGGTCGGGGGCCGGGGTGCCGCGGGCCTGCAGGGAGGCGACCTCGTCGAGACGCGTGGCGGCGTGGTCGAGCAACGCACCACCGCGGTTGGCGTCGCCGAGGTGGGCGACGGTGCCGACCTGCTCGATGCCCCGCTTGATCGGGTAGAGGGGATCGCCGGGCAGTGCGCCGGAGGCGGCCGCGGCCATGCCGGCGGAGCCGCCGACGATGACCAGGGAGGCGGCTGCGGTGCCGAGCCGGCGGCGCCGGCGGGCCCGGGTCTGCGGCAGCGGGGTGACCGGGCGCGGTGCGGCGACCAGGTCGGTCTCGGCCGCGGTCATCAACCGGGTGCGCAGATCGGTGACGAACTCGGCCCGGGGCGTCACCTCGGGCGCGGTGCGCAGCGCTTCGACGGCGTCGAGCAGCTCGGCGTAGCGAGCGGTCGTCGGGTCGTCGGCGGATCCGTCGAGGACCCGCTCGAACTCCTCGGCCGCACGCTGGGCGGGGAAGAGGGGAGTCATGGGCGCTTTCCTGAGCTGTGGGAGGTGGTGTCGTGTCGCTCAGCGGGTGTTGCGCTGAGGGGCGTGCACTCTGACACCAGACCCAACGAGGGGTTCGGCAGGGAGGTTATGGGATGGGCACAGGTGTCCACGCAGTGGTCGGCACCGTCTCGCATCATGACAAACCGGACAGGCATCAGCGGGTCCCCTCCGGCAGGATCTTGGCCAGGTTGCGCACGCCGCGCAGCTGGAGCTGCTTGATCGCACCGGAGCTGCGGCCCAGCACGTCGGCGGTCTCGGCGATCGAGAGCCCCTGGAGGAAGCGCATCACCAGGCACTCGCGCTGCTCGGTGGGCAGCTCGCTGAGCGCCTCGAGCAGCACCTCGTTGGTCAGCGAGGCCAGGACGGCGTTCTCGGGGCCCTCGGCCGCGGAGTCCAGGGTGCTCAGGTCCTCGGTGGAGTGCTCGAGGCGGGTGCGCCCGGCCTTGAAGTGGTCGGTGGTCAGGTTGCGCGCGATCGTCATCAGCCAGGCGCCGAAGTCCTTGCCCTGCCAGCGGAACGAGCTCATCGAGCGCAGGGCCCGGAAGAAGGTCTCGGCGGTGAGGTCCTCGGCCAGGGGCACCGAGCCGACGCGGTAGTACAAGAAGCGGTAGACGCTGCCCTGGTAGTGGTCGTAGAGCTGGCCGAAGGCCTCGGAGTCGCCGCCGCGCGCCAGCTCCACGAGGGCGATCAGGCGGGTGCCCTCCTCCTCGTCGTCGGCGGAGGAGGTGGCCAGGTCGGCGTCGTCGTGGCCGGTGCGGGGAGCCGTGGCCCCGGGTCGCTGACTGGTCTCGGTCAGCAGCCAGGGCGGCTCGGTGGCGCGGTCGGCGCGGCGCGGGCCCGTGGCCGGCAGGGTGCCGGCGAGGTCCGGGTCGGGCCGGAGGACCTCTGCCAGGGCACGACGCAGCGCGTCCAGACCCTGCTGCAGCTTGTCTCCACCCATGTGTCCCAGCCGACTCGTCGCCCCGGCGGCCCTCCTGACCTCCGTCGATGTTACGCGGCGGTTCGGGACTTGGGAACCAGAACGTGTTCTACACCACCCGACGCGACGGCGGCCCCCTCGAGCCGCTGCCCGTCCGCTCGCCGGGGCCGGGACGAGGTCAGCCGACCCGGCGCCGGATCGCGGCCCCGGCGGCCACGGTGCCGGCCAGCGCACCGGCCACGGCGGCGCCGAACATGCCGACGCGAGCCGCCTTGCGGCCGGTGCGGTAGTCACGGACGCGCCAGCCGTTCGCGCGGGCGTGCTCGCGCAGCCGGTGGTCGGGGTTGATCGCGCACGGGTCCCCGACCGCGCTGAGCATCGGCAGGTCGTTGTAGGAGTCGGAGTACGCCGAGCAGCGGGCCAGGTCCAGGCCGAACCGGTCGGCGAGCTCCTTGACCGCGACCGCCTTGGCCGAGCCGTGCAGCATCTCGCCGACGAGCGAGCCGGTGTAGACGCCGTCCACGTGCTCGGAGACCGTGCCGAGAGCGCCGGTGAGCCCGAGGCGACGGGCGATGATCGTGGCGATCTCGATCGGGGCGGCGGTGACCAGCCAGACGCGCTGGCCCTGGTCGAGGTGCAGCTGGGCCAGCGCCCGGGTGCCGGGCCAGATCCGGTGCGCCATCCGCTCGTCGAAGATCTCCTCGCCCAGCGACTCCAGCTCCGAGACGGTGTGCCCGGCGATGAAGGACAGCGCCGAGGCGCGGGCGTCGGCCATGTGGTCGGGGTCCTCGACCCCGACCAGGCGGAAGTAGGCCTGCTTCCACGCGGCGCCCAGGATGTCGCGGGTGGTGAAGAACTCGCGGCGGTGCAGACCCCGGGCGAGGTGGAAGATCGTGGCGCCCTGCATGACGGTGTTGTCCACGTCGAAGAACGCGGCGGCGCTGGGGTCGGCCTCGACGTCGAGGGCGCTCTCCACCTCGGCGATGGCGGCGGCCGCCTCCCCGGCGAGCTGGGAGCGGCGCTGCAGGTTCGGGGGCCGGTGTGGCGGGCGGCCGGCCCGGTGGCCCGGTCGTTGGCCCGGTCGTTGGCCCGGTCGTTGGCCCGATCGTTGGCCCGGTCGTGCGGGGGGCGGGGGCGGGGTCACGGGGCCCAGCCTAGGGCGTCGCACGGCCCGCGTGGAGAGGTGTGCGGGCGGGTCCTGGGCGCCGCCGACGGGGCCGGTCGGGGTCGACCACCGTGTGCGAGACTCGCCGGATGGAGTCGAACGTCGCCGAGCTGCTCAGCCGGGCGGCCGAGCGGGAGCCCGACAAGACGGCCCTCTCCGAGGCGACCTCGGGTCGCAGCGTCACCTGGCACGGTCTCGACGACCTGGTCCAGCGGGTGGTGCACGGGCTCTCCGAGGCCGGCATGGTCGCCGGCTACCGGGTGCTGGTGGCCGGGGGCAACAGCATCGAGTTCGTCGCGGCATACCTCGGGGCCCTGCGCGCCGGCATGGTCGTCGTGCCGGTCAATCCGCGCAGCACCACCGGGGAGCTGATCCGGGTGCTGGCCGACTCCGGCTCCCGGATGGTGATCGCCGACTCGGCCACCGTCGCGACGGTGCGCGAGGCGGTCGGCGGGCTCAACGACGCCCTCGAGAGCGCCGGCATGGAGCCGGTGCCGCTCCCCCGCGTCGTCACCGTCGGCACCACGCTCGCCCCCGGCGAACGCGGCTGGGACCAGCTGGTGGCGAGCCGGGGACGTCCGGTCCCGGCCCGTGAGGACCCCGAGTCGCTGGCCGTCCTGCTCTACACCAGCGGCACCTCCGGCCGGCCCCGGGCCGCGATGCTGTCCCACCGGGCGCTGGTCTCCAACATCGACCAGGTCGCGCACGTGGACCCGCCGATGATCACCGGCCGCGACGTGGTGCTCGGCGTGCTGCCGCTGTTCCACGTCTACGGGCTCAACGCCGTGCTCGGCCAGGTGCTGCGTCAGCACGCGCGGCTGGTCCTCGTCGACGGATTCGACGCCGAAGGCTCTCTCGACATCATCGAGGACGAGGCGATCTCGGTGGTGCCCGTCGCCCCGGCGGTCTTCGCCTACTGGATGCAGGTGCCGGGCCTGGAGGACCGGCTCGGGCCGGTGCGGCTCGTGCTCAGCGGGTCGGCGCCGCTGGACCCTGCCCTCGTCGAGGCGTTCACCGAGCGCACCCACCTCGCCGTGCACCAGGGCTACGGCCTGACCGAGGCGGCGCCGGTGGTCACCTCGACGCTGTGCAGCAAGGCTCCGACCTCGCGGTCGGTGGGGGCGGCGCTGCCGGGGATCGAGATCCGGCTCGTCGACGACACCGGTCGGGAGCCCAGCCCGGAGGACGAGGGCGAGATCCACGTCCGCGGCGACAACCTGTTCTCCGGCTACTGGCCCGACGGCGCCGACGCCCCCGACGCGGAGGGCTGGTGGGCCACCGGCGATGTCGGCTACCTCGACCCCACCGGCGACCTCTACCTCGTCGACCGGCTCAAGGAGCTGGTGATCGTCTCCGGCTTCAACGTCTATCCCAGCGAGGTCGAGGACGTGATCGCCGAGCTGCCGGAGGTGGACGAGGCGGCGGTCATCGGCGTGGACGACGACGAGACCGGCGAGGCGGTCGTGGCCTACGTCAAGCCCACCCCGGCCGGGCGCAGCGACGCCCTGGTCGAGGTGGTGCGCCGCCACTGCGAGGAGCGGCTGGCCCGCTTCAAGCAGCCCTCGGCGCTCCACGTCGTGGAGGAGCTGCCCTACACGGTCACCGGCAAGGTGCAGAAGGGCCGGCTGCGCGCCACCGAGCGCCGGCGCGCCCTCGGCCTGCTGGAGTGAGGACGGGGATGGACGCGCGCGTGCGCCTCTACGCCAAGCCCGGCTGCCACCTGTGCGAGGACGCCCGGCAGGTGATCGCCCGGGTGTGCGAGGACCTCGGCACGACCTACGACGAGGTCGACATCAGCGCCTCGCCGGAGCTGATGGACGCCTACGGGGAGCAGATCCCGGTCACCTTCGTCGACGGTCGCCGGCACGACTTCTGGCGCGTCGACGAGACGCGCCTGCGCCGCGCGCTCGCCCCGGAAGGTCCCTGACGGGCCGGGCGGGCCCGGGCCCGCCCGCGGGCCGTGCCGGGGCCGGTCGGCCGGCCGGCCCGGCCGCAGCGGGGACCCCCGGGCCCGTGGCGCATCTCACATGTGCTAGCGCTGCGGCGGTCTCGGTTTGTTCGCGAGTTCACAAACTCTTACAGTGACCAAGGTTCCCCACCTGTGGAGAGTGTCAGACCCGTGAGCAGTTCCCGCATCCCCGAGGCGACGGTCGCTCGTCTTCCGGTCTACCTGCGGGCGCTGAACTCGATGAGCGACGCAGGCACCACCACCTGCTCGAGCCTGGAGCTGGCCACCGCGGCGGGCGTGAACAGCGCCAAGCTGCGCAAGGACCTCTCCCACCTCGGCTCCTACGGCACCCGGGGGGTGGGCTACGACGTCGCCTACCTGCGCTACCAGATCTCCCGCGAGATCGGCCTGACCCAGGACTGGCCCGTGGTCGTGGTCGGGATCGGCAACCTGGGCCACGCGCTGGCCAACTACTCCGGCTTCTCCTCGCGCGGGTTCCGCACCGTGGCCCTGCTCGACGCCGACGGGAGCCGGCAGGGCGAGGTGGTCGCGGGGCTGGAGATCCGTTCCTTCGAGGACCTCGCGCTGGTCGTGGCCGAGCACGGGGTCGGCATCGGCGTGATCGCCACCCCGGCCGTCGCCGCGCAGGCGGTGTGCGACCGGATGGTGGAGGTGGGCATCCGCAGCATCCTCAACTTCGCCCCGACCATCCTCTCGGTGCCCGAGGGCGTCGACGTGCGCCGGGTCGACCTGTCCAGCGAGCTGCAGATCCTCGCCTACCACGAGCAGCGCAAGAACGGCGGCGCGACGCTGGCGGCACACGTGGAGGAGGCGATATGAGCGTCCTGGTCGTGGGGGTCTCCCACAAGAGCGCCCCGGTGGCGCTGCTGGAGCGGGTCGCGCTCGACGCCGACGGCGTGGTCAAGCTGACCAGCGAGGTCTGCGAGCTCGAGCACATCACCGAGGCGACGGTCCTCTCCACCTGCAACCGCACCGAGGTCTACGCCGACGTGGAGCGCTTCCACGGCAGCGTCGAGTCGATCTCCCGGCTGCTGGGGGAGCGGTCGGGCCAGTCGCCGGAGGAGGTGCTGGCGCACCTCTACGTGCACTACGAGGACGGCGCGGTCTCGCACCTGTTCCACGTCGCCGCCGGCCTGGACTCGATGGTGCCCGGCGAGAGCCAGATCCTGGGGCAGGCCCGCGAGGCCCTGCGGCTGGGCCAGGAGCACGGCACCGTCGGCCCGGCCCTGAACGTGTTGTTCCAGCAGGCGCTGCGGGTCGGCAAGCGCTCGCACGCCGAGACCGACATCGACCGGGTGGGCCCCAGCCTGGTGGCCGCGGCGCTGGAGCGCGCCGCGGGCCACGTCGGCAGCCTGGCCGACAAGCACGTCGTGATCGTGGGCGCCGGCTCCATGGCCGCCCTCACCGCGGCCACCACGGCCCGGGCCGGGGCTGCCTCCATCCTGGTCGCCAACCGGACCCCGGAGCGGGCCGACCGCCTCGCCGCGCAGTACGGCGCCACGGCGATCCCGCTCGCCGAGCTGGGCTCGGCCGGCGGGCCGGTCGACGTGCTCGTCTCCTGCACCGGCGCGACCGGGATCCTGATCGACGTCCACGCGGTCGCCTCGCGCCGTCGCGACGAGCGCCCGTTGGCCGTCGTCGACCTGGCGATGCCGCGTGACGTCGACCCCGCGGTGGCGCAGCTCCCGGGTGTGCGCCTGGTCGCGATCGACACCCTCGCCGCCGAGCTCGCGGGGGAGACCGGCGGCCCGGACCTCGAGGGCGTGCGCTCGATCGTCGCCCAGGAGCTCGCGGCGTTCCTCAACGCCCGCCGCAGCCAGAGCGTGACCCCCACCGTGGTGGCGCTGCGCACCATGGCGACCGGCGTGGTCGAGGCCGAGCTGTCGCGGCTGCTCGGGCGGCTCCCCGACCTCGACGACGACGCCCGCGCCGAGGTCGAGAAGACCCTGCGTCGGGTGGCCGAGAAGCTGCTCCACCACCCGACGGTGCGGGTCAAGGAGCTCGCCAACGACACCGGGGCGGTCTCCTACGCCGCCGCCCTGGCCGAGCTGTTCGCCCTCGACCCGGAGGCCGTCGAGGCGGTCACCAGAGTGGAGACCGGCACATGAGCATCCGCATCGGCACCCGTGCCTCCACCCTCGCCCGCACCCAGAGCCAGCTGGTCGCCGACCGGCTCGCGGCCGGGACCGGCCTGGACACCGAGCTGGTCTCCATCCGCACCGAGGGGGACGTGTCCACCCAGCCGCTGGCGCAGCTCGGCGGCACGGGGGTGTTCGTCAGCGCGCTGCGCGAGGCGCTGCTGCGCCGCGAGGTCGACGTGGCGGTGCACTCCCTGAAGGACCTCCCCACGGCCCCGCCCGAGGGCATCACCCTGGCCGCGGTGCCGCCGCGGGAGGACCCTCGCGACGTCGTCGTGGCGCGGGACGCGCTGACCCTCGGGGAGCTCCCGCCCGGCTCCCGGGTGGGGACCGGCGCCCCGCGGCGGGTGGCGCAGCTGGCCGCGCTCGGGCTCGGGATCGAGCTGGTCGGGGTCCGCGGCAACGTGGACACCCGGATCGGCAAGGTCGCCTCGGGGGAGCTCGACGCGGTCGTGCTCGCCCGCGCCGGGCTGGCCCGCCTGGGCCGGGTCGGGGAGGCCACCGAGGTCCTCGACCCGCTCCAGGTGCTGCCCGCGCCCGGACAGGGCGCCCTCGCGGTGGAGTGCCGGGCCGGTGAGGAGCTGGCCGGCGTCGTCCGCGCGGCCCTCGAGGACCCGCACAGCAGGGCCTGCGTCGAGGTGGAGCGGGCACTGCTCGCCGAGCTCGAGGCGGGGTGCTCGGCGCCGGTGGGGGCGCTGGCCGAAGTTGCGGAAGGGGACCTCGGTGACGAACTGTGGGTCCGGGCGATCGCGCTCTCGCCCGACGGCGCGCTCTCCGTGCGCCGGTCCGCGTCCGGTCCGCTCGACGATCCCGTCGGGCTGGGCCAGAAGCTGGCCGCGGAGATGCTCGCCGAAGGCGCGGCTGAACTGATCAACGACACATCGAAGTAGCGAGAAGGCGATTGTGACCAAGCAGAAGACGTCCAGCACCACCGCCCCCGACCGGACCGGGGCCCGCCCTGTGAAGTGGGTCTCGTTCGTGGGCAGTGGTCCCGGCGACCCCGGGCTGCTCACGGTCCGGGCCGTGGAGCTGCTGCGCGAGGCCGACATCGTGGTCACCGAGGTGCCCGACCACGAGGGTCTCGTGCGCACGGTCCTCGGCCTGCCCGGCCCGGTCCTCGACGACGCCGGCGAGCCCGTGGAGACCGACCCGGCCGAGCGGGTGGGCCCCCTGTTCGTCGACGGTGGGTTCGGCGAGGACGGCCAGCCGCTGACCCACGCCTCACGCGCGAAGGTGGTCGTCAAGCAGGCGCGGACCGGCAAGCGGGTGGTCCGGCTGATGTCCGGCGACCCGTTCGTCTACGCCTCCGGGCCCGAGGAGGCCCAGGCGTGCACCAAGGCCGGCATCGGCTTCGAGATCGTGCCCGGCGTCTCCTCGGTCACCGCGGTCCCGGCGTACGCCGGCATCCCGCTGACCACCAAGAACCACCGCGAGGTGGCCGTGGTGACCTGCAACGACGCCAAGGTCGACTGGTCCGCCTACGCCGCCCACCCCACGCTGGTGCTGCTCTCGGCGGTGGGCTCGATCGGCGAGATCGCCGCCGAGCTCGTCGAGGCCGGCCGCCCGTCGCAGACCCCGGTCTCGATGACCCGCACCGGGACGCTGACCTCGCAGGAGACGGTCGTCTCCACCCTCGGCGGCATCGCCAAGGACGCGAGCGCGGCCGGGATGACGCCGCCGGCGATCATCGTCGTCGGCCCGGTGGTCGACCTGCGCGAGACGCTCTCGTGGTTCGAGACCAAGCCGCTGTTCGCCTGGCGGGTGCTGGTGCCGCGCACCAAGGAGCAGGCCGGCGCGCTGTCCTCGCGGCTGCGTGGCTTCGGTGCGGTGCCCGAGGAGGTGCCCACGATCTCGGTGGAGCCGCCGCGCAACCCCCAGCAGATGGACAAGGCGGTGCGTGGCCTCGTCGAGGGCCGCTACGAGTGGATCGCGTTCACCTCGGTCAACGCGGTGCGCGCGGTGCGCGAGAAGTTCGAGGAGTACGGCCTGGACGCGCGCGCGTTCTCCGGGCTGAAGATCGCCGCGGTCGGCGACAAGACCGCTGCCGCGCTCGCCGACTGGGGACTGAACTCCGACCTGGTCCCCTCCGGGGAGCAGTCCGCCAGCGGGCTGCTGGAGGACTGGCCGCCCTACGACGACGTGCTGGACCCGATCAACCGGGTGTTCCTCCCGCGCGCCGACATCGCCACCGAGACCCTCACGGCCGGCCTGGTCGAGCTGGGCTGGGAGGTCGACGACGTCACCGCCTACCGCACCGTGCGGGCGGCCCCGCCGCCGGCGCCGACCCGGGAGGCGATCAAGACCGGCAGGTTCGACGCCGTCGTGTTCACCTCCTCCTCGACGGTGCGCAACCTGGTCGGCATCGCCGGCAAGCCGCACACCTCCACGGTGATCGCGGTGATCGGCCCGGCGACCGCGAAGACGGCCGAGGAGCACGGACTGCGCGTCGACGTGATGGCGGCGAACCCGTCGGTCGAGGCCGTGGCGGAGGCGCTGGCCGACTTCGGCGCCGCGCGCCGGTCCTCGCTGCTCGAGTCCGGCCAGCCGGTCACCCGCCCCTCCGAGCGGCGTCCGGCCACCCGGCGCCGGGCGAGCTCGAAGTAGTGGGAGGCGTGGCCTGATGGCGGGCTTCCCCGAGGTCCGGCCGCGCCGACTCCGGCGTACGCCCGCCCTGCGGCGTCTCGTCGCCGAGACGTCCGTGCGCCCCAGCCAGCTGGTGCTGCCGATGTTCGTCGCCGAGGACGCGAGCGAGCCGCGGGAGATCTCCAGCATGCCCGGGGTGGTGCAGCACACCCGCGACTCGCTGCGCAGGGCCGCCGGCGAGGCGGTGGAGGCGGGTCTCGGCGGGGTGATGCTCTTCGGGCTGCCGACCCACAAGGACGCCACCGGCTCGGGCGCCGTCGACCCGCACGGGATCCTCAACCTGGCCATCACCGACGTCGTCGCCGAGGTGGGCGACCAGCTCACGGTGATGTCCGACCTGTGCCTCGACGAGTTCACCGACCACGGTCACTGCGGGGTCCTGGACCCCGACGGCTGGGTCGACAACGACCGCACCCTCGAGATCTACGCCCAGATGGCGCTGGCGCAGGCCGCCGCGGGCGTGGACCTCGTCGGGCCGAGCGGGATGATGGACGGCCAGGTCGGCGCGGTCCGGCGAGCGCTCGACAGCGGCGAGCACTCCCGGGTGGGCATCCTGGCCTACTCCGCGAAGTACTCCTCGGCGTTCTTCGGCCCCTTCCGCGAGGCCGTGAACTCCTCGCTGACCGGTGACCGGAAGACCTACCAGCAGGACCCCGCCAACGCGGTGGAGGGCGTCCGGGAGGCACGTCTCGACGTGGACGAGGGCGCCGACATCGTGATGGTGAAGCCGGCGCTGGCCTACCTCGACGTGGTGCAGGCCGTCCGGGCCGCGGTCGAGGTCCCGGTTGCGGCGTACAACATCTCGGGGGAGTACGCCATGGTCGAGGCCGCCGCCGCCCACGGGTGGATCGACCGCGACGCCGCGGTGCTCGAGGTGCTCACCTCGATCCGCCGCGCAGGTGCCGACGTCATCTTGACCTACTGGGCCCTCGACGCCGCCCGGATGCTCGCCGGCTCCTGAGCCCCGATGGCGGCCCCGCCGTCCCGAACGACGATCAGTTCGGGCCCGTCGGATGACGTCGGAGCGTGAGCACGGCGCGAGCGCAGGCCAACTGATCGTTCTTGCGGCCGCGCTGTCAACGTCCCGGGTCGTTCCCCGTGAAGCCCTTGCCAGCAAGGGCGCACACCTCGGGGCCGCCAGGGGCTCGACCTGGGCGGTGACGGCTCTGGGATGATGTCGATGCACAGCACCGAGAGCCGAGAACCGATGGAGGTCTGCGATGGCAGCCGCCCCCAGATCCTCTGCACAGCCGATCAGCTTCCAGGCGGTGCTGCGCACCATCGACGACACCACCCTCGTGCGGCTGCCGGAGGGGGCCAGCGAGCGGCTCCCGTCGCGTGGCCAGGTAGCCGTGCACGCAGAGATCGATGGGCACGCCTTCGAGACCGTCGTGGAGCCCGACGGTCGCCGTGGTCACTGGATCCGCGTCGACGAGGACCTCCAGCGGGTCGCCGGAGTCGGCCCGGGTGACGCCGCCGAGCTGACCCTCGAGGTCGCCCCCGAGTGGCCGGAGCCGGACGTCCCCGACGACCTCGCGGTCGCCTTGGCCGAGGCGCCCGCGCAGATCCGAGAGGTGTGGGAGGACATCACGCCGATGGCTCGGTGGGAGTGGGTCCGCTGGGTCGGGGCGACGCGCAACCCCCAGACGCGGCAGCGCCGGGTCGAGGTGAGCATCTCGAAGATGGACGGCGGGAAGCGACGACCCTGCTGCTTCGACCTGGCCTCGTGCACCGACCCGGACATGGCGAGGAGCGGCAAGCTGCGCGAGCCCACCTAGGTCGACCTTCACGACCCACGCCGTGGCCGAGGACGCAGCCACACTCGAGGCCGTGCGGACGAGGTCGAGTCGGTCTCGGTCGATGTCTGCTGCCGAGGGGCCGAGCCCGGTCGGCTCGGCACACCAGCACCCCACGACCGACCGCCCAGGCGCGAACCGCGGCACGCCCGGGCGTCACCTGGCTGGGAGAGGTCTCGACCGCCGCGGACTCATGCCCCCCCCGAGCAGGGACAAATGGCCAGGAACGGGGGCCCTTCTCCTCTGCACACGAGAGCTCCGCCGCGACAGCCTTGCACCTGTGGGTGCCGGAAGAGCGCCATCACGACGAAGACACGGGGAGCTGGCCGCCCAGGCGGTCCACTTTCGTCCGACGCTGTGTTCACTCCTCCACGGCGTTCCACCTGTTGCGCGCCGGACCGTCCGGTGTGCGAAGAGGAGGAGTCATGAAGTCTCATAGGCGCGCCAGGGCATGGCTGGCGGCAGCGCTGCTGATCTCCCTCACCTTGGCGTCCCCGGCTGCCATCGCCGCGGGACCCGGTGGCGCTGGTGGCGGTGGTGGCGACGGAGGAGGAGGCCAACCGAGCGAGAACACCGGGTCGCTGTACTCCGATCTCGTGGTCGCGCTCCGGGCCGCGAACGGCACACCGATCCTGAAGGAGTACGCCGTACCTGGCGAGGACCCTGCCGATCCGGCCACGGTCGAGTACTGCGTCCAGCCGGTGTCCTACAGCGCCGTACCGGGCGTGAGTGCCATCACCAACCCGCTGGACGGCCGCCAGGTCTGGGTGCTGCCCCTCCAGGGTGAGTGGATCAAGACCCCGGTCGTTCCCCTCCCCGTCGAGGAGATCGAGGCCTGCGACCCCCAGCCGCAGTACGCGATGTTCGCCGTCGAGAGCGAGCTGGAACGGCTCAACCTGACCCGGACGAGCGAGAGCGTGCTGGAGAAGAAGAAGGCGGACGTCAAGACCAAGCTGACCCTGGCGCACACCATCGGCCTCGACCCCGCGGGTCGTCTCAGCGTCGACGGGCAAGCGCTGGACGCAGCCCCGGAGTATGCCGGGATGTACGACTCGTTGATGCTGACCGGTGGGATCGCCGGGCTCGACCTGGCCAAGATCCCCTACGACAAGTGGCAGGTGGCCGCGGTGGCCATCGGCGCCGCCGCGAGCAAGACCGTGCCGATCACCGTTGACACGGTCGAGTACTACAACCGCATCGTGGGCTTCACCAGCCTCGAGAACCTGCCGAGCTGGCCCGGCCTCTCCTTCGTCACCCCCGTGGACCCGAACCCGGCGACCCCGATGGCGGTGGATGTTCTGCCTGGTGGCGAGAACTTCGTCGACTACGGGGCGTTCACCTACAACCGGTCGAAGACGTTCGTCGGTAGCGTCACCTGGCTAGACGTCGCCAAGCTGAAGTGGAACGTCAACCCGATCGTCGACACGGTGCCATGGACCAACCTCGGGGCCACGGATGGCCTGACCAAGTCGGAGGTGGACGGTCGCACGTTGACCGGTGTGACGGCTTTCGCGCAGATGGCTGACGACGCCCGTGCGGTGATCAACTACCTCCACGAGCACGACCAGACCACGCCGGGCTTCTACATGGACCCGGTCCTGGTGGACACCACTGCGCAGCAGGTCAAGAACACCACCGATCCCGCCGTTCACCTGGTGGCACCCGAGCAGGCCTTCCAGACCCTGCCGTTCCCGGTGACCGCTTCGCTGCTCAACCCGTGGGGCGGGACTCTCGTCGAGAAGGGCCGTCTGCGCATCACGATCGACGCACCGCAGGCGCTCACGGCCGACGACGTCACCGTCACCGCGCCGTCCGGAAGCGTCTCGCTCACGCCCGATGGTGCCGGCAACCTGGTCGGCTGGTGGGGCCCGGCCGAGGGCTTCGACGTCCCACCGGGGTACAACGTGGACACCGGGTTCACTGTCACCGCCAATGGTGCGGCGCCGCAAGGACCGTATGACCTGAAGCTCCAGCTCGTGGACGTCGCGGCCCCGGCCTCGACGCTTGCCGAGGACACCTCGACGGTCAACGTCAACGCCAGCAGCACAACCGTGCTGTGGAAGAACGAGATCCCGTCCTTGGGCGTCCAGGGCACCTACGTGGACGTGCCGGTTCGGGTCTACGCCCCGTCTGACCAGAACGCGGTGCTGACCTTCTCCCTGACCGGCCCGGGTGATGACCCGGGTACCGACCTGCTGGAGGAGGTCAAGGCCGGGGACGCCAAGGTCTACGGGAGCAACGGCAGCGACATGGTGGCGATGCCCTTGACCCTGTCGGCGCAGGACAAGCTCACCGGCACGTGGCCGATCGCGCTCAAGGCGGGCTACACCGACGTCACGTGGCACCTGATGCTGGCCGAGGGCGCGACGGTGGGCCAGTACGGGATCGACGCTGGCCTCCAGTCCGGGGTCGATCTCGCGGAGCCGCAGTACGTCAGCTTCGCGGCGCCGGAGACGCACGGGCAGCAACCACCCGGTGCCGGCGAGGACACCACCGCCCCGGTGGTGACCTTCACGACCCTCGCCGTGACCAAGGACGCAGCGACGCTCGCCTTCGTGGCGAATGAGCCGGCGACCTTCGCCACCCAGCTGACGACCAACGGAGTGAAGGGCGCCTGGGAGACGGCATCCACCTCACCGAAGACCTACACGGATCTCTCGGCGGGCGACTACGTCGTCGCAGTGAAGGCCACCGACCCCGCGAACAACGTGGCGACCTACGTCAAGAAGTTCGTGATCGGGACCGACACCCGGGTCGTGAGCGGTCCGAGGTACGGCGCATGGGTGCTGGGCACCGCGGCGTGGTTCACGGTTGCCAGCAACGCCTCCTCGGCGACGTACCGCACACTGCTCAACGGCAGGGCGCTGCCGAGCAGCACCTCCGGCCGGATCCTCGTGAGAGGACTGCGGCAGGGCTCGAACCGGATCGTGTTCACCGCGGTCTCGAGCAGCGGGGCGGACCCGTCGCCGGTGGTGCGCACGGTCTACCTGCCCTTCGGCGCCGACCGGCTCTCGCACACCCGCGGATGGAGGTCGGGAAGCAGCCCCAACGCACTGTTCAGGCGGTTCCTCGTCACCTCCAAGCGTGGTCAGGTGGTGCGCGTCCACGCGTCGAGCATCAGGCGGATCGCGCTGGTCGCCACCAAGTCCCGCGTGAGCGGCAAGGTGCGCGTCTACTTCAGGGGCAAGAGGATGACGGCCAGGCCCATCTCGCTGGCCAGCAGGCACTACGCGTCCAAGAAGCTCATCCCGGTCAAGACCTTCTCCTCGCCCAGGAGCGGCTGGGTTCGGGTCGTCGTCGTGAGCAAGCACAAGAGGGTCCGAATCGAGGGAATCGGCCTCGCCCGCTGAGCGCGGCGCAGCTGGTGGGAGGGCCGCATCGTCGGATGCGGTCCTCCCACCAGCGTCCGAGCACGAGCTGGGAACCCTCGGCGGATCGTGACCAAGCATCGGCATGGTGACGATTGCCCAGGATGACGCCGGAGGTCGCCGAAGTCGCTGGCGAAGGCGAGCCAGGCGGGAACGAGCCGCACCCGCCACGACCTCGTGGAATGGACGGTGGTGCGGACGAGGTCGAGTCGGTCTCAGTCGATGTCTGCTGCCGAGGGGCCGAGCCCGGTCGTCGTCGCTGAGGTCCGACCCTTGAGCTCGACGAAGATGACGTGCGTGGCGCTGTCTCCGATGTTGTGACCGGCATGACGTTGGGCGGGCAGCCAGCCGGTGGTGCCGGCCTCGATCTCGACATCGCGGGTCTCGCCGTCGGCCCCGTAGAGACGCCTGCGGAAGCCGCTCAGCGTGTACATCACGCTGTCCGGGTGGGCGTGCAGCGTCGTGCGACCGCCGGGCTGGTCGAGGTACTCCAGGACGCGGACGTGCTCGTTCTCGAACAGCACCTGGTACTTGTCGGGGTCGGTGCGCGTGGGGTCGTCCGGCATCGGACACCTTCTTCTGGGAAGCTCGCCCAGTCCTAGGCGAGTAACACTTTATAAAGTGATACTATGCCAACGATGAGTGAGGTCGTCAAGGGCAAGACCGAGGCCGGTCGTCGTCGTGAGCAACGCGCCCGCCGCACCAGGGCACGGATCGCCGACGCGGCGCTGCGGCTGTTCCTCGACCGCGGCTACCTGGCCACCACTGTGGAGGCGATCGCCTCCCAGGCCGGCGTCGCGCCGGCGACCGTCTACCAGGCGTTCGGCACCAAGCAGGCAGTGCTGGCACGGGTCCTCGACACCACCATCGCCGGCGACGCCGACTCGGTCCCGCTGCTCGAGCGTGCCTGGGTCGCCGAGGCTCTGCGGCACCGCAGCCCGGGACGCCGTCTCGCCGCTGTGGTGCGCGGGGCCGCCCGGATTGCGGCCAGGACGGCTCCGCTCAAGGAGGTGGTGCGCGATGCGGCGGCGACCGACACGCGGGCGCGCGAACTCATCGGTGAGGACCACGAGCGACGACGCCAGACGCAGCGGGCGCTGGTGGAGATCGCGGTCGGCAACGACGAGCTGAGATCCGGCACCACCCTCGACCGAGCGGCGGAGACCTTCTTCCTGCTCGTGAACAGCAGCTGCTACGAGCTCGCCGAGTCGCTCGGCTGGAGCGAAGCGGAGTGGCAGCAGTGGCTCGTCGAGGTTCTCACCAACGAGATACTCGGCGACGGCGCACGCTGATGGCGCACACCGAAACCCACTCATCGTCCGACCGGCCGGCGTCCTCTTCCGCGCGGCCTCCTTCCAGGGCGGGGGTAGCAGAAGTGCCAACGGCACGCGGGTGCTCCGCGGCGCAGCCAGCTGGTTGCGGTTGAGCCCGGACTGCCTGCTCAGCAGCGCTCGCTTGAAGTGCGTGCGTAGGTGGTCCACCGACCGAGGATGCGCTCACCCCCGGCCGCCTTGCCGACGTAGAGCTTGCCGGTGCTGCGCCACGTCTCGTCACGCTCCGCTGCTGACTCGCCGTGGTTCTCGTAGGTGGCGAGGAAGCAAGCCCTCCTGCCCCCCGTCCGCGACGAAGTTCAGCCACAGTCGTGGCGGCGACGCGGGAAGCTTGAGCTTGCCGAGGCGCTGTTGCCGGAACGTAGCGACCTACCCGCTCCACGGTTGCCTGTTGTGCGTCCCGAAGGCCGTCCGCGCTGTAGGTGTGGCGGATGACGAGCAGTCGGAGAGCTCGTCGACGCGACGTGCGAGCTCTCGTGAATTCGCTGTGCACACAGGGCTTTCTGGCTCCAGGACCTGTCGGTGCTCGGTGGTTGGGTGGGTGTCATGACCAACACGACACCGCCGCCGGACAGCCCGTCGGTGGGGGGTGCGCCGGAGGTGCTGGCGCAGGCGGCCGGGCTGGTTCGTGGGCTGGATGAGGTGTTGTGGGCGGCGCGGGGCGCCGGGGAGCAGATGGAGACCGTGGCGGCGATCGAGGAGCTGAAGTCGCAGCTGGACGCGGTCGAGCTCGAGGTGGTCGGTGAGCTGGCGGCGACCCGCGCGGTCCACGCCCTGGGGTGGGCCTCGACCGGCGACTTCCTGACCACGGTCGCCGGGGGGCACAAGGGCAGCGGCCCGGCGACGGTGCGGCTGGCCGAGGCCCTGGACCGGCCCGTGCTGGGGCCGGTGGGTGAGGCACTGGCCGACGGGTGGCTCTCCACGGTCAAGGCGCAGGTCATCGAGCGGGCCGTGGAACGGCTGCCCCAGGGTGAGGAGCTGCGGGGCCGGGGTGTGCAGGTGCTGCTCGCGGAGGCCAAGCGGCTCGATGCCACCGACCTGCGCAAGGCCGGACGCCGGCTGGTCGAGGTGGTCGACCCCGACGGGGAGGAGCGGCGTGCCGAGCGGGCCCTGGCGCGTGAGGAACGCGCCGCCCACCACGACCGGCACCTGTCCATCACCGACGACCAGGTCGGCGGCGCACACATCCGCGGCCGTTGCAGCGCCGAGGACGCCGCGCTGATCCGCGCCACGCTGCTGCCGTTCAGCCGGCCGCGACCCACCACGACCCCACCCGGCGATCCCGGCTGCGACCCGGCCACGTGTGACATCGCGGGGTGTGGGCACGACGGCCGCGACCCACGCGACCACGGCGTGCGCACCCTGGACGCCCTGGTGGAGGCCTGCCGGCGGCTGCAGACCGCCGACCTGCCACCGCAGAGTCACGGGGCGAGCCCGCGGATCAACCTGGTGATGGATCTCGCGGACCTGCGCCGCGACACCGGGTTCGGTGCCACCGACACCGGCGAGGACCTCTCCCCGGAGACCGTGCGCCGGATGGCGTGCGACGCCGAGGTGATCCCGGTCGTCCTGGACGGGCCTTCGGAGGTCCTCGACGTGGGACGGGCCAGGCGGCTCGCGACGGTCGCGATCTGGCGCGCGCTGGTGGTCCGCGACCGGCACTGCCGGTTCCCCGGCTGCACCCGCCCGCCGATCATGTGCCACGCCCACCACGTCCGGCACTGGCTCGACGGCGGCCCGACGAGCCTGGACAACCTGGTCCTGCTCTGCGGCCACCACCACAGGTTGGTCCACTCCGGACCCTGGAGCATCCACTGCCCCCACCCGGGTGAGTTCCGCTTCGACCCACCCCACCACACCCGGCGCACCAGCGGCCCACGACCAGACCGACCCAGACGAGACCGACCCAGACGAGACCGACCCAGACGAGACCGACCCAGACGAGACCGACCCAGACGAGACCGACCCCGGCCGGACCGCGCACCACCCGACTGAGCCCCACCCCGACTGAGCCGTCGATGAGCACGGCCTGTGGCACCAGGGGACCGGGCCGACGGTGTTCGCGACGTTCGAGGCCGAGACCGACTACCTCGGGTCCCGCGCCCAGCAGACGATGCTCAACTTCCGGGTCCGCGACCTGGAGGCGATGCTCGCCCAGCTGCGGGCCGCCGGAGCGGACGTGACGCAGGAGACCCAGGACATGGAGGGCGTCGGCCGCTTCGGCTGGGTCACCGATCCCGAGGGCAGCCGGGTCCAGCTGTGGCAGCCGGAGTGACCGCGGCTGCCGGACGCTCTCTCGGCGGTGAGGCCCGGTGCTGAGGCCCCTCGT
The DNA here is from genome assembly GCA_963710895.1 of uncultured Actinomycetota bacterium. Lineage (GTDB taxonomy): Bacteria > Actinomycetota > Actinomycetes > Propionibacteriales > Nocardioidaceae > Marmoricola. The sequence continues at coordinate 117,398 of CAVQCB010000014.1, forward strand.
CCTGGGCCACGATCCGGTCAGGGATCGAGAAGCCGCGAGGGCCACGGCCGGCCTAGCCTTGCCGCGAGGTGCCGGCCGGGGCCGCACACCTCGACGACGGCGAGAGGTGGGCGGTCTCCTACGCGCTCGCGGCCCAACCCGACCAAGAAACGACTGGACCCCCGGCCGGCGGCCGGGGGTCCAGTGTTGCTCTCGGTTGCGTCAGCCGCGAAGATTGGCGATGCACGCAGCGAGCTTGGCGACCTGAAGCTTGCTGATGCCGCTCGCAAGGCACTTCGCCTTGGCGTCGGCGTAGCTCAACACGGTCTTCGGATCCGGGGGGTTCTTGACCGTGTCAGTGGTGTCCTTCACGGTCTTCTTCACGGTGTCGGTGGTGCCCTTCACGGTCTTCTTCACGGTGTCGGTGGTGCCCTTCACGGTCTTCTTGACCGTGCCGCCGACGTCGCCGCCCGTGGAGCCGGTGCTGTTGGTGCCCGGCACCTTGCTGGTGACGCCGGAGCTGCCGGTCGAGCCGGTGTTGTTGCCGCTGGAGCCGTTCTGGGCGGCGCGCTTCTTGGCCTGCGCCCGCTTCTTGGCCAGCGCGCGCTGCTTGGCCTTGCGCTCCTTGGCCACCTTGTAGGAGTGGTTGATCGCCGAGGAGTAGCTCGAGGAGAACGTGGTGCCGCCCTGGGTGCCCGAGGGGACCGCGGTGTAGTCGCCCTGGCTGTAGGCCTCCATGATCCGCAGCACCAGGTTCACGTAGTCCTGGCTGTGGTTGTAGCGGTAGACCGCGGCCTCCTGGCCCTTGCGGGTGCCCAGGTTGTCGCTGCCCGAGCAGAGGTAGACGGCGGTCGCGAGCGAGGCGTCGTCGATGTCCTGCGGGTTGCGCTGGCCGTCGCCGTCGGCGTCGACCTTGACCACCTGCCAGGTGGAGGGGATGAACTGCATCGGGCCCACGGCCCGGTCGAAGACGGTGTCCTTGTCGAGCTGACCGCCGTCGGTGTCGTTGACGGCCTGGGTGCCGTTCTTGCCGTTCAGCGGGATGCCGTAGATGCCGGGCTTGGAGACGCCGTCCTGGGTCAGCGTGTTGCCGCCGTAGCGGCCGTGGTCGGACTCGACCCGACCGATGGCCGCGATCAGCTCCCACGGGATGTTGCAGGACTTGTCGGCGGCGTTGATGATCTGCGCGCCGCGCTGGTAGGCCGCGAGCGCGGGAGCCGGGATGCCGTTGCTGGAGGCGCCGGAGACCACGGAGTCCGCGGAGCCCTCGGGCACGGCGGGGGCGATCACGCCCGGGACCGGCACGCTGGCCGGCGCCTCGATGGCCTCGGTCGGCACCTTGGTGCCGTCCGGGAGGCTGTCGCTGGAGGCAGCCTCGGTGGTGGTCGCCGTCGCGCTGCTGACGAGGCTGGCGGTCCACACCCCCGAGATCAGTGCGAGCGGAACAAGGGTGATCGCCTTGCTCTTGCGGGACAATGGCCTGCTGGACCTGCTGGTCATCTCTCTGCTCTCTCCCCTGGTGACTCTGGTGATGTCGGCCCTCCCCGAGCGCGCCAACACGTTCCTCAACGACCATTCCCCGGACGGGTCACGGGCAAACGCCTGCTGTGACCCATGCCACACGGTCCTGCCGCCCGTCCCCCAGAGCTCGGAGCGGCACCCTTCAGGCTATGCCCCGAACCGGGCCCCTTGAATGGTTTATCAACATTTCAGGTGCTTGCGCCAGCGGACAGTCCACGGCCGGTTGGTCCTGGCTACCGGTGGCAGGGGAGAATGCAGTCGTGCCCAGGACTGCCCCCGAGACCGCCAGCACCTCCCAGCCCCGTCCCACCGCAGCCTCCGCCGACTGGTTCGAGCGCGCGCACCGGGTCACCCCGGGAGGGGTGAACTCGCCCGTGCGCGCCTTCAGCGCCGTCGGCGGGACCCCGCGGTTCATGGCCTCGGGCCAGGGCGCCTGGCTGCGTGACGTCGACGGCAACGACTACGTCGACCTGATCTGCTCGTGGGGGCCGCTGCTGCTCGGCCACGCCCACCCCGAGGTCCAGGCCGCGGTCACCGAGGCGGTCACCCGCGGCACGTCGTACGGCACCCCGACGCGCAGCGAGGTCGAGCTGGCCGAGGCGATCGTCGAGCGCACCCCGGTCGAGCAGGTCCGCCTGGTCTCCTCGGGTACCGAGGCGACCATGTCGGCGATCCGGCTGGCCCGCGGGTTCACCGGCCGCGAGCTGGTGGTGAAGTTCGCCGGCTGCTACCACGGCCACGTCGACTCCCTGCTCGCCGAGGCCGGCTCCGGGCTGGCCACCCACGGCGAGCGGCACCGGGTCGAGGGCGCGGTGCCCGGCACCCCGGGCGTCCCGGCCGCCTCCACCGCGGCGACGCTGGTGCTGCCCTACAACGACCGCGAGGCCGTCGAGGCCGCGTTCGCCGAGCGTGGCGCCGAGATCGCCTGCCTGGTCACCGAGGCCTCCCCGGGCAACATGGGCGTGGTCCCCCCCGAGCCCGGCTTCAACCGGTTCCTCGCCGAGACCTGCGCCCGGCACGGCGCGCTGCTGGTCTCTGATGAGGTGATGACCGGCTTCCGGGTCTCCCGGCAGGGGCAGTGGGGGCTCGACGGCGCCGTCGAGGGCTGGCGGCCCGACCTGGTCACCTTCGGCAAGGTGATGGGCGGCGGCTTCCCGGCCGCAGCGTTCGGCGGTCGCGCGGACGTGATGGCGATGCTCTCCCCGGACGGGCCGGTCTACCAGGCGGGCACCCTGTCCGGTAACCCGGTGGCCACCACCGCCGGACTGGCCACGCTGCGGCTGGCGACCCCGGAGGTCTACGAGCACATCGACGCCGCGGCCCGGACGCTGGCGACCGCGGCGGGCGAGGAGCTGACCCGAGCCGGCGTACCCCACCTCGTGCAGTCCGGCGGCACCATGTTCAGCGTCTTCTTCACCGACCGGCCGGGGCCGGTGCGCGACTACGCCGGCGCCGCCGCGCAGGACACCGGCGCCTTCGCGGCCTTCTTCCACGCCATGCTCGACCAGGGCGTCTACCTGCCGCCGAGCGCCTTCGAGGCCTGGTTCCTCTCCGCTGCCCACGACGACCGGGCCCTCCAGCACGTGCTCGACGCGCTGCCTGCGGCAGCCCGGGCGGCGGCCGCGGCCGGAGGTGCACAGTGAGGACGACGGTCCACCTGCTGCGCCACGGCGAGGTGCACAACCCGCAGGGCATCCTCTACGGGCGCTCCGGCGGCTACCACCTCTCCGAGCGCGGTCGCGCGATGGCCGACCGGGTCGCCGACCGCATCGGCGGCCGCGACATCACCCACGTGGTCTCCTCGCCCCTCGAGCGCGCCCAGGAGACCGCCGCCCCCCTCGCGGCGGTCCGCGGGCTGTCCACCGAGCTCGACGAGCGGGTGATCGAGAGCAGCAACATCTTCGAGGGCAAGCCCTTCGACCTCTCCGACTCGATCCTGCGCCAGCCGCGCGTGTGGCGGGCGCTGTGGAACCCGTTCCGCCCCTCGTGGGGCGAGCCCTACAAGCAGGTCGTCGCCCGGATGTGGCCCGCCGTGCTCGACGCCCGTGCGGTGGCGGCCGGGCACGAGGCCGTCGTGGTCTCCCACCAGCTGCCGATCTGGGTCACCCGGCTCAAGGCCGAGGGTCGCAGCTTCCTGCACGACCCCCGCAAGCGGCACTGCACCCTGTGCAGCCTGACCTCGTTCACCTTCGAGGACGAGCGCCTGGTCAGCGTCGGCTACTCCGAGCCGGCCGCCGACCTGATCCCCGCGGCCGATCGCAACGCACCGTTCTCGGCCGGTGGCGTCGACGACGACGCCCCGCCGCCCTCAGAGTCCCCCGCCTAGGTGCTCTCCTCCACCCTGCGTGTCCTGCTGACCGTGCTCCTCGTGGGCGCGGTCACGTCGGGTTGTGGCGCCAACCCCGGGACCGGGGACAAGGGCTACGTCGACGGGACCGGGATCATCACCCGGCTGCCCCCCGGGGAGCGCGAGGCCCCCGGCCCCGTGTCCGGGGAGACCCTCGAGGGCCGTCCACTGTCGCTGGCGAAGTACTCCGGGAAGGTCGTCGTGCTCAACGTCTGGGGCTCGTGGTGCCCGCCGTGCCGCAAGGAGGCGCCCCTGCTCGCCGGCGCCGCCCGCAAGCTCGCCGCCGACGACGTCGCCTTCGTCGGGGTGAACACCAAGGACTCCAGCCCCGACCAGGGCCTGGCCTTCCAGCGCCGCTACGACGTGCCCTACCCGTCGTTCTTCGACCCCTCCGGCCGGACCCTGCTCGCCTTCCACGGCACCTTGAACCCCAGCGCGATCCCGAGCACCGTGGTGCTCGACCGTCAGGGCCGGGTGGCCGCCAGCATCCTCGGGGAGGTGCCCAGCGAGCAGACGCTGGTCGACCTGGTGCAGGACGTGCGGCGGTGAGCCCCCTCGACCTCGGCGAGTGGTTCCGCCAGACCGCGCTCGACGGCTCGCTGCTGCTCGCGGTGCCGGTGGCGATGGTCGCCGGCCTGGTCTCCTTCTTCTCCCCGTGCGTGGTGCCGCTGCTGCCCGGCTACCTCTCCTACGCCACCGGTCTCTCCGGGGCCGACCTCGCCGACGGTCGCCGCGGACGGATGCTCACCGGCTCCCTGCTGTTCGTGCTCGGCTTCTCCTTCGTCTTCGTCTCCTTCGGAGCGCTGCTCGGCGGCGTCGGGGAGTGGCTCTTCGCCTACGAGCGGCCGATCACCATCGTGCTGGGCGGACTGACCATCGTGCTCGGCATGGTCTTCCTCGGCGTGGTCCCCTGGATGCAGCGCGACTGGCGGGTCCACCGGGTGCCCGCGGTCGGGCTGGCCGCGGCACCGCTGCTCGGCATCCTGTTCGGCCTCGGCTGGGCCCCCTGCATCGGGCCGACGCTGAGCGCCGTGCTGTTCCTCTCCGCCCAGGAGGCCTCCGCAGGACGCGGCGCCCTGCTCTCCTTCGTCTACTGCCTCGGCCTCGGACTGCCGTTCATCCTCGCCGCCCTGGCCTACCGCCGCATGCTCGGCACCGTCGGCTGGGTACGCCGCCACCAGCGCTGGGTCACCGCCATCGGCGGCGTGATGCTCATCGCCGTCGGGCTGCTGCTGGTCACCGGCTGGTGGAACGTGCTCGTCGATGCGATGCGCACCTGGTTCTTCCCCGGCTTCGAGGCGGGTGTGTAGTGGCACGACCCTCCTCCCCGGCGCCCCGACTGGCCCCCCTGGAGCTCCTGCGCTGGGCGTGGCGCCAGCTCACCTCGATGCGCACCGCGCTGATCCTGCTGTTCCTGCTCGCGCTCGGCGCCGTGCCCGGCTCGGTGGTGCCGCAGGAGGCGGTCGACTCGGTGCGCGCCTCCCAGTGGCGCGACCAGCACCCGCAGCTGACCCCGATCTACGACAAGCTCGGGCTGTTCTCGGTCTATGACTCGGTGTGGTTCTCCGCGATCTACATCTTGTTGATGATCTCCCTCGTCGGCTGCTTCCTGCCCCGCCTGCGGGTCTACTGGCGCGGCGTACGAGCGCGGCCGCCGAAGGCGCCCAAGCACCTCTCCCGGCTGCCCGAGCACCGCGAGCTCGAGGGCGACGAGCAGGCCTTGGAGACCGCCCGGCGGTGGCTGCGCGCCAAGCACTACCGGGTGGACGTGGAGGAGGACTCCCTCGCGGCCGAGCGCGGCCGGCTGCGCGAGGCCGGCAACCTGCTCTTCCACCTCTCGGTGCTGATCGTGCTGGTCGGGTTCGCCGTCGGGTCCCTGGGGGGCTTCAAGGGCGGTGTCATCGTGGTCACCAAGGACGGCTTCGCCAACACCTTGAGCCAGTACGACGACTTCCGCGCCGGCGGACTGTTCGACCCGGCCGAGCTGAAGCCCTTCTCCTTCACCGTCGACGACTTCGCGGTCACCTTCATCCGGGAGGGCCGCGAGGCCGGGATGGCGCACAAGTTCAGCGCCGACCTGACCTACCGCACCTCGCCGCAGGCCGCCGCCCGGCACCGCACCATCTCGGTCAACCACCCGCTGAGCATCGACGGGACCGACGTGTTCCTGCTCAGCCACGGCTACGCGCCGCACATCACCGTGCGCAACGCCGACGGCAGCACCGCCTTCTCCGGGCCGGTGGTCTTCCTGCCCGAGGACAGCACCTTCCGCTCCTTCGGGGTGGTCAAGGTGCCCGACGCGACCCAGAAGAACGGCTCGAAGCAGATCGGTCTGGAGGGCGAGTTCTACCCGACGTACGCCTTCACCCACGACTCCGGACCGTTCTCGGCCTTCCCCGACGACCGCAACCCGGCCATCTCGATGCTCGCCTACGCCGGGGACCTCGGCCTCGACGACGGGGTGCCGCAGTCGGTCTACTCGTTGAAGAAGAAGGGGCTGGAGCCGATCCGGAAGGCCGACGGCAAGCCGCTGCGCCTCGACCTCGCCCTGGGGCGCAGCGCCCGCCTGCCCGACGGGCTGGGGACGGTCACCTTCGACGGGGTGAGCCGCTACGTCAAGCTCCAGGTCAGCCACACCCCCGGGCAGCTGGTCGCGCTCGCCGGGGTGCTGCTGGCGCTGCTCGGCCTCCTCGGCTCGCTGTTCATCCGACCCCGCCGGATCTGGGTCCGGGTGCGCCGCGAGGGCGGGCGTAGGCTCGTCGAGGTCGCCGGGCTCGACCGCAGCGCCGGTGGCGACCTCTCGGCCGAGATCGAGGGACTCGCCGCCGCACTCCACCCCCTCCCCACCGACCCCGACGCAGGAGAGACGACGTGACCCACGCGCAGTTCGAGCTGCTCAGCAACCAGGCCGTCGCCGCGTGCGCGGTGGTCTACTTCCTCGCCGTCCTGGCCCACCTGGCCCAGTGGGCGGCCGGCCGCACCGTCGCCGAGCCCGCCGCGGCGCCCGAGCCGGTCACCGTCGGCGCGGGCACGGCGGACGCCGAGGTCGTCGGGGGTGCCGGGGGTGCCGGGAGCGCTGGGAGCGCCGGCCCGGTCGAGGAGTCGGAGCGGATGCAGGTCCTCGGCCGCGTCGGGGTCTCGCTGACGGTGGTCGCGGCGTTCGTGCACCTCGTCGCGGTGGTCAGCCGGGGCCTGGCCTCGGACCCGGTGCGGGTGCCGTGGGGAAACATGTACGAGTTCACCCTCACCGGCACCTGGGTCGTGGTGATGGGCTACCTGCTGCTCTACCGCCGCTACTCGCTGTCCTGGCTCTCCCCGATCGTGACCGGCTTCGTGCTGGTCACCTTGATGGTCGACGTGCTGGTGCTCTACACCCCGGTCGTCCCGCTGCGCGACGCCCTGCAGTCACCGTGGCTGGTGATCCACGTCGTCGCGGCGATCATCGCCACCGGCGCCTTCACCCTCGGCGGCATGTGCTCGGTGCTGTTCCTGGTCAAGCAGCGGTGGGAGGACCGGCACGCCGCGGACGGCCCGGACGGTCCGGACACGCGCCGCGGCGGCTACCTGGCCCGGCTGCCGCGGCTCGAGGTGCTCGACCGGGTCGCCTACCGCACGCACGCGTTCGGTTTCCCGATCTGGACGTTCGCGGCCCTCATCGCCGGCCCGATCTGGGCGCACAACGCCTGGGGCCGCTACTGGGGCTGGGACCCCAAGGAGGTGTGGGCGTTCATCACCTGGGTGGTCTACGCCGCCTACCTGCACGCGCGCGCCACCTCGGGCTGGAAGGGACGCTCGGCCGCCGTGGTCGCCCTGGTGGGCCTGGCCACGCTGTGGTTCAACTTCGTCGGGATCAACTTCTTCTTCGGCAGCGGCAGCCAGCACTCCTACGCAGCGCCGGAGCCGACCGCCGTCGTACGCACCCTGGAGTGAGCCCCGGGAAGTGGGCCGGGGGAGTGGGCCGGCGAGTGAGCCCGGGAAGTGGGCCGGCGAGTGAGCCCGGGAAGTGGGCCGGGGAGTGAGCCGGGGAGTGAGCCGGGGGAGCAGGTCGGGCCGGCCTAGGTGTCCTCGTCGTTGCTCGGGCGAGGGTGGCGCCGCCGGCGCTCGAGCTCGCGCAGGAAGTCCTCGTCGTCGTCGGGGCCGACCGGGCCCCGCGGGGTGGGGCGAGGACCCCGGCCGCCGCGGCTGCCGGCACTGCCGCCGCCGCCCTGGCTCCGGCGCTCGAGCAGCCAGAAGAACGCGTAGACCACCGCCGCGAGAAGGGCGAGGAAGACCACCAGCCGGAGCATGTGACCAGCCTAAATGGTCTCCGGTTATCGTCGGGGTGTGAAGGCGTTCGCGATCTACACCGTCCTGCGGCTGGCCATCTTCGTGGTCTGCTACGCCGCCCTCGGCGGGCTCTACGTGCTCGCCTTCGGCACGACCGGGTCGCTGGTGTGGCCGTTCCTCGCCGCGATCATCGTCTCCTCGCTGATCTCGCTGCGTTTCCTCGCCCCGCAGCGCGAGCGGTTCGCGGCCGTGGTGGAGGCGCGCGCGGCCCGGGCCAGCGCCCGTTTCGAGGAGCGCCGCGCTCGCGAGGACGTCGACTAGGCCCGGTTGCGCGGCTTGCGCTTGAGCTGGCGGCTGATGCGGGTCTCGGACTGACCCAGGACCTTGGCGAGCAGCGCGACGCGGTTGACGTAGGCAAGCGCGCACACCGCGAGGATGCCGAGCAGGATGAAGAACCACATGGGGTCATCCTCCCACCGGACTGGTCGCCCTAGACGCCGGCGGCGACCACGCTGATGCCGATGCCGGCCAAGATGCCGGTCGCGTAGAGCAGCTCGGCCAGCCCGGTCTGCTGGAGCACGGGCACCAGCGCCGGCCCGGTGGCCCTCTCGCCGAGGACGGTGGTGACCGCCCGCACCGCCGGCGGCCCCGCCGCGAGGGCCAGCAGCACCCACCACGACGTGGTCAGCGCCACCCCGACCAGCGCCACCACCGAGGCGTCGACCAGCAGGCCGTAGAGGTGCCGGGTGCGCTCCTCGCCCAGCACCACCGCCAGGGTGTGCTTCCCGGCCCGGCGGTCGGTCGGGATGTCGCGCAGGTTGTTGGCGACCAGGATCGCGCAGGCGAGCGCACCCACCCCGATCGCGGCGTACAGCGCGGGCAGCTCGAAGCTCTCGGTCTGCACGTAGGTGGTGCCCAGCACCGCCACCAGCCCGAAGAAGACGAAGACCATCACCTCGCCCAGCCCTGCGTAGCCGTAGGGCCGGCTGCCACCGGTGTAGAACCAGGCCGCCAGCACGCAGGCCAACCCCACGCCGACCAGCCACCAGGCCGTCGTCGCCGCCAGCACCAGCCCGACCACCGCCGCGCCCCCCAGCGCCGCGAACGCCGCAGCCTTCACCGCCGCCGGGCTCGCGGCACCGCTGCCGACCAGCCGCAGCGGCCCCACCCGGTCGGCGTCGGTCCCGCGGACACCGTCGGAGTAGTCGTTGGCGTAGTTCACCCCGACCTGGAGCAGCAGCGCCACCGCCAGCGCCAGCAGCGCCTTCCACCACACCGCCTCGCGCTCCCACAGCGCCACCGCCGTCCCCGCCAGCACGGGCGCCACCGCGGCCGGCAACGTTCGCGGCCGCGCGCCGGCGATCCACTGCCCCAGGGTGGCCATGCCCGGGATTGTGGCAGGGGTGCCGGCCCGCAGTTTCACTGGGGACCCAGTGAAACTGCCACTTCCCGGGCGTTGCAACGCACGGGAAGTGGCAGTTTCCGGCGGGCAGTGAGGGCGTACGTCGCAGGGGCGACCGGCTCGACCCGGACCCGGCCCGGCCCGGCTAGCGTTGGGCCGGTGAGCAGCCTGCACCCCGTCTCCGGCAGCGCCGCGGAGATCTTGGACCTGCTCCGGGCCTGGGACGCCGCCGTGGACCCCGGCCCGCTGGTCATCGCCACCTCGGGCTCCACCGGGCGGCCCAAGCGGGTCGTGCTCTCGCGCGAGGCGATGCGGGCCTCGGCGCTGGCCACCCAGGACCGGCTCGGTGGGCCGGGCCGGTGGGTGCTGAACCTGCCGCCCACCTACGTCGCCGGCGTCCAGGTGCTCTACCGCTCGGTGGTCGCCGGGACCGAGCCGTTGCTCGAAGAGGGACCTGCCGGGCCCACCCACGGGCGCACCTACGTCTCCCTGGTGCCGACCCAGCTCTTCCGCCGGCTCGAGGACCGCGCCGGCCTGACCGCCCTGGCCCGGTTCGACGCGGTCCTCCTCGGCGGCGGGCCGCTCGCGCCGACCGTCCGCGCGGAGGCGGAGGGCCACGGCATCCGGGTCGTGCAGACCTACGGGATGAGCGAGACCTGCGGCGGCTGTGTGTACGACGGCCGACCGCTGGCCGGCGTCGACGTCCAGGTCGGCCCGCAGGAGGAGGTGCTGCTGCGCGGGCCGGTGCTGTTCGACGGCTACGAGGACGACCCCGAGCGGACGGCCTCGGCGCTTCGCGAGGGCTGGTTCCACACCGGCGACACCGGCCGGCTCGACCCCGACGGCCGGCTCCGGGTGACCGGCCGGCTCGACGACATCATCATCAGCGGCGGGGTGAAGGTGCCCGGCGGCGCCGTGGCGGAGCGGCTCCGGTCGCACCCGTCGGTCGAGGAGGCCATGGTGCTCGGCGCCCCCGACGAGGAGTGGGGCCAGCGGGTGGTGGCCTTCGTCGTACTCGCCCCGGCGGCCGGCTCCGTGGCGCCGGAGGCGGAGCTGCGGGCGCTGTTCCCCGAGCAGGGCTGGGCACCCAAGGAGTACCGCCCGATCGACCGGGTCCCGCTGCTGGCCAACGGCAAGCCCGACCGGGTGGGACTCGAGGGGTTGTTGTGAGGGTCTTCTCGATCCCGCTGCGCACCCGCTTCCGCGGCATCACCGTGCGCGAGGGGGTGCTGCTCGAGGGCGCCGCCGGCTGGGGGGAGTTCAGCCCGTTCCTGGAGTACGACGCCCCCACCTCGGCCCCCTGGCTGGCCTGTGCCCGCGAGGCCGCCGACCTCGGCTGGCCGCCGGCGCTGCGCTCGGAGGTCCCGGTCAACGTCACCGTCCCGGCCTGCTCGCCGCAGCGGGCGCGGGAGATCGTGCTCGCCTCCCAGGGTTGCCGCACCGCGAAGGTGAAGGTGGCCGAGCGCGGGCAGCACCCCGCGGAGGACGAGGCGCGGCTGGAGGCGGTGCGCGACGCGATCGGACCCGCCGCCATGGTGCGCATCGATGCCAACGGCGGGTGGTCGGTCGAGGAGGCGCTCGCGCGGATCCCGGTGCTCGAGCGGGCCGCGGGCGGGCTGGAGTACGTCGAGCAGCCGGTCGCCGCCGTCGAGGACCTCGCCCGGGTCCGCAGAGCCGTGGAGGTGCCGGTCGCGGCGGACGAGTCCATCCGCCGGGCCGCCGACCCCTACCGGGTCCGTGACCTGGAGGCGGCCGACGTCGCCGTGCTCAAGGTGCAGCCGCTGGGCGGCGTAAGAGCCTGCCTGCGCATCGCCGAGGACATCGGGCTGCCGGTGGTGGTCTCCAGCGCGGTCGAGTCCAGCGTCGGGATCGCGGCCGGGCTGGCGCTGGCCGCGGCGCTGCCCGAGCTGCCGCACGCCTGCGGCCTGGCGACGGTGCAGCTGCTCACCGACGACGTGGCCGCGGACCCGTTGCTGCCGGTCAACGGGGCGCTGCCCGTACGCCGCCCCACCGTGGACCCGGCACGGCTGGACCGGCTGGCCGCCGCGCCGGAGCGCCAGGAGCACTGGCGCCGCCGGATGGCCGAGGTCGAGGCCGTGCGGCAGGATCGTCACCCGTGACCTCCTCCGCGGAACTCGCGACCTGGCTCCTCGACCGGCTGGTCGAGCGGCGCCTGACCGACGTGGTGCTCTGCCCCGGGTCGCGCAACGCGCCGCTGTCCTTCGCCGTCGCCGCCGACGACCGGGTCACGCTGCACACCCGCATCGACGAGCGCACCGCCGCCTTCTTGGCGCTGGGTCTGGCCAAGTCCTCGCGGCGGCCGGTGGCCGTGATCACGACGTCCGGCACCGCGGCGGCCAACCTGCACCCGGCCGTCCTCGAGGCGGCGCACGCCGGAGTACCCCTCGTCGCGGTGACCGCCGACCGCCCCGCCCGCCTGCGCGGCACCGGCGCCAACCAGACCACCGACCAGGTGCGGCTCTTCGGCGACGCGGCCAGCTTCGCCGACCTCGCCGCCCCCGACCCCGACGCCCTCGACGCGGCGTGGCTGCCCGACGGCCCGGTCCAGCTCAACTGTCAGCTCGACGACCCGCTGGTCCCCGACCCGGAGGATCCACCCGACCCGGGTAGTCCGAGACGTTCTGGATCCCATCACCGGCGTGTCGAGGACGAGAACGTCTCGGACTATCCGGGGCGGCGGGCGGGAGGGGTCGCTCCCCGGCCGGTCACCTTGCCCGCCGGGAAGCGCACGGTGGTGGTGGCCGGCGACGACGCGGGCCCACCGGCCCGGATCCTGGCCGAGCAGGCGAGCTGGCCGCTGCTGGCCGAGCCGAGCAGCGGCTCGCGCACCGGCGCGAACCCGATCCGTGCCTACCGGCTGCTGCTCGAGACCGACCTGGGCCGGCGTACGCAGCGGGTCGTCGTGTTCGGCCACCCGACCCTGTCCCGGCCGGTGCAGCGGCTGCTGGCCCGCGAGGACGTCGAGGTCGTCTCGGTGCGCACCCGCGGTCGTTGGCCCGACCGCCCGGCCCCGGTGAGCGCCGAGCACGTGGCCGTCACCGCGGAGCCCGACGACCCGGGCTGGCTGGAGGAGTGGCGTGCGGCCGACCGGGCCCTGTGCCGGCGCATCGACGCCTTCGTGCGCGAGCAGCCCGGCCTGACGCCGTACGACGTCGCCGCGGCCGTCGACGCCGCCAACCCACCCGGAGGGCTGCTCTTCGTCGGCGCCAGCAACCCGGTCCGCGACCTCGACCTGATGGCCGGCGCCCACCCGGTCGGCGAGCGGCGGATGGTGCTGGCCAACCGGGGCCTGGCCGGCATCGACGGCACCGTCTCCAGCGCGGTCGGCGCGGCGCTCGGCCGGCCGCACAGCACCCGCGCGATCGCCTACCTCGGCGACGTGACCTTCCTGCACGACGCCACCGCCCTCGTGCTCGGGCCCGAGGAGCGCCGCCCGGACCTGACGGTCGTGGTCGCCAACGACGACGGCGGCTCGATCTTCGCCACCCTGGAGCAGGGGGCGCCGCAGCACGCGGCGTCCTACGACCGGCTCTTCGGCACCCCTCACGGCGTCGACCTCGCCGCCCTGTGTGCTGCCACCCGCACGCCGCACTGGCGCGTCACCGGACGCCCCGAGCTCGAGCACGCCCTGGCCAGCCCGCACGGCGGGCTCGAGGTCGTCGAGGCCGTGGTACGCCGGGACAACCGCCGCGAGCTGGAGGAGGCGATCCGCGCGCTGGCGCACCGTGCGGGCGAGGACGGCTGACCCCGCGCCGGTCGCCGCAGCCTCCGGTCGCCGCAGCCTCCGGTCGCCGTAGCCTCCGGTCGCGGCGGGGAATGCCCCGGCCGGGTTCGGCGATGATGAGGGCATGCACGTCGTCCTCACGCTCGTCGGAGTCGTCGCCACGGTGATCGCCGTGGCCGGCGTGTGCTCCCGGCTCGACCTGCCCACGCCGCTGGTCCTGATCGTCGTGGGCGTGGTGGGCTCCTACCTGCCGATGGTCCCGGAGGTGGCCCTGGAGCCGGAGGTGGTCCTCTTCGGGCTCCTCCCGCCGCTGCTCTACGCCGCGGCCATCCAGACCAGTCTGGTCGACTTCAACGCCAACCGCCGCGCCATCCTGCTGCTCTCGGTCGGCCTGGTCGCGTTCACCACCCTCGGCGTGGGCGTGCTCGTGCACGCGCTCCTGCCCGACCTCGGCTGGGCGCCGTCGTTCGCGATCGGCGCGGTGGTGGCACCGCCCGACGCCGTCGCCGCCACCTCGATCGGCCGCCGGATCGGACTGCCCCGCCGCATCGTGACCATCCTCGAGGGCGAGTCGCTGCTCAACGACGCGACCGCGCTGGTGGCCCTGCGCACGGCGATCGCGGCCACGGTGGCCTGGCAGGCGCTCGCCCGCGACTTCGTGGTCGCGGCCGGCGGCGGCGTGCTCATCGGGCTGGGCTTCTTCGTGCTGATCGGATTCGTGCGCAAGCAGGTCACCGACCCGGTGATCGACAGCGCGCTGAGCTTCCTGACCCCGTTCGCGGCGTACGTCGCCGCCGAGCAGATCGAGGCCTCCGGGGTGATCTCGGTCGTGGTCGCCGGACTGCTGCTGGGCCACAAGTCCCCGGTGCTGCAGACCGCTCAGTCACGGATCGCGGAGCGGATGAACTGGCGCAGCATCGCCTTCCTGCTCGAGAGCGCGGTGTTCTTGCTGATCGGGCTCCAGGCGCGCACGATCATCGGCGGCGTCACGCAGGGGGGCGTCTCGCCGGGGCGGGTGGTGCTGGTGTGCGCCGCCACCCTGGCCGGGGTGATCGTGCTCCGGATGGTGTGGGTCTTCCTCGCGCGCTACCTGCTGGTGCGGCCGGGGCCGGACGCCTCCGGGCGGGTGCCGCCGTGGACCTACACCCTGCTGCTGGGCTGGGCCGGCATGCGTGGCGTGGTGACGCTGGCGGCGGCGTTCGTGATCCCGGCGGACACCCCGCACCGCGACGTGCTGCTGCTGGTCGCCTTCACCGTGACCGCCGGGACGCTGTTCCTCCAGGGGCTCTCGCTGCCCTGGGTGGCCCGGTGGCTCAAGGTGCCCTCGCCCGACGCGGGTGCCGACGCGCTGGCCCGCGCCAACCTGCTGCACCAGGCTTCCCAGGCGGGGCTGGCCGAGCTCGAGAAGCTCGAGGAGGACGACCCGCACTCGGTCAGCGACCTCATCCGTGAGCGGGTGCTGCGCCGGGACAACGCCGCCTGGGAGCGCATCGGCGCCAGCGCCGAGGAGACCCCCAGCGACGTCTACGCCCGCCGCCGCAAGCTGATGATCGACGCCGAGCGGGCCCGGGTCCTGGAGGTCCGCAGCACCGGCACCGTCGCCCACGACGTGGTCGACGAGGTGCTGGCGATGCTGGACGTGGAGGAGTCGATGCTCGACTACTCCGCCGGCGAGCGCGAGCGGGTGCGCCTCAGCGGCGTCGCCGCCAGCCTCGAGGGGGCCTGCGACCACCTGCGCCAGGTGCGGCCGCCGGTCGACCCGGACACGCCCGGCGAGTGCGGCGACTGCCTCGCGGAGGGCACCGCGTGGGTGCACCTGCGGATGTGCGTGGTGTGTGGCCACATCGCCTGCTGCGACTCCTCGCCGCGCCGCCACGCCACCAGGCACCACACCCAGACCGGTCACGAGGTGATGCGCTCGGCCGAGTCGGGGGAGGACTGGCGCTGGTGCTTCGTCGACGGGGTGACCGGGTGAGGAGCCGGACCGCGTCGTCGGCATCGACGCTCGCGGCCGTTGCCCTTGGTGAACGGTGTTCAGTTCGGCGGCCGCCTAGGCTGGCGGGATGCGGATCACCAAGTTCGGACATGCGTGCGTGAGACTCCAGACCGACGGCCACGTCGTGGTGCTGGACCCCGGCGGGTTCACCGAGCCGGAGGCGGTGGACGGCGCGACGGCGGTGCTGATCACCCACGAGCACGCCGACCACTACTCCGTCGACCACCTGCGGCGCACGGAGGCACCGGTGTTCACCATCGGCGCGGTCGCGGACCGGATCCGCGAGGACGCCCCGGACGTCGCCGAGCGGGTCACCGTGGTCGAGCCCGACCAGCGGCTCGACGTCGGCGTACCCGTCACCGTGGTCGGGGAGAAGCACGCCGTCATCCACCCCGAGATGCCGCGTTTCGACAACAGCGGCTACCAGCTCGAGGTCGAGGGGCAGCTGATCTACCACCCCGGTGACTCCTTCTCGCTGCCCCCGGACGACGTCGACCTGCTGCTGCTGCCGGTCAGCGCCCCGTGGCTGAAGGTCGGCGAGTGCATCGACTTCGGCCGTGACGTGGGGGCGCGCCGCTCGCTGGCCATCCACGACAAGATCTACAGCGAGCTGGGTCTCCGGCTGGTCGACGCGCACCTCACCCGGATGCTGGGCGAGCGCGACCAGGAGTACGTCCGGCTCCCGGAGGGCTCCGACCTCTAGCATTCGACGCCGACTTCGCCGGTCGCGCACACCAGGCGGCGGGAGCAGGCAGGATGGGCAGGTGATCGAGTGGCTGCAGGACCGCACCGCCCTCCAGCTCGTGCTGCTGACGCTCGGGGTGCTGCTCGCGCTCTCGATCGCCGCCGCGCTGCTGACGAGGGTGCTGGTGCGGGTGGGGCTGCGCACCCCGTTCGTCGTACGTCGGATCAACCGGCTCACCGGGAAGTTCGTCGACCTGATCAAGCAACCGATCACCGTGGCCGTGCTCGACGAGGTCGCCGACGTGATCCAGACCGGGCACTACACCAAGAACATCTCCGCGGCGCTGGTGGAGAACCACGACGAGCTGGTGCACCTGGTGGCCGAGAAGGTGCGTGAGGACCCGGCGTCGCGGGTGGTGGGCCTGCTGCCCGGGTACGACGCGGTGGTCGCCCAGGTCAGCGAGACGACCCTGCGGGTGCTGATCGAGATGCTCGGCGACCCGCGGATGGACGAGCTCGTCTCGGACCTGCTGCGCAACAATCTCCAGCAGATCCGGGTCGCCGTCCGCGAGCGGGAGGACCAGCACGTCTCCTCGCCCGAGCCGCCCGACCCGCCCGACCCGCCGGCAGACCGCTCGGTGGACCGCCGGTCCTGACCCCGTCGTACCTCCGCCCACCCCCGGAGCTCCCCGTGCAGAACTGCCACTTCCCGTGCGTTGCGACGTGGGGGAAGTGGCGGTTTCACTGGGGACCCAGTGAAACTGCCTACTCCGTCAGCGCATCCCGGACGGGGAGGAACTTGGCCTGGGCCTCGGCGAGCTCGGACTCGGGCTCGGAGCTGGCGACGATGCCGCAGCCGGCGAAGAGGCGGACCTGGTGGCCGTCGACCTCGGCGGAGCGCAGGGCGATGCCGAACTCGCCGTCGCCGGCGGCGTCGATCCAGCCGACCGGGCCGGCGTAGCGGCCGCGGTCCATCCCCTCGATCTCGGCGATCAGCTCCACCGCGACCTTGGTGGGCGTCCCGCCCACGGCGGCGGAGGGGTGCAGCGCGGCGGCGAGCTCGAGCACGCTGGCGCCGTCGGAGTCGTGGACGACGCCGGTCACGTCGGTGGCCAGGTGCATCACGTTGGGCAGGTGCAGCACGAAGGGGACCTCGGGCACGTTGGTCGAGGAGCAGTACGGCGCCAGCGACTCGGCCACCGAGCGGACTGCGTACTCGTGCTCCTCGAGGTCCTTGGAGGAGCGGGCCAGCTGTCCGGCCAGCGCGGCGTCTCGCCCCTCGTCACCTGTGCGGCGGATGGTGCCGGCCAGCACGCGCGAGGTGACCAGTCCTCGCTCGCGTCGCACGAGCAGCTCGGGGGTCGCCCCGAAGAGCCGGTCCACGTGGAAGGTCCAGCACATCTGGTAGCTCTCGGCCAGCTGGCGCAGCGGCCAGCGGACGTCGACCTCGGAGTCGACGGTGGCGACGAGGTCGCGGGCCAGCACCACCTTCTCCAGCTCTCCGGAGCCGATCCGGGCGACGGCGTCGGCCACCACCGACTCCCAGGCGGCGCCGCTCATGGCGCCGTCGGCGAAGGTCACGTTGCGCGGTGGCGACGGCGCCGGCTGGGGGGTCAGGTCGGGGGTGCCGGCGGGCTCCTCGCGCCCGATGACGGTCATCCAGGCGCGCCCCTCGCGGGTGCCGACGACCACCTGCGGCACCACCAGGACGCTGTCCCCGGGGTCGTCGGCGAAGCCGAAGCTGCCGAAGCCGACGAGGCCGGTGCCGGGCGCCTGCACCTCGTCGCGCACCGCCGCCGATCCGGAGACCTGCTGCCACCAGTCGGCGGCGTCGGCGAACCGGTCCGGCCCGGAGGTGCGGCAGCGGGCGGCGACGCCCCAGGCGACCATGCCCTCGCCGCGGCGCAGCCAGGCCATCGGCTCCTCGGCGGGGAGCAGGTCCAGGAGCGTCTCGGGGAGCCCGTCGGGCGTGACCACCTCGACGGTCCGGGCCACGAGGACGCCGGCGGCTGCGTCGTCGGTGGCGCGAGGGCTGGTCACGACCTAGGAGCCTACGTGGTGACCACGACCGGCCCGCGACCGCTCCGCGGCCGACCCGCGACCGAACACGCGACCGGCCCGCGACCGAACACGCGACCGGCCCGCGACCGAACACGCGACCACCCCCGAGCACGGCGGGGTTGGCCCGGTCACTCCGCGGTCGCCACCGGGCTGGGCACCGGGCTGGGCACCGCGGGCTGGGCGCCGGGCTGGGCGCCGGGCCGGCCCCGGGCGCTTCAGGGCCGGCTCAGGACCGGTAGACGACGACCTTGTCGCCCACGGAGACCTGGTCGAAGAGCCAGGTGATGCCGGCGAGGTCGCGCACGTTGACGCACCCGTGGGAGGCGCCGGCGTAGCCGCGGGCGGCGAAGTCCGAGGAGTAGTGCACCGCCTGGCCGCCGGAGAAGAACATCGCGAACGGCATCGAGGAGCCGTAGAGCTTCGAGACGTGGTCGCGCGACTTCCAGCCGACGTGGAAGAGCCCCTCGCGGGTGGGGGAGTAGGAGGCGCCGAAGCGCACCGCCATCGTGCGCAGCACCCGGCCGCCGACCACCCAGCGCACCGTGCTGCTGGTCTTGTCGATGCACAGCGCCCGGGCCGTGCGACAGCGGGGGTCGAGCGGGGCGTCGGTGTGGAGGTCGCCGGGCAGCCGGTTGGCCAGCTCGTCGCTGGTCGGGGTTCGGGTCATCTCGTGCAACCGGTCGAGGGTGCGCCGGTCGACGTAGCCGGTGACCGCGATCTTGCGCTTGGCCTGGAACCCCTTCACCGCGGTGGTCGTGTCGGCGCCGTAGCGGTCGGTGACGTTGCCGAAGAGCCAGGCGATCTGGCGCAGCCGGGCCTGCAGGTCGCGCACCTTCGGCCCGTGGTCTCCCGGGCCGAGCAGCCGGCGTCCGGGGGCGGGCACGGCGTTCGGGCGCGCGGCCGGGAGCGGGGCGCTGACCTGACGTCGGGGCGGAGCGGCGTGTGGCGTTGCAGCGGGGGTGCGCGCGTGGCGTGCCGGGCCGGTGGTCTCGGTGGCCGGCGCCTGCGCCAGCACGGGGGTCTGCCCCGAGTCGCCGAGCCGGACCCCGAAGCCCTGTCCCGAGCTGGCCCGCGCGACGCCGTACCCGAGTGCCGAGGTGCCCAGGAGCACGCCGCACACCATGGCCACGGTGGCCACTCTGCTCACTCCGGCACCCATGGCCCCATCCTCCCCGACCCCGGCCCGAGCACGGGTACGACGCACCGGGCGTCGCGGTTCTGGCCCCGGGGCGTGGCCGGCACCGTGCTGCGCAGGCCGGGCTGCATAGGGTGTGGACGTGACGCGCGCCGACCTGGACAAGCTGCCCGCCGAGGTGCAGGCGATGTTCGACGACGTGGCCAAGCGCTACGACCTCACCAACGACGTGCTCTCCCTGGGCCAGGACCGGCGCTGGCGGCACGCGGTGGTCCGGGCGGTCGACCCCCGACCCGGCGAGCGGGTCCTGGACCTGGCCGCCGGCACCGGCACCTCCTCCCAGCCCTTCCACGACCTCGGGGCCGTGGTGGTGCCCTGCGACTTCTCGGTGGGCATGCTGCGCGTGGGCAAGCACAACCGGCCGGCGCTGCCGTTCGCCGCCGGCGACGCGACCCGGCTGCCGTTCGCCGACGAGACCTTCGACGCCGTCACCATCTCCTTCGGCCTGCGCAACGTCGTGGACCCGGACGCCGGGCTGCGCGAGCTGCGCCGCGTCACCAGGCCCGGCGGCCGCATCGTGATCTGCGAGTTCAGCTCGCCGACCTGGGCGCCGTTGCGCACCGTCTACCTGGAGTACCTCATGCGTGCGCTGCCCCCGGTCGCCCGCGCCGTGTCCTCGAGCCCGGACGCCTACGTCTACCTCGCCGAGTCCATCCGCGCCTGGCCCGACCAGGCCGCACTGGCGGCACGGATCGGTGCGGCCGGCTGGGTCGACGTGGAGTGGCGCAACCTCAGCGGCGGCATCGTCGCGCTGCACCGCGGCACGCGCTGACCGGCCCATTTTCGCAAGCTCGCCGTGTGCAAAATGCGCTGGTCAGGGGTGTGTGGGTGGTGCCGGGGGAGGGTTCGCGCGATGTGAGCCAGACCTCTATGCTGATGCGCGTCATGAGTTCGTGAAGACATTCACATGTTCACGAATATGTCGACGTCTGGAGGATCATGGAGCTCTACACGCCCGTGCTGGCGTTGATGATCCTGGCGGCAGGGTTCGCCGTGTTCTCCGTGGTGGTCAGCTCCCTGACCGGCCCCAAGCGCTACAACCGCGCGAAGCTGGACTCCTACGAGTGCGGCATCGAGCCGACCCCGCAGCCGGTCGGCGGCGGCCGGTTCCCGGTGCGCTACTACATCACCGCGATGATGTTCATCGTCTTCGACATCGAGATCGTCTTCCTCTACCCGATCGCGGTCGCCTTCGACCAGATGGCGCTGTTCGGGCTGGTGGAGATGGTGCTGTTCATCGTGCCGGTGTTCGTGGCCTACGCCTACGTCTGGCGCCGTGGGGGCCTGGAGTGGGACTGACCTCCAGAGAACTCAGCGCGCGACCCAGCCGACCGAGCCGGAGCGACCTGGCAGCGAGAGGGACCGAGGACTGACGTGGGTATCGAAGAGAAGCTCCCCAGCGGCGTGCTCCTGACCACCGTCGAGGGTGTCGCGGGCTACATGCGCAAGGCGTCGTTCTGGCCGGCCACCTTCGGCCTGGCCTGCTGCGCCATCGAGATGATGACCAGCGGCGGGCCGAAGTACGACCTCGCCCGGTTCGGCATGGAGGTCTTCCGGGCCAGCCCCCGGCAGGCCGACCTGATGATCGTCGCCGGCCGGGTCAGCCAGAAGATGGCCCCGGTGCTGCGCCAGATCTACGACCAGATGGCCGAGCCCAAGTGGGTGCTCGCGATGGGCGTGTGCGCCAGCTCCGGCGGCATGTTCAACAACTACGCGATCGTGCAGGGCGTGGACCACGTGGTGCCCGTGGACATGTACCTCCCCGGCTGTCCGCCCAGACCCGAGATGCTCATCGACGCCATCCTCAAGCTGCACGACCAGGTGCAGCACGCCAAGCTCGGCAGCAACCGGCTCGAGGAGATCGAGGCCGGCGAGGAGAACGCGCTCAACGCCGTGCCCACCAGCCACATGAAGGGCCTGCTGCGGTGAGCGAGGAGGACACCGGTCCCGACAGCGAGACCGAGCAGACCGGGCAGACGGGGCAGACGGGCACCACCCCCGGGGGCACCCCGGCCGGGCTCGACCGCCCGGGCGGCACCCAGGACCCCTCCTTCGACAACACCCGGGCGACCTCCGAGGAGGTCGTCGCACGGCGCCAGGGCATGTTCGGGGTGCACGGCAGCGGCGACACCTCCGGCTACGGCCGCCTGACCCGCACCGTGGAGATGCCCGGCAGCACCGAGCCGCCGTACGGCGGGTGGATGGACGACGTGGCCACCTCCCTGGCCGAGGCCGGCCGGGCGGCCGGCCTGGAGAGCCCGGTGGAGCGCATCGTGGTCCACCGCGGCGAGATCACCTTCTACGTGCGCCGCGAGGAGCTCGCCGCCACGGCACGGCTGCTGCGCGACGAGGAGCGGCTCCGCTTCGAGCTCTGCTCCAGCATCAGCGGGGTGCACTATCCCGACGACCAGGGCCGCGAGCTGCACGCGGTCTACCACCTGCTCTCGATGACCCACAACCGCCGGATCCGGCTCGAGGTGACCTGCCCCGACAGCGACCCGCACATCCCCTCGGTGGTCTCCACCTACCCCACCGCGGACTGGCACGAGCGCGAGACCTACGACTTCTTCGGCATCATCTTCGACGGCCACCCCGCGCTCACCCGCATCCAGATGCCCGACGACTGGCCGGGCCACCCCCAGCGCAAGGACTACCCGCTGGGCGGCATCCCGGTCGAGTACAAGGGCGGCACCGTCCCACCGCCGGACCAGCGGAGGAGCTACAGCTGATGACCACCGATCAGGACCCCTACGCCGCCTCGGAGGCGGAGACCAGCCAGGGCCGGGTGTTCACCGTCACCGGGCAGGACTGGGACTCCATCACCGAGGGCATCGCCGAGGAGCACGACAACAAGGTCGTGGTCAACATGGGTCCCCAGCACCCCTCCACGCACGGGGTGCTGCGGCTGATCCTCGAGCTCGAGGGCGAGACGGTCACCGAGGCCCGCTGTGGCATCGGCTACCTGCACACCGGCATCGAGAAGAACATGGAGTTCCGCACCTGGGTGCAGGGCGTCACCTTCTGCACCCGGATGGACTACCTGTCCCCCTTCTACAACGAGATGACCTACTGCCTGGGCGTGGAGCGGCTGCTCGACATCGAGGACGACATTCCCGAGAAGGCCCAGGTCATGCGGGTGATGCTGCTGGAGCTCAACCGGATCTCCTCCCACCTGGTGGCGATCGCGACCGGCGGCATGGAGATCGGCGCCCTGACGGTGATGACGATCGGCTTCCGCGAGCGCGAGCTCGTGCTCGACCTGTTCGAGCTGATCACCGGCCTGCGGATGAACCACGCCTTCATCCGGCCCGGCGGCGTCTCCCAGAACATGCCGCCCGGCGCCCTGGACCAGATCCGCGACTTCATCGCCTTGATGAAGAAGCGGCTGCCGGAGTACGCCGCCCTGTGCAACGCCAACCCGGTCTTCAAGGCCCGCCTGCAGGGAGTCGGACACCTCGACCTCGCCGGCTGCCTGTCCCTGGGCATCACCGGCCCCCCGCTGCGCGCCACGGGCTACGGCTGGGACCTGCGCAAGACCCAGCCCTACAGCGGCTACCAGGACTACGACTTCGAGGTGCCCACCCGCGACACCGCCGACGCCTACGGGCGGTTCCGGATCCGGGTCGATGAGATGTGGGAGTCGCTGCGCATCGTCGAGCAGGCCGTGGACCGGCTCGCCGGGCTCGAGGGCGCGCCGGTGATGGTGGCCGACAAGAAGATCGCCTGGCCCAGCCAGCTGGCCATCGGCAGCGACGGCATGGGCAACAGCCTCGACCACATCAAGCACATCATGGGCGAGTCCATGGAGGCCCTGATCCACCACTTCAAGCTGGTCACCGAGGGCTTCCGCGTGCCCGCCGGCCAGGCCTACGTCCCCGTCGAGTCCCCCCGCGGGGAGCTCGGTGCCCACGTCGTCTCCGACGGCGGCACCCGGCCGTTCCGGGCGCACTTCCGCGATCCCTCGTTCGTGAACCTCCAGGGCACCTCGGTGATGAGCGAGGGCGGCATGGTCGCCGACGTCATCGTGGCGATCGCCTCCATCGACCCCGTCATGGGAGGAGTCGACCGATGAACCACCCCACCGCTCCGCTCCTCCCGCGGACGATCGAGAGGGGACCGGCATGACCGAGAACCGCATCCCGGGGATCGACGACGGCACCAACGCCGCGGCCGTGTCCACCACACCGGTGCGCCGGGAGGAGCCGCTCGACCCCGCGACGTACGCCGAGCTCGAGGAGATCGCGGGCCGCTACCCCCAGGCGCGCTCCGGTCTGCTGCCGATGCTGCACCTCGTGCAGAGCGCCGAGGGCCGCGTCACCGCCCGCGGCATCGAGGCCTGCGCGGAGATCCTCGGGCTCAGCGCCGCCGAGGTCAGCGGCGTGGCGACCTTCTACACGATGTACAAGCGTCGCCCCGTCGGCGACTACCACGTCGGGGTCTGCACCAACACGCTGTGCGCGATCATGGGCGGCGACGTGATCTTCGAGCGGCTCAAGGACCACCTCGACGTCGGCAACGACGAGACCACCCCGCACGAGGAGGGTCGGCAGTCGATCACCCTCGAGCACGTCGAGTGCAACGCCGCCTGCGACTTCGCGCCGGTGATGATGGTCAACTGGGAGTTCATGGACAACATGACCCCGGAGTCGGCCGTCCAGCTGGTCGACGACCTGCGTGCCGGCGCCGAGGTGCACTCCACGCGCGGGCCGCGGCTGTGCACCTGGCGCGAGGCCGAGCGGGTGCTGGCCGGCTTCCCCGACGACCTGGCCGACGAGGGGCCCTCCGCGGGACCGGCCTCGCTGGTCGGGCTCAACATCGCCCGCGAGCAGGGCTGGACCGCACCGTCGGTGCGCGCCACCCGCGCGACCGGCCGGGACGCCGACGCCGCCGAGGGCGAGACCACCGCCGACAAGGCCGGAGGCAGCCACGAGGCCGCGGAGGCGGAGTCCGAGGCCGCGGTGGAGGAGTCGCCGGCCGGCGTCAAGCACGAGGACAACCCCGGCGACCGGGGAGGGGATGAGAAGTGACCGTGTTTCGAGCCCTTCGCGACGGTCGCTGCGCGACCTCCTCAGGAACCGACGCACCGCGACGCTCGCTCCTCAACGACCGGGAGAGGACACTGGCGTGACTGACACGTTGACACCGGTGCTGACCGACAACTGGGGCGCCGACCGCTCGTGGACGCTGGCGGCCTACGAGGACCAGGGTGGGTACGCCGCGCTGCGGACCGCCCTGGGGATGGCCCCCGACGAGGTGGTCGAGGCGGTCAAGGCCTCCAACCTGCGCGGCCGCGGGGGCGCCGGCTTCCCCACCGGCATGAAGTGGGGCTTCATCCCGCAGGACAACCCCAACCCGAAGTACCTCGTGGTCAACGCCGACGAGTCGGAGCCGGGCACCTGCAAGGACATCCCGCTGATGATGGCCAGCCCGCACACCCTCGTCGAGGGCGTGATCATCAGCTCCTACGCCATCCGCGCGCACACCGCGTTCATCTACGTGCGCGGTGAGGTGCTGCACGTCGTACGCCGCCTCCAGCGGGCCGTGCAGGAGGCCTACCTCGCCGGCCACCTCGGCACGGACATCCACGGCTCGGGCTACGACCTGGACCTGGTGATCCACGCCGGAGCCGGCGCCTACATCTGCGGGGAGGAGACCGCGCTGCTCGACTCCCTGGAGGGGCGCCGTGGCCAGCCCCGCCTCCGGCCGCCGTTCCCTGCCGTCGCCGGGCTCTACGCCAGCCCCACGGTGATCAACAACGTCGAGTCGATCGCCTCGGTGCCCAGCATCATCGAGCACGGCGCGGAGTGGTTCGCCTCGATGGGCACCGAGAAGTCCAAGGGGTTCGGGATCTTCTCCCTCTCCGGCCACGTCACCAACCCCGGCCAGTTCGAGGCGCCGCTGGGGATCACGCTGCGCGAGCTGATCGAGCTCGCCGGCGGCATCCGCGAGGGTCACGAGCTGAAGTTCTGGACACCCGGCGGCTCCAGCACCCCGATCCTCACCGCCGAGCACCTCGACGTCCCGCTCGACTTCGAGGCCGTCGGGGAGGCCGGCTCGATGCTGGGCACCCGGGCGCTGCAGATCTTCGACGAGACCACCTGCGTGGTGCGCGCGGTGCTGCGCTGGACCGAGTTCTACAAGCACGAGTCCTGCGGCAAGTGCACGCCCTGCCGCGAAGGGACCTGGTGGCTGGCCCAGACCCTGGCCCGTCTCGAGCAGGGGCACGGCACCGAGGAGGATCTCGACCTGCTCCTCGACCAGTGCGAGAACATCCTCGGCCGGGCGTTCTGCGCGCTCGGGGACGGGGCGACCAGTCCGATCAGCTCCTCGATCGAGTACTTCCGCGACGAGTACCTCGCCCACCTCACGCACGGGGGCTGCCCGTTCGACCGCGAGGCGTCGACGATCTTCGCCAAGGTGGAGGCCCACGCATGACCGTTTCGACAAGCTCAACCGGCGGCGTCGCGAAGTCGGAGGAGACCGCGCCGGAGCGGTCCGACGAGGTCTCCTTGACCATCGACGGCGTCGAGGTGTCGGTCCCCAAGAGCACCCTGGTCATCCGCGCAGCAGAGCAGATCGGCGTGCAGATCCCGCGGTTCTGCGACCACCCGCTGCTGGCGCCCGTCGGTGCCTGCCGGCAGTGTCTGGTCGAGGTGCCGGACGCCGGCAACGGGCGCCCGATGCCCAAGCCGCAGGCATCGTGCACGCTCACGGTGGCCGAGGGCATGGTGGTCAACACCCAGGCCACCTCGCCGGTCGCCGACAAGGCGCAGCGGGGCCAGATGGAGTTCCTGCTGATCAACCACCCGCTGGACTGCCCGGTGTGCGACAAGGGTGGTGAGTGCCCGCTGCAGAACCAGGCGATGAGCAACGGCCGCGGGGAGACCCGGTTCACCGAGCAGAAGCGGCTCTACCCCAAGCCGATCAACATCTCCGCCCAGGTGCTGCTCGACCGCGAGCGCTGCGTGCTGTGCGCCCGCTGCACCCGCTTCTCCGAGCAGATCGCCGGTGACCCGTTCATCACGCTGATCGAGCGCGGTGCCCTCCAGCAGGTGGGGATCTATGAGAAGGAGCCCTTCGAGAGCTACTTCTCCGGCAACACCATCCAGATCTGCCCGGTGGGGGCGCTGACCTCCTCGGCGTACCGCTTCCGCTCGCGGCCCTTCGACCTGGTCTCCACCCCGTCGGTCGCCGAGCTCGACGCCTGCGGCTCCGCGATCCGGGTCGACCACCGCCGCGGCAAGGTGATGCGCCGTCTCTCCGGCGACGACCCGCAGGTCAACGAGGAGTGGATCACCGACAAGGACCGCTTCGCCCACCGCTACACCGAGCAGGGCGACCGGATCGGCTACCCGATGGTGCGCGAGACCTCCGCGGACGGCACCGGCGAGCTGCGTGCCGCCAGCTGGCCCGAGGCGTTCACCGTCGCTGCCCGCGGGCTCGCAGCCGCCCGCGAGGCCGGCGGGGTCGGCGTCCTGCCCGGAGGTCGGCTGACCGCCGAGGACGCCTACGCCTACGCCAAGTTCGCCCGGGTCGCCCTGGGCACCAACGACGTGGACTTCCGGGCCCGCGCCCACTCCGCGGAGGAGGCCGAGTTCCTCGCCGCCCACGTGGTGCTCACCGGCCCGGACGCCGGCGCGGTGACCTACGCCGACCTCGAGGCCGCACGCTCGGTGCTGCTGGTCGGCTTCGAGCCCGAGGACGAGGCCGGCACGGTGTTCCTGCGGCTGCGGAAGGCAGCGCGTGGGCGGCGGCTGCCGATCCACTCGATCGCGCCGTTCACCTCCCGCGGCCTGCACAAGATGTCCGGCACGCTGATCCCGACGCGGCCCGGTGACGAGCCGGCCGCGATCGAGGCGCTGGCCCACGACCCGGCCGCGGGGTCCGCACCCGCCGCGGTCCCGGTGGACACCGGGACGATCATCATGGTCGGGGAGCGGATGGCCGACGTCCCCGGTGCGTTGAGCGCGGTCTCCAGGCTGGCGATGACCACCGGTGCCCGGATCGCCTGGGTCCCCCGGCGGGCCGGCGACCGCGGTGCCGTCGAGGCGGGCGCGCTGCCGGCCCTGCTGCCCGGGGGACGCCCGGTCGGCGAGGCCGACGCCCGCGTCGACCTCGCCGCGGCGTGGGGCGTCGACCACCTGCCCGAGACGCCGGGTCGCGACACCTCGCAGATCCTCGCCGCGGCCGCCGCCGGCGAGCTCGGCGGCCTGGTCGTCGGCGGTGTCGAGCTCGCGGACCTGCCCGACCCCGAGCTCGCCCGGCGGGCGGTCGAGCAGGCGGGCTTCGTGGTCGCCCTGGAGCTGCGTGAGTCGGAGGTCACCCGCGCCGCCGACGTGGTCTTCCCGGTCGCCCCGGTGACCGACCGCTCCGGCACGTTCGTGAACTGGGAGGGCCGCCTACGCCGGTTCGACACGGTGCTGCACAACCCCGGCTCGCTGCCCGACCTGCGGGTGCTGGCCGGGATCGCCGAGGAGCTGGGGCACCCGCTCGGCTTCCGCACCGCCGATCAGGTCTGGGACGAGATGGGTCAGGTCGGCCCGTGGGACGGCGAGCGGCCCACCTCGATGTCGATCGCCGACGGTGGTCGAGCAGCGAGCGGAGCCGGTGACGAGCCCGGTGGTCGAGCAGCGAGCGGAGCCGGTGACGAGTCCGGTGGTCGAGCAGCGAGCGGAGCCGGTGACGAGCCCGGTGGTCGAGCAGCGAGCGGAGCCGGTGACGAGCCCGGTGGTCGAGCAGCGAGCGGAGCCGGTGACGAGCCCGGTGGTCGAGCAGCGAGCGGAGCCGGTGACGAGCCCGGTGGTCGAGCAGCGAGCGGAGCGAGCGGTCAGTCGAGACCCGCGGACGCCCTCGTCCTCGCCTCCTGGAAGCAGCTGATCGACGACGGCCGGATGCAAGACGGCGACGACGAGATGCGCCAGACCGCCCGCAAGCCGGTGGTGCTGGTCGGGCCGGCCACCCTCGAGGCCCTGGGCGCGAGCGTCGGCGAGACGGTCACGCTGACCGGCCCGCAGGGCTCGCTGGACCTGCCGATCGGGGTCGGGGACCTCGCCGAGGGCACCGTCTGGGCTCCGGCCAGCGCCCCGGGCGCCTCGGTGCGGCACCGCGTCGGGCCCGCGGGGAGCGACGTCTCGATCACCACCCACGTGGGAGGCGAGCAGTGAACCCGCAGCTGATCGCGATGGACACCACCCCCGGGCTGGGCGCCTTCGGGCAGGACCCGGTGTGGCTGGTCATCGTCAAGGCCCTGCTGATCTTCGTCATCCTGGTGCTGCTCACCTTGTTCAACATCTGGTGGGAGCGGCGCGTGGTGGCCCGGATGCAGCACCGCATCGGCCCCAACGTGCACGGCCCCTTCGGGCTGCTGCAGAGCCTCGCCGACGGCGTGAAGCTGGCGCTGAAGGAGGACATCATCCCCAAGGCTGCCGACAAGGCGGTCTTCGTCATCGCGCCGGTGATCGCCACGGTGCCGGCCTTCCTCGCCTTCGCGGTGATCCCGTTCGGCCCCGAGGTGAAGGTCCCCTGGACCGACATCACCACCCCGCTCCAGCTCACCGACATGCCGGTGGCGGTCATCTTCATCCTCGCGATCGCCTCGATCGGCATCTACGGGATCGTGCTCGGCGGCTGGTCCAGCGGGTCGACGTACTCCCTGCTGGGCGGGCTGCGCTCGAGCGCACAGATGATCTCCTACGAGGTGGCGATGGGCCTCGCGCTGGTCGCGGTGTTCCTGCACGCCGGCTCGATGTCGACCTCGGAGATCGTGGACTCCCAGAAGGACGTGTGGTTCGCGTTCACGCTGTTCCCCTCCTTCCTGATCTACATGATCGCGATGGTCGGCGAGACCAACCGGGCGCCGTTCGACCTGCCGGAGGCCGAGGGTGAGCTGGTCGGTGGCTTCCACACCGAGTACTCCTCGCTGAAGTTCGCCCTGTTCTTCCTCGCCGAGTACATCAACATGGCGACCGTCTCGGCGCTGGCGACCACGCTGTTCCTCGGCGGCTGGCGGGCCCCGTTCTGGATCGGCAGCTTCTGGGAGGGTGCCAACTCCGGCTACTGGCCGTTCCTGTGGTTCATGGGCAAGGTGCTGTTCTTCATCTTCATCTTCATCTGGTTGCGCGGGACGCTGCCCCGGCTGCGCTACGACCAGTTCATGGCCTTCGGCTGGAAGGTGCTGATCCCCGGCTCCATCGTCTGGATCGTGGCCGTGGCCGCGATGCGGGTGGTCACCCTGCGCGGCGGCTTCGACCGGTCCTGGCTGTTCGTCACGGCCGCGGTGCTCGGGGTGCTGATCATCGTGCTGCTGCTCATCCCCGAGAAGAAGACCCCGGTCGGCTCGGCCGAGGACGAGGCGGACGAGGCGTTCGACGCCTTCGCCGGCGGCTACCCGGTGCCGCCGCCGATGTCGGCCATGCCCGAGCCCGACCCCCAAGGAGGTAAGCGCTGATGGCGTCGCTGAAGGAACAGCTGTGGGACCCGGTCGCCGGGTTCGGCGTCACCTTCCGGACCATGTTCCGCAAGGTGGTCACCGAGCAGTACCCGTTCGAGAAGTTCCCCACCGCGCCGCGCTTCCACGGCCGGCACCAGCTCAACCGCTGGCCGGACGGTCTGGAGAAGTGCATCGGCTGCGAGCTGTGCGCCTGGGCCTGCCCGGCGGACGCGATCTACGTCGAGGGCGCCTCCAACGTCGACGGCCCCGGGGACGAGTCGGGTCGGTTCTCGCCCGGTGAGCGCTACGGCCGCGTCTACCAGATCAACTACCTGCGCTGCATCCTGTGCGGCCTGTGCATCGAGGCGTGCCCCACGCGCGCGCTGACGATGACCAACGAGTACGAGCTGGCCGACAACAACCGCGCCGACCTGATCTATGAGAAGTCCGACCTGATCGCCCCGCTGCTGCCCGGCATGGAGCAGCCGCCGCACTCGATGCGGCTCGGCGCCGACGAGGGCGACTACTACCGCGGCACAGTGCGGCGCCAGGACGAGCAGCCGGGCGGTGAGCAGGCATGATCGCGTTCTGGATCCTCGCCCCGATCATGGTCGTGTGCGCCCTCGGCCTCCTCTTCGCCCGCAAGGCCGTGCACTGCGCGCTGATGCTGGCCGTGGTGATGATCAGCCTCGCGGTCCTCTACGCCGTCCAGGACGCGCCGTTCCTGTTCGCGGTGCAGATCATCGTCTACACCGGCGCGATCTTGATGCTGTTCTTGTTCGTGCTGATGCTCGTCGGGGTGGACGCCTCCGACTCCGTGGTCGAGACCATCCGCGGCCAGCGGCTCTTCTCGGTGGCCCTCGGCCTGCTGTTCGGGGTCACGCTCGTCGTCGGCATCGCGCAGGTCTCGCTCGGCACCGTCACCGGGCTCGACCAGGCCAACGAGGCCGGCAACGTGCCGGCCATCGCCCAGGTGCTGTTCACCAAGTACGTCTTCGCCTTCGAGGTCACCTCGGCGCTGCTGATCACCGCCGCCCTCGGCGCGATGGTGCTCGCCCACCGGGAGCGGCTCACCCCGAAGCCGACCCAGCCCGACCTCGCGGCCCGGCGGATGCGCGACTACGCCGAGCACGGCAAGCACCCCGGACCGCTGCCCTCGCCGGGGGTGTTCGCCCGGCACAACGCGGTGGACACCCCGGCCCTGCTGCCCGACGGCAGCCCGGCCGAGAGCTCCATCTCGCGGGTGCTCGCGGCCCGTGGCACGGTCAAGCGCTACCCCGGCAGCGCCACCGAGGTCGAGCATCTCGGCGGCGGCGACGACACGGTGCCGCCCCGTGACGACTCCGCCAAGGGGGGTGCCGGACGATGAGCGCGACCCCCTTCGTGGTGCTCTCCGCGATCTTGTTCACCATCGGCGCCGTCGGCGTGCTCACCCGGCGTAACGCGATCGTGGTGTTCATGTGCGTCGAGCTGATGCTCAACGCAGGGAACCTCGCGCTGATCACCTTCGCCCGGGTCAACGGCAACCTCGACGGTCAGATCGCGGCGTTCTTCGTCATGGTCGTCGCCGCCGCCGAGGTCGTCGTCGGGCTCGCCATCATCATGACCATCTTCCGCACGCGTCACTCGGCCTCCGTCGACGACGCCAGTCTGCTGAAGTACTGAGGGGCCCGCCTTGATCTCTTCTGCCATCAGCGTCCTCGCCGAGGACGGGCGCCACGTCCCGCCCGTCGACCCCGGCGCCGCGGGCTCGCTCGCGCTGCCCCTGGTCCTCGTCGTCGCGCTCCCGGCGCTCGGGGCCCTCGTGCTGCTGCTCGGTGGTCGGCGCACCGACCGGTTCGGCCACCTGGTGGGCTGTGCCGCCGTGATCGGCTCCTTCGTGGCCGCCCTGGTCCTGTTCGTGGCGATCCTCGGCCGCGACGCCGCGGACCGGCAGGTCAGCCTCGACCTGTGGACCTGGTTCAGCTCCGGAGACTGGGAGGTGAAGCTGGGCCTGCTCTACGACCCGCTCTCGGCGCTGTTCTTGCTGCTGATCACCGGAGTCGGCTCGCTGATCCACGTCTACTCGATCGGCTACATGGAGCACGACGAGCGACGCCGTCGCTTCTTCGCCTACCTCAACCTGTTCGTCGCAGCCATGCTGATGCTGGTCCTCGCCTCGGACTACGTCGGGATCTTCCTGGGCTGGGAGGGTGTCGGCCTGGCGTCGTACCTGCTGATCGGGTTCTGGCAGCACAAGCCCTCGGCCGCCGCCGCCGCGAAGAAGGCCTTCGTGATCAACCGGGTCGGCGACATCGGGCTCTCGCTCGGCATCGGGCTGATCTTCGCCACCTTCGGCACCACCTCCTTCGACACCGTCTCGCGGGTCACCGGCGAGGCGTCCCAGGGCGTGATGACGGCGATCGGCCTGCTGCTGCTGCTCGCAGCGTGCGGGAAGTCCGCCCAGTTCCCGCTGCAGACGTGGCTGCTCGACGCGATGGAGGGCCCCACGCCGGTCTCGGCGCTCATCCACGCCGCGACGATGGTGACCGCCGGGGTCTACCTCATCGTCCGCTCGCAGTTCATCTTCGAGTACACCGCGGACGCGCGCCTGGGCGTCGCGGTGATCGGCACCATCACGCTGCTGATGGGCGCCTGGATCGGGTGCGCGAAGGACGACATCAAGAAGACCCTCGCCGGCTCGACGATGAGCCAGATCGGCTACATGATCCTGGCCGCCGGGCTCGGGGTGGCCGGCTACGCGTTCGCGATCTTCCACCTGCTCACCCACGGCTTCTTCAAGGCCAACATGTTCCTCGGCGCCGGCTCGGTGATGCACGGCACCGAGGACGACGTCGACATGCGCCACTACGGTGCCCTGCGCAAGGCGATGCCGGTCACCTTCCTCACCTTCGCCATGGGCTACCTGGCCATCATCGGCTTCCCCGGGTTCGCGGGCTTCTGGTCCAAGGACAAGATCATCGAGACCGCCCTGAGCCAGAACGCCTGGCTGGGCATCTGCGCCATCCTCGGCGCCGGGGTCACCGGGTTCTACATGACCCGGTTGATGCTGATGACCTTCTTCACCGAGAAGCGATGGGAACCCGGCGTGCACCCGCACGAGTCGCCGAAGGTGATGACCGTGCCGCTGATCGTGCTGGCCGCGCTCTCGGCGCTCGGCGGCCTGCTGCTGGTCAACGACTGGATCGTCTCCTTCCTCGCACCGGTCGTCGGCGACGCCCCGCACGAGGAGCCGCCGATCCCGGCGCTGGCGGTCAGCGTGATCGCCGTGCTCATCGTCGCTGCGGGGGTCGGGCTCGCCTGGATGTTCTTCGGCCGCCGCGAGGTCCCGCGGGTGGCCCCGACGCGGGTCTCGGCGCTCACCACCGCGGGCCGCAACGAGCTCTACGGCGACGCCTTCAACGACGCCGTCATCGTCGGTCCGGGCAAGCGGTTCACCGCCGGGCTCACGACCTTCGACACCGGCTTCGTCGACGGCGGCGCGATGGGCACCGCCTCGGCCCTCGGCGGGCTCTCCGGCCGGCTGCGCCTGGCCCAGAACGGCTTCGTCCGCTCCTACGCGCTCTCGCTGCTCGGCGGTGCCGTCCTCGTCCTCCTGGCCCTCGTGGTGGTGAACCTGACGTGAATCTCCCCTGGCTGACCATCCTGCTGCTGCTGCCGATCCTCGGGTCGCTGGTGCTGCTGGTGCTCCCTGCCCGCGCGCAGGCCGCGCTGCCCAAGCAGGTCGCACTCGCCTTCTCGGTGGCGACCCTCCTGCTCACGGTCGCCCTGCTGCTGGGCTACGAGCCCGGCGGGGGCATGCAGTACACCGAGGACGTCGTCTGGATCAAGCTGTTCGGCGCGCACTACGCACTCGGGCTCGACGGGATCGGCCTCGCCCTGGTCCTGCTCACAGTGATCCTCACCCCCGTGGTGATGCTGGCCTCGTGGAACGACGGCGACCACGGCACGTGGGGCGCCAAGGGCTTCTTCGCCTGGATCCTCGCCCTCGAAGGCCTCTCGATCGGCGTCTTCGCCGCCACCGACGTCTTCCTCTTCTACGTCTTCTTCGAGGCCACGCTGATCCCGGTGTACTTCCTGGTCGCCGGGTACGGCGGTCCCGACCGGGTCCGCGCGGCGGTGAAGTTCCTGCTCTACTCGCTGGCCGGTGGGCTGGTGATGCTGGCCGCGGTGATCGGGCTCTACGTGGAGTCGGCCAAGACCGGCGCGGGTCCGACCTACCTGGTCAGCGAGCTGGCCAAGATCGACTTCGGCACCGGCGCGGGACGCTGGATGTTCCTCGGCTTCTTCATCGCCTTCGCGATCAAGGCGCCGATGTTCCCGGTGCACACCTGGCTGCCGGACACCGCCGAGAACGCGACCCCGGGCACCTCGGTGCTGCTGGTCAGCGTGCTGGACAAGATCGGCACCTTCGGGATGATCCGGTTCTGCCTGGAGCTGTTCCCCGAGGCCTCGCGCTGGGCGACACCGGTCGTGGTGGTGCTGGCCATCTTCAGCATCCTCTACGGCGCCATGATGGCGATCGGGTCCCAGAACATCCCCCGGCTGATCGCCTACACCTCGGTGAGCCACTTCGGCTTCATCGTGCTGGGCATCTTCGTGATGAACAGCCAGGGCCTCTCCGGCGCCAACCTCTACATGTTCAACCACGGACTCTCCACGGCCGCGCTCTTCCTGGTCACCGGGTTCCTGATCCGCCGCCGCGGCTCGGCGCGGATCGACGACTTCGGCGGGGTCGAGAAGGTCGCGCCCGTCCTGGCCGGAGTGTTCCTGCTCGCCGGGCTCTCCTCGCTCTCGCTGCCCGGGCTCTCGCCCTTCGTCTCCGAGCTGCTGGTGATGGTCGGGGCGTTCGTGCACTCGCCGTGGGCCGCCTCGTTCGCGGTCCTCGGGATCGTGCTCGCCGCGATCTACATCCTGTGGATGTACCAACGCACCATGACCGGGCCGGTGCGCGAGGGGGTGCTGGGCATGCCGGACCTCAACCTCCGCGAGGTCTCCGCCCTGGCCCCGCTGCTGCTGCTGATCGTCGTGCTCGGGTTCTTCCCCAAGCCGCTGCTCGACGTGATCAACCCCGCGGTCGACCACACCATGTCGCAGGTGGGCCGCACCGACCCGCAACCGTCCGTCGCCGGGGAAGGGGAGCCGCAGCAGTGACCAGCTTCGACGCACCGAAGATCGAGTACTTCACCGTCTCGCCGATCCTGATCGTCCTCGGCGTCGCCGTCCTCGGCGTCCTCGTCGAGGCCTTCGTCCCCCGCGGGCGGCGCTACCTGGTGCAGGTCGTGCTCGCGATGCTGGGCATCCTGGCGGCCATCGTCACCGCGGTCGTGGTGTTCCTGCGGCTCGACCCCGGCGCGCAGAGCCCCAAGGCGGGCAAGGTCGTCGCGATGGGCGCGTTGGCGGTCGACGGCCCGGCCCTGTTCTGCTGGCTGCTCGTGCTGGTGCTCGCGCTGCTCAGCGTGTTCCTCTTCGCCGAGCGGCACCTGGAGAGCGGCGTACTCTCCTTCGCCGGGCAGGCCGCCGCGCTCCCGGGCACCGAGGCCGAGCGCGAGGCATCGACCAGGGGCCTGGAGCACACCGAGGTCTTCCCGCTGCTCTTGTTCGCCGTCTCCGGCATGCTGATCTTCCCCGCCGCCAACGACCTGCTCACCATGTTCGTCGCCCTCGAGGTGCTCTCGCTGCCGCTCTACCTGCTGTGCGGGCTGGCCCGCCGGCGCCGGCTGCTGAGCCAGGAGGCGGCGATGAAGTACTTCCTCCTCGGCGCCTTCAGCTCCGGATTCTTCGTCTACGGCATCGCCCTGGTCTACGGCTACGCCGGCTCGATGGGCTTCGCCCAGATCGCCCAGGCCGTCTCCGCCCAGACCGGCAGCGACGCCCTGCTGCTCGGCGGCATCGCGCTGCTGGCCGTGGGGCTGCTGTTCAAGGTCGGTGCCGCGCCGTTCCACGCCTGGACGCCCGACGTCTACCAGGGCGCGCCCACCGCCGTGACCGCGTTCATGGCAGCCAGCACCAAGGTGGCCGCCTTCGGTGCGCTGCTGCGCCTGTTCTACGTCGCATTCGGGGCCAGCCGCACCGACTGGCTGCCGATGATCTGGATCGTGGCGATCCTGACGATGGTCATCGGCTCGGTGCTCGCGCTGACCCAGACCGACGTCAAGCGGCTCCTCGCCTACTCCTCGATCGCGCACGCCGGCTTCATCCTCACCGGCTTCCTGGGCATCCGCTCCCTCGACGTCGTCGCGGCCGGCAGCCTGACCGGCGTCTCCGCGGTGCTGTTCTACCTGACCACCTACGGGTTCACCACGCTGGCGGCGTTCGCGCTGGTGACCGTCGTACGCGACGGCGGCGGCGAGGCCACCCACCTCTCGCGCTGGCAGGGGCTCGGCAAGGAGTCGCCGCTGGTGGCCGGCATGTTCGCCTTCCTGCTGCTGGCCATGGCCGGGATCCCGCTGACCAGCGGATTCACCGGCAAGTGGGCGGTGTTCGCGGCAGCCCTGTCGGCCGGTGCGTGGCCGGTGGTGATCGTGGCCGTGCTCGCCTCCGCCGTGGCGGCGTACTTCTACGTGCGGGTGATCGTGCTGATGTTCTTCGCCGACCCGGTGGGCGAGGGACCCAGTGTGACCACCCCGAGCGTGCTCACCGGCAGCGTCATCGGTGTCGGTGTCGCCGCCACCTTGCTGCTGGGTGTGGTCCCGG
The DNA here is from genome assembly GCA_963710895.1 of uncultured Actinomycetota bacterium. Lineage (GTDB taxonomy): Bacteria > Actinomycetota > Actinomycetes > Propionibacteriales > Nocardioidaceae > Marmoricola. Next base: position 153,719 of record CAVQCB010000014.1, read on the forward strand.
GCGCCCTGATCGACCTGCTCGGGCGCGTGGGAGTATTCATCAGGTGAGCACCAGCTTGGCCCTGCCCATCCTCGACGCGGAGCTCGAAACGCGCCTCCGTCACCGGATGAAGGAGGTCGAGAGCGCCCTGCTCGGCCACGTCGAGAGCGAGGCCGGGTTCGTCACCCAGGCCGCTCGGCACCTGATGGAGGCCGGCGGCAAGCGGTTCCGGCCGCTGCTGGTGCTGCTCGCGGCCGAGACCGGCGACCCCTCGGCCGACGGCGTGGTCACCTCGGCCTGCGTCGTGGAGCTGACCCACCTCGCCTCGCTCTACCACGACGACGTGATGGACGAGGCCGACCTGCGCCGCGGCGCCGAGTCCGCGAACGCGCGGTGGGACAACCACGTCGCGATCCTCACCGGCGACTTCTTGTTCTCCAAGTCCTCCGAGCTGACCGCCGACCTCGGCGCCGACGCCGTCCGCATCCAGGCACAGACCTTCACCCGCCTCGTCGAGGGCCAGATCCTGGAGACCCTCGGCCCGGTGGGGGACCAGGACCCGCTCGAGCACTATCTGCGGGTCGTGGCCGGGAAGACCGGTTCGCTGATCGCCACCTCGGCCCGCTACGGCGCTCGGTTCGCCGGGGCCCCGCGCGACGTGGAGGAGGCGCTGACCGAGTACGGCGAGAAGGTCGGGGTGGCCTTCCAGCTCTGCGACGACATCCTCGACATCGCCGCCGAGACCGAGGCCTCCGGCAAGACCCCCGGCACCGACCTGCGCGAGGGCGTGCCGACGCTGCCGGTGCTGATCGCGCGCCGCTCCACCGACCCCGCCGACGCGCGCCTGCTCGAGCTGCTCGCCTCCGACCTCTCCGAGGACGAGCCGCACGCCGAGGCGCTCACGTTGCTGCGCTCCCACGCGGCGATGGCCGAGGCGCGGGCCTACGTGGTCGCGCTCGCCGCCGAGGCCAAGGCGCTGCTCAAGGTTCTGCCCGACGGCCCCGTGCGCACCGCGCTGGAGAGCTTCGCCGACGTGGTGGCCACCCGCACCAGCTGAGCCGCGCCGAGCCCACCGCGGCGAATACCGCATGCTGGGGCGTGGGCTTGGATAGTGTGCCCGCACCTGCGTGCCACGAAGAGGCACGCACAAGGGAAGGAACCGATGGCGATGTCTGGAAACGCGCCACCGCCGGGCGGGGGCTACGGGTCGGCACCTCCGCCACCACCGGGCGGGGGTTACGGCTCGGCACCGCCGCCACCGCCACCCCCGGGCTACGGACCCGGACCGGGCGGGCCCGGCGTACCGCCGGCCGGCAACAACACCAAGTCGGTGTGGGCCCTGGTCCTGGGCATCCTCGGCCTGCTCTGCTGCGGCTTCTTCACCGGCATCCCGGCGATCATCCTGGGCCGTCAGGGGCAGAAGGAGATCGACGCCACCGGCGGCGCCCAGTCCGGCCGCGGCATGGCCACCGCCGGCTTCATCCTCGGCATCATCGCCTGCGTCTGGGGTGTCATCACCATCATCCTCTACGCCACCGGCGCCCTCACCTTCTCCACCAGCCCGTAGGTGCGGGTGGCAGTTTCACTGGGTACCCAGTGAAACTGCCACTCCCCTCGCGTTGCAATGCACGGGAAGTGGCAGTTCTGCGAGGGCAGCAACCGTGTCAGGCGGCACGGGAGATGCGCATCATGCGCCGGGTGCGGGCAGCGAACGCGTCTCGCTGGAACAGGTCTCGCCAGACGTAGCGGATCATGCCGAAGCCGGTGACCTCCCGCAGTCGGTCCTCGCGCACCTTCTCCTCGAAGACCACGTCGCCGGCCTCCTGGCCCTCCTCGACCAGCCGGCCGTACTTGACCTTCCCGTCGAACTCGCCCAGCAGCCTGTGCGCCGGCCAGGCGAAGTCGCAGATCCCGACGAGGATGCCGCGGTCGTCGTACACCTTGAACTGCAGCAACGGCTCGGGAAGGTGCGTCTGGAACATCACGGACCGGCTGAGGCTCTCACCCACGCTCTCGGCGCCGGGCCGGGCGAGCCGCACGGTGACCTGGAGCTTGCGGTAGCCCGGCCACTGCTGTCGCCGACGGTACGCCGCGCCGAGGGACTCTTCGGTGCCGAGTCCCAGATCGAGCAACGAGTCCAGGATCGGCAAACCCGCATGAACGCTGGTGAGAGAGGCCGCGCCGAGCGCGCACTCCTCGGGCCCCAGGAGCAGCATCTCGTCCTTGCAGTAGATGGCGTTCTCGTCCCAGCCGTCCTCGTGGTAGACGACGCCGGCCTGTCGCCGGCCCGCTGTGGAGTCCAGCCGCGTGACGTGGACCGGTTCCAGGTCCGGTCGCCACAGGCGCAGATCGTGCTCCGCGGCGCCGGAGGTGTGGCTCAGCGCGACGCGCCCGGGGTGGGTGAGAAGCACCGCCTGCGCCTTGAGACGGTGCTGCCCCACCGGGTCGCGGGCGTGCCATGCGTTCGCCGGGACATAGGCGCCGTGCCGGACGCGAGTGAGTACGCCGGCCCGGCGGGCCTGCGCCAGATCGCGATCGCGGTAACCGTGGTCGAGGGCCTCGCGGCGGAGGAACAGTCCGTTGGGATGCAGGGTGAAGAGCTCGTCCATGCCGAGAACATCGGCCCCGACCCGGAGTCTTCGCCACGGCCATGGCGTCGTCTGTGGATGGCGGGGCGCCGCGTCGGATGGTGGATGCGAAACGGTCGCTGTCCGACGGGCCACGAGCGGGCCCAGCACGGCACGGACACGTCGTACCTCCCGTGCGAAACAGCCACTTCCCGTGCATCGCAACGGACGGGAAGTGGCTGTTTCACTGGGTACCCAGTGAAACCACCACCCCCCTCGTCACACGGCGCTGGCCTCCACGGCCAGCTGGAGCTGGCGGCGGCGGTGGCGGAGGGTCTCGGTGGTGAAGACGGCGAGGGCGAGCCAGACGAGGGCGAAGCCGACCCACTTCACGGTGGTCATCTGCTCGTGGAAGACCAGCAGGCCGAGAAGGAACTGCAGGGTGGGGGTGAGGTACTGCAGCAGCCCGATGGTGGTCATCGAGACCCGGATGGCCGCGCCTCCGAAGCAGATCAGGGGTACGGCGGTGACCAGGCCGGTCGTGGTCAGCAGCAGGGCGTGCCCGGTCCCGTGCGATCCGAAGTTCGAGCTGCCCTGCACCCACAGCCACACCAGGTAGCCCAGCGCGACCGGGGTGAGCGCCATCGTCTCGAAGGTCAGGCTCTCCACGGCGGCGACGCCGGCCTTCTTCTTCGCCAGCCCGTAGGTGCCGAAGGACCCGGCCACCAGGAACGCCACCCACGGCGGGTGCCCGTAGTCCACGGTCAGCCCGACGACGGCGAGGGTCGCGAGCCCGATGGCCCCCCACTGCCAGGGACGCAGCCGCTCACCGAGCACGACGACGCCGAGCAGCACGGTGACCAGCGGGTTGATGAAGTAGCCGAGCGACACCTCGACGACGCGATGGTTGTTCACGCCCCAGATGAAGCCGCCCCAGTTCAGCCCGATGACGACGGAGGCGATGCTGAGCAGCACCAGCAGGCGCCGGTCGCGCAGGATCGCCCGCAGCTGAGGGGTACGCCGCAACGCGACCGTCAGCGCGAGCATGGTCACGAGGGACCAGCACACGCGGTGGGCGAGGATCTCCAGGGCCCCGGCCGGCTCGAGGAGCGGCCAGTAGAGCGGGAACAGGCCCCACATCCCGTAGGCGGCGACGCCGAGCAGGAATCCGCGCCGCTCCTCACTCACCTCGTCAATCTATAGGTCGCAGAGGCGCGGCTCGTGGGCGGCTGGTCGTCGTGGCCGAGGCGCCCGCCTAGATCTCCTCGGGGAACATCTGGATCGCCCCCGACGGGCACTCGTGCACGCAGATGCCGCAGCCCTTGCAGTAGTCCAGGTCGATCAGGTAGCCACCCTCCCGGGGTGCCCCGATCTTGAGCACCGCGTTGTCCGGGCAGACGCCGTAGCAGTTGTCGCAGCCGAAGCAGTTCCCGCAGGACAGGCAGCGCCGGGCCTCGAAGAGAGCGTTGTTCTCGTCCAGCCCCTGCACCACCTCGTCGAAGGTGGACTCGCGCCGCGCCCGGTCCAGCAGCGGCCGGTGGGTGCGCGGCGCGTCGGCGAAGTACCACGTGTTCAGGGTGTCGAAGGTGGCCAGCGCGGGTCGCCCCACGGGTTCGGGGGCCGACCCGGACAGCCACCCGTCGATGGCTCGCGCCGCCCGCTTCCCGTGCCCGACGGCGGTGGTCACCGACCTCTCCAGCGGCACCATGTCCCCGCCGGCGAAGACGCCCTCGCAGCCGGTCCGCATCCCGGCGTCCACCTGGACGACGCCGTCTCGGACCTCGAGGTCCGAGACGTTGTCGAGCAGGGACAGGTCGGTCTCCTGGCCCAGCGCGAGCACCAGCGAGTCGGCCTCGAGCTCCTCGAGCTCGCCGGTGGGCTGGGGGAACCCGCTCTCGTCGAGCTCCATCCGCTCCACGACCAGCGAGCCTTCCTCCACCTGCTTGATGGTGGTCAGCCACTTGACCAGCACGCCCTCCTCGGTGGCCTCCTCCAGCTCCGACTCGTGCGCGGGCATCCGGTCCTGGGTGCGCCGGTAGACCACGATCGCCTCGGAGGCCCCGAGCCGCTTGGCGGTCCGCGCCGCGTCCAGGGCGGTGTTGCCGCCGCCGTACACCGCGACCCGGCGACCGAGCAGGGGGCGCTCGCCCTCCTCGAGGCCGTGCAGCATCGACACGGCGTCGAGCACCTTCGCCGCCGAGCCGGCGGGGATGTAGGCGCGCTTGCCCAGCTGGGCACCGACCGCCAGGAAGACCGCGTCGTAGTCCCGACGCTCGGCCTCGAGGTCCTCGACCTTCGCGTCGAGCTCCAGGGTGACCCCGAGGTCGAGGATGCGCTGCACCTCCGCGTCGAGGACGTCGCGGGCGAGGCGGTACTTCGGGATGCCGAAGCGCATCATCCCGCCGGCCATCGGGCCCGCCTCCTTGATCGTGACGCTGTGCCCCATCCGGGCGAGGTGGTACGCCGCGGACAGGCCGGAGGGGCCTGCCCCGATGACCAGCACCTTCTTGCCGGTGGGCGGCTCCTCCACCGTGACCTGCCAGCCCTGCTTGATCGCCTCGTCGCCGAGGAACCGCTCGACGGAGTTGATGCCGACCGACTCGTCGAGCTGGCCGCGGTTGCAGGCCGTCTCGCACGGGTGGTAGCAGACCCGTCCCATGATCGCGGGGAACGGGTTGTCGACCATGATCTGGCGCCAGGCGTCCTCGTAGGCGGCACCGCCGCCCTCGGAGTCGTAGAGCCAGGCCTGGATGTTCTCCCCGGCGGGGCACGCGTCGTTGCACGGCGGCATCCGGTTGACGTACACCGCGCGCTCGGTGCGCCACGACCCGGTCTTGTTGGCCTTGCTCGACCCGACGTCGAGCGTGATGGCGAACGGCTTCTCCATCACTCCTCCTCCTGTGCGAGCAGCCCGTAGCGGGCGATGTTGCGGTCGGCGAGCGCCTGCAGCTTCTCCACGATGTCTGGTCGCCCGGGATCACCGAAGAGGTGGGCGTAGCGCCGCTGCGGACGCAGGTAGTCCTCCACCGGCACCTGGCGACGGATCTTCGAGACCGCGGTGACCTCGCCGCCGACCGCCTCGAAGACCGGGAAGACCCCGCTCTCCTTGGCCAGCCGGGCGAGCTCGATGGTCAGTGCGGCCGGCGAGCCCCAGCCCAGCGGGCAGGGCACGAAGACGTGCAGGTAGCGGGCGCCGCGGAACTCCATGGCCCGTTCGACCTTGGCCTCGAGGTCGCGCAGGTCGGCCACGGTCGCCGTGGCGACGTAGGGGACCTCGTGGGCCATGGCGATGGCGGGGACGTACTTGCCCTGGCCGAAGACGTTGCCGGGCTCGGGACCGAGGGCCTTGGTGTTGGCGGTGCGCGCCGCCGGCGGGGTCGCTCCCGAACGCTGGACGCCGGTGTTCATGTAGCCCTGGTTGTCGTAGCAGACGAACAGCACGTCGTCGTTGCGCTCGAACATGCCCGACAGGCAGCCGAAGCCGATGTCGACGGTGCCGCCGTCACCGGCCTGGCCGACGACCCGGATGTCCTCGCGTCCCTTGGCCTTCAGCGCGGCCGCGACCCCGGCGGCGACCGCCGGACCGTTGCCGAACAGCGAGTGCAGCCACGGCAGCTGCCAGGACGACTCGGGGTAGGGGGTGGAGAACACCTCGAGGCAGCCGGTGGAGTTGACCGCCACCATGCTGCCGCCGGTGGCGCGCATGGCGGCGTCGAGCACGTACCTGGCGCCGAGGGCCTCGCCGCAGCCCTGGCAGGCGCGATGGCCCGAGGTCAGCGAGTTGGAGCGGCCGGTCTCGGCCTGCACCGAGCGCTCGTCGGGCTCGAGCAGGCGGTTGCCGACCACGAACGTGCCGGTCTGGTAGAACTTCAGGTCCTGTACTGCCATGACGACTCCTGGTCCTCGCTTCAGGCGGGGTTCGACGCGACGATCCCGAGATCGCGCAGCATGTTCTCGGCGTGGGGTCCGGGGCGGTCAGCGGCCCCGGCGCGGGCCAGCTCCCGCTCGACCAGGGCGGTGTCGAGGTCGAGGAAGTGCAGGCGCAGCGGGTCGAGGTCGCCGGCCAGCACCTCGTCGAGGAGGCGCCGTACCGACGCCACCGTGACCGGGCGGCCACCGAGCCCGGCGACGACGTCGTAGACCTCCACGGGCAGACCCTGCAGCGCCAGCCGCGTGTTCTGTCCCACGATGCCTCCGGCTCCGACGGCGAACGCCTTCTCCACCACGACCACGCGCTCGGCGTCGTGGAGCGCGGCCCGCACCTCCTCGCGCGGCCAGGGGCGGAAGCACTTGATCCCCAGCACGCCGACCCGGCTGCCCTGCTCGCGCAGCTGGTCGGCGACCTCCTCCAGGGTGCCGAGCATGGAGCCGAGCCCGACGACGACGGTGTCGGCACCCTCGAGCTGGTAGGGCCGGACCAGCCCGCCGGAGGGGCGGTCGAACTGCTGCTCGAAGTCGGCGGCGATCCGTGGGATCTCGTCGAGGGCCTGCACCTGCTTGGCGTGCATCAGGTACTTCACCTCGGTGAAGGCCTCCGGGCCCACCATGGCGCCGATCGTGGCCGGGTCCTGCGGGTCGAGCGCCTGCTGGGGTTGGAACGGGGGCACGAAGCGGTCGACCGCCTCCTGGTCGGGCAGGTCCACCTGCTCGAAGGCGTGGGTGAGCACGAAGCCGTCCATGCACACCATCACCGGCACCGAGAGTCGCTCGGCCAGCCGGAAGGCCTGGAGGTGCAGGTCCACGGCCTCCTGGTTGGACTCGGCGTAGAGCTGGATCCAGCCCGAGTCCCGCATCGACATGGCATCGGAGTGGTCGTTCCAGATGTTGATGGGGGCGCCGATCGCCCGGTTGGCCACGGTCATCACGATGGGCAGCCCCAGCCCGGAGGCGTTGAACAGCGCCTCGGCCATGAACAGCAGCCCCTGGCTGGAGGTCGCCGTGTAGGCGCGGGCACCGGCCCCGGAGGCGCCGATGCAGGCCGAGAGGGCGCCGAACTCCGACTCCACCATCATGTACTCGCAGCCCTGCAGCTCCCCCATCCGGACGAGGTCTGCGAGCCCCTCGACGATGTGGGTCTGCGGTGAGATCGGGTACGCCGCGATCACCTCGGGCCGGCACCGGGCCACCGCGCGGGCCACCGCCTGGGACCCCTCCATCTGCTCAAGCATCTGCGCTGCTCCTGATCTGGTCGCTCACGTGGGCGTAGGTCGCCTCGGCCGCCGCGGCGTTGCCCTCGCCCGCGGCACCGTGGAAGCGGGCCCGGATCGCGGCGAGCACCGAGCCCAGGGACACCCGCCCGGTCAGGGCCGCGAACCCACCGAGCATGGCCGCGTTGGGCAGGGGACGTCCGAGGTGCTCCCGGGCGAGCTCGGTGGCCGGCACCGTGAGCATCCGCCCGGGCCGCAAGGTGGCGGCGAGGTCGCCGAGGCCGAGCTGGTCGACCGGCCGGCCGGTGTTGATCAGCAGGAAGCCCTCGGGCCCGAGGCCGGCGAACAGGTTCACCTGGTGGACCAGGGTGGGGTCCTGCACGATCACGGCGTCGGGCACCGTGATCGGCTCCCGCAGCCGGATGGCGTGGTCGTCGATGCGGCAGAAGGAGACCACCGGGGCGCCGGTGCGCTCGGAGCCGAACGTCGGGAACGCCTGGGCGTGCCAGCCCTCGCGGAAGGCGGCGACCGAGAGCATCTCGGCAGCGGTGACGGCGCCCTGACCGCCGCGGCCGTGGATACGGATGGAGAACATGGACCCGCTCACCCCGCGAGACTAGGTCGCGGGGGGAGGTTTCAGACAGGGACCAAAGTCGCTAGACGACGGGTCGGAGCGTCCCGTCCTCGGGCGCGCCGAACGGCTCAGACGACCGTCCAGGTGTCCCCGCCGCTGACCAGGCTGGCCAGCGCCTGGCGCTGGTCGCCCTGGCCGGCCTTGGCGGTGACGATCTGGTCGCGCGCCTGGTCGTCGTACGTCGCTCGCTGCACCTGGCGGAAGACCCCGATCGGCGACTGGTGCAGCACGCCCGCGTCGGTGAGCCGGGAGAGCGCGAACGCCGTGGAGGGGTCCGGGGCGTGGGCGTCGTGCACCAGCAGGTCGGACTCCTCGACGTCGGCGGTCTCCACGACCTCGACCCCGCCGGAGCGTCCACGGACGATGCCCTTGCTGCCCAGGCCGTCCTCGTCGGGGGCGCCGAAGCGGATCGGCTGGCCCTGCACGAGCGGGATGATCGCGTCGGCCTTGGTGTCGGGGGACTTGATGGCGTCGAAGGCGCCGTCGTTGAAGATCGGGCAGTTCTGGTAGATCTCCACGAGTGCGGTCCCGCGGTGGGCGGCGGCCGCGGAGAGCACCGAGGTGAGGTGCTTGCGGTCGGAGTCGACCGTGCGGGCGACGAAGGTGCCCTCGGCACCGAGCGCCAGCGAGACCGGGTTGAACGGGTGGTCCACCGACCCGACGGGCGTCGACTTGGTGACCTTGCCGGGCTCGGAGGTGGGGGAGTACTGCCCCTTGGTGAGACCGTAGATCCGGTTGTTGAACAGCAGGATCTTCAGGTTCACGTTGCGGCGCATGGCGTGGATCAGGTGGTTGCCGCCGATGGACAGGGCGTCGCCGTCACCGGTGACCACCCACACCGAGAGGTCCTCGCGGCTGGTCGCGATGCCGGTCGCGATGGCGGGCGCGCGGCCGTGGATGGAGTGCATCCCGTAGGTCTCGAGGTAGTAGGGGAACCGCGAGGAGCAGCCGATGCCGGAGATGAAGACGATGTTCTCGCGCCGCAGGCCGAGGTCGGGCAGGAAGCTCTGCACCGCCTTCAACACCGCGTAGTCGCCGCAGCCGGGGCACCAGCGCACCTCCTGGTCGGAGGTGAAGTCCTTGCCGGTCTGCTTCTCCGGCGTCCCGTCGGGGCTCGCGCCGAGCGTCGGGACGCCCTGCAGCCCGGGGAAGGGCAGCTCTGCGGTGCTCATCGGACGGTCTCCTTCCCGGCGCGGGTCGAGCCGTTCGCGACCGTGCCGGCCGCCCCCAGCTCGACCTCCTCGCCGGTCGTGGTGGCGATCAGGTCGGTGATGGCCTCGGCGAGCTCGGCGGCCTTCAGCGGCAGCCCGCGCACGTGGTTGTAGCCGACGACGTCGACGAGGTACTTCGCCCGGAGCAGCAGCGAGAGCTGGCCGAGGTTCATCTCGGGCACCATCACCGCGTCGTACCCGCGCAGGAGGTCGCCGAGGTCGCGGGGGAACGGGTTGAGGTGGCGCAGGTGCGCCTGGGCCACGTCGTACCCGGCCTGGCGCACCCGGCGGCACGCGGCGCCGATCGGGCCGTACGTCGAGCCCCAGCCCAGCACGAGCACCCGGGCCCGGCCCTGTCCAGCGGGGCCGGAGGGGTCGTCGACCTCCAGCGGGGGCAACGAGTCCGCGATGCGGTCCACCTTGGCCTGCCGGATGCGGACCATGAAGTCGTGGTTTCCCGGATCGTAGGAGATGTTGCCGTGGCCGTCGCCCTTCTCCAGCCCGCCGATGCGGTGCTCGAGACCGGCGGTGCCGGGGATCGCCCACGGACGGGCGAGGGTCTCCTCGTCACGGAGGTAGGGCCAGAAGTCGGCCACCGGCTCGGCCTCGGGGTTCTTCGGGTCCAGGCTCTCGTGGTTGGTGCCGGTGGCGAAGGCGGGGTCGATCGCGGGGAGGTCGTCGAGGTCGGGGATGCGCCACGGCTCCGAGCCGTTGGCGAGGTAGCCGTCGGAGAGCAGCATCACCGGCGTGCGGTAGGTGACCGCGATCCGGATCGCCTCCAGGCCGGCGTCGAAGCAGTCGCCGGGGGACTGCGGCGCCACGATCGGGACCGGTGCCTCGCCGTTGCGGCCGAACATCGCCTGGAGCAGGTCGGCCTGCTCGGTCTTGGTCGGCAGGCCGGTGGAGGGGCCGCCGCGCTGGACGTCGACGACGACCAGGGGCAGCTCGGTCATCACCGCGAGCCCGATGGTCTCCGACTTCAGTGCGATCCCCGGGCCGGAGGTGCTGGTGATGCCCAGCGAGCCGGAGAACGAGGCGCCCAACGCCGCGCCGATGCCGGCGATCTCGTCCTCGGCCTGGAAGGTGGTGATGCCGAACCGCTTGTGCTTGCTCAGCTCGTGCAGGATGTCGGAGGCCGGGGTGATCGGGTAGGTGCCCAGGAACAGGGGGAGCCCGGACTGCACCCCGCCGGCCACGAGGCCGTAGGCCAGGGCGAGGTTGCCGGTGATGTTGCGGTAGGTGCCCGGTGGCATCGGGGCCGGCTTGACCTCGTACTGCACCGCGAACGACTCGGTGGTCTCCCCGAAGTTCCAGCCGGCCTTGAACGCCGTGACGTTGGCGTCGCGGATGTCCGGGGCCTTGGCGAACCGCTTCTCCAGGAACGCGATCGTGGTCTCGGTGGGCCGTCCGTACATCCAGGAGAGCAGCCCCAGCGCGAACATGTTCTTGGCCCGCGCGGCGTCCTTGCGGGAGAGGCCGAAGTCCTTGACCGCTGCGACGGTCAGCCCGGTCAGGTCGACCACGTTGAGGGCGTAGTCGTTCAGCGTGCTGTCCTCGAGCGGGTTGCTGCCGGCGTAGCCGGCCTTGGTCAGGTTGCGTGCGGTGAAGTCGTGGCTGTCCACGATCAGCGAGGAGCCCGGCCGCATGTCCGGCAGGTTGGCCTTCAGCGCCGCGGGGTTCATCGCGACCAGCACGTCGGGGGCGTCGCCCGCGGTGAGGATGTCGTGGTCGGCGAAGTGGACCTGGAAGGAGGAGACCCCGGGCAGGGTGCCCTGCGGGGCGCGGATCTCGGCGGGGAAGTTCGGCAGCGTCATCAGGTCGTTGCCGAAGGCCGCCGACTCCTGGGTGAACCGGTCGCCCGTGAGCTGCATGCCGTCACCGGAGTCGCCCGCGAACCGGATGATCACGCGGTCGAGCTGCTTGACCTGCTTGGCCACCGTGGCTGTCCTTCTCTGTCTCGACGTCGGTGGGCCCGCCCATCCCACATACCGATAGTACGCATCGAGTGTACGCCGCCGACTAGAACAGGTTCTAGGGCCCGTTCCCGGGTCTCGCGACGCATGTCCGGACGGAGCCCGACACAAGGAGCCACGATAGTCCGCCGGACCCGCGCGGACACGCCATCTCAGCAACGAGACCCGCCGCGCGACCCCCGGTGCGGCGTGATTCCACTCACGCCGCGCACGCCCCGGGGGGTTACCCCTCGGTAGGGCCGACGGTCCAGGCGAGACCGGCCGGCCGGATCGGACACGGGAGTGCTGGCTCGGGTTTTCCCCGATTCGGGGAATGCCGCGAAAACGGGTCCCCCCAGAGGCGCGCTTCCCGGACAAGATGCTGGAGAGGGCCCTTTCCAGACCGAGGTGATCGCGGATGACGAACGGTGTCGCAGCAGCCAGCACGGGGACCGAGCCGGGTGCCGATGAGGGAGCCGACGAGGGTGTGGTGCACGTCTTGTGGATGAACGGGGGGCTGAGCTGCGACGGCGACTCCGTCGCGCTGACCGCGGCCACCCAGCCGAGCATCGAGGAGATCGTCCTCGGCGCGCTGCCCGGGCTGCCGAAGATCGCGGTGCACTGGCCGCTGATCGACTACGAGTGCGGTCCCGAGCAGGGGGCCGACAACTTCATCGAGTGGTGGCACAAGGCCGACCGAGGCGAGCTCGAGCCGTTCGTGCTCATCGTCGAGGGCTCGATCCCCAACGAGGCGATCAAGTCCGAGGGCTACTGGGCCGCGTTCGGCAACAACCCCGAGACCGGCCAGCCGATGCCGACCTCGGAGTGGCTGGACCGGCTGGCCCCCAAGGCGACGGCCGTGGTCGCCGTCGGCACCTGCGCGACCTACGGCGGCATCCACGCGATGTCGGGCAACCCCACCGGCGCCATGGGGGTGCCCGACCACCTGGGCTGGGACTGGAAGTCGAAGGCCGGCCTGCCCATCGTGTGCGTGCCGGGGTGCCCGATCCAGCCGGACAACCTCTCCGAGACGCTGGTCTACCTGCTCTACCAGGTCGCGGGCCAGGCGCCGATGATCCCGCTGGACGAGGCCCTGCGCCCACGCTGGCTCTTCGGTGCCACGGTGCACGAGGGCTGCGACCGCGCCGGGTACTACGAGCAGGGCGACTTCGCCACCGAGTACGGCTCCCCGAAGTGCATCGTCAAGCTCGGCTGCTGGGGTCCGGTGGTGAAGTGCAACGTGCCCAAGCGGGGCTGGATGAACGGCATCGGCGGCTGCCCGAACGTGGGCGGCATCTGCATCGGCTGCACCATGCCCGGCTTCCCGGACAAGTTCATGCCGTTCATGGACGAGCCACCGGGAGCGAAGCTCTCCTCGGCGGGCAGCGCGATGTACGGCAAGGCCGTACGCCGCCTGCGCGTGGTCACGCAGAACACGCTGGACAAGGAACCGTCCTGGCGCACCAAGGGCAGCCAGCTCAAGACCGGCTTCACCAAGACCTGGTGAGAGGGGAACACCGATGACGGCCACACGGGCATCGAGCAGGAAGACCAAGGACTCCGACGTCGTCGAGATGTCCTGGGACCCGATCACCAGGATCGTGGGGAGTCTCGGGATCTACGCCTCGATCGACTTCAAGGCCAAGGAGGTGCGGGAGTGTCACAGCACCTCCTCGATCTTCCGCGGCTACAGCCTGTTCATGAAGGGCAAGGACCCCCGGGACGCGCACTTCATCACCAGCCGCATCTGCGGCATCTGCGGGGACAACCACGCCACCTGCTCGGTCTACAACCAGAACATGGCCTACGGCATCGCGCCGCCGCACCTGGGCGAGTGGATCATCAACCTGGGCGAGGCCGCGGAGTTCATGTTCGACCACAACATCTTCCAGGAGAACCTGGTCGGGGTCGACTACTGCGAGCGGATGGTCAAGGAGACCAACCCGGGCGTGCTGGAGCAGGCGAACAACACCGAGGCGCCGAACGCCGGCATCCACGGCTACCGCACGATCGGCGACATCATGCGCACGCTCAACCCGATCGAGGGTGAGTTCTACCGCGAGGCGCTCCAGGTCAGCCGCTACACCCGCGAGATGTTCTGCCTGATGGAGGGACGCCACGTCCACCCCTCGACGCTCTACCCGGGCGGCGTGGGCACGGTGCCGACGATCCAGCTGATGACCGACTACCTGACCCGGCTGATGCGCTACGTGGAGTTCATGAAGAAGGTGGTCCCGCTCCACGACGACCTGTTCGACTTCTTCTACCAGGCTCTGCCGGGCTACGAGCACGTCGGCGAGCGCCGCGTGCTGCTCGGCTGCTGGGGCGCGTTCAACGACCCGGCGCACTGCGACTTCGAGTACGCCCACATGAGCGAGTGGGGCAAGAAGATGTTCGTCACCCCGGGCATCGTCGTGGACGGGAAGCTGGTCACCAACGACCTCGTCGACATCAACCTCGGCATGCGGATCCTGCTCGGCCACTCCTACTACGAGGACTGGGCCGAGACCAACCGCGAGGTCTTCGCGACCCGCGACCCGCTCGGCAACCCGGTGGACCGGCGGCACCCGTGGAACCAGCACACCATCCCCAAGCCGGGACCGCGCAACTTCGAGGACAAGTACAGCTGGACGATGTCGCCGCGCTGGTTCGACGGCACCGACCACCTCGCGCTGGACACCGGCGGCGGCCCGCTCGCCCGCCTCTGGTCGACCGCGCTCAGCGGCCTGGTCGACTGCGGCTACGTGAAGGCCACCGGCCACAGCGTGCAGATCGACCTGCCGCGCACCGCGCTCCTGCCCGAGGTCAGCTTCGAGTGGAGGATCCCGCAGTGGAGCAACGCCATCGAGCGCAACCGGGCCCGCACCTACTTCCAGGCCTACTCCGCCGCGGTGGCGCTGTACTTCTGCGAGAAGGGCCTCGAGGAGGTCCGGGCCGGGCACACCCAGACCTGGACGAAGTTCGAGGTGCCCGACGAGGCACTCAGCGTCGGCTTCACCGAGGCCGTGCGTGGGGTGCTCAGCCACCACATGGTGATCCGGGACGGCAAGATCGCGAACTACCACCCCTACCCGCCGACGCCCTGGAACGGCAGCGTGCGCGACAGCTACGGCACGCCGGGGCCCTACGAGGACGCGGTGCAGAACACGCCCATCTTCGAGGAGAACCCGCCGGAGTCGTTCAAGGGCATCGACATCATGCGGGCGGTGCGCAGCTTCGACCCCTGCCTGCCGTGCGGTGTGCACATGTACACCGGCGGCGGCAACGTGGTCGAGCACCAGCACGCGCCCTCGATGCCGGTCAAGCCCTACTGAGCGGCGGGTCGGAGGAGGAGGCGAGACGACCGTGCACGAGCTGTCGATCACCCAGAGCATCGTGGACCTCGTCGCGGCGCGCACCACCGGGCGGACCGTGCTCGCCGTGCGGGTGCGGGTGGGCCGGCTCGCGGGCGTGGTCCCCGAGGCGATGGAGTTCTGCTTCGAGCTCGCCGCCGCCGGTACGCCGGTCGAGGGGGCCCGGCTCGAGATCGAGGAGAGCGAGGGGCGGCTCGCCTGCCGGACCTGTGGTCTGACCTCCGCCGCCGAGGACCTGGTGCTGCTGTGCCCGTGTGGCAGCGCCGACGTGAGCGTGGTGGCCGGCCAGGAGCTCAGCGTCGTCTCCGTCGAGCTGGAGCGGGAGGCGACATGTGCCTGACCTGCGGCTGCGGTGCGGACGACGTGCGGGTCGGTGCCGTCGAGCAGCACCCGCACGTCCACTCCCACGAGCACCCGCACGCCCACCCGCACGCCCACCCGCACGCCCACCCGCACGCCCACCCCGGGGGCGACCAGCAGGCGTCCCTGCGCCTGGACCCGTCTGTGGGCGAGACCGAGATCCTCGAGCTCGGCGAGCAGGTGCTGGCCAAGAACGACGCGCAGGCCGACCACGTCCGAGGCTGGCTGGCCGCCCGCGACCTGGTGGCGGTGAACCTGATGAGCTCACCGGGGGCCGGCAAGACCTCGCTGCTCGAGAGCACCGTCGCGGCACTGGCCGGCCGGGCCAGCGTCGGTGTGGTGGAGGGCGACCAGGAGACCCGCGTCGACGCCGAGCGGATCGCCCGCGCCGGCGCCCGCGCGGTGCAGGTCAACACCGGCTCGGGCTGCCACCTCGACGCCTCGATGGTGCAGCAGGCGCTGGTCTCGCTGGCGCCGCCGGAGGGCTCGGTGGTCTTCGTGGAGAACGTCGGCAACCTGGTGTGCCCGGCCCTCTTCGACGTCGGCGAGCAGGCACGCGCCGTGGTGATCTCGGTGACCGAGGGCGACGACAAGCCGATCAAGTACCCGCACATGTTCGCCGCCGCCGACGTGGTCGTGGTCAACAAGACCGACCTGCTGCCCTACGTCGACTTCGACCTCCCCCGGATGGCGGAGCAGGCCCGCAGCCTGAACCCCGACGTCGTCGTGCTGCCCCTGAGCGTGCGCACCGGCGAGAACCTGCAGACCTGGCTGGACTGGCTCGCCGACCTGCGGACCGGTCTGCGGCACGAAGCGATGACGACGACCAGCTGAGGCGGACCGGCCCGGCCGGTCCGCGGAGGAGGAGAACCGAGTGGACAACCAGACGCTGCGCGAGACCAGTGCGCGGATCGACGAGGTCCTCGAGGAGCTCGCCCAGAGCGCGCTGCCGGCCGTGATGGACCGGGTGGAGGAGCTGCTGCGCAGCGTCTTGACCCTGCACGGTGCGGGCCTCGACCGGATCCTCGAGCTCCTGGCCGAGACCGGCGGGGAGCCGGTCGTGCGCCGTCTCGCCGACGACGAGGTCGTCGGCAACCTGCTGGTGCTGCACGACCTCCACCCCGACGACGTGCACACCCGGGTGCAGGCGGCCCTGGACCGGGTGCGGCCCTACCTGGGCTCCCACGCGGGCGGCGTCGCGCTGCTCGGGGTCGACGAGCAGGGCGTGGCCCACCTCCGGCTCGAGGGCAGCTGCGACGGCTGCGCGTCCTCGGCCCTCACCGTGCAGAGCGCCATCGAGGACGCCGTCCTCGCCGCCGCCCCCGACGTCGTCGCCGTCGAGGCCGAGGGCATGGTCGAGACCGGACCGGCGCTGCTCCAGATCCAGCCCTTCCCGCCAGGCGCGTCCGGGCCGGCGACCTCGGCCGACGGCGCCCACGCGGGCGGGTGGCAGCACCTGGAGCTCGACGTGGCACCGCGCACCCTGGACCGGGTGCACCTCGGCGACGCCCACCTGGTGGTGGCCAACCTGGACGGCACGCTCGTGGCCTACCTCGACCGGTGCCCGGCGTGCGGGGGCGAGCTCTCCACCGGCGTGCTGGCCGCGGAGGTGCTCACCTGCGCCGGCTGCGGCGGTCGGTTCGACGCCCGGTTGGCCGGCCGGGCCCTCGACGACGAGGGCCAGCTGGTGCCGGTGCCGCTGCTGCCCGAGCACGGCGGGTGGAAGGCCGCCGTGCCGCAGGGAGTGGTCGCATGACTGCGCCGGCGGGCCGGGGCATCGACGCACTGCGCCGCATCGCCGCCCCACCGCCCCCACCCGGGCCGGCGGTGGAGCGCTGCGAGTTCTGCGCCGCGGACATCGGCGAGCGCCACGGGCACGTGGCCGACGTCGCCGACCACCGGCTGCTCTGCGTCTGCCGGCCCTGCTACCTCCTGTTCGCTCCCGCCGGCGCCGGCGGGGGCCGCTACCGCGGCGTCGGCGAGGAGGTACGCCGCGTCGGCGACCTGCGCCTCGACGACGCCCACTGGGACTCCCTGCGCGTCCCGGTGGACCTGGTCTTCTTCTTCCGCCAGACCGGCGCCGACCGCCTGCTCGCGTTCTACCCCGGCCCGGGCGGTGCCACCGAGTCCGAGCTCGACCTCGGTGCCTGGGCGGGGATCGCCGGCGACAACCCGGTGCTCGACGAGCTCGAGCACGACGTCGAGGCGGTGCTGCTGCGCCGGCACGACGACACCTACTCCTGCTACCTGGTGCCGATCGACGTCTGCTACGAGCTGGTCGGCCTGGTCCGCAGCCGGTGGACCGGGCTGGGCGGCGGCGCGGAGGTGTGGCACGAGATCGAGACCTTCTTCGCCGGCCTGGACACCCGCGGCGCCGTCGTGCCCCGCGAGGGCCGGGAGCCCGAGCGGGAGACCGAGCGGGAGACCGAGCGGGAGACCGAGCGCCACACCGGGACGAGCAGCTCGTGACGACCTCGACCGGTCGGGGCACCGACGTGCCGGACCGCACCCCGGTGGAGGTGGAGTTCGCCTGCGAGGACGTCGTCGTCGACCGCTACGCCGCCGGTCCGACCGTCGTGCTCAAGATGCGCTGCACCGAGTCCTCGGGGGCCCGGGTGCACGCCCTGGCACTGCGCTGCCAGGTGCGGGTCGAGCCGGTCCGGCGGTCCTACTCCGACGCCGAGGCCGCGCAGGTGGTCGACCTGTTCGGTGACCGCTCGCGGTGGGGCCAGACGATGCAGGCGCTCCAGCTGGGGTACCTGACCCAGGTGCTGCCGGGGTTCACCGGCACCGCCACCTTCGACCTGGCGATGCCGTGCAGCTACGACGTCGACGTGGCCGCGCACAAGTACCTCGCCGGCCTGGAGGACGGGGCCGTCCCGCTGCTGCTGCTCTTCAGCGGCACGGTCTTCACCGGGTCGCCGGGCACCATCGCGGTCGCACCCGTCCCGTGGCACAAGGAGGCGTCGGTCCGGATGCCCGTCCAGGTGTGGCGCGACGCGATGGACGTGCACTTCCCCGGCCAGGCGTGGCTGCGGCTGGACCGCCGGGCCTACGACCGGCTCGCCGCCTACCGTGGCCGGCACGGCCTGACCGGGTGGGACGACACCGTCGCCGCACTGCTCGAGGCGGCAGGGGAGGGGGCCGGGGAGTGAGTGCCGCCACCACCGTGCTCGACAGTGCGCGCGCCGTCGCAGACGCCGTGCTCTACGAGGGCTACGTCCTCTACCCCTACCGGGCCAGCTCGGCGAAGAACCAGGTGCGTTGGCAGTGGGGGGTGCTGATGCCGCCGGACGTCGTCGACCGGGACGGCAGCGAGCGCGACGCGCACACCGCCCAGGTGCTGGTCGACGGAGGTCGCGCCGCGGTGCGGGTCACGCTGCGCTTCCTCCAGGTGCAGCGGCGCACGGTGGAGCAGAAGGTCGGCGGCACGTTCCGCGCGGTGTCCTCCCTCGACGTCGGCGAGACCAGCTTCGTCAGCTGGGAGGAGGCGCGCGAGCAGGAGATCGGCCTCGAGGTCCCCGAGGGCGAGACCGACCGGACCGTGCACGTCGACGGGGGCACCGAGACCGAGCTGCTGCGCGACGAGGCCGGCGCCGTGGTCGGCCGGCTGGTGCGCACCTGCTGGCCGCTCGAGGTGGGCGTGGTCACCCGGGTGACCCGCCCGGACTCGCCGTACGCCGTCGCGCTGGTCTCGGTGCGGGTGCAGAACCGGACCCCCGAAGGCGACCACCCGGGGACCGACCGGCCGGCCTGGCTGCGACGCGCCCTGGTCGCGGCCCACCAGGTGCTCGAGGTCGACCGGGGACGGTTCCTGTCCCTGCTCGACCCGCCGGAGTGGGCCCGCCCGCTGGCCGAGGCCTGCGGCAACGACGGCGTCTTCCCGGTCCTGGCCGGGCCGGCTCCGGCGGACTCGGTGATGATCGCCTCGCCGATCATCCTCTACGACCACGCCGAGCTCGCCCCGGAGAGCCGCACGGCCTTCTTCGACGCCCTCGAGGTCGACGAGCTGCTCAGCCTGCGCACGATGACGCTCTCGGAGGAGGAGAAGCGCGAGGTGCGCGGCACCGACCCACGGGTGGCGGCACTGCTGCGCGACGTCGACTCGATGCCCGAGGACCTGTGGGAGCGGCTGCACGGGAGCGTGCGCTACCTCGACTCGATGACCACGAGTCCGAGCGACCGCCCGGAGACCGGCACCCCTGTCGGGACGGCCCCCTGGGACCCGCAGCAAGCACCGGAGGACCCCTGGTGGGACCCCGGCGCCGACACGTCGGTGGACCCCGAGCGAGATGCGGTCACGGTCGGTGACGTCGAGGTCAGGCGCGGCAGCCGGGTGATCCTCCGGCCCGGGGTGCGCCGGGCCGACGCCTACGACCTGTTCCTCGCCGGGCGCACCGCGACCGTGGCGGCGGTGCTCTTCGACGTCGACCACGGCGAGCACCTCGCGGTGACGGTGGACGAGGACCCCGGCTCGGACCTGAAGGACGCGCACGGCCGCTACCTCTACTTCGCGCCGGACGAGGTCGAGCCGATCGTGCCCGCCGAGAGGAGCCGGCCGTGACGGCGGTCCTGGTCGCCTGCGTGGGCAACATCTTCCACAGCGACGACGGGTTCGGGGTGGAGGTCGCGGCCCGGCTGGTCGGGCGCACCCTGCCCGAGGAGGTGCGGGTCGTGGACTTCGGCATCCGCAGCGTGCACCTCGCCTACGAGCTGCTCTCCGGCTACGACGTGCTGGTGCTCGTCGACACCGTCGCCCACCAGGAGGGCCCGCCGGGCACGCTCTACCTCATCGAGCCCGATCTCCCGCCGGCGTCGTCCGACGAGGACCAGCTGCCTGCGGTGATGCTGGACGCTCACGACCTCTCACCCGGCGGGGTGATGTCCCTCGTCCCGACGCTCGGCGGACAGGTGGAGCGGATACTGGTGGTGGGCGTGCAACCGCTGAGCCTCGAGGAGGGCATCGGTCTCTCCGACCCCGTCCGGGCGGCCGTGGGGAGCGCGGCGGACATGGTCGCCGAGACCGTCGGCCGGGAGCTGGCACGACTCTCCGCCCTGACCAGCCCGAGGGAGGTGGAGGGATGAAGAAGCTGCTCAGCCTGGCAGGCCTGGCCGCGATCGCCGCGGCTGTCTGGGCCACGCTGCCCGACATCAAGCGCTACGTCGAGATGCGCCGCATGTGAGTCTCAGCGGCGCGGACGGGGCGGGTCGAGCGGACCCAGGATCGCCGGACAGTCGACGAGGTCGCCGGGGGTCCCCGGCGGACGGTCGGCCGCCGCGAACGGCGCCGTCGGAGTCCTCGGCGCCTGCTCGTGGGCCGGCACCGGTGTCGCCGCGCCCTGCGCGGTGGGCCAGGAGCCCCCGTCGGGCGCCCAGCGCTCCGGATCCTCGGTGAGCCCCACCAGGTAGGTCAGCGTGCACTCCAGGGCGCGCGCCAGCTCCGGCAGCTTGCCCACGTCGAGCCCGGCGCCGTGCTCGAGGCCGGAGAGCGACTTGTTGGTGGTCGCCACCCCCATCCGGCGCAGCCGCGCCACCACCTCCTTCTGGGTCAGCCCGAGCATCCGGCGCCGGAGGCGCAGCCGCTCGCTGACCACCCGATGTCGGTGGGCCCCGAGCTCGTTGTAGGCCAGCAGCTCGCCGAGGACCTCAGATGCCACGTCCTGCTCCTGTCATGTCCGCGAGCGGGTGCACCGTGTAGCGGGCGAAGTTGAACACCGGCGCCATCGCCAGCAGCCGCTCGAACTCCTCGTGTGACTCCACGTCGTAGATCCAGGCGCCGCCGTGGGCGCCGACGATGTGGTAGCGCATGGTGACCTTGCCCTGCTCCTCGAGCCGGCTGCCGTACTCCGGCATCCGCGCGATGGCCCGGACCATCGCCTCGGAGAGCAGGGAGAGCTCGATGCTCCAGATCACCAGGAACAACATCAGCAGATCCTCGGCAGCTGCTCGCCGATCGGCAGGTCGACCACCCGCGAGGCCCCGAAGCCCGTGCGGGCGGAGACCATGCCCGGGTGCTCGGCGACGCACTCGCCGATCACCCTGGCGTGCTCCCCGAGCGGGTGCGCGCGCATCGCCGCGAGCACCGCGTCGACGTGCTCGGGGGCGACGAAGGCCAGCAGCTTGCCCTCGTTGGCGACCTGCAGCGGGTCCAGCCCGAGGAACGAGCAGGCGTTGGCGACCACCTCGGGGATCGGCAGGGCGCGCTCCTCCAGCGCGACGCCCACGCCCGAGGCCCTGGCGATCTCGTTCAGCGAGGTGGCGACACCTCCCCGGGTGGGGTCGCGCAGCACGTGCAGGTCGGGGGTCACGGCGAGCATGTCGGCGACCAGCCCGTTCAACGGCGCACAGTCGCTGCGGATCTCGGTGCCGAACTCCAGCCCCTCGCGAACGCTCATCACCGCCACCCCGTGGACGCCGATGTCGCCGCTGACGATCACCTGGTCCCCGACCTGGGCCCGGTCCGGACGGATGTCCACCCCGTCGGCGACGACGCCGATGCCCGCGGTGTTGACGTACACACCGTCTCCGTGGCCCGACTCGACGACCTTGGTGTCGCCGGTGACCACGCGTACGCCGGCCCGCTCGGCCGCCTGCCCCAGGCGCTCGGCCACCGCACCGACCTTGGTGATGTCGGTGCCCTCCTCGAGGATGAAGGCGACCGAGAGGAACAGCGCGGTGGCCCCGCTCATCGCGAGGTCGTTCACGGTCCCGTTCACCGCGAGGTCGCCGATGCTGCCCCCGGGGAAGAACATCGGGCGCACCACGAACGAGTCGGTGGAGAAGGCCACCCGGCCGCCGAACAGGTCCAGCACCGCCGAGTCGGCGAGCCCGGCCAGCAGCGGGTCGCCGAAGCTGGGCAGGAAGACGTGGTCGACCAGCTCCGCGGACATGGCGCCACCGCCGCCGTGACCCATCACCACCGTCGGGCTGTCGCGCAGCGGCAGCGGACAGGTCCACCCCTCGAAGCTGGGGGCGTCCTCGGGCGTCCGGGCGATCTCGACCTGCTCAACCAACGGAGCTCACCTCGTCGGTCCGCTGCGTCGCCGGCGCACCGTTCTCCTCCGGGCCTGCCTGCGTGGGCACCGAGAGCCGCCGGTAGAGGTAGTAGGCCGCGCACGCCCCCTCGCTGGAGACCATCGTGGCGCCCAACGGGTTGCGGGGGGTGCACAGCGTCCCGAACGCCTCGCACTCGTGCGGCTTGAGCAGCCCCTGGAGCACCTCGCCGCTGCGGCAGACGCCGGACTCCTGGGTGTGGATGTCACCCACGGAGAAGCGCTCCTCGGCATCCCAGTGGCGGTACTTCTCCGAGAGCCGCCACCCGCTCTGCGGGATCATCCCGATGCCCCGCCAGGCACGGTCGGTGGTCTCGAAGACGTCCTCCAGCATCGCGATCGCGGCCGGGTTCCCGTCCTCGAGCACGACCCGGGGGTAGGCGTTCTCGAGCTCGTGCCGGCCCTCCTCGAGCTGGTGCACCGTGCGCCGGATCCCCTCGAGGATGTCCAGCGGCTCGAAGCCGGTGACCACGATCGGGACCTCGAACCTCTCCGCGAGCGCGGGATACTCGTGGGTCCCCATCACCGTGCACACGTGCCCGGCGGCGAGGAAGGCCTGCACCCGGCACACCGGGGCGGTCATGATCGCCTCGATGGCCGGCGGCACCCGGACGTGGCTGACCAGCAGGCTGAAGTTCTCGATGCCCAGCCGCCTGGCCTGGTAGACCGTCATCGCGTTGGGCGGCGCCGTCGTCTCGAAGCCGATGCCGAAGAACACCACCTGCCGGTCGGGGTTCTCGCGGGCGATGCCGAGCGCGTCCATGGGGGAGTAGACGACGCGCACGTCACCGCCGGCGCTCTTGACGCGGAACAGGTCCTTGTCACTGCCGGGCACCCGGAGCATGTCGCCGAAGGAGCAGAAGATCACGTCCGGCCGGGAGGCGATCTCCAGGGCCTTGTCGATGACCTCGAGCGGCGTCACGCACACGGGGCAGCCGGGGCCGTGGATCAGCTCGATCCCGTCGGGCAGCAGCTGGTCGAGCCCGTGCCGGATGATCGAGTGGGTCTGCCCGCCGCAGACCTCCATCATCGCCCAAGGCCGGGTGGTCGTGGCCGCGATGTCGTCGAGCAGCCGCTCGGCGAGGGCGGGGTCCTGGAACTCCTCGAGGTACTTCATGACAGGCCTCCGGTCGGTG
Organism: uncultured Actinomycetota bacterium; assembly: GCA_963710895.1. Lineage (GTDB taxonomy): Bacteria > Actinomycetota > Actinomycetes > Propionibacteriales > Nocardioidaceae > Marmoricola. The sequence continues at coordinate 177,110 of CAVQCB010000014.1, forward strand.
TCTCATCGGGTCGGGGAAGGCCGGCCTCGGCGGCGGCGCGGCCCCACTGGTCTCCGAACTCGGCGTCGAGCTCGCCCATCTGGCGGAACAGCTCCAGCGTCTCCTTCGCCGACTGCTCGTCGAGGCGCTGCAGGGCGAAGCCGACGTGGACGATGGTGTAGTCGCCGACCTGGATGTCGGGGACGTAGGCGAGGCAGACCTCCTTGGTGACCCCACCGAAGTCGACCTGGGCGACCTGGGTGCCGTCCTTCTCGTAGATCTCGATGACCTCACCGGGAACCGCTAGGCACATGCTGACTCCTGTTCTGGCGGTTCGGGCCGCCGGTTGACGAGCGTGGGGTGTGCGCCAGGACGGCCACCTGGCCCAGGGCGATGCCGGCGTCACTCGGCGGGACCTTGCGGTGGCGGAGCACCTCGAAGCCGCGCGCGGCGAGCGCCTGCTCGCACTGTGCGGTGAGGACCGCGTTGAGGAAGACCCCGCCGCTGAGGGTGACCCGGGTCAGTCCGAGGGCGTCGGCCTGCCGCTCGGCGACCTCGACGACCAGGTCCGCGACGGCCCGGTGGAAGCGTGCGGCCACCACGCCACGAGGCGCTCCGGCGAGCACGTCGGCGACCACCTCCGCGACGACCGGCGCCACCGCGACGCTCGACCCGCCACCCGGGTCGTCTCCGACCTCGAAGGCGTAGCCGGGTGCCGTCGTGGTGCCGGTGCACGCCTCGAGCTCCATGGCGCCCTGGGCGTCGTACTCCGCGCGGTGGCACAGCCCGGCAAGGGACGCCACCGCGTCGAAGAGCCGGCCCATGCTCGAGGTCGGCACGCACGCCGTACGCCGGGCCAGCTGCTGGTCCAGCAGCCGCAGCTCGTCCTCGCCGCAGGCGCGCACCGAGGGCAGCCGGTCCTCCCACGGAAGCCCGGCCGCGCGCAGGTGCGAGAGCGCCATCCGGCACGGGTTGGCCACGCCGGCGTCGCCGCCGGGCAGGTCGACGTAGGACAGGTGCGCCACCCGGGCGTAGGAGGCGTAGGAGGCCGCCAGGAACTCCCCGCCCCAGACGGCTCCGTCGTCGCCGAAGCCGGTCCCGTCGAAGGCGATGCCGAGCACCCGGTCCTCCCCGCCGAGCCCGTGCTCGGCCATTGTCGAGGCCACGTGGGCGTGGTGGTGCTGCACCTCGGTGACCGGCCGGTCGGCGGCGTGGTCGAGCGCCCAGCGGCGGGAGCGGTAGGCCGGGTGCCGGTCGGCGGCGAGGCGTGCGGCGTGCACACCGGTCAGGGCGCCGAGGTGCTCGGCGGCCCCGGTGAAGGCCGCGATCGTGGCCAGGTCGTCCATGTCGCCGACGTGCCCGGAGAGCCAGGCCAGGCGTCCCTCGGCCAGGCAGAAGGCGTTCTTCACGTCGGCCCCCACGGCGAGGGTCGGACCGACCTCGAACGGGAGCGAGATCGGCATCGGGGCGTAGCCGCGGGAGCGCCGGACCGGGAGCTCGACCCCGCCGACGGCGCGCACGACGGAGTCGTCGCAGGGCACGTGGATCGGCCGGTCGTGGGCCAGCCAGCCGTCGGCGAGCCCGGCGAGACGCCGCAGGGCCTCGTCGTCGTCGGTCACGATCGGCTCCCCGGCGAGGTTGCCGCTGGTCATCACCAGGACGTCCGGCCCCTCGGGGTCGCCGGGCAGCCCGAGCAGCAGGTGGTGCAGTGGGGTGTAGGCCAGCAGCACCCCGAGGTCGCGGTTGCCGGGCGCGACCTCCGCGGAGACCACCGGCTGGTCCTCCCGACCCCGGACCAGCACGATCGGCCGGGCGAAGCCGTCGAGGAGCGCCTCCTCCGCCGGCGTCGGCAACGCGATCCGGCGGGCCGCCGCGAGGTCGCGCACCATCACCGCGAACGGCTTGCCGCCCCGCTGCTTGCGCTTGCGCAGGGTCGCCACCGCGGCCGGGTCGGTGGCGTCACAGGCGAGGTGGTAGCCGCCGAGTCCCTTCACCGCGACCACGCCACCGTCGGCGAGCAGGCGACGGGCCAGCCGGAGCGCGTCCTCACCGCGTGCCGGGTCGCCCGGGGGTAGGACGAACGACAGCGTCGGCCCGCAGTCGGGACAGCAGATCGTCTCGGCGTGGAAGCGACGGTCGCCGGGGTCGGCGTACTCCCCGGCGCAGTGGGCGCAGAGCGGAAACCCGGCCATCGTCGTGCTCGGGCGGTCGTAGGGCAGCCCGGTGACGATGGTGTAGCGCGGCCCGCAGCCGGTGCAGGTCACGAAGGGGTGCCGGAACCGGCGGTTCCCGGGGTCACCCAGCTCGACCAGGCAGTCCTCGCACACGGCGACGTCGGGGGAGACGAAGGTGCGGCCCGAGGAGCCGGCAGAGGAGGTGATCGTGAACCCGGAGCCACCCTCCGGCGACACGTCGGTCCAGCGGACGTCGTCGACCACGGCGAGCCGGGGGGTCTCCTCGCCGACCCGCTCGGTGAAGGAGACCACGTCGCGCGCACGTCCCTCGACGTCGACGTGGACCCCGTCGCCGGTGTTCCACACCGCGCCGGAGAGCCCGAGCGAGCGGGCCAGCGAGTAGACGTAGGGGCGGAAGCCCACCCCCTGCACCACCCCGGACACCACGACGTGCCGTCGCAGGTGCGAGGTCTGGCCCCGATGTCGCATGACACTCCGAGTGCGCCTGGCTGTCAGGCGGTCCGGGGCGCCGGGGTCTAGGACGTCTCTCGGGCCGACGGGGCAGTCGTGCTGCACGGTCGACGCTGGTTGATTGTCGCAATCTACGACTCCCGGAGTCCGGATGGAAGGGATCGGCGTCGTGCGCCCGGCATGTGACCCCGCGGCGGGTCTAGTGTCGAGACGGCTGTCCGCCACCACCTCGAGGAGTCGTCGCATGGGCCAGGAGAACAGCGTGGAGAACAAGGCCGCGGAGCTGTTGCGGCTGCACCAGGACCCGACCCTGCTGACCGTCGTCAACGTGTGGGACTCGATCAGCGCCACGGTGGTCGCCGAGACACCCGGCACCGCCGCCCTGGCCACCGCGAGCCACTCGATCGCGGCGTCCTGGGGATATCCCGACGGGGAGAACATCCCGGTGGAGGTGATGATCGCGGCCGTCGGCCGCATCGTCGAGGCGACCACGCTGCCGGTGAGCGCGGACCTCGAAGCGGGGTACGGCGACCCCGCCGGGACCGTGCGCCGGGCGATCGGCGTCGGCGCCGTGGGCGCCAACGTCGAGGACCAGATGAAGCCGCTCGACGAGGCCGTCCGCGACGTGGCCGCGATCATGGACGCCGCGATCGCCGAGGGCGTGCCCGACTTCGTGCTGAACGCGCGCACCGACGCCTTCGTGCTGGGTCGCGACCGGGACCCGGGCGAGGTGCTGGCCGACGCCGTCGAGCGCGGCCGGGCGTTCCTCGAGGCGGGAGCGCCCGTCGTGTTCGTCCCCGGCCTGCTCGACGAGGAGCAGCTCTCCACGCTGGTCGACGCCTTCGGCCCCCAGCGCCTCACCGTGATCGGCTATCCCGGCGGCCCCGCCCTCTCCCGGCTCGAGGAGCTCGGCGTCGCCCGGGTCTCCTACGGCCCCCAGCCCCAGCGGGTCGCCCTCACCGCCCTGCAGGAGCTGGTCGAGGAGATCGCGCGCGGTGGCGAGCCACCGCACGGCACCCGAACCCTGAACTGATCAGCCGGCGCGTCACCGTCGGGACTCGCAACGATCGCGCAGCGCCTCGGCATGCCGGCGGAACCCGTCCTCGACCCGTTTCGGCCCGGCCAGCGCGACCAGCGGCCCGGAGAACTCCTCGACCGTCTCGTAGCGCGTCGGTCCACCCGGGTGCTGGCTCAACCGCTGGTAGCGGGTCCCTCTGACCAGGCCGAGCTTTGCGGGCAGGCCCTCGTAGACGTAGGCCAGCGTGGCCCGTCGTACGCTCCCCTCGTCGTGGGGCGCCTCGACCACGCTGATCCGCTCCGGGCTGGTCGCCGTACGCCCGTTGGCCCAGCGCACGTGCAGCACGATCGGCTCGCCGACCACGGGCGGGAAGGCGCAGTCGGCCCGCTCGACGAACGGGTTCCACTCGGCGTACGCCGCGGTGTCGAGCATCACCGCCCAGACCTCGTCGAGCGGGGCGTTGATGGCGATCGAGGCGCTGGGGGACATCAGCTCAGGCTACGAGCAACCGCAACCGCAACCGCAACCACGGCTTCGGTTCCTCGCAGTGGGGTACCGACGAACCATGGCGACCAACCCGATGATCAAGGACCGGTCCGTCGGCACGAAGCCTGCCGGCGAGGACAAGGGGGCCTGGCTGGGCTCTCTGGAGCAGGGCGCGAACATCCTCCAGACGGCGGCGCCGCTGAAGGGCTTCGACGTCTACGTGGTGGGCTTCCACTGCGCGAAGGGCGAGCCGGACTTCCAGATGGAGGCGCACCATTTCTGTCGGGTGGTCAACGACGACCTCCTCCAGTGCGTCCTCTTCGACGGCAACACGAAGGACGCCAATCTGATCGGGGTCGAGTACATCGTGTCCGGCCGGCTGTTCGACACCATGCCCGAGGAGGAGAAGCCGTGCTGGCATCCGCACAACTACGAGGTGCTCTCCGGCGAGCTGGTCGCCCCGGGGCTGCCCGAGGTGGCGGAGAAGGCGTTGATGAAGCAGCTGATGAACTCCTACGGCAAGACCTGGCACACCTGGCACACGGCTCCGGCCGGCGGCCAGCCGGGGTTGGATCTCCCGTACGGCGAGCCGAAGCTGATGTGGTCCTTCAACCGGGAGGGCGAGTGTGACGAGTCGATCAAGCGCGACCGCAACGAGGCGATGTCGATCGATCTGGAGGCCAAGCGGGCCGATCGACAGTCGTTCGTCGACCTGGCCGAGCCGCAACGGGGCGTCGACGACATGCGGGACGACTTCCCTGACGCCACCCCGATCCCGGGCGTGACCGACGCGAACCGGTAGCTCGTCAGCGGTAGTTGGTGGCCGGGGTCGGAACTGTGTGCGGACTGCTCCAACTCCAGGCGAATCGTCGCGATGGCTGCTGGCAGGTCCCCGGTGACGGTCTCGCGGACCGCGTCAGACTGATGGCCCCACAGCCGTGGGCGATCCGGTGTCGAAGGGCCCGCACCCCATCGTTGGCGGGAGGTCGATGAGGAGGTCAATGTCGGATCCGTCGTGGTCTTGGCCAGTTGCAACTGAACCGAAGACGCGCACGTTGGAACCGCCGGCCTCCTTGACCAGGCCGATGACCTCGCCGCGGTGGTTGCGCAGCGCCAAGGCCCGCGGGCCGGTGCCGTGGAAGCGAAGCAGCCGGGAGACCTCCGGTTGACGGCTTTGATATGGCCTACCGCAGAGAACCGCACCCGAGCGACCGGATCATGAGTGGCAGGTGGTCGGTGGGGGTGTCGTGGACGATCTGCGGTGATCGTCGCTGCTTTGTACTCAGCAGTCGGCTCAGCTCGGTCCGGTACGCGCGCGTCTGCGAGCGCACGCTACGCGGCATGAGCGGACTGCCGCAGGGCTACTCGTCTGCCGATCTTGCTGTGGAGGTCAAGTCCAGGTCGCGCGCGGCATAGCGGTGGTGCTCCCATTCCTCCTCCAGGATCGTGCGAAGGCATGAGAGGACCGTCTCCTCACAGTCCGGGGCGTGGGGATTCTTTCGAGGCTGCGCGAGGACCTCCGGCGTGAGGCCGGCCAGGAACTCGCGCACCATCGCCTGCCGGTCGCTGCGCGCCTCCACGACCTCCGCGAACGAGGGCGCCTGGGCGGAGAAGACGCCGTTGTCGTAAGCGTCGCTGTCGTTGTCGTCGTTGGGCAGGCCCGCCGGGTGGTACGGCTGCTCTTGCTCGAGGATGGCCTTGCCGAGCCAGGTGTCGGTTGCCATCACGAGATGGCGAAGCGTCTCGGCCAACGACCATTCGCCGTCGATGGAGGCGTCGATGGTGCCGGCAGGCATCGCGGTGGCGCGGTCGAGGGTCGCCGTCCAGGTCCGTTCGAGTACGGCCCAGGCGGCGCGCAGGCCCTCGGGGTCCACGGCCGTGCGCAGCTCCCGCCCCGGGAAGCGCCGGTTCAGCTCGGCGTCGACCAAGGGCACAACGTTGACACCGTTGACGAGGAGGCTGCTGTCGCCCTCCAGCAGCCAGGGGGAGTCGATCTCCATGCCGGCGACATCGCTTCCGCGTACGACGACGCCTCCCAGGTCGCAGCCCACGAATCGCGATCGCCGCAGACTCCTGCCCTTGAAGGTCTTGCCCCGTAGGACCTCAGGTTCGCTGGCAATCATGGGGCAAAATCTGCCACAGCGCGCCGTCGGAACAACGTGGCCCGTGGCAAACCCGGGAGGTGTCGCTCGATGCGCGGTGTAGCTCCGTCGACGCGCATAGGCATGAACTCCACGCGCTGACGCGGTCGACCTTGGGTTCGTCAGCGGGGGCGTGGCCAGATGCGGTGGTCCAGATGCATCCGCCAGCGTGCGTGCCTCCACGGGAGAGCGGGAGGAAACTGTCGGCGCGTCGACCTGGATGGTGAACAGTCGTGCAGCGCCGGAACCCGCTTCAGAGGTCGGCGAGGAAGGCGAGGACGCGGCTGGTCGCAACACTTGCGATGTCCTCGTCGTAGTCCGGGTGGCCCGGTTCGGCGAACAGGTGACCAGACCCTGGATAGACGAAGAGCTCCCCACCGGGAACGTCGGCCACGTACTCGGCCTCGGCGTCTGGCTCCCGAAACTCGTCATCCTCGGTCACATGGGCTTGGGACGGCACGCCAGCGGGCCACGCGGCCTCCCACCAGGACGGCGCAATAGTGCCGTAAAGGAAGAATGCAGCCCGCGCCCCGGGCCGGGCGAGGACTTGCTCACCCGCTCGGGCCGCGCCCATCGACAGCCCGCCGTAGACCAGGTCGTGCGCCATGGGGGCGACGATCTCGGCGGCCCGCGCAGCCAACGTCTCCTCGCCCACCGAGTCCACGTATGCAATGCCGTCGTGGAGATCAGTGAAGGTGCGGCCGTCGAAGAGGTCCGGGGTATGCACTGTGTGTCCGGCCTCGCGCAGTTGCTGGGCGAGGCCGACGACGCCCGGGGTCAACCCGCCCACATGGTGGAAGAGCACGATTTCGACCATGAGCGGATCCTACAAATGCAGAAGACGTCTGCACATGGAGTACGTCCACTGCGTTCACGTCTCGCGGGCCGAGAAGACCCCGGCCTGCTGAAGTTCGGCCTGTGGCCTTGGGCCGCAGTCGCCGGCGGCTTGTCGTATCGCAGCGTGGCAAAGCATGTGGAACGTTCTGTCAGCGGCACGACCGCGCGGACAGCGGCAGTTCCGGATGGCCGCGGGCGCACACTACGCAGCAAAGTAGTGCGTTCCCTCGGCCCTACTGGACGAGCAGACAGAACGGATGCCCAGCCGGATCGGCGAACACATAGAGGGGTTCGCCCTCGTCCCGCGAACGGTCAAACAACAGCCGGGCACCCAACTTCTCGGCATGCTCACGATGCCGCTCCAGGTCCTCGACTGTGGGGACCTTGAAGTCCATGTGCATCTGCATCGGGACTTCCTCCGAGGGCCAGGTCGGTGGCGTCGTATCCGCCTTCTCTTGGATTGTCACCACCCGGTTACCGTCGTCGTCGAGCAAGACAAGCCAGTCCGCGTCATCAGGGCTGCCGTCGATAGGCAGATCTTCTCCATCCCGGTAATGCAACCCGAGGAGCTCACGATAGAACTCGGCCAAACCTCGGCAGTCTCGCGCGTCGATTGCGGTGTGAAGCAGGACGGGGTAGCTCGACACGGACGCCTCCTGGTTCGTCGCCTGACCCAAACGTAGGGTCACGCTGTGGTCATGTCCAGTGAGGGTGAGGCGCGAGCAGCGGTGGGGCGTCGTCGGCGTGCACGGCTTCAGCCGCGCTGGTTCGTTGTGGCCTTCTGGCACGGCCATCGCGCGCTCTTGCGCGCGACGCGCGGCCGGTCCGGTTTGTGGAGGCCGAAGCCGGGCGGGTGGGGGACGCTGTGGCTCACCACGACGGGTCGACGCAGTGGGGTGCCACGACAGGTCGTCATCGGCTACTTCGAGGACGGTCGCAACCTGGTCACGATGGCGATGAACGGATGGGGTCCGGCCGACCCCGCGTGGTGGCTGAACCTGCAGGATCATCCGGACGCCATCGCCCAGACCCGCGACGGGGCACGGGCGGTTCGGGCGCGCCGCGCACAGGGCGAAGAGCGCGAGCGGCTATGGTCCCGCTGGGCCGAGATCGACAAGAACCTCGACGACTACGCCGCCCGGCGACCAAACCAGACCGCCGTTGTCGTCCTCGAGCCACGCGACGCCGCCGAGCCCGGCGCTTGACGCTATCGACCGAGCGCATCACACAGGGTCGACCCTGGTGGTCAACGAGAACGCAAGCGCCGCGGTTGTCCGCGAGTTCGGAAACGAGGGCAACCTCGCTCGTGTCTTCGAGGTGTCTAAGCGTGAAGACGGTTGGTGGCCAGACCGCTTCAAGGAGTGCGCCGGCTAGACCCTCGTGTGCGGGAACCCGCACTCTGCGCCCATCAGCAGGTTCGAGATTCTCTATCGGCGGCAGTTGAGTGTGTCTCACAAGCGGATCCCCAATCGACACCGAATTGCCCCTGGCGGTGGGGGTACTGGCGGGCGGGCACGACTGCTCCTCCGGCGATCGGCCCTACCTGGCAGGTGAAGGACCAAGGGCACTGACCGGTGCGGGCGGGGCCACCTAGCGCTAGCGTCGAGCACGGGCGACGGCGTGACGCAGTTCCGGTTGAGGCTGACCGTCCATCAGTGGACGGGAGACACACCATGGCCGACGTTGACGAGGCGACCGTGCGGAGTGACGCACGGCAGTGGCGCGGGCTCCTCGTCACCGGGGCGTGGTGCGCCTTCGCGAGTGTCGTCATGATCGTTGTGCAGATCCCCATCTACGTCGTCTGGCCACCGCCTGAGACGGCGGAGGGGTTCTTCGAGCTGCTGCTGGACAACCCGGTGCTGGGCCTGGTCTCGCTGGATGTGTTGTACGTCGTCTCGAACGCCGTGACGTACCTGGTCTATCTCGCGCTGGCCGTCGTGCTGTGGAGGGTCAGCCGGTCGGCCGTCGTGATCGCGGTGGCGTTCTGCGTCGTCGGGATAGCCGCCTTCATGAGCAGCTCGCGCCCGGTCGAGATGCTCTCCCTCGCCCATGCCTACGCCGACGCGGACGCCGAGACCCGCACCGCCTTGCTGGCGACCGGAGACGGCATGATGGCGACGTGGGCGGGCACGGGCTATGACATCTACTACTACTTCACTTTCGTGACCTTGGCGGTCCTTGCCGTTCTCATGCTGCGATCTTCGATCTTCAGCCGAGCCACGGCGGTGTGGGGCCTGGTGAGCGCCGCGCTCATGACAATCCCGACCAACTTCGGAACGGTCGGCATGGTGTTCGCGATCGCGTCGTTGGTGCCGTTCTCGGTGTTCGCCGTCCTGGTCGGGATACGCCTGCTGGAGCTCGCAAGCCCGGAGAATCCCGCGGCGGTCACATAGGGCGGCAAGCACCTCCGCTACCGCGTCGAGGACGTGGTCGCCTGGGTCGACGCTCAGCGCTGGCTCGACGAGGTCAGCTCACTCGTCCTCACCGGTGCGTACGTCGATCCCGACGCCGGGAAGGTCACCTTCGCCGCACGGTGGACGGTCTGGTCGGCCCGCCAGACCTGGGCGCACTCGACCCGGGACACGGCCGACCTGTCAGCGAGGTCGGTGACCTTCGCTGGCCTGCGGCTCGGCGAGGCAGCAGCGATCCAGGCCAGCGACATCGAGACGACCAGCCACGTCCTCGCCGTGCGCCGCCAGGTCCAGGGCGAGGTGCGCGGCAAGCAGCACATCGTCCCGCCGAAGGCAGGCTCGGAACGCGACGTACCGATCCCGACCAGCGTGCACTTGGCCACGCCAGTGCCTCAATCACCCTCAACACCTACAGCCACCTGTGGCCCACCGCGGATGACCGCACCCGAGCGGCCGCGACCGAGTTGATGCGGCAGGTCGGCGTACTCCCTGCGGACTGCGTGCGGACTGACGAGCGGTGGCAGCCCGCTGACCAGCACAAACAGCCCAGATCAGCGGTAGTTGGTGGCCGGGGTCGGGGTGGTCAATGAGTCGCGGTGAGGACTGGTTGAGCGTGAATCGGCGGTCTGGATGTACGCCGTCTGGTGGTCGGTCACGGTTGCTCCTCGATTCTTTGCGGACTGTGTGCGGACTGCTCCAGCTCCAGGCGAATCGTCGCGATGGCTCCTGGCAGGTCCCCGGTGACGGTCTCGCGGACCCGCGTCAGACTGATGGCGCCATAGCCGTGGGCGATCCGGTGTCGAAGGCCCCGCATGTCGGGCCAGACGCCTGGGAACAGTCGGTCCGCGACGTCATCCGGAAGCCGTGTCAACGTTTCCAAGCCGGCGAAGAGTCTCATCGACATGGCATCCAGGATCATCCGCGGGTCCCGGTCGGTCACCTGGGCGTACTCGGTGGCCGCGTCGAAGTGGACCAGCGCCTCAGTGAGCAACTCATCGATCGTCCTGCTCACAGCGCCACAGCCTCCCCGAGAACTCGATCCTTGAAGTCCGGCCGAAGGTCGTCAGTCGGCACGATGTCGACAGGTATGCCGACGACCTCCGACACAAGTCGCTCGAGCCGGGCGACCTTGAGCAACCCCATCGTTGGCGGGAGGTCGATGAGGAGGTCAATGTCGGATCCGTCGTGATCTTGGCCAGTTGCAACTGAACCGAAGACGCGCACGTTGGAACCGCCGGCCTCCTTGACCAGGCCGATGACCTCGGCGCGGTGCTTGCGCAGCGCCAAGGCCCGCGGGCCGGTGCCGTGGAAGCGAAGCAGCCGCGAGACCTCCGGTTGACTGCGGCCGATCTCGTGGGCGATCTCGGCCTGAGTCCTGCCGGCAGCGTGTGCTGCGCGCACCGCGGCAACCAACTCGCGGCGTGCCTGTCCGATCGCCGCGTCGGAGCGGCGGGCTACCTGGTTGAGCGTGGACATGCTGCCAATATAGCAAATATTATGAGATGGTCAGGGGACGGCTCTGGATATGGCCTAGCGCAGAGAACCGCACCCGAGTGACTGGATCATGAGTGGCAGGTCGTCGGCGGCGGTGTCGTGGACGATCTGCGGTGACCGTCGCTGCTTGTACTCAGCAGTCCGCTCAGCTCGGGTCCGGTACGTGCGTCTGCGAGCGCACG
>CAVQCB010000015.1:0-164947 GCA_963710895.1 uncultured Actinomycetota bacterium
TTAGCCGCCATCAGCACCTTGGACGCGCGTTCTTCTTGCCTGGTCCGTCCTCACACTTGGCCATTCGAGACCCAAGGCAACATCTAGAACGCGCGTTCTACGCGGTGTACACACAGATGCTGATGTGGTGCGCGATGACGGAGCCGATGGCGACGACACATCTGCGGTGGGCGCACCCGATGGTCGAAAGAGAGCGTTGCGGCTCTGCGGCGAGGAGTGGCTGCCGGCGTCAATCCGGTCAATCGGAGCCTCGCCAGCGGTTGTCCCAACCGATCCAGGAAACAGGCGCCACGCCCTCATCTCGGCAGCCATCCGCCTGTCTCGCAGCGTGGCCCCCCTGTGGAATCGCTGCAGGTCGCGCAGAGCCTCACACCGTCCGGCAGAGCGGGAGCGCGGCGGCGGTGAACGCCTGAGCCTGCTGCCCGGGGCTGCTGCAGGTTCCCTGGCGTCATGGGGGACTGGAGATTTCGGTGGGGTGATCCGAATGCCGGCGTTCCTGGCTGCGCATGGGCCATCGTGGACAACCGACGTTCTAACCACCAGTTGGCCAGCCACCGAGCGCCGTGATCCGCCGATGGGGACGGGCGACGACGGGACGGCTACCGGAACTGGGAGGGGTGGACCGCTGCGGTGACCGCGGCCGTGTACGCCTGATAGCCCTTGGCGTTCGGGTGGAAGGCGCCGGCCGGGTCGAACGGCCCGTTCAGCCAGGGAGCCGGTGCGTTGACGCCGTGGTTGCCGAACCGCTTGGTGACGTCGACGAATTGGAAGCCGTGGTCGGCCGCAGCCTGCGCGATGACGCCGTTGAGGGTATCGGCGCCGTCGTTGAGCGCCTGCTGCTCAGCAACCGACGCACCGAGGAACGGCCCGTTCTTGGGGGAGAAAAGCTCCGGGTAGCCGGTGACGATCACGTGCGCGTGCGGAGCTTTGGTCGCGATCTGCCCGTACAAGTCGTCCAGCAGACCCGGCAAGGTCTCCCTCACGATATTGAGGGACGCCCCAAGCGCACCCGCGCACTGGACGTCGCTGCCGGCCAGGCACGCGCCGACCGCCGTCGACCAGCCGATGTCATTGCCGCCGACACTGATCGTCACCAGGTCGGTGTCGTTGTCCAACGCGTCCAACTGGCCACCCGAGACCACCGAGGCGGTCGTGGCGCCAGCACACGCGACGAAGTCGTCAAGGTTGATCTTCATCCGTCCATCGAGCTGGACGGCGTACGCGGCGTTCGACTGACCACAGGGGGCGTACGGCGGGACACCGTAGCCGGAGGCATAGGAGTCACCGAGCGCGTCATAGTCAATGGAGTGCCGAGGCGCAGCAGAGGCACTCGCGACTCCCAGGAATGCAGGAGCAAAAAGAATCAGGGCCGCCAGCATGGACATGGCGGATCGCGAAATGCTCTTCATCGCGTGAACCTAACAGCCGACCGTCCAGCCGTCCATCCGTGCCGCAGGTGGCCTGCCACATCAACCCTAGCGAGCGGGGTTGAGGGCACTGCACACCGCTGGATGACTAGCGGGATCAGTCAGCAACAAGTGAGTGGTCACCAATGCGTCCCGCATACCCGCCCGCCATCCGACGGGTGCGCTCGCCGGATCAGTTGCGCCCTACCACTACACGGGACGCACCTCGCTGGGCTGAACAACCGCGAAGCTCACCTGCCGACAGGGAGCCGGCAGGTGGCGATCGTGCTCGTCTGCCCTACTCGACCAGCGGAGGCTTTCCGAGGTTGTGCTTGAGATAGGTGTAGGGGAACGCCGAACCGATGACGTGCCACCCCTCGGACTGTCTGGCCGCGCGCCTGCTGCCGGTGAGCATCGAGATTCGCGCATGCTCCCCTGTGGTGCCCGAGCGCAGGACCGGTCAAGGTCTCGACGACGCCGACGATCTGCCGCCAGCGGGGTGGGTCGGCGAGAATCGGAGCCAAGCCGATGAGGGGGGGATCGAGATCAGGACGTAGCCCAAGCGCCAGCTCCGGTAGGGGACCCTGCACCAGGCGCTCGAGTCACCAGAGTGAGGTCAGGCGTCCGCACTCAGACTCGAGCGGGAGCGTGTGGTGGAGGCCGAGGATGCGTACTCCCCGGGGGCGCTGGCCAGTGGCAGCGTGAAGGAGAAGACGGTGCCCTCGCCGCGCGCGCTCTCCACCCAGATGCGGCCACCGTGGCGTTCGACGATGGAGCGGGTGATGGTCAAGCCCAGGCCCGTGCCGCCCTTCTCCGTGGCGTCCGTGGCGCTGACCTGGTGGAAGCGCTCGAAGACGGTCGCGAGCTGGTCCTCGGGGATCCCCCGTCCGTGGTCCCGCACCGAGATCACCACCTCGGTCTCCTGCGCGACCGCGGTCACGAGCACGACTGCGTCCTCGGCGCTGAACTTGACCGCGTTGCCGATCAGGTTGACCAGCGCCTGCTCCACCCGGTCGGGGTCGCACAGTGCCCGTCCGGCGAGCTCACCGCAGCGGAGTCGTACGCCGGTGCCCGCCGCCAGGCCCTCGAGAGAAGCGATGGCCTCGCCGATCAGCGTGGGTATGTCGGTCGGGCGAGGCACCACGCTGAAGTCGCCGGAGGCGAGCTTCTCCACGTCGATGATGTCGTTGACCAGGCGGCTGAGTCGCTCACTGCCCCGCTGGGCGGTCGCGATCAGGTCGTTGGCAACCTCGGGGAGATCGCCCGCGTCGCCGTCGGAGAGCATCTCGAGCACGCCACGGATGGAGGTCAGCGGCGTGCGCAGCTCGTGGCTCACCGAGCTGACGAACTGCTGCTTGATCTGCTCCACCGCCTGGCGCTCGGTGATGTCGCGGAACGCCACCACCACGCCCGCACGGGTGCGGCCGTCGGGCGTCTCCTTGGGGGCCGCGGTCACCTCGACCGGCAGCAGGGAGCCGTCCCTTCGGCGGTAGGTCGTCTGTTCGTCGGTGATGACGTGACCGAGGGAGGCGACCATGCCCAGCGGGCAGTGTTCGTGCGGCACTCCGCACAGCGCCTCGCAGGCGTCGCGACCGACGAGGGCTTCCGGCACGTAGTCGAGCATCCGTGCCGCGGCCACGTTGGCGAAGGTGATCCGTCCCTCGGCGTCCACGCCCACGATGCCCTCCCCGACCGCTGCCAGGATGCGCTCATGGCGAGCATTCATCCTCCGGAGCTGGTCGGTGCGCTCCTCGACCTCGGCCTCCAGGGAGGCGCGCGAACGGCGGGCGTCCGCGGAGAAGATGGACTGGCGCACCACCACGGCGACCGCAGCCAGGCCACCGACCATCCAGTCGTACCACGTGTGCAGGCCACCGAGCATCGCCGCAGTCCCGGCGGCTACCACCACCACCTCCGGCAGCGCCAGCAGGACCCGGTGCGACCGGACGTGCAGGGCTGCGGTCGAGCCCGCCGGCCGGCCGGCGGCCCATGCGGCGTAGATGATCAGAGCGGTCCCGCACATGAAGACCAGGTTGATCACCGGTGCGCCGATGAACCCGGCTGGCGTGGTCACGGCGTACCCGACGCCCGCCAACGCCCAGAGCGCGAAGGCGGCCACCAACGCGGGGAGCTCGGGGCGAGGCTCGTCGCCGGCCCGGCGAGCCTTCGCATAGGCCTGGCTGCACAGCAGCAGGGCCGCGCACGGGTAGAGCAGCGCGAACAGCTCATCGCCCGGTGACGCGGCGTGGCTGAGCACGAAACGGACCACCACGACGGTGCCGAGCATGGCCACGCACAACAACATGACGACGATGTCGACGAACGTGCGCAGTGCAGCACCGGAGGGCCACCGACCCGCCGGCATCATCGCCATCGCGACGAAGATCATGACGATCCCGGCCAGCTGCAGGTCGCGCGCCACCTCCACCGAACCCAGGGCGGGCGCCAGCACGGCCAGGTCGAACAAGGCGTTGGCGACACCCCAGCCCACCAACGCGGCCGTGAGGATCCACCAAGCGCGCCTGGAGGCGCGTGGCCCATGGACTGCGGCTCGGGCCGCGAGGGCCGCTGCCACGAAGGCGACCGAGCCCAGGGCCAGCTCCACCGTGGCCGCAACCTGTGGTGAGGACGCGGTGAACAGCAGTCGGAACAGCTCACCCGTGGAGTCCGCGACCAGAGCCGCCGATCTCGTCATGAGTGCCATGTGTGCGTCTCTCCGAGCCCTCGCCAGGGGCCGAGTGACGGCCCACACAACCAAGGTCGCACACAATCGGGTTAATACGTCGTAAATGCGATATATAGGACTGTTCGGTCAGCGATGCCGGCCGGGACCCGAAGATCATCGAAGGACCGGGCCGACCTCTCGCCCTCGCGCCGCCCCAACGTCTACATTGGTGGCGCCGGCTGTTCGGATCGGCGGCCCCCGCGGGGGCTCCGCGGCGAGAACTTGGAGGGCATCGATGCCCGTCTTCATGGTGGAACGACAGTTCGCCGACCAGTTGGAGGTCGCCCCCGAGACCGCGGAGGCGATCAACCGGATCAACGACGAGGCCGGCGTGCGCTGGCTCAGTTCCTTCCTGTCCTCGGACAAGCGCAAGACGTTCTGCCTCTACGAGGCCGAGGACGTCGACGCGATCCGCACGGCGGCCGTCCGCGCCGGCATGCCGGCCGACGCGATCATGGAGCTGTCCGGAACGGTCTCCCCGGACGGCACTTTCGCGCCGATGTAGACCTGGTGCCCGCAGCGGCTAGAGCAGGCCGCGTTCACTGGCGAAGACCGCAGCCTTGGTGCGGTTGGGCGCGGCGGTCTTGATGAGAACGCTGCGCACATGGTTGGCGGCGGTGTTGGCGCTGATGAACAGGCGTTCGCCGATCTCCCGGTTGGACAGGCCGTCCGCGACCAGGCGGAGCACGTCGACCTCACGCTCGGTCAGTCCGTTGGGCAGGGGGGCACGCTCGGCATGCGGGGCCGGGTCGGCATCGAGGTCCCGGAGCACGCGGCGATGACCGATCCGCCGGGCCAGCGCGCGCGCCTCGTCGGCGAGGCGGGCAGCCGAGGGCGAGGTCTGCCCATCCGGAGGCCCGCCGCGGCGGGCCCGATGCCAGCTCCACGCGGCGAGCGTCTCCACCTGGTGGGTGACCGCACCCATGCGTCGGTCCATCTCGAGGGCCCGCTCGAAGTGCTGGTCGGCACTGGGAGCACCGAGCACGGAGTCGAGCTGCGCCAGGTAGCGGTCAGCCGAGCCGAAGACGGCAGCGTTCGCGCCGGCCATCAGATTCGCACCTGCGTACTCGCCCAGGAACGGCCGGATCACCGCCGCCGAGGCCGCGTCGTCGAGCCGCGCAGCAGCCTCGGCCGTGAACGCCAGCACACCTGCCCACTGGGCGCCGCTGCGAAGATCGCCCAGCCTGGCACACAGGTGCGTCAGGAGGCGGGCGGCCGGCACCGACATCTCGAGCTCTGTGTAGAGGGCCAGCAGGCCCGGCAACCAGTGCTCCTCGAAGCTCTCGTCACCGGTGATCAGGGGGCGGACCTGGCCGAGGCCACCGGTCACCCGGCGCAGCATGAACTGCTGAACCCCCCACGACCCCTCCGTGGCGCCACCGAACTCGTGGCTGAACTGGTCGTCGAGCCACGCCACGATGTGCTCGGCGCCCGCGAAGTCTCCGATCGCGTACCGGTGGGTGTACCGCGAGCACCCGGCGACGTACCGGAAGAACGGCTGCCCGCGTGAGAGTGCGATCTCGGTCAGATCACGTTGGGCGCTGCTCCAGGCGGGCTCGTCGCCCACGATGTAGGCGAACCCGCTTCGGTGGAAGGCTGCGGGGCCGAGGTGGTCGTCGTCGCCGAGCTGGGTGCCGATCTCCTGCAGCTCGATCGCGCGGGCCAACAGCTCAGGGGCCAGGTCCGGGGTCAGGCCCTGCCACAGGGTTGCGCTGAGAGCATGCGCGAGGAGCCCCTCGTCACCGCTGGCGCGAGCCCACTGCAGTGCATCCTCCCCGAGCCTGCGAGCCCGGCTGCTGTCACCGGTGAACGAGGCCGCCCGTCCCATGCTGGCCAGCGCCCGGACGCTCAACGGGTGGTGATGATCCAGCGCGGCAGCACGCAGGGCCTCGGTGAGCAGTGCCAAGGAGCGCTGACCATTCTCGGAGGGTCGCCACGAGGCGTCCTCGTGACCGATGGCGGCCAGCAGCCGGACCTGGGGGTCCTCGTCGCTGCTCAGTTCCTCATAGATGCTCCGGGCGGTCGGGAAGTGCCCGGCATGGAGGTGGCAGCGGGCCGCGGCGGAGAGCAGCTCGACCCGGGACGGGCCTCGGTCGACGTGCAGCTGTGCGGCCCGCTCGTACAGCGCGGCGGCCTCGCTGTGGGCGATGCTCCGAATCGCCTGCTGGGCTGCCTGCACCAAGTAGTGGACGGCCTTCTCCCCGTGCCCGAGAGCGCGGGCCTGGACGTAGTGGTGCGCGAGCTGGGCCACCAGTCCTGGGTCGTCCCCGCCCCCACGACGCTCGAGGACCCCGGCGATCCGTGCGTGAGCCGCCGCGAGATCGGTGGCCGTCATCTGGTCGAGCACCGCCTGGCGGGCCAAGGAGTGCGCGAACCGGTAGCCGCCCGCCTCGGCGCCGGCGCCGGCCTCCGCGACCAGCAGGCCGGCCCGGGCCGCGAGATCGATCCCCTCGAGGACCGCACTCGGGCCGAGATCACAGGCCTGGACCAGGAGGGCGGGATCGACCACGTCGCCTGCCACCGCCGCCAGCTCGATGACCCGCTTGTGCACGGTGTCGAATGCGGCCAGCCGGCGGGTCAGCGCGTCCTGGACCGACCCCGGCGCCTGTGCGCTCCCGGAGCGGACGGCGGAGAGCCCACCCCGGGAGACGAGGTCGTGCCAGTACTCCTGGAGGAAGAAGGGGTTCCCGCCGGTGTGGTCGCGCAGCACCGGCGCGGCTGCCCGTGCTGCACCGAGTGAGACCCCGGCCTCTCGGACGAGGTACTCCGCCACGTCCTCGGTGGCCAGCCCGACGAGGTCGATCCGGGCGACCCCGTCGAGACGGTGCAGGTCCGCCAGGGTGAAGCTGACCGCGTCCGTGCGGTCAGGGGCAGTGGTCCGTCTGGTCGCCAGGACGAGGATCCGCTCCCCTGCCGTGGACTCCACCAGATGGGACAACATGGCCAGCGTCGGCTCCGAGGCCCAGTGCAGGTCCTCGAGGACCAGCACCGTCGGCCCCTGCTCAGACACCGCCAGCAGCACACGCAGGACCGCGTCGAGAAGGATCGGGCGAGAGTCGCCGTCGCCGGACGGGAGGTCTGCCGCCTCCGGCCAGGGCCGCAGGGCGGCGGTGGTCAGGCGCAGGAGCGGGGCCGCAGCCTGGGGCGTGATCACACGCAGGGCTTCTGGCGGCATCAGCTCCAGCGCCTGCTCGAGGATGGCGACGAAGGGCCGGTAGGGGGTGTTGAACTCCTCGCGGCACCCGCCCCACAGCACCGTGGCGCCGTGCTCACGCAGTGCCGCCACCACCTCGACCACCAGCCGGGTCTTGCCGACACCGGGCTCGCCGCCCACGAAGACGACCTGTCGCCGGTCGTCCTCGACGGCCGCCCACACCTTCTCCAGGCGTGCGATCTCCGCCCGGCGCCCGACGAAGGTGGTCCGACTCCTCGCCGGCCCCGTCGAGCTCGTCGGAGCAGGTGGCATCACCTGTCGACTCTAGACCGATCCCGCGACAACCGATCTAGTCAGATCTGAACCCCTGCTCCTCCCGACCGATGAGAGCAGATCGGGTCATGCACCCCGCCCCCGCCGCTGCGTAGCGTCACTGGTGCTGACAAGGCCAACCGCGAAGGAGCATCCCCATGGCAACACCGATCACAGCTCTGCCCGTCGAGGTCACCCAGGGTGACCTGGAGACCAAGTACGTCGAACTCGGCGAGATGGCCATCCGGCACGTGCGGGTTCCGGCCGGGACCGACTTCGCTCCGGTCCTCAAGGGGCTCCCGAACGACCGTTGCCCCAGCCCCCACTGGGGGATCGTGCTGGAAGGCTCGATCCGACTCGAGCACGCGGACGGGACCGTCGAGACCGCCGTTGCCGGCGAGGTCTACTTCTGGCCCGCCGGACACACCGCCACCTCCTCCGAGGGCGCCGTCTTCATCGAGATCGGCCCGGTCGCGCCGATGCGTGAGTTCCACGACCACGCGCAGCAGGTGTTCGCCTGATCCTCGGGCCACACCTTCCTGAGCCATCCCATCTCAGACCCCCGATCCACAAGCACCGGGAGCAACGATGAACGGCACCCCAGCACTCACCCTCCTCGACGCCGTGCGCGGCGACGTGGTGACCGCCCAGTCGCCGGAGTACGACGAGGCGCGGTCGGTCTACAACGCGATGATCGACCGGCGGCCTCTCGCGATCGTGCGGGCGGTCGACGTCAGCGACGCACGCATCACCGTCGACGCTGCTCGCGAGAGCGGGCTCCCGCTGGCGGTGCGGGACGGCGCCCACAGCGTTCCCGGGTTCGGGACGGTCGACGACGGCATCGTCCTGGACCTCAGCACGATGAAGGGGATCCGCATCGACCCGGAGCGGCGGGTCGCCCGCGTGCAGGGCGGCTGCGACTGGGGCGACTTCGACCATGCCGCGCACGGCTTCGCCCTGGCCACCCCTGGCGGGATCATCTCGACCACCGGGGTCGCGGGGCTCACCCTCGGCGGCGGCATCGGCTACCTGGCCCGGGGCCACGGCCTCTCCATCGACAACCTGCGATCGGCCGACGTCGTGCTGGCCGACGGCAGCTTCGTGACCACCAGCGCGACCGAGCACCCGGACCTGTTCTGGGCGCTGCGCGGTGGGGGCGGCAACTTCGGCGTGGTCACCGAGCTCGAGTTCGACCTGCATCCGGTGGACACCGTCTACGGCGGGCCGATGTTCTTCGAGCTCGAGGTCGCCGAGGAGCTGTTCAGGACCTACCGCGAGTGGATCGCTGACGCCCCCCGCACGATGGCTGCCTTCCCGGCGTTCCAGACCGCCCCACCGCTCCCTTTCGTGCCCGAGGACCGGGTGGGCGAGCCGTTGGTCCTCCTGGTGTCCTGCTTCAACGGCGGCGACGAGGAGGCAGAGAGGCTGCTCAAGGAGCTGCGGACGGTGGCGACGCCGGTCGCGGAGCACGTCGGCCGGATGCCCTACCCGGCACTCAACAGCGCGTTCGACGGCCTGCTGCCCGCGGGTCTCCAGCACTACTGGAAGGCCGCGTTCCAGCCGGAGCTCACCGACGGCGCCATCGCGGCCCACCTCGAGCACGGCCCGCAGGTGCCATCCATGCAGTCGACCATGCACCTGTACCCGATCGACGGTGCCGTGCAGGACGTCGCTGCGGATGCGACCGCGTTCGCCTACCGGGACGCGAACTTCGCTCCCGTGATCGCCGGCATGTGGCCGGACCCGGCAGACAACGAGGCCAACATCACGTGGGTTCGCGACTACCACGAGGCCCTCGCGCCGCACACGAGCGACGGTGGCTACATCAACTTCATGGCCGGGGACGACCAGAGCCGTATCCGCGCCAACTACGGCGCCAACTACGACCGCCTCGCGTCGATCAAGAGGGACTACGACCCGGACAACCTCTTCCGAATCAACCAGAACATCGCGCCGGCGGGATAGGCGTCGCCTGCCGCGGCCTGCTCAGAGGTCCCGGTGGATCTCTGAGGTGGTGGGCGTGTCGGTGCTGCGGCGACTGAGGTTGAGCATCGCCAGAGCGAGGCCACCCCAGATGATCAGCACCGCGACGATCAACATCACGATGGCGGAGGTGTTCATGACTGTCCTCCCTCCTGCTCCGCGGCGTCGGACCGGACCGCATCGCCACGCCACGGCAGCTGGCCGGCGAAGAAGCCGAAGACGATCACCGCGGCGGCCGCCCCCCAGCCGAAGACCCAGAGCATCCAGCCCGGATAGGCGCCGTAGGGCGTCTTGATGTCGGTCACGAAGGAGTCGGCGAGGACGTAGACAAGGGCGATCGGCGCCACCACCCCGATCAGGAACCGCCACCACGCGCCGACGTGGACCGACCCTCGGTCGTTGAGGTGGGCGGCGAGCATCGGCAGCGCTCGCAGACCCCAGGCCACGACGATCATGGACACCACCGCGACCAGCAGGATGCCGAACTGGTTGATGAAGTGGTCGACGATGTCGAGCACGTGCAGTCCGCTGGTGGTGGAGAGGAAGACCAGGCTCAGCAGGGCCATCGGCACGGTGACGGCCAGGGTCGACCCGACCCGGGTGAGGTCGAACTTGTCCCGGACCGCCGAGATGACCACCTCGGCGACCGAGACCAGGGACGTCAGGCCGGCGATGACCAGCGATCCGAAGAAGAGCACGCCGATCAAGGCCCCCGCGGGGGCCTGGCTGATGATCGCCGGGAACGCGATGAACGCCAGGCCGACACCGTCGGAGGCGACATCACCGACCGCGACCCCGTCGGCCTGCGCCATGAAGCCCAGCGCGGCGAAGACACCGATCCCGGCCAGCAGCTCGAACCCGGAGTTGGCGAAGCCGACCACCAGGCCGGCACCGGGCATGTCGGTGTGGCGGTGCACGTAGGAGGAGTAGGTGATCATGATGCCGAAGCCGATGGACAGCGAGAAGAAGATCTGACCGAAGGCGGCACCCCAGACCGACGCCTCGGTGAGCGCCCCCCAGTCGGGGGTGAAGAGTGCGTTGAGACCTTCGCCCGCGCCGGGCAGGAACAGCGATCGGACCACCAGGGCGGCGAACGTCAGCACCAGGATGGGGATGAAGACCATCGCGGTCGACCCGATGCCCTTCTGCACTCCCAGCGCCAGGACCCCGATGACGACGGCCCAGACCACCAGCATCGGCACCAGCACTCCGGTGACCGGAGAGAAGGTGACCCCCGGATCGCTGAGCTGCAGGAACTCGCCGGAGAAGAAGTCGGCCGGGTTGTCGCCCCAGGCCTGGTTGAAGGAGAAGAAGGTGTAGCGCACCGCCCAGGCCAGCACGGCGGCGTAGTAGACCGCGATCAGGAAGCAGATCCCGACCTGCCACCAGCCGAGGCCCTCGGCGCCGCGACGGAGCCGGGCGAAGGACAGCGGCGCCGAGCCACGGAACTTGTGGCCCAGCGCGTAGTCGAGGAACAGGAACGGGATCCCGGCGGTCAGCAGTGCCACGAGGTAGGGGATGACGAAGGCGCCACCACCGTTCTCGTAGGCGACGTAGGGGAACCGCCAGATGTTGCCCAGCCCCACGGCAGATCCGATGGCGGCCAGGATGAAGACCCTGCGGGAGGAGAAGGATCCCCTGCGGGTCTCGTCGTCGACGGATGCGGTCGCGCTCATGGCTCCCTCCCAAGGAGAACGTGGCTGCGCCACATGCTAGACCCGCCGGCCGGCCCGAAGATCCCGCTGACCCGCTCACTGCGCTTCCCGCTCAGGTCGGCGCGAGCGGGCTGCCACCGGCGCCGCCCGGGTCGGCGGACGGAGCTCGATCTGCCGGGCGTGGCCGTCGTGCGGCTCAGTGGGAGCTGTCGAGCCGGTGGAACATTCCCCGCTCTGCTCGGTAGAGGCGTGGGAACTCTGCGAACAACCGGTCGTAGACCGCGCGGTTCGCGGCGTCAGGGCAGAACGTGCCGTCGAGGGGCACGAGGCCGCCGAGCTCACCGCGCTCGACGTCGCCGAGCGCCAGGGCACCTGCGAGCGCGGCACCGCGCAACCCGCACAGGAACGGCTCGGCCACCCGCTCCACCGTCCGGTCGCAGACGTCGGCGACGATCTGGCACCACAGCTGCGACTGCGCGCCGCCGCCGAGGACCCGGATCGGGCCCAGTCGCCGCCCCGTGAAGTGCTCCGCGGCAGCAAGGAGCCAGCGGGCGTTGAAGGCGACCCCCTCGAGCACGGCGCGGGCCAGGTCCGCAGTCGTGGTGGTGACCGAGACGTTGTGGAAGCCGCCGCGCGCCGACCGGTCGTCGACCGGGCTCCGCTCCCCCGCCAGCCACGGGGTGAAGATGACACCGTGCGAGCCCGCGGGGGCGGTCGCCGCCAGCTCGGTGATCTCGGCGTACGACGCGGGCGAGCCGCTCACCCCGCCGGCCACCGTGTCCCGGAACCACTGCAGGCAACGGCCCGCGCTCTCCTGGTTGTTGCCCAGCAGGTAGGGCGCCCCGCCCAGCCGGCCGAGCCCGGGGACGGCCGCCAGCTGCCGGATGACGTCGGTCTTCTTCTCCGGCAGGGGGCACCCGATCCAGGCGGTCGTGCCGATCGAGAGGTGGGTCTCGTACGGGCCCACGAAACCCGACCCGATCGTCGAGCCGTGCAGGTCGGGCAGCCCGGTGACCACCTGCGCCCCGGCGGAGATGCCCAGCTCGGCGGCGACCGAGGGCTGCACCGGCCCGACGACCGTGCCCGACGTGACCAGCGGGGGGAGCTTCGCAGCCGTCACCCCGGACAGACGCACCAGCTTCGGGTCGTAGGCGAGGACGTCGAGGCGGCGGTTGTCGGTGATCCAGGCCGCCGTCATGGACATGTGCGAGGCAGCAGGGACGCCGGTGAAGCGCATCGTGAGGTAGTCGACCGGCTCGAGGTACCACCTGGCTCGACGCGCGACAGCGGGTTGCTCCCGCTCCAGGAAGAGCAGGTGTCCCAGTGGGTCGTCACCGTTCGTCGAGGGGACGCCACCGGTGCGGTGCACCCAGGTCGCCAGCGCCACGGGGTCGTACCCGGAGACCGGTCCGCCCACGACGGCGCGCGACAGCTCGCGGCCGCGCGAGTCCATCCACATCACGCACTCGCCGACCGGGACGCCGTTCGCGTCCACCGGCACCGTGCTGGCCCACTGGCCGGTCACCGCGACCGCGACGACCTCCGCGCCGCTCAGGCCGCAGGCGGCCAGGCCCGCACGTGTGCACTCACCGACCAGGCGCCACCACTCCTCGGCGTCCTGGGTCGCGGCACCCCCTGGTCCCCAGCGGGTCTGGACCGGTCGGTGGTCCCACCACGCGATCTCACCGCGCGTGGAGACCAGCCCGACCTTCGGGCCGCCCGTGCCGAGGTCGACGGCGAGAACGAACCGGTCGGGCTCGCTCACGAGACATCCGGGGGCAACGCCTGCTGGGTGTCGAGCATGTCGGTCATCACCGCAGAGATGAACTCCTCGACCTCGGTGGTGAGCCCGCCCGCCACGCCGCCGTAGATGGCGCCACTGAACGCTGCCTCCCCGGCCGCCTCCTTCGCCACGGCGTACGGCACCGCCTCGGCGAGGTCCGCCTCGAACTGCTCGACGACGCCGGGCTGGGTCTGCGGACCGGTCACCGCCAGGTGGATCGCGTTGGGGTACTGCTGGCCGTTGAAGCGCCAGCCGCGCTCGCGCATGAAGTCGGCGACGTGGTAGATGTCGAAGGCCTCGGAGGTGAAGCTGAAGCAGAAGGTCGGCCGACCGATCACCCGCAGCTCGGGGTGAGCGCGCACGACCTCCTTCAGGCGCTCGGCCGTGGCGAAGATGGCCCGGGCGTGCTCCAGGTACCCCACCCGTCCGTACTGCACCATCGCCGCCCAGGTCGCGGCCAGCAGACCGCCGGACCGCGACCCCGCGATGCTCGGCGACATGTACTTGCCGCCGCTCCACCCGACCAGCTCGAAGTACTGCGCGTTGCGAAGTGCCTTGTCGCGGAACAGCAGCGTCGAGGTGCCCTTGAAGGAGTAGCCGTACTTGTGGGTGTCTGCGGAGATCGTCGCCACCCCGGGCACGCGGAAGTCGAACGGCGCGATGTCGTAGCCGAGCTCTTCGCCGAAGGGCAGGATGAACCCGCCGAGGCAGCCGTCGACGTGCAGGGGTACGCCGCGATCCAGGGCGAGTCGGCCCAGATCCGCGATCGGGTCGATCGTGCCGTACCCGTAGTTGCAGGCCGACCCGACGATCCCGATCGTCAGGTCGTCGATCTGCTCGGCCATCGCCCCCGGGTCGACGGTCGTGTCGTGGGTGACCGGGACCACGCGAAGCTCGAGCCCGAGCAGCCGGGAGGCCTTGTCGAACGCGGGGTGCGCGGTCTCCGGCTTGACGATGTTCGGCCGCCCGGTGGAGCCGTCGATGCCGCGCTCCCGGGCGGCGTGCTCGCGGTAGGCGAGCATGGCGTGCAGGATGCTGTCGGTCCCCCCGCTGGTGATCAGGCCCGCGGGGGTGCTGCCCTCGACGACGCCGGCATGCATCAGGTCCAGCGCCATCGCGATGATCTCGCCCTCGAACTTCGTGGCGCTCGGACACATGTCTCGTTGCAGGACGTTCACGTGGGCGAAGAGCCCGAAGGCCTCGTTGAGGAATCGGTAGTGGTCGTGGTCGCCGGAGTACATGGTGCCCGAGCACTTCCCGGTCTCCCAGAAGGCGTCCTCCTCCCGGGCCATGGCCTGCAGCTCGGACAGGACGTCCTCGCGCGGGCGGCCCCGCTGCGGCAGCCGCCGGTTGACCGGGAACCGTTCGGAGTACGGGAAGTCGCTCATCAGGAGGCGTCCTGCTCTCGCTCGCCGCCGCTGGCCACGTCACCGTGCAGCGCCAGGTAGCGCGCAGGCTCGGGGAGCCGGTGCACGACGATCGCCCCGAGCAGCAGGAGACCGGCCGACGCACCGAGAGAGGGAGTGAACGAGCCCGACGGCGTGCGGGTCAGCGCCATCAGCAGCACGAACAGCACCGACCCCTGGCCGGCGAGCTGGATCAACCCGTTGGTGGTGCCCTCCGGGGTGGGCACGGCGATCTCGGCGGAGTACTGCATGCCGATCGGCAGTGCGCTGATGAGGAAGAACCCGAGCACGAACGCCGCGACGAACAACCCCGTGTGCGACTCGGTCACCGTCAGCCACAGCAATGCCGGGGCCGACCCGGCGAGAGAGAGGGTCAGGTAGGGCACGCGAGCCTGGGCCCGGTCCGACAGCGCGGACAGGACGACGGCCCCCACGACCCCACCGAGCAGCAGCAGCGCCCCGACGTTCCCGGCGTCGGCCGAGGAGACACCCCGCGGTTGCACGACCTCCTCCACCCACGTGGAGATGCCGTTGAAGACGCCCATGCCCACGAAGGCGATCGCCAGGAACACCAGGAACGGCCGCACGTGAAGCGCGTGCCGTACGCCGACGAGCCCGGCGGTGTCGAGAGCCGTGGCGGGCTCGTCGCCGAACGGTGCGGGAGGGCGGTCCCTGGCGACGAGGACGAAGACGCTGCCCGCGGCGAGGGCGGCGACGCCGTACCAGAGCTGGACCTGCCCGACACTCATCGACTGCTCGAGCCGAGGCGTGAGGGCCAGGCCCATCCCGGCGCCGACCAGGTTGGCGAGGGTGACCAGGCTGACCGCCGTCGCGCGCTGCGAGCGGGGGAACCAGTGCGAGGACAGCGTCGTCCAGGCGTTGAGCAGGAACGGCTGGGCGACCGCTGCCCCGAGGGTCGCCACCAGCACCGGGACGTAGTGCGGCCCGGCCAGCCCGCGGGCGATGCCGGAGACGCCGGCGAGGAGTGCGCCGAAGCCGGCAGCGGTCCGAAACCCGCGATGGACGATCGCGGAGGAGGCCGGGAGCGAGAGCACCAGGTAGGCGACCATGAACGACATCGCCAGCGCCCCGATCGCCACGGAGGAGACACCGTAGTAGTCGCTGGCGGCACTCGTGATCGGCGCATAGCTGATCCACAGCAGCTGGATGGTGAGGTTGACCGCCATGAAGGCGAGCAGCACCGCCCAGCGGTACGGCGCCGGCGCTGCCTCCTCCACGCTGGTGCTCCTCGGTCTCGGCTGACTCACGTGGTCCTGTTCCGCGGCGGGATGCCCGACCAGGACGCGCAACCGCTCCCCTCCTGGGACCGGAGGTGCCGCCCAGGTCTGCCCCCCCTCGCTCGGATCGCTCTCCTGGATCGCTCTCCTTGGTCTCACCCTAGGGGGAGCGCCCGCCCCGAGTGCGAAAGATCCCGATCGTCCTGATTCTAGGCCACGCCCGAGCCTGGTGCCGGACTTCACCGGCTCGGCGCGATCATGCTTCTTCCTCGACCTTCGCCGTCGACCCGTCGGCGAAGTGCAAGATGATCTGGGCGGTTCCCTCCAGCGCCCGACCGAAGTCGCGCAGATGGGCGAGGGCCTCCTCGAGGTCGAGGTGCGCCCCGACGTGCGGGTCGAGGGCACGACGTCCGCGCTGACAGGTCCACCGACCGTCAGCGTCCTCCAGGGCGTGCAGGAACCACATCAACGCCGATTCAAGGCCCCACCCGGGGCCGGGCAGCAGGGGCCAAGGTCACCTGCCCGGAGGGCGAGAGCCCCCCGCATCGGGCGAGGGGCTGGTCGAGAGGCGGGGCGGCGGAGGCCTTGCGTACCGTAGGGCTGACCGCCGGGACCGGTGCCGAGCCCTGGCCACCGGCCGCCCTGCTGGCGGCCTCCCCACGCTGGACGTGGAGCAAGACAACCCGAAGAGGAGCTGAGGGGACGCGATGGACGGCATGGCGGACCTGCCCGAGCTGACCTGGGCCAGGTTCTTCGGCACCTGGGAGCTGAGCCCGGGATGGCTGCTCGTCGTCCTGGTGCTCGCCGCCGCCTACCTGATCGGCCGCCGACGCGCCGGCGCCGACTCCAGCGTGCCGGCCTGGCGGGCGGTGTCCTTCGTGGGCGGGCTGGGGCTGATGTGGGTCGGGGTGGCCTCGGCCATCGGCACCTACGCGATGTCACTGTTCTGGATGCACATGGTGCTGCACCTGCTGCTGATCATGGTGGTGCCCAGCCTGCTGGTGCTGGGGCACCCGCTCACCGTCCTGGTCGAGGCGTTCGGGCCCGCCGGCCAGGCGCGGGCGCGCCGGGTCCTGCTCTCGTGGCCGGTGAGGCTGCTCACCCACCAGCTCTCCGGGCTGGTCATCTACTCCGCGGTGATCATCTACACCCACCTCGGCACCTTCATGGACCGGATGGCGCAGCACGCCTGGCTGATGACCGGCGAGCAGGCACTGTACGTCGTCGCCGGCTACCTCTTCCTGCTCGCACTGATCGGCGAGGAGCCGATCTCCGCCCGACCGCCGTACCTGCTGCGTCTGATCATCCTGGTCGCGGCCATGGTCCCCGACACCATCGTGGGCATCGTGCTGCTGCAGACCAGCACCGTGCCGTACCCGGCGATGATGGCCAGGCACCCCTCCTGGGCGCCCGACCACCTCACCGACGTCCACGTCTCGGGCGGGCTGATGTGGGCCGCCGGCGATGCCCTGATGATGGCCATCGCCCTCGGTCTGATGATCAGCGTGGTCACCTCACCCACCAGGCGCGAGAAGATGACCGGCGCGTGGCTGGAGTCGGCCCGGCGCTCGACGCTGATCACCCGCGTGCGTGACAGCGGCGCGGACGCCCCGGCGACGAGCGCCGAGCAGGAGCTCGACACCGACGGGGAGGAGGCGCTCGACGCCTACAACCAGATGCTCGCCCGGCTCCGGGGCGGGGGGCACCAGCCCTGACCTGCGGGGCACCCGGGCACGATCCTCGGCGATGCCCGACGGCGCTGCACCATCTGTCCTGTTTGCGCCCTAGACCAGTAGATCGGTGGACTCGCGCTGTTCCTCCCTTTCAAGGATGATCTCAGTGTTCCCCCAGGTGACCCGAGACGCCTCCGGGGAGCGGGAGCCGCCCGTCGACCGTGCCCAGGTCAGCGGGCGGCTCTTCCCGTGCTCAGGTGAAGACGCTCACCCCACCCGGGCCGACCAGCAACCCGACGATGATCAGCACGATGCCGAACAGGATCTGGCCCCGGATCAGGGTCACGATCCCTCCGATGACCAGGACGACGGCGATGAGCCACAAGATGAATGTCATGTTCTTCCTCCCTCGTTGACCCCCTCCATGTACACCCGATCGCCCGGGCGCAAACCCGCGACGCACCACGAGATTCGGTGTAGCCCCCCGCCCGTGCGGGTACGAGGCTCCTAGGACGGGACCCGCCCGGCGGCGCCGGCCCGGGCCCGGGGCGCCCCGGACGAGCGCCCCAGCACCGCCCCCACGAGCCCGCCGAGGAGTGCCGAGATGAACGACGAGCCCAACCAGGACGGCGGAGAGCCCGCACGCGACCGGTCCGTGCCGGACCAGAGCCGGTCCGGTGGCGCTGCCGGTCGCCGGGCCCAGGACGAGGACCCGCTGCGCGGTTCGCGCACCAGCGGCTTCTGGGGGGCGGTGCTGGCACTGGCAGTGCTGCTCCTGCTGCTCGCGGTCTTCATCTTGCAGAACACCCAAGACGTCGAGGTCGCCCTCTTCGGGTGGGACGGCCATGCTCCGCTGGCCGCGACCCTGCTCATCGCCGCCGTCGCGGGCGCCCTGGTGGTGGCCAGTGCCGGGGCCCTGCGCATCCTGCAGCTGCGTCGCCGGGTCAAGCGGGGTCGTCGGGCGAAGCGGGGCCACGGGTCCTAGGGCGTCTGCGCCCCCGCGACACCGACGTGATCGGGCTCGCAGCACTGCCTCGTGACCCCAGCGCCGGGGCTTCGTTGGGAGACATGTCGGGATTGCCCACTCGACGGGGAGAAGGATGAACATGCGCGACGAGCCGGCCGGCTGGTACCGCGACGACGAACGACCGACCAGGCACCGCTACTGGACCGGCGAGCGATGGCGCTCCGAGCAGGAGGACGCCGCCGCCGAAGCGTGCGCCGCCGAGCGCGAGGGGATGGCTCGCCACACGTCCCGCGGGTGTCAGTGCAGGTGAGCGACCCGGTGTCCCGGGGTCCTCAGCCGCCCGTGGCCCCGGTGGCCTGCGCGGGTGCACGCTGGCTGCGCTCGTAGGGCTCGGTGGCCTGCCGCGGCAGCGAGACCCCGCGCTCGCCGTACTCGGCGTGGCGACCGCCCGGGACGAGGCTGTGGCCGAGGCTGCCGCGGGCGACGTACTCCTGCTCGGTCATCACCTGGCAGGCCACCGCCTCGGCACCGGTGGCGGCCCGGGCGATGGCTGCGGCCTTGGTGCAGGCATGGGCGAGCCCGGTGGCCGAGAACCTGATCTGCACCTCGACCCACCCCCGCGGCGAGGTGCCCAGGCTGGGCTGGTAGTCGGCCAGGGTCACCATCGCCTCGTCGAGATCGACCTGCTGGCGGGTCGCGACCTCGACGGCGGCGACGTAGATCGTTCGCACTCCGGGCTCCTCCTAGGGTCGCGGCCATCGTTGACCAGTGCCGGCCCCGGAGCAACTACGCCGAGCCGAAGCCGCCCCGGTGAACTAGACCAAGGGAGGGCCGCAGCCCCGGCACGCGCTCGCGGGCCGGTTCCACGCGCCTGGTCCGCCGCCGAGGCGACGCACCACCCAGCTGGACGTCGATCTCGTTGAGCAGGCACACCGCGTGGCCGACCAGGCTGGTCTCCTCGCTCCTCGGCGCCCCGGCACTGGTGATCTGGACCAGCGACCCGTCCAGCCAGCGCTGCACCAGCGCGGACATGGTGGTCCGCGGCTGGTCGGTGGCGACCGGCACGGTGTAGGTCAACACGTTGTGGGCGAGGGCGACCGCCTGGAGCTCGCCCATCTCCTCGCGCACGGCGTCGACGAGGGCACCCAGCACCGACTCCGGCGTGGCCTGGAAGTAGCGTTCGTAGCTGAAGGCGGCGGTCATGATCCCCGATTCCGGGTGGACGCAGTGCGCTGCGGTAGCCCGTTTTTCGACTCACCGGTGCTGACGGACACTCACGCTAGTCCGACGGCCCCCATCCTGGGGACGGTTTCGGAATATTGCACCAATTGTCGCGAGTCGCGCGGGCTCGTCGCCCCGAGCGCCGACGAGCACCCCGCCGCCGGGGACGGACGGAGCGACCAGGGCAGCCGCCTCACGCGTCCTCGTGGACCGGCGCACGCACCGGCTGCGGGGCGGCGCCGGCCCCCCGGAAGTTGCGATAGCTGTAGACCAGCAGCGCCCCGGCCACCATCCCGGAGAAGACCAGGGTGGCGCCGGTGCCCCAACCACCGTAGAGCCACCACTTGTCCGCGACCGGCCACCACGACGGCGCGCCGGGGCGGACCCCCCACACGACGCCGAGACCGAGCAGCCAGACCACGCCGGCACCGGACGCGACGATCCGCGGCCAGGAGCGCACGCTGTCCGCGGCACCCCGCAGGGCCGCCTGCTTCACCGGCTCGAGCCGCCGCTCGGCCCATTCGTACTGCGTGGCCAAGATCGCGACCGCCGCGAAGGTGATCAGCAGTCCGGGGCCGGGAAGGGGGATCGCGACGATGCCCACGGCCAGCAGGACCCACCCCGCCGTCACGACGGCGACCTTCTTGGCAGCGCTCCTCACGCGGTCAGCCTACGGGCCGCTGTGAAGCGGGTCACGTCCTTCACTCCCCGTCGGCGCTGCCGTCCTCGTTGTGCGTCCCGGGCCGCGGCGCCCACGGCAGCTCCCTGGCCGGACGTACGACGATCAGCTCGTCGCCGCGCGCCAGCAGCGTCACGGTCGGGTCGAAGTAGCGGTAGACCTTCTCGTCACGGACCACGGCGATCACCTGGTCGGGCAGCGACTGCGGCGCCTTGCCGACCTCGGTGAGCAGCAGCGGGCGCTGGGCCACCTCCAGGCCCTCGCCGTAGGTGAGCAGGTCCTCCATCACCGAGCCCAGGTTCGGGGAGAACGAGGCGAGCCCGAGCAGCCGGCCCACCGCGTCGGAGGAGGTGATCACCGAGTCGGCACCGCTCTGCCGGACCAGCTGCACGTTGTCCTGCTCGCGCACCGCGGCCACGATGTAGGCCTCCGGGTTGAGCTGGCGCACCGTCAAGGTGGCCAGCACCGTGGTGTCGTCCCGCGCCGTGGTGATGATGATCTGGTGGGCCGTCTCGACCCCGGCCCGGCGCAGCACCTCGCGCCGGGTGGCGTCCCCGGTCACCACCGCGAGGCCGTCGGCCTGCGCCTCTTCCTGCGCCACCGAGCCTGGGTCCACCACGACGACCGACTCACGCGAGGTGCCGTTGTTCACCAGGGTGTCGACGGCGCTGCGTCCCTTGGTGCCGTAGCCGATGACGACGACGTGCTGGTCCATGTTCTTCCTCCACCGGCTGATCCGGAACATCTCTCGCCCCTGCGAGGCGAGCACCTCGAGGGTGGTACCGATCAGCAGCACCAGGAAGGCGATGCGGAGCGGGGTGACCACGAACGCGTTGATCAGGCGCGCGCCGGGGCTCAGCGGGGCGATGTCGCCGTAGCCGGTCGTGCTCAAGGTGACGGTCGTGTAGTAGATCGAGTCGATCAGGTCGACCCGGTGGGTCGGGTCGGTCTGGTCGATGTAGTGGCGGCGGTCGACGTAGACGAGCAGCACGGTGAAGACCAAGATGCCGATCGCCATCAGGAGCCGTCGGGTGAGCTCCCACCACGGTGTCCGGTTCGCGGCCGGGAGCTTCAGCACGCCGGCGTAGCCCTGGGGGCTCTGAGGGTCGGCCACCAAGACCTCAGCCGACCACGTCGCCGTAGATGACGACCTGTTGCTGGACCTTCCCGTCGACCGTCTCCTTGGTGGTGATCGAGACGAAACGGAAGTCGTCGCCCTTCGCCGGGGTCTCCGAGCGGGGCGTGCGTCTCAGGGTGCCGCACAGCTGCCCGGCGGAGTTGACCCCCTCCTGGTCCCGGATCGCATCACCGGTCAGGCACAGCCGGGCGTTGCTGGTGTCGAAGCTGGCCACCGTCGCGGTGGTCCGCTGCGGCGTGTCCGGGCCCACGACAGAGCCGGCGAGGTAGCCGGCGACGAGGCACAGCGCGCCGCCGGCGAGGAAGACGGGGGTCGGCAGGGTCACGTTTCCCACGGGTGAAGCATCGCACGCAGGTGGAGCCGCCCCCGGCAGCGACCCTCAGGCGTGAGGCCCGCGCAGTGGCAGCACTGTCGCCAGCGGGGCGGGTGGGCGAGACAGGGTGCGCTCCACGGTCACCGGACCGTCGCTCCAGCGCCGTAGGACGACCCATTCCCCCGGGTCCGGCAGCCGGGCCCGGTCGCGGGCGACCTCGCCGAGGAGCCCGCCGCCGAAGGAGGCACGGACCTCACCGAGACCGGTCAGGACGACCAGGAAGCCGACCTCCCGCGCGAGCACGCAGCCGACCTCCTCCACCGTGCGCACGGCGCGCAGCGCGGTCACCGAACGGGCTCCCTCATGGCCGCAACCTACGTCCGGCCAGGGGCCGCCGCACCCGAATATCGGCCCCTCGCGCCGGCACCCTCAGGCGCCCGGCTCCCCCTTCGCGGGGCCGTCAGGTGGCCGCCCCTCCCCCGCCGGGTCGGCCCCGCGCCCTCCTCCCGCGCCCTCCTGCCGCGCCGAGGCGCGCTCCAACGAGGAGCGCCACGGCAGCACGTTCTCCAGCCGCAACCGCCGCAGCAGCTCCAGCCGGGCGGAGGTGAGCTCCTTCTGGGGCCAGATCTGGTCGAACGCCGCGTTCAGGGCGGCCCCGATCAGCACCGCTATCGAGAGCAGGTAGAGCCACAGCAGCACCGCGATCGGCGCGGCCAGCGGGCCGTAGATGGAGGTCGACCCCTTCGCGGTGCCGACCAGCACCAAGCGCAGCAGGGCGGAGCCGAAGACCCAGCAGAACATCGTGAACACCGCGCCCGGCAGGTTGTAGCGCCAGGCGGTGCGCACCGGCACCGACACGTGGTAGAGCGTCGCCAGGAACAAGATGCCGAGCACGAGCACGGTGGGCCAGTAGAGCTGGTTGAGCACCGAGAACCGGTCCGGCACCCAGGTGGCGATCAGCGTGGGCCCGGCGACCACGAGCGGGATGGTGACGACTCCGGTGATCATCCCCAGCACGTAGAGCAGGAACGACAGCGCCCGGGTGCGCAGGATGCCGCGGTGCCCGCCCAGGCCGTACATGATCGTGATCGTGTCGACGAACACGTTCAGCGCCCGGGAGCCCGACCACAGCGCCAGCACGAAGCCGATGGACACCACGTCGTAGCGTCCACCACCGCGGAGCACCTCGTTGAGGGTCGGCCGGATGATGCTGTCGACCGTCTGCGGCGTGAGCGCCTGCCCCGCGATGGAGAGCACCGTGCTGCGGACCTCGTCGATCTGGCTGTCGCTGAACTGGGCGAAGATGTAGCCGATCGACCCGGCCAGCGCGAAGATCAGCGGGGGCAGCGAGAGCACCGCGAAGAACGCCGCCTCCGCGGCGAGACCGGTCACCCGGTTGCGCATGCAGGTGCCGACCGTGGACACCACGAGCCGCCACACAGCGCTCCGGACGGTCTCCCAGGAAAGCGTCCGCGGATGTGGCCGCGCACTGCTTTCCGCTGCCATGGCAACTACGGTAAGGCCATGACGACCGACAACCGGGTAGCGCGCAACCAGGCACCCCCGCTGGTGGGCCACAACACCGTCAGCTCCGACACCGCCCTCGTCGAGGCGGTGACGCGGCACGCGTCGGCGGACACGGTCGCCTCACTGGTCGACCTGGGTGCCGAGGCCGGCTCGGCCGAGGCGCGCGAGCAGGGCATGCTCGCCAACGAGTTCCACCCCGAGCCGGTGCCGTTCGACCGCTACGGCAACCGCGTCGACGAGGTGCGCTTCCACCCCTCCTGGCACTGGCTGCTGGAGCGAGCGGTCGGCCACGGCCTCCAGGCGGCACCGTGGGAGCTCGAGGAGGAGGGCGACCCGCACGCCCACGTACGCCGCGCGGCCGGCTTCTTGGCCTGGCAGACCGAGCCCGGTCACGGCTGCCCGGTCTCGATGACCTACGCGGCCATCCCGGCGCTCCGGGTCGACGACGCCCTCGCCAAGGAGTGGACGCCGAAGCTGGCCGCCACCTCCTACGACTTCGGGCTGCGGCCGATCGCGGAGAAGTCCGGCGCCCTGGCCGGCATGGGGATGACCGAGAAGCAGGGCGGCTCCGACGTCCGTGCCAACCAGACCGAGGCGCGGGCGACGGCGGTGGAGGGCGAGTACACCCTGCACGGCCACAAGTGGTTCACCTCCGCCCCGATGAACGACGTGTTCCTCGTGCTCGCGCAGGCCGGCGACGGGCTCAGCTGCTTCCTGGTCCCCCGGGTGCTCCCGTCCGGGGAGCGCAACCGGCTCGACGTCGTACGCCTCAAGGACAAGCTGGGCAACCGCTCCAACGCCTCCTCCGAGCTGGAGTTCCACGGCACCTGGGCGCAGCGTCTGGGTGACGAGGGCCGGGGCGTGCGCACGATCATCGAGATGGTGGCCGCGACCCGGCTCGACTGCGTGCTCGGCTCGGCCTCGCTGATGCGGCACGCGCTGGCCGAGGCGTCGTGGCACGTCGCCCACCGCTCCGCGTTCGGCGGGCTGCTGGCCGACAAGCCGTTGATGCAGAACGTGGTCGCCGACCTGGCCGTGGAGTCCGAGGCCGCCACCGCGCTCGCGATCCGGTTGGCTGCGGCCGTCGACCGGCGCACCGACCCGCACGAGGCAGCGCTGCGCCGGATCGCACTGCCGCTCGCGAAGTTCTGGGTGTGCAAGCGCACGCCGATGATGGTCGCCGAGGCCCTGGAGTGCCTGGGCGGCAACGGCTACGTCGAGGAGTCGGGGATGCCGCTGCTCTTCCGCGAGTCGCCGCTGAACTCCATCTGGGAGGGCTCGGGCAACGTCAACGCGCTCGACGTCCTGCGCGCGCTGGGCCGGGAGCCCGAGGTGCTCGAGGCGTGGCTGAGCGAGGTCGGCCTCGCCCAGGGTGAGGACCCGCGGCTGGACCGGGCCATCGAGAGCGTGCTCGCGATGCTGGCCGACACCACCACCCTGGAGCTCTCGGCGCGACGCCTGGCCGGCCAGATGGCCGCCTGCCTCCAGGCCTCGCTGCTGGTGCGCTTCGCTCCCCCGGCGATCGCCGACGCGTTCTGCGCCACCCGGCTCGGGGGCGACTACAACGGCACGCTCGGCACCCTCCCGGTCGGCACCGACCTGGCCTCCATCGTCGAGCGGACCACGCCCGTCGTCGGCTGACCCTCGGCTCGTCGTACGCCCTTCGTCGCTGACCGGCCGAGGGGTTCATGCGCTTGGTGGGTGTTCTTTCCCTCAACAGGTGATGGTTTCACCGGTTGACCGGTGAAACCATCACCCCAGCGCCGCCGACACGACCTCCCGCGCCTCCTGCTGCACCTGCGCGAGGTGGTCGGCGCCGCGGAAGGACTCGGCGTAGATCTTGTAGACGTCCTCGGTGCCGGAGGGGCGGGCGGCGAACCAGGCGGACTCGGTGGTGACCTTGAGGCCGCCGATGGGGGCACCGTTGCCCGGCGCCTCGGTGAGCTTGGCGGTGATCGGCTCCCCGGCGAGCTCCACGGCGGCGACGTCGTCGGCGGCGAGGGCCGCGAGCCTGGCCTTCTGCTCCCGGTCCGCGGGTGCGTCGATCCGGGCGTACGCCGGGTCGCCGTGCCGCGAGACGAGGTCGGCGTAGTGCTCGCTGGGCGTCCGTCCGGTGGTGGCCAGGATCTCCGAGGCCAGCAGCGCCAGGATGATCCCGTCCTTGTCGGTCGTCCAGGTGCCGCCGTCCCGGCGCAGGAAGGACGCCCCGGCGGACTCCTCGCCACCGAAGCCGAAGGAGCCGTCGATCAGTCCCGGCACGAACCACTTGAAGCCGACCGGCACCTCCACCATCGGCTTGTCCAGGGAGGCCGCGACCCGGTCGATCATCGACGACGACACCAGGGTCTTCCCGATCCGCGCCGAGGCCGGCCAGTCGGGCCGGGCACCGCCGAAGAGGTAGCCGATCGCGACGGCGAGGAAGTGGTTGGGGTTCATCAGGCCGTGGTCGGGCGTCACGATGCCGTGCCGGTCGGCGTCGGCGTCGTTGCCCGTGGCGATGGCGTAGTCGTCCCGACGCTCGATCAGGGACGCCATCGCCCACGGCGAGGAGCAGTCCATCCGGATCTTGCCGTCCCAGTCCAGGGTCATGAAGCGCCAGGTGGGGTCGACGAGCGGGTTCACCACGGTCAGGTCCAGCCCGTGCCGCTCGGCGATCTCGCCCCAGTAGGCGACGCTCGCCCCACCGAGCGGGTCGGCGCCGATGCGCACGCCCGCGTCGCGGACCCGGTCCAGGTCGAGGACGGAAGGCAGGTCGTCGACGTAGGTGCCCAGGAAGTCGTACGCCGCGGCCGCGGCACGGGCCCGGGCGAACGGGATCCGCCGCACCTGGCCGAGCCCGTCGGCGATGAGCTCGTTGGCTCGCCTGGCGATCTGGCTCGTGGCCCCGGAGTCGGCTGGTCCCCCGTGGGGCGGGTTGTACTTGAAGCCGCCGTCCGTGGGCGGGTTGTGCGACGGGGTCACCACGATCCCGTCGGCCAGCCCTGCACCGGATGCCCCACCCGATGACAGAGTCTTGCCCCGGTTGGCGCGCAGGATGGCGTGCGAGACCGCCGGGGTGGGGGTGTAGCCGTCCCGGTCGTCGACCAGGACGGTGACGTCGTTGCCGGCGAGCACCTCCAGAGCGGTCGCCCACGCCGGCTCGGAGAGTCCGTGGGTGTCGCGGCCGAGGAACAGCGCTCCGTCGTACCCCTGCTCGCGGCGGTAGTCGCAGATCGCCTGCGTCGTGGCCAGGATGTGGGCCTCGTTGAACGTCGTCCTCAACGACGAGCCACGGTGCCCGCTGGTGCCGAACGCCACCTGCTGCTCGACCCACCGCTCCCCCTCCGGGTCCGGTGCACCGGTGTAGTAGGTGGTGACCAGGTGGGGGACGTCGACGAGGTCGCCGGTCTCCGCGAGCTGTCCTGCCCGGGCATCGTTCACGGCGCCGGGACCTCCTGCCCCTTCGCCAGGACGGTGAGCCCGTCCTCGACGACGAACCCGCGGTCGCGGTCGGCCTCCGCCGAGACCCCGATCTGGGCCCCCGGGGGCACCACCACCTGCTTGTCGATGATCGCGTTGCGCACCAGCGCCCCCGCGCCGACGCAGACGCCGGGCAGCAGCACCGAACCGGAGACCTCGGCACCCTCGTCGACGTAGCAGGCCGGGGAGAGCACGGAGTGGTTCACCGTCCCGCCGGCGACCACGACGCCCGGCGACAGGATGGCGTTGTGCGTCGTGATCGGCTCGCCGTTGTGACCCTCGACCAGCTTGGCCGGCGGCTGCGGTCCGTAGCTGGTGTAGATCGGCCAGGTGGCGTTGTAGAGGTTGAACACCGGCAGCGGCGCCACCAGGTCCATGTGCGCGGCGTAGTAGGAGCGCATCGTCCCGACGTCGCGCCAGTAGCCACGGTCGCGCTCGTTGGAGCCTGGGACCTCGTTGTCCTTGTAGTCGTAGACCGCCGACTCGGTCCGGTCCACGAACCACGGCACGATGTCGCCGCCCATGTCGTGGTTGGAGCGCTCCCGCTCGGCATCCCGGGTGACCGCGTCGCGCAGGGCGTCGGCGTCGAAGACGTAGTTGCCCATCGAGGCGAGCACCTCCTGCGGCGAGTCCGGGAGGCCCTGCGGGTCGGTGGGCTTCTCCAGGAACGCACGGATCCGATCGGGCGACCCCGAGTCCACGTCGATGACGCCGAACTGGTCGGCCTCCGCGATGGGCTGCCGGATCGCCGCGACCGTGCACCCGGCACCGGACTCCACGTGCTGGGCGACCATCTGCGAGAAGTCCATCCGGTAGACGTGGTCGGCGCCGACGACCACGAC
Source organism: uncultured Actinomycetota bacterium (assembly GCA_963710895.1). Taxonomy (GTDB): domain Bacteria; phylum Actinomycetota; class Actinomycetes; order Propionibacteriales; family Nocardioidaceae; genus Marmoricola. The sequence goes on from CAVQCB010000015.1 coordinate 27,482, forward strand.
GATGTCGGGTCGTTCGTCGGTGAGCAGGTTCAGCGACTGGTAGATGGCGTCCGCGCTGCCGAGGTACCAGCGCTTGCCGACGCGCTGCTGGGCCGGCACCGGGGTCACGTAGTTGCCCAGCAGCGTGGACATGCGCCAGGTCGTGGTGACGTGCCGGTCGAGGCTGTGCGACTTGTACTGCGTCAGCACGACCACCTTGAGGTAGCCGGAGTTGACGACGTTGGACAGGGCGAAGTCGATGAGCCGGTAGATCCCCCCGAAGGGGACGGCCGGCTTGGCCCGGTCGGCGGTGAGGGGCATCAGCCGCTTGCCCTCCCCGCCGGCCAGGACGATCGCCAAGACTCTCTTCCGGCTCGGTGCGAGACTCATGCCCCGAACGTAGTCGTGACCGCCGCCACTTTGCGAGGGACTACGTTGGGGCGCATGCGGATCGACGTGCTGTCGCGGGAGTACCCGCCGGAGGTCTACGGGGGCGCGGGAGTCCACGTCGCCGAGCTCGTCCGGGCTCTGCGCGCCGTCGACGGGGTCGACACGCGGGTGCACTGCTTCGGTGCCGAGCGCGACGAGGCGGGCACGACCGGCTACGCCGAGCCGCCGGCCCTGGCCTCGGCCAACGCGGCGCTGCGCACGCTGGGCGTCGACCTGGAGATGGTCGGCGGGTGCGCCGGCGCAGACCTGGTGCACTCGCACACCTGGTACGCCAACATGGCCGGCCACCTGGCCAAGCTGCTGCACGGGGTCCCGCACGTGGTCACCGCGCACAGCCTGGAGCCGATGCGGCCCTGGAAGGCCGAGCAGCTCGGTGGCGGCTACGCCGTGTCCGGCTGGGTCGAGCGCACGGCGTACGACGCGGCCGACGGCGTGATCGCCGTGAGCGCGGCGATGCGCGACGACGTGCTGCGCAGCTATCCCGACGTCGACCCCGCCCGCGTCCACGTGGTGCACAACGGCATCGACACCGCCGACTGGCAACCGGTGGCGAACCCCGACCGCGTGCGCGAGCTCGGCGTGGACCCCGACCGTGCGAGTGTGATCTTCGTCGGGCGGATCACCCGCCAGAAGGGCCTCCCGCTGTTCCTGCGGGCCGCCGCAGCCCTCCCCCCGGAGGTCCAGCTGGTGCTGTGCGCCGGGGCCCCCGACACCGTGGAGATCGAGGCGGAGGTGCGCGGCCTGGTGGACGATCTGGCCGCCGAGCGGGACGGCGTGGTCTGGATCGCGGAGATGCTCCCGCGGCCCGACGTGGTGGCGCTGCTCACCGCGGCCACGGTCTTCGCCTGCCCCTCGCTCTACGAGCCGCTCGGCATCGTCAACCTCGAGGCGATGGCGTGCGAGACCGCCGTGGTGGCCACGGCCACCGGCGGCATCCCCGAGGTCGTCGTGGACGGCGAGACCGGCTGGCTGGTGCCGATCGCGCAGGCGAGCGACGGCACCGGCACCCCGCTGGACCCGGAGCGCTACGTCGCCGACCTCGCCGCCGCCCTGCTCGAGGCGGTCAGCGACCCGGGCCGCGCCCGCGAACGCGGGCTGGCCGGGCGCCTGCGGGCCCAGGAGTCGTTCAGCTGGCCGGCCATCGCCACCCGGACCCTCGAGGTCTACCGGTCCCTCCTGGGTTAGGTCCCGTTCCGCCCTTGCGGCGCAGCACTCAGCAGCGCCCAGGGGTGGGTCAGGTCAGCTCGAGGCCCGGGTAGAGCGGGTTGCGGTCCAGCATCTCCTGGGCCCGGGCGTGCACCCGGTCGGCCACCCCGTCGGCCAGGGCGTAGCTCGCCTTGGACGGCGCCCCGGCCTTGGTGGTGCCGGGCGAGGTGTTCGAGAGCACCTCGTGGACCAGGTCGGCGACGGTGTCGAACTCGTCGGCGCCGAAGCCACGCGTGGTGAGTGCCGGCGTACCGAAGCGGATGCCGGAGGTGTACCAGGCGCCGTTGGGGTCCCGGGGGACCGAGTTGCGGTTGGTCACCACGCCGGAGTCGAGCAGCGCGGACTCCGCCTGCCGCCCGGTCAGGCCGTAGGAGGTGACGTCGAGCAGCACGATGTGGTTGTCGGTGCCACCGGTGACCAGGTTCGCTCCACGGGAGAGGAAGCCCGCGGCCAGCGACTTGGCGTTGTCGGCGATGTCCTGGGCGTAGGTCTGGAACGAGGGCTGCCGGGCCTCGGCGAGCGCGACCGCCTTGGCCGCCATCACGTGCGAGAGCGGGCCACCGAGCACCATCGGGCAGCCGCGGTCGACGTCACCGGCGAACTCCTCCTGCGCGAGCACGAGACCGCCGCGGGGGCCGCGCAGCGACTTGTGGGTGGTGGTCGTGGTGACGTGGGCGTGCGGCACCGGGTCCTCGTCGCCGGTGAAGACCTTGCCGGCGACCAGGCCGGCGAAGTGCGCCATGTCCACCATCAGCACCGCGCCCACCTCGTCGGCGATCTCGCGCATCTTCGCGAAGTTCACCCGGCGGGGGTAGGCGGAGTAGCCGGCCACGAGGATCAGCGGCTTGAACTCCCGTGCCTTCGCGGCGACGGCGTCGTAGTCGAGCAGACCCGTCTCGGGGTCGGTGCCGTACTGCTGCTGGTGGAACATCTTGCCGCTGATGTTGGGGCGGAAGCCGTGGGTGAGGTGGCCCCCGGCGTCGAGCGCCATCCCGAGCAGCCGCTGGTTGCCGAACTCGTGGCGCAGCTCCTCCCAGTCGGGTTCGGAGAGCTCGTTGACGTTCTTGGCGTGCAGCCGCTCCAGCGCCGGCGTCTCCACCCGGTTGGCCAGGATCGACCAGAAGGCGACCAGGTTGGCGTCGATGCCCGAGTGGGGCTGGGCGTAGGCGTAGGGAGCACCGAACAGCTCCCGGGCGTGCTCGGCCGCGAGCGCCTCGACGGTGTCGACGTTCTGGCAGGCTGCGTAGAAGCGGTGTCCCACGGTGCCCTCGGCGTACTTGTCGCTGAACCAGGTGCCCATGGTCAGCAGCACGGCCGGCGAGGCGTAGTTCTCCGAGGCGATCAGCTTCAGCGAGGAGCGCTGGTCCGCGAGCTCCTGCCGTGTGGCCTCCGCCACACGGGGCTCCACGGAGGCGATCACCTCCAGCGCGGCGTCGTAGGCCGACGACGCGGTCTTGGCAAGGGCGCCGGCACCGGGCCCAGGGCTGGCTTCCCCGCGTGCAGCGGTGGTCTGGGAGGTGCTCGGCTCGCTCATGGGGCCAGCGTAGGCGACCCCCTCGGGGCGGGGCGCCGGGCGCCGGGCGGTCATCCAACATCCGGACAGGCGTCTCACGGCATGAGACCAACGTTTGTGGAACGAGCGTCCGAAACCTGAGACTGTGTCCCATGATCGCTGCCGACACGTCGACCTGGCTCGTGGCCCGCCGCCACGTGGACCTCGGTCGTACGCGCAGCATGATGTGTCATCGCCGATTCTGAACCTGCCGGAATCCACTGCCTGGCCGCCGCAGCGTCGCGACACCGTCGTCGCCGGATGCTCGCCGCCTCCCCCACCACCAGGACGAGATCACTGATGACCACGAGCACCACCACCAGCCCGGCGCCCGTCGCCCCCACCTCGGCCGAGGGCCGCCGCGGGCGCTCCGGAAGAGCCCGCCCCAAGCGCGGGGAGGGCCAGTGGGCCCTGGGGTACACCGAGCCGCTGAACAAGAACGAGCAGTCCAAGAAGGACGACAACCCGCTCAACGTGCGGGCCCGCATCCTGGAGATCTACTCCAAGCGCGGGTTCGCCTCCATCGACCCGGCCGACCTTCGTGGCCGGTTCCGCTGGATGGGGCTCTACACCCAGCGGGCGCCCGGCTTCGACGGCGGCAAGACCGCGACGCTCGAGGAGGAGGAGCTCGACGACGAGTTCTTCATGCTGCGGGTGCGCAGCGACGGCGAGCTGCTCGACGCCGCCAAGCTCCGCGCGCTGGGCGGCATCTCCACCGACTTCGCCCGCGGCACCGCGGACATCACCGACCGCCAGAACATCCAGTACCACTGGATCGAGATCGAGGACGTGCCCGAGATCTGGGCCCGCCTGGACGCGGTCGGCATGTCCAGCACGGAGGCGTGCGGCGACTCTCCTCGCCCGTTCCTCGGCTCCCCCGTCGCCGGTGTCGCCGCGGACGAGATCATCGACGCGACGCCCGCGCTGCAGGAGATCAAGCGGCGCTTCATCGGCAACCCGGAGTACTCCAACCTGCCGCGCAAGTTCAAGACCTCGGCGAGCGGGCACCCCAGCCTCGACTGCGTGCCGGCCGTCAACGACGTCTCCTTCGTCGGCACCGTCCACCCCGACCACGGGCCGGGGTTCGACCTGTGGGTCGGCGGCGGCCTGTCGACCAACCCGATGCTGGCGCAGAAGCTGGGCGTCTGGATCCCGATCGAGGACGTGGCCGACACCTGGGAGGGCGTCACCGGGATCTTCCGCGACTACGGCTACCGCCGGCTGCGCTCCCGAGCACGACTGAAGTTCCTGGTCTCCGACTGGGGCGTGGAGAGGTTCCGGGAGGTCCTCGAGACCGAGTACCTCCTCACCCGGCTCGTCGACTGCCCCTCCCCCCAGGCCGACGGCAACCCGGGTGACCACATCGGCGTGCACCGGCAGAAGGACGGCCGGTGCTACATCGGCGCGGCGCCGGTCGCCGGCCGCATCAACGGCCAGACCCTGACCGGCCTCGGCGACCTGGTCGACAGGTACGGCGCCGCCGGCGCCCGGCTCACCGCCCACCAGAAGGTCGTGGTGCTCGGGGTCGACGAGGCGGACGTCGAGGCGATGGTCGCGGACCTGGCCGAGATCAACCTGGAGGCGCGGCCCTCGAACTGGCGCCGCTCCACGATGGCCTGCACCGGCATCGAGTTCTGCAAGCTCGCCATCGTCGACACCAAGCAGCGGGCCCTGGACCTCGTCGAGGAGCTGGAGCGGCGCTTCCCCGACCTGGACACCCCGATCACCGTCAACGTCAACGGCTGCCCCAACGCCTGCGCGCGGACCCAGGTGGCCGACATCGGGCTCAAGGGGCAGCTGGTCCTGGACCAGGCGGGCAACCAGGTCGAGGGGTTCCAGGTGCACCTCGGCGGAGGCCTCGGACTGAGCTCCGCGTTCGGCAAGAAGCTGCGCGCGCACAAGGTCACCAGCGCCGGGCTCGACGACTACATCACCAGCGTGGTCGGCAACTTCCTCCTCGACCGCGCCGAGGGCCAGGGGTTCGCCTCCTGGGCCGTGGAGGCGGACGAGGCGCTCCTGCGCGGCGAGAAGGCGCTCTAGTGTCCGCCCGCGCAGTGCCCTTCCACTGCCCCTACTGCGGTGACGAGGACCTGCGGCCCCACGAGACCGAGGACGGGTCCCCGCACGGCGCCTGGGAGTGCCGGTCCTGCCTGCGCGCGTTCCGGCTGAGCATGATCGGCCAGCTCCGGCCCCCGGCCGGCGCCGGCACGCCGCGACGCGAGGGGTCCCGGTGACCGCGCCGAGCACACTGGCGGCGCGGGCGCGGCGCGGGTCGCAGACGCAGGGCCGCAGCGCCGGCGAGCTGCGCGAGATCGTCTTCCACGTCGGAGCCGAGCTGGAGCTGGCCCCGGCCGAGGACATCATCGAGTGGGCGGTGGCCACCTTCGGTGCACGGTTCTGCCTCACCTCCTCGATGAGCGACGCGGTGCTCTCCCACGTGGCCGCGAAGGTCGCCCCCGGGGTCGACGTGGTCTTCCTCGACACCGGCTACCACTTCGCCGAGACGGTCGGGACCCGCGACGCGGTGGCCGCCACCATGCCGGTCAACCTGATCAACCTCACCCCGGTCCAGACGGTCGCGGAGCAGGATGCGACGTACGGTCAGGACCTCTACCAGCGCGACCCCGACCTGTGCTGCCAGCTGCGCAAGGTGCAGCCGCTGGCCGAGGGCCTGGCGGCCTACGACGCCTGGGCGACCGGGCTGAGGAGGGCCGAGACCCACAACCGGGTGATCGCTCCCGTCGTCGGCTGGGACGAGAAGAAGCAGAAGGTCAAGGTCTCGCCGCTGGCGCGCTGGTCCGACGTGGACGTGGAGAAGTACGTCGCCGAGAACGGGATCCTGGTCAACCCGCTTCGCCACGACGGCTACCCGTCCATCGGCTGCTGGCCCTGCACCCAGCGGGTGGCCTCCGGGCAGGACCCGCGCAGCGGCCGATGGGCCGGCAGCACCAAGACCGAGTGCGGGATCCACCAGTGAGCCGCGCCCGACCCCGGACCGACCCTGCGTCCACCACCAGCGCCGAGGACCACACCGTCAACGACGACGGCGTCCGAGGCACGAACGCGAAGGGAGCCGGATCGTCATGACCGCTCCAGCCCTGATCACCCTCGCCCACGGGAGCCGGGACCCCCGCTCGGCCGCGACCATCAAGTCGCTGGTCGCCGAGACCCGCCGGGTGCGCCCCGACCTGCGCATCGAGCCGGCGTTCCTCGAGCTGTCCCGGCCCGGGTTCGCCAAGGTCGTCGACAAGCTGGTCAAGGCCGGCTTCGAGGAGATCGTCGTCGTCCCGCTGCTGCTCAGCGAGGCCCACCACGCCAAGGTGGACGTGCCCCGGGCCGTCGCCGAGGCCACCGAGCGCCACCCCGGACTGCAGATCCGGATGACCCGGATCCTCGGCCTCGAGCCGACCTTCCTCGACGTCCTCGACCGCCGCCTGCGCGACGCGCTGCGCGCCGCCCGGGTGCGCGAGCTCGACGCACTGGTGCTGGCCGCCGCCGGCACCTCCGACCCGCTGGCCAACCAGGCGATCGGTCGGCTGGCTCGGGTGTGGGGCACCCGGCACAAGCTGCCCGTCACCGCGGCCTTCGCGTCCTCGGCTCCCCCCGCCACCGGGGAGGCCGTACGCGCCTTCCGGTCCGAGGGACGCCGGCACGTGGCGGTGGCCTCCATGTTCCTGGCGCCGGGCTTCCTGCCCGACCGGGCCGCGGAGCTGGCCCTGGAGGCCGGGGCCGTCGCCGTGTCCGAGCCCCTGGGCGCAGACCCCGAGCTCGCCCGCACCATCCTGGCGCGGTACGCCGTGGGGGCCGTGGAGCTGGTCCCGGTCTGAGAGGTCGGCGCCGCGGACGTTCCACGCGTGGTTCCGCCTCTCGACCAGCGCGGCGGCAGGTGCGGTCACCATGCTCGACGCCCCGCGGGCTACGGCGTGGCCAGCGCGGTCGTGACCGCGACCGGCTTCGTGACCGTGTCGAAGACGGGCGAGAGGGACCGGGTCGCGTCCAGGATCTCCTCGAGCGTCTCGTCGTCGGCGTCGGCGCTCACCCGGTAGGTCAGCGTCACGTCCCGCAGCCCGGGCCGGATCGGCGCGATGCCGAAGAAGCCGTTGAGATCGATGGTGCACTCCAGATCCACCTCCAGGGCATCGATCCGGACGCCCCGCGCGGTGGCCTGCACGGCGAAGGTGCCGGTCATGCACGCGCCCAGGGCAGCCAGCACGGTCTCGATGGCCGTCGCGCCGGTGTTCTGACCGAGCAGCTCCGGCGGGTGGTCCCCTCGCAGGGTGAAGTGACGCTCCATGACCTCGCCGAGCTGTTCGATCTCGTGGGTGCGTACGTCCAGGCCGAACCCGCCGTCCCAGACCGCGCGCCCGCGCCAGGTGAGGAGCCCGGCCTCAGGCTGCTCGCTGACCATCCGCACCGCCTCGGAGACCGCGTCCACGTCCCACCCGTTCAACATCGTCGTCATTGGTTGCCTCCCTGGGTCGTTCTCGTGCAGGTGGTTTCGACGCTAGGTGTGGCGGGCGAGCGGTGTCAGTGCCACAGTCGACAGGAACGTTCCGTTCGCGACATGGAACCGAGATGAACGAACCTCCAGGCCTACCCGTGCACGTCACGCTTGTCGCCACACCGCAGACCCAGGTCGCGCCCTTGAGCGGCCTCTACGAGGCGCTGACAGCCTTCCCCCTGCTCGGCAGCGTCGAGAGCGACCTGCCACGTCATCCCTTCGAGGTGCAGATCGCGGCCTCGGGGCCGCTCGACGCCGTCGGCGCCAACCGGCTCCGCCTCTCGGCCCACTGCGCCTGCGACGACATCGCCCGGACCGACGTCGCCATCGTGCCGCTGATGGCCGTCGACGGCTTCACGTGGGTGCCGGGACGCCACCCGCACGTCGTGGACTGGCTCCGCCGGCAGCACGCGCAGGGCGCCCTGCTGGGCTCGGTCTGCACCGGGGCGTTGCTGCTGGCCGAGACCGGCCTGCTCGACGGGAGGGAGGCGACCATCCACTGGGCCTTCGCGGAGACCTTCCGCCGTACCCACCCGGACGTGCGACTGCGTCCCGAGGAGGTCCTGATCACCGCGGGGGACCGGGACGACCTCGTCATGACCGGTGGCGTGATGTCCTGGCACGACCTCGCCCTCCACCTGGTCACCCGCTTCGTGGGCCCGAGGGCGGCCCGGGCCCTGGCGCGGATGCTGATGCTCGAGTGGCACGGGGCCGGACAGGCCCCCTACATCGAGTTCGCTCCCCAGCTGAACCACGACGACGGGCTGGTCTCCACCCTCCAGGACTGGCTGGAGGGCCATCTCGCTCTCGCGAGCCCGGTGGAGGAGCTGCGCGCACGCTCGGGCGTCACCCGTCGGACCCTGGAGCGCCGGTTCCGAACCGCCACCGGCTACTCCCCGATCGCCTACGTGCAGCAGCTGCGGATCAGGGAGGCCCGCCGGCTCCTGGAGCGTACGACGATGCCGGTCGACGAGGTCGGTCTCGCCGTCGGCTACCAGAACACCGCCTACTTCCGACGGCTCTTCAACCGGACCACCCGACTCGGTCCAGGTGCCTACCGCCGCAAGTTCGGCGGCCCGCGGGTCCGGCTCGCACCATCGGCGTCGACGGAGCCCACCGGAACGTTGCGAGAAGACGACAACAAGCTCCGCCGGTGAGTCGGCAGTCCACGTCTTGACTGACCAGCCAGTCTCTCATTCGGGTGGTGCTGCAGGCGGCGAGTGGGCACCCGGCGGCTCGTGGAAGTCCGGCTGCTTCATGCCCTGCCACTCGTGATCGGTCCACCGGCCACGGTGCGGGCCGAACTCGTTGCGTCCCATGATCTCGGCGCCGATGTCGCGGGGAGAGTCTCTGGTCAGGTAGTCGTCCAGCCCCGGCTGCCGCCGGGCTCGGTCCGGTTCGGCCAGCTCGCGGTCTCCCCGGCCCAGGCGAAGATGTCCCCGGGGTCGGCGTGACCGAAGGGCCGCTCCAGGCTCTGGGCCTCGCCGGCGCCGCAGCCGTCGCGGGAAACGGTGAAGTTCTGCACTCGGGGGGGGTTGACGCGATCGTCACCGGCCTGTCTAGAATCGCCATCTGGCGATGACAGCGGTATCGAGTGATGCCGTACTGGTCGACGAGAGCCCAGACGAAGGGAGCAGTCCAACCACCATGAGATTCGTGGAGCACCCCGCACCCGATCAGAGCACGCCGGCAGCCAGGATCCCGCTGCTGAGCCAGATGCAGCGCGATCTGCTCGACCACGGCGCCCTGCGAGCGTCCACGGTCGCGGCGATGTATGCCGTCTACACCGGGCATGCCGCCCTCACTGCCGCAGCACTGCACCGACGATGGCTGCCGCTGCCCCTTCCTCGCAGGGCCGCGCGAGCGACGGGCGGAGCGCTGACCGCGGCCGGGACCGGGCTGTGCGTGCTCGGCATGCGCAGGTTCGCCGGGTCCGGACAGGTCAGCGGCACCCAGACCGGGCCGCTGGTCACGGGCGGGGTCTATCGCTACAGCCGCAACCCCCAGTACCTCGGCTACATCCTGGGCTTGCTCGGGCTCGCCGTGGTACGGCGCAGCGGCGCCGCCCTCGGCTGCGCCGGAATGGCCGCAGCCGCCTACACCGCCTGGGTGCCCGTCGAGGAGGTTCATCTCGAACGCACCCTCGGCGACCCCTACCGGCGATACCGAGGCCGCACCAACCGGTGGTGGGGACCAGCAGCCGTGGCGACCACGCAGCCCGTCACGACGGCGTGACCTCCAGACCGGGTCACTTCCCGCTCTGCTCGGCCAGGGCGGCCTCCTGAGCGCCAGGTTCGATCGTGGGCCACTTCTTCTCGATCTCGGCGTTGAGCTCGGCGCCGAGCAGCACCGCCACCGAGGAGACGTAGAGCCAGAGCACGACCGCGATCGGAGTACCGAGCTGCCGGTAGACCGCGCTGCCCGCCCCGTCACCTCCGAGCGCGCTGAGCGCGAGGTAGGCACGCAGACCGGCCGCGGCGAGGAACCACAGTGCCATGGCGAGCACCGCGCCTGGCAGGTCCCGCAGCCACGGCGTGCGCCAGGGGACACCCACGTGGTAGACGGTGGTGAGCCCGACCATGACGAACAGCCCGAGCACGGGCCAGTACCCCAGGTGCAGCGCGGTCAGCGTCGCCGACGCGACGCCGTCCGGCGCGACGTGTTTGACCAGACGCGGTCCGAGCACCAGGAGGGGCAGGACCGCGACCGCACCCAGCAGGCCTCCGATCGTCAGCACAAGGGCCAGCAGCCGCCGCCGCCAGCCAGGTCGGGGCGACTCGATGTCGTAGGCGATGACGAGCGTCTCCAGCACCCGGCTGGTGGCTCGCGACCCGGTCCACAACGCCAGCAGTGCACCGATCCCGACCACGTCGGCACGGCCGGTGTCGAGGACCTGCTGAGCGAGGGACTCATAGGACGCATAGGTGGAGCTCGACATGAAGGTGCGGGGAACGTCGAAGACCAGCCGATCGAGCTGCTTGGTCCCCGCCGGCCCGAGGCTTCCCGCGACGAAGCCCAGTGATCCCAACACCACCAGCAGCAGTGCGGGCAAGGAGATCAAGATGAAGAGGGTGGCCTCGGCTGCAAGCCCTGGCACGCGGTCGGCCACCGAGTCGCGCACGGTGCGCTCGGTCAGGTCAACACCTGCTCGAACCGGGCTCGGCATCCGGTCGAGGAGAGCGTTCGCGCGCTGGATCCCCTGCCTGCGCCGCGACCGCACCTCCACCTGGACACGGGAGGCGACGTCTGCCGCGCGAGCACGCAGTCTCCGGGGGTGCTCGTCGAACCTCACGCGTCCATTCTCGCGCGAGCCATCGGCCCACGGGGATCTGGGAGGGGACGAGGCACCGGCGCGCGTCGCGCCACCAACTTCTCGGTTCGGCGCGGGGCGCCGGAGGAGCTCCTGAACATCACCCACCACACCTGGCGGTCCGGCGCGCGAGGAGTGAGGATCGTGGGCATCCACCGACCACCAGGAGCAGCGCATGCGCGTCACGCAGATCATCGCAGACCTTCACGTGGGCGACCTCGCGGCGGCCAAGGACTTCTACACCGACTACCTCGGGCTGACCGAGGAGGAGTTCAACCTGGGGTGGGTGGCCCGCTACACCTCCCCGGGCAGCGGGATCAACCTGCAGCTGATGACCCACGACGTCACCGCACCGGAGGACCCGGTGATCTCGGTCAAGGTCGACGACGTCGAGGCCGCCCACGCCCAGGCACAGGATCGCGGCTTCGAGATCGTGCATCCACTCACCACCGAGGAGTGGGGTGTGACCCGATTCTTTGTCCGTGCGCCGGACGGCAACGTGCTCAACATCGTGCAACACCGCGACTGACCCGCAAGGCGCTCTGCGCGCCTCCGTCCTCGTGATCTGTCAACCGCATCCGGACGGCACACGTGCCCAGATGGCCTCGGCGTCCGCCGAGTCGAGCTCGAAGAACCCGAACCGCAGGCGTGAGACGGGCAGGTGCCCGCGGACCTGCGCAAGCGGCAGCGTCTCGATCCCGCGCAGCCTGGCCGCCCGGCGGAATCCCCCCGTGATGACGTCACTGGCCTCGGGTTCCTCCCCGGTGACCTCACCGACGAAGGTGATCGCCCGCAGCGGGTCACCGTCCGGGTAGGTGTCGGTCGGCGAGTAGATGAGGATGCCATCACCGACCGACATCCGCGCCAAGGGCGCACGCTTCCCGTGGTTCGCCATGACGAAGCCGCCGGCGACGCCACGCTTGGCGTGGTCGCGTGAGGAAACGATGACCCAGTGCCGTCGACTCGACATGCTGCCCAACCTAGTCCGAGGCACCGACACTTCCGGGACGCCCCACCTTCGCCTGGAGGCAGGCAGCTGCTCCCACGACCGGGTCCACTTCCCGCCGCTCGGTCTCGGTGCGTACAGCCTCGGCCACCCGCCACGGTCTGCGCAGCAGGCGCCCGTCTCGAGCAGAACCTCCTGGCCCGGAGCTGGCTCTCCACCACGTCGTGCGGGAGGACCCGAGACCACCTGGATGCCCGCGCGTGCCGGGTATCCCCGACTCCCCCGAGAATGCTTCTGTGGGCGATGTCGAAGACGAAGGAGGTCGTTCGACGTAGGGGTGAGTCGGCCACCGAGCAGCGGTAGGCCACCGATCTGAGGAGAAGCGAGATGCCGGTGGGTGGGCCCTGCTGGTCTCATGGCCGACATCACCGGCGAGACGATCACCGCCACCTGGCGTGAGGGATCCACACAGGTGGACTTCATCGAGGACGACGTCCTTCGTCTGATCTTCCTGTCCTGCCACCCGAAGCTCACCCCGGAGTCCCGCGCCGCGTTGACCCTGCGACTGGTCGGCGGGCTCACGACCACGGCGATCGCCCGCGGTCTCCTGGCCTCCGAGACGGCGAGGGGACAACGGATCTCCCGTGCCAAGAAGACGCTCGGCGCCTGTGGGACAAGCTCTTGATCCGGCGCGGGCTGGCCGCGTCGGAGCGCGCAGAGCTGGTCGCCGCGCGTGGGAAGGCGGTCGGTCGCTACTACCTGCAGGCGGCGATCGCGTCCCGGCATGCCCATGCAGCCAGACCCGAGGAGACCGACTGGCGTGCCATCGCGCAGCTCTACGACGTGCTCGCCGAGGCGGCACCGGGCCCGGTCGTGGAGGTCAACCGCGCCGTCGCGCACGGACGGGCATTCGACCCGGCGGCGGGCCTCGCCATTCTCGACGACCTTCCCGAGCGTGCGCTCGCCGGGTCGCGCCTCCTTCCCGGTGTGCGCGCCGACCTGCTCGCACGGGCCGGTCGGCACACCGACGCGGCCGCGTCGTTTCGCGAGGCAGCGTCGTTGACCTCCAACCAGAGCGAGCGGTCCTTGCTGCTGGGCCGCGCCGAGGAGTCCCGAGCGGCCGCCGCGAGCCGGGCGGACCGGTAACAGGGTCCTGGATGCGGCGATGGTGGTGGGCACGACATGGGCGCAGACCCTCGCCTCAGCGGACCAGCGTGGCCACCAGCCGGCGCAGCTCGGCGGCGGGGTCCCCGGTGAGACCGCCGTGTACCGGGCCGGGCTGGACCACGGTGCTGCGTGGCGCTCGCAGGAAGCCGAAGCGGGTGCCGCGGTCCCGGCTCGCGACCGACCCGGCGGCCGGGTCCGCGCGACAGACCGCGTCGACGAAGTCCATCGCGTCGCACACCGCACCGACGTCCACGTCCGGGTCCAGGGCGCTCAGCCGGGCAGGTTCGACATGCCAGCCGACGTCGAGGAAGTCCTCGTCCTGGCAGTAGACGACCACCCCGACGTTGACGAACTCCTCCCGCTCGACGCGAGGCACGCAGCGCAGCACGACGTACTGGTAGGGCCTCACGCCGCTGCCCTCCCCGGGACCCATGCGCGCGGACCGTCGAGGCGGGCACCCAGGAACGCGCAGTAGGCCGCCCGCACCTCCTCCGGCGACTCGGCGCCGGGTCGGGGCTCCAGCCACTCGTCGGGAACCTGGCCCAGCACCTCACGCAGCAGGTCCTCGTCGAACCGGTCCGCGAGCTGGGCGTCCAGGGACGCCGCGGCACCGGCATGGGCGCCGAAGATGTGGTCGGTCACGTCGTAGGGCTGGGCCGCGAAGCGGGCCGGGTCGCCGATCCCTCCGGTCCAGCCGTGATGGAAGTAGAGCGAGGCACCGTGGTCGATCAGCCAGGGGTCGCCGTGCCAGACGAGCAGGTTCGGGTTGCGCCAGCCACGGTCGACGTTGGCGACGAACGCGTCCAGCCAGAGCGTGCGCGCCGCGACCTCCGGGTCGACCTCGTGGGTCGGGTCGAAGCCGAAGGAGCCCGGCAGGAAGTCGACCCCGAGGTTCAGGCCCAGACTGGCGTTGAGCAGGTCCTGCACCTCCTCGTCGGCCTCGTAGCGGGCGATCGCCTGCTCCAGCTCGATCGCGACCAGCACGGGCGTCCGCAGCTCCAGCCGTCGTGCGAGCTCGCTGACGACCACCTCCGCGACCAGGACCGGCAGCCCCTGGCCGGCCCCCCGGAACTTGCAGACGTAGATGCCCAGGTCCTCGGCCTCGACGACCCCCGGCATGGAGCCGCCCTCCCGCAGCGGGGTGACGTAGCGGGTGGCCCGGACATGCTTCACCGGTCCGGGCTCGCCTGGCTCTCAGCGAGTCGCGCGCGCTGCTCCCCCACGTCGGAGAGCCGGGGCAGGTCGGTGACGGGGCAGGACATGCGGCGAGTATGGCCTACCCGGACATCCCCGCAACGCGGGTGGTGGCTGCTGGACAGGTCGTCCACCGCGCACTCACCGTCCATGACAACGCGTGACAGCGGGGTGGGTGGTGGGAACGGGCGGTACGGTCATCGATGTGGACTTGCCCGTGATGCCGCCCGTCCGGCCGATGCTGGCCACGTCGGTGCAGGGCATCCCCGACCCCGGGAAGTACGACGGCGGGCTGTCCTTCGAGCCCAAGTGGGACGGGTTCCGCTGCCTGGTCTTCAAGGACGGCGACGAGGTTGAGCTGACCTCGCGCAACACCAAGCCGCTGACCCGCTACTTCCCCGAGGTCGTGACCGCACTGCGCGAGCAGCTGCCGGCGCGGTGCGTGCTGGACGGGGAGCTGTTCGTCGCGGTGGGACCGCGGCTGCAGTTCGAGGTGCTCCAGGAGCGGATCCACCCGGCCGAGTCCCGGATCACGATGCTGGCGGAGAGGACACCGGCCTCGTTCGTGGCCTTCGACCTGCTCGCGCTCGGGGACGAGTCCCTCCTCGCCGAGCCGTTCTCGGTGCGGCGGGCGCGGATGGAGCAGGAGCTCGACGGACTCGCCGGTCCGGCGTACCTCACCCGCAGGACGACCGACCCGGTCGAGGCGCAGGCCTGGTTCGAGCAGTTCGAGGGCGCCGGGCTCGACGGCGTCGTCGCCAAGCCGATGGGTGCCCCCTATCAGCCGAACGCGCGCACGATGTTGAAGATCAAGCACGAACGCACCGCCGACGTGGTGCTGGCCGGCTACCGCCTGCACAAGACCTCGACCCCCGAGCGGCCGTTGCTCGGCTCGATGCTGCTCGGGCTCTACGCCGACGGCCACCTCCAGCACGTCGGTGTCTCGGCCTCCTTCACCGTGAAGCGGCGCGCCGAGCTGCTCGCAGAGCTCGCACCGCTGGAGTGCGACATCGCCGACCACCCCTGGGGCGCGTGGTCTCGAGACGGGGACGCTCCGCACTCCTCGACCCACGGGCCCGACTGGGCGATCGCCAACCCCGACCGGGTCCCCGGGACCCAGAGCCGCTGGAGCCAGGGCAAGGACCTCTCGTTCACCCCGCTGCGCCCGGAGCGGGTGCTGGAGGTGAAGTACGACGCGATGGAGGGCCGCCGTTTCCGGCACACGGCGCACTTCAAGCGGTGGCGACCCGACCGGGACCCCGAGTCGTGCGACTACGCCCAGCTCGAGCAGCCCGTCAGCTACGACCTGACTACAGTTCTGGGTATGAACTCTTCCGGAGGTGGGTCATGACCGAGTACGACGTCGTCCTGCTGGTCGAGCAGCCGTTCACCGCCAAGGACGCCACCAACCTGCGTGGGTTGCACGAGGACATCGAGGACCCGGTCGTCTATCACGTCCTGCAACCAGTGGAGGACGCCTCTGCCCGCGTGGAGTCGGCCATGGGCACCCTGGCCACCGGCGAGGTGCTCACCACCCCGGCCGTCGCCGTCGACGACGGCGACATCCAGGGGCTGCGCCAGGAGCTGCTCGACAGCTGTCGCGAGGACGTGGCGACCACGGTGGCCGCCATCGAGAAGGCGGGTGGCCGGGCTTTCGGCGAGCCGGTGACCAGCGACCCGATCCGGGCCCTGGTCACGAAGGTCTCCGAGGTGGACGCGCGCGAGGTCATCATCTTGACCCGGCCGCACATCGTCAGCGAGTTCTTCCACGTCGACTGGACCTCCCGTGCACGGCGCAAGCTGGGCGTCCCGGTCCTGCACCTGCTCGAGCACGAGACCTTCGACGAGCAGGCAGGTGAGGGTGAGGGCATCTCGGGCTTCTGAGGGTCGCGACCGCGTGGGTGGCCGGCGCGGCCCGTCCCGGGAAGGAGGCAGGGCATGGCCAGTGAGCTGAGCACCGCCTGGCAGCCCGCCGATCCGCCGGACGACCCGCGCGGGTTCACCTACTCCGTCGTCGTGCCCGTCTTCAACAGCGCCGACGTCGTCGGACTCACGATCGACCGGATCGTGGAGGTCTTCGAGGAGGCCGGCCTGCGCTACCAGCTGGTCCTGGTCAACGACGGCAGCCGCGACACCAGCTGGGAGGTGATCTCGGCGCGGGCCCGCTCCCAGCCGCACGTCGTGGCGTTGAACCTGCTGCGCAACTACGGCCAGCACCACGCCAACCTGGCCGGGTTCCGGGAGGCCTCCGGCGACTTCGTGATCACCATGGACGACGACCTGCAGAACCCCCCCGACCAGGTCCTGCTCCTCATCGAGGAGGCGATGACCGGGCGCGACGTCGTCTTCGGGCGGTTCGAGCGCAAGGAGGCGCCGGGCTACCGGCGGCTGGGCAGCAAGCTGATCAGCCTGCTCAACCGCCGTGTCTTCGCCCAGCCACCCGGGCTCGCGGTCTCCAACTTCCGGATCCTGCGGCGCGACGTGGTGGACCGCATCTGCGAGTCGCGCACCGCCCACCCCTACGTCACCGGGCAGGCGCTGATGTACTCCCGGAACCCCTCGGACGTCCTGGTCCGCCACGACCCTCGGCCGGTCGGGACGAGCAACTACGGCCTGACCCGGATCATCTCGCTGGTGTTCGCGATCCTGTTCAGCTACTCGCTGTTCCCGTTGCGCGCCGCCGCCGTGACCGGCTTCGTGGTCGCCTTCGGCAGCCTCCTGCTCGGTGGCTTCTACCTGGTGCACTCCCTCTTCGTCAACTCCTCGGTGCCGGGCTGGACCACGATGGTGGTGCTGCTGTCCATCTTCAACGGCGTGGTCATCGCGCTGCTCTCGATGCTCGGTGAGTACGTCGTACGCACCCTCAACGCGGTCAGCGCGCTGAGCAGCTACCACGTCTCCGAGCGGGTCTCCTCCTCGTGAGCCGGCACCTGCTGGTGGTGGGCGCCCAACGCTGCGGCACCTCCTACCTCCGCTCGGTGCTCGATGCCCACCCGCAGATCACGATGGCCCGCCCGGCCCGGCCCGAGCCCAAGGTCTTCTGCTCCGACCGGGCCACGAGCAGGGGCCTCGCGTGGTACGTCGAGACCTACTTCGCCCACGCGGGCCCCGGGCTGCTGCTGGGCGAGAAGAGCACCAGCTACCTCGAGGACCCCGCTGCCCCGGCCCGGGCCGCCCGGGTGCTGGGCGCGCCCCACGTCCTGGTGCTGCTGCGGGACCCGGTGCAGCGGGCGGTCTCGAACTGGCGCTTCAGCACCGAGAGCGGGCTGGAGACCCGACCGCTCGAGGACGCCCTGCTCGACAACCTGTCCGGCGCGCGCCCCTGGGACCCCGAGGTGACCTCCGTCTCCCCCTTCGCCTACCTGGAGCGCGGTCGCTACGCCGACCACCTGGCGCCGTGGACGCAGGCGTTCCCCGCGACGACGCACGTGCACTTCCTCCCCGAGCTGGTGCACGACGATGCGGCCCTGGAGGTCCTCTGGCGCGACCTCGGGGTGGACCCGGGGTTCCGGCCCCCCGACCGGGGTGCGGCCGTCAACCGCAGCGGTGGCGAGCCGCCCACGCTCAGCGCCGGCACGGCAGGCAGACTGGCGGAGTACTTCGAGCCGAGCAACCGTGCTCTGAGTTCCCTGCTGGGGCGCGACCTGCCCTGGTGGCATGGTTCCGTGTGAGGAGTGACCTGGTGACCGACCGACCTGACCGCAACGCCCCGGACCGGGCGTTGCCGGACATCGCCTTCAACAGGCCCACGGTGGTGGGCCGCGAGCTGGAGTACGTCCAGCAGGCCGTCGAGAGCGGGCACCCCTCCTCCGGTGGCGAGTTCGGCAGGCGCGCCGCCGCTGTGCTCGCCGAGCACACCGGGGCGGAGGAGGTGCTGCTGACGACGTCCTGCACGGCTGCCCTGGAGCTCTCGGCGATGCTCCTGGACCTCCAGCCCGGCGAGAAGGTGATCGTCCCGTCGTTCACCTTCACCACCACTGCGCTGGCCTTCGCCCGGCAGGGAGCGGGCCTGGTCTTCTGCGACGTGGAGCGCGAGACCCTCGGGTTGGACCCCCAGCATCTGGCCACCCTGCTGGAGGACGACGTGCGAGCCGTCGTCGTGGTGCACTACGCCGGCATCGCCTGCGACGTGGCGGGGATCCGGGCGGTGCTGCAGGACCGCCCCGACATCGTGCTGATCGAGGACAACGCCCACGGGCTGTTCGGCGCCTGGGAGGGCAGGCCGCTCGGCAGCCTGGGTCGCTTCGCCACGCAGAGCTTCCACGAGACCAAGAACTTCTCCTGCGGCGAGGGGGGTGCGCTGCTGCTCAACGAGGGCCGAGACGTCGACCGCGCCCGCGTGCTGCACGACAAGGGCACCAACCGCCAGGACTTCATGCTCGGCCGGGCCTCGTCCTACACCTGGAAGGACACCGGCTCCTCGTTCGGGCTCGCCGACGTCCTGGCAGCCCACCTGCTGGCCCAGCTCGAGCAGCGCGAGGTCGTCCAGGCCCGGAGACGGGCGATGCACGAGCACTACCTGCGCAGCCTCTCCCCCGTGGCCGACGAGCTCGGCGTGCAGCTGATGCGCGTCCCCGCCGGCCGGGACCCCTCCTACCACCTGTTCTACCTGCTCCTGCCCGAGCGCGACCTGCGCGACGAGGTCCTGGAGTCGATGCGCAAGCTGGGGGTCCAGGCGACCTTCCACTACCTGCCGCTGCACAGCTCCGAGGGCGGTCGCAGGTTCCGCGCCCGCGAGACCGAGTGTCCGGTCACCGAGGACGTCAGCGGCCGGCTGCTGCGACTGCCGTTCCACCACGGCCTCGGCGAGGACGAGCTCGACCGGGTGGTGGCGGCGTTCCTCTCCTCGCTCCCGCCGGTCGCACAGGGGTAGCGGGGCATCGCGGTGGCCTCGACCGGCCAGCCGGGCTCGTCCTCGCTGGAGCGACCGGACTACTGGTGGCACCGCGCCCGGACGGACCTGCTCGAGGCCGTGCACGGGCCCTTCCTCGGCCGGCCGCAGCGGGTGCTGGACGTGGGCAGCGCCGACGCCCCCAGCGTGGAGTGGATGCGCGGCGACCACCAGCGGGTGACGCTGGACCTGTTTCCGCAGGGCCTGGTTCCCGGTGAGGGCGTCTGCGGGTCGGCCACGGCACTTCCCTTCCGGGACGGCTCG
Source organism: uncultured Actinomycetota bacterium (assembly GCA_963710895.1). GTDB lineage: Bacteria > Actinomycetota > Actinomycetes > Propionibacteriales > Nocardioidaceae > Marmoricola. Next base: position 46,942 of record CAVQCB010000015.1, read on the forward strand.
TTCGACGTGGTGGCCGCCTTCGACGTGGTCGAGCACTGCGCCGACGACGCCCTCGCCCTCGCCGAGCTGTCCCGGGTGCTCGCCCCCGGTGGCCGACTGCTGCTCTCCGTGCCCGCCTACCAGTGGGCCTGGTCGGGGCACGACCTCCGCGCCGGTCACCACCGGCGCTACACCCGCACCCGTCTCGTGCGGCTGGTCCAGGAGGCGGGTCTCGACGTGAACCGGTCCACCTATGCCTTCGGCGCCGTCTTCCCGCTGTTCCTCGCCGAGCGTGCCCGGCAGAGGGCGCGCAGCCGGCTGGGGTCGGAGCCGGGGAGCAGGCTGCCGTCGGTCTCGCCACGAGCGGAGTCCACGCTGCTGCGCCTGTGCCGGCTCGACCGCTGGCTGCTGCGCCGTACCGACCTCCCGTTCGGCTCCTCGGTCTTCCTGGCCGCCACCAAGACCCGCCCCTAGTCGTCGCGGTCGCCCCGCATCAGGGATTGCCGCCGCCCGGCGCGATCCAGGCGTGCCGAGACCACGAGCAGGGCCACGAACGCCGCACCCTCGGCGACGAGGAACGTCGCGACGGTCCGCGCGACCGGCTCGAGGTGTGCCGACGCCGCGAAGCCCACGGCGGCCAGGGCCGTGGCCAGCACCCACGCCCGGAGCACCTGCGCCGGCCGGTCTCGCGCCAGCGCGAGCACCGCCCAGACCAGGTTCGCCACGGCCACGGCGCAGCCCACCGCGACCGCAGCGGCGTACGCCCAGGACACCACCACCCCGCTTCCGAAGACGAGGCGCACCAGCACCGGACCGGCCAGCGCCCCGAGCACGCCGGCGAGCACCACCACCACGCCGGCGACGGCAGCCAGACGAGCCACCAGCACCGACAGGGCCCCCGGCGCCCCGCGACCGAGCCGGGCGACCCGCCAGGTCAGCTGCGGCACCGACCCCAGGGCCAGCATGTACGGCGCCCGGAAGAGGGCGAGCGCCGCGAACAGCACGGTCACCTCCCGAGCGGAGCCACCCGAGAGCGCCAGGAGCACGGGACCACCGGTGAGCACCGCCTGCGCCATCAGCTGCGCCGACCCCGCTCCGGTGAGGAAGGCGAACGGCCTGGTCGCACCGACCGGCTCGGCCCCGGTGCGTGCGAAGCGCAGCGCGGAGGGCCAGAGCACCACGACCAGCTGACCGGCCACCAGGCAGGCACCGTGTGCTGCGGGCTCCCGCACACCGGCCAGGAGCAGCCCTCCCACGAGCAGGCAGCGCAGCCCGTTCTCCGCCACCAGGCTCCAGGCGAGGGCACCGAACCGCCCCTCCGCGCCCAGCCCGCCGCGCACCACCCCGATCAGGGCGGAGCCGACGGTGAGCAGGGCGATCATCGACGGGAAGGCCGGGCCGTCGCGGTGGAACAGCTCACCGCGCACCAGCCAGGACAGGGCCCCGAGGACCGCCGCGCTCACCCCGACCGCGAGGACCAACCGCGGCGCGGCGCGGCGCACCGCGCCCTCGCCCTCTGCCACCACCGTGCGGGTCACCCAGTGCTGGAGGGGAAAGGTGAAGGCCGCCCCGGCGAAGGCCCAGTGGGTCCAGAGCACGGAGACCGGCGCGGCCGCGGTCGACCCCAGACCGCGGGTGATCATCGCGAACACCACGTAGGCCAGCAGGCCGCTGACCGCGGAACCGAGACCCAGCGACACGGTGGCGCGCGCGTGGCTGGTCACGGGGCCGCTCACGGGCCGGGGCCGGTGAGCCTGGCGAGCTCGTCGGCGGGGTCGTAGCCGGCGGCCGCACGCAGGGAGGACAACGTGCGTGGCCCCAGCGACGACCGGGCGTACCAGGCGAAGTCGGGGGCCTGCCCGACGTAGTCGTACTCCGCCGAGATCGCCCGCCGCCAGGAGACCGACATCCGGTCGCCGACCGCGATCAGCGTGGGTCGCTCGCGCAGCAGCTGTGCGCGGAACCCGGCGAGCCCGCCCGGCCAGGTGTCCTCGACGTAGCGGGAGAGCCCGCCGCTGAACATCTGGTGCCGCGTCGGGTTCGTCCGCCCGGTCAGCACCAGGGGCTGCGGTGCCTCGACCGAGGTGATCGTCGCCCCCGGCGGAAGCTGGGCGAGCACGGCTGCCACGGAGGCGCGCTGCTCGGCCAGGCGCTCGCCCCGGTGGGTGAGGGACCACTGGATCGCGGTGCCGGTGGCCGCCACGACGAAGGCGACCGCAACCACCACCACGGTGCGTCGCGAACGAGCACGGGTGAGGACGACGAAGACCGCGCCGACCCCCACGGCCGCGAACGGGAGCAGCGGGAAGAGGTCCGGCCAGCCGTCGTAGTCGCGCAGGTCCCACAGCAGTCCGGCGAGCGCGCCCACGGCGAAGGCGACCAGCACCGGTGCGGCAGGCTCCTCCGTGCCGTTCCCGGTGGCCCGCCCGGTGGCCCGTCCGGTGGCCCGTCCGGTGGCCCGTCCGGTGGCCCGTCCGGTGGCCCGTCCGGTGGCGTGGACGGCCCCGAGCACCAGGAGCGCCGAGAGCCCGCCGAGAAGCAGCCAGGCAGAGGCGCCGTAGGAGGAGAACACGTCCTCGACCTTCAGCCGGAAGTGGACCGCCAGCGGGTCGGGGACCGTGTAGCGGGAGTTGATCAGCAAGAACGCCTCGACGGCAGCGCCCACCGACCCGACGGCGGCGAACCAGACCAGGCAGGCCGCCACCGGCACCAGCCCACCCGCGACCACCCTGGCCAGCGCCCGCACGCGGTGCCCGGGGGCCAGCAGCAGGGCACCGACCACGACGGCCGGCATGGTCGGGAAGAAGGCGATCTGCAGGCACAGCGTGGCCAGGCTGACGAACACCCCGGCCGTGAACCAGCGATGCTGGGTCACCGCCCACAGGGCGATGACGATGAACAGCGTCATCGGGGTCTTCTCCCGTGGCCCGTCCGCGGCGTACTGGATGAACCCGGCGAAGGTCAGGAAGGTCGCGGCCGTGACCAGTCCGGCCACCGGGGAGCAGAACACGTCGCGGCCGAGCACGTAGACCAGGCAGGTGCACGCCGTCGCGAAGACCATGAACAGCAGCCGCATCGTCAGCACCTCGTCGAACCCGCCCGCGCGGGCGAGGAGGACCCCCACCGCTGGCAGCGCGTGCGCGAGGGGTCCGGCCCGGTTCAGGATCTCGAGGTAGGGCGGCACCCCGTCGGCGACCTGCTGGCCGGCGTAGCTGTAGACGGCCAGGTCCCGAGACAGCATGCCGTGCACACCGTGCAGCGCGTAGGTCAGCAGCGCCACCGCCCCGACCGCGGGGACGAGCGGGTCCACCCGGCTGTGCCACCGCCGCGGCTGCCGGCCCCCCGGCCCGGCCCGCGGAGGTGTCTGGGGAGGACTCTGGGGAGGATTCTGGGGGCCGACTGCGTCCCGCCGGGCCAGTTCCACGCCGTCACCCTACTGACCGCTCCCGCGTCCGCCACGCAGGAGCGTGTCGTGCCGTGCCCCCGGTGTGCGGGCGGTGTGCGGGTGGTGTGCGGGTCGGCGTGCCCCCGGTGTGCGGGTGGCGCGCGCGTGGTGTCGCGCCGTGGGGTGCCTAGGCGTCGTCCCAGTTCAGGGGGTTCTTCCGGCTCGGCTGGACCCGGGGCGGCTCGCCGGGCATCTTCGGATAGTCGGGCGGGTAGGGCGCCTCGCCCTCCTCGGAGTCCTCGTAGAGGCGCAGCAGCGGCTCCAACGAGTGCGCGGTGTCGTCGATCCCAGTCCATGGGTCGCCGTCGTCGACGCGGTCGGGCACGGTGAACAGGTTCAGGTCCCGGGGGTCGGCCAGGTCGGCCAGCTCCCCCCACGTCACCGGGGTCGAGACCGGCGCGCCGGCCCGGGGACGCAACGAGTACGCCGAGGCGATGGTGCGGTCGCGGGAGTTCTGGTTGAAGTCGACGAAGATCCTCTCGCCGCGCTCCTCCTTCCACCATCGCGTCGTCACCGCGTCGTCGCGCCGCTCCAGCTCACGGCCGAGACCGATGGCGGCGTGCCGCACGTCGACGAAGTCCCACCGCGGCTCCAGGCGCACGTAGATGTGCACGCCCCGGTTCCCACTCGTCTTCGGGTAGCCGGTGACGCCCAGCTCCTCGAGCAGCTCCCGCGCCACTCCGGCCACCCGGACCGCGTCGGCGAAGGTGGTGCCGGGCTGCGGGTCCAGGTCGATGCGCAGCTCGTCGGGATGGTCGTTGTCCGCGCTGCGGGTCGGCCAGGGGTGGAAGGTGATCGTGCCCATCTGCGCGCACCAGACCACGGTGGCCAGGTTGGCCACGCACACCTCCTCGGCGGTGCGCCCGCTCGGAAAGGTCACCCGCGTGGTCCCGACGTACGCCGGAGCGCCCCGGGGGACCCGCTTGGAGTAGAACGCGTCGCTCTTGTCCCCGCGTCCGGTGGCGAGGTGGATGCCCTCGTGCACACCGGTGGTCCAGCGCTCCAGCGCGGTCGGCCGGTCGCCGAGAGCACGCAGGATGCCGTCGGCGACGGAGGCGTAGTACTCCGCGACCTGGAGCTTGGTGACCTCGGGGGTGTGCTCGGTCGCGGGATAGATCACCCGGTCCGGGCTGGTGACCCGCACCCGCTCCCCGGCGGCGTCGACCTCGGCTGCTGGAGTGGCCATGACGGCCAATCTACGCAGCCCGCCTCAGCCCACGGGCAACCTGCGGTCCTCGATCACCGAGTTCGGCGCGAACACCGCCCGCCGGTCCACCCACTCCTCGGTGGGGCGGACGTACTCGAAGCCCGAGGTCGTCACCAGCACCCACTGCGGGGGGTGTGCGGGGTGGCCCAGGGCGGCGCTGGACTCCCCGCCCCACACCTCCACCGCCGCCTCGGCGCAGGGCAGGTGTGCCGGCGGGAAGTGGAACTCGTTGCGCTCGGCCTCGACCACACTGCCGAGGAAGACCACCGGCCGGCCCAGGCTCTCGCCGCACACGCCGCAGATCCTGCTCAACGCGCACTGGGTGACCTTGCGCCGGTCCAGCCCGAGGTCGCCCATGCTCGCGAAGGGCAGCTCGCCCCCCGCGACGTCGCGGCCGCCGGCCGGCATGTCGATCATGCAGTGGCCCGCGAGGTCCACACGCCCGTCTCGGTGCGCCGGGTGGGACGCTCGGCGTCGCTGCGACGACCCCGCGGGACCTCCGGGGAGTGCGGGCCGTCGAGCCGGTCAGAGCTGGTGAACCTGTTGGGAAGCGAGAGCTTGGTGATCGTGCGCAGCGCCTGGCCGTACTGCCGGTGCAGCGGACCCGTCGTGTAGGGGATGCCGTACTTCTCGCACAGCGGCCGGACCCGCTCGCTGATCTCGGCGTAGCGGTTGCTGGGCAGGTCGGGGAAGAGGTGGTGCTCGATCTGGTAGCCGAGGTTGCCCGACATGATGTGCAGGAACGGGCCACCGGTGAAGTTCGCCGAGCCGAGCATCTGGCGCAGGTACCACTCCGCCCGCGTCTCGTCCTCGATCTCCTCCTCGGTGAAGTGCAGCGCCCCGTCGGGGAAGTGGCCGCAGAAGATGATCATGTAGGACCACAGGTTGCGGCTCAGGTTCGCCAAGGCGTTGGCGGCCGCGGTGTGCACGAACGCGGGACCGGTGAGGGCGGGGAAGAACAGGTAGTCCTTGCCGATCTGCCGCCGGACCTTGCGGCCGATCTGCGCGAGCTGCTTCTTCATCACCTTCGGGTCCTTCTCGCGCTTGCGGATCGCCTCGATGTCGAGGTCGTGCAGCGCCACACCCCACTGGAAGAGAGTCGCCAGCATCGCGTTGTACGCCGGCTGGCCGAGGTTGAACGGGCTCCACTTCTGCTCCCGCGCCATCCGCAGGATGCCGTAGCCGATGTCGTTGTCGTGGCCGAGCACGTTGGTGAACTGGTGGTGCACATAGTTGTGCGAGTGCTTCCACTGCTCCGCCGGCTGCGCGGTGTCCCACTCCCAGGTGCTGGAGTGGATCTCGGGGTCGTTCATCCAGTCCCACTGGCCGTGCATGACGTTGTGGCCGATCTCCATGTTCTCCAGGATCTTGGCCGCACCGAGCATGGCGGCGCCGGCGAAGAAGGCCGGCTTCCACCGACTGGCGAACAACGTGACCCGTCCGGCGGCGGCGAGCCGGCGCTGGACCTTGATCATGTTGTTGATGTACGCCGCGTCGGCGTCGCCGCGGGACTCCTCGATGTCGGCGCGGATCGCGTCGAGCTCGCGCCCGAGCTCCTCCACCTCCTCGGTGCTGAGGTGGGTGTACTCCTTGACGTCTGCGATCGCCATGCTGGTGGTTCTCCTTCGTCGTGTGCTGCTGGTCGTGCTCGTCACATCAGATGTCGAGCGTGCAGTCACCGGCTGCTGCAGTGATGCAGGTCTGGATCGGTTCGTTGGGGCCGGAGCGCTCCTCGCCGCTGCGCAGGTCGCGCACGGTGCCCTCCACGAGGGTGAGCGTGCAGGTGTGGCAGATGCCCATCCGGCACCCGTAGGGCATCCCGACGCCCGCCTCCTCGCCGGCCTCCATCACGGTGGTGGCCCCGTCGGCCTCGGTGGTCTTGTTGGAGTTGCGGAAGGTGATCGTGCCCCCCTCCGCGCCGTTGCCGCCCAGCTCGAGGGTGAACCTCTCCAGGTGCAGCTCGTCGGCCAGCCCGGCCTCGTCCCAGTGCTCCTCGCACGCGTCGAGCATCGGAGCCGGCCCGCAGGCCCAGGTCTCCCGCTGCTGCCAGTCCGGGCAGACCCGGTCGAGGTCCTCCATCTCCAGCATGCCGTCGGAGTCGGTGTGCTGCTCGTGCAGGGTGAGGTTCTCGTGCCGCTCGCTCAGCTGGACCAGCTCGTCGCGGAAGATCATCCGCTCCCTGGTCGGCGAGCTGTAGGCGATCACCACGTCGGGCATGGTGCCGCGGCGGTCGAGGGTGCGCAGCATCGCCATCACCGGGGTGATGCCGCTGCCGGCGACCAGGAACAGGATCTTCTCCGGCGGCGGCTCGGGCAGCACGAAGTCGCCGTTGGGGGCGGCCAGCCTGAGGATCGTGCCCGGCTCGAGGCCGGAGACGAGGTGGGAGGACAAGAAGCCCTCCGGCATCGCGCGCACCGTGATCGCGATCGTCCGCCCGTCGCGGCGCGGCGGGGAGGAGACCGAGTAGGAGCGCCAGTGGAACTTGCCGTCCACCTGGATGCCGATGCCGACGTACTGGCCCGGCTTGTGGTCGTAGCGCCAGCCCCAGCCGGGCCGGATCACGATGGTGGCGGCGTCCTCGGTCTCCGGGATCACCTTCTCGATGCGGCCCCGCAGCTCGCGCGCCGTCCACAGCGGATTGATCAGGGACAGGTAGTCGTCCGGGTGCAGCGGAGTGGTCAACCGCGCGCCGATCCTGCGCACCCCTGACCAGGAGACCCTCTCAGCGACCATGCCTGTCATGTCCTCCCGTTGTGGTGCCGTGAGAAGCCAGTGAACAGTCGTGCACCGAAGAGGTCAAGTCCGCGCCGCTTCGTCTCTTGTGGCGGTCACTACCGTAGGGACATGAGCTACCAGGTCAACAAGAGCGACGCAGACTGGCGCAAGCAGCTCTCCGGCTCGGAGTTCCACGTGCTGCGCGAGGCCGGCACCGAGGCCCCGTTCATCGGCGAGTACACCGACACCAAGACCGTCGGCGTCTACCGCTGCCGGGCCTGCCAGGCCGAGCTGTTCCGCTCCGAGACCAAGTTCGACTCCCACTGCGGCTGGCCGTCGTTCTACGCGCCCCTGGCCGAGGACAGGGTCGAGTACGTCGAGGACCGCTCGCTCGGACAGGTCCGCACCGAGGTGCGCTGCGGGTCCTGCGGCTCCCACCTGGGGCACGTCTTCGAGGGCGAGGGCTACGGCACCCCGACCGACCAGCGCTACTGCATCAACTCCATCAGCCTGACCCTGCAGCCCGAGGACGACTGACCTCCACCCAGGGACCCACCCAGGGACCCACCCAGGGACCCACCCAGGGACCCACCCAGGGACCCACCCAGGGACCCACCCAGCCCCCGGCCAGGCCCGGGCGTCACGGCAGGGCGTTGACCAGCTCGGCCGGCCTCCGGCGGCGGCCGGTGTAGAACGGCACCTCCTCGCGCACGTGCCGGCGCGCGTCCGAGCCACGCAGGTGGCGCATCAGGTCGACGATGCGGTGCAGCTCATCGGCCTCGAAGGCCAGCATCCACTCGTAGTCGCCCAACGCGAAGCTGGCCACGGTGTTCGCTCGGACGTCGGCGTAGTCGCGCGCCATCTTCCCGTGCTCGGCGAGCATCCGGCGACGCTCGGAGTCCTCGAGGAGATACCACTCATAGGAGCGGACGAACGGGTAGACGCACACGTAGTCGCGGGCCTCCTCCCCCGCCAGGAACGCCGGGACGTGGCTCTTGTTGAACTCCGCCGGCCGGTGCAGCGCCACCTGGGACCACACCGGCTCCAGCCGCCGCCCGAACGCGGTCCGGCGCAGCCGCTGGTAGGCGTCCTGGAGCCGCTCGACATCCTCGGCGTGCCACCACACCATCGCGTCCGCGTCGGCGCGCAGGCCGCTGAGGTCGTAGAACCCCCGCACCGCCACGTCGTCGGCCTCGAGCTTGGCGACCAGCTCCTCCACCTCGTGGGCCTCGGCGTCACGGTCGGCCGCGTCACCGAGCACGTCACGCAACCGGAAGACCGACCACATCGTGTAGCGGATGGTGTCGTTGAGCTCGCGTGCCTTCTTGCCGGTGCTGGTCATGGCTCCATTGTGGCAAGGTCGCCCACGACCTTCGCGGCGGCCGCCTCCGCGCTGGCCACGCAGGCGGGGATGCCCACCCCGTCGTACGCCGAACCGCACACGGCGACACCGCGAAGGCCGGTCAGCTCCCCGCGAACCGCGGCGACCCGGTCGAGATGGCCCACGGCGTACTGCGGCAGGGCGCCGCCCCACCGCTGCACGTGCTGGTCCACCGGGCGCACCGACAACCCGACCGCGTCCGCGAGGTCGTGCAGGGCGAGCTCGACCAGCTCCTCGTCCGTCCGCTGCAGGGTGCGCTCCTCGCGGTGCCTGCCCAGGGAGCAGCGCAGGACCAGCATCGCGTCCTCCCCCTCGCCCGCCTGGCGCACCCAGTCCCACTTGGCGAAGGAGAACGTGGCCGCCTTCACCGCGCGCCCCTCCAGGGGCGGGACCAGGAACCCGGAGCCGGCGACACCGGGGAAGACCCGCGCCGGGAACGCCATCGTGACGATCGCCATCGAGGCGTACTCGAGCCGGGCGAGCTCCCGCGCCGCCGCCGGGGCGACGTCGCCGAGCAGCCGGGCCGTCGCGCGGGCCGGCGTGGCCAGCACCACCGCGTCGGCGTGCACCACCTCAGGATCCCGGGTGGGACCCACCACGAGGTCCCAGCCGCCCTCGGGGTCACGGACCAGGTCGCGCACCGTGGCGCCCGTGCGCACCCTCGCCCCGGAGGCGCGGACCACTGCCTCGGGGAGCCGGCCCACCCCGCCACGCAGGCCCGCGAAGACCGGTCCCGCCTCCGCCCGGGGCGACGGCAGCGCCGCTGCGGCCGCCCGGGTCAGCGAGCGGTCCCGCTCGAGGAGCGCCACCAGCTGCGGCACGGCCGCGCGGGCAGAGATCTCGCGGGCGTGTCCGGCGTAGACGCCGCCGAGCAGCGGCTCGACCAACCGGTCGACGACCTCCCGACCGAGCCGCTCCTGCACCAGGTCACCGACGCTGACGTCACGCCCGGTCAGGTCGGTGGCCGGCAGCACCGTGTCCATCGCGGCCCGAGCGAGGCCCTTGGCGGAGAGCACCCCGTCCAGCGCCCGCAGGTCGGGTGGGACACCCATCAGCGTGCGCGGCATCGGGACCAGCCGACCACGGTTCCACAGGTTCGCCGACGTGGTCGCCGGATGCACCAGGTCCGCCCCCAGCCCGACCTCCTCGACCAGGTCGACCGCCTCCCGGCGCCGCGCCAGCATGGCCTCGGCGCCCACGTCGACCTCCACCCCGCCCACCTCCGCGGTGCGCAGGCTCCCCCCGGTCCGCGGCGAGGCCTCGAGCACCACCACCTCCGCCTCCGGGAGCGCCGCGCCGATCCGCAGCGCCGCCGCCAGCCCCGCGATCCCGCCCCCGACCACGGCGACGCGTCTGCTCCTGCTCTCCCCCACGGGGCAAGGGTGGCACAGGCAGTTTCACTGGGTACCCAGTGAAACTGCCACTTCCCGTGCGTTGCAACGCACGGGAAGTGGCAGTTTCGTACGGGGAGCGAGCGCCACCGATCGCCGGCCGTACGACGGATCCGGGACCCGGCCAGCGGCCAGGGCGATCCCGTACCTCGGTGGGTCCGGCCGCGGCCAGCGCAGCCTCGATGAGCCGGGTCAGCGGCGAGAGTGCTCCTGCACGAAGTCGGTGAGCCGGGCCAGCTGGTCGGGGTCGGTCGCCGGGATGACGCCGTGGCCGAGGTTGAAGATGTGGCCCGGTGCAGTCGCACCGGCCTCGAGGACCTCGCGGGCCCGGTCGAGCATCACCTCGGTGGGGGCGAAGACGAGCGTGGGGTCGAGGTTGCCCTGGACCGCGCGCCCGCCGACGCGCTCGATGCCGGCCCGGAGCGGCACTCGCCAGTCGACGCCGACGACGTCGGCGCCGGCCTCGCCCATCAGGTCGAGGATCTCGCCGGTGCCGACGCCGAAGTGGATCCGGGGCACACCGGTCGCACCGAGCCGGGAGAGCACCTCGGCGGACCAGGGCTGGACGTGGGTGCGGTAGTCGCGGCGGGTCACCGCCCCGGCCCAGGAGTCGAAGAGCTGCACGGCGGAGGCGCCGGCCTCGACCTGCACCTCGAGGTAGGCGGCGGCGATGCCGGAGATCTTGCGCATCAGCGCCGTCCACACCTCCGGGGCACCGAACATCATCGCCTTGGTCCTCGCGTGGTCCTTCGACGGCCCGCCCTCCACGAGGTACGACGCCACGGTGAACGGGGCTCCCGCGAAGCCGATCAGCGGAGTCGCGCCGAGCTCGCCGACCAGCTCGCGCACCGCCTGGGTGACGAACGGCACGTGCTCGGGGGTGAGGTCGGGGATGGCCTCGACGTCGGCGATGCTGCGCACCGGGTCGGCGACGACGGGGCCGACGCCGGGCTTGATGTCCAGGTCGACCCCGACCGCCTTGAGCGGCAGCACGATGTCGGAGAAGAAGATGGCCGCGTCCACCCCGTATCGGCGCACCGGCTGCAGCGTGATCTCCACGACCAGGTCGGGCCGCATGCACGACTCCAGCATGGTGGTGCCCGCGCGCGCCGCGAGGTACTCCGGCAGCGACCTGCCCGCCTGGCGCATGAACCACACGGGCGTGTAGGGCACCGGCTCGCGACGAGCGGCTCGCAGCAGGGCCGAGTCGTGCAGCGCGGGGTTCGTCGTGGACGCGGCGGGCATGGGCCGATCTTCGCAGGTCAGGCGGCGAGTCGGGTCCCCGGCGCCTCCGGACCGGCCTAACCTGTCCACATGGCGGCACCCGAGCACCCCCGCGTCGAGCCACCCCCGGCCCCACCAGAGTTCCGTCGTGCCGTGAGTCAGATGCGGGCCGCGAAGTTCCGGGCCGAGCTCTTCGTGGAGGCGATGCCGGCGCCGCAGCGGATCGCGCCGCACGCCTCCGCGCTGTCGGCCGACGTGACGGTCGACGGCGAGGAGGTCGGCTCCGGTCGGATCGTGGTGCTGCACGACCCGGCGGGCAACGAGGCGTGGCTCGGCACGTTCCGCTGCGTGGCCTACGCCCGCGCGGAGATCGACCCCGAGCTGGTCAGCGACCCGCTGCTGGCCGGTGTGGGCTGGAGCTGGCTGACCGAGGCCCTCCAGGCCCACGGTGCGGAGTACGCCGTCCCGTCGGGCAGCGTGACCTGCGTGAGCTCGGAGAGCTTCGGCGGGATGGCCGACGAGCCCGCCACGGCCCAGCTGGAGATCCGCGCCTCCTGGTCGCCGACCGGTGACCTCACCCCACACGTCGAGGCATGGGGCGAGCTGTTGTGCACGGCGGTGGGCCTGCCGCCGGTGCCCGAGGGCGTGGCCACGATGCCCTCCCGCCGTGGACAACGTGGCCCGGGCTGATGGCGGGACCGAACACCGAGCAGCCCGACCCCACCGACACCGACCACCCCACCGAGGCTCCCCGGGCTGCTCCCCCGTCGTCGGGCAAGGCGGAAGCCGACACCTCGCCGGCGCCGTTGCTGACCCTGCGCGACGGCCTGCCCACGGTCACCGACAGCGAGGCCGGACTGGACGACGTGGTCTCCCGCGTCGCCGGCGGCACCGGCCCGGTGGCGCTCGACGCCGAGCGCGCGTCGGGCTACCGCTACTCACCGCGTGCCTACCTGATCCAGCTGCGCCGCGAGTCGTCGGGCACGGCGCTGGTCGACCCGACGGTCTATGAGGACCTGGGCGCGCTCAACGACGCCATCGGCGACGAGGAGTGGATCCTGCACGCCGCCAGCCAGGACCTGCCCTGTCTTCGTGAGGTGGGGCTGCACCCGGCCCGGCTCTTCGACACCGAGCTGGCCGCCCGCCTGCTCGGCTACCCCCGTGTGGGGCTCGCGACCCTGGTGGAGGTGATCCTCGGTCGATCGATGCGCAAGGAGCACTCCGCGGTGGACTGGTCCCGCCGGCCGCTTCCGCAGCCCTGGCTGGAGTACGCCGCCCTCGACGTCGAGGTGCTCGTCGAGCTGCGTGACGTCATCGCCGCCGAGCTGGTCGAGTCGGAGAAGGACGGTTGGGCCGAGGAGGAGTTCCAGCACCTGATCACCCATGTCCCGCCGCCTCGCCAGGACCCGTGGCGGCGCACGTCGGGGATCCACAAGGCCAAGGGGCGCCGAGGGCTGGCCGCCGTACGCGAGCTCTGGACCACGCGTGACCAGATCGCGGAGAAGCGCGACACCACCCCCGGGCGTCTGGTCCCCGACTCCGCGCTGATCGCGGCCGCCAACGCCATGCCGACGAGCACCTCCGCGCTGCTGGACACACCCGGCTTCCACGGCCGCGGGGCGCGGCGCTACGCCGACCAGTGGCTGGCCGCGCTGGCGCGGGCCCGCGCACTGCGCGAGACCGACCTGCCGCCGCTGACCCTGCGCTCCGACGGCCCTCCGGCGCCACGGGTGTGGGCCGAGCGCGACCCGGCCGCCGCGGGCCGGCTCACCGCGGCGCGGACGATGGTCAACGAGTTCGCCGAGCAGCGGCAGGTGCCGGTGGAGAACCTGCTCACCCCCGACTACCTGCGGCGGGTGCTCTGGAAGCCCCCGGCCACCACCGGACCCGACGTGGAGAGCGCGGTCGCGCACGAGCTGACCCGCCTGGGCGCCCGGGCCTGGCAGGTCGAGATCATGGCACCGATCATCAGCCGGGCGATCCGGCAGCCGACGCCGCAGGCCCCTGACACGTCCGGCGATCAACCGGGCGATCAATCGGTCAGGCAGCCCGACTAGGCAGCCCGACTGGGCAGCCCCCCTGGGCAGCCCCCCTGGGCAGCCCCCTGGCAGCCCCCTGGGCAGTCCTCCTGGGCGACCGGCTCAGGGCTGGGTCGAGGGGCTCGCGGTCGGGGAGCCCACCTTCGAGGGGTCGAACAGCGGGATCGAGGCCTGGTCGATGGCGTCGAGGCGATCTTGGAGCGGCAGGATCACCGGCTGGTAGTAGAGCCGGGTCAGTGCCCGCGACGAGGCCTGCCGCACCGTCGGCCAGCTCGGGGTGTCCGGCAGCAGGCGGACGCGACGCTCCTCGTGGATGAACACGTCGGCGTGCAGCGGACGCTGGCCGGTCTGCTGGAACACGTCGTCGCTGAGGACCTCGAGGTTCGCGGGCATCACATAACCGGTCTCGGCCAGGGTCGAGGCACCCCGGTCGGAGATGACCTCCCCGAGCAGGTCGGCGGCCTGCTCGGTGTGTCGCGACCTCGAGGAGATGCACAGCCCGGTCATCGTCGAGCTCGTGGCTCCGCCGGAGAGCTTGGGCAGCGGCATCACGTCGAAGCTGAGACCCTGCTGGGCCCTCAGCACCGGGGTGAGGCTCCGGTAGCCCAGGATCATCCCGAGCCGGCCGTCCTCGAAACGCCGCAGCGCCGACTCCTTGCGCAGCGCGCCCTGGTTGAAGGTGAGTGCCGGGTTGCGCACCACCTCGAGCAACCGCTCCATCGCCGAGGAGGAGGCGTCGGAGGACAGGGTGAGCCGGGTGGGGTTCTCGGTGTCGTCGACGATGTCGCCGCCACCGGACCAGATGAACGGCGCGACCTGCTCGAGGTCGGGAGCGACGTAGAGACCCCGCACGCCGGGACCCCGCGGCTGCAGGGCGGCCCGGCCGAACTCGTCGAGCGACCACCCGTCCTGCTGGTTGACGGCGTTGCTGCCCGGCTCCGCGACGCTGTCGAGGTCGATCAGCTTGGGGTTGTAGTAGACGACCATCGGGGAGACGTCCTGGGGCATGCACTGCAGCGCCGCGTCGGCGCTGAACGCCTCCAGTCCGTTGCGCGCATAGCCGTCACCGAAGTCCACCCGACGGGCGGCGAGCAGGTCGTCGAGGGGGCGGATGGCCTGGGCGTCGGACAGCTCGCCGAGGTCGTCATGGTCGGTCAGGAACAGGTCCGGAGGGTTCCCGTCCTCAGACGCTGCCCGCCACGCCGCCATCGCCTCCTCGTGGGTGGCGTAGTGCTCGAGCGTGACCTTGGTGCCGGGGTGGTCGATCATGTAGGTCGCCGCGATCTTCTTGTACGCCTCGACCACGGCCGGCGGGCCGTAGACCTCGAAGGTCAGCCGGGTCGATGCCGAGGCGCTCGCGCTGGGGGTCGGCGCCCCCGTCGGCGCGTCGTCGGAGGCACATCCCGCGACGGTCGCGGCCAGGAGGAGCCCGACGAGCCCGACGAGCGTGGCCACACCTCGGGTGACCGACGTCCTTGCGAGCATTCGTCACCGCACCTCTCCGCTGTCCACGTTGCGTCCGCTCCGCGCTCGGTCTCGGCGTACGCCGTCATCGTGCGGGCGCCGCCACGATATCGGGACACGCCACACCGTTGTGACGCACGGGGCCGCTGGGGCTCTGACCTCTACGCTGGCGACATGGCATCGACCAGGAAGCGCGGGGCCGTGGTCACCGTCGCCATGCTCGTCCTCCTTCTCACCGGCACGCTCGCCGGATGCGCCGTCTCCAGCGACGACGACTCCCGGGACGAGCAGACCTCGGCCGCCGAGCCCACGTCGAGCCCGACCTCGGAGTCCTCCACGCCCAGCGCGACCGCGTCGCCGTCCGCGAGCACGTCGGCGTCGCCCTCCCAGTCCCCCGCACCCGCGGCGACGCCACGGGCGGCCCTGCTCGACGCCGCAGAGCTCCCCCAGCTCAACGAGACCTCCCCGTGGACCCAAGGGCGCACAGGGCCGGCCGGCGCCAAGCCGTTCGGGCTGTGCCAGAAGTTCGACCTGCTCTCCATCGGCGCGCAGACGGTGGTGCAGCGTGACTTCACCTCCCACGGCGACTCGGCCGCCCAGCAGGTGGCAGAGTTCCCCGACCGGAAGAACGCCCTGCGCGCACGCACGGTGCTCGAGGCCTGGCACCGTGACTGCGCGCAGCGCATCAGCGGCAACAAGGTCCGCGTGGGGCCGATCTCCGAGGTCCCGCTGAGCACCGGCGCCGGGTGGTGGTACCTCGCCAGCTTCCGGCGCCAGGGCACCGGGCACTTCCACTCCCTGGGCGTGGTGCTCTCGGGGTCGCGGATGACGCTGGTGCGGATGGAGCACGACGGCCAGGACCACGACTACGACGCGGGCGAGGACCCGACCGAGCTCGCCGTGCGTGCGGCGGCGGCCAAGCTGGGCTGAGGAGCCGATGCACGAGCGTCGACACCACCGCCCCTCGATGCCGGGCGCCCAGCACCTCGAGGCGCTCGCGGGCGACGTCGACCCGGCGACGCTGAGCGAGGCTGCGGACCGGGCGGCCCAGGCACTGGTGCGCGGCGCCCGGGACCGGGCCGACGAGGCCCTGGTGACGCGGGTGGTGCACCTGGCGGAGACCGAGGGTCTGGAGACGCTCGCCGAGCTGTGGGCGGCCGCGGCCGCGGACTCCCTCGCCGGGACCCTGTGGCGGCTCTACCTGCTGCGCAGCTGGGTGTACGCCGACCCGCGGACCGCCGCCGCCGAGTACGACCGCGGCCGCACCCACGTCCCCGTCGCCGAGGTGGTCTCCGGGGTCGTCGACCCGCCGGGCCCCGAGGAGGTGCGCGCCCTGGTCGACCAGGTGCTGGGCGGTGTGGTCGTCGGCGACTTCGCCGACACGCTGTTCCGCGCCGCCGCGTTCGCCCGGGTCGCGGCCGCGGGGCGGGTGCACGACCACGATCCCGAGCTCGACGGGTCGTCCTACGCCACGGACCTGTCCGCCGCGCGCATGCTCACCCTCGCCGATCAGCTCGAGCACGCCGCCCACCTCGAGCTGTCCGGGGCCCTGGCCTGACCACGTGAGACTCGCCACCACGTGAACCGTTGAGCACACGGGCGCGGCTTGTAGAGTCGACCCTGCGCCGGGCCGCGGCAGCCCCGGGTCCCAACACAAGCCGCCACGAGCGGCCACGCGCCGTGAGGCGCTCCCGGCCCGGCGCACCACCCTCCGGCGTACCGCCTGCTCGCGCACCCCTCGGGGAGGCGGACTCAGCCCAGCGCCTTCCGGATCCGCGCGTCGGAGACCGGTTGGGCGGTGCCCAGGTGCTGGGCCCACAGGCTGACGCGGTACTCCTCCAGCATCCAGCGCACCCGGACCAGCCGCGCGTCGGGTGGCCGCCCGGGGGGCAGCGCGTCGACGCGGTGCTGCCAGGCCTGCTGCAGCTCGGAGACCCGGTCCATCAGCTCGCGGTCCCGGGCGAGGTCGCCGAGCCGCTGCACCCGGGCGGTGACCGCCCGGAGGTAGCGGGGGTACTCCCGGAGCATCCGGGAGCCCGCCACGCCGACGAAGCCGTCGTGCACCAGTCCGGCCACCTGGGCGCGCAGGTCGGTCATGGCCGGCAGCAGCGGCAGCTCGACCCGCCCGTGCAGCGACTTCTCGACCGGCCGCCACTCGGCCAGCACCGCGAGCACCTGGGCCAGGACGGCAGCCGACCGCTCCTCGAGCTCGGCACCGCCCTGGGCGACGATCTCGGCGAAGGCTCCTCGGTCGCGCACCGGTGCCCGCTCGTCGACGAGGTCACCCGCCGCGGCGAGCACGCAGTCCTGCACGAGCGCGCGGACGTCGCGGTACGGCGAACCGGCCAGCCCCAGCTTGGCGGTGTTGTCCAGCCCCTCGAGGAGCCGCGACGCCGGTGAGGGGACGGCGAGCAGCAGCAGCCGGCGCACACCTTCGCGATGGTGTGCCTGCTGCTCCTCTGCCGAGGCCGCCACCCGCAGGCCCACGGACCCGCCCTCGTCCACCAGCGTCGGGAACCCGTGCACCTCGTGCCCCGCACGGGTGCGGCTGAACCGCTCCTCGATGGTGCCGAAGGTCCACTCGTGCTGACCGGTGGCGCCCAGCCCCGACTCCTCGGCCACCGCACCGATCGCCTGGTCCAGCGAGGGACGCAGCGGCTCCTTGAGCTGCTCGAGGTCCTTGCCGAGCCCGACCTGCTGCCCCGCGTCGTCGACCACCCGGAAGGTCGGCCGCAGGTGGTCCGGCACCCGGTCGAGGTCCCAGGCCTCCGGCGGGACGTGCACCCCGGTGACGGACCGCAGGTGGCGCGAGAGCGCCTCCGGCAACGGCTCCTCCCCCGGTGGCACCGCGTCGAGGAAGCGCCGGGCCACGTCGGGCGCCGGGACGAAGTTGACGCGCAGCCGCTTGGGCAGCGAGCGGATCAGGTGGGTGACCAGCTCGTGGCGCAGGCCGGGCACGGTCCACGTGAACGGCGCGGCGGCGACGGTGTTCAAGGTGGCCAGCGGGACCTCGACGGTGACGCCGTCCTCCTCGTGCCCCGGCTCGAAGTGGTAGCGCAGCGCCAGCGAGAAGGACCCTTCCTGCCACTCGTCGGGGAAGTCCGTGGGGTCGACCTCTCCGGCACGTCGGTCGTGCACGAGCATCTCCGGGTCGAAGGTGAGCAGGTCGGGGCGCTCGCGGCGCTCCTGCTTCCACCAGGTGTCGAAGTGGGCGCCGGAGACGATCCCGTCCGGCACCCGGGCGTCGTAGAAGTCGAACAGGCTCTCCTCGTCCACGACCAGGTCGTGGCGCCGGGCCCGGTGCTCGAGCTCCGCCGCCTCGTCCAGGAGCCGCCGGTTGGTGGCGAAGAAGCGGTGCCGGGCCCGCCACTCCCCCTGCACCAGCGCGTGCCGCAAGAAGAGCTCGCGGGCCACCTCGGGGTCGCGCGGCCCCAGCGGCACGACGCGGTCCGCGACCAGCGGTACGCCGTACAGCGTGACCCGCTCGTGGGCCAGGGCCGACTCCCGCTTCTTCGACCAGTACGGCTCCGACCAGGTGCGCCTGGCCAGGTCGCCGGCCAGCCGCTCGGCCCAGGCCGGGTCGATGGCCGCGTTCTGCCGACCCCACAGCCTGCTGGTCTCGACGAGCTCGGCCGACATCACGAAGTCCGGCTGGGACCGGAACAGCCCCGACCCCGGAAAGATCGCGAACCGGGTGCCCCGGGCACCGAGGTACTCCCCCCGGGCACCGCCCGGCCCACCCGTGCGGCCCGACCCCCGCGCGGTGGTGGGGGCCTGGCGGAGCCCGATGTGGGAGAGCAGCCCGGAGAGCAGGGCCTGGTGGATGTTGTCGGCGTCGGGCTCGTCCGCCGGCGTCCCGGGTCTGAGACCGACCTGCTTGGCGACCTGGCGCAGCTGGGACTCGAAGTCCTGCCACTCACGCACGCGCAGGTAGTTCAGGTGCTCCTCGCGGCACATCCGGCGAAAGGCGCTCGAGCCCAGCTCCCGCTGCCTCTCCCGCAGGTGTCGCCACAGGGCGAGCCAGGCCAGGAAGTCCGACCGCGGGTCCCGGAAGCGGGCGTGCAGCTGGTCGGCTCGGGCCCGGTGCTCGACCGGTCTCTCCCGGGGGTCCTGGACGGAGAGGGCGGCGGTGACGACGAGCACCTCACGCAGGCAGCCGAGCCGGTCGCCCTCGAGGATCATCCGCGCCAGCCGCGGGTCGATGGGGAGCCGGGCCAGCTTGCGTCCCACGCCGGTGAGCCGACGTGCGTCGCCGCGTCCCGGCGCCAGCGCACCCAGCTCCTCCAAGAGCTGCACGCCGGCCCGCACGGCGCGGTTGTCGGGCGGGTCCACGAAGCCGAAGCGCTCGACCTGACCCAGCCCGAGCGAGGTCATCTGGAGGATGACACTGGCCAGACTGGTGCGCAGGATCTCGGGCTCGGTGAACTCCGGACGCCCCTCGAAGTCCTCCTGGCTGTAGAGGCGGATCGCGATCCCCGCCTCCACGCGACCGCACCGACCTGCACGCTGCTGCGCGGAGGCCTGGCTGACCGGCTCGATCGGCAGCCGCTGCACCTTGGTCCGCGCCGACCAGCGGCTGATCCGGGCCAGCCCGGTGTCGATCACGCCGGTGATGCCGGGGACGGTCAGGGAGGTCTCGGCGACGTTCGTGGCGAGCACCACGCGGCGCCGGGTGTGCCGCTCGAAGACCCGGTGCTGCTCGGCAGCGGAGAGCCGAGAGTAGAGCGGCACGATGTCGAACCCCTGCGGGCCCTGCCCAGCGCGGGCCAGGGCGTCGGCGGTGTCGCGAATCTCGCGCTCGCCGGGCAGGAAGACCAGCAGGTCGCCGTCGGTGTCGGCGAGCAGCTCGCCGACCGCGGCCTCGATGGCCTCGGTCTGGTCGCGCTGGACCGGCTCGCCCTCGTCGTCGTCGTAGGACTCCTCGAGCAGCGGACGGTAGCGGACCTCCACGGGATAGGTGCGCCCGGAGACCTCGATGATCGGCGCCGGTCGGCCCTGCGCGTCGGCGAAGTGCCGTGCGAAACGGTCCGGGTCGATGGTCGCGGAGGTGATCACCACCTTCAGGTCGGGACGACGCGGCAGCAGCCGCTTGAGGTAGCCGAGGATGAAGTCGATGTTCAGGCTGCGTTCGTGGGCCTCGTCGACGATCACGGTGTCGTAGCGGCGCAGGTCACGGTCCCGCTGGAGCTCGGCGAGCAGGATGCCGTCGGTCATCACCTTCACCCGGCTCCGCGTCGAGGTGCGGTCGGTGAACCTGACCTGGTAGCCGACGGTCTCGCCCAGGTCGCTGCCGAGCTCCTCGGCGATCCGCTCGGCGACGCTGCGGGCCGCGATCCGGCGCGGCTGGGTGTGTCCGATCATCGCGGACTCGCCGCGCCCGAGAGCCAGGCAGATCTTCGGCAGCTGGGTGGTCTTCCCCGACCCCGTCTCCCCCGCGACGATGACGACCTGGTGGTCCCGGATCGCCTCCGCGATGTCCTCACGTCGCGCCGAGACCGGCAGCTCGGGAGGGAAGTGGATACGCACAGCCCCGCCATTCTCCCCGGCTGGTGCTCAGCGGACCACACGGGTGCTGGGTGCCGCGGTTTCCCCGGTCAACCGGGGAAACATGCACTCCTCGAGCGTTGCAGCACCCACCAGGTGCCCGGGATCCCTCAAGAAGTCGGCCGGGGCGGCGTGGGCCACCGGCCGTCGGGACCGTCTAGCCCGTGGAGGTGGGCTTCGGCGGGGACGGCGTGGGCGGAGTGCCCTGACGCTGCCCGGGGAGGCCGGGGGCGCCGTCATGGCGCCATCCACGCTGTCCCTGGCCCCGCCGGTCGAGCCACCCGCGCCGCTGCTGCGCCCCCGGGGGCACCATCGGTCCACCCCGGTGGAAGCGGCCCTGGCCCGGTCCGCCGCGCTCGTCGGCCCCGTCGCCCACGTTCGCCAGGGCTGCCCCGCCGAGTCCGCCGAGGATCACCGAGGCGAGCGCGACCGCGATCATCGCGCGCAGCGACCAGAGCCGGTCGACGAAGCGCTGCCTGGGGGCTGCGTCGGGGTCCCGGTCGGGCGGCAGGTGCCGGGTCGGGGTCGAGTCCGGTTCCGGCGAGTCCGGCGGTGGCCGTGGAGGTACGTCGTTCACGCATCCCATGGTGCCCCCGCTATCTGTGCTTGTCCTGTGTACCGGCCACGATTCCGGCTTCACAGGAAACCCACAGCGAGCTCATGGACGCCTCCTCCTCGCACGCGCGAGAGTGGAGGCATGAAGAACCCGGCGGAGGACCTGACCCGGCCCGACGGCACCCCTCTGCGCGTGCTGGTCGTCGATGACGAGGAGAACCTCGCCGAGCTGTTGCGGATGGCGTTGCGCTACGAGGGCTGGGAGGTCGAGGTGGCGCTGAACGGCACCCGGGCGGTCGCGCTGTCGAAGAAGCAGCAGCCGGACGCCGTGGTGCTCGACATGATGCTGCCCGACTTCGACGGCATGGAGGTCCTCAAGCGGCTGCGCACCGACCAGCCCGATGTACCCGTGCTGTTCCTGACCGCCCGCGACTCCGTGGAGGACCGCGTCGCCGGCCTGACCGCCGGCGGCGACGACTACGTGACCAAGCCGTTCTCCCTGGAGGAGGTGGTGGCCCGGCTCCGCGCCCTGATGCGACGCTCCGGGGCGCAGCAGACGTCGACCTCGTCGGTGCTGGTGGTGGGTGACCTGCGCGTCGACGAGGACAGCCACGAGGTGAGCCGCTCGGGCGAGGAGATCAGCCTGACCGCCACCGAGTTCGAGCTGCTCCGGTTCCTGATGCGCAACCCGCGCCGGGTGCTCAGCAAGGCCCAGATCCTCGACCGGGTCTGGAACTACGACTTCGGCGGGCAGGCGAACGTGGTCGAGCTCTACATCTCCTACCTGCGCAAGAAGATCGACGCCGGGCGCCCGCCGATGATCCACACGATGCGCGGCGCGGGCTACGTCCTCAAACCTGTCGAGCCTGCGAACGCGGGCTGAGCATGCGTCCACCACGCAGCCTCACTGCCCGCCTGGTCGCCACCACGGTGGTGCTGGTCGCCCTGGTCAGTGCCCTGGTGGTGGCGACCTCCACGGTGGTGATGGACCGCTACCTGACCGGGCAGAAGGACCAGGAGCTCGCCAGCGCGGTGCACCGGGCGGTGGACCCGAGCCCGCCCGGGGGTGACCGGCCAGCCGGAGGCGGGGACCGCAACGGGTACTTCGGACAGGGCCCCGGCACCTTGCTGATGGTGGTCTCCGGCGATGACAACGGTGGCGTGCTGATCACCGAGGCCGGTGGCCGTCGTCGACTGTCCTCCGCCACCCTGGAGAAGCTCGAGGACGTGCCCGCCGACGGTCGAGGCCACACGGCGCACCTGGGGCTCGGCACCTACCGGGTCGCCTCGGACACCGACGCCGCCGGGACCCGGTGGGTGGTCGGCCTGCCCACCGACAACATCTCCGACACCGTGCACCGCCTGCTGTTCTGGTCGCTGCTCTCCGCGCTCGCCTTCGTCTTCGCCGCCGCCGTCATCGGCCGAGACCTGGTACGTCGCCAGCTGCGCCCCCTGCGCCAGGTGGCCGCCACCGCGCACGAGGTCACCCTGCAGCCGCTCTCGAGCGGGGACCCCGACATCGCACCGCGGGTCGAGGAGGAGCTCACTGACCCGGACACCGAGGTGGGCCAGGTCGGGCATGCCCTGAACACGCTGCTGGACCACATGTCCGACGCCCTCGCCCAGCGACATCGCAGCGAGCAGCAGGTGCGCCAGTTCGTCGCCGACGCCTCCCACGAGCTGCGCACCCCGCTGGCCACCATCCACGGCTACGCCGAGCTCTCCCGTCGCACACCGGACGACCCCGTGGCCCTCGCGACCGCACTGGCCAAGGTCGAGACCGAGACCGACCGCATGTCCGCGCTCGTGGAGGACCTGCTCCTGCTCGCCCGCCTCGACGCGGGTCGGCCCCTGGAGCGCCGTGAGGTCGACGTCACCCGGCTGCTCCTGGAGTCGGTCGGCGACGCCCGAGTGCTCGCCCCCGACCACCGGTGGCAGCTGCGACTGCCCGACGAGCCGGTCACCGTGACCGGGGACGAGCAGCGCCTCCACCAGGTCGTCACCAACCTGCTGGGCAACGCCCGGAACCACACACCTGCGGGGACGACCGTCACGGTCGCGGCCCAGGCGACGCCCACCGGGGTGGACCTGAGCGTCCACGACGACGGTCCCGGGCTGCCCGCCGGACTCGCGGACCACGTCTTCGAGCGGTTCACCCGCGGCGACAGCTCCCGCACCCGGGCCAGCGGCGGTGCCGGTCTGGGCCTGTCCCTGGTGTCGGCGATCGTGCAGGCGCACGGTGGCGCGACGTCGGTCTCCTCCGAGCCCGGCGACACCACCTTCACCGTCTCGCTCCCCCACTGACCCGGCTGGGCGAGGCCGGGCCCGGCGTCAGCACCCTCCCGGCGTCTTCATCCTCCTCACAGCACCCCCACAGAGCGACCACACATCCGTCGCAGGCACCCACACCACGGTGGGGCCATGGACACCAGCACCCTGCCGCGACCCACCGGCCACCCCGCCTCACCGGGGACCCGGGCCCTGCCCCCAGACCGGACGCGCCCGTCGGGGCGGGTCCCCGACCGACTGGCCCGCCTCTGGCACGGGCCCGAGGAGGACCCGGGCTGGTCGCGACCCGCGCTGCTCGCGCTGCTGCTGGCCACCGGGGTGCTCTATCTGTGGGGCCTGGGCGCCAGCGGCTGGGCGAACTCCTTCTACTCCGCGGCCGTCCAGGCCGGGTCGGAGTCGTGGAAGGCGTTCTTCTTCGGCTCCAGCGACGCCGCCAGCTCGATCACGGTCGACAAGACGCCGCTCGCGCTCTGGCCGATGGCCCTCTCCGTGCGCGTCTTCGGCCTGTCCAGCTGGAGCATCCTGGCGCCCCAGGCACTCATGGGCGTCGCCACCGTCGCGCTGCTGCACCGGGTCGTGCGGCGTACGACGGGCTCGCCGGCCGCGGGCCTGCTCGCGGGCGGCGTGCTGGCCCTGATGCCGGTCGCGGTGCTGATGTTCCGGTTCAACAACCCCGACGCCCTGCTCACCCTGCTCATGGTGGGCGCGGCCGCCGCGACGCTGCGCGGCATCGAGGAGACGCGGGTCGCCTCCGAGACCGGCCGTGGCACGCACCCCGCCCGCTGGCTCGTCCTGGGCGGTGCTCTGGTCGGTCTGGCCTTCCTCACCAAGATGCTGCAGGCCTTCCTCGTCCTCCCTGCCCTCGCCCTGGCCTACCTGCTCTTCGCGAAGACCTCCTGGGGCAGCCGGGTGGGCCACCTGCTCCTCGCCTTCGCCACGATGCTGGTCGCCGGTGGCTGGTGGGTCGCCATCGTCGAGCTGTGGCCGGCCTCGAGCCGCCCCTACATCGGCGGGTCGCAGCACAACTCCGTCCTCGAGCTCACCCTCGGCTACAACGGTCTCGGCCGGCTCAACGGTGACGAGACCGGATCGGTGGGCGGTGGCGGTGCCGGTGGGGGCACCGGCAGGTGGGGCGCGACTGGCCTGTTCCGCCTGTTCAACACCGAGATCGGCGGCCAGATCGCCTGGCTGCTCCCCGCTGCGCTGGTCCTCGGCCTCGCCGGGCTCTGGTTCGCGCGCCGCCACGGCCGGGTCCCGGCCGCGCTGACGCTGTGGCTGGGCTGGCTGCTGGTGACAACGCTCACGTTCAGCTTCATGGGCGGCATCTTCCACGCCTACTACACCGTGGCCCTCGCGCCCGCCATCGCCGCCCTCGTCGGGACCGGCGCCTGGGCGGCGTGGCAGCACCGGGCCTCCTACGCCGCCGCCGGCGTGCTGTCGTTCACCACGGCGCTGACCTCGGTGCTGGCGTGGCACCTCCTCGACCGGGCCGACGGGTTCGTGCCGTGGCTGAAGTGGATGGTCGTGCTCGTGGGGCTCGTCGCGGCACTGGCCCTCGCCGGGGCCGGGCACCTGCCGCGCCGGATCGCCGTCGCGGTCGGGGCGGCTGCCCTGCTGGCCACGCTGGCCGGGCCCGCGGCGTACGCCGTGAGCACGGCGGGCACGCCGCACACGGGGTCGCTCCCGAGCGCGGGCCCCTCCTCGGCCGGTGGTCGGGGTGGTCCCGGCGGCGCTCCGGGTGGTCGGCCGGGGACGCCCCCCGGTGGCGCCGGAGGACCCGGCGCCCAGAGCCCTGGTGGCCGCGGCGGCATGGGGGGACTGCTCAACGGCAGCACGGCGGGTGCGCAGCTCACGGCCCTGCTGCAGACCGATGCGGACGCCTACACCTGGACCGCGGCCACGGTGGGCGCCAACAACGCCTCCGGCTACCAGCTGGCCAGCCGGCAGCCGGTGATGGCCATCGGGGGCTTCAACGGCAGCGACCCCAGTCCGACGCTGGCGCAGTTCCAGCACTACGTCGCGGCCGGTCAGGTGCACTGGTTCATCGACGGCGGTGCGGCCGGGGGCCGTGGGGGCGGCCCCGGTGGAGCGGTGAGCAGCGCGATCAGCACCTGGGTGCAGGAGACGTTCACCGCGACCACGGTGGACGGCGTCACGCTCTACGACCTCTCCGGCGGGATCCAGTGAGCGCCCTGGTGCAGCCCGTGGAGCCGCCGGCCGGCCGCCGGGGCGGAGGCACGAGCTCGCCCGTGCTGGAGGTGGTCATCCCGGTCTACAACGAGGAGGCCCAGCTGGCCGCGTCCGTGCGACGCGTGCTCGACCACCTGCGTGCGCTGCCCTGGTCCTTCCGCCTGACCGTGGCCGACAACGCCAGCACCGACGAGACGGCCCTCGTCGCCCGTCGACTGGGCCACGCGCATCGGGAGGTCGAGGTGGTGCACCTGGCCGAGAAGGGTCGGGGCCGGGCGCTCAAACGGGTCTGGAGTGCCTCGCCCAGCCAGGTGCTGGTCTACATGGACGTCGACCTCTCCACCGACCTGGCCGCGTTGCTGCCCCTGGTGGCACCGCTGGTCAGCGGGCACTCCGACCTGGCCATCGGCTCGCGCCTCGCTCCCACCTCCCGGGTGCAGCGCGGCGCCAGGCGGGAGCTGATCTCCCGCGGCTACAACCTGCTGCTGCGCAGCACCCTGCGTGCCCGGTTCAGCGACGCCCAGTGCGGCTTCAAGGCCATCCGGCGCGACGCCGCACGAGAGCTGCTGCCGCTGGTCGAGGACGACGCGTGGTTCTTCGACACCGAGCTGCTCGTGGTCGCCGAGCGAGCCGGTCTGCGCATCCACGAGGTGCCGGTGGACTGGGTGGACGACCCCGACAGCAGTGTCGAGGTCGCGCGGACCGCGCTGGAGGACCTGCGCGGGATGGTTCGGCTGGGGCGCTCGCTGGTGAGAGGCGCGCTGCCCCTGCGCGAGGTCGGCGAGCGGCTGGGGCGCTCCAGCGCCGAGGCCGGACGGGGACGCCTGGGGCTGCAGGTCGGCATGTTCCTGGTCGTCGGCCTGGGCTCGACGGTGGCCTACGCGGTGCTCTACCTGGCCCTGCGCCCGGGGCTCTCGGCCTGGTGGGCCAACTTCGCCGCCCTGCTGCTGACGGCCCTGGCGAACACGGCGGCCAACCGCCGGTTCACCTTCGGGGTGCGTGGTCCCCGCGACGTCGTACGCCACCAGCTGCAGGGGCTGGCGCTGTTCGGCGTCGGGCTCGGGGTCACCTCGGGCTCGCTCTGGCTGCTGCACGCCCTGTCGACACCGAGCCGGGTGCTCGAGGTCGTGGTGCTCACGACGGCCAACCTCGCGGTGACCGTGCTGCGCTTCGTCGCGATGCGGATCTGGGTGTTCGCGGTGGCCGGTCGGCGAGCGAGCCGAGCCGGGCCGGTCCGGGGCGCGACTGGGGTCGCGAGGGTCGATCTCACCCGGCCCGCAGCGGGGCCAGGATCGCCGGCAAGGACGCGGAGAGGATGACCAGCAGCTCCTCGCGGGTGATGCCCTGGTCCTCGCGCGCCCAGTCCAGCACCACCTCCTCGGTCATCGCAGCCCAGCCGCGCACCACCAGGCGCACCGCGGGCGTGTCGACGAGCCCGAGCTGCGCGGCCTCCTCGGCGACCGGCCCGGTGAACAGCCGCCCGGTGAGCGCCTCCCGGGACTCCTCGTAGATCTCGCGCAGACCCTCGTGGCCGCCGGCCGCGCCCCGCACCAGGGAGACGTAGCCCTCGTAGTTCTCCACGACGTAGTCGACGTAGCGCGCGAGGGAGCCCTCCAGCTGCTCCAGCGGCCCGCCCTCCCCGTCGGGTGCCGTCACCGCGAACAGGTCGTCGGCCGCCCGGCGCACCACGGCGGTGTGGAACTCCTGCTTGCCCCCGAAGTAGTGGTACAGCAGCCCACGTGAGATGCCGGCCTCCTCGGCCAGCGTCTCGATGGACAGGTCCTCCAGCGAGCGGGTGGCCAGCAGACGTACGCCGAGCTCGATGAGCTGTTCGCGCCGGCTGTCCGGACTCATCCGAACTCGGGTCGTGGACATGTGGCCCATGTTACTGAACCGGCGTCAACAACGCTATTGACGAGCGTTCAGTACGTTGGCAGGGTGGTTCGCATGACCTCCACGACGGACACGACCCCCCTGCCCGAGCGCGTCCGGGTGCTCGTCGTCGGCGCCGGGTTCGCCGGCCTCGGCACCGCCATCAAGCTCGACGAGCACGGGTTCGGGGACTTCCTCGTCGTCGACAAGGGCCGCTCGGTCGGCGGCACCTGGCGCGACAACACCTATCCCGGCGCCGCCTGTGACGTGCCCAGCCAGCTGTACTCGTTCAGCTTCGCGCCCAACCCGGACTGGTCGCGCTCCTTCTCGCCCCAGCCGGAGATCCAGGCCTACCTGGAGCGGGTCGCTCGCGAGTCGGGGGTGCTCGACCGGTTCCGCTTCGGCGTCACGGTGGAGGGCGCCGCCTGGGACGAGGGCGAGCAGGCCTGGTTCGTGTCCACCGACCACGGCGAGGTCGTCGCCGACGTCCTCGTCACCGGCTCCGGTGGCCTGTCCGAGCCCCGGCTCCCCGACATCGAGGGCATCGACTCCTTCGCCGGGGAGATCTTCCACTCGGCCCGGTGGAACCACGACTACGACCTCGCCGGCAAGCGGGTCGCAGTCATCGGCACCGGGGCCTCGGCGATCCAGATCGTGCCCGAGGTCGCCCGCCAGGCCGCCCACCTCGAGGTCTACCAGCGCACCGCTCCCTGGGTGATGCCCCGCGGCGACCGTCCCTACCGGGCGATCGAGCGCTTCGCCTTCCGCCACCTCCCCTTCGTGCAGCGGGCCTACCGCACCGCCATCTACTGGGGTCGCGAGTGCTTCGTGCCCGGCTTCACCGTCGACCCCCGGCTGGCGGCACCGGCCAAGCGGCTGGCCCTGCAGAACATCGAGCGCGGGATCAGCGACCCCGAGCTGCGCCGTGCCGTCACGCCGGACTTCCAGATCGGCTGCAAGCGCATCTTGATCTCCAACGACTACTACCCCACGCTCGACTCCGAGCACGTCGACCTGGTCACCGACGGCATCCGCGCGATCACCCCCGCGGGCATCGTCACCGCGGACGGCGCGGAGCACCCCGTCGACGTGATCGTCGTGGCGACCGGCTTCTACACCACCGAGCAGCCGATCGCCGAGCACATCAAGGGCCTCGGGGGGCGCACCCTGGCCGACTCCTGGCGCGAGGGCGGGATGGCGGCGTACAAGGGCACCACGATCGCGGGGTTCCCCAACCTGTTCCAGATCGTCGGACCGAACACCGGGCTCGGGCACTCCTCGATGGTGTTCATCATCGAGAGCCAGATCGCCTACATCCGCTCCGCCCTGCAGCAGATGGGCGAGCGTGGCATCGCCAGCCTCGAGGTGACCCAGGAGGCGCAGGACGCCTGGAACGCCGACGTGCAACGCCGGATGAAGCGCACGGTCTGGAACACCGGCGGCTGTGCGAGCTGGTACCTCGACTCCCATGGTCGCAACACCACGCTGTGGCCACGCACCACCTTCAAGTTCCGCGAGCTGCTGCGCAGCTTCGATCCCGACCAGTACGTCGCGACCTACCGCGACGGCACTCCGACCCGCAAGGAGCACGCTGCATGAGCCCGTCGCGCACGAAGACCCTCGAGGACAAGGTCGTCGCCATCACCGGGGCAGGCTCCGGCATGGGTCGGGAGATGGCCCTCCTGGCCGCCCGGCAGGGTGCCCTGCTGGCGATCTCGGACTGGAACGGGGACGCCCTGGCGGAGACCGTCGAGCTGCTGAAGGCCGCGGGGGTCCGCGAGCTGCGCAGCGACGTCGTCGACGTGGCCGACCGCACCGCCGTGGCGGGGCTGGCCAAGGCGGTCGCCGACCAGTTCGGCCGGGTCAACATGGTGATCAACAACGCCGGGGTGACCGTCACCGGCGACTTCGAGGAGATGTCCTACGAGGACTTCGACTGGATCGTCGGTGTGAACTTCCTGGGCGTGGTCAACGGCACCAAGGAGTTCCTGCCGCACCTGATCGCCTCCGGCGAGGGCCACCTGGTCAACATCTCCAGCCTGTTCGGCCTGGTCAGCATGCCCGGCCAGACGGCGTACAACGCCACGAAGTACGCCGTGCGCGGCTTCACCGAGGCCCTGCGCGAGGAGATGCTGGTCAACGGCCATCCCGTCGCCGTCACCTGCGTGCACCCGGGCGGCATCAAGACCGGCATCGCCCGGCACGGTCGCAAGACCAGCAGCCAGGACGCCGCCGCCATCGACTCGTTCTTCGAGGACAAGCTTGCGCGGATGAGCCCCGAGAAGGCGGCCCGGATCATCCTCACGGGCGCGCTGGCCGAGAAGGCGCGCGTGCTGGTCGGCGTCGACGCCCACGCGATGCACCACTTCGCCAAGCTCACCGGGTCGCGCTACCAGGACATCGTGGCCCGGCTCGCACCCCGGACCATGCCGGCCAGGAAGCGCTGAGCCCCGCGGATGTCGTAGGTCCTCCTCGCCGCGGTTGGCAGGATGGGCGGATGGCCCTCGACCTCCCCTGTCCCTACTGCGGCGAGCAGATGTACGCCGAGCAGGCGCACAACCGGTGTCCCCGGTGCCGCTACATCGAGCCGTGCTGCGACGGCGCCCCGCTGGCCGCCTGCCACCCCGAGGCACTCCGCCGCGAGGACTGAGGGACCGCGCGGTTCGAGCACACCGACCGACGCACCCACCCACGCCCCCGCGAACCGGCCTGGAGGACCCACCCTCGGTCGTCCTCGGGCTGCGGCCACCGGCGTCGGCCAGTCAGCGGCCCGTCGTCAGAGCCCCGACGGGTCGGCGTTGCCGCCGCAGACGACGACGCACACCCGCTCGCCGACCGCCGGCTCGTAGGCCCCGGTGCGCAGGGCCGCGAGGGCGGTGGCCCCGGCCGGCTCGGCGGCGAGACGTGTCTCGCGCCAGAGCCAGCGGCGAGCCTCGCGGATGGCCTCGTCGTCGACGAGCAGCGACCGGCTGCCGTACCGGTTCATCGTCGCGAAGGCGATCGAGCCCAGTCTCGAGGCCCCCAGGGCGTCCGCGGCCAGCCCGCCGACCGGCACGTCGACCGGCCGCCCGGCCTCGCGTGCCCCGTGCAGCGTGGCGCACGCCTCGGGCTCGACGGCGACCACCTGCGCGCCGGGGCGTACGCCGTCGAGGCCCCGGGTGAGTCCCGCGAACAGCCCACCACCCCCGACCGCCACCAGGACGGTGTCGACGTCCGGGATCTGCTCGCCGATCTCCACCCCGAGGGTGCCCTGACCCGCGACGGTGCCGAACGCGTCGTAGGCGTGCAGGGCGAGTGCTCCGGGTTGCTCGGCGGCCGCGCGGCTCGCGAGCAGCGCCTCGGCATAGCGCGACCCGACCCGGTCCACCTCCGCACCGAGCGCCGCCACGGCGTCGACCTTCACTGCCGGCGCCGTCTCCGGCACGAAGATCCGCGTCGGCACCCCGAGCCGGCGGCCGACATGCGCGACGGCCAGTCCGTGGTTGCCGCCCGACGCGGCGACCAGTGTCCGCGGTCTGGCGGCAGCCGACAGCACGGTGGCGAAGGCACCGCGCACCTTGAAGGAGCCGGAGTGCTGGAGCAGCTCGAGCTTGAGGGTGACGGTGCGGCCGGCGACCTCCACGTCGAGGACGGGCGTGCGGCGCACCCAGGGGGCGACGAGAGCGGCGGCGGCACGGATGTCGTCGTAGGTCGGGGCGACAGGATCGGGCACGCGCCCCAACGTATCCTCGCGGCATGCCCGACCGGACCCTGCGCCCCGTCCGGGTGGAGTGCCGCAAGTGGCCCGACGCCCCGCACTGGGAGTTCGACGGTGTCCGCCTCGGCACCGACTCCCACGGCACCTGGATCGGCATCACGGCGGGCACCTTGCTGGCCAGCCCGGTGCGCGCCTTCCATGCGGTCGCCGACCACGTGACGCTGGTGCCGCACGAGGACTGGTGGCTGGGCACCTTCTACGGCGACGACGTCCGGCGCCCGTTCGACACCTACGTCGACATCGCCACCCCGGCGGTCTGGCACGACGATGCCCTGGTCCGCGCCGTCGACCTCGACCTCGACGTCATCCAGGGCACGACGGGCCGCGTCTGGGTCGACGACGAGGACGAGTTCGCCGCCCACCGCCTCGCGCTCGGCTACCCCGACGACCTGGTCGAGCGCGCCGTCGCGAGCTGCCAGCAGGTCCACACCGCGGTGACCGAGCGGCACCCGCCGTACGACGGCACCCATCGCCGCTGGCTGGACCTGCTGCGGGCGGGGTGACCGCACCGCCCTGGTTGTCTAGTCCGGTTCTGGGCGAAGAACCCTACTTTGGTGCCAATTACGGCTTTATTGGGAGAGATCGCCTCCGCAGTACCTAGGCTTGAGCCAGCCCGCTCCACCTCGCTCCTCTCGCTCGAAGGTCCCACGCATGAAGCACGTCTGGGTGCTGGTCTGCCCACTCCTCCTCGCCGTCACCGCCGGCCCGCTGGCCCACGCCACGACGACGCCGGTGCGCCCCATGTCCGCCCGCCTCGCGGCCGCCACGGGGGCCCTGCCGGTGGCCGCCGGCGGCACCGCTCGCGGCTCGGCCGCCGACTCCGCGCACATGCTCACCCCGCTGGGCTTCTACTGGCAGCTGACCGCGCTGCAGCAGGTGGTCCCCGGAACCGTGCTGGTCGCCGATCGGCACCCCGGGTCCCGCGGCACCCGCAGCGACGACGAGTTCTTCCAGATCAGCTCCACGGGTGGCAACGACGTCCCCCAAGCCGCCCTGCGCGCCTACCACCACGCGGCGAAGGTGATGGCCACGACCGACCCCGGGTGTCAGATCTCCTGGACGATGCTGGCCGCGATCGGCCGGGTGGAGTCCAACCATGGTCGCTTCGGCGGGGCCCAGCTCGGCGCCGACGGCGTCTCCCGGCCGGAGATCCGCGGCCCGCGCCTCGACGGAGCCGGCGACTTCGCGGCGATCGCCGACAGTGACAACGGCGTGCTGGACCACGACACCGTGTGGGACCGCGCGGTGGGCCAGATGCAGTTCCTTCCCCAGACCTGGCACGCGGTGGCCCGCGACGGCGACGGCGACGGCGTGCGCAACCCCGACGACATCGACGACAGCGCCCTGGGGGCCGCGGTCTACCTGTGCGGCGCCGGCGGGAGCCTGGCGGACCCGGCGGGCATGGCCCGCGCGGCGTTCCGCTACAACCACTCCGACTACTACGTCCAGCTCGTGCTGTCCTTCCAGGCCGGCTACCAGAGCGGCGTGTTCGCGCTGCCCTCCCCGCCGCCACCGCCGTCTCGTTCCGGGTCGGCGCACCGGGTCCGCAGGCACACCGCGCAGCGGCCGCCCCGGGCCCCGGCAGGCCACCGGCACCCCCAGAAGGCGCCCAGCGCCACCGGTGGCGTCACCAAGGGCGGCACCTCGACGCCCTCGACCAGCACGCCCAAGGCCCCGGCCAGTCCGAAGCCCGCGCCGACCCCGGCCGGGCCCCAGCTGGTCACCCTGGACGGCACCTGGACGGCCTGCGGCACCGGCTTCTGCCTGGGGAGCACGCCTCTGGATCTCGGCCCGGCCGAGGTGTTGGCCCATCGCGCCGACGCCGACTTCGACGCCGACGGCACCGTGCGCAGCAACGCCGAGGAGTTCGCCGGGCTGGTCGACCAGCACGTCACCCTGCAGGTCGAGCGCTCCGCCCGTGGGCTGGTGGTCTACGTGATCGGCAAGGACGGCTACCGCAACGCCGACGGCTCCTTCGCCCGCGCGATGTCGCTGGTGGGTTCCAGCGCGAGCCCCAGCGCGAGACCCAGCCCCAGTTCCGGGTCCAGTTCCGGGTCCAGTTCCGGGTCCACTTCGGGGTCCACGTCCGGGTCCAGCCCCAGCGCGAGCCCGGCTCCCTGAGCAGGGGCCGCCGACCGCCGGGATGCTGCCGAGAGGCGCTCACCGGTGCTCGTGGAACGATGAGCGCGTGGCCATCGACTTCGCGGACTCCGCCGCACCCACCCTGGGGGTCGAGTGGGAGTTCGCGCTGGTGGACAAGCACTCGCGCGACCTGGTCAACGCCGCCTCCGAGCTCTTCGACCTGGTCTCCGCACAGCACGGGGAGCAGCCGCGGATCCACCAGGAGCTGCTGCGCAACACCGTCGAGCTGACCACCGGCGTCTGCCGCACCACCGAGGAGGCCCTCGCCGAGCTCGCGGAGATGGTGGACCTGGTCCGTCCGTGCGCGGACCAGCTGGGCGTCGACCTCTACTCCGCCGGCACGCACCCCTTCGCCGAGTGGTCCCACCAGCTGCTCACCCCCGGGCACCGTTACGAGGAGATGATCGCCCGGACGCAGTGGTGGGGCCGGCAGATGCTCATCTGGGGAGTCCACGTCCACGTCGGCGTGCGTCGCGAGCACGCGATGCCGATCGTCTCCGCGCTGCTGAAGTGGTACCCCCACCTGCAGGCTCTCTCGGCGTCCTCCCCGATCTGGGCCGGCACCGACACCGGCTACGCCAGCAACCGGGCGATGATGTTCCAGCAGCTGCCCACCGCGGGGCTGCCCTTCCAGTTCGGCTCCTGGCACGACTTCGAGTCCTATGCGCACGACCTGTTCGCCACCGGGGTCATCGAGGAGCTGGACGAGATCCGGTGGGACGTCCGACCCGCACCCCGCCTCGGCACGGTGGAGGTGCGCGTGTGCGACGGGGTCTCCACGCTCGCCGAGATGCGGGCCCTGGTGGCCCTGACCCACTGCCTGGTCGTCGACCTCGCCGACCGGCTCGACCGGGGCGAGTCGCTGCCGACCATGCCGCCGTGGCACGTGCAGGAGAACAAGTGGCGCTCGGCGCGTTACGGGCTGGACGCCTGGGTCATCCTCGACGAGCACTCCAACGAGCGGCTCCTGCAGGAGGACCTGCACGAGCTGGTCGAGCACCTGGTGCCGGTGGCCGATCGGCTGGGCTGCCTGGCCGACCTCGCCCTCGTGGAGGACATCTTGCGGCACGGGGCGTCCTACCAGAGGCAGCGCGCCGTGGCCGAGCGCACCGGTGGCGACCTGGTGGCCGTGGTGGACTCCGTGGTCGGCGAGCTGTGAGCGCCGCTACTGCGCGAGCGGCGGGATCTGGTCGGTCGCGGTGAGCGGGTCCATCCCCGAGACGGCCAGCAGGTCGGCGATCAGCGAGCGGACCTGCGCGAGCACGACCTCGGCGGACAGCTCGCGGGAGCGCCCGGCCTCGGAGGTGGCGCGCCCGAGGGCCACGAGCCGGGCGCGGACCGCGGTGGCAGCACGCCCCTCCGAGAGCTCGGCGGCGATGGCGTCGGTCGCCTCCGCCAGGTCGTCGAGCAAGCTGGCGTACGCCGGGGGGATGTGCTCGCGCCGGTAGCAGGCCACCGCCACCCGGCGGACCAGCACCCGGGTGTTGCGCAGCGCGAAGTCCAGCGGCTCGACCAGCTCGGCCATCGCGCGCACCCGGCCCCGGTGCCGGCGCCGGAACGGGGAGGAGCGGACCACCGAGAGACCCTCGTCGGCAGCCGCGCGCAGCTCCGAGACCAGGTCGTCGGTGGAGCGCGCGTCCCGGAGCACCAGCATCGCCCGGTCCGCGTCGCCGTCCAGGATGCTCTCGGCCGCGGCACGGGTCAGGGTGGAGATCTTGCGCACGACCACGGCTGCCTGCTCGCGGGGACGCCGCAGCGGGGCGCGAGGGACCACGGCCGCGGCGAGCAGCGCCACCGCTCCACCGATCAACGCATCGGTCCACCGGATGAAGGCCTCCCCCGGGCTGGGCACGAGAGTGCTCACCACGATCGCCTGCACTGCCGCCTGGTTGACGAACAGCTGGCTCTGGCCCAGCAGCAGCGCGGTGGTCATCGCCAGGGAGACGATCACGGCGACCTGCCAACCACCCGATCCGAGCCAGTGCGTGAACAGGTCGCCCAGAAAGACCCCGATGGCCACCCCGAGGGTCACCTCGACCACGCGGCGCAGGCGCTGGCCGTAGGAGGTCCCCAGACTCACCACGGCAGCGATGGGAGCGAAGAACGGCGTGGGGTGGTGGAAGACCTCACTCGCCAGCGTCCACGCGACACCGGCGGCGAGCGCGCACTGCCCCACCTGCCAGCCCTTGGCACGCACGCGGGCGCGTCGCTGCCGCAGCGAGATCCGGCCGCGGGACATGGCCGTCTCGAGGTGGGGAGCCGCCGCGGCTCCGTAGCGGGTCAGGTGGGCGCGGGCACTGCTACTTCTCGATCGTGGATCCACGGCCGTGCAGCATCGTGAGGACCTGGGTCAGCTGGTTGTCGCTCTTCGCAGTGCGGTCGAACGTGGTCAGCGCGATGGCCGGCTTGAAGCGTTGCCGGGCGATGGCCTTGGCGTAGGTGAACTCCTTGAGCCCATCGGCGCCGTGGATCCGTCCGAACCCCGAGTCGCCCACGCCGCCGAAGGGAAGCGAGGGCACTGCGGCGAAGGAGATCACCGAGTTGATCGCGGTCATCCCGGAGCGGATCCGCGAGGCGAGGTCCATCGCGCGCTCGCCGGCGAAGACCGTCGACCCGAGGCCGTAGCGGGTGCCGTTGGCGCGGCGTACCGCCTCGTCCATGTCCGGCACCCGGGTCACCGTGACCGTCGGGCCGAACGTCTCCTCCTGGATCGCCGCGGAGTCCTCGGGCACGTCGAGGAGGACCGTCGGCTGCACGTAGCGCTCCCCGACGGCCTCGGCACCTCCGAGGACCGCGCGTCCGCCCCGGGCGAGCGCGTCGTCGACGTGCGCCCGGATGACCCCCAGCTGGGCGGGCATCGTGATCGGCCCGATCCTGCTCTCCGGGGCATCGTCGGCGCGCAGGTCGCGCGCCTTGACCAGCAGCTGGTCGAGGAAGGCGTCGTAGACCGCGTCGTGGACGTAGACCCGCTCCACACCGATGCAGGTCTGGCCGGCGTTGGAACAGGCGCCCCACAAGGCGGCGTCGGCCGCAGCCGCCACGTCGGCGTCGGCGTCCACGAGCAGCGCGTCCTTGCCGCCGGCCTCGATGAGCACCGGAGTGAGCGTCTCC
The DNA here is from genome assembly GCA_963710895.1 of uncultured Actinomycetota bacterium. Classification (GTDB taxonomy): domain Bacteria; phylum Actinomycetota; class Actinomycetes; order Propionibacteriales; family Nocardioidaceae; genus Marmoricola. Next base: position 83,247 of record CAVQCB010000015.1, read on the forward strand.
GCGCACGCCGCCATCACCTTCTTCCCGGTCGCCGTGGAGCCGGTGAAGGCCAGCTTGTCCACCCCCGACCGGCACAGGGCGGCGCCGGTCTCCCCCAGCCCGGTGACCACCTGGAAGACCGGATGCTCGGGCACGACCTCCGCGAAGGACGCGGCCAGCCACTGACCCACGCCCGGTGTCAGCTCGCTGGGCTTGAAGACCACGGCGTTTCCGGCCCCGAGGGCGTAGGCGATGGAGCCCAGCGGGGTGAAGACCGGGTAGTTCCAGGGACCGATGACGCCCACCACCCCGAGCGGGAGGTACTCCACGGTGGCGCTGATGTTGGCCATCAGCAGTCCCGGGGAGCGGCGGCGACGCCGGAGGACCTTTCCGGCGTGCTTGGCCACCCAGGCGATGTGGTCGACGGCGAGGGCGGCCTCGAGCGTCGCGTCGCTGTGCGGCTTGCCGGTCTCGCGGTGGACCACGTCGGCCAGCTGGGCGATCCGGCGCGTCACCACGCCCTTCCAGGCGTGCAGCCGCTCGGCTCGCTCGGCGTGGGAGAGCGAGGACCACCAGGCAGCGGCCTCGCGCGCCCGGGCGACGACGGCGTCGACCTCCTGCGTGGTGTGCACCGGGTAGGTGCCCACCACGTCGCCGGTGCGCGGGCTGAGCGAGTCGAAGGTCTCCCGGTCCCCGGTTGCGGTCTCGGTTGCCCCGGTTGCGGTCCCGGTTGCTGTCCCGGTTGCTGTCCCGGTTGCTGTCTCAGTGGGGTTCATCGGTCACTCCTGATCAGGTCGGCGGCCTTCTCGGCGATCATCACGGTGGGCGCGTTGGTGTTGCCGCGCGGCACGGCGGGCATGACCGAGGCGTCCACGACGCGCAGTCCCTGCACCCCGCGCACTCGCAGCCGTGGGTCCACCACGGCGTCCTCCCCGGTCCCCATGGCGCAGGTGGCGACGGGGTGGTAGAGCGTCTGCGCCTGGCTGCGCACGTGCTCGAGGAAGTCCTCGTCGCTCGGGTCCCGGGGCAGCCTCCAGGGCTCGTCGAGGTGTCGCGCCAGGGGGCCCTGGGAGCAGATCTCCCACAACCGCTTCATCCCGGCGAGCATCGCGTCGAGGTCGGCGCCGTCGTCGAAGTAGCCGGCATCGATCTCGGGGTGCCAGGCCGGGTCGGCGGACCGCAGCCGCACCGCCCCACGGCTCCGCACGGAGACCAGCGTGGGTGCCGCCGTGAACATCCGCCGGGTCGGCTCGTGCAGCCCGTTGTCGTAGAAGCCGGCGGGTGCGACGTGGTACTGCACGTCCGGCGCCGTGAGGTCCGTCCGGGTCCGCAGGAACCCACCGCCCTCTCCCACGTTGGAGCTCAGCGGCCCAGTGCCCCGGGCCTTCCACCGCAGCAGGTTGCGCACGTTGGCGAACTCGGCCAGGTCGGTGGTCCCCCGCGTGGACCAGAGCATCGGCACGGCAGGGTGGTCCTGCAGGTGCTGGCCGACCCCCGGGAGGTCGGCACGGACGTCGATCCCGTGCTCACGCAGGTGCGTGCCGGGCCCGACGCCGGAGAGCATCAACAGCTGCGGACTGTTGACCGCGCCACCGCACAGCAGCACCTCCCGCGTGGCCCGGGCCGTGACCTCACGCCCACCGGCGCGGTACACCACGCCCGCGGCGCGATCACCCTCGAGGAGGATCCTGGTGGCGAGGGCCCCGGTCTCGACGTCGAGGTTCGTCCGCCCACGCGCGGGGGCGAGATAGCCGTCGTCCACCGACCAGCGACGTCCGGCGCGACAGGTCACCTGGTAGCGGCCGGCGCCCTCCTGCTCGGCTCCGTTGAAGTCGTCGGTGGGCTTCATCCCGGCGCTCACGGCGCTCTCGATCCACAGGTCGGTCAGCTCGTGGGTGTAGCGACGGTCCTCGACGTGCAGCGGCCCCTCCTGACCGTGCCACGGACCCGCGAGCCGTGCGTTGCCCTCGGCCCTGACGAAGTACGGCAGCACGTCGTCGTACCCCCAGCCGGTCGCGCCGTGCTCGTCGCGCCAGGCGTCGTAGTCCGCGGCGTTCCCCCGGATGTAGATCATCGCGTTCATCGACGAGCAGCCACCCAGGGCCTTCATCCGGGGCCAGTAGGCACGCCGGCCGTGGAGCTGCTTCTGCTCGGTGGTGGTGTAGTTCCAGTCCCAGCGGGTCTTGAACAGCTGGGGGAAGGCCGCCGGCACGGAGATCTCGTCGCCCTCGGCCTCGGGACCGGCCTCGAGCAGCAGCACCCGCACACCGGGGTCCTCCGAGAGCCGCGCCGCCAGCACGGCACCGGCGCTGCCGGCTCCGACCACGACGTAGTCGTGCTCCTCGGGCCGGGCACCGGGGCCGGGCCGCGGCCCGGCCTGGGGCTCGTGCGTGACGGGGTGGCTCAGGCCTGGTGTCACGGGACCTCCCGGTGGTCGACGTCGTCCCGTGGCGAACCTATACCCCGGACCGGCACGACTCCGGGTCCCGGAGGTCAGAGCATCAGTCCCACCGGGTCGTAGCTCAGGCCCGGGAAGACCGAGGCCAGTGCCCGGTCCGGGAAGCGTCTGGCGACGACCTCGCCCAGGACGTTGCGGTAGTCGGTGGTGACCTGAAGGTCACCCGCGACGAGCTTGCCGTCGGCCAGTCCCGGCCAGGTGCCGTAGTACTGCCCTCCACGCACGCCCCCGCCCATGACCAGCATCATGTTGCCCCACCCGTGGTCGAGGCCCTTGTTGCCGTTCTGGGCCACCCGCCGGCCGAACTCGGAGATCGTCGCCAGCGTCACCCTGTCGCCGTAGCTGCCCAGGTCCTTGAAGAAGGCCGCCACGGCCGCGGCGAAGCCGCCCACCATCGACTGCATCTGGCCACCCGACTGGTTGCCGTAGTCCGCGTGCATGTCCCAGGAGCCGAAGTCGATGCTGATCACCGAGGTGCCCACGTTGGTCTTGACCAGCTTCGCCGCGTTCGCCAGCGCCTCCCCCAGGCCCTTGCCGGGCCAGTCGTCGGGGTACGCCGCGTTGTTGGCCGGCGTGTAGGGCTTGGACATCTGCGTGGCGAGCCCCTTGCTGATCTGGAAGGCGGACCGGGCGGCCTGACCGAAGGTGCCCGAGGTGGCGCCCCAGACGCGCGCCTCCGCGGAGTACCGGCGCCAGCCACGGCTGGCGGTGAGCCCGGGCAGCTGGAGGCTGTTGAAGCTGTCGGTCGCCAAGGTGGGCTCGGGACCCGCGAGCATCGACGGCGTCAGTGGCGAGCTCAGGTGCACTGCCTCGGTGGGCCCGACGATGCCGCCCGTGCCGATCATCCGGTTCACCCAGCCCTGCCGCTCGTGGGAGCCCGGGCGCGCGTCCTCGATCAGCTCGATGGCCTTGAAGTGCGACCGGTTGGGCACCTCGAGCCCGACCGCGTGCACCGCCGCCATCTTCTTGGCGTTCCACATCGGCAGCAACGGCGCCATCTTCGGGTGCAGCCCGAACATGGCATCCCCCGCCAGCACCGAGGACTTGCTGACCGCGAGCGAGGGACGGGCGCGGTAGTAGTCCGGATCTCCGTGGGGCACCACCATCCCGAGACCGTCGATGCCGCCACGGAAGCTGACCACCACGAGCACGTTGCCGCCCGCGGCTCCGAAGCTGGCCTCCATCAAGGCGTCGCCGAAGACCTGGGTGGCCACCACCGCACCGGTGGTGGCCGCCATGCCCTGGAGGAAGCCGCGCCGGCTGAGCCGGCTTGCGCGCTCGAACTCGGCGCACCCCTGGTGCGCGTCGGACGTCGGCTCAGTCATCGTCCACCCCAGCTCATCGGGTCATGTGTTCGGGAGAGTCGAGCAGCACCGCGGCCACGTGGGGGAACAACCACGTGGCCACGGCGTGCTGGCGCGTGATCATCGTCCGGGGAGTCAGCCCGGTGGCGACGCAGGCAGCCTCGAGGGAACGTGCAGTCGCCCCGCGACCGGTCAGGCTGCGCGAGAGGTGGTCGAAGTAGAGGTCGAAGTAGATCCGCGACCTCGGGATCCAGCTGGCGGCCGAGGCGTAGGTCGCGTCGCGCCTGGGGTAGTAGCCGCCGGCCAGCTGCCAGTGCATCCGGAACGAGCGCAGCATGCGCACCGCGGAGGTCCACTCGCTGTCGGTCTCCGGTGCGCCGTCGGGGCGTGGCCAGCTGTAGAGGCGGAGCCCGCCGTGCAGGTAGTTCATCGCTGTGGCGAAGGACTCCGAGGGGGCGCCGGTCGGCTTGTGAGCCACCACACCCAGCGCCCGGATCGTGGCGACCATGTCGTCCACGGGCGTGCTGACCTTCGCCCCGGCCGAGGCGCGGAACTCCGGGTGGGCGATCAGCGCCTTGAGGGTGGCCTTGATGTCCGTGCCCGAGTCCAGGAACACCCCGGCGAGGTGCGAGACGAGCTGCTCGGAGGGGTCGTCGCCGACGAACCGGATGGCAAGGCGGTTGGCCACGTTGCGGGCCGTGGCCGGGTGGTGGGCCAGGTAGCGCAGGTAGGCCTGCGTGGCGGCGCGGCCGTCGGAGGAGCTGTTCGGGTGGGTGAAGTCCAACACCTGCACCGGGCCCGTGGTGTGGTTGGCCGTGCTGTAGAACGGCTCGTAGCTGCCGCCCCAGTCGAGGGTGTAGCCCGAGAGCAGGACCGCCGACGCCTTGACCATGTCCTCGGTGTAGCCCGAGTCCGTGCCCACCGTGTGCAGCTCCAGCAGCTCGCGCCCCTGGTTCTCGTTGGGCGCGTTCTTCGTCGATCGCCAGTTGTCGAGGTAGACCAGCATCGCCGGGTGGGTGGAGGCCGCCAGCAGCAGGTCCTCGAACCGGCCCAGCGCGTGCTCTCGGATCACCCCGTCGTAGCCGAAGCGGTGGGTGAAGGCCTTGTCGTCGGCGGTGGAGACGTGCAGGTGGTTGCTCCAGAAGTCGACCATCGTCTCCTGCACGCAGCGACGGGAGTAGATCCGGCGCAGCACGCTCCAGTTCTGCAGGTCCAGGCCGTACTGCCAGGCGTACTTGGAGCCGCTCCTGTTGGTGGCGGCCTTCTGCGCGGGCGTCCGCCTCAGGTCGGGGAACCAGCTGTCCACGCTGGCCACCATCGAGGACTCGCCGACCGACTGCGGCTCGAGCTGCTGATCGATCCAGGCGTCGATGCCGCCGGCACGTCGCACCGCCGCGAGGGTGTCGGTGGAGTAGCCGGTGCCCAGGCGCTTGAGCACGTGCAGCTCGTAGGCCGACGGCACCGCCGTGTAGGTCCAGGAGCGCGGGACGTACGTCGCCGGCGCGGCCGGCTTGGGCGTCGGCGTCGTCTTCTTGACGTGCCGCTTGACATGCCTCTTGCCGTGCCGCTTCTTCCCGTGCCGGTGCTTCTTGCCGTGCCGGTGGACGTGCCGCTTGCCGTGGCGGTGCTTCTTGCCATGCTTCTTCTTGCGCCCCCTGCGGGTCACCACACCCAGCATCCCAACCCCCACCTCGAAGCAGCCCCGCACCTTCTGCCCTATTTTGTCCCTTTCGGGGATCTTCTGCAGCAGAACCGCAGATCTGCCGCACACCGGGCCAGCGCTGTTCAATCCGCGTGAAACGCGCGAGGATCGGCCAGCAGCTCCCCCGGCCAGACCCACCCCCGAAAGGCGCAGACGTGGCGGTTCCGATCGACCCGACCTCGGCGGCATTCCTGTACGCCGAGAACAGGCAGATGCCGATGCACGTGGGCGGCCTCCAGCTCTTCGAGAAGCCGGAAGGTGCCCCCCGCGACTACACCCGTCGCATCTACGAGCAGATGTCCGAGGTCGAGGAGATGGCGCCGCTGTTCCTCAAGCGGCCCACGCGCGGCATCACCACCGCCGGCCAGTGGGCCTGGACGCAGGACCAGAACTTCGACCTGGAGTACCACTTCCGGCACAGCGCGCTGCCCAGACCGGGACGGGTCCGCGAGCTGCTCGACCTCTGCTCCCGGCTGCACAGCACCCGACTGGCACGCGAGCGACCGCTGTGGGAGGCGCACCTCATCGAGGGCATGCGTGATGGCCGGGTGGCGTTGTACACCAAGATGCACCACTCGCTGGTCGACGGCATCTCGGCGATGCGGCTGCTGCAGAGCGTGATGACCACGGACCCGGACAAGCGCGACATGCCAGCGATGTGGGCGGCGCGACCGGGCAAGAAGACCGAGAAGGCGCGCGCCGAGGCGGAGTCGAGCCTGGCCGGCGTACCCCTGGAGGCGATGCGCACCGCGCTCGGCATCACCGCCGACGCCGCAGGGATGCCCTCCGCCCTGGTCAGGACCCTCAAGCACGGCCTGAAGAACGAGACCTCGGCGCTCTCGCTCTACGCCCCGCGGACGATGTTCAACACCACGATCACGGGGTCCCGCCGCTTCGCCGCGCAGGGCTGGCCCATCGAGCGGCTCCGGGCGATCGGCAAGGCCAGCGGCACCACCCTCAACGACGTCGTGCTGGCCATGTGCTCCGGCGCCATCCGGACCTACCTGCTGGAGCACGACGCCCTCCCCGAGTCGGGGCTCGTCTCGATGGTGCCGGTCGGACTGAACGCGAAGCAGTCACAGTCGGCCTCGGGCGACGGCGGCAACGCCGTCGGTGCGGTGATGGTCAAGCTCGGCACCGAGCTGCACGACCCCGGTGACCGCCTGGCCGCGATCCACACCTCGATGAGGACCGGCAAGGAGGCGCTGGGCTCGATGACGCCGCTGCAGATCATGGCGATGAGCGCCCTGGGGATGGCGCCCTCCATCGTCACCCCGATGCTGCGCCTGCACGGGATCATCCGGCCGCCGTTCAACCTGATCATCAGCAACGTGCCCGGACCACGCTCGGTGCAGTACCTCAACGGGGCCAGGCTGACCGGCACCTATCCGCTGTCGATCCCGATCAACGGGATGGCGCTGAACATCACCTGCAACAGCTACGCCGAGGACATGGACTTCGGGCTCACCGGCTGCCGGCGCAGCGTCCCGCACCTGCAACGGCTGCTCACCCACCTCGACCATGAGCTCGGGGCCCTGGAGAAGGCGGCTGGAGTGGCGTAGGGGGTGCCCTCAGGCGGCCGAGGCGACGACCTGCCCACCGGTGGCGGGAGCCGCGACGGCGGCCAGGGCCACCTCCTCGTCGGCGACCTGGTCGCTGACCTCACGCAGCACGCCGGAGAGCGGCACGTCGAGCGCCTCGCACAGCGCGCAGAGCAGCTCGGAGGACGCCTCCTTCTGACCGCGCTCGATCTCGGAGATGTAGCCCAGGCTGACCCGGGCGGCCGACGAGAGCTCGCGCAGGGTCACCCCCTGGCGCATCCGCTCGGCCCGCAGCACGTCACCGAGCGATGCGCGGAACAGCAAGGTTCCCTGACCCATGTGGCGCTCCTTCTCCGGTCTCTTGCGGTACAACGCTACCCAACAGGTGGTTCTTCCCGCGCGGCGCCTGCCGGTCCGGCCGGCTGCCCGGTTGAGCAGCGGCGGCGTGCGCGGGGCGCTCTGCAGGCGCGCCGGCCCCGACCGCCTCGGAGGTGACCGCCACGGGCAGCAGGGTGCTAGCCGCCGCCGCGCCGATAGCGACCGCGACGGTGCTCCAGGGCCTCGCCGTCCTCGCCGAGCACCACCCCCACGATCCGGGCGACCACCAGGTCGGACCATCCGACCGCCTGCACCGACTCCAGCTCGACGGCAGCCCACGACCGCACGGTCTCGAGGAGGGGTCCGTGCTCACTCTGGCGCCAGCTGCCCGTCCGGAAGGGACCACCGGGCGAGGGCAGCCGGCCGGCGAAGGTCTCCGCCAGGTCCCGGTGCTCCCACTGCAGGAGGGCCACCACGGCCCGGCCGGTGCGACCGAAGACCTCGCGAAGGTCGGAGTCAGGGTCGAGCAGCGCGGTCACCCGGCCCGGCTCGCCGCCGGCGACCATCAGCGAGGAGACGGTCAGGCCCGCCCGGGTGGTGTCGAGATCGCCGCTCGTCCAGAGCGTCACGGCTCCCCCGAGGCGCCCGCGCAGCCGGCGTACCGGGTCGGAGGCGGGGTCCAGGAACGGGTGCTCGCGGTGGATCGTCACGGCGCCACGGGTCAGGAGGCCCTCGTGTCCGGACCGGCGGTCGCCTCGCCCGGACCAGGGTCCCGGTCGGCCTTCTTCTGCTCCTCCTTGGCCACCGCGGAGTACTGGTCGACGTACTCCTGGCCGGAGAGGCGCATGATCTCGTACATGATCTCGTCGGTGATCGAGCGCAGGATGTAGCGGTCGTTCTCCAGGCCCTCGTAGCGCGAGAAGTCGAGGGGGCGGCCGAAGCGCACCATCGGCCGGGTGAAGCTGCCGAACTTCTTGCCGGGAGGGGCCACCACGTCCGTGCCCACCACCGCCACCGGGATCACCGGGACCCCGGTCTCCAGGGCCAGCCGCGCGACGCCGGTCTTGCCCCGGTAGAGCTTGCCGTCGTGGGACCGCGTCCCCTCGGGGTAGATCCCGAACAGCTCCCCCTGGGACAGCACCCGGTTGGCGGCGCTGAGTGCCCCCTCGGCCGCCGAGGCGCCCGAGCGGTCGATGGGAACCTGCCCCGAACCGGAGAAGAACTTCTTCTGGAACCACCCCTTGATCCCCGGGGTGTTGAAGTACTCCGCCTTGGCCACGAAGGTCACCCTGCGGGGCAGCGTGAGTGGCATGAACAGCCAGTCGGCGTAGGAGAGGTGGTTGCTGGCCAGGATGGCCGGCCCCTCCTCCGGCACGTTCTCCGAACCCGAGACCCGCGGACGGAAGACGACCCGCAGGAGCGGACCGAGGGCGATCCACTTCAAGAACCAATAGAACATGGCCGTCACCTCCTCCTCGACGAGCAACCCTAGTGTTTCCAGGGCGCCGGTCGGCTGCCCGCCCCGACTCCGGACACTAGCCCGTCGAGCCGGACGCGTGACACCATTGCCGCGCCCCTTGCCAGACCTCCGTCGCCCCGGGAGCCCGCCTGTGTCCATCGCCTCCTTCGACCTTCCGGTCGACCACGCCGACCCCGCCCCTGGGGACGGGTCCGGGGGCTGAGCGCGACGTGGCCACCCCGCACGACCCCGAGGGGGACCCCGCTCCGGGCGGCGTCCCCGACGAGGACGCGGTCTGGCGCTCGATCGTGGAGAACTACGGCGAACGCCCCGAGCTGGGCGAGACCCACGAGGGGCCTGCCCTCTCAGACCACGAAGCACCGCGGCCCGGGCCGCGCCCAGACCCCGCGGCGGACCCCGCGCGGGACCCGGCGCGGGACCCGGCGCCGGACCCGGAGGAGCACTTCGTCCCGCCCGCTCCCCCGCCGCTGCCGCGTCCCGAGCCCCGACGGCTGCTCGCGTGGCTGGGGCTCTTCGGCGTGCCGATGTTCGTGCTGCTGGCCCTCGTGCTGGGCCTCGTCCTGCCCTCGTGGCTCGGGCTGCTGCTCATGGTCTGGTTCGTCGGCGGGTTCGTCTTCCTCGTGGCCTCGATGAGGCCCGGGGGCGAGGACGACTTCGACGACGGGGCGGTCCTGTAGCCGGCGCACGATCAGGGAAGGGAGAGCACGTGACACACAGCGAGATCGTGGAGATCCGGGGGCACCTGATCGACACCGCGTCCCTGTCCAAGGTGCTCACCGACGTCCACGAGTACGGCGGCGACTACGTGGTCGAGGAGTTCGACATCGGGCACGGCACCGCCGACCCGTCGTACGCCCGGATCCGCGTCACCGCCCACCTCGAGGAGACCCTGCAACGGATCCTGATGCGTCTGCAGATCCACGGGGTCAACCAGGTCGACCCCGGTGAGGCAATGCTCGGCCTCGCCGAGCGGGACGGCGTGTTTCCCGACGGTTTCTACTCCAGCACCAACCTGGAGACCCAGGTGCGGCTCGAGGGACGCTGGGTGGACGTGCAGAACCCGGAGATGGACTGCGGCCTGGTCGTCGAGGGCGACCGTGCCGACCCGAGCGTGCGCACCGTGCCGATGGCAGACGTCCTGGCGGGCATGCAGGTGGTCTGCGGCGCCTCCGGGATCAAGGTCACCATCCCGGCCGTGGAGGCCGAGGGAGGCGCCTTCGGGTTCATGGAGTCCGACGTCTCCAGCGAGAAGCCCCAGGCCGTGCTGGTACGCCAGGTCGCCGACGGGATGCGGGAGTCCCGAGCCGCGGGGAAGAAGGTGCTCTGGGTCGGTGGGCCGGGCGTGGTCCACACCGGGGCCGCGCCCGCGATGGTGGCCCTGGTGGAGGCGGGGTACGTCGACGTGCTCTTCGCCGGGAACGCCCTGGCGACCCACGACATCGAGTCGGCGCTCTACGGCACCTCGCTCGGCGTGGACCTCGCCCGAGGGCAGGGGGTCGAGCACGGCCACGAGCACCACATCCGCGCCCTCAACACGATCCGCAAGGCCGGGTCCATCCGAGCCGCGGTCGAGCAGGGCGTGCTGAACAGCGGCATCATGCATGCCCTGGTCACCCACGACAAGGACTTCGTGCTCGTCGGCTCGGTGCGCGACGACGGCCCGCTTCCCGACGTCTACACCGATGTCATCGAGGGTCAGCGAGCCATGCGCGCCCAGATCCGGGACGCCGGGTTCTGCCTGATGGTGGCGACCATGCTGCACTCGGTGGCGACCGGCAACATCCTGCCCGCCTCCGTGCCACTGGTGTGCGTCGACATCAACCCCGCCACGGTCACCAAGCTGGCAGACCGGGGCTCCTCACAGGCCCGGGGGATCGTCACCGACGTCGGGCTCTTCCTCGAGCAACTCGCGATGGAGCTCGTCCCCACCTACCGACGCGCCTGAGCCGACCCGCCGTGCGGGCCAGGTCGGCGATGCCGACGACCCCGGCCAGAGGGCCGAGCTCGGCCCCGCTGAGCCGGGGCAGGTCGCGGAACCCGGCGCCCACCAGGCTCTGCCCCAGCGCGCTCCGGGCCGGCTCCAGGAGCAGCTCGGCGGCCGCCGAGACCCCGCCGCCCACCGCCACCAGCTCGGGGTCGAAGGCGGCCACGAGGTTGGCCACCCCCACGCCGAGCCAGTGCCCGACCTCGCTGTAGGCGGCGATGGCGACCTCGTCCCCGTGGTGGGCCGCGGTCGTGAGCGCGGGACCCACCAGGTCGGACCCGGCCTCCCGCGCGGCGCGGGTCAGCGCACGCCCGGAGCAGTACTGCTCCCAGCAGCCGCGTCGGCCGCACTGGCAGGGCCGGCCCTCCGGAACCACCTGCATGTGCCCGAACTCCCCGGCCATGCCGTTGGCGCCGCGGTGCAGCGAACCGTGGACGAGCAGGCCACCGCCGATCCCCGTGCCCAGGGTGATCATCACCGCGTCGCGTGCCTGTCGCGCCACGCCGAAGCGAGCCTCGGCCCACAGGGCGGCCGTGGCGTCGTTGTCGATCAGCACGTCACCGTGGATGCGACCGGCCAGCCGTTCGCCGAGCCGCTGCGAGAGCGGCTCGTCGCGCCACGGGAGGTGGGGAGCGAACCGGACCCGTTGGGCGTCCCGATCGACGAAGCCGGCGGCCGCCACGCCCACCGGACAGCGGCCGTAGACCGCCAGCAGCCGGCCGACCACGTCGACCAGCGCGTCCTCCACCTCGGCCGCGGTGGCGCCCTCGGGTCCGGACCCGGCGCCCGGCGTGGCGCCCGGGGTGGCGGCCGGGGTGGCGGCCGGGGTGGCGGTCGGGGTGGCGGTCGCCTCGGTGTCGAGAACCCGGCCGGTCCCGTCGACCGCTGCTGCCAGCACCTTGGTGCCCCCGATGTCGACGCCGATCGCCGGGATCACGGGGACTCCCGCCGGCGCCTGGGGTCAGCGCGGGAGGTCATCGCCGTCTCGCCAGGTCGGCCACCCCGATCAGCCCACCCGCGTTGCCGAGCCGGGCCTGGCGCACCTCGAGCATCGGGCGGTGGCCGCGTCCGGTCACATGCTGCTCGAAGCTGGACCGGATCGGGTCGAGCAGCAGCTCACCCGCCTCGCTCACACCCCCACCGATCACCACGACGTTCGGGTCGAGGACGGCGGTGAGCGTCGCCACGCCCTGACCCAGCCAGTCCCCCAGCTCGGTGAGCCGGGCGATCGCGAAGGCGTCGCCGCCCCTGGCCGCCCGGGTGATGAGGGGGCCGGTGATGGCAGCCGGGTCGCCCCCGGCCAGCTTCACCAGGTCGCCCGCCGGGCCCGGGTCCGCGACCGCTCGCTCCCGGGCGACCCGGACCAGGGCGCTGCCCGACCCGTAGGACTCCAGGCAGCCCAGGTTGCCGCAGCCGCAGCGGACCCCGCCGGGGACCATCGCGATGTGGCCCACCTCGCCGCCCATGCCGAACCCGCCACGCACCAGCTCGCCGTCGATGACCACCCCGCCGCCCACACCGGTGCCGATGGTCAGCAGCAAGAGATCCTCGACGTCCTCCCCCGCCCCGAAGGTGAACTCACCCCACGCGGCGGCGTTGGCGTCGTTCTCCACCACGACCGGGAGGTCGAGCTCGTGCTCCAGAAGTCGCTTGAGGGGCTCGTCGCGCCAGGCCAGGTTGGGCGCGAAGACGACGGTGGCCCGGGCCTTGTCCACGAAGCCGGCCGCGGAGACACCCACCGCCTCCACCGGAGCAGAGCCGGCGAGGCTCCGCACGAGCCCGCCGATGGTCCGCACGATCTGTGCCGGGTGCTTGGCCGGAGACTCGGTGCGCTCCCGCGCCTGGACCCGGCCGTGCTCATCGACGAGACCCGCCGCGATCTTGGTGCCGCCGACGTCGACCCCGACCGCCCAGCTCACGGCTCCTCGTCCCAGTCGGCGTCGCCGTCCAGGTCGATCTTCTCGACCGATGAGGCGCTGGCGGGGCCGTCGGCATGGGTGGCGAGCAGGCCCGAGGCCGCCTGCATCAGCGAGCTGGCGGCCACCGCGAGATGGGACCGGACCTCCGGGCTGGTCTGCCGCACGACGTGGATGACCTGGCACACCGGGCAGTACCGGCAGTCCTGACTGCCGGTGGCGATGTGCTCGTTGACGTCGTGCACGGCGTGGGCGAACGTGCTCGCAGCACCGGCGGCGGTGCCGGTGTAGTCCGTGCCCTGCTCACGCGCCCACTCCGAGAGCGCACCGAGGAGCTTCGCCGCCTCCTCCCCGACACTGCCGACCTGCTCCTGCTGCGTGTGCTGGGAGCTCTGGGAGTCCTGGGGTCGCTCACCGCCCGGGCCCGCGCCAGGCCGATGGTCTTCTCCGTCGCTCACGGCTGCTCCTCCTGCTCGAACCGGAACCGTACCTGCAGCGCCTCGTCCTCGACCCGTGCGGCCGTGACGGTGTGCCGGCGCAGCGCCGCAGGGAGGGTCAGCAGCCGCCGGTAGGACCCCACCGTCACCACCAGCTCGTCACCGTGCCGGGCCAGGTCGACGTCCTGCCGCTGGGCGAAGGGCAGCGCGATCCGCAGCACCGCACCGGAACTCGTCCGGCTGATCGTCATCGGGCCCTCGCCGCTGGCGGGCACGGCCAGCGGGTCGTCCCCGTCGTACGCCGCCTCGGCGAAGCTGGCGAGGTCGTCGACGCCCACGGGCTCACCGGGGCGGTAGCCCGAGCGCCAGATCGGCAGGTCCACGAAGGACTGCCGGACCTCCGCGAGCACCGCCTGCTGGGCGTCCACCCAGCCCTGGCGCCAGGCGTCCCCCGCACCCTCGGGGAAGACCCGGTTGGCGATCACGCCGTCGACCCGGTAGCCGTACAGGGACAGGGTGGTCAGGGACCGCCGCGCCTCGGCGACCACGACGGTCTCCGGGGTCAGCACGAGGCGCACGGTCGACTCCTTCTCGGTGAGGATCTGCTGGACGTGCTCGAGGTCCGCGTGCAGCCGGGCCACCGCCTCGAAGACCGAGTCCTCCGGCATCGGCACCCCCGCCGCGCGGCTCAGCAGCGGACGCAGGGCCCGGACCATGCTGCGCTGCACCCCGAAGACCCTGGTCATGTACCACCCCAGCGCCTCCGGCAGGGCCAGCAGCCGCAGGGTCTCCGCCGTGGGTGCGCAGTCGACGATGACCACGTCCCACCGTCCGCTCGTCACGTGGTGGCGCAGCTCGAGGAGGGCCAGCACCTCCTCGGCGCCGGGGATGACCGTCAGCTCCTCTGCGGTGATCGGGTCCACACCCGCCGCGTCGAGGACCGACATGAGGTAGCCCTGGATCTCACCCCAGGAACGCTCGAAGCGACGCTGGGCGTCGACCTGGTGAACCCACAGCGCCGGCGCCACCTCCTGCGGCTCGGAGCCGATCGCCATGCCGAACGCGTCACCGAGCGAGTGCGCGGCGTCGGTCGAGAGCACCAGGGTGCGCCGCCCGGACCGGGCCGCCATCGCCGCGGTGCCCGCGGCGCTCGTCGTCTTGCCGACACCGCCCTTGCCGGTGAACAGGATGATGCGTACGCCCACGTGCCCTGGCTCCGGTGTGCCTCAGCGCGTCGACTCGACGCGCTTCTTCAGGCCCTTGAGCGCGGTGTCGATGATGACCTTCTCCGCCTTGCGCCGCAGCATCCCGATCATCGGGATGCTGAGGTCCACGGACAGCCGGTAGGTCACCTCGGTGCCCGAGCCGGTGGGTCGCAGCTGGTAGGCACCATCCATCGCCTTGAGCATCTTGCCCTCCACGAGCTCCCAGGTGACCGCAGTGTCGCCCTGCCAGTCGTAGGCGAGAGAGTAGGAGTCCTTGATCGGGGCGGCCTCGAGCTCGAAGTGGACGGTCTCGGCCCGCCCCCCGGAGCCCTCCTCGAGCACCTCAGCCTTCTTCATCCCCTGCGCCCACTCCGGGTAGGCCGGGAAGTCCGCGATCACGGCCATCACCTCGGCCGGGGCGGCCTCGATGACGATGCTGGACGTGGTCTGCTCGGCCATGGTGCTGGGTCCTGACGTCGAGGGCGGTGCGGTGTGCGGGTGCCGGTGACCGCTCGGAAAAGCCGCGTGGTCCGGCCGTCCAAGGCTAGCGGACGGCCACCGGTCCGGATCGTGCTCCCGGCCGCGACCTGGGCGCCGCGCCGAGTACCGTGCAGGTGCAGTCCGGCCCCCGGCCCGGAGAACCTCCAAGGAGAAGCCCACCGTGCGTGAGTACTCGACAGCTCTACAGGTCAGCGTGCCCACCCGGGGCAACCTGACCGACGACGTCGTGACGAACGGCACCGAGCACGCCGACACCGTGGTGCTGGCGCGGCGGTCCGGACAGTCCTGGACCGACGTCACCGCGGCCGAGTTCCTCGAGGAGGTGCGCGCGGTCGCCAAGGGGCTCGTCGCGGCGGGCATCGAGTCCGGCGACCGGGTGGCGATCATCTCCCGGACCCGTTATGAGTGGACGCTGCTCGACTACGCGATCTGGTTCGCCGGCGCGGCCACCGTGCCGATCTACGAGACCTCGAGCGCCGATCAGATGGAGTGGATCCTCAGCGACTCCGGGGCCCGGGCCGTGGTCGTCGAGACGCCCGAGCTCCGCTCCCGGGTCACCGGGGTGCGGGACCGGCTCGCCGAGCTGCACCACGTCTGGTCGATCGAGGGCAACGGCGTCAGCGTGCTCCAGACGCTGGGTGAGGACGTCTCGGACGCCGAGCTCGAGCAGCGGCGTACCCATACCGGACCGGAGGACCTGGCGACGCTGATCTACACCTCCGGGACCACCGGACGTCCCAAGGGATGCATGCTCACGCACGGCAACTTCATGTTCGAGCTGACCGTGGCCCTCGACGAGCTCCAGGAGCTGTTCTGGCCCACCGACGGCGACGAGGACGCCTCGACCCTCGTGTTCCTCCCCCTCGCCCACGTCTTCGCCAGGATCATCCAGGTGGGCTGCGTCAGGGCACGCGTGCGGATGGGGCACTCCGCCGACATCAAGCACCTCCTCGACGACTTCGCCACGTTTCGTCCCTCGTTCATCCTCGCCGTCCCGCGGGTCTTCGAGAAGGTGTTCAACACCGCCTCCCAACGTGCGGTCGCCGACGGCCGGGGCCGGATCTTCCACCGGGCTGCGGACGTGGCGATCAGCTGGTCCCGCGGGCTCGACCAGGGTGGGCCGGGCCTGGTGGTCCGGACCCAGCACCGGGTCTTCGACCGGCTCGTCTATGCCCGCCTGCGCGAGGCGCTCGGCGGCAGGTGCGCCTACGCCGTCTCCGGGGGTGCCCCGCTCGGCGACCGGCTGGGCCACTTCTACCGCGGCATCGGCGTCAACGTGCTCGAGGGCTACGGGCTGACCGAGACCACCGCGGCGCTGACCGCCAACCTTCCGCAGGCGCAGAAGGTCGGGACCGTGGGCCGACCACTCCAGGGCACCAGCGTTCGGGTGGCCGACGACGGCGAGCTTCTCTTCCGGGGTGGCCAGGTCTTCACCGGGTACTGGCGCAACGAGGAGGCGACGGCCGAGACCAAGGACGAGCACGGCTGGTTCCACACCGGCGACGTGGGTGAGATCGATGACGAGGGCTTCGTGCGGATCACCGGGCGCAAGAAGGAGATCCTGGTCACCGCCGGCGGCAAGAACGTGGCACCCGCGGTGCTCGAGGACCGTCTGCGCGCCCACCACCTGGTGGACCAGTGCCTCGTGGTGGGAGACGGCCAGCCGTTCATCGCGGCCCTGGTCACGCTCGACCCCGAGACCCTGCCCGCCTGGGCCGAGCAGCACGACAAGCCCCCCGAGATCGCGGACCTGGTCGACGACCCCGACCTGCGTGCCGAGATCCAGAGGGCCGTGGAGGAGGCGAACAAGGCGGTCTCGAAGGCCGAGTCGATCCGCCGGTTCCGCATCGTGGCGAGTGCGTGGACCGAGGACGGCGGGCAGCTCACGCCCAGCCTGAAGCTCAAGCGAGGGCAGGTGCTGCGCGAGCACCGCGACGACGTGGACGCGCTCTACGTGCGCTGACTGTCCGTTCCGCGAACTTTAACCCCATCAGTCTCGGAATTCTGCGTACAAAACGGACCGTTCTGCGGCAATCTGTCTCATGCCGTGAAGCTCCACCGATCTCACGGTGCCATCGGAGTCGTGACCGCGAGGACCACGCCTCCACCACGGACAAGATAGGCAACCGTTCATGGACCGCAGGAAAGTTCTGCTCATTGTCGCAGCGCTCATCGCCGCCCTCGGCACGCTGCTCGTGTTCTTGTACGTCCGCGGTGCGGACACACGCGCCGACGAGCGGTACAACGCGGTGCAGGTGCTGCGCGTGGTCAAGCCGATCACGGCCGGCGAGACGGCAGAGGCCGCTCAGGCGGCCGGCAAGATCGAGACCAGCTCGGTCTCGCAGAAGGACCTGCTGCCGGACGCCCTGACCAGCATCGAACCGATCGCCGGTGAGATCGCCGTGTCCAACATCTATCCGGGTGAGCAGCTGATCAGCTCCCGGTTCGGCACCACGGCCGCCTCGGCCAACAGCCTGTCCATCCCGAAGGGCAAGATCGCGATCTCGGTCAACCTCTCCGACCCGGCGCGGGTGGCCGGCTTCGTCAACCCCGGCGACAAGGTCGCGATCTTCATGAACGGCACCGCCAAGGCCGGCGCCTTCAGCCGCCTGTTGCTGCCGAACGTGGAGGTGATCGGCGCCGGCACGACCACGGTGGTGTCCACCACGACGACCGACCCCAACGGGGCCCAGACGACCGACCAGCTGCCGAAGACGCTGCTGACGCTCGCGGTCTCCCAGGCCGAGGCCGAGCGGGTGCTCTTCGCCAGCACCAACGGTGATCTCGCCTTCGGCCTGCTCAACAAAGACTCCCAGGTGGCGCCCTCCCAGGGCGTCGACGTGAAGAACCTGTTCCGCTGATCCTGGGCCCCGGCCCGGAAGGAAGACCATGCCAATCCTCGTGGAACCCGATCCCACCACTGCCGGTGTGCTCAGCGCCGCACTCCCTGGGGGCTTCCAGGTCGTCACCCGCCCCGACGAGGTGGACGCCCGGCTCAGCGGTCACCGTGAGCACGCCCTCGTCATCGGGCCGACGCTGGAGATGTCGGCCGCGTCCTCGCTCGCAGAGCGCGTGCGGTCGACCTACCCCGCGACCACCGTGGTGCTGGCGCGCCTCGAGCTGGAGTCGGCGGTCTACGCCCAGGCCATGCAGGCGGGTATCGGGGCCGTCGTCGCGGCCGACGACCACGCCGCCCTGGGGAGTGCCGTCGCCCGCGCCAAGGTCACCTGGGAGGCGATCCACGGACCCGACAGCGACGACCGCGGCGGGAAGGTGTTCACGATCTTCTCCCCCAAGGGCGGGGTGGGCAAGACGACGATGGCAGTCAACCTCAGCGTCGCCCTGTCGCAGACGGGCGCCAAGGTCTGCGTGGTCGACCTCGACCTGGCCTTCGGTGACGTCGCCATCACGATGCAGCTGATCCCCGAGCACACCATCTCGGAGGCAGCCGCCTCCGAGGAGGACCTCGACTTCTCCCTGCTCCAGAAGCTGCTCACCCGCCACGAGAGCTCGCTGACCATCCTGGCCGCCCCCACGCACCCCGAGGGCCGCGACCTGATCACCGCTTCGCTGGCACGGCGGGTGATCCAGAACCTGCGTCAGCACTTCGAGTTCGTGGTGATCGACACGCCACCGGGGTTCGACGACCAGGTCCTCGGTGCCTTCGACGAGACCGACGAGTGCATCATCGTGGCCACCCTGGACGTGCCCACGATCAAGAACACCAAGGTGGCCATCGAGACCCTGGATCTGCTCAACCTCGTCCCGAGCAGCCGGCACCTGGTGCTCAACCGGGCGGACGAGGAGGTCGGCCTCTCCCAGGCCAACGTGGAGGACATCCTCGGCATGGAGATCGCGATCTCCCTGCCCAGCTCCCCTGCCGTGGCGAGCGCCACCAACCACGGCCAGCCGATCGTGCTCGCCAAGCCCGACCACGAGGTCTCCCGGAGGATCAGCGGGTTCGCCCAGCGCATCGCCGGCTCGGAGACTGCGACCATGCCGGCCGAACCAGCCAAGCGTGGCCTCTTCGGCCGTCAGAAGAAGCAGTAGGAAGCCACCATGAGCAATCTCAGCGACCGCCTTGCCGCTTTGAACCGGGTCACTCCCACCGACGAGGTTGGCGAGGCCCACGGTGACCACACGCCGGTGCCCAAGCGCCGGGCCGACGTGCCCATCGACGCGCCGCCCTCCACGAGCACCCAGCCCTCGAAGTCGCACACACCTGCTGGTACGGGATCCGCTGCCCCAGGGGCGGGGCAGGGGCGTGGCGACGGCGGCACCAGGTCGACCACCACGGTGACGCGCACCGGGGTGGCCAAGGACCCCAAGGACCGGTTCAGCGAACTCAAGGAGCACGTGCACAGCGAGCTCCTCCAGCAGCTCGGGCCCCAGCTCTACGACGCCAACCTCGACGCAGCCGAGCTCGCCGTCAAGGTGCGCTCGGTCCTGGCCGACGTGATGGCTGGCTCCGACCGGCCCCTGACCCGGGGTGAGCGCGAGCGCATCACCCAGGACATCGCCGACGACATCCTCGGCTACGGCCCCCTCGAGCCCTACCTGCGCGACAACGACGTGGCGGAGGTGATGGTCAACGGCCCCTCGCACATCTATCTGGAGCGCAAGGGCCGGCTCGTCAGGGTGGACGGCCAGTTCAAGGACGAGGCACACCTGCGGCGCACGATCGACAAGATCGTCTCCCGCATCGGTCGCCGGGTCGACGAGTCCTCCCCCATGGTCGACGCCCGTCTCCCGGACGGCAGCCGCGTCAATGCCATCGTGCCACCGCTCGCGATCGACGGGAGCACACTGACCATCCGCAAGTTCTCCGCCGACCCGCTGACGGTGAACGACCTGATCAAGTTCGGCTCCCTCTCCGAGCGCACCGCCGACTTCCTCGACGCCTGCGTGCGTGGCCGCCTCAACGTCGTCGTCTCCGGCGGGACCGGGGCAGGCAAGACGACGACGCTGAACGTGCTCTCCTCCTTCATCCCCTCCGACGAGCGGATCGTCACGATCGAGGACGCCGCCGAGCTCCAGCTCAAGCAGGACCACGTCGTGCGTCTCGAGTCGCGCCCGGCCAACATCGAGGGCAAGGGCGCTGTCACCATCCGTGACCTGGTGCGCAACTCCCTGCGCATGCGGCCCGACCGCATCGTGGTCGGCGAGGTCCGCGACGCCTCGGCCCTGGACATGCTCCAGGCGATGAACACCGGTCACGACGGGTCGATCTGCACGGTCCACTCCAACGGCCCCCGGGACACCTGTTCCCGGCTGGAGACGCTGGTGCTGATGGCCGGCATGGACCTGCCCGTGCGCGCCATCCGGGAGCAGGTCGCCGCGGCGGTGGACCTGATCGTGCACCAGGCCCGCCTCAAGGACGGGACCCGGCGCATCACCCACGTGACGGAGGTCGAGCGGATGGAGGGCGACGTCATCACGCTGCAGGACATCTTCTTGTTCGACCACTCCGCCGGCTTCGACTCCGAGGGCCGATCCCTGGGCACGCTCAAGGCGACCGGACTCCGGCCGAAGTTCCTGGAGAAGATGCAGCACAACAACATCACCGTGGATCCGCGGCTCTTCGCCACCATGGACTACCGATGACCCTGACGATGCGGCCCCTGGTGCGCAGCGTCGCCGGGCTCGTGCTGGCCCTCCTGGCACTCGGCGTGTGGGGGGCGGCACCTTCCTCGGCAGCGGACAGCGCCACCATCGACCACGCCCAGCCCACCAAGGGGGCCGTCCGCCTGCTCGTCACCGTGCCGGGCACCTCGCCGGTGGACTACGAGCACGTGCAGGTCTCGCTCGACGGGAACAAGGCCGAGTCCGAGTCGGTGGCGGCCTCGGCCAGCAGTGTCGTCTCCCGCACCTCCATGCTCGCCATCGACACCAGCATCAGCATGCGTGGACGCAAGATCGCCGAGGCCAAGAAGGCCGCACTGACCTACCTGTCCACCGTGCCGGCCAACGTCAAGGTCGGCGTG
Source organism: uncultured Actinomycetota bacterium (assembly GCA_963710895.1). GTDB lineage: Bacteria > Actinomycetota > Actinomycetes > Propionibacteriales > Nocardioidaceae > Marmoricola. The sequence continues at coordinate 104,056 of CAVQCB010000015.1, forward strand.
CTCACCTTCGACAGCTCGGTGAAGGTCCTGGTGCAGCCCGGGCTCGACCGCGCGGCGGCCCGCTCGGCGATCTCGGGTCTGCGCCTGACCCTCAAGACCGCCCTGTACGACGGTGTTCTCGAGGCCCTGAAGGCGACCGGGCCGGGCGGCGAAGATGCCGGGCAACGCCGGATCCTGCTCCTCTCCGACGGCAAGGACACCACCCGCACCGACCTGGGTGGCGTCCTCACGGCGGTCGAGAAGTCGGGGGCCACGGTCGACGTGGTGTCGCTGCAGAAGGGCGGCCAGACCAACCCGGGGCTCGCGCAGATCGCCGAGGCGAGCAAGGGCACCGTGTTCGCGACGGCCAACCCTGCGGCGCTGACCGCCGCGTTCTCCCGGGAAGCCGACGCCCTGGCTCGCCAGATCGTGGTGACCGCCCAGCTGCCCTCCGGCATGAAGGAGAAGAGCGCCAACGTCGAGGTCACCATCCCGACCGCCGACCAGCAGTTCACCGCCGGGGCCTACCTCCCGGTCCGCAGCGCCAGCGACATCGCGGCCGAGAAGGCCGCCCGCGCGCAACCGCAGGCGGTCTCCGGCGATCCACTCGCGGTCTCGGGCTGGGTCATGTACGCAGCCGTGACGGCCATCGGCATCGGTCTCCTCGGCGCGATCGCCGTCTTCGCGTTCGGGTCGTCTCGTCCCTCCGCGGCGCGCAGCCTGGCCGACCAGGTCAACGCCTATGCCGCCGCCTCCGCACCGGGCCACCCGGGGTCCCGTCAGCAGACCGCGGCCCCGGCGTCCCTCAGCGGCCAGGCCCGCCAGGCGGCGGAGAAGGCACTGGCCAACAACAGCTCGCTCGAGGAACGGATCGCCGCCGCTCTCGAGACCGCGGGGTTGGCGCTGCGTCCCGCGGAGTGGCTCCTGCTGCGCGCCGGTGTGATCGTCGCCGGCGGGTTCCTCGGCGTGCTGCTCGGGGCCGGCAACGTGGTTCTGGGAGTGCTGCTCTTCCTCGTGGCCCTGGTCGGGCCCTCGATCTATCTCAGGATCAAGGGCGCCCGCCGGCTCAAGGCGTTCGGGATGGGGTTGGCCGACACGCTGCAGCTGATGTCCGGCAGCCTCTCGGCCGGACTGTCGCTGGCCCAGTCCATCGACACCATCGTCCGGGAGGGATCGGAGCCGATCTCCTCCGAGTTCCGGCGGGTGGTCATCGAGACCAGGCTGGGTGTCACCCTGGAAGACTCCCTCGACGGTGTCGCCACCCGCATGAGGAGCCGGGACTTCGAGTGGGTGGTGATGGCGATCCGCATCCAACGCGACGTCGGCGGCAACCTGGCCGAGCTGCTGCTCACCGTCGCCGCGACCTTGCGGGAGCGGGACTACCTGCGGCGCCACGTCCGGGCCCTCTCTGCCGAGGGGCGCCTGTCCGCCTACATCCTCGGCGCGCTGCCTCCGGGATTCCTGGTGTACCTGGCCGTGTCGAAGCCCGACTACGTCAAGCCGATGTACACCACGCCCGTGGGCTGGATCCTGTGTGCCGCCATGGCGCTCCTGCTCAGCGTCGGGGTGTTCTGGATGTCGAAGATGGCGAAGGTGGAGCTGTGATGAACATCGTGCTGCCGGTGGCCTTCGGACTCATCTTCGTGGCCCTCTTCCTCGTCTTCGGCGCCGTCGGCGGCATCTTCAAGGAACGCGCGGGCATCAACCGCTCGATGGCCGTGCTCGAGGCCTTGACCAGCGCACCCAAGGAGATGAGCAAGGAGCTTGACTCCGGCTTCACCGACCGGGTGCTCTTCCCGCTGCTCGCGCGCACCCAGAGCCTCGGTCGCCGGATGACCCCGGAGGACGCCAGCGACCGCATCCGACACAAGCTCGAGACGGCCGGCAACCCGCACGGATGGACGGTGGAGCGGGTGATGGCCGGCAAGGTCGTGGGCTTCGCGGCCGCGCTGGTCGTCAGCCTGGTGCTGTCGCTGACGATCGGACTGGGCTTCATGCCCACGCTGGCCGTCGTGGTGCTCGCCTCGCTCGCTGGCTACAACGCGCCGAACATGTACCTCCACCAGCAGACCTACGACCGCGCCGAGAAGCTGCAACGGGCCCTGCCCGACGCCATCGACCTGCTCACCATCTCCGTGGAGTCGGGGCTGGGCTTCGACGCGGCATGTGCCCAGGTGGCTCGGAACACCGAGGGGCCTCTGGCCGACGAGTTCGCCCGGATGCTCCAGGAGATGCAGATCGGCAGCGGGCGCTCCGATGCGCTCCGATCCCTGGCGGATCGCACCAACCTGCCGGACCTGCGTTCCTTCGTCAGCGCCATGGTCCAGGCGGACGCCTTCGGCATCCCGGTCGGACAGGTGCTGCGCGTCCAGTCCTCCGAGATCCGGGTCAAGCGCCGGCAGTGGGCGGAGGAGGCGGCCCAGCAGGTCCCGGTCAAGATCCTGGTTCCGCTCATCTTCTGCATCCTGCCCTGTCTGTTCATCGCGGTGCTCGGCCCGGCGGGGATCTCGATCATGGACAGCTTCTCGGGCAAACTCTGAGCGTGACCGACGTCGGCCGGGTCGCCCTCGCGGCCCGAGTGTTCACCGTGGCTGCCCTGACCTCGCTGGCCGCGGTGGCGGGCCCGCAGTTCCTCGAAGGAGCGCTCTTCGTGCTCCTGACCGCGGGCAGCGCCCAGGCCGTGGCCCTGAGCCACCGGGCCCGGGAGTCCACGATCGCAGCCGCAGAGGGCGTCGCGGTGGCGCTCCTGGCGGTCCTCGTCCACCCGGACCAGGCCACGGTGACCCCCTACCTGGTGATCCCCGTCCTGATCGGCGCCCTGGATCGCGGCCGCGCCGGATTCCTGCGCGTGCTCGTCCCCGAGTTCGCCGTGCTGTTCTCGGCCTGGACGGTGCTGGAGCATCGCTGGGACCGGGAGTTCGTGAGCGGCGGCCTCACCTGGTTCGCCACCGCCGTGGGGCTGGGCATGATGGGCGTCGCCCTGCGGCGCGCGATCGCCACCACTGACGCGGACTCCTCCTATCGCAGCGCCGTCGGGCTCATCCGTCGGCTGGAGGCGCTCTCGGGCAAGCTGAGCGGTGGACTGGACGCAGTGGGGATCGCCGAGCAGATCATGCACGAGGCGGACAGTCTGCTGCCGACGCGCTCCGCAGGAGTCTTCGTGCGGTCCGCCAACGGCTCGTTCTCCCCCCTGCGCTACTCCTCGGGGACCCGTCCCGGCGCGATGCCGTGGGGCGAGTCCCTCTCGGCCAAGTGCTGGGAGTACGAGGCGATGATGCTGCGCGAGCAGCACGTGGCCCTGCCGCTGATCGCCAACGACGAGATGATCGCCGTCCTCGTCCTGGACACGCTGCGCAGCATCGACTCGGCCAGCGCACTGGAGCTGCGCGACCGCCTCACCCGGCACGCCGTACAGCTCCAGGCGGCGCTGCTGTTCGGTCGCGTGCGCGAGACTGCCACGAGCCAGGAGCGGCAGCGGATCGCGCGAGAGGTCCACGACGGCGTCGCCCAGGACGTCGCCTCGCTGGGCTACCTGGTGGACAACCTCGCGGCCACCACCTCCGACCCGGCCCAGCGGGCGCAGATCGGCCAGCTCCGCGAGGAGGTCACGCGGGTGGTCACCGAGCTGCGGCACTCCATCTTCGACCTGCGCCACGACCTCGCGGCCGGCTCCGGGCTCGGCGAGAGCCTCTCGGCCTACGCCAACCAGGTCGGCGCCACCTCGCCCATGGCCGTGCACGTCACCCTCGACGAGAAGGGACCGCGACTGCCCACCGACGTCGAGTACGAGCTGCTCCGGATCGCCCAGGAGGCGATGGCCAACGCGCGCAAGCACTCCGACGCCGCCAACCTCTGGCTGCGCTGCACCGTCGACCCGCCGTACGCAGAGATCGAGGTCGGCGACGACGGTCTCCACCCGCACGTGGCGCGCACTGACTCCCAGGGACTGCAGATCATGCAGGAGCGTTCGCACAGCATCGGTGCCGAGCTGGTGGTGGAGGAGCCCGCCCCCGGGCGCCCCGGCACACGGGTGCGGGTGCGGGTGGGCTCCCCCGCCGACTAGCTGCCCGGGTTCGCTACCCTGCACGCGGAGGCCGGGCTCGACGCCCGGGAGGGCGATGACGACGAGCGTGCTGCTCATCGATGACCATGAGCTGATCAGACAGGGCCTTGCTGCGGCGTTCGCGCAGAGCGAGGGCTTCGAGGTCGCCGGCCAGGCAGGTTCGGTGGTCGAGGGAGTGGGGCTGGCCCGGGAGCTGGAGCCTGACGTGGTGGTGACCGACGTCCGCCTGCCCGACGGATCGGGTCTCGACGTCGTGCGCACGCTGCGCAAGGACAACCACGAGGTCGGCCTGGTCGTGCTGACGATGTACGCCGGCGACGAGCAGCTGTTCGCGGCCATGGACGCGGGAGCGTCGGCGTTCGTGGGCAAGGACTCGCCGACCTCGACGGTGATCAGCGCCGCCCGCCAGGCATCGGTGGCTCCCCGCACCTTCGCCTGCACCGGGCTCGCCGAGGCGATGGTGCGCCGGAAGAGCTCCGGTGCGGCCCAGCTCTCGGACCGGGAGCGCCAGGTCCTCGAGCTGCTGGCCGAGGGGCTGGGGGTCAGCGCCATCGCCGGACGCCTGTACCTCAGCGAGTCCACCGCGAAGAGCCACATCGGCCGCATCTACGACAAGCTCGGCGCCGCCAACCGGGCCCAGGCACTGGTGACGGCGATGCGGATGGGGCTGATCTCCGCTGCCAGCCCGCCCGCCTGAGCCGCCCGCCTGAGCCGCCCGCTTGGGCCGCCCGCTTGGGCCGCCCGCTTGGGCCCCCCCGGCGTGTCCGCGGCACTAGTCCGAGCGGACTACGTGATAAACCACCCAAAAGGGTCAGAGCGTTCAAACCGGATGACTGATGCCCCGATCTGTCCGCTTTTGCCATACTTTCTACATGGGCCGATGGGTCGGCCCACGACTCAAGAAACACCACCACCGAGTTCCAGAGGGAAGGAACATCATGCTCGAGTTCATCCGCAACATCACCAGCCGCCGTGACGAGGACGGCGCCTCCGCCGTCGAGTACGGCCTGCTCGTCGCCGGCATCGCCGCGCTGATCGTGGCCATCGTCTTCATCTTCGGCGGGGTCATCAAGGACGCCTTCTCCAGCACCTGTGGCCAGATCTCCAGCAAGGGCACCAGCTCGACCGCCACCTGCTGACCGACGTTCCCCCAGGCCGGCCCAGTCCGGCCCGGGGGCCGTCGTGCTCTCGGCACGGACAGTGCCTCTGCTCAACCGACGCCGACCCACGCGTCGTCGTCGCGAGACAACCTGCACTGCCACGGAGTGCAGGTGATCGACGGCTCCTGGCGGGTGCGCCTGAGCATCGTGCCCGCGCTACCGGGGGGTGGTGAGCCGTCGACACGGGTAGCGCCCGGCGCCGCCTACGAGGCGGGCCGGGCGCTCACCTGTCCCCGGGCTGCTCCCGCAGTGCCCGGGCCAGACCGATGCGCTGCAGGGTCGTGGGGTGCGAGCCGAACCAGAACTGGCTCAGCCACGGCGGCTCGGGGTCACTGAGCGAGCGGGTCGCCAGCCGGGCCTGCATCAGCTCGAAGCCACGGTAGTCCCCCGTCGCCTCCAGCGAGGCCCGGTCGGCCCGCGCCTCGACCGCCCGACTGATCGTGTTCTGCACCGGGCTCGCCAGCAACGTGCCCACCGCCGCCAGGGCCAGCAGCAACGCCACCGCCTCCGGCTGCCCGGGGCCCGCGACCCCCGCCCGGCGCAGCAGCCGGCGCCGGGAGAGCAGCAGCCCCAGCAGGCCGCTGCCCAGCACGACGCCGACGGCCCCGAGCGCCGTCCCGGTGAGCACGTCGTGGTGGCGCGCGTGACCGAGCTCGTGGGCCACCACCACCAGGGTCTCCCGCTGCGGCACGTCATCGACGAGGTTGTCGTAGAGCACCAGCCGGCGGGTGCTCCCGAACCCGGAGACATAGGCGTTCAGCGTGGTCGTACGCCGCGAGGCGTCGGCCACCAGCACGTTGGAGACCGGCACCCCCTCGTGGTCGGCCAGCGCCAGGATCTGCGAGCGCAGCTGGCCCGCCGGCAACGGGGTGACGTGGTTGAACAACGGCTCGACCAGGACCGGGTAGGCCCACGAGCCGAGCACGGTGAGCACCGCGCCGGCGAGACCGGCCCACACCGGCCACCGGCGCGGCGAGCGGCGTGCGGAGACCAGCACCACGAGCACGGTCACGCCGGCGAAGACCCAGCTGACCAGCAGCGAGGCGCCGCGGTCCCGCAGCCAGCCGCCCAGCGGTTGGTGGGTCAGCCCGTAGTGCAGGGCGTTGCTGCGCAGGGCCAGGTCGAGCGGCAACGTGGCCAGCTGACCCAGCACCAGCACGACCAGGGTGCCACCGAGGGCCTTCGTCCACCACGGGCCGGGGACCAGGCGCACCAGCCGGGCACCCAGACGGGTCAGCCCCAGCAGCAGGGCCACCGCCAGCGACACCGCGAGCGAGGCCCAGGCGAGGTGACGCTGCATGCCTGAGTACGTCTCGGCCCGGCGCAGCTGCTCTGCGGAGAACACCTCGCTGCCCCGCACGGGGGCCACGTGGCCCCCGGGCACCCACGCCCACGGCACCAGCACCACGGCGAGGACCACGAGGACGGCGGTCGCCGCGCCGACCAGCCCCAGGCACAGGGCAGCGCTCGGCCGGGCGGTCGCGGAGGTGTCGGCCACGGGACCGGCGGAGGCGCTGTGGGTCAGGGGCACACCGATCAGCGTGCCACCCCGGCAAGGCGCGCCAGGTCGGCGCGCCACCGCCGGACGAAGGCCCGCTCGCTGGTGCCCAGCTCGGCCCGGAACGCCCGGGTGGCCGCGGTGCCACCGTCCACGGTCCGGTAGAAGCGCACCAGGCCGCGGGCGCCGTACTCCTGGGCCAGGAAGCGGCAGGCCAGCCAGGCCTCCTCGTAGGTGGCACCGAGGCCGTTGGCGGTCGGGTCCAGGTCCTGGCTGCTGGGCAGCGCGTCGGGGAGACCGTGCTTGCGGATGCGGCGCAGGATCTGCCCCGCGGCGACGTCCACGGGCACTCCGGCTCCGTCGAGGGCCACGAAGTCCGCGAACCCCTCGAGCAGCCAGGTCGGCATGGAGGCGAACGTCGCGTCGGTGGCCACGTGCGTGGCCTCGTGGCTCATCACCACCTGCGCCCCGCGCCGCTTGAGCTTGCCGAAGACCTCCGGGTTGACGAACACGCGCACCGGCGCCCCGGGCACCAGCGACCCGTCCGCGGTGGTGGTGACCGCCGCGATGTTGTCGTACTGCCCCTCCTGGGCCAGGACCGCGGCGTCGAGCTGGTCGCGCGACCCGGGCACCTCCACCGACAGGCGGCCGTGCCAGGCCGGCAGCACCCGTGAGACCTGGCGGACCGCACCGGCAGCCAGTGCCGGATAGCGTCCGGCGCTGGCCCCGGCCACGGCGACCAGTGTTCGCCCCGTGCGTACGACGCTGAGCGGGCCGGTCAGCCACAGTGGGGTCCGAGAGCCGGCGTCGCCGAAGGAGGCGATGCCCACCCCCGTGCTGGAGGGGACGAACGCCACGCTGGTCTCCAGCCGCGCCGGCGACTCGTCGAACCCCGCGTAGCGGTAGCTCAGCTGCACCGTCCCCCGCCACGCGTCCGGTCCGAGCTCGGTCTGCTGCTCTGCCCCGAGCGGGGTGCCCTCGTCCACGTAGCGCATCGAGAGGTCGGTCAGGTGCAGGGCCTCGGCGTTGTCGTGCACCCGGGCCAGCAGTGAGCGGGAGGCGTCGGTGGCCGTCGCCTCCGCCCCGGTCCGGGAGCCGGACCGCAGCGCCCGCACCAGCCGGTCCAGGGTCACCTGCGCCTGTTCGGCGCGCTGGCCCGCGACGTCTCGTGGCGCCTGCGGCGGGGTGATCTCGACGTCGCGCTCGCAGGCCGTCAGCCCGACGAGGGTGAGGGCGAGGACCAGCACCGGCACCAGTCGGCGCCGCACGCCCCGCCCGGCCGGCGCGTCACCCCTGCCCGGGGCAGGCAGCGAGCCGCCCGCCCCGGGGGGACGGACGGCTCGGCGGGTGGGGTCAGCCGCCCGGGCGGACCGCACCGACGTACGGCATGTCGTGGAGTCCGGAGATGCGGACGCCGGCACCCGGGTTCAGGGCGTTCACGATCTGGCCGTTGCCGACATACATGCCGACATGGCTGATCGGGCTGTAGTAGAAGACCAGGTCACCGGGCTGAAGCTCGCTCTCGGAGATGTGCCGACCTGAACTGTACTGCGCCGAGGAGCTGTGCGGCAGGCTCACGCCGGCCTGGCTCCAGGCGGCCATGGTCAACCCGGAGCAGTCGAAGGCGTTGGGCCCGGCGGCACCGTAGACGTAGGCCTTGCCGACCTGCGCCTTGGCATAGGCCACCGCCGGCCCGCCCATCGCGGCGACCCGTCTGGCCTCGGCCTTCGCCTCGAGGTCGCTGACCACGGCAGCGGCGTGGTCGGCCTCGGCGTCGGCCTTCTTCTGCTGACCACGCAGGCTCTTCTCCAGGCCGGAGAGGATGGTGATCTCGTCCCGTACGGCGGTGCGCCGCTGGGTGAACAGCTGGATCCGCTTGTTCGAGCGGGCCATGGCGTCGCCACGGCCGCCGGTGTCCTCGCTGACCACCGTGACGTTGGTCAGCATCACCTTGGAGTCCCGGTCCAGCCGGTTGGCCAGCGGACGCGTCGGCACCGAGGCGCCGCCGGTCGGGTCGTACTCCTCGACCACGGTGCTGGCGACCTGGGTGCGCAGGTTGTCCATCAGTCGCTGCTGGCGGCGCAGTCCGCTCGTCAGGTGGCGGAAGCTCGTGCGGGCGTGGGTCAGCGAGCGAGAGACGCTTCGCTGACGCCGGTCCGCGGTGTCGGCCCGCTGGGAGAGCCGATGGGCCCGCGCCTGGGCGGAGTCGAGGTCGTTGGTGTGGGGGGCTGCGGCGGCTGGGCTGATGGTGAGCCCGAGACTCACGGTGGCGAGCACCGCGACGATTCCTGCAGCCGCACGGGCGTGGATGCGCTTCCGGCCGTCGGTCACGAGCGGTCGGTCTCCTCTTTGTCTCGACGCCTACCAGGTGAGCTGACGGGTTCGGGCCCAAAGAACGCCCTACCGGCAAGGATCGTCACGGTCGGTGACGTGCCTCGCCGGATTCACCCCAAGGAACTTGTGGGTCCCCGGCTCCGGTACCGGGCCTCTCCCCCGAGGAAACCCGTGCCAGATTCGGCGCGGCCCCTGAGCCCACCCGGTCGGTGTGCTGGTGCAGGAGCCCTGAGCCACTCACACTAGGAAAGATCGACGGGCGACACCAATCCCAGCGGCCGGCCGACGGTGTGTTCTCGGCCACGTCCGGACCCGCGGCCAACGGTCCCACCCGCTCACGCACCGGGGGGACCACTCAGGCTCGCTCAGGCGGACTCGACCTCGGGGCCGGCCAGCGGGGTGACCATGCGCAGTGGCGGCACCAGCCCGGAGTCGGCCAGCACGCCGAGGGCCGCCTCTTCCTCGGTGTCGAAGCCGAGCTCGGGCGGCGGCCCGAGCAGCACGGTCACCACGCAGTCGTGGCACGCGAGCCCGCGCACCAGGCAGCTGTCGCAGTCGATGCGAACGCTCATCACCGATCTCCTCATCCATGCCGGGGAAGCTGGTCACCCGCACTCCACCACCCCGCACCGACAGGTCCTCCCGCGGACGACGTCCCCGGTCGCGCCTGCACGGTTTTGTCGGTCCGGCTGCCTAGCGTCGTGCCCATGAGCCGGTGGTCCGCGCAGATGAGCTTCGACGAGCTCGGTCGCTCGCTGCGCGAGGTCACCTTCTGCGTCGTCGACCTCGAGACGACCGGTGCCTCGGCCGGCGCCGGCTCGATGATCACCGAGATCGGGGCCGTGAAGGTCCGTGGCGGCGAGGTGCTCGGGGAGTTCCAGACCCTGGTGAACCCGCACACCGAGATACCCCCGTTCATCGCGGTGCTCACCGGCATCACCAGCTCCATGGTGGCCACCTCACCGCCGATCGAGGCCGCCCTGCCCGCCTTCTTGGAGTTCGCCCAAGGGTGCGTGCTGGTGGCCCACAACGCCCCCTTCGACGTGGGGTTCCTCCGGCACTTCGCCGAGCAGCAGGGGCGGCCGTGGCCGCGCTTCGAGGTGCTCGACACCGCCCGGCTGGCCCGCCGGGTGGTCACGCGGGACGACGCGCCGAACTGCAAGCTCAGCTCCCTCGCGGTCGCCTTCGGCTCGCAGACCACGCCCAACCACCGGGCGCTCTCCGACGCGCGGGCGACCGTGGACGTGCTGCACGGGCTGATGGAGCGCCTCGGCGGGCTGGGGGTGCACACGCTGGAGGAGCTGCAGACCTTCTCCGCCAGGGTGAGCCCCGCGGTGCGACGCAAGCGGCACCTGGCCGAGCACCTGCCGCACTCCCCCGGGGTCTACCTGTTCCGCGACGAGCAGCAGCGGGTGCTCTACGTCGGCACCTCGCAGGACCTGCGCACCCGCGTGCGCTCCTACTTCACCGGCTCGGAGACCCGCTCACGGATGGGCGAGATGGTGGGGCTGGCGGCCTCGGTCACCGGCATCGAGTGCGCCACCCCGCTCGAAGCACGGGTGCGTGAGCTGCGCCTGATCGCGGCCCACAAGCCACGCTACAACCGGCGCAGCCGCCATCCGGAGAAGTGCCACTGGCTGAAGCTGACGGTGGAGCCCTGGCCCCGGCTCTCGCTGGTGCGCACGGTCGCCGAGGACGGCGCCGACTACCTCGGTCCGTTCGCCTCGCGCCGCACGGCAGAGATGTGCCTGGCCGCGCTGCACGAGACCTTCCCCGTCCGCCAGTGCAACGACCGGCTGCCGATCAGCCCGAGCGCGACCACGCGGTCACCGTGCGCCCTGGCCGAGATGGGCCGCTGCCTCTCCCCGTGCGACGGCAGCGCCACGGTCGAGCGCTACGCCGCGCTCGTGGCCCAGGTGCGCGAGCACCTGCTCCACCACGCCGACCAGGTGGTCGAGACGCTCACCGCCCGGATGCACGCGTTGGCCCGGGACGAGCGCTTCGAGGACGCCGGGCTCCACCGCGACCGGCTCTCGGCGTTCCTGCGCGCCGCGTCGCGCACCCAGCGGCTCGGCAACCTCTCCTCGTGTCCCGAGCTGGTGGCCGCCAGGCGCGAGGAGGACCGCCGGTGGGCCGTCCACGTGGTGCGGCACGGCCGGCTGGCGGCGGCCGGGGTGATCCCCGTCGACGCCCACGCCGGGACGTGGGTCCGCCAGCTGCGCCAGTCGGCCGAGGTCGTCCCTCCCGGCCCCGGCCCGACGCCGGCGGCCAGTGCGGAGGAGTCCGAGCAGGTCCTGCGCTGGCTCGAGCAGCCCGGCGTCCGGCTGGTGCACGTGGAGGGCGAGTGGAGCTGTCCGGTCCGGGGAGCGGCGGGGCACCTCGCCGTGCACGACGCCGTGGAGCACTCCCGCACCAGCCTGGCGCCCTTCGACGAGCGTCGCCGGCTGACCACCGTCCACCAGCCGTGACGGCAGGCACCCGCGACGGTGCCGTCGCCGGTCGGGACCCGCGAAGACCCGGGCATCGAGGCGATACCTTGGCCTCATGATCACCGCCATCGTCTTCGTCAAGGCCGACGTCGCCCGCATCCCGGAGGTGGCCGAGGCCATCGCCGCGCTCGCGGGTGTCAGCGAGGTCTACAGCGTGACCGGTCAGATCGACCTGATCGCGCTGGTGCGGGTCAGCAACCACGACGACGTCGCTCGCGTGGTGGCGGACTCGGTCAACAAGGTCCCCGGCGTGATGGAGACCGAGACCCACATCGCCTTCCGCACCTACTCCCAGCACGACCTGGAGTCGGCGTTCTCGCTCGGGCTGGACTGAGACCGCGCTCCTCCCGGATGGCCCGTCCGACGGAGCGCAACCTGGTCATTTCGGGCCAGGTCGCACACTGACCGGCTATTTCTCCGAATAGCTCCTCAAAGGACTATTCAGACAAATAGCCTGTAGGCATGTCCCCCGACGCAGCAGGCACGGACGACACCTGGGTGGTCCTCCCCGCCTGGAACGAGGCCGAGACGATCGGCTCCGTGGTCAGCGACCTGCGCTCGGCGTTTCCCCGCGTGCTGTGCGTGGACGACGGCTCCCGGGACGACTCGGCGGCCATCGCGGCGGCGGCCGGCGCTGTCGTCGTGCGCCACCCGGTGAACCTCGGCCAGGGAGCGGCGCTGCAGACCGGCTTCGACTACGTGCGTCGCTACACCGACGCGCGCTACTGCCTCACCTTCGACGCCGACGGGCAGCACCAGGTCGACGACGCCGTCCGGATGGTGCACGCGGCGCGGACGAGAGACGTCGACGTCGTGCTGGCCTCCCGGTTCCTGGGGGGCCCGCCCGAGATGCCCCGGCTGCGCCGGCTCGTGCTGCGCGGGGCGCTGCGCTTCGGCAAGTGGTACGACGGCCTCGAGGTCACCGACACCCACAACGGCCTGCGCGTGCTCAACCGGCACGCCCTGGAGTCCATCAGGCTGACCCTTCCCCGGATGGCGCACGCGAGCGAGCTCCAGCACGCGATCGGACACCACGGGCTCAGCTACGTCGAGGAGCCGGTGCGCGTGCTCTACACCGCGCGCTCCCACCGCAAGGGGCAGGGCAACATCAACGCCGTCAACATCGTCTTCGACCTGGTGGCACGGCGGATGCGAGCAGCGCTGTGATCATCAAGGTGCTGCTGATCGCCGCGGCGGTCGCGTTCGGTGTGCTGGTGGTCCGCGAACGCCCCACCGGCTCCCAGCAGGCCCTGCTGCGGATCGCGGGGATCGGCGTGGTCGCGCTGGGTGTCGTGGCCGTGCTCTGGCCGGAGACGACGGTCTGGGCCGCCGGGCTGGTCGGGGTGGAGCGGGGCACGGACCTGGTGCTCTACATCTTCGTGATGACCTTCCTGTTCAGCACCCTCGCCTCCTTCCAGCGGATGCATCGCCTGGAGCAGCAGCTGACCGAGCTGGCGCGGGAAGTGGCGCTTCGAGACCGGCACGAGCAGACGTGAGGGGCCGCGGCTCCGCCGCCACGGCGCTGCTGGTGGCCTCGGCGTTCTTGCTGCTGCAGCTGGCGTGGCTGCTGACCATGCCGCCGGCCACCGGGATCGACGAGTTCGACCACGTCCACCGGGCCGCCTCGGTCGCCTCCGGGCACTGGGGATACTCCCACGACGAGGTCAGCCGGAGCGAGGGCCGTGGTGGGCTCCTCCCCGTGCCGGAGGACGTGGTCGCCGCGACAAACCCGGCCTGCGAGACCTTCCACTACGTCGGACCGGCCAACTGCAGCGCCTACGCCGATGCCGGCGCCGGGATGGTGCTGGTCGCGTGTGCCGCGGCGCGCTACAACCCGGCGTTCTACGTGCTGGTGGGCTACCCCGCCTCGCTGTTCCACGGGACCGCGGCCCTGAGCGTGATGCGGGTGGTGGCCGCGCTGCTCTGTGCCGCCATGCTGACCCTTGCCGCGCTGGCGGTCCGCACGTGGGCGCGGACGGGCTGGCCCCTGCTCGGCCTGTTCCTGGCCGCGACACCGACGGTCCTGTACTCCACGAGTCTCGCCGCACCCAACGGGCTGAACATCGCCTCCGGCCTGGCGCTGTGGGCCTCCCTGCTCGGTCTGGTCGAGGCAGACTCCACCGCCCGTACGCGCCGGTGGCTGCGGGTCCTCGCCGCGGTCGCCGCGGTGGTCCTGGTCAACACCCACACGCTCGGGGTGGTCTGGCTGGGGCTGACCGTCGCGGCCGTGGCGGTGCAGCGCGGTCGCCTCACGCTGCCACGGCTCGCCCCCGGCGAACGTCGGCACAGCTGGCTCTGCCTCGGCGCGGCGACCCTCGGTGCGACCGTTGCCGTCGGCTGGATCCTCGCGGCGCAGACCAACAGCCCGGCCTCGGACGCGAGCGACTTCACCGGCTCGTGGTGGCACGAGGTCCTCACCACGGGGCTCGTGGCCTGGCCCCTGCAGGCCATTGCCGCCTTCCCCATGCGCGACGAACCGGCCCCGCTGGCGGTCTACGCCATCGGTCTCACGATGATCTGCTGCGTCGCCGGGCTGGCCCTGCGAACCCTGCTGCGGGGTCGCCGCGTCGCGTCACTGCGGGCGATCGCCTTCGTGGTCGCGTTCTCGTGGGCCGTCCCGGTGGTCCTCACCGCGGCGTCCTACCAGTACATCGGCCTGGCCTGGCAGGGACGCTACGAGATGCCGTTCACCGGCGGGCTGCTGCTGCTGTTCGGCCTGGCCCTCGACCGCTCGACGTCGAGGCTGTCCTCGTCCGTGGCTGCCGTGGTCGTGGGTTCGGCGGCGGTGATGAATCTGCTCGGCCAGCTGCGGATCGTCGACTACTTCGCCGGCTCCGCCGTGGCACGCGCGACCGGATGGAGTGCACCCGCACCCCTGCTGCTCGCCGCTCTGGCCGCTGCCGCTGCCGGCTGTGCGTTCCTGGCCCTGCGCCGGGCGCAGCCGAGGGCTGGCATGCCTGAGCGGCCCGCACCGGAGCCTGTTCAGGCGATGAGGGTCCCGAGCACGGCCGCCCGGCCATGATCGACATCCTGCTGCCGTTCTACGGCGACTCGGGGCTGCTGTACGACGCCGTGCGCAGCGTCCAGGCCCAGGTGGGCCGGGACTACCGGCTGGTGGTCGTCGACGACGCCTACCCCGACCCCCGGGTCGAGGCCTGGTTCGGCAGTCTCGGCGACCCGCGGGTGGAGTACCACCGGAACCGGACCAACCTGGGGGTCAACGGCAACTTCACCCGCGCACTGTCGCTCGCCCGCGCCGACCACGTCGTGTTCCTCGGCTGCGACGACCTGCTCGAGCCCGGCTACGTGGGGCGGGTGACCGCAGCCCTGCGCCAGCACCCGCTGGCGGCGGTGGTGGCACCGGACGTGCGCGTGATCGACGCCGCCGGACGGCCCACCCGTCCCCTGGTCGACCGCGTGAAGCACCGCTTGCGGCCCCGGAGCACCAGCATCACCACCCTGTCCGGCGAGGACGCCCTGGTCTCCTTGCTCCGCGGCAACTGGACCTACTTCCCGAGTCTCTGCTGGCGTCGCGACCTGGTCGCCCCTGCCGGGTTCCGTCCTGGGTACGGCGTGGTGCTCGACCTCGGACTCCTGGTGGACGTCCTCGGCGCGGGAGGGGACCTGATCCTGCTCCCGGAGACCGAGTTCTGCTACCGCCGTCACGACGGGAGCGAGTCGTCGAAGACGACCGTGACACGCACCCGCTTCGAGGAGGAGCGAGAGTTCTTCGCCGACGTCGCCGCCGAGCTCGAGGAACAGGGGATGCCTCGGGCGGCACGTGCGGCGCGGGTGCACCTCACCTCGCGGCTTCACTCGGCCTCACTCCTGCCCGTCGCCCTGCGCCGGGGCGACCTCGAGGCGGCCCGGGGCCTCCTGCTGCACACCTGCCGCTAGCCTCGTCGCCATGCCCTGGCTCGACCTGATCGGCTGGTGCGGCTCGGCCCTGCTGATCTTCTCGGTGATGCAGGCGCGCGTGCTGCGCTTCCGGGTGCTCAACCTGGGTGCCTGTCTCGTGCTGACCGGCTTCAACGCCGCCCTCGCGATCTGGCCGATGGTCGCGATGAACGTCGCCCTGTGCCTGATCAACCTCTGGCACATCCGCGGCCTGGTGGCCAGCCGCCACGACGAGAACACCTTCGAGGTCCTCGAGGTGGGCCCCGACGACGCCTACCTGCACCACGTGCTGCGGGTGCACGGCGAGGACATCCGCGTCTTCCAACCCGACCTGGTCTGGGACGGGAGCGACCCCGACGCCCTCGCCTTCCTGGTGCAGCGCGGGGACGAGACCGTCGGTGTCGTGCTGGTCCGCGACGACGGTGACGGCGTCGCCCGGGTCCAGCTCGACTACGTCACCGCGCGGTACCGCGACTTCTCCCCCGGGGAGTTCGTGTGGCGTCGCAGCGAGGTGCTGCGCGCACGAGGGTTCCGTCGCGTGGTGACCCCGCGCCGGATGGTGTCCCCGTACTACGAGCGGCTCGGCTTCCGTCGCGAGGACGCGACCGGCTCCTGGGTCCTCGACCTCTGAGGGACCCGGGGACCGCTGAGGCACCCGGGGCGGGGCCGGCGCCGGACCGGGGTCGACCTAGCGGGTCGCCGCCACCCAGCGCTCCAGCGTCGCCTGGGCGGCGCCGGTGTCGATCGCGTCGGTGGCCCGGGCGAGGCCGGCGGCCAGGCGCTCCTCGAGCGTGCCGGCCGCGCCGGCGTGGACCGCCAGGGCGGCGCCGGCGTTGAGCACCACCGCGTCCCGCACCGGACCGTGCTCCCCGGCCAGCAGCCGGAGCACCACCTCGGCGTTGTAGGCCACGTCCTGCCCGCGCAGGCCCTCGGCCGTGCCGCGGGGGATCTCCACCGCGGCCGGGTCCAGGGTGTGCTCGGTCACCTCGCCGGCATGGACCTCCCACACGCTGGAGGTGGTGGTCGTGGTCAGCTCGTCCAGGCCGTCATCGCCTCGGAAGACCCACGCGTCGACCCCGCGCCGGGCGAACACCCCGGCCATCACCGGCGCCATCCGGCGGTCGGCACAGCCGATGGCCTGCGCGGCCGGGCGCGCCGGGTTCGCGATCGGACCCAGGAAGTTGAAGGTGGTCCCGACGCCCAGGTCGCTGCGGGCGCTGGCCGCGTGCCGCAGGGCGGGATGGAAGGCGGCGGCGAAGCAGAAGGTGATCCCGGCCTCGGCGGCCACCCGGCCGACGTCGGCGGCGGGCAGGTCGAGGCGGATGCCGAGCCGCTCGAGCACGTCGGCGCTGCCCGCCTTGGAGGAGGCCGAGCGGTTGCCGTGCTTGACCACGGTGACGCCGGCCCCGGCGGCCACGATGGCGGCCATCGTGGAGATGTTCACCGAGAACGACCGGTCACCTCCGGTGCCGACGACGTCGAGGGCCCGTCCCTGGACCGCCAACGGCGTGGCGGCGGCGTACATCGCCTCGACGAGACCCTCCATCTCCTCGATGGTCTCGCCCTTGGCCCGCAGGGCCACCGCGAAGCCGGCGATCTGGGCAGGGCTCGCCTCCCCGGCCAGGATCTCGCCCATGGCCCACGCGGTCTGCGCCGAGGACAGGTTGGCACCGCTGATCAGCGACCCGAGGACCTCGGGCCACGTCGCCGCGCTCACGCCTGCGCCGGGACCCGCGATCGCAGCAGCCGCACCACGGTCCCGGCCAGCTCGATCGGGTCCAGCGGGTGCGCGACGGCGGCGTCCGCGCGCGACCACGTCGCCAGCCAGTTGTCCTGGACCCTGCCGGTGAGGACCAGCAACGGCGGGCAGCGGTAGATCTCGTCCTTGAGCTGGCGCGCGATCCCGATGCCGCCGGCGGGGACGGCCTCGCCGTCGAGGATCGCCAGCGCGATCCCGCCGCCGTCCAGCTGCTGGATCACGACGGGCTCGGTGGCCACCTCGACGTACTCCAGCTCGGGCAGGTCGGGGTGCGGCCGGCGGCCGAGTGCGAGGATCACCTGCTGGCGGGTGTCGACGTCGTCGCTGTAGACGAGCACCTTCAGGGAAGTGTTGTGGCTGGTCACGGCGCCGATGCTACCGGTTGGCCGGGCCGGTGTCGGCGCTCCCCGGACAGCGCCACCGAGAGGGCCCCGGGGATGGTCCACCGAGGACGAGAACCGCGGCCCCTTCGCCTGTTCCGACCCGACCTGGCCACGAAACACCGGGGGTAGGGATGCTCTCGTGGAGGAGTGAGGCAATAATGGCCGCGTGGCGACAGCAACGGCTATCCCGGCATCCCGGCTCCATGGTCATCATGACCGTCCCAGCATGGTCAGCGTGGGCACGATCGTGTGGCTCTCCAGTGAGCTGATGTTCTTCGCGGCGCTCTTCGCCGCCTACTTCACGATCCGGGCCGTGAGTCCCGAGCTGTGGGCACAGGAGAGCGCCAAGCTCAACGTGCCGTTCTCGGCGGTGAACACCACGATCCTGGTGCTGTCCTCGGTGACCTGCCAGCTCGGGGTGTTCAAGGCCGAGGACGCCGTGGTGGGCCGCACGGGCAAGATCTACCAGGTCCGGCAGTGGGGGCTGCGCGAGTGGTTCGTGCTCACCTACATCATGGGGGCGATCTTCATCGGCGGCCAGGCCTTCGAGTACGCCGAGCTGGTCCACGAGGGCGTCACGATCCCCTCCTCCGCCTACGGCACCGTGTTCTACCTCGCCACCGGCTTCCACGGCCTGCACGTCACCGGGGGCCTGGTGGCCTTCCTGTTCGTGCTGGGCCGCACCTTCGTCGCCCGCAAGTTCACCCATGAGCAGGCGGTGACCGCGATCGTCGTGTCCTACTACTGGCACTTCGTCGACGTGGTCTGGATCGGCCTGTTCATGACCGTCTACCTGCTCAAGTAGCACTGACCCGTAAGGACGCCCTGGTGCGACTCATCACGAGCCCTGTTCGCCGAACCTTCGGCCGACTCTCCGCAGGTCGGCGCAGCAGGTTCGCAGCCCCCTTGGTACTGCTCCTCGGTCTGGTGGTGACCGGCGGGATGTACGCCGCGCTCTCCCCCGCGACGGCGCAGACCCGCACTGCCGACTCCGACATGGTGGCCAAGGGCCGGGCCCTGTTCCTGGTCGGCTGCGCCTCCTGCCACGGCAAGAACGCCGAGGGCATCCAGACGACCAAGGGCGGCCAGTACGGCCCCACCCTGATCGGAGTCGGGCCGGCCGCGGTGGACTTCCAGGTCGGCACCGGCCGGATGCCGATGGCCCAGCCGGGGACCCAGGCGTTGCGCAAGCCCCCCGTCTACGACGACAGCGAGATCGAGGCGCTGGCGGCCTACGTCGGCTCCCTGGGGCCCGGCCCCGCGGTGCCCTCGGAGTCGGACTACAACGTCTCCGACGCCAGCACCGAGGACATCTCCCGTGGCGGCGCGTTCTTCCGCACCAACTGCACCGCCTGCCACAACTTCGCCGGCGCCGGCGGGGCACTCCCCCGCGGACGCCACGCCCCCTCGCTGACCGGCGTCTCGGAGAAGCACATGTTCGAGGCCATGCTCACCGGCCCGCAGCAGATGCCGGTGTTCTCCAACGAGGTGCTCACCCCCGAGGACAAGCGGCAGATCATCTCCTACCTCAAGACCAACGAGCAGACTCCCGACTACGGCGGCTTCACGCTCGGCTCGCTCGGGCCGGTGCCGGAGGGTCTGTTCGCCTGGCTGGTCGGCATCGGCGGACTCGTCGGTGCCGCGGTGTGGATCGCCGCCAACCCCGCACGTTCGAAGAGGAAGAAGGCGCAGGGATGAACGCCCCGATGACCCGCTCGCTCCGCCCGACGCACGGGGTTCGCCCATGAGCGAGTCCCGCGAGCTCGCCAACGTCGAGAACGAGCCGTACGCCGACCCCGGCCTGCCCGAGCACGAGCCCCGGCCCACCGATGTCGACGAGCACCTCGAGAAGCGGGCCGAGCGCCAGGTGGCCACCCTGTTCGCCCTGTCGACGGTCTTCACGTTGCTGTTCTGCGTCTCCTACTTCGTCTTCGACGTGGGCGACCGACCCAGCGAGTTCCTCGGGTTCGGTGCCTCCAACCTGATGCTGGGTGCCTGCCTGGGCCTCGCACTGCTGTGCATCGGCATCGGCATCATCCAGTGGGCCCGCAAGCTCATGGGCGACCACGAGATCGTGGAGTACCGGCACCCGGTGGCTTCCTCGGAGGAGGACCGCGAGGAGACCCTGGGCATCTTGTCGCAGGGCACCGAGGAGTCCGGCATCGCTCGGCGTCCCCTGATCCGCAACTCGCTGCTCGGCGCCGTTGGCACCCTCGGGCTGGTCGCGATCATCCCGCTGCGCGACCTCGGCCCCCTTCCGGGCGACAAGCTCTACCACACGGTGTGGCGCAAGGGCATGCGCGTCGTCCAGGACGTCGACGGCGCCCCGATCCGGCCCGCCGACATGCAGATCGGCCAGCTGGTCAACGGCGAGCCGGCGCTGTTCTTCGAGACCAACGCCGAGGGCGAGCCCAAGGTGGAGGGCACCAAGCTGCAGACGCAGAAGGCGAAGGCCGCCGTCATCATCGTCAAGATGCAGCCCGACGACATCACCCCGTGGAAGGGTCGCGAGAACTGGGGTGTCGACGGCATCTTGTGCTTCTCCAAGATCTGCACCCACGTCGGGTGCCCCATCTCGTTGTGGGAGCAGCAGACCCACCACCTGCTGTGCCCGTGTCACCAGTCGACCTTCGACCTCGCCGACAACGGCCGAGTGATCTTCGGACCGGCGGCGCGGCACCTCCCCCAGCTGCCGCTGTCGCTGGACGATGAGGGCTACCTGGTCGCCACCAGCGACTTCACCGAACCCGTCGGGCCCAGCTTCTGGGAGCGAAACTACGAGGACCCGGGAGCGTGAGCACCGTGAGCACTGAGTCCGTCGCACGCAGCAACGGCAGGCGGGCCGCGAAGGCGGACAAGCCCTCGAAGGTCGGGGCCGCGGCCACCTGGGCCGACGACCGCCTCGGCCTGGCCGGGATGGCCAAGAAGAACCTGCGCAAGGTCTTCCCCGACCACTGGTCGTTCATGCTCGGCGAGATCGCGCTGTGGAGCTTCGTGGTCCTGCTGCTCACCGGTGTGTTCCTGACGCTGTGGTTCCGGCCCAGCATGGTCGAGGTCGTCTACGACGGCTCCTACCAGCAGCTGCGCGGCATCCACATGTCCGAGGCCTACGCCTCGAGCCTGAACATCTCCTTCGACGTCCGCGGCGGACTGCTGATGCGGCAGATCCACCACTGGGCGGCGAGCGTCTTCATCGCCGCGATGATGATCCACCTGCTGCGCGTCTTCTTCACCGGCGCGTTCCGCAAGCCGCGCGAGCTCAACTGGGTCATCGGCAGCCTGCTGCTGCTGCTGGGCACCCTGGAGGGGTTCACCGGCTACTCGCTGCCCGACGACCTGCTCTCCGGCACCGGCGTGCGCGCTGCCGACGGCTTCATGAAGTCGATCCCGGTGGTCGGCACCTACATGGACTTCTTCCTCTTCGGCGGCGAGTTCCCGGGTGACTCGATGATCCCGAGGCTCTACACCGTGCACGTGCTGCTCATCCCGGGCATCCTGCTGGCCCTGGTGGCGGCGCACATGCTGCTGCTCGTGTACCACAAGCACACCCAGTGGCCCGGCCCCGGCCGCACCGAGAAGAACGTCGTGGGCTATCCGATGCTGCCCGTCTACATGGCCAAGGCCGGCGGGTTCTTCTTCATGGTCTTCGGTGCCCTGTCCCTGATGGGCGCCCTGATGACGATCAACCCGGTCTGGCGCTACGGGCCCTACAACCCTGCCGAGGTGACCGCGGGGTCCCAGCCCGACTGGTACATGGGTTGGCCGGACGGCGCGCTGCGCATCATGCCGAACTGGGAGACCCACCTGTGGGGCGTGACGCTGTCGTGGAACGTCTTCTTGCCGATCATCGTGCTCCCGGGCCTGATGTTCACCATCTTGATGCTGCTGCCGTTCCTGGAGGCGTGGATCACCGGCGACAAGCGTGAGCACCACCTGCTCCAGCGCCCGCGCAACGCGCCGACCCGCACCGCCCTGATGGTCGCGCTGATGACCTTCTACGGGATCTTGTGGATGGCGGGCGGCAACGACATCATCGCGATCCGGATGAACCTGAGCATCAACCAGATCACCTACTTCAACCGGGCCGCGGTGTTCATCGGGCCGGTGATCGCCTTCGTGATCACCCGCCGATGGTGCATCTCCCTGCAACGGGCCGACAAGGAACAGCTGTTGCACGGCCTGGAGAGCGGTGTGATCATGCGCGACGCCCAGGGCGGCTACACCGAGAAGCACGTGCCGCTGCCGGCGGGGCGCGCCTACACGCTGACCGCTCGCGACCGTGACCAGGTCTACGTGCCGGAGTCCGAGGCCGACGCCAACGGGGTGGACTCCCCCACGGCTCGCAAGGACAAGCTGCGTGCCCGGCTCTCCCGGCTCTGGTTCGCCAGCAACATCCAGAAGCCGACACCTGCCGAGGTCGAGGAGGGGCACCAGCACGCCGAGCTCGAGCATGCCCACGACGCGCCGATGGAGGGACACGCTGCCGACGGCCACCAGTTCGACGGACGCCACGACGTGACCGGTGAGGAGCTCAGCCGGCACGAGTAGGCAACGCAGCATCCGAGAGGGCCCGGGGTGACCCGGGCCCTCTCGTGTCGTCCGGATACTGGTCTGACCACTTGACCATCAGGGGTGCCACCAGCACGATGGCCGGGTGCCCCTCAAGCCCGTGGCGCGTCGGCTCGTCCCCGACGACGTCTTCGACCAGCTCCTCGACGAGGTCGTGGACGGCGAGCTGGCCGCCGGTGACCCGCTGCCCAGTGAGCGGCGCCTCGCCGAGGTGCTGGGGGTCTCCCGGCCGGCGGTGCGCGAGGCGCTGCAGCGACTTTCGCAGGCACGTGTGGTGGAGGTGCGCCACGGCGGCACCACGACGGTGCGGGACTTCCACCGGTTCGCCGGGCTGGACCTGCTCCCCCGCCTGCTGGTGCGTGCGGGCGAGCTCGACCCGGCCGTGGGTCGCAGCATCCTCCAGGCCCGGCAGGCCATCGCGCCGGCCGTGGCTGCCCTGGCCGCGGAGAACTCGGGTCCGCAGAGCGCCCCGGAGCTGCGCCGGGCGGTCTCCGCCCTCGCGGAGGCCACCGACTCCGAGACCCGCCAGCACGCCGCCCTGGAGTTCTGGGACACGGTCGTCGATGCCGCGGACTCCCTCGTGTTCCGGCTGCTGTTCAACAGCCTGCGGCTCGCCTACGAGCCGGCCATCGCCGCCCTGGGACCGGTGATGGAGACGGAGGTCGACAACCTGGCGGGCTACCGCGATCTCACCGACGCGGTTGTCGCCGCGGACGGCCCGGCCGCCCGCACGGCCGCCGACCACCTGCTGCGCCCCACCACCGACGCCCTCGGCCGGCTGCTGGGCCTCCTGGAGCCCTGACCGCCTCCTGCCCGGCAGCGCCACCTACCCGCCCGCATCCGAACCGATTGGAGCAACCGTGACCACACCCAGGCCCGAGATCGAGGCGATGGCCCGCGAGCGACTGGCCGCAGACGAGCAGCGTCTGGGTGTCGGCGGCCCCACGGGCCGCGCGGCCGAGACCCCCGCACGGATCACCGGCACCCGGCGTACCTCGCAGACCCTGGGTGCGGCGTGGAGGGCCTTCTGGCGGCACCCCTCGCCCTGGTTGATCGGCGCCTTCGTGGTGGGCTCGGTGGCCTACCGGGCGAGCATCACCACCTTCGCGTGGACCGAGCTGATCGTTCCCGTGGCCCTGGTCGCGCTCTTCCCGGTCATCGAGTGGGTGATCCACGTGGGGATCCTGCACTGGCGTCCACGACGCCTCGCCGGGGTCCCGGTGGACTCGCTGCTCGCCCGCAAGCACCGGGAGCACCACGCCGACCCGCGCGTGCTGCCCCTGGTGTTCATCCCCTGGCAGGTCGAGCTGTGGCTGCTGCCCTCCTACGTGGTCCTCGCGCTGCTGGCCTTCCCCGGGCAGGCTTCCGGGGCCACCTTCCTCGTCGCCGTGGGTGCACTGATGTTCAACTACGAGTGGGTGCACTACCTGGTGCACAGCGACCACCGGCCCCGCACCCGTGCCTTCCGGGCGGTGTGGCGCAACCACCGGCTGCACCACTACAAGAACGAGCACTACTGGTTCACGGTGACCACGTCCTCGACCGCCGACCGGGTCTTCGGCACCTGTCCCGACGCCGGTGAGGTGGAGACCTCCCCCACCGTGCGCCGACTGCATGCCCTCGAGGACGAGCGGGTCACCGAGGCGCCAGCACGACCGACCACATAGTCGCCTCCCGCTTGGCGACGGCCGCGGTGGCGACCTGTGCTGGGATCGCGCCCGTCCCCACAGGTCCACCGCTGTCGGCCAGCAACCCGGTGACCCGGCCCGAGCCGCTCTGGGTGCCGCTGGAGCGCACCGTCACCCCGCTCGGCGGGAGGAGGGCCGTGGTCGCCGAGTCCTTGTGGGCCCAGTACCAGACCACCCAGGAGCCGTCAGCCGCTGTCTCCCCGGGGGTGGCGTGGGTGGTCCGGACCACGGTCTCCGAGGCACCGGTGACGGCGGCGACCGGATCGGTGGTGGAGGTGCCGCGATAGGCCGCGAGCACCAGGTTGCCCTTGGAGATCACCGACACCGGGACGCTGACGGTCGTGCCGGCACTCCCCGCAGGTGCCACCCGGGACCAGAGCTGGGTGCTCATCTGGCCGGCGCTGCGTGACCCGAGCAGCTGCCAGCCGGACAGCCCGGTGGGAGTACCAACGGAGGCGCTCGTGTTGATGCTCAGCGCGAGGAGCAGCGCGTCGCCGGCCTGCACGCTCCCGGGCACGACCACCCGGTGCACGGTCGCGTTGAGATTCGAGGCCGCGGTGGCGACGAAGGAGATCGGCGTGCTCCCCGGGTCGGTCACCACGACACCGCGGACGGCTGTGTCGGTCCCACCATCGTCGTCGGTCACGGTCAGGGTGACGGGATAGGTCGCGGCAGCACCGAAGACGTGGTCGACCTGGGCCCCCTGGGCGGTGGCCCCGTCGCCGAAGGCCCAGGACGAGTCGGCGATGAGCCCGTCGGAGTCCGTCGATCCCGAGGTGAAGGAACAGCTGTGTCCCGTGCACGAGAACGAGAAGTCCGCGGTCGGCGAGGTGTTCCCGGGCGGGGGTGGTGGGTCGCCCGGTCCGCCGGTGGTGCCGGGGCGCAGCACGATGCTGAGGCTCACGGAGTTGTTGGGGTTGCCGTTGGCGGTGGCGCTCAGGCCGCCGGTGGTGCCGGTGACGGCGGCGTTGTTCTCGGCCAGGGTGGTGGAGATGTGCCCGCCGCCGCTGCCGGAGTCCCCGGCGCGGGTGGTCTGTGCCGAGGGCAGGGTCCAGGCGGTGGTGTTGCCCGACTTGTTGGCCCAGTAGGTGACCAGCTTGTTGGAGCCGGCGGGGGCGTTGACGGCCGGGGAGGTGATGGTGGGGTCGTTGGTGTTCTGCAGCGCGATCTGGGAGACCGCGACCGCGGTGGTGGGGTCGGTGCCGCGGTAGGCGGCCAGGGTGAGGTCGGACTTGGCGTAGGTCTCAGAGCCGACGGTGACCGTGGCGCCCAGGTCGGCCGCGGTGGCGGTCTTGGTCCAGGCGCGCGCGACCATGCTGGAGCCGTTGGCCGACTCCAGCGGGGTCCACCCGGCGGGGCCGGTGTAGGTCGTCGCGACAACGTTGGCTGAGAACAGCAGCACCATCGCATCCCCCACAGCCACGCTGCCCGGCACGCTGACCTGGTGCACGATGCGGTTGCCGACGCTCTCCGCGGTGGCCACGAACTCGACCGTGGACTGGGTCTGCCCGGTCGTGCTCGGGTTGATGCTCACCGTGGTCTGGTCGCTCTGGCCGCCGTCGTCGGTGACCGTCAAGGTCACCGTGCGCGGCCCGGCCGAGCCGTAGGTGTGGGTGGTGTGCACCCCCGAGCCGCTCTGACCGTCACCGAAGCCCCACGCATAGGAGGTGATCGTGCCGTCATCGCTGGACCCGCTCGCATCAAAGCTGCAGTCGAGCTGGTCACAGCTCACCGACGCCACCGCCGTCGGCGCCTGATCCACCGGCGGAGGCGGCGGGTCGCCCGGTCCGCCGGTGGTGCCGGGGCGCAGCACGATGCTGAGGCTCACGGAGTTGTTGGGGTTGCCGTTGGCGGTGGCGCTCAGGCCGCCGGTGGTGCCGGTGACGGCGGCGTTGTTCTCGGCCAGGGTGGTGGAGATGTGCCCGCCGCCGCTGCCGGAGTCCCCGGCGCGGGTGGTCTGTGCCGAGGGCAGGGTCCAGGCGGTGGTGTTGCCCGACTTGTTGGCCCAGTAGGTGACCAGCTTGTTGGAGCCGGCCGGGGCGTTGACGGCCGGGGAGGTGATGGTGGGGTCGTTGGTGTTCTGCAGCGCGATCTGGGAGACCGCGACCGCGGTGGTGGGGTCGGTGCCGCGGTAGGCGGCCAGGGTGAGGTCGGACTTGGCGTAGGTCTCAGAGCCGACGGTGACCGTGGCGCCCAGGTCGGCCGCGGTGGCGGTCTTGGTCCAGGCGCGCGCGACCATGCTGGAGCCGTTGGCCGACTCCAGCGGGGTCCACCCGGCGGGGCCGGTGTAGGTCGTCGCGACAACGTTGGCTGAGAACAGCAGCACCATCGCATCCCCCACAGCCACGCTGCCCGGCACGCTGACCTGGTGCACGATGCGGTTGCCGACGCTCTCCGCGGTGGCCACGAACTCGACCGTGGACTGGGTCTGCCCGGTCGTGCTCGGGTTGATGCTCACCGTGGTCTGGTCGCTCTGGCCGCCGTCGTCGGTGACCGTCAAGGTCACCGTGCGCGGCCCGGCCGAGCCGTAGGTGTGGGTGGTGTGCACCCCCGAGCCGCTCTGACCGTCACCGAAGCCCCACGCATAGGAGGTGATCGTGCCGTCATCGCTGGACCCGCTCGCATCAAAGCTGCAGTCGAGCTGGTCACAGCTCACCGACGCCACCGCCGTCGGCGCCTGATCCACCGGCGGAGGCGGCGGGTCCACCGGCGGTTCGATCTCGAAAGCGCCGCTGCCGGAGTAGAGCGGGTCGTTGGCCATCGCGGCGAAGCGTGCCAGCGCGTCCGCGGGCGAGTCCACCCGCCACACGCAGGGGTCACCGGCCGCGGAGTAGTTGAAGTAGGAGATCCCCACGAACTGGCCGTACTCCGGGCGCGCGAACAGCGCCCGGGCCTGGTCGAACCAGTCCGCTCTACGCCCCGGGACCGCGGGGTCCTCGACCGAGCCCCACTCCGTGAGCCACAGCGGCTTGGTCGGGTGCAGTGCACCGAACCGCCGGAAGGAGTCGGCGATGGTCTCCAGCGACATCCACCCGATCTGGGCCGTGGGGCGGCAGCGGTACCAGTTGTAGGAGTCGGTGCCCATGCTGTCCACCCAGTCGTCGCCTGGGTACCACCGACCGGCGTAGTTCGCCGCCGAGGGCGCAACGGCCATGGAGTAGTCGGTCATGATCCACATGAAGCGGGCGTTGTTCACCCGCTCCTGGCGGAACACCTCCACCCAGTGCCGCCAGGCCGCGATGAAGTCGGCTGCGTTGCCGAAGGCCTGCGCTCCCGAGGTCTCCGGCTCGTGGTGCAACGTGACGTAGATCGGCACTGCGTAGTCGCGGATCCGACGCGCCCACGACCGCATCTCCTGGTCCAGCGTGCTGCCCGGCGCCGCCTGGGCGATCTGGGCCAGGGGAACGATCGAACCGTTGGCTCGACGTGGCCTGATCGAGAGGATCATCGTGCGGTGCCCCGCCTTGAGGACCTCATGATAGGGACTGGGGAAGACGCTCTCCCAGCCCTCGAAGTCGCGTACGACCTCCAGCTTGCGCCCCACCTGGCTCTCCAGCTCGGCGAGAGCCTGTTCGGGGCTCTGGCCCGGTCGAGGATACGGGTGGGCGCCGAAGGCCAGCACGTGCGCGGGGACCGTCGGCACCACCTCGCCCCGGGACGGAGCGACCGAGAGCCCCGTGGCGAGGCAGAGCGCGACACCCAGGATCGACACCGACCTGGCAGCGCGCCGTCGCAGCCCTACGCTCAACCCCATCACCCACCGCTCCCCCGGGCCCGGCACCCTCCCGCGGGGGTCTGCCGGGACCGGCGCGAGCTCACGCTAGGCCCGAAGGCCACGGTGGCGCGAGGACGGTGACCACGCCGCAGACACTCGCGTGACCAGTCGCGACACTCATCCCGGTTTGCCCCACAAAACCGAGCTCCAGGTGACTAGACAGGCAACCGCTCGGACCGGCCGCAGGAGCTCGACTCCCGGGTGTGCTCAGTTCAGCGCGGAGCCGGTGCGGTAGCTGGCGAAGGAGGCGTTCCAGTCACCGAAGCCGTTGGTCAGCGTCATCCCGCGACCGGTGCCGGTGTACTCCACGACGTCGCCGACCTTGGAGTGCTCGTAGAGCCAGCCCGCGTTGGAGGTGTTCATGCCGGTGCAACCGTGGCTGACGTTGGAGCTGCCCTGCGAGCCCACCGACCACGGTGCCGCGTGCAGGAACTCACCGGAGTAGGTCACCCGCATCGCGTACTCGACGTCCTCGAGGTCGTAGCCGTCGGCGCTGTTCGGGTCGATCCCGATCGTCTCGGAGTTCATCCGCTTGTGGCGGTACTTCTGGATGATGACCTTGGTGCCCGAGCGGGTGGTGTACTTCGGCTGCTCGCCGGTGGTGATCGGGATCGTCCGCAGCAGCTTGCCGTTGCGGAAGACACGCATCTGGTCGGAGTCCATGTTGACCTTGCTCACCATGGCGTCGCCCACGTGGAAGGTCATCTCGCGGTCCTTCTGACCGAAGATGCCGTTGCCGGCGGGGACACCGCCGATGTCGGCCTTGACCGTCACGTCGGTGCCCGGGCGCCAGTACTTCCGAGGGCGCCAGTGGACCTCGGTGTCACTCATCCAGTGGAAGGACCCGACCTGGGATGGCTGGCTGACCACCGAGAGGTGCTTCTCGATCGAGGCCCGGTCGGTGACCGGGACGTCGAACCGGATGATCACCGGCATGCCCACGCCCACGGTCTGACCCGGCAACGGCACGAAGCTGGGGTAGGTCTGCTCGTCGAGGGTCAGTGCCCGGGTCTGGAACCCCGCCTGGTAGTCCTTCTTCAGGCCGTCGCTGTCGACCGCGGCGCTGACCACGCGGTAGTGCGAGTCGGCCTGCAGCGGGGTGCGCGAGACCCAGCGGCTCTTGTCCGCGTTGAGCCGGCCCTTGACGGTACCGCCCTTCGGGCCGGTCACCTGGACCTCCTCGAAGGTCCCGGAGTCGACGTGCAGCTTGAGCTTGCGGCCGAGGTCGACGCCCGTGGCGCCGCGCTTGATGTTGCTGCCGATCTTTGCGGCCGAGGTCTTCGGGGCCTGGGACTGCTCGGCCTGAGAGTCCGTGGCGCCCTTGTTGCCCGCTGCCACCTGGCTGGAGCAGGCGGAGACGACGGCGAGACCGAGCACGGCGCCGAGCAGGCCGAAACGGGCGCGAAGGGACCGGGTGGACCGGTCAGGCATGGCAAGCTCCACAGTCACAGAAGGTAGACACAGACATGTCCAGCGTAACAACGGCACCCATACGACACTTCCGCGTCTCGCCGTGTCCCTGCTCACCAAGGACGCTCTACGGCGTCCCCTCGAGCGCGCTCAGTGGGCGTGCTCCCCGCGGTAGTACTCGAAGATCAGCCCGGAGAGGGCCACCGCGCCGAGCACGAGACCGACGACGAACAGCCACCAGCCGACCGCCACCCCGAGCGTCATCGCCGCCAGGCACAGCGCGCACCACATCGGCCACCAGCTGTAGGGCGGGAAGAAGCCCAGCTCGCCCGCCCCGTCAGCGATCTCCCCGTCCTGGCGGTCCTCCGGACGCGGGTCCATCCGCCGAGCGTGGAAGTAGAGATAGAAGGCGATCAGGGTGGTCAGCAGGAACGTCATCACCAGCGCGGTCGTGCCGGTGTGATCCCCGCTCATGTACCAGTACAGCGGCGCGACCACGAGGAAGAAGATGCTGCACAGCACGAAGATCCTGGTCTCGACCTTCATCAGCGCTCACCCTCCTCGGTGATCGTTCCGTGGCGCCCTTCCATGTCGGGGGCGTCGGAGGGACCCGCGGTGCTGAGGCCCTCGTTGTCGGCGTACTCGAGTGCCGCGATCTCCGGGTGGTGGAGGTCGAAGGCCGGCGACTCCGAACGGATGCGTGGGATGGACACGAAGTTGTGCCGCGGCGGCGGACAGCTCGTCGCCCATTCCAGGGAGCGCCCCCAGCCCCACGGGTCGTCCACCGCCACCTGCGGTGTCCGGCTGCTCCGGTAGACGTTGTAGAGGAACGGAAGCGTGGAGAAGGCCAGGAGGAATGCGCCCACGGTCGAGACCTGGTTCAGCGTGGTGAACCCGTCCGAGGCCGAGTAGTCGGCGTAGCGGCGGGGCATCCCCTCCACCCCGAGCCAGTGCTGGACCAGGAAGGTGGTGTGGAAGCCGATGAACAGCAGCCAGAAGTGGATCTTGCCGAGACGCTCGTCGAGCATCTTCCCGGTCATCTTCGGCCACCAGAAGTAGAACCCGGCGAACATCGCGAAGACCACGGTGCCGAAGACGACGTAGTGGAAGTGAGCCACCACGAAGTAGGAGTCCGAGACGTGGAAGTCCAGCGGCGGCGAGGCCAGGATCACGCCGGTGAGCCCACCGAACAGGAAGGTCACCAAGAAGCCGACCACCCAGAGCATGGGCGTGTCGAAACTGATCGACCCGCCCCACATAGTGCCTATCCAGTTGAAGAACTTCACGCCGGTCGGGACTGCGATCAGGAACGTCATGCCCGAGAAGAACGGCAGGTCCACCGCGCCGGTGACGAACATGTGGTGCGCCCACACCGCCACCGAGAGCACCGCGATGCCGAGCGTGGCAGCCACCAGGCCCACGTAGCCGAAGACCGGCTTGCGGCTGAAGACCGGCAGGATCTCGGTGACGATGCCGAAGAACGGCAACGCGATGATGTAGACCTCCGGGTGCCCGAAGAACCAGAACAGGTGCTGCCACAAGATCGCCCCGCCGTGGCTGGCGTCGAAGACGTGGGCACCGAACTTGCGGTCGGCCTCGAGCGCGAGCAGGGAGGCAGCCAGGATCGGGAAGGCGATCAGCACCAGCAGGCTGGTCACCAGGGTGTTCCACACGAAGATCGGCATCCGGAACATGGTCATGCCGGGCGCCCGCATGCAGATGATCGTCGTCACGAAGTTGACCGCACCGAGGATCGTGCCCAGCCCCGCCAGCCACAGCCCCATCACCCACAGGTCACCACCGATGCCCGGGGAGCGCACCGCGTTGGACAGGGGTGTGTAGGCCGTCCAGCCGAAGTCGGCGGCGCCCTCGGGGGTGAGGAAACCGGAGGCGGCGATCAGGCCACCGAACAGGAAGAACCAGTAGCTGAGCATGTTCAGCCGGGGGAAGGCGACGTCGGGCGACCCGATCTGCAGCGGCATCACCACGTTGGCGAACCCGAAGAACAGCGGGGTGGCGAACAGCAGCAGCATGATCGTGCCGTGCATGGTGAACAGCTGGTTGTAGAGCTCGTCGTTGACCACCTGGGAGCCGGGGAAGGCGAGCTCCGAGCGCATCAACAGCGCCATCACGCCACCGATGAGGAACCAGGCGAACGAGGTCCCCAGGTAGAGCTTGCCGATCAGCTTGTGGTCGGTGGTGCTGAGGATCCGCGCCAGCTGCTGACCCAGCCGGGGGTTGGGGGGTTCGACGCGGGCGCCCGAAGGCGCGTCGGAGACGGCAGTCACTATTCTCCTCCAGTGCTCTGGTCAGGTGCGAGACCCGGTGTGCGCGAAGTCCGGGAGGCCCCCAGGGCCGGGCCGGTGTTGCCCTCGTCGGCGAGCTGGCTCAGGTGTGCGTCGTAGGCGGCCTGGTCCACCACCTTGACGTTGAACAGCATCCGCGAGTGGTAGACACCGCACAGCTCGGCGCACCTGCCCTCGAAGGTGCCCGTGCGCGTCGGGGTGAGCGTGAAGTGGTTGTGCCGTCCGGGGACGACGTCCATCTTGAACAGGAAGGCCGGCACCCAGAACGAGTGGACGACGTCGGGCGACTCCAGGTTGAACGTGACGCTCTTGTCCTTCACCAGCCACAGCGTCGGGCGGTTGGCGGTGGTGCCGCCCTCGTGGAGGACCTGGCCGCCCACCGGCTTGAAGGAGTCGGAGGACTCGTCGTAGCCGAGGTTGTAGTTGAACGTCCACGACCACTGCTGCCCCACCACGGTGACGGTCTGGTCGGGGTGTGCGGCGGTGTGCAGCACGTCGTTCTGCGTCTTGACGGTGAAGAAGAAGAAGACGATGACCATCATCACCGGGGCGATCGTGTAGAAGATCTCGATCGGCAGGTTGTAGCGCGTCTGCACGGGGATCTCGGTCTCGCTGCGCCGTCGGTAGCGGATGGAGGCGTAGATGATCAGCCCCCAGACCACCACGCCGGTGACGATGGCCGCCAGCCAGGACCACATCCACAGGTCATGGATGCGCGGAGCCTCCTTGCTCGAGGCGATCGGCAGCGCGAGGCGCTTGATCTGCCCCTCCTGCTCCTGGGAGCAGCCAGTCAGGAGGAGGAGCGCGGTGGCGGTCAGGCCACCGAGCGCCACGCGACGGAAGCGCTGAGGGTGCTGCAGACTCACAGACGAGCCCTTTCGTATGCAGACGACGTCTCTTGAGACACCTGAGCCAACTACGGTCACCGAAACAGTACTACTCACGGCCCTCGGATCGACGCGCAGGGCGCCGGTAGGTTGGGCTCGTGAGCCACGGGCCCGAGGCACCCCAGGCCGGGGTCGGCGATGCCGCAGGCGGCTGCTACCTCGACCACGCATCGGGGTCCCCGCTGCATCCGGCGGCGCGTGCGGTGCTCCAGCAGGCCCTCGAGCGCGGGTACGCCGACCCGAGGCGACTGCACCGGCCCGCCCGTGAGGCCCGGCTGCTGCTGGACAACGCCCGGGCGGTGGTCGCCGAGTGCCTGGAAGTCCGGCCGGAGGAGGTGACCTTCACCCCCAGCGGCACCCACGCCTGCCACCTCGGCGTGCTCGGCCTGCTGGC
Source organism: uncultured Actinomycetota bacterium (assembly GCA_963710895.1). GTDB lineage: Bacteria > Actinomycetota > Actinomycetes > Propionibacteriales > Nocardioidaceae > Marmoricola. Next base: position 136,647 of record CAVQCB010000015.1, read on the forward strand.
CGGCCGCGCCCGCCACGGCGACCTGCTGCTCGCCTCGGCGGTCGAGCACTCCGCCGTGCTCGCGGCCGGTCGCTGGCACGCCGCACGCGGGGGCGCCGTGGAGACCCTCCCGGTCGACCGGCACGGCCGGCTCGACCCGGCCCTGGTCACCGGGCCCGACGGGGAGACGCCCGCCGTGCTCGCGGTGCAGTCGGCCAACCCGGAGGTCGGCGTGTGCCAGCCGGTCGCCGAGGTGGCCCGGCGTACCACGGCGCCGGTGTTCGTCGACGCGTGCGCCTCGGCGGGCCGGCTTCCGCTCCCCCACGGGTGGTCGGCCGCGGCGGCCTCGGCCCACAAGTGGGGCGGGCCGGCGGGGGTCGGGATCCTGCTGGTGCGTGCCGGCGCGCGCTGGCGCAACCCCTTCCCCGGTGACGAGCGCGTCGACGAGCGGGCCACCGGCTTCGAGAACGTCCCGGCGGCCCTCGCGGCCGCGGCCGCCCTGCGGGCCTGCCTCGAGGAGCAACCGACACTCGCCCGTCAGCAGCGCGAGCTGACCGCCGAGCTGGCCGAGGCCGCCCGTGCGGTCCCCGACACCCAGGTCTTCCTCGCACCCGGCGAGCGGCTCCCCCACCTCCTCGCGCTGTCGTGTCTCTACGTCGACGGCGAGGCGCTGGTGCACGAGCTGGACCGGCTGGGCTTCGCGGTGGCCAGCGGCTCGGCCTGCACGGCCAGCACACTGGAGCCGAGCCACGTGCTGGCGGCGATGGGCGCTCTCACGCACGGCAACGTGCGAGTGTCGCTGGGGCGCGACACCGCACCGGAGGAGGTCCGCCGGCTCGCGCGGGTGCTGCCCGACGTGGTGGGCCGACTGCGCAGCGAGGCGGGAGTGCCGCAGTGAGCGGGGAGACCCGGGCGGAGCCGCCGCCGGTCGACGTCGAGCTCGACTGCCGGGGCATGGCCTGCCCACGGCCGGTCATCGAGCTGGCCCGGGCCGTGGCCGACCTCGACGTCGGGCGGAGCGTCGCGGTGGTGGCCGACGACCCGGCGGCCCGGGTGGACGTCCCGGCCTGGTGCCGCATGCGCGAGCAGGAGTACCTCGGCGAGCGGCGCGCCGGCGACGGCGTGCCCGCCTATGTGGTGCGCCGCACGCGCTGAGCAGGCCCAGGGGTGGTTCAGCCCAGGACGTGTGGGCGCACGTCGGTGGCCGCCTGCTCGCCGTAGGCCGCGGCGAGGCGGGCGAGGAACTGGGTCGGGGTGAAGGTGTACTCCTGGGTGCCGACCTGTTCGACGACGTAGGCCGCCAGCACGCACCCCACCTGGGCCGCCCGCTCGTGCTCGAGGCGCCACTCCAGCGCCGCGAGGAACCCGGAGCGGAAGGCGTCCCCCACGCCGGTCGGCTCGACGGCGGCCACGTTGGGCACCGCCGGCACCTCGATCTCCTCCTGGTCGCGGCCCACGACCCGCACGCCGTCGGGCCCCAGGGTGATCACCTGGGTGCCGACGCGCTCGAGGATCTGCTCGGCCGACCACCCGGTCTTCTGCTGGATCAGGTGGGACTCGTACTCGTTGGAGAACAGGTAGGCCGCACCGTCGACGAGCTCGCGGATCATCTCGCCCTCGCCGAAGGCCAGCTGCTGGCTCGGGTCGGCCACGAAGGGGTAGCCGCGCTGGCGACACTCCTGGGTGTGCCGGACCATGCCCTGGGGGTCGTCGGGGCCGATCAGCACGAAGGTCGGCTCCCCCACGCGCTGCGCGATCGGAGCGAGCTCGATCAGGCGTGCCTCGCTCATCGCGCCGGGGTAGAAGCTGGCGAACTGGGCCATCGTCGCGTCGGTCGTGCACACGAAGCGGGCCGTGTGCAGGTCCTCGGAGATCCGGACCGAGGTGCAGTCGACGCCGTGCCGCTCCAGCCACGAGCGGTAGGCGTCGAAGTCCTCCCCCGCGGCGCCCACCAGCACCGGGCGCAGTCCGAGGCTGCCCAGCCCGAAGCAGATGTTGCCCGCACAGCCGCCCCGGCGGATCTCGAGGTCGTCGACGAGGAAGGAGACCGAGAGCTTGTCGAGCTGCTCGACCACGAGCGAGTCGGCGAACTTGCCCCCGAAGTTCATCAGGTGGTCGGTGGCGATGGAGCCGGCGATCAGGAGCGACATGGGGTCCTTGGATGTCGGGGAGGTTTCGGCCACATGAGACGTGGGTGAGACGTGGGTGAGTTCAGCAGCCTACCGACCGGTATCGGTGGGTCTACCCGTTGGTAGCCCCTAGCGTCGGGGTCATGAGCTATCAGCGCCTCGCCTACGACGACCAGGACTCCGCCGGCCAGATGCACCAGGACTGCACCGCCTGCGGCTCCCAGATCGCGCTGCCCCGGTATCGCATCGACGACGCGGTGGTGACGATGCCGGCGCCGTCCCTGGAGTACGACGAGTTCCCCCACGAGGTGCACAAGCCCGAGATCGAGGTGAGCGAGGCCGCCGCGCACCTGGCCGCACGCCTGCACCTGCACCTGGACTGAGGCCGGCCACGCCAGACCGGCGACAGCACACGCACGAGGCGGTGCCCCCACCGGGTGGGGGCACCGCCTCGTGCGTGTGCGTGCAGAGCTCGGGTGCGCGGCTCAGTGGAAGGAGTCACCGCACGCGCACGACCCCGTGGCGTTCGGGTTGTCGATCGTGAAGCCCTGCTTCTCGATGGAGTCCACGAAGTCGATGGTGGCCCCGTTGAGGTAGGGGACGCTCATCCGGTCGACCACGACGGCCACGCCGTTGAAGTCGTTGACCACGTCGCCGTCGAGGGTGCGCTCGTCGAAGAACAGCTGGTAGCGCAGGCCCGAGCAGCCCCCGGGCTGCACGGCGATGCGCAGCTGCAGGTCGTCGCGACCTTCCTGCTCCAACAGGCTCTTGACCTTCGATGAGGCCGTGTCGGTGACGTTGATGCCGTCGGTCCGGATCTCCTGAGCGGTGTCGACCTGCTCGGTCATGAGGCTCTCCAGTGCTGATCGGGTGTGCGCTGCTACTGCACCAATGGTCGCACACCGGGGGTTATTCCCAACATGGCGCGCTCGCCTCACCTCGACCAGGTGCGGGCAGTGCGCTCGGCCAGCCGGGCCAGCGACCCCGCGGGATCACCGAGAGCCTGCTCCTCCCCCACCAGGTCGACCAGCGAGTACGCCGACTCCACGCCCAGCGCCCGCATCTCCCGCGACCCGACCAGCACCCGGCCCGCGAGGGCGAGGACCGGCACCAGGGAGCGGGCGGCGATCTCCGCGACCCCGTAGGGCACCTTCCCCGAGCGCGAGGAGAAGTCGAAGGCGCCCTCCCCGGTGACCAGCAGGTCGGCCCCGGCGAGGCGACCGGGCAGCCCCACCGCCTCGGCGACGACCGTGACCCCCGGCGTACGGCGGGCGCCGAGCAGCATCAGCGCGAAGCCGACCCCACCCGCGGCGCCGCTGCCCTTCCCCGCGGCCAGCTTGCGGTCCGTCGCCTCGGCCAGACGCTGCAGCCAGCCGTCGACGGTGACCAGGCGCTCCTCGGGGAGCCCCTTCTGCGGCCCGTAGGTCTTGGTGGCCCCGGTGAGCCCGAGCAACGGGTTGTCGACGTCGCTGGCCAGGACCAGCTCCACCGTGCCCACCCGCTGCCGGGCCGGCTCGAGGTCCACCTCGGTGACCCCGGCCAGCCCCGCCGGCCCCTCGTCGAGCACCCCGCCGACGGCATGGGCACCCAGCGCGGCCAGCAGCCCGGCGCCACCGTCGTTGGTGCCCGACCCGCCCAGGCCGACCACGAGCCGGGAGACACCGGAGGCAAGGGCCTCCCCCAGCAGCTCGCCGAGCCCCCGGGTGTGTGCCCGCTCCGGGTCGCGGTCGTCGGGCGCGGTCAGGTGCAGTCCGACCACCTGGGCGCTCTCGACGTAGGCCGTCTCGCCCACGCGCAGGAACGTGGCCGGGGTCGGCCGGCCGTAGGGATCCGCCACGGTGACGCCCTGGAGCTGTCCGCCCAGCGCGCTGTGCAGGACGTCGAGGAACCCGGGCCCACCGTCAGACATCGGCACCTGCACCAGCTCGTCACCGGGGGCACGCCGCGCCCATCCTGCTGCCATCGCCGCCGCCGCCTCCACAGCCGTCAGGGTGCCGGCGAACTTGTCGGGGGCGAAGACCACACGCATCCCCCCATCCTGCCCGAGCGGCACCGGCTACCTTCGGTGCGTGTCCGACGTGGTGATCCGGCCGATGCTCCCCGAGGACGTTCCGGTCGCCGAGGAGCTCGCCCTGGCCGCCTGTGCCGAGACCGAGGGCCTCCAGCCGCCGTGGGAGCGGCACTCCTCGCCGCGGCAGCCGGCGCTGCGCGCCCGCGGGTGGGTCGCCTGCACCTCGCACCTGCTGGCGACCGACCCGGGTGGTTGCTGGGTCGCCGAGGCACAGGGTGGGCTCGCCGGGGTCGTGGTCTCGTTGCGCCGCGACCTGCTGTGGGTGCTGGCGTCGTACGCCGTCCGGCCGGGCCTGCAGGGGCAGGGCATCGGGCGGCCGCTCCTGGAGGCGGCGCTGGGGTACTCACGGGGCTGCCTGCGCGGCATGGGCGACGCGGGCTCGGCCCCGGCGGCCTACCGTCGCTACCGCCTGGCCGGGTTCACGCTGCATCCCCAGCTCCACCTGTCCGGGGTGCCGGACCGCAGCACCCTCCCGGTGGTGGAGCACGTCCGCGCGGGGACGCCAGGAGACGTCGACCTGATGGACTCACTGGACCGGCAGCGCCGCGACGCGGCCCACGGACCCGACCACGCACTGCTGGGCTCGCTGCACCGGCTCCTGGTCACCGATCACCGCACCGGCTCGGGCTATGCCTACCTGGGCGACTCGGGGGCGCCGGTGCTGCTGGCGGCGTCGAACCGGCGGGCGGGCGCCCGGCTGCTGTGGGAGGCCATCGCCTCGGCCACTCCGGGTGCCCCGCTGGAGATCGCCCACCTCACCCCGGCCAACGAGTGGGCCGTCGACGTCGCCCTCGCGGCGCGGCTCTCCGTCTCGACCCGGGGCTGTCTCGCCCTGCGCGGGATGCGCCCGCCGATGCCCTACCTGCACCACCGCTCGCTGCTGTGAGACCCCCGCGGGGCACGTGACAGACTTCCGGCCATGACGACAGTCGACCTTCCGCTGCTGCCGTTGGGGCCGGGCACCGACCGCTCCTCGGAGCGAGGCGTCGAGTGCCCCGGGGACCTGCCGGCAGCCTCCGACCCGGACCTGGTGGCTCGGGCCCGCGCAGCCAAGGACGCGCTCGGCGACCGGGTCTACGTGCTCGGCCACCACTACCAGCGCGACGAGGTGATCGCGTTCGCCGACGTCACCGGGGACTCCTTCAAGCTGGCCCGGGACGCGGCTGCTCGGCCGCAGGCGGAGTACGTCGTCTTCTGCGGCGTCCACTTCATGGCCGAGTCCGCCGACATCCTGACCGGACCGGAGCAGTCGGTCGTGCTGCCCGACCTCGCTGCCGGGTGCTCGATGGCCGACATGGCCCGTCTGGCCCAGGTGGAGGACGCGTGGGACGCGCTCGGTGACGCCGGCGTCGGGGACTCGGTGGTGCCGATCACCTACATGAACTCCGCCGCGGACGTCAAAGCCTTCTGCGGTCGGCACGGCGGTGCTGTGTGCACCTCCTCCAACGCCCGGCGCGCACTGGAGTGGGCCTTCGCGCAGCAGGGCCCCGACACGAAGGTGCTGTTCCTGCCCGACCAGCACCTGGGGCGCAACACCGCGGTCCTCGAGCTCGGCCTCTCCCTCGAGGAGTGCGTGGTGTGGAACCCGTTGCTGCCCGGCGGCGGACTGACCAGCGATCAGCTGCGTGCGGCTCGGGTCATCTTGTGGAAGGGGCACTGCTCGGTGCACGGCCGGTTCTCGCCCGACGTGGTCGAGGAGCTGCGGACGAGCATTCCTGGCGTCCAGGTCCTGGTGCACCCGGAGTGTCGCCACGAGGTCGTCACCCGAGCCGACCTGGTCGGCTCGACGGAGTTCATCATCAGCACGGTGGAGAACGCTCCGCCGGGCTCGTCCTGGGCCATCGGCACCGAGCTGAACCTGGTCAAGCGGCTGGCCGACGCCCACCCCGAGCAGGACATCGTCTTCCTCGACCGGACCGTGTGCTACTGCTCGACGATGAACCGGATCGACCTGCCGCACCTGGTCCGGACGCTGGAGTCACTGGCCGCGGGCCAGCTGGTGAACGTGATCGAGGTCGAGGAGGACACCGCGCACTGGGCGCAGGTGGCGCTCCAGCGGATGCTCGACCTGCCGGGCCGGGCGAGTCGAGACTGAGCCGGGCCGGCCCGGCGGCGTCGGCGCGCGGGTCAGCCCTGGTCGGCGGGGCGGTCCGGCAGCTCGAACCAGAAGCCGGCCCCGCCCTCGGGCGACTCCTCGACCCCGATGTCACCGAGATGGGCGTTCATGATCCGGCGACAGGTGGCCAGCCCGATGCCGAGCCCCTCGATCCCGGAGTGCTCCGCCGCGGCGCCACGCACCATCGGCTCGAAGATCACGGCGCGCTGGTCCTCGGGGACTCCGGGCCCGTTGTCCGAGACGGTGATCCGGGTGCGCCCCTCCCGCAGCTCGGCATCGACCCGGACGAGCGGGTGGGCCACGCCGCCGGCGTACTTCAACGCGTTGGCGAGGAGGTTCTGGGTGACCGCCCGGATCTGCACGTCGTCGGCCCACAGCGTGGGGAGGTCCCCGACACGCACCTCCGCCCTGCCGATGTGTGCGGCCAGGTCGGCCTGCACGTCGCTGACGACGCCGGCCATGTCCACCGGGACCCGGGTGAGCTTGCCGCCGAGGACGGCGAAGTCCATCAGCCCGGCGATGGTGGACCGCATCCGCTGTGCCCCGGAGAGCGCGCTGGACAGGAGCATCTCGCGCTCCTCCTCGTCGACGTCCTCCTGCATCAGCTGCAGCGCCATCAGCATCCCGGCGAGCGGTCCGCGTACGTCGTGGCTCACCTGCCCGGCGAAGGCGGCCAGGTGCTCGTTGGAGCGGCGCAGCTCGCGCTGGCCGTCACTGAGCTCGACCAGCGCCGCGCGCATCTCGCGCAGCTGACGCCGGGTCTCGAGCACGTCCATGGCGGCGGTCGAGAGGTCGGAGAGGACGGCCAGGTCGTCGGCTTCGATGTCGCGGCGACGGGAGTCGACGACGCACAGGGTGCCGATGGGCACGTCCTCGGCTGAGGTGCGCAGCTGGCTCGCGGCGTAGGTGACGACCTTCCCTGCGGCGACCAGCGGGCTGCCCGCGAACCGCGGGTCCTCCCGCACGTCCGGGACCAGGTGCTCCCGCTCCGGCTCGGCCACGATCTGGGCACACAACGAGTCGCCGCTGTCGAAGCGGCCGGTCCAGCCGTCGGTGCTGGCCAGCGTGTGCTGGGCGGTCGAGGTGATCACGTTCAGGGCGGCCCCCTCGGTGCCGGTCGCCCGGACCGCCACCCGGAGCAGCGGCTCCAGTGCCTCGGGCATCTCCTGCCCGACGAGGTCCAGCGCATGGATCTCGGCGCCGCGCATCATCTCTTTCGCGTCCATAACGCGAAGTTTAGTCCGATATACATGATTCTCGTGGCCGATGCGCGCGGTCAGGCGCTGCGGATGCCCCAGATCGGCATCCAGCGCGCCGGGTCCGGCTCCACGGTGAGGTCTCCCTCGACGGCGTCGCGCAGCTGGCGCTCGAGGAGGACGTCCCGCTTCTTGGGCCCGGTGGGGCAGAACGGGTAGAAGGTGCCCTGCTTGTAGAGATAGACGACGTAGGCCACCTCCTCCGCCCCCGTCGCGGGAGCGAACCCGATCGTGGAGCACAGCAGCCCCGGCCCGAACCCCTGGAGCTCCAGCGCGGAGTTGACGGCGTGCAGATCGGTCACGAGGGCCCCGGTGTCCGGCGGGTCGGTGTGCACGGTCAGCCAGGTGTAGCCGTACTCGTCCACGCGGCTCTGCGTGCGCGGCCCCCCGTCGAGACCGAGAAGGGCCGCGGCCTCCTCCTGGGACATCGCCGCGGCCCGCCCCTCGGCCGCCCGGAAGCAGACCGACCCGACCCCGGTGGCCCGCAGCCCCAGCGACGCCTCGAGGTTCAGCGCGGCGGAGGGCAGCGCGAACAGCGCGTCCAGGTTGGCCTGGCGTGGCTTGGTCCGGCCTCGCAGTGCATCCCACAGACCCATCTGGCTACCGGGGCCGGCCGAGCTGGGCCGCGATCGTGGCGAGCTGGTCGAGTCGCTGCTCCAGAGGCGGGTGGGTGGAGGTGAGCGCGCCCAGGGACAGCCCGCGCACGGCAGGGGTGATGAAGAAGGCGTTCATGGCCTGGGCGGCACGCAGGTCGCGCTCGGGAACGGCATTCATCTGGTCGTTGATCTTGGTCAGCGCCGAGGCGAGCGCCGCCGGCCGCTGGGTCAGGTAGGCGCCCGACCGGTCCGCACACAGCTCGCGGTAGCGCGAGAGCAGCCGCAGGAGCAGGAAGCTGATGGCGTAGACGACCAGGCTGACCAGCAGCACCGCCACGAAGCCGAAGGCGCCGCCGTTGTCGCGCCCACCGCGCCGGCCCCCGAACATGAACCCGCCGAACTGGGCACCGCGCGCCGCCATCCCGGCGACGATGCCCGCCGACGAGGCGACCGTCATCACCAGCACGTCGCGGTGTGCGACGTGGGAGAGCTCGTGGGCGAGCACACCCTCCATCTCCTCCGCGGTGAGCGTGCGCAGGATCCCGGTGGTCACGCACACCGCCGCGTGGCCCGGGGACCGCCCGGTGGCGAACGCGTTGGGCAGGTCGGTGTCGGCGACCGCGACCCGCGGCTTGGGCATGTCGGCCAGGGCGCACAGCCGGTCGATCATGCCGTGCAGCTCCGGCGCCTGCTCCGGGGTCACCTCACGGGCGCGCATGGCGCGCAGGGCCAGTCGGTCGGAGTTGTACCACTGGAAGACGGCGATCCCGACACCGATCAGGCCGATCAGCACCGCGTAGCTGGGGAAGAGGTACATCATCGCGACCACGAGGGCCACGAAGAGCCCGCCGAGCAGGAACAGCACCGTGGTCATCCGGACGGTGAGGCCGGTGTCGGGGAGGAAGCGGGTGCGGGCCATGACTGGTGAACGTGCGACGGGTCGAGAGAGTTTCAGCGAGGGCGTCGGCCGGCTCAGCCGGGGATGAGGCCGTCGTCGCTGAGCAGGTCGCGGACCTCCTCGATGGTCGCGTCCGAGGGCGGCAGGATCAGGTCGGAGTCCTCCAGGGAGTCCTCCGCGAGCGGGCTGCCCGCCTGACGCACCCCCTCGAGCAGGGCGGTCAGGGCGGCGAGGAACGCGGGGGTGTCGTCGGCCTCGACGGCCGCCTCGACCGCGGCGTCGAGCTCGTTGAGCGCCTCGAGCTGCTCGTCGGCAACCTCGAGCTGGCCCTCACCGAGGATGCGCACGATCACGGCTGCTCCCCCTTCTCGGCCGGGGACTCCTGGGCCGGCTCCCCCTGGGCGCCTCCCGGTGCGGCCTCGCCGGCCTCCGGGCCGTCGATGGCCGGTGCCGAGCTGCTGCCCTTCAGGGCCGCGAGCTCGGCCTCGACGTCGGCCTGGGAGCTCATCGACTCCAGCTCACGGGTGATGTCGTCGCCGCGGTTGAGCGCGCTGGCGTCGTCGAGGGCGCCGGAGGCGATCAGCTCGTCGACCGCCCCGGCCCGGGCCTGCATCTGCGCGGTCTTGTCCTCGGCCCGCTGCACCGCCATGCCCACGTCCCCCATCTCCTCGGAGATGCCGGAGAAGGCCTCGTTGATGCGCGTCTGTGCCTCCGCGGCGGTGTAGGTGGCCTTGATGGTCTCCTTGCGGGTGCGGAACGCCTCGACCTTCGCCTGCAGCCGCTGCGCGGCCAGGGTCAGCTTCTCCTCCTCGCCCTGCAGCTGGGCGTGCTGGGCCTGCAGGTCGCTGACCTGCCCGGTGACTCCGGACTTGCGGGTCAACGCCTCCCGGGCCAGGTCCTCGCGGCCCATCGAGATCGCCTTCTGGGCCTGCTGGGTCAGCTTGTCGGACTGAGTCTGCAGCTGGTTGAGCTGCAGCTCGACCCGCTTGCGACTCGTGGCCACGTCCGCGACGCCCCGACGCACCTTGGTCAGCATCTCGACCTGGCGCTGGTAGCTGTAGTCGAGGGTCTCGCGCGGGTCCTCGGCGGCATCGAGCGCCCGGTTGGCCTTCGCCCGGAAGATCAGGCTGATCCGCTTCATCATGCTCATGGGCGACAACCTACCCGCCGCGGCCCAGCCGAACGAGGCCCGCGCAGGGTCGAGTCGACGCAGCGGCGACAGGTAGGCTGACGGCCCGTCCCTGCACGCACTCGCCCCTCGAGAAGGACCCGTGTTCCGTCGTACCAGCAAGTCCGCCGACCACCCGACCGGCTCCACGGCGACCAAGGGACCGGGGGCCAAGGGGCGCCCCACCCCGAGCCGCAAGGAGGCCGAGGCCGCGGCCCGGGAGCGGGCACGCGCGGGCAAGGACAAGAAGGCGGCCCAGAAGCTGCTGCGCGAGCGCCGGACCTCCTCCAACGCCAAGATGCGCGAGGGGATGCGCACCGGCGACGAGCGCTACCTCCCCGCGCGGGACCAGGGCCCGGTCCGGCGGTTCATCCGCAACTACGTCGACGCCCGGGTCTCGGTCGCGGAGTTCGTGCTGCCGCTGCTCCTGCTGGCGGTGGTGCCGCAGTACGCCGGCTACACCCAGCTGGCGGCGTTCAGCAGCGCGGTCACGAGCACCGTGCTGCTGCTGACCGCCGTCGACTCGGCCTGGCTGCTCTACCGGCTCAAGCGGGCACTGCGCGAGAAGTTCCCCGACGAGAGCCTGCGCGGCACCACGACCTACACCCTGATGCGGGTGCTGCAGGTGCGCTGGCTGCGGATGCCCAAGCCTCAGGTCAAGATCGGCGGCGCTCCCCGCTGAGCCGGGCTCAGCCGGCCTCCAGCGACATCGGGCCGTAGACCTCGCGGTCGCCCTCGAAGAGGGTCACCGCCGCGACGCCGTCCTCGGCGAGCTCCGGGTAGGCCTCCCCCAGCCAGCTCTCGGCGTCGCTGCGAGTGGGGAACTCCGTGCGCTCGGCGGAGACGACGCGTCCGTCTCCGTCGAGCAGCTGCCACCACCACGGGACCTGGTCGGACCTGCGCGGGGACGTGCCGAAGGCGGGCTCGGGGGTGTTGGTCACTGTCGCTCTCCTCGGGTGGGTGCGTCGGTACGGCGGCGGGGGGTGTGCCGGGCTCAGGGGCCGCGGACGTCGGTCTCCACGAACGGCGGCTTGGTCACCACGAAGGGCTCCGGCCGGCCGCGCACGTCGACCAGCACCTCCGCCCCCACCGCGACCCGGCGCTCGAGCAGGGCCAGGGCCACGCCGGTGCGCAGGGTCGGGGAGAAGGTGCCCGAGGTGACGCGGCCGACGGCCACGTCCTCCTCGGGCAGCCGGACAGCCATCCCCGGCCGGGCGATCCCCCGACCCTGGGCCACCAGGCCGCGCAGGAGGACCCGGGCACCGGCCTCCTTCTGCGCGGCCAGCACCTGCTTGCCCCAGAACTCCGGCTTGGACCACCCCACCGCCCAGCCGAGGCGGGCCTGGTTGGGGGTGATGTCCGGGCCCAGGTCCTGGCCGTGCAGGGGGTAGCCCATCTCGGTGCGAAGCGTGTCCCTGGCCCCGAGCCCGCACGGGAGGATCGCGTGCTCGGCACCCGCGGCGAGGATGGCGTCCCACAGCGCCGGCGCCGCCGCGTTCTCCGCGATCAGCTCATAGCCGCGCTCGCCGGTGTAGCCGCTGCGGCACACCAGCACCTCGTGACCCTCGAAGGCGCTGTCCGCGAAGGACATGTAGTCGTGGCCGGTGGGCAGACCCAGGGCTGCCAGGACGTCGTCGGATGACCGGCCCTGCACCGCGAGCACGGCGTGCGTGCGGTGCTGGTCGGTGATCGTGAGACCGGTCGGGCAGCCCTGCGAGAGCCGCCGGACCAGCTCCCCGGTGTTGGCGGCGTTGGGCACCAGGAGGAGGTGGTCGCGGTCGCGGTAGTAGACGATGAGGTCGTCGAGGACACCGCCGGTCGCAGCGTCGCAGGCAAGGGTGTACTGCGCACGCCCCGGCCCGATCCGGTCGAGGTCGTTGCTCAGGCAGGTGTTGAGGTAGTCGGCCGCCCCGCCCCCGCGCACCAGGACCTTGCCGAGATGGCTGACGTCGAAGACGCCGACCGCGTCGCGCACCGCCTGGTGCTCCTTCAACACGCCGGTGGGGTACTCCAGCGGCATCTCCCAGCCCCCGAAGGCGGCGAGCTTCGCCCCCAGTGCCACGTGCCGGTCATGGAGCGGGGACTGGAGGAGCGACATGCGTGGCAAGTTACCCCAGCCGGCGGGACGGGTCGTCGGTCACGGCCTAGCATGGCGCACCGTGACGACGTACACACTGCGCAAGGGCAGCCCCGCCAAGACCCGCACCGACCTCGTGGTGATCGGCGTCGCCCGCACCGCCAAGGGTGACCTGGTCGCCTGCCCGGGCGCCGAGGACGTCGCCTCGGAGTACGGCCGGAAGTTCAAGCCGATGCTCAGCTCGATGGGCTTTCGGGGCGAGCCCGGCGAGGTGCTGCGCGTCCCGACCGCCGGCACCCTCAAGGCCGGCCAGCTGCTCGTCGTGGGGCTCGGCAGCCGCGACGACCTCACCCTGGAGCAGGTACGCCGCGCCGCGGGTGCCGCCGCGCGGCACCTGGGGAACACCGCCTCGGTCGCCCTGGCGCTGCCGGCCCACGACGCCGCGCACGTGCGCGCCGTCGCCGACGGCTTCCTCTCCGGCACCTACTCCTTCCGCCGCTACAAGACCGGCACCGACGACCCCGGCCTGGCCGACGTGGCGATTCTCAGCGACGTGGCCCGGCAGCGAGACGTCGCCGCCGCCCTCGAGGCCGCCCAGCACGTCGGCGACCTGGTCCACCGGGCCCGCGACTGGGTGAACACCCCGCCCAACGACCTCACTCCCGAGCTGTTCGCCGAGCGGGTCCTCGCGCTGGGCAAGGAGCGCGGCGGCCGGGGCAGGCCGCGGGTGGACATCGAGGTCCTGGGTCCCGAGGAGCTGGCCGAGCACGGCTGCGGCGGCATCCTCGGCGTCGGCTCGGGGTCGGCCAACCCGCCCCGCCTGGTGAAGCTCACCTGGGCGCCTGCCGACGCCCGCGCCAGGATCGCGTTCGTCGGCAAGGGGGTCACCTACGACTCCGGCGGCCTGACCATCAAGTCGGGGAGCTCGATGGCGACGATGAAGTTCGACATGGGCGGCGCGGCGGCGGTGATCGCCGCGACGTTCGCGGTGGCCGCCCTCGAGCTGCCGGTGGCCGTGACGACGTACGCCCCGATGGCGGAGAACATGGTCTCCGGCAGCGCGATGCGGCCCGGCGACGTGCTCACCATGGCCAACGGCAAGACCGTCGAGGTGACCAACACCGACGCCGAGGGCCGGCTGCTCCTCGCAGACGCGCTGTCGCTGGCGGTGGCGGAGGAGCCGGACGCGGTCCTCGACGTGGCCACCTTGACCGGGCCCTGCGTGGTGGCCCTCGGCGACAAGGTGGCCGGGCTCTTCGGCGACGACGAGACCACCACCGCGGTCACCGCCGCGGCCGGGACCAGCGGCGAGCTGCTCTGGCGGCTGCCCATCCCCGAGGAGACTCGCGAGGCGGTCCGCCACGAGAGCAAGATCGCCGACGTGCTCCAGCACAACTGGGTGCGCTGGGGGTCGGCCCTCTTCGCCGCGGCGTTCTTGGAGGAGTTCGTCGGGGAGACGCCCTGGGCACACCTCGACATCGCCGGCCCCGCGTGGAACCCCGGTGGGCCGTGGGGCCACGTGCCCTCTGGAGCGACCGGCTACGGCATCGCCACCCTGGTGGAGTACGTCGCGGCACTCGCCGCGGATCAGGAGACCGGAGCCTAGGACTCCTCGAGGTCTCCTCGCAGCCGCTGCTTCTCTCGCTCGCGCTGGGCCCGGTTGTAGGCACGCATGCGCGCCGGGATGCCGACCAGCCCGGCGTCGTAGGACGGGACCGAGTTGCGGTTGGCGAAGTCGTGGGCCCAGGAGACCGACGGCACCCGGCGCCTGGTCCACTCGCCGTCGTGGGCGACCAGCAGCAGGGTCACGTCGGTGACCGTGGTGCGCGGCTCGACGAACCCCTCGACGCCCCGCCGGCTGCGGATGAACTGCAACAGGTGCTCCTGGTCCGCCCCGTCCGACCCGCGCACGATCGCACCGGTGGAGCCGACACCGCGGCCACGGCGACGAAACCGGTCGAGCAGACTCATGACGTCCAGTGTGCTGCATGAGCGGTCACCAGACACGCAACCGGACGGGTTGCCCGACACCCGGGGGCGAGGTGATTGGATGAAGATCGACCGCGGGGACGACTAAGGGAGCGGAGGCAGACGTGCCGCAGGACGCCTCGAAGGACCAGGAGTTCGACATCGTGATCCTGGGTGCAGGGTCCGGGGGCTACGCCTGCGCACTCCGAGCCGCGCAGCTCGGGCTCAGCGTGGCGCTGGTGGAGAAGGACAAGCTCGGCGGCACCTGTCTGCACATCGGCTGCATCCCGACCAAGGCGCTGCTCCACGCCGCCGAGGTGGCCGACACCACCCGCGACTCGGAGAGGTTCGGGGTGCACGCCAGCCTCGAGGGCATCGACATGGACGGGGTCAACTCCTACAAGGACGGCGTCGTCTCGCGGCTGTTCAAGGGGCTGAGTGGACTGGTCAAGTCACGCGGCATCACCCTCGTCGAGGGGACCGGCCGCCTCGTGGGTCCCCGCACGGTCGAGGTGGACGGCGCGTCGTACACCGGGACCACGGTGGTGCTCGCCTCCGGCTCCTTCCCCCGCACCCTGCCGGGCCTGGAGGTGGACGGCAGGCGTGTGCTCACCTCCGAGCAGGCCCTGCACCTGACCTCCGTGCCGCGGTCGGTCATCGTCCTGGGCGGCGGTGTGATCGGTTGCGAGTTCGCCAGCGTGTGGCGTTCGTTCGGCGCCGAGGTCACGGTCGTCGAGGCGCTGCCCCGGCTGCTGCCCACCGAGGACGAGCAGTCCTCCGCGGCACTGGAGCGGGCCTTCCGCAAGCGCAGGATCACCTGCTCCACCGGCACCCGGTTCGAGTCGGTGGAGACCGGCGACGACGGCGTCCGCGTGAGCCTCGAGGGCGGCACGACCTACGAGGCCGAGCTGCTGCTGGTCGCCGTGGGACGCGGTCCGGTCACCGACGGCCTGGGCTACGACGAGCAGGGCGTCGCCATGGACCGCGGGTTCGTGACCACCGACGAGCGGTGCCGCACCAGTCTCGAAGGCGTCTACGCCGTCGGCGACATCGTGGCGGGGCTGCAGCTGGCACACCGCGGCTTCCAGCAGGGCGTCTTCGTGGCCGAGGAGGTGTGCGGGCTCTCCCCGAAGTCCATCGACGAGTCCGGGATCCCGCGGGTCACCTACAGCCACCCCGAGGTGGCCTCGGTCGGGCTCACCGAGGCCCAGGCACGCGAGCGGCACGGTGACGCCGTCGAGACGGTGAGCTACGACCTCGGTGGCAACGGCAAGAGCCAGATCCTCGCGACCCAGGGGTTCGTGAAGCTGGTGCGGGTCGCCGAGGGCCCCGTCGTGGGCGTCCACATGGTCGGTGACCGGGTCGGCGAGCTCGTCGGGGAGGCGCAGCTGATCTGCAACTGGGACGCCTACCCTGAGGACGTGGCTCCTCTCGTGCACGCCCATCCGACCCAGGACGAGGCCCTCGGCGAGGCGCACCTGGCGCTGGCCGGCAAACCGTTGCACGCACACTCCTGACCTGCTGGACTCTGGACCAGCCCCACCCGATCGATTCGTACGACGAGCGAAGGAAACCGATGTCGACACCTGTGAACCTGCCAGCGCTGGGCGAGTCTGTCACCGAAGGCACCATCACCCGCTGGCTCAAGCAGGTGGGTGACACGGTCGAGGTCGACGAGCCCCTGCTCGAGGTCTCCACCGACAAGGTCGACACCGAGATCCCCTCGCCGGTCGCCGGCACCCTGCTCGAGATCAAGGCCGAGGAGGACGAGACCGTCGAGGTCGGTGCCGAGCTCTGCGTCGTCGGGGACGAGGGCGAGGGGGGCGGCTCGCAGGACGCCGACGACTCGGCCGAGCCCGAAGAAGGGGACGCCGAGGAGGAGCCCGCCGCCGAGGAGGACGCCGACTCCGGTGACGATGACGAGGGCTCCGCTGAGGCCGAGCAGGAGGAGTCGGACGACGGGGACGAGGAGCCGGCCGAGGAGAAGCCCGCGGCCGAGCAGGGCGAGAGTGGCAGTGGCGGCGGTGGCACACCGGTGACGCTGCCGGCCCTGGGTGAGTCGGTCACCGAGGGCACCATCACCCGCTGGCTGAAGTCGGTCGGCGACGAGGTCGAGGTCGACGAGCCCCTGCTCGAGGTCTCCACCGACAAGGTCGACACCGAGATCCCCTCGCCGGTCGCCGGCACCCTGCTCGAGATCAAGGCCGAGGAGGACGAGACCGTCGAGGTCGGTGCCGAGCTCTGCGTCGTCGGTGACGCCTCGGACTCCGGGAAGCCGGAACCGGAGCCGGAGCCGGAGCCGGAGAAGCAGCCGGAGAAGCAGCCGGAGCCCGAGCCGGAGTCGGAGAAGCAACCCGAGAAGAAGGCCGAGCCGGAGAAGAAGGCCGAGCCCGAGAAGAAGGCCGAGCCGCAACAGCCGGCGCGGACGTCCTCGTCCTCCGACGGCGGCACCTACGTCACCCCGCTGGTGCGCAAGATGGCCGCCGAGCACGGCGTGGACCTCGCCAGCATCGAGGGCACCGGCGTCGGCGGGCGCATCCGCAAGCAGGACGTGCTCGCAGCGGCCGAGGCTGCCGGCTCCGAGGCACCGGCAGCCGAGCAGCAGCCGTCCGGACAGCAGCCGGCACCCGCGGCAGCGAGCCCCCTGCGCGGCAAGAGCCAGCCGATGAGCCGGCTGCGCAAGGTGATCGCCAAGCGCATGGTGGAGTCCTTGCAGGTCTCCGCACAGCTGACCACGGTGCTCGAGGTCGACGTGACCGCGATCTCCCGACTGCGCGACTCGGTGAAGAAGGAGTTTGCCGAGCGCGAGGGCGTGAAGCTCTCGTACATGCCGTTCTTCGCCAAGGCGACGACCGACGCACTCAAGGTGCACCCGTCGCTGAACGCGGCGATCGACACCGAGAAGGGTGAGATCACCTACTTCGACCACGAGAACCTCGCGATCGCGGTGGACACCGAGAAGGGTCTGCTGACCCCGGTGATCAAGGACGCCGGCGACCTGTCGGTCTCGGGCCTGGCCAAGAAGATCGCCGACGTCGCCGAGCGCACGCGCAACAACAAGATCGGGCCCGACGAGCTCTCCGACGGCACCTTCACGCTGACCAACACCGGCAGCCGCGGCGCCCTGTTCGACACCCCGATCATCAACCAGCCACAGGTGGCCATCCTGGGCACCGGGGCCGTGGTCAAGCGCGCCGTCGTCATCGACGACGCGAACCTGGGCGAGACCATCGCCGTGCGTCAGATGGTCTACCTCGCCCTGACCTACGACCACCGCCTGGTGGACGGCGCGGACGCCGCCCGCTTCCTCGCCGACGTCAAGGCCCGCCTGGAGGCCGGCAAGTTCGACGTCTGAGGATCCTCCGCACCTCGCCTCGAGGTGCGGACAGCGGTCGGCGGCACGGACGGCTCGCGCGACTGGTCCCGCAGAAGCCGGGACCAGTCGTGGTCCTCACATGTGGATCATGTGTCCGGCGATGCTCTCCACAGCCTCCTTGACGGCCTCGGAGAGGGTGGGGTGGGCGAAGACGTTGCGGGCCACCTCGTCTGCGGTGAGGTCCCACTTCTGCGCCAGGGTCAGTGCCGGCAGCAGCTCGGTGACGTCGGGGCCGATCATGTGGGCGCCGATGATCTCGTTGTACGTCGCATCGGCGACGATCTTCACGAAGCCACTGGTGTCGCCGAGGCCCTTCGCCTTGCCGTTCGCGGAGAACGGGAACTTGGCGACCTTCACGTCGTACCCCTTCTCCCTGGCCTGCTCCTCGGAGAAGCCGAACGAGGCCACCTGGGGCTGGCAGTAGGTCGCCCGGGGGATCATGTCGAAGTCGATCTCGATGGTCTCGTGGTCCGCGATCGTCTCCGCGGTCACGATGCCCATCGCCTCGGCGGTGTGCGCCAGCATCAGCTTGCCGGTGACGTCGCCGATCGCGTAGACGCCCTCGACGTTGGTGCGCCCGCGCTCGTCGACCTCGATCGCGCCGCGCTCGGTGGTCCGCACGCCGGTCTTGTCCAGCCCGTAGCCCTCGAGGCGGGGGGCGAAGCCGATCGCCTGGAGCACCTTGTCGGTCTCGATGACCTCCTCCTTGCCGTCCTTGCTCACCGTCACCTTGACCACCGTGCCGGTGTCCTCGATCTTCTCGACCTTGGTCTTGAGCAGGACGTTCACGCCGAGCTTCTTGTAGTGCTTGGCCAGCTCCTTGGAGATCTCCGCGTCCTCGGTGGGCACCATCCGGTCGAGGAACTCCACGATGGTGACGTCGACGCCGAAGTTGGCCATCACGTAGGCGAACTCGACGCCGATCGCGCCCGAGCCGGCGACCACGATGGATCCCGGCAGCCGGTCGGTGAGGATCTGCTCCTCGTAGGTCACCACGTTCTCCGAGAGCTCGGTCCCGGGCACCAGCCGGGTGGTGGCACCGGTCGCGATGATCACGTGGTCGGCGGTGACCTTGCGGGTCTCGCCGTCGTCGGTCTCCACCTCGATGGTCTTGGCGTCGAGGAAGGTGCCCCAGCCGTCGATCTCCTCGATCTTGTTCTTCTTCATCAAGAAGTGCACGCCCTTGACGATGGAGTCCGACACCTCCCGGCTGCGCGCGTGCGTCGGCTTGTAGTCCATCGCGGCGTCGCCGGTGATCCCGAACTTGTCCTTCTCGTGGGCCAGGATGTGCGCCAGCTCGGCGTTGCGCAGCAGCGCCTTGGACGGGATGCACCCGACGTTGAGGCACACACCGCCCCAGTACTGCTTCTCGATCACCCCGACCTTCAGACCGAGCTGGGAGGCGCGGATGGCGGCGACGTACCCACCGGGGCCGGCACCGAGGACGACGACATCGAAATCACTCACGGGTGCGAGCCTATTCCTCCGGGCCCGTGGGACCGCAACGGGTGCGCGGGGCGGACCCCGCCCAGCCAGCCACGTGTCACCGTGGTGCCATGCGCTTCCTGATCGCCGGATCCTCCGGCTTCCTCGGGACCCGGCTGTGCGAGCGGCTCGACGGCCTGGGCCACGACGTGACCAGGCTGGTACGCCGCCCGCCCGGACCGGGCCAGGTCCGTTGGGACCCCTACACCGCCCCGCTGGGCAGCGAGGTGGTGGAGAGCCACGACGTCGTCGTCAACCTCGCCGGGTCCTCCAACGTCGGCAACCCCTACTCGCCTCGCTTCCGCGAGCGACTGCGTCAGAGCCGCGTCACCACCACCCGGGTGCTCGCCGAGGCCGTGGCCGCCGCAGACACCTCGCCCACGTTCCTGGCCGGCAACGGGATCTCCTTCTACGGCGACCGGGGGGAGGAGCGGCTGAGCGAGGACGCGGGCACGCGCAGCGACCACTTCATGACCGCGGTCACCCGGGACTGGCAGCAGGCCACCGAGAGCGCCGTGACTGCCGGCGCCCGGGTGTGCCTCCTGCGGACCGCGCCGGTCCTCGACCGGCGCAGCGCTCCGCTCCAGCAGCTGCGGCTGCTCTTCCGGGCCGGGCTGGGTGGTCCGCTCGGCGACGGGCGGCAGCACATGCCGATGATCTCCGCTCGCGACTGGGTCGACGCCGTGGTCCATCTCGCGACGCACCCGGAGGTCTCCGGGCCGGTGAACATGTGCTGCGAGCAGACCCCGACGAACGCGCAGTTCACCGCGGAGCTGGCGCGTCAGGTGGGTCGGCCCGCGTTCTTCCGGGTGCCTGCCGTGGTGCTGCGGGGCGCGATGGGGCCGATGAGCCACCTCCCCCTCGACTCGCTCAACACCGAGCCGGCGGCGTTGCTGGGCAGCGGCTTCCGGTTCAGCGACCCCGACGTGGGAGCGGTCCTGCGCGAGGGGCTGCACCCGAGTCGCTGACCCGGGCCACGCGCCAGGCGCCGCGGTCGCGACGGAAGGTCACCGTGCGGCACACGGGCGGGCTGCTGCGCAGCCGGCGAGTGCCGGCAGGCCCCGCCACCTCTCCCCCGGCCACCCGGTCGAGCACCCGCACGACGATCCGGCGCCCGCTCGACTGCTGCACCCGCACGGCGAAGACCTGCGTCACCAGGCGGCGTACCACCAGGCTGCGGGCGGTGTAGGAGGCGAGCAGGCCGGCGTCCGCCGCGGCGGCAGGCGAGTCCGGCACGTAGAGCGCTCGCAGGCTTGCTGCGTCGGCACGGGCCCACGCCCGCGACCGCCTGCGGTCCCAGCCGTGCAGCACCCCCAGCGCGCGCACCAACCCGGCCCGCGCGGCCGGGTGCACCGGGTCGGTGCGTGCGGGTGCCGGAGGCCGGGCCGAGGCCCACCCCGGCGACCACCCCGGCGACCACCCAGGCGACCACCCAGGCGACCCGAGCGGCGAGCAGAGGAGGGCCGGGAGCGCGAGGAGGACCACGAGCAGGCGCATCCCCCCACCCTGCCCCCCGACCAGGGCCCGCGCGCGGTTGTCCACAGGCAACCGGCCGGGGTTAGCCTCGAGGGGTGAGCGCACTGGTCTTCGAGCACCTGACCGACGGGCCGAGCGACTACCTCGAGGCCTGGGACCGGCAGCGCGCGGTCCACGCCGAGGTCGTCGCCGGTGCCCCGGGCACCGTGCTGCTGCTCGAGCACGCGCCCGTCTACACCGCCGGCAAGCGCACCGAGCCGCACGAGCGGCCCACCGACGGCACCCCGGTGATCGACGTCGACCGCGGTGGGAAGATCACCTTCCACGGCCCCGGCCAGCTGGTCGGCTACCCGATCGTCCGGCTCCCCGACCACGTCCTGGTGGTCGACTACGTGCGCCGTCTCGAGGAGGCGCTGATCGCCACCTGCCGCGACCTCGGCGTCAGCACCGCGCGCGTGCCCGGTCGCAGCGGCGTGTGGCTCCAGGCGGACCCGGCACCGCGTGCCGGTCTCCCGTCCCGGCCGGAGCGCAAGATCGCCGCCATCGGGATCCGGGTGAGCCGCGGCGTGACGATGCACGGCTTCGCGCTGAACTGCGACGTCGACCTGGCGTGGTACGACCGGTTCGTGCCCTGCGGGATCTCCGACGCCGGGGTCACCACCCTCTCCGAGGAGCTCGGCCGTGACGTGGGTGTCGCCGAGGTCCTCCCCCTGGTGGAGCAGCACCTGAGCGACCTGCTGGCGTGGGCGCCGTACGACCCCACCCCCGACTACGACCCCCGGCCCGAGCCCGGCCGGCGCGCAGCCTCCGCCACCCCCGGGGACCTGCGTGTCCCCGTGCTCAATCCACTCGCCTGACCCGGGGGTGCGCCATGCTGGGGCCGGTCGGCTGCCGGCTGCGGAAGGGTGTGTCGAGAACCGATGAGTGACCTCGTGATCGAGACGAGCGGTCTGCGCAAGGTCTACCGGTCCGGCGGTCGCCGCGTCGTCGCCGTCGACGGCCTCGACCTGCAGGTCCCCGCGGGTGGGGTGCACGGCTTCCTGGGTCCCAACGGCTCGGGCAAGACGACCACGATCAGGATGCTGCTCGGCCTGGCCCGACCCACCCACGGCGAGATGCGCCTCTTCGGCCTCCGGGTGCCGGGGCTGCTTCCCCAGGTGATCGACCGGGTCGGCGCGATCGTGGAGGAGCCACGCTTCGTGCCCGCCTTCTCGGGCCGCAAGAACCTCGCCCTGCTGGCCCGCTCGATCGGGGTGCCGCGCAGCACGGTCGACTCGGCGATCCAGCAGGTGGACCTCGTCGACCGGGCCAAGGAGCGCTACGGGGGCTACTCGCTCGGCATGCGGCAGCGGCTGGCCATCGCCGCCGCCCTGCTGAAGGGTCCCGACCTGCTGATCCTCGACGAGCCGACCAACGGCCTGGACCCTGCCGGCATCCGGGAGATCCGGGAGATGATCCGCCACCTCGGGGAGTCGGGGGTCACCGTGCTGCTCAGCTCGCACATCCTCGCCGAGGTCCAGCAGGTGTGCCACTCGGTCTCGATCGTGGGCGAGGGACGGCTGCTGGCCTCGGGTCGCGTGCAGGACCTCCTGGGCGAGAGCGTCTCGCGCACCCGGGTCCGGGTCGCGGACCCGGCCCGTGCGGGCGCGCTGCTCCAGGCCGCCGGCCACACCGTCTCCCACTCCGACGGCCTGCTCGTGGTGGAGGGTCACGAGCACCCCGAGGAGATCACCCGGCTGCTGGCCGAGAAGGGTGTCTACGTCCAAGAGCTCTCCGCCATCCGGCCCACCCTGGAGTCCTTCTTCCTCAAGCTGACCGGCCGCCGGGGTGGTGCCCACGACGCCACCGCCCCGGAACAGGACCCGCCCGAGGAGACCGCCGAGAGACCGGCCGAGGAGCAGGCCGACAGACCGGCAGACAAACCCGGGACCGGGGCGCGTGGCCGGTCCGGCCAGACCGGGGAGGCACCCTGATGCGACTGCTCGGTGTCGAGCTCACCCGGTTTCGCTCCCGGCGAGCGATCGCGCTCCTGGCCGTGGCGGCTGCAGTGCTCGCGGTCGTGCTCGCCGGCGCGACCGCCTGGCACACCCGCCCGCTCACCCAGGGCGACCGCACCGACGCTGCCGCCCAGGCCGACCTCGCTGGCCAGAAGCCCGACATCCAGCAGCAGGTCCGCGCCTGCCGCGCCGAGCCGGAGACCTACCTGGGTCCCGACGCGTCGGCCGCGGATTGCGCGGGCGCGCTGGTGCCGGGCCCGGAGGCCTACTACCCGCGCGACCCGCTGTCGCTGGGCACGGCCCTGGCCCCCGGCGGCCTCGGCCTGCCGTTGGCCCTCCTCGTGGTCGGCTTGATGGTCGTGGCCGGGTGCACCTTCGCCGGCGCCGACTGGGGCTCGGGGTCACTGACCAACCAGCTGCTCTTCGAGCCCCGACGTGCCCGGGTGTGGGTGGCGAAGGCCGCGGCGGTGACGCTGGGCTGCGGAGTGGTCGCGCTGCTCGCGGTCGGCGCGTTCTGGACCCTCCTCGGGCTGGTGGCGGGCTCGCGCGGTCTCGAGGTGTCTGCCCAGGACGTGACCCACGTGGTCTGGCACGTGGTCCGCACGGTGGCGCTGGCCATGGGGGCAGGGCTGGGCGCCTACGCCCTGACCATGGTGTTCCGGCACACGGTCGCCACGCTGTCGCTGCTGTTCGTCTACAGCGTCGGCGGCGAGATCGCGGTCAACCTGCTCCCCTTCGACGGGGCCGGGCGCTGGTCGGTGGGCAACAACGTCTACGGCTGGCTGGCCACCCAGCACACCTACTTCGACGCCAGCATCGACTGCACCCCGGGCGAGCACTGCAGCTCCACCCAGGTGATGACCCACCTGCAGTCCGGCAGCTTCCTGGGCATCCTGCTCGTGGTCGCGTTGGCCGTCTCGCTGCTCGCCTTCGCCCGTCGCGACGTGTGACCCGGGGCCGGGCCCGCGAGGGCGAGACGCTCGGGCCGGCGACGTACAGTGGCCTGCGTGACTCAAGCGCCTGAACACGCCGCCCAGCGCAGCTCCGGCACGACCTCCGCGGGGCACGCCGCCCCCGAGGGCCGCAAGCTCCTGCGCCTGGAGGCCCGCAACGCCGAGACCCCCATCGAGCGCAAGCCCGAGTGGATCAAGACCCGCGCCAGGATGGGCCCGGCGTACACCGAGCTGCAGAACCTGGTCAAGGACGAGGGACTGCACACCGTGTGCCAGGAGGCCGGCTGCCCCAACATCTTCGAGTGCTGGGAGGACCGCGAGGCCACCTTCCTCATCGGCGGGGACCAGTGCACGCGGCGCTGCGACTTCTGCCAGATCGACACCGGCAAGCCGCAGCCCCTGGACCGCGACGAGCCCAGGCGGGTGGCGGAGTCGGTGCAGAAGATGCGGCTGCGCTACGCCACGATCACCGGCGTCGCCCGCGACGACCTCGAGGACGGCGGCGCCTGGCTCTACGCCGAGACCGTGCGGGCCATCCACGAGCTCAACCCGGAGACGGGCGTGGAGAACCTGATCCCCGACTTCAACGGCAAGCCGGAGCTGCTGCGCGAGGTCTTCGAGAGTCGCCCCGAGGTGCTCGCCCACAACGTCGAGACCGTGCCGCGCATCTTCAAGCGGATCCGTCCGGCGTTCCGCTACGACCGCTCCCTGGACGTCCTCACCGCGGCCCGCGACTTCGGGCTGGTCACCAAGTCCAACCTGATCCTCGGCATGGGCGAGACCCGCGAGGAGGTCAGCCAGGCCCTGCGCGACCTGCACGCGGCCGGGTGCGAGCTGATCACGATCACCCAGTACCTCCGTCCCTCGCCCCGGCACCACCCCGTGGAGCGCTGGGTCAAGCCCGAGGAGTTCGTGGAGCTGAGCGACGAGGCGGACCAGATCGGCTTCTCCGGGGTGATGTCGGGGCCGCTCGTGCGCTCGTCGTACCGCGCCGGGCGGCTCTACCAACAGGCCGCGGAGGCGCGCGAGACGGCGCGGTCCCGCACCGCCTGACCGGCGGGGGCAGGAGCCCCCGCGCCGGCTCCGGGTCTGACAGACTCGGGGCGACCCTCCACCGACACGGAACACAGAAGGCACCAGGCATGGCGAAGAAGGCCCCCAAGG
Organism: uncultured Actinomycetota bacterium; assembly: GCA_963710895.1. Classification (GTDB taxonomy): domain Bacteria; phylum Actinomycetota; class Actinomycetes; order Propionibacteriales; family Nocardioidaceae; genus Marmoricola. The sequence goes on from CAVQCB010000015.1 coordinate 161,356, forward strand.
CCCCGAAGGACCCGAAGAAGCCGGGCCGGATCAAGCAGGTCCTGCAGAGCTACCAGATGACCCGCGAGTCCGATCCCCGGATCGGGCTGATCCTGCTGGGCGTCTTCCTGCTCACCGGCCTCGCGGGGTTCGCGGTGATGCTGCTGGTCTTCAAGACGCTGGTCTTCTCCATCGTCTTCGGGGTGCTCACCGGGCTCCTCGGTGCGATGGTCATCTTCGGCCGACGTGCGCAGCGGGCGGCGATCAGCCAGATCGAGGGCAAGCCGGGCGCCGCCGCGGCCGCCCTCGGCATGCTGCGTCGCGGGTGGAAGACCGAGCCGGCGATCGCGGTGACCAAGCAGCAAGACGTGGTCACCCGCGTCGTGGGGCCGCCCGGGATCGTGCTGATCGGTGAGGGCAACCCCAACCGGCTGCGTCCCCTGCTCACCTCCGAGCGACGCAAGCACGAGCGGGTCGCCAGCGAGACGCCGATCCACGAGGTGCTCGTGGGCAACGACCCGGGTCAGGTCCCCCTCGGCCGGCTCACCCGCCACGTCACCAAGCTCGGGCGCAAGGTCAAGCCCGCCCAGATGACCGACGTGCTCCAGCGGATCAAGGCCCTCGACGCCAACCGCTCCAACATCCCCATGCCCAAGGGCCCCGTCCCCACCTCGATGAAGGGGATGCGGGGCAACCTTCGCGGCCGTTAGGTCACCGCCCGCGGGTCAGTCCGCGCATGCAGGCGGCCGGGTCTCGACGGCTCGGGCTCAGGCCTTCGGCAGCGTGAGGATGTCGCCGGAGGCCGGGCGCCGCACCTGGACGGGCTTTCCCCACTTCGACATGGTGGCCTCGAACGAGACGCCCGCCATCTTGAACGACATGCGGTGGAGCCGGTGCCGCTCGTCGAGCCAGAGGTCGTAGGTCAGCGTGTCCGGCAGCGAGCCCTGCTGGGCGGCCGCCTTTCCGACCTGCTTGACCAGCGCGGACGTGTCGACGGTCACCTTGTAGTGCTCGACGGTCACCCCGCCCATCGTCTGCTTGCCCACCCGGTCGGCACTGCGCACGGCCGACTCCATCGTCTTGATGCTCTTCAGCGGGTCCATCTGGTCGGCCGTGCCGGCGAAGCTCTTCGCGAGCGGGGAGGTCCGGTCGGTGGGGTCGATGGCGATGAACTTCCCGGGCGGGATCATGGCGGGGATGTGCAGGTAGACCTTCCCGCCCACCACGCGCATCGTGAGCTTGCCCTTGCCCAGCTGCGCCATCCTCATGGTCATCGACATCTTGGGCAGCTTCGCGCCGTACGCCACGTCGCCCTTGGCCTTCAGACTCGCCTTCCCGGACATGCTCATGACGATGTGGCTCGTCTTGGCCTTCATGGCGGCCGAGTAGGTGGCGCTCATGATCTCGTCCTTGCCCAGGGCCTCCTCGGCGTAGGCCACCCCACCGGAGTCCGCCCTCGCGTAGCCCGCGCCCGAGGGCGCGCTGCCACACCCCGCGAGACCCAGCGTGACGCCGACGGTCACCCCGACGACCCCCGCACGACCGACCGATCCAAGTCGCCTTGTCATGCTTTCCCCCGTTTAGTCACTGATGTGGCATCAGGGTAGATGAGCACGCCCAGGCGCGCGGGAGAATCCACCTGCTCAGCGGACATAGGCCGCCGAGCCCGTCCACAGGTCGTGCAGGCCGCGGCCGCTGTCCGGCCGGAAGATCAGGGGCGGGACCACGGCGCAGATCAAGATGGTGCGTGCCAGCGCGACGAGCAGCCCGAGCGGTCGACCCTGCGTGGTGAGGACGCGGATGCGCACCAGCAGCTGGCCGAACGAGCCCCCGGCGAGGGTGGTGAGCACGCTGACCTCAGCGGCGAACACGGCCAGCACCACCCAGCCGGAGTCGGAATTGTCCACGTAGTCGGACGGGCCGAGGATGCTCACGGCCACGAGGCTGGAAGCCGCCCAGTCGATCACCAGGGCGGCGATCCGGCGCGGCCAGGAGGCGAACTCGGGCACGCCGAGACCCTACCCGTGGCCTCGCGGCCCCCGGACCTCACCCAGCGGACCCCTGTTACATCGACGAAACAAAGTCGATACGGTCATGCAACGGCCCATCCGTAGGTTCGCGTAGTCGCGCACGCAATGAAGCGCTGCGCTGACGCTCACCATTTTCAGGCGGTCGCCCCGGCGGCCAAGGAGGACGAATGTTCCAGAACAGCGAAGAGCTGCTGAAGTACATCAAGGACGAGGGCGTCGAGATGGTCGACGTCCGTTTCTGCGACCTGCCGGGCGTCATGCAGCACTTCACGGTGCCCATCTCCTCGTTCGACCAGTCGGTCTTCGACGACGGCCTGAACTTCGACGGGTCCTCGATCCGCGGCTTCCAGGCGATCCACGAGTCGGACATGTCGCTGTTCCCGGACCCCACCACCGCCTACATCGACCCGTTCCGCACGGCCAAGACGCTGGTCGTGAACTTCTTCATCCACGACCCGATCACCGGCGAGGCCTACTCGCGCGACCCGCGCAACATCGCCCGCAAGGCGATGGCCTACCTCGCCAGCACCGGCATCGGCGACAAGGCCTTCTTCGCCCCGGAGGCGGAGTTCTACGTCTTCGACAACGTGCGCTTCGAGACCAAGGCCAACACCGGCTTCTACGAGATCGACTCCGAGGCGGGCGCGTGGAACTCCGGCGCCGAGGACAACAACCGCGGGTACAAGGTGAAGTACAAGGGCGGCTACTTCCCGGTGGCGCCGTACGACCACTTCGGCGAGCTGCGCGACGAGATGGTCATCGAGCTCGAGGCGGCCGGCCTGACCGTGGAGCGGGCCCACCACGAGGTCGGCACCGCCGGCCAGGCCGAGATCAACTACCGGTTCGACGAGCTGCTCAAGGCCGCCGACGACGTGATGAAGTTCAAGTACATCATCAAGAACGTCGCCTGGCGCAACGACAAGACCGCGACCTTCATGCCCAAGCCGATCTTCGGCGACAACGGCTCCGGCATGCACTGCCACCAGTCGATCTGGAACGAGGGCGAGCCCCTGTTCTACGACGAGACCGGGTACGCCGGGCTCTCCGACATGGCGCGCCACTACATCGGCGGCATCCTCAAGCACGCCCCCTCGTTGCTGGCGTTCACCAACCCGACGGTGAACTCCTACCACCGGCTGGTGCCGGGCTTCGAGGCGCCGATCTCGTTGGTCTACAGCCAGCGCAACCGCTCGGCCTGCGTGCGGATCCCGATCACCGGCTCGAACCCGAAGGCCAAGCGCATCGAGTTCCGCTGCCCCGACCCCTCGGCCAACCCCTACCTCGCCTTCTCGGCGCTGCTGCTGGCCGGCCTGGACGGCATCCAGAACAAGATCGAGCCCTCGGAGCCGATCGACAAGGACATCTACGAGCTGCCGCCGGACGAGATGGCCGACATCGACCAGGTGCCGACCTCGCTGAACGCCGTGCTCGACTCCCTGGAGTCCGACCACGACTTCCTCACGGTGGGCAACGTCTTCACCCCCGACCTGATCGAGACCTGGATCGACTACAAGCGCACCAACGAGATCCTGCCGGTCCAGCAGCGTCCGCACCCGCACGAGTTCGAGCTCTACTACGACATC
>CAVQCB010000016.1:0-122045 GCA_963710895.1 uncultured Actinomycetota bacterium
GATTCGAACCCCTGACCTTCTCATTGCGAACGAGACGCGCTACCAACTGCGCCACAGCCCCGGAGCGCCCGAAAGCGCGTGGACGAAGTTACCACCGGGCCGGCGGCGAACCCGAATCGGGGCCGCCGACCGAACCTCAGGCGCCGGCGACCCGGCGCTGGCCGGACTCCGACTCCTCGGTGGACGCGGCCGCCTCCTGCGCCTCGCGAGCCAGTGCGCTGTCGGACTCGTCGTGGCCCGAGGAGCTGATGCCGGTGAGCTCGATGGTGCGCACGGTGCGCCGTGCGCGCGCCTTGTTGACGTAGGTCGGCAGGGTCATCGGCAACGGGTCCCACAGCGAGCCCTCCTCGGCGATGACCTCCTCGACCTGCCGGCGTGCCTCGACGCTGCTCTGCGCCGCGAGCCGGTCGACCGCGTGGCCCGCAAGGGCTGCGGGTGCCGTCGTGGTGACAGCCGCCGCGGCGTCCGCGCGAGCGGTGGCCATCACAGGGGCGCCAGCCCCCGAGCGAGCGGCGGGGCGAGCGGCGGGGCGACGGCGCTGCTGGCGGCGCACCGAGAGCCGGGCGATCACCAGCCACAGCACGACCAGGCCGCCCGGGACGGCCGGGGCCCAGATCGGGAGGTAGGCCAGCCAGGTCAGCGCCCAGACGACGACCAGGGCTGCGAGGAGCACGCCGAGCACCCGTCGACGGCGCTGCGCGGCACCACGGGCGATGGTGCGCGAGGGACGCGCGGCGTCGCGAGCAGGCGACGACGCGACCGGGTCGACCGGGGTCGGCTCGACCGGACGCCGCCCGGAGGGAGCGTCCTCCCCGGCGAGCGACTCCACGGCGGCCTTGGCCTTGCGGGAGAGGATGCGCACCTTGTCCGAGTGGCCCTCGACCAGCCGGTCGCTGGCCATCTCGTCGTGGTGCTGGAGCGCCTTGGGGATCAGGTAGACGGCCCACGCGAGCGCGAGCACCACGAAGATGACAGCTGACAAGTCCACGTCGATGACGATACGAGCGGTATGCGGCCCCCGACCGGAGCAGCGTCGGTGTGTCGTGAGATCACTCGTGTGACTGGTGGGAATCGGGGCCGCCCGCACCCGTGTCCAGCCGGTGCACCAGCCCGAGCGGCGCCTCCTCGCGGGTGATCGCGAAGAGCCGGTGGTCGCGCCAGTCTCCGTCGATGTGCAGGTACCTCGGGGCGTAGCCGACCTCCTGGATGCCGAGCTTCTCCACCACCCGCAGCGAGGAGGCGTTCTCGGGCCGGATGGCCACCTCGACCCGGTGCAGCCCGACCTCGCCGAAGCAGTGGTCGATCGCCAACGCCACGGCGCGAGTGATGATCCCCCGCCCGGCGTGGGCCTCGTCGATCCAGTAGCCGAGCGAGGCGTACTGCGCCGAGCCGCGCACGAGGTTGCTGACCGTGAGCTGCCCCACCAGGCGCCCGTCGTACTCCACCACGAAGGGCAGCTGGCGACCTGCGCGTGCCTCGCGGCGCATCTGACGCACCATCGTGGCGAAGCTGCGCGGCTGGGGGTGAGCGTGCGAGGGGGCGGTCGCGTCCCACCGGCGCAACCAGGTCGAGTTGGCCATGCGGACCCGGCGCCACTCGGCCCGGTCCCCCCGGCTGATCGGTCGCAGCCGCACCCGGCGCGACTCCAGGACGACCGGCCACCCGGGGCTCAGTGGTCGCTCCCCACGATCTGCTCCACGGCGTGGCGCAACAGGGGTACGACGACCGCCAAGCCGTCCTTGACGCCGCCGCGCGAGCCCGGGAGGTTCACCACCAGCGCGCTTCCCAGCGTGCCCGCCACCCCCCGCGACAGCGCCGCGGTGGCGACCCCCTTGGCGGTGCCGTGGGCGCGGATCGCCTCGGCGATGCCGGGCACCTCGCGCTCGAGCAGCGACCGCGTCACCTCGGGGGTCAGGTCGGTCGGCGTCAGGCCGGTGCCCCCGGTGGTCAGCACCGCGCGGGCACCCCGGGCCACGGCCTCGGAGATCGCCTGCCCGACCGGTGCGCCGTCCGGGACGACGACCGGGTCCTCGACGTCCCAGCCGTCGGCTCGCAGCGCCGCGACGATGAGGGGTCCGGTGGTGTCGTCGTACACCCCGGCCGCGGCGCGGTTGGAGGCCACGACGACCGCGGCGGCGAGTGCCTGGCTCATCGCCGGTAGGTCCCGCTCTTGCCGCCGGCCTTCTCCACGACGAGCACGTCGGTGACCACCGCGGCCTTGTCGACCGCCTTGACCATGTCGACCACGGTCAGCGCCGCCACCGACACCGCCGTCAGCGCCTCCATCTCCACGCCGGTCCGGTCGGTGGTCCGCACCGTCGCGGTGATGGCCACGCCGTCGTCCTCCACCGCGAGGTCCACGGTCACCCCCGAGATCGCCAGCGGGTGGCACAGCGGGACCAGGTCGGGAGTGCGCTTCGCGGCCATGATCCCGGCCACCCGCGCGACCCCGAGGGCGTCGCCCTTGGGCACACCCTCGCCGCGCAGCAGCGCCACCACCTCCGAGGAGACGAGGACCTTGCCGCTCGCGGTGGCGCTGCGGGCGGTGACGTCCTTGCCGGAGACATCCACCATGCGTGCGGCGCCGGAGTCGTCGAGATGGGTGAACCGGTCGCTCATCGCCACTTCCTCACGGCCGGTCCAACAACAGGACCGGCACCTCGTCGCCCTGGTCGACGCGGGTCACGCCCTCGGCCAGCACGATCAGCGCGTCCGCCTGGGCCAGGCCCGCGACCAGGTGCGAGCCGGCCCCACCGACCGGCGTGGCACGCACCCCGCCCGCGCCCAGCTCGACACGGGCGCGCACCAGCTGCTGCTTGCCGCGCATCGAGCGCAGGGCGCTGGTGACGGTCGCCGTCACCAGCCGTCGCCCGGCCGGCTCGCGACCGGTGAGCCGGTGCAGGGCCGGGACCACGAACATCTCGAAGGAGACGTACGCCGAGACCGGGTTGCCCGGCAAGGTGAAGATCGGGGTGGCGTCCTCGCCGACGACCCCGAAGCCCTGCGGCTTGCCCGGCTGCATCGCGACCTCGAGGAAGTCGACGGTGCCGAGCCCGCTGAGCACCTCCTTGACCACGTCGTGGGTGCCCTTGCTGACCCCGCCACTGGTCACCACGAGGTCGGCTCGCACCAGCTGGTCGCCGAGTGCTTCGGAGAACGCCTCCGGGTCGTCGGAGCTCGCGCGGACCCGGTAGGCCACTCCCCCGTGGGCGCGCACCGCGGCCGCGAGGAGATAGCTGTTGGAGTCGTAGATGCTGTCGCGTCCCAGCGGCTGGCCGGGCTCCACCAGCTCGGTGCCGGTCGACATCACCACGACCCGTGGGCGCGGCGCGGTGGGGACCCGGCCCAGGCCGAGGGCGGCGAGCAGTCCCACCTGGCGGGTGCCGATCACCTCGCCGCGGCGCATCAGCAGGTCGCCGGCGGCGACCTCCTCACCGGCGAACCGGATGTGCTGCCCCTCCTCTGGCGCCCGGCGCACCTGCACCTCGCGCCCGGACTCCTCGGTCCACTCGAAGGGCACCACCGCGGTGCAGCCCGCGGGCACGGGCGCGCCGGTCATGATCCGCACCGCCGTGCCGGGGGTCAGCTCGAAGATCGAGGTCTGCCCGGCGGCGATCTCACCGACGACCGGCAGGTGCCGGGGCTGCTCCTCGGTGGCGTCCGCGACGTCCTTGAACGCGACCGCGTAGCCGTCCATGCCGGAGTTGTCGAAGACCGGCAGCGAGACCGGCGCGCGCACGTCCTCGGCGACCGGGAGCCCGAGGGCATCCATCAGCGGGTGCTCGAAGGGCTGCATCGGCTCGATCCGTGCCAGCACCCGTTCCAGGTGGTCCTCGACGGGCAGGAGCCGTTGGGCGGAGTCGGCAGGCATGCCCCGAGCCTATTCCGAAGCGGTGTCCTCGCCGAGGACCGTGCCCGCCTCGACACGGCCGTGGTCTCCCTTGAGCTTGGCCGCCCCCTTCACCCGCACGCCCGCGCCGAAGGTCCAGTCGCCGTCGACGACGAGCGAGCGGGCCTCCTTCAACGACGGGACGCCCGCCGGGAAGCGCTTGTCGAACTCCCCGACCACCTTGTAGACGGAGTCGAGGTCGATGAACGGCAGCTGCTCGGCGACCTGGTCCAGCACGAAGTCCGGGCGGAGGTCGTAGGCGTCCGAGCGCAGCACCAGCAGGTCGTTGGTCGTCTTGACCGGCACGAAGCGGTCGCGACCGACCTCGATGGTCCGTGCGTCGTCGAAGACCTCGATGGCCGAGCCCATCGCCGTCTCGATCTGGATCGCCTCCGGGCTCGAGGTGTCGGCGGGGTCGACGTGCTTGACGTTGCGGATCATGGGCAGTCCGAGGATGCCGTCGCGCCGGTCGAGCTCGGTGCGCATCCGCTCGAGGTCGAACCACAGGTTGTTGGTCGAGGAGTACTTGTGGCGATCGAGGTCGGCCAACGCCTGCTTGTCGGCGTCGGCAGTCTGCGCGGTCTCGCGCAGCACGATGCGGCCGTCGGCCTTGCGGCGGGCGAAGTGGCCACCCTTGCGGTCCGAGGGCGTACGCCGCACCGCCTCGATCGCGAACGGCGCGCCGGTCTGCGCGAACCACCCGGCCACCCGGGCGTCGGGCACCGCGCCGAGGTTGTCGGAGTTGGACACGAACGCGTAGCGGTAGCCCGCCTCGATGAGCTTGTCGAACAGGCCGGTCCCCTGCATCGCGGTGTAGATGTCGCCGTGCCCGGGAGGGCACCACTCCATCGACGGGTCCCGGGGCCAGCCGACCGGGGTCAGGTCGTCGACGCGCAGCTTGGGCTCCTTGTTCTGCAGGAACTCCAGCGGCAGGCCCCCCACGGCGAGGTCCGCGTAGCGGGCCAGGGCGGCCCGGGTGTCGGAGGAGGTGCGGAAGCTGTTCATGAACAGCACCGGCAGGGTCGCGCCGTACTCCCGGCGCAGGTGCAGCACCTGGCGGGCGATCACGTCGAGGAAGGAGAGTCCGCGGCGCACGCACAGCAGCGACTTCGCGCGCGCCATCCCCATGGACGTCCCCAGACCGCCGTTGAGCTTGATCACGACGGTGGCGCCGATGGCGTCGGATGCGGTGTCCTCGGGGACCTCCACGTCGGCCAGCCGCTCCATGTCCAGCGGCTCGATCGAGTCCTCGGCGATGAGGCCCGTCTCGCCGTGCTCGAGCTGGCGGTAGTAGTGGGAGAACACGTCGATCGCGCCCGGGTCGACGCCGGCAGCCTGCATCTTCTCGCGCGCCTGCCGCAGTCCCTTCGATGTCATACCTTCGATCGTAGGCTGGTGGGGTGCAGGAGTTCATGGGGGTGGCCAAACGCGCCTTGCGCGACCAGCTCCTGGCGGGTCGCCGGCACCTGCCGCTCCGCGTCGTGGGCGAGCGCGCCCGGGTGCTGGCCGAGCACCTGCTGGCCACCCCGGAGATCCGGCGCGCGGCCACCGTCGCGGCCTACGTCTCGGTCTCCAGCGAGCCCGGCACCGGCCCCCTGCTCGAGGCGCTGCGCGCCGCGGGGAAGCGGGTGATCGTGCCGTTGCTCCAGGCCGACGGCGATCTCGACTGGGCTGCCTACGCCGGGCCGGCGGGCCTGCGCACCGCGGGGCGGGGCCTGCTGGAGCCCGACGGTCCGGCGCTGGGCCCGGAGGCCCTGGCCGGCGCCGACGCGGTGCTCGTGCCCGGGCTGGCCGTGAGCCGCGACGGCATCCGGCTGGGACGCGGCGGCGGCTCCTACGACCGGGCTCTGGCGCGGGTCCCTGCCGGCACGTTCGTGTGCGTGCTCCTCAACGCCGAGGAGGTGCTGGACGCCGTCCCCCACGAGGCGCACGACCGTGCGGTGAACGCCGTCGCGACCGAGGACGGGGTGCTGCGGCTCAGCGGTTGCTGGCCCCCCGCCTAGCCACGCGGCTCGAGGACCAGCGTGTGCTCGCTCGCCGCCCGCACGGCGTCGCGCGAGAAGGCCCACCGCAGCGTGCGACCGTCGCGCCACAGCGGGGTCTGGTCGCGGTAGTGACCCGAGGCGACGTGCCCCGAGGCACCGGTGAGGTTGACCCAGCGGGACCGCTCCAGGTCGTCGAGGTCGACCACCATCCGCATCGAGGGCGCCGAGGTGACGTGGTAGTCCTCGGTGGCATCCCAGTGGGTGGCGTCCACGCTGCCGTTGCCGCCGCCGAGGTCGAAGGGCCCCCGGTTGAAGATCGAGGCGACCAGTCCGTTGTCGCTCTGGCCGAGCGACTGGTTCTCCAGCTCCAGCCGGTGCAGCCGACCCCAGCTCCACTTCGAGGCGCTGACCGAGAGCTTGCGGGTCAGCTCGTCGCGCGCCTCGCGCATCGCCGTGGCCAGGATCGTGTCGCGGTCCTCCACCACGTTCTCGGTCTCGGCGTCGTCCCACCACTGGCTGTCGGGCTGGCGCAGCAGGCGGGAGACCACCGCGACCCACCGCTGGCCACCGTCGGGCCACAGGGACTCGGGGAGCTGGTCGCGGAAGGTCAGCCGCAGCACGTTGGCCCAGACGACGTTGAAGTACGCCGCTGCGGCCGAGCCCGCGGGTTGGGAGTAGTCCCAGTCCAGGAGCAGGCGCTGACCGGCGGCGTAGTACGCCGAGGTCATCAGCTGGCGCATCAGGTAGGGCACCAGCACCGGGGCGACCGGGTTGCGGGTGTCGGTCTGCATCGCGGTCATGTCCGAGACGTCGAGCCGCTTGCCGTCGTCGATGACTGTCGTGAGCAGCTCCCGGATGCGCTGGCTGCGGTAGCCGTGGTCCGGCGAGTCGGTGAGGTACCACTGGTAGTCGGGCCCGGTCACGGCCTGGTTGGCGGTGACGATGAAGCCCTCGGCGGGGTTGAGCACGCTGGGAAGCTCGTCGAAGGGCACGTAGCGACCCGTCCAGTCGTTGCGCGGCAGCCAGCCCGCGACCGGGTAGTCGCCCTCGCGACCGCCCTTGCGGACGGGGATGGCTCCCGGCGCCTGGTAGCCGATGTTGCCGGCCCGGTCGGCGTACACCAGGTTCTGGCTGGGCACGGCGAAGGACCGGGCCGCGTGCCGGAACTGGGGCCAGCTGGAGGCGGTGTCGAACTCGAAGATCGCGTCGGCCGTGGGCCGCGGCGTCAACGCCGTCCAGGCCAGCGCCACCGCGTAGCCGTTCCCCCGGGCGGGCGCGTCCTGCGGCACGTCGGCGTTGGCGCCGACGCTGGAGAGCTCGGCCGAGACGTCGGAGAGCAGCGGGCCGTGGCGGGTCGAGCGCACCGTGAACGTCCGCGAGCCCTTCCCGGCGATCCGGATCACCTCGTCGCGCTGCTCCAGCGGCACCCGGCGACCGTCGTAGAGGTAGGTGTTGCCGGTGACCTGCTCCAGGTAGAGGTCGCTCACGTCCGGGTCGAGGTTGGTCATCCCCCAGGCGATGTCGCGGTTGTGCCCGATCACCACCCCGGGGAGACCGGAGAAGGTGAACCCGCTGACGTCGAAGGGGCAGTCCGCGGTCACCGACCGGCAGTGCAGTCCCATCTGGTACCAGATCCCCGGGATGGTCGCCTTCAGGTGGGGGTCGTTGGCCAGCAGCGGCTTGCCGGAGACGGTGTGGTCGCCGGAGACGACCCAGCTGTTGGAGCCGATGCCGTCACCTCGCCCCATCAGCTCGGGGATCGCGTCCACCCCGCGTCGCACGGCGTCGAGGGCGCGCAGGGCACGGGCGCCGCCCGGGGCGGGCCGTGGCGCGGCACCCGCAGTCCGCTCCCCCTCGGGTGTCGGCACGATCGGGGCGTGGCGAGCGTAGGGGTAGTGCGGGTAGAGCTCGTCGACCTGCTCGGGTGTGCGGCCCAGCGCGAGCCGGGTCCGCGCCACCTCCTCCTGCATGTTGCCGCGCAGGTCCCAGGCCATCGCCTTGAGCCAGGCCAACGAGTCGACCGGTGTCCACTTCTCCGGCTTGTAGTCCAGGCCACCGAGACCGAGGACGGTGTACTCCACCGACAGCTCGGTGGCCGACTTGCCGGCGAGGTAGGCGTTCACGCCCTCGCTGTAGGCCTGCAGGTAGCGGCGGGTGGCCGGCGCCAGCAGGTCGAACTCGCGCTGTGCGACCCGCCGCCACCCCATGGCCCGGACGTACATGTCGGTCTCGACGGTGGCCTCTCCGAGCAGCTCGCTGAGACGACCCGCGGTCACGTGCCGGCGGAAGTCCATCTCGTAGAACCGGTCCTGGGCCTGCACGTAGCCCTGGGCGTAGAACAGGTCCTCGCTGCTGCCGGCGTAGACCTGCGGGATCCCGTGGGCGTCGCGCAGCACGTCCACACGGCCGGTGAGCCCGGTCAGGCGGAGGGTCCCCTCGTCGTGCGGCAGCGGGCGACGTACGGCGACGACCCCGCCGACGACGACGGCGAGCACCGTGGCCAGCACGAGCACCCCGACGTAGGTCGCTCCACGGAGCCAGCCGGGCCACTGACTCACCGGTCGTCTGTCCACCACGTCAGGCATTGTGCCGTAGCATTGGCAGTCGACGACGACGAGTGCCAACCCCTCGCCCGTGTGACCCGGAGGACACCGTGCCCACCTATCAGTATTCCTGCACCGAGTGCGGCCACTTCTTCGAGGCCGTGCAGAGCTTCTCCGAGGACTCGCTGACCGTGTGCCCCGAGTGCGAGGGCCGGCTCCGCAAGGTCTTCAACGCGGTCGGCGTGGTGTTCAAGGGCTCCGGCTTCTACCGCACCGACAGCCGCGCGACGGCCGACGGCGCCTCGGACGGCCGGCAGAGCGCGGCCACGGGGGGCGAGAAGAAGGGTGGCGAGAAGAGCGGGCAGACCGCCGGCGCCGGCACCCCGACGTCCTCGGGCAACGGCTCCTCGGGCAACGGCTCCTCGGGCTCCGGCACGTCCACCACCTCCGGCAGCTCGACGAGCTCCGCAGGCTCCTCGTCCTCCCGGGCCGCCAGCAGCACCTGACCCCCCGCCCCCGGGGTCCGCGGGGCGGGCCTGTGGACAGCGCGCGCGGGCGGGTCCGGACCGGCCTACCGTCGGGCCGCATGAGCTCCTCGCCCTCCGCCCTGCACCGAGTCCGGCGGCCCCTGCGTCGCCTGCGGCGGCGGGTGCTGCTGCACCGCCGGCTCCTGGCCGCGCTGGCGGCCGGTGGGGCGGTGCTCGCCGGGCTCCACGCCGCGGCACCAGCGCCGCCGGAGACCGTGACGGTGTGGGCCGCCCGGCAGGACCTCCCCGGCGGCGAGGTCCTCGAGGAGGGCGACCTGACGCCGCTCGAGCTGCCACCGGGCGCGGTCCCCGCCGAGGCGGTGCGAGACCCCGACTCCGTCCTGGGTCGCACCCTCGCCGCACCGATGACCCGCGGTGAGCCGCTCACCGCCGTCCGCACCCTGGCGGGCGGGCTGCTGCGCGGTTACCCCGGGGCGACCGCGGTCCCGCTGCGGATCACCGACGCCGCGGTGGTCGACCTGCTGCGGGTCGGCGACCGGGTCAGCTTCGTGGTCGCCGACCCGGACGGGCGGCGGGCGCCGGCGCCGCTGGTCACCAAGGTGCCGGTGATCGCCATCGCGGAGACCCGCGAGACTGCCGCGGGGTCGCCGGCACCGGGGCGGATCGTCGTCGCAGCCGTCCCCACCGGCGAGGCGACCGAGGTGGCCGCCGCGGCCGCCACCTCTGTTCTCATCCCCGTGTGGAGCGACTAGGTTCAGGGGGTCGAGCAGTGGTGCCCCGGCCCCGGGGCCGGATCAGGAGTTGGCAGATGACCGGTTTCAAGAACTTCATTCTCCGCGGCAACCTGGTCGACCTCGCGGTCGCGGTGATCATCGGCACCGCGTTCGGTTCCGTCGTCAGCACCTTCACCCAGTGGCTCACCGGCCTGATGCCGGAGAGCGCCTCGGCCTACTTCAGCACCGAGGCGCAGTCCTTCGGCGCCTTCTTGAACGCGGCGATCTCGTTCGCACTGCTGGCGGCGGTCGTCTACTTCTTCGTCGTGATGCCCTACACCCGTGCCAAGGACCGGTACTTCCCCGCCGAGGCTCCGGGCACCCCCGCCGACGTGGCGCTGCTGGAGGAGATCCGCGACCTGCTGGCCGCCCGCGGCGGCCAGGCCTGAGCCGGGCGTCGGCTCACCCGTGGTGCGGCGGCACCTGACGTCGCAGCCACTCCTCCTCGGCCTCGGTCGCCGAGGACGAGCCGGCAGCCTCCTCGGTGTCGTCGCCGGTCTGCTCGGGCAGGACCTCGCCGAAGATCTCCGCCAGGCGGCGGCGACGCGCCGCCCGCTCCTCCGGAGTCGGCGGCTCCGGACTCATCGACCCCGCGGCGAGACCGGCGCCGTGACACCGCTGCGAGCCGCGTCGAGCCAGCTGGCGTCGAACTTGGGGCGCACCGCGCGCCAACCGGTCTGGGCAGCGAAGTGGTCGCTGCACACCCGCAGCGAGCGGGACAACGGCTCGAGTCGGGGGCCGATCAGCCAGCGGCCCACGGAGCCGATGAAGGTGCCCGACTCGACGCCGGCCGCCTCGGCGTACCCCTGGACCAGGTCGTGGCGCTGCACCGGCTCGGCACCGACGTTGTAGACCCCCGACGGGGCGGACAGAGAGGCCAGGACGGCGCCGCCGAGGTCGTCGGTGTGGATGACGTGGGCCCAGGCCGAGGGGTGGCCGATGCCGGTCCCGCGACCCTGCTCGGCGGCCCGCAGCCAGTAGCGGGACTGCCCGTCGTCGCCCACGATCGTGCCGAAGCGGAGGACGACCCCGGCCCGGGAGCCACAGGTGTAGTCCTGCACCCGGGACTCCCCCACGGCGGTGGGTTCGGTCATCGGCGTGATCTCCACCGGGCTGTCCTCGTTGATCCACTCCTCGCCCTGGTCGGCGTAGAGGAAGCTGACGCTCTCCTGCACCACCCGGCGCACGCCGGCACGACGCGACGCCTCGACGACGTTGGTGACCCCTTCGGAGCGGAGCTGGTCGTGGCGCCGCCACGCACCCGGGACCAGGGCGCTGTGGCCCACCGGCACCCTGGTGGCGAGGTTGACCACCGCCTCCGCCCCGGCGTACGCCGCCTCGAGGCTGTCGGGGTCCAAGACGTTGCCGCGGGCCGGCAGCGCGCCCATCCGGGCCACCATCTCAGCAGAGGCGGTCGAACGGGTGACCACCACCACCTCGTGGCCGGCCTCGACGAGCGCCTTGACCGCAGCGCGGCCGATCACGCCGGTGCCGCCTGTCAGGACTGTCCTCACGCCGGACATCCTCCGGTAACGAACCGGTCACGGCAAGTCTGGCGCGCCCGGGGTGCCGCTCAGGCACACAGACCGGCTTCCTCGGCCGCCTGCTTGCGCTCGGCGTCACTCGGCCCGCTCGACGTCGAAGGAGTCGAGGACGGCGATTGTGTGGGCGAGGTCGAGGGCGGGTTCGAGGGCGAGGCGGACGGGGAGCTGGCCGGGCTCTCCCCCGGCTTGTGCCCCGGGGAGAGCGCGCCGGCGCCGAACTTGCCCAGGGAGTCGTCGAACCGGATCCGGCGCCACAGCTCGGTCGCCTCGGGAGCGATCAGCAGCCGGTTCGGGTCCGGAGCGTAGGGCTGGTTGGGCACGGTGATGAACTGGACGTTGTCCAGCCCGATGTTCTTCAGCGAGGCCCCGAGCGAGGCGAGCTCCTTGAGGTGGGCGAAGCCCGTGTCGGTGGTCAGGGACTGCGTGGCGGCGTCCAGGAACCGGTAGAGCCGCACCGGGTTGGCCAGCGTGCCCTTCGAGACCACCTTCTGCACCATCGCGGCGATGAACGCCTGCTGCCGCTTCATCCGTCCGATGTCGCCGTTGGGCGCTCCGATGCCGTGGCGCACCCGGACGTAGTCGAGGGCCTGGTTGCCGTTGACCTTGTAGGTCCCCTGGGGAAGGTGGATGTGACCCACGTTGTCGTTGACCTCCTGGGGCACGCAGACGGTGACGCCGTTGATGGCGTTGACCATCTCCTTGAAGCCGGCGAAGTTGATCACCACGAAGTGGTCGATGCGGACGTCGGTGATCTTCTCGACCGTCTTGATCGTGCAGGCGGGCCCGCCGACGGCGTACGCCGCGTTGAACTGGGTGAGCCCACCGGGGACCGTCGCCTTGCCGTCCTTGCTGCGGCACTCGGGCCGCTCGACCATCGCGTCACGCGGGATGCTGACGCCGTAGGCCCGCTTCCGGTCCGCCGAGAGGTGCAGCAGGATCGTGGTGTCCGAGAGCCCCGGGGTGTCGCCGCCGATGTTGGTGCCGTCGCGGTTGTCCGACCCCATGACCAGCACGTTCAGGGGCTCCTTGGGGCCCTGCACGTCGACCGCCTTCGGCCGGTCGGTGCCCAGGGCATCGCCGATCGAGACGGCGTGGATGTTGCCCTCGAGCTTCTTGTAGGCGATCACCAGCACCGAGGCGAGCACCAGCATCAGCACCCCGAGGACGACCACGACGCGCTGGGTGACCCGGCGTCGCCGGGGATGGCTGCTCCCCGGGTGGCGTGGCTGCTCGTCGGACAATCTGACCCTCGTTCTCGGAAGAATGACCCCCCATTGTGACCATGTGAGCGTGGGTCGCCCAAATCATGACACGTCGTGGGTCATCGGGCCCGCGGATCGCCGTGCCAAGATGTACGCCGACCGCGGACCCACCCCGCGGCCGGGCCCCAGTAGCTCAGTGGATAGAGCAGCCGCCTCCTAAGCGAAAGGTCGCCAGTTCGACTCTGGCCTGGGGCACCACTGGGGCATCACTGGGGCATCACTGGGGCACCACGGGCCAGTGCTGCGACCGACGTCACCACCCCCCTTGTCGCCCGCGAGCAGTGAGGGTTACCTTATGTAGGTAAGCCTAACTTCACTCCGGAGCCGACGATGACCTCATTCCCGCTGGGTAACTACCTGATCGGGCTGCGCGAGGGACTCGAAGCGAGTCTCGTCGTGGTCATCTTGATCGCCTACCTGGTCAAGACCGAGCGGCGGCACCTGCTCCCCCGCATCTGGGCCGGCGTGACCACGGCGGTGCTCGTCTCGCTCGCCTTCGGCGCCCTGCTCACCTTCGGTCCGCAGCGGCTCACCTTCCAGGCCAAGGAGGCCCTGGGCGGGACGCTGTCGATCGTGGCGGTCGGCTTCGTGACCTGGATGGTGTTCTGGATGACCCGCCACGCCCGCGGGCTCTCCGGAGAGCTGCGCGGCAAGATCGACACCGCCGCCGACGCCGGCCGGCTCAGCCTGATCGTGGTCGCCTTCCTCGCGGTTGGCCGGGAGGGGCTCGAGACGGCGCTGTTCTTGTGGTCCGCGGCGCAGGCCACCAGCAACTCGGAGTCGGCCGGTCTGGTCGGCGGGCTGCTGGGCATCCTCACCGCGGTCGCCATGGGCTACGCCTTCTACAAGGGCGTGCTGAAGATCAACCTGGCCACGTTCTTCCGCTACACCGGCGTGATCCTGATCGTGGTGGCCGCCGGAGTGCTCTCCTACGGCATCCACGACCTCCAGGAGGCCGGTGTCCTCCCGGGTCTCTACAACCTGGCCTTCGACCTGAGCCGGCAGGTGCCGGAGTCGTCGTGGTACGGGACCTTGCTCAAGGGCACCGTCAACTACTCCCAGAACACCACCTGGCTCCAGGCCATCGCCTGGCTGGTGTACCTCGTGCCGACCCTGGCCGTCTTCCTGCGCACGACCCGCACACCCCGACCATCTGCCCCGGTTGCGCCGGCGACCCAGCCGGCCAACGTCTCCTGACCCGAGAGGCACCACCGCGTGAGACCCCCGCTCGCTGCAGCCTGCGCTGTCCTCCTGCTCCCCGCCGCCGCCGGGTGCAGCCTGACCGAGTCCAACAAGACCAGTGGCGAGGGCGACGACACCACGATCAACGTGGAGTCCTCGGCCGACGCCTGCGAGCTGAGCACGACCGAGGCGCCTGCGGGGAACGTCGTGTTCAAGATCGAGAACACCGGCTCGAAGGTCACCGAGTTCTACCTCTACGCCAAGGACGGGATGCGCATCGTCGGCGAGATCGAGAACATCGGCCCCGGACTCTCCCGCGACCTCGTCGTCCGGGCCGCCCCCGGCACCTACGTCACCGCCTGCAAGCCGGGGATGTCGGGCAAGGGCATCCGCGCGGACTTCACCGTCACCGACTCGGGTGAGCCGACCGCCATCCAGGGCGTCGACCAGGCCGACATCGACGCCGCGACCGACCAGTACGCCGCCTACGTCGAGGACCAGGCCCAGCAGCTGGTCGACCGGACCCGGCAGTTCACCGACGCCTACAAGGCGGGCAAGGACGACGAGGCGCGCGCGCTGTTCCCGCACGCCCGCGGTCACTGGGAGCGCATCGAGACGGTGGCCGAGTCCTTCGGCGACCTCGACCCCAAGATGGACCTGCGCGAGGCCGACCTCGAGCCGGGCCAGAGGTGGACGGGCTGGCACCGCATCGAGAAGGACCTCTGGCCGCCGGCATCGGGCTACCAGCCCCTGAGCACCAGCCAGCGGGCGACGTACGCCGATGACCTGGTGAGCAACACCGAGGTGCTGCACCAGCGCGTGCAGGACCTCGACTACACCGTCGACCAGATCGGCAACGGCTCCAAGGGCCTGCTCGACGAGGTCGCCAGCGGCAAGATCACCGGCGAGGAGGACGTGTGGTCCCACACCGACCTCTACGACTTCCAGGCCAACCTCGACGGCGCCCGGGTCGCCTACGAGGGGCTCAAGCCGTTGCTCGAGGTCAAGGACCCGCGGCTGTCGCGGACGATCCAGTCGGCCTTCGAGTCGCTGCAGCAGCTGCTCGAGAAGTACAAGACCGGCAAGGACGAGTTCGTCTCCTACGACGAGGTCGGCCCGGCCCAGCGCAAGGAGCTCTCCGACGCCGTCAACGCCCTGGCCGAGCCGCTCTCGAAGATGACCGGAGCCGTCACCCTGTGACGCCCGCCCCCGACCGGAACGCCGACCCCGACCCGGCCTCCGACCCCGCCCGCGAGCAGCGTCGCGCAGGCGCCGTCAGCCGCCGACGACTCCTGGGGGTCGCCGGCGCGGGCGCGGTCGCCGTGGGGGCGGCGGGGGTCGGCGGGTTCGCCTACGGGCAGGAGTCGCAGGAGCCGCCCACCGGGGTGGACCAGGCCCGCTACCCCTTCGCGGGGCGGCACCAGGCCGGCATCACCACCCCGGCCCAGGACCGGCTTCACTTCGCGACCTTCGACGTCACCACCGACTCGCGGGAGGAGCTGGTCGCGTTGCTGCGCCGGTGGACCGCCGCGGCGCGGGAGATGACGGCCGGCCGGCAGGTCGGTGGCGCCGCGCCCACGTCCTACGACTCCCCGCCCAGCGACACCGGCGAGGCGCTCGGCCTGGACGCCGCCGGCCTGACCCTGACCATCGGCTTCGGACCGAGCCTGTTCGAGAAGGACGGCCACGACCGCTTCGGCATCCGGGAGCGCCGGCCCGCGGCCCTGCGCGAGCTGCCGCACTTCCCGGCCGACAACCTCGACCCCGAGCGCAGCAACGGCGACCTGTGCGTGCAGGCGTGCGCGCACGACCCGCAGGTGGCCGTGCACGCGATCCGCAACCTGGCCCGGATCGGGTTCGGGACCGTGGCGATGCGCTGGGCGCAGCTCGGCTTCGGACGCACCTCCTCGACGTCGACGGAACAGGCGACGCCACGCAACCTGCTGGGCTTCAAGGACGGCACCGCGAACCTCAAGGCCGAGGAGCCCGAGACCATCGAGGAGTTCGTCTGGGTGCGCGAGGGGGACGACGCCGAGGCCGACTGGCTCACCGACGGCTCCTACCTGGTGGCCCGCCGCATCAACATGCACATCGAGCCCTGGGACCGCAGCAGCCTGCGGGAGCAGGAGACCATCATCGGCCGCGACCGCGCGGAGGGTGCCCCGCTCTCCGGGGGCACCGAGTTCACCGAGCCCGACTTCGACGTGCAGGGTCGAGACGCCCCCCTGATCGCGACCGACGC
Organism: uncultured Actinomycetota bacterium; assembly: GCA_963710895.1. GTDB lineage: Bacteria > Actinomycetota > Actinomycetes > Propionibacteriales > Nocardioidaceae > Marmoricola. The sequence goes on from CAVQCB010000016.1 coordinate 15,909, forward strand.
GCACGTGCGGCTGGCCCACCCCACCCAGAACAAGGGCGTGCAGATCCTGCGCCGCGGCTACAACTTCACCGACGGCAGCAACGCGCTGGGCCGCCTCGACGCCGGCCTGTTCTTCATCGCCTTCGTCCGCGACCCCGACAAGCAGTACATCCCGATGCAGACCAGGCTCTCCGCCCAGGACGCGCTGATGGAGTACCTCCAGCACACCGGCTCCGGACTGTTCGCGGTCCCGCCCGGCGTGACCAGCAAGGACGGCTGGATCGGCCAGGGCCTGTTCGCCTGATCACCGCGCCGCGAACTCGAGGGAGCCCCTCGGGTCGCCGAAGAGCTCCGCATAGCCGAAGGAGTTGTCGGGCCGGCCGTGCCGGTCGAGGACCACCGCCGTCATCGAGCAGCTGCCCAAGAGCTCGAAGGGGTCCTCCGCGCAGTCGACGTACCGTCCACCCAGGAAGCCCGTGGGCACGAACCGGCGAACCGGGTACAGCGCCCGGAACGTCCCGTCGCGCTTCACCCTCGTCCACACGTAGCCGAGGTCGCCGTAGCAGTCCGCGTCCTGGATGATGTCGTAGCACAGGTGCTCGCGGATCCCGACCCGTCGGCCCTCGGCCCCGTAGGCCGTGCCCGTGACCCTGACCCACTGCTTGCGCCTGAGGTCGGTCGACGGCGTCACCTCGATGGTGGCCGGGGAGCCCTTGAACGACAGCTCGCGGGACTCGACGCCCTCCTGCTCCCCTGCCCACGGGTCGCCCCAGGCGAGGATGACGCGACAGTGGTCGGCTCGGCAGTACGTGGGGGACCCCGCACTGGAGGGGCCGCCGTAGATGACGGGGTCCTTCAGCAGCAGCCTCGTCAGCACCCGACCCCACCGGTCGGTCGTCACGGTCTTCGTGGGGGTGCACCCCTCCTCGGGACTGTTGGTCGCGAAGTACCCGCACTGGATGACGGACATCTCCTGCCGGGGCGGGAGGCCGGACCCGAAGACCAGCACGGTGTGACCACCGGACAGCCCCCGGGACGGGAACACCCGGACCGACGGCGTCGGTGGCGTCCTGGAGGCAGCAGCTGGCGCGGTCCCGGTGGCGGAGAGACCCCCGGCCAGCACGACCAGGAACGCGACGATGACTCGGACTGTCCTCATGAGGTCTCCTCCGGCTGCAACCGTGAGCAGAGTGCCGAGCCGCCCTGGGCTGTCAGGCCAGGCTGACCGGTCGAGAAGATCTCAGACAGGGCCGAAGGTCCGGCGCATCCAGGACCTCAGGAGCAGACCTCGAAGCGGATCCCGGCCTTCTGGAGCCGCTCGAGCAGGTTCTCGGCCATGGCGTAGGCCGTGGTGACCTGGCCGGCGGTCTGCGGGTTGTCGTCCAGCGCCAGGCACAGCGCAGACTCGGCGAGCATCTTCGCGGTCTCGTCGTACCCGGGGTCACCTCCCGAGACCCGCGTGTGCACCGTGCGACCGGAGCTCTCGCCGACGAAGTCCACGGTGAACCACGACTTCTCGCGTCGCGACCTCGACGGGCCGTCGCCCTGCTTGATCCGGCTCTTGAGGAAGCTGCGCAACGGCGGGACCTGCGCAGAGAGGACCAGGCCGCCCACGGCCAGGGCGCCACCCACGGTGTAGCGCAGCGTCTTGAGCCCGGCGTAGTGGCTGTAGCGGAAGTCCGGTCCGTACGACGGGAGCGCGGCACCGGACCGGGCCACCACGAACGGGTCGATCGTCGGCATCGGCAGCAGCCAGAGCCCGAGCAGTCCGTCGCGGTGCGGCTTGCCGGCCAGGGCGCGCGACCTCCGGCCGGCCGGGCGGCCCTCCTTCGCGCGCCGGGCGCGCATCGCCTGGCGCATCTGCTGGGGCCGGCTGATGGCAGTCATGGCGGAGTGGAAGGTGCCGCCGGACGCCATCCCGCCCGCACGGACGACCCCGCGCAGGGTGATCGGCGCACTGTCCCCCAGCTCCTGCACGGTGAACCAGGCGCCGAGGTCGTGCGGGATGGAGTCGAATCCGCAGGCGTGAACGAGCCGGGCACCGGAGGCGACCGCGGCGTCGTGGTGCTGGAGGTACATCCGGTCGACGAACTCGGGCTCGCCGGTGAGGTCGACGTAGTCGGTGCCGGCCGCCGCGCAGGCCGCGACCAGGGGCTCCCCGTGGAGCAGGTAGGGGCCGACCGTGGTCACCACCACCCGGGTGGCCTCGGCGAGCGCCCGCAGCGAGGCCGCGTCGGTGCTGTCCGCGGAGAGCAGCGGCAAGAAGGCCAGGGAGTCGTCGATCCTGGCCAGCCGCGACCGGACCTGCTCGAGCTTGTCCTGGTTGCGGCCCGCGAGGGCCCAGCGCAGGCCCGGGGGCGCGTGCTCGGCGAGGTAGGCGGCGGTGAGCTCCCCGGTGAACCCGGTGGCTCCGAGGATGACGATGTCGTAGTCACGGGCTGGCGTCTCAGCGGGCAAGTCGGTCTCCTGGGTCGGCGCACGGACCTGGCCATCCTGCCCCACGGGGCCTGAGCGGAACCGGCCCGTCCCACCCTGCGTCGAAACACCATGGACACTCCGGCGAAGGTGGCGATCGGCGGCGGCCTGCTCTCGGCCCTGACGGTCGGGGGGCTCGTGGGCGCGGGGGTGCTCGCCACGTCGGCCGGAGTGGTGCTGGCCGACCCGACGGCGCCGGCCGCACAGGCCGCCGGGCTCTCTCGCTTCGAGGACTGCGACTCGCTGCGCACGTGGTACGTCGACCACGCGGTCGACGAGGTCGGTCCCTGGGGCTGGGGCGGCCGGATGCGCCCGCTGCTGCGCCGGGAGACGACCATGGAGATCCCGGGCGCCACGGCCCAGGACGGTCTCGCCAACGGTCCCACCGGCACCAACACCCAGGAGGCCGGAGTCGACGAGCCCGACGTGGCCAAGACCGACGGCACGCTCGTCGTACGCCTCGAGGACGGTCGGGACCTGGTCCTCACCGACGTGAGCGGCAGCCGGCCGCGCCGGCTCGCCGACTGGACCCTGCCCGGGGACGCCCGCGCCGAGGGGCTGCTGCTGCTCGACGACCACGTCCTGCTCGCCGGCACCGCCGGCACCCTCGGCCGCGAGGGCGGCGGCCCGACCCTCGGCAGCACCGAGCTCTACGACGTCGACGTCTCCCGGCCGACGAGCCCGCACCTCGCCGGGCACACCACCCTGTCGGGTCGCCGGCTCTCGCTGCGGCAGTACGGCGAGACCGTCCGGGTGGTCACCTCGCTCGGGCTGCCTCCGCTGCCGTTCGTGCAGCCGCGGCCCGGCGGCCTCAGCGACGACGAGGCCGAGCAGCGCAACCGGGAGGTCGTCCGGTCCTCGCGGATCGAGGACTGGGTCCCCGGGCTCGCGTGCGACCAGGTCTTCCACCCACGCGAGTGGACCGGCCCGGACACCGTCACGGTGAGCACGCTGCACCCCGGAGCGCTGGGCGAGGTCTCGAGGGTCGCCGTCACCGGGGCCGGCAGCACCGTCTACTCCTCCGCGGACCGGCTCTACGTCACCGCCACCGAGTGGACGGGCGGGCCGGTGGCGCTCGACGACGCCGTCCCGGACACCTCCGCCGCCTCCTCCCCCGGGCCGGCGACCTCCCGCCCGATCGTCCCCGGCCCGATCGTCCCCAGCCCGGTCCGGCCGTCCACCCGGATCCGCACCCACGTGCATGCGTTCGCCCTCGGCACGGACAGCACCCGCTACGTGGCCTCGGGCTCGTTCTCCGGGAGCATCCGCGACCGGTGGTCCCTCGACGAGCACGACGGCTACCTGCGGGTGGCGGTCTCCTGGCCGGCTCAGGCCGGGCAGGCGGGCGAGAACGGCGTGCTCGTGCTCCGCGAGCAGGGGGGTGGCCTCGAGACCGTCGGCCGCCTCGCCGGGCTGGGCACCGACGAGGAGGTCCAGGCGGTGCGCTGGTTCGACGACCTCGCGGTCGTGGTCACCTTCCGGCGCACCGACCCGGTGCACACCGTCGACCTCACCGACCCCACCCACCCGCGGCTGCTCGGTGAGCTGAAGCTCCCCGGGTTCTCCTCCTACCTGCACCCGATCGACGGCGACCGGCTGCTGGGGCTGGGCACCGACGCCGACGGCAGCGGCCGCACCCTGGGCGCCCAGGCCGCGGTCCTCGACATCGGCGACCCCACCCACGTCCGCCGCAGCGGCCAGGTGGGCTTCGGGCCCGGCACCGCGCTGCTGGTGAGCTCGGACCCGCACGCCTTCACCTGGCTGCCGACGGCACGAGCGGCGGTCGTGGGACTGCAGCGACCCGGCGCCGTCCAGACGCCCTCGATGGTGCTGCTGCGGGTCGGACCCGACGGGTCGCTGACCACGCAGGACCTGCCGCAGGTGGGCGGCTGGGCACAGCGCGCCCTGCCCCTGCCCCACGGACGGGTCGCGCTGGTGGGGACGCGGGTCCAGCTGGTCGACGTCGCCGCTGCCGGCTGAGCAGCGAGGGCTCGGTTCCCGGCGTACTCTCGTCGCATGTGCCGCAACATCCGCACCCTGCACAACTTCGAGCCGCCGGCCACCCAGGACGAGGTGCACGCCGCCGCGGTGCAGTACGTCCGCAAGGTCAGCGGGTCCGCCCGCCCCTCGCAGGCCAACCAGGCCACCTTCGACCGCGCGGTCGCCGAGATCGAGACCGCCACCCGGCGGCTGCTGGACGGGCTGACCACGAGCGCCCCACCGAAGAACCGCGAGGACCAGGCCGCCAAGGCGCGGGCGCGCGCCGAGGTGCGCTACGCCCGTGGCTGAGCCGACCGTGCGCGAGGTGCTCGACCTGCTCGGCGGTCGCACCGTGGTGCTGACCGGGGCCGGGCTGAGCACCGACTCGGGGATCCCCGACTACCGCGGCCCGGGTGCACCGGTCCGGATGCCGATGACCTACCAGGAGTTCGTGGCCGCCCCGGAGAACCAGCAGCGCTACTGGGCCCGGGCGCACCTGGGTTGGTCCCGGATCGGCCGCGCCGAGGTCAACGCCGGCCACCGCGCGCTGGCCCGGCTCGAGGCCCTCGGACAGGTGCGGTTCCTCATCACCCAGAACGTCGACGGCCTGCACGAGCGCGCCGGACAGCGCCGGTTCGTGGCGCTGCACGGCCGGATCAGCGAAGTGGTGTGCCTCGACTGCGGCGCCTGCACGCACCGCGACGACGTCCAGCGGCAGCTGACCACCGCCAACCCCGGCTGGCTCGAGCGGCACGCCCTGGTGACCCAGCGGCCGGACGGGGACGTGGAGCTGGAGGAGACGGGGCGGTTCGTGGTGCCCGACTGCATCCGCTGCGGTGGCCGGCTCAAGCCGCACGTGGTCTTCTTCGGGGAGAACGTCCCCAAGGACCGGGTCGAACGATGCTATGCGGCCCTCGACACCGCGGACGCCCTGCTGGTGGCCGGGTCGTCGCTCACGGTGATGTCCGGCCTCCGGTTCGTGCGGTACGCCGCCAAGGCCGGCCGGCCCGTCGTCATCGTGAACCGGGGTGTGACCCGTGGAGACGACCTGGCGACCGTCAAGGTCGACGCGGGGTGCAGCCAGTGGCTGACCGCGCTCGCGCGGCAGGTCTCAGGCGGGGGTGACGAAGATGTGCTCGGCGGCCTCGGGAACGATCTCCGCAGTCTCGCCTGAGCTGCCCAGCAGCACACCCTCCTGGGTGCTGACCGCCGCGATCACCGCCCCCGGCAGCGCGCCGGCACGGCGCAGCGCCCCCATGAGCGCCTCGTCCTTCTGCATCTCCTCGCTGATGCGCCGCACCCGCACCCGCCGGGACTCCTGGCCGACCACGGCGGTCAGGGCCTCCACGCCGTCGCGGAAGTGCTCCCCGGACCCGGCCTCGCCGAGCTCGTCGAGGCCCGGGATCGGGTTGCCGTAGGGGGACTCCGTGGGGTGGTCGAGCACCTGGAGCAGTCGACGCTCGACGGTCTCGCTCATCACGTGCTCCCAACGGCACGCCTCCTCGTGCACCAGCTCCCAGTCCAGTCCGATGACGTCGGTGAGCAGGCGCTCGGCCAGCCGGTGCTTGCGCATCACCCGCATGGCCAGGCTGTTCCCCTCGTCGGTGAGCTGGAGGTGCCGGTCGCCCTCGACGGTCAACAACCCGTCGCGCTCCATCCGGGCAACGGTCTGGCTCACCGTCGGCCCGCTCTGGTGCAGGCGCTCCGCGATCCGGGCACGCAGGGGGACGATGTCCTCCTCCACCAGCTCGTAGATGGTGCGGAGATACATCTCGGTGGTGTCGATCAGGTCGCTCACCGTCCCATTGTTGCCCATCGGGCCATCGGGGATGCAGGGTGTGGACGATGAACGACACCCTGCTCGTCCCCGCCCGCTACCGTGGTCCCGCCGCCTCTGGCAACGGTGGCTACGTCGCCGGATCACTCGCCCAGGAGCTCGGGGACACCCTCGGCCGGCCGGTCACCGTCACCTTGCGCCAGCCGCCGCCGCTGGACGCCACGATGCACGTGAGCCGCCCCGACCCGGACACCGAGACGGTGCGGCTCACCTTCGGCGGTGCGGTCGTGGCCCAGGCCGAGCTCAGCGACGCCGAGATCGAGCCCGTCGAGGCGGTCTCCTGGGAGGAGGCCGTGGCCGCGACACCGACCTACCCGGGCCACGCCGCCCACCCGTTCCCGACCTGCTTCGTGTGCGGGACCGGGCGCAGCGACGGCCTGCGGATCTTCCCCGGCGAGGTGCCACCCGCGCGTGCCGGCCACACCAGGAACGCCGCCCCCTGGACGCCCGCGGACAGCCTGGCCGCGGACCCCCACGGCGACCCGGCGCCACGGGCCGGCCTGGGGATCGCCTGGGCCGCACTGGACTGCATCGGCGGCTGGGCCGGGGACATGACCGAGCGGTTGATGGTGCTGGGCCGGATGACCGCCGTGGTGGACGCCCTGCCGGTCCTCGGCGAGCCGCACGTGGTGACCGGCGAGCGCCGCGGCGCCGAGGGTCGCAAGACCTTCACCGCCTCGACGCTGCACGACGCCGACGGACGGATCGTCGGTCGCGCCGAGCACGTCTGGGTGTCGGTCGACCCCGACCTGTTCAACGGCTGAGCGGAGCGCGCCGACGCCGGGGCCCGAGGCCCTACTCCGGCGGCCGCTCCAGCGCGCGGTTGTAGCGGGCGAGCATCTCCACGAACCCGTCCAGCTCGCCCTGGCTCCACCCCGAGAGCCGGTCCATCACCTCGCGGCGGCGCTCGGCGGAGATCGTGGACAGGCGCCGGCCGCCCTCCTCGGTGATCGCGAGGATGGCCGCACGCCGGTCCTCGGGGTCCGGGGTGCGCTCGATCAGCCCGAGCTCCAGCATCACCTGGACCTGCCGGCTGACCGCGCCCTTGTCGATGGAGAACAGGTCGACCAGCTCGCTGGCCCGGCGGGGCCCGGAGTCCTGCAGCGCCATCATCATCGAGTAGCCCACGGGGGCCAGGTCGGGATGCACCATCCGGGCCCGTTCGGCGATCAGCCGGCGCAGCCGGCGCACCAGCACACCCATCTCGTGCTCGAGTGCGCGCATCGTCTGGTCGTCGGCCACGAGCACAGCCTACAAAGCAGCGACCCGCAGGTGTGGCTCGGCGGAGCCGTTCCGGGGGACGTGCCCGGTTCACCTGCGGGTCGGGTGACTGCTTGAGATTCACCAGCTCGCTCACGCGACACTGGCCGGGAGCTGCTAGCGGGCAGCCACCTCACGCGTCCTGGAAGAACTCATTCCTCGGACCACCTCCTTTCCCGTGTGCGACCACGGTAGGTCCTGGCGCGCCCGCGCTCAACGGCTTTGCGCGCTGCCGATCCGCCCGGGCGCGGACGCCGTAGGCTCGACCGATGAGCACGCCACCGCTGACCGTCGCTGTGACCGGGCCCACCGGGGAGATCGGCACGACCTTCGTCCGGGCCCTCGAGCAGGCCCCGGGAGTGGGTGAGATCAGGGGGATGGCGAGGCGACCCTTCGACCCCGCGGCGTACGGCTGGGAGCGCACCAGCTACGTCCGCGGCGACATCCTCGACCGCGGCGCCGTCGACGACCTCGTCGCCGGCGCCGACGTGGTCGTGCACCTGGCGTTCCTCATCTTCGGCGACGCCGAGGAGACCCGGCGCACCAATCTCACAGGGTCGCGCAACGTCTTCGCCGCCACGGCCGCCGCCGGTGCGGCACGCCTCGTCTACACCTCCTCGGTCGCCGCCTACGGGTTCCACGCCGACAACCCGCAGCCGCTCACCGAGGACGTGCCGCCTCGCGGCAGCGAGGGGCTGTACTACTCCGCGCAGAAGGCCGAGCTGGAGGGTGCGCTCACCGAGTCGCTCGCCGGCAGCCACACCGACGCCTATGTCTTCCGCCCCTCCATCGTGGGCGGCCCGCACTCCCCCGCGCTGGTCGAGCACCTGCCCTACGTGCAGGCCTCGGCGGCGCTCCCCGAGCCGGTGCGCCGCCTGCTGGGCGCGGTGCCGACCCCGGCGCCGGTGCTGCCCGACTTCGGCGTCCCGCTCCAGCTCGTCCACGCCGAGGACGTGGCCGAGGCCCTCGTCGCCGGTGTCCTCGGCCGCGGCGTCCCGGGGATCTACAACCTCGCCGCGGACGGTGAGGTCACCCTGCGCGACATCGCCGCCGAGATGGGCTGGCACGGGGTGCGCCTGCCCCGCGCGAGCGTGGACCTGACCGGCGCGCTCCTCGAGCGGTTCCCGTTCACCCCCGCCGGCATGGAGTGGGTGCAGGCCCTGCGGACACCGGTGGTGATGGACACCGGCCGGGCCAGGGCCACGCTCGGCTGGTCGCCGCGGCACGACGCCCACGAGACGCTGCGAGCGACCGTCGCCGGCGCCCGGGCGCCCGGTGGCATCGCCGGCCCGCCGTTGGGTAAGAAGAACCCATGAGCGAACAGCAGCCGGAAGACGCCAGCGCCCAGTCCGAGGAGAGCCCGGGGGCCGAGGGCACCTCGGGGGCCGCCGACGGCCTCGACCAGGGAGAGCCCGGCGACGTCGGCGACGCCCAGCTGCCCGCGGACCTGCAGCCGACCGAGGACAACCCCCTCGCCCGGCACCCCGGCCAGTCCGGCGAGGAGGACGACGAGATCGGCTCCGACCGTGAGGGAGAGGCGGAGAGGGCGCCGATGAGCGCCGAGGACGCGGACTACGGCGGCACCGGCTGACCCACCCGTTGACCGGGCGCCGACCTGGGTCGGGCCTGCTGCTCAGCCGGTCAGGGCCGCCGCGAACTGGGCGTTGTAGAGCCGGGCGTAGGCACCCTCGGCGTCGAGCAGCTCCTCGTGGGTGCCCTGCTCCACGATGGCGCCGTCCTCCATCACCAGGATCAGGTCCGCGTCGCGGATCGTGGAGAGCCGGTGCGCGATCACGAACGAGGTCCGGTCGGTGCGCAGCGCCGCCATCGCGTGCTGGACCAGCAGCTCGGTGCGCGTGTCGACCGAGGAGGTCGCCTCGTCGAGGATCAGCAGCGCCGGGTCGGTCAGGAAGGCGCGCGCGATCGTGACCAGCTGGCGCTCCCCCGCGGAGAGGTTGGACCCGTCCTCGTCGATGACGGTCTCGTAGCCGTCTGGCAGCGAGTGCACGAACCGGTCGACGAAGGTGGCGCGCGCCGCCTCGAGGACCTGCTCCTCGGTGGCGTCGGGACGGCCGTAGGCGATGTTGTCGTGGATCGTGCCCTCGAAGAGCCAGGTGTCCTGCAGCACCATCCCGATCTGGCCCCGGAGCGCGGCTCGCGGCATCGTGGAGATGTCCACGCCGTCGAGGACGATCCGGCCCGCGTCCAGGTCGTAGAACCGCATCACGAGGTTGACCAGCGTCGTCTTCCCGGCGCCGGTGGGGCCCACGATCGCGACCGTCCGACCGGGTCTGGCCACCAGTGAGAGATCCTCGATGAGTCGGACGGACGGGTCGTAGGAGAACGCGACGTGCTCGAAGGCCACCTCGCCGCGGCGTACGCCGGGGGCGGCCGGCACACCCTCGCCGTCGACCGGCTCCTCGTCGGCGTCGAGCAGCTCGAAGACCCGCTCGGCCGAGGCGATCCCCGACTGCAGCAGGTTCATCATCGAGGCCACCGTGGTCAGCGGCTGGGTGAACTGGCGGGTGTACTGCACGAAGGCCTGCACCTCGCCGAGGGACAGCGCGCCGGACGCCACCCGCAGGCCGCCGATGACGGCGATCACCACGTAGTTCAGGTTCCCGATGAACATCATCGCCGGCATGATCAGGCCGGAGACGAACTGCGCCCCGAAGCTGACCTTGAACAGCTCGTCGTTCTCCTCGCGGAAGGTCTCCTCCACCTCGTCCTGGCGACCGAAGACCTTCACCAGCGCATGTCCGGAGAAGGCCTCCTCGATCTGCGCGTTCAGCCTGCCGGTGCGCCGCCACTGGGCGACGAACTGGCCCTGGGAGCGCTTCATGATCGTCCGCGTCACCAGCAGCGAGGCCGGCACCGAGACCAGGGCGACCAGGGCGAGCAGCGGCGAGATCCAGACCATCATCGCGAGCACCGCGACGACCGTGAGCAGCGAGGTCATCAGCTGGCTCATCGTCTGCTGGAGGGTCTGGCTCACGTTGTCGATGTCGTTGGTGACCCGGCTGAGCAGCTCCCCGCGCGGCGAGCGGTCGAAGTAGTTCAGCGGCAGCCGGTTGATCTTGTCCTCGACGTCCTGCCGCATCCGGTAGACGGTGTTCTGCACCACCCGGTTGAGCACCATGCCCTGCAGCCAGCCCAGCACCGACGCCGCCGCGTAGACCGCGAGCACCAGCCCCAGCACGTCGCCGACGGCGGCGAAGTCGACCCCCTGGCCGGGGACGACGTGGTCCATCTGGGCGAGCATGTCGGCCAGCTCGCCCTCGCCTCGCTGCCGCAACCCCTCGACGGCCTGCGCCTGGGTGGTCCCCCCCGGGATCTTGCGGCTGAACAGGCCGGAGAAGACCAGGTCGGTGGCGTGCCCGAGGATGCGTGGGCCGGTGGACATCAACGCGACGCTTGCGACGCCGAGCACCACCACGGCGACCGCCTTGAACCGGTCGGGCCGCATCCGGGCGACCAGCCGCTTGGCGGAGGGGAGGAAGGTCATCGCCTTCTGCCCGACCATGGCGCCCCCCATCGGGCCGCGACCGGGGCCGCCCTGGGGGGCCTCGATGCGCTCGGTGGCGCGGAAGCCGGCCGACTTGTCCTTCACCGCGCCGCCGGGCTCACCCGGCGACGGGCTGGTCCCGGCCGCGCCCGGCCCGCTGGTGTCGCTGGTCGTCACGCCGCCTCCTCCGCGGTCATCTGCGAGGCGACGATCTCCTCGTAGGTGGCGCAGGTCTCCAGCAGCTGCTGATGGGAGCCGCGCCCGACGACCCGCCCGTCCTCGAGCACGAGGATCAGGTCGGCGTCGATGATCGTGCTCACCCGCTGCGCCACGATCACGACGGTGGCCTGAGTCGTCACCGGACGCAGCGCCGCACGCAGGCGGGCGTCGGTGGCCAGGTCGAGCGCGGAGAAGGAGTCGTCGAACAGGTAGATCCCCGGCCGGCGGACCACGGCGCGGGCGATCGCGAGCCGCTGGCGCTGTCCTCCGGAGAAGTTGGTGCCACCCTGGGCGACGGCGGCGTCCAGGCCGTCGGCCATGGCCTCCACGAAGTCGCGGGCCTGGGCGATCTCGAGGGCGTCCCAGAGCTCGGCCTCGGTGGCGTCCGGCTTGCCGTGCAGCAGGTTGCTGCGCACGGTCCCGGAGAACAGGTAGGCCCTCTGCGGGACCAGGCCGATCTGTGCCCACAGCGCCTCGGGCTCGGTGCGGCGTACGTCGGACCCGCCGACGCGCACCTCGCCGGAGGTGGCGTCGAAGAGCCGCGGAACCAGGTTGACCAGGGTCGACTTGCCCGATCCCGTCGACCCGATCACGGCCACCGTCTGGCCGGGACGAGCGGAGAAGGAGAGCTCGCTGAGCACGGGCTTCTCCGCGCCCGGGTAGGAGAAGGTCACCGTCTCCAGGTCGAGCCAGCCGTGCCGCTGCGGATCGGGGAGCTCGGGGGTCTCGGGCGGGGGGACCGAGGTGTGCGTGTCGAGCACCTCGGCGATCCGGTCACCGCAGACCGAGGCCCGCGGGACCATCATCAGCATGAAGGTCGCCATCATCACCGACATCAGGATCTGCATCAGGTAGGAGAGGAAGGCGGTCAGGGCACCGACCTCCATCAGCCCGCTGTCGACCCGGTGCCCGCCGAACCAGATCACCCCGACGCTGGAGACGTTCACCACCAGCATCACCAGCGGGAACATCGTGGCCATCCACCGGCCGGCCCGGACGGCCACGTCGGTGAGCTCCTCGTTGGCGTGGGCGAAGCGGGCCGCCTCGTGGGGCTCGCGCACGAAGGCCCGCACCACGCGGATGCCGGTGATCTGCTCACGCAGCACCCGGTTGACCTCGTCGATGCGCACCTGCATCTTGCGGAAGTTCGGGACCATCTGGCTGACCACCAGCCCGACGCTGAGGAACAGCGCGGGCACCACCACGGCGAGGATCCAGCCGAGCCCGAAGTCCTCGCGCAGCGCCATGATCACCCCGCCGATCATCATGATCGGGGCCGAGACGGCGATCGTGCAGGCCATCAGCACCAGCATCTGCACCTGGGTCACGTCGTTGGTGCTGCGGGTGATCAGCGAGGGCGGGCCGAAGTGCTGCACCTCCCGGGCCGAGAAGGTGCCGACCCGGTGGAAGATCGCCGTGCGCAGGTCGCGTCCCAGGCTCATCGAGGTGCGCGCCCCGAACCACACGGCGCTGACCGAGCAGACCACCTGGAGCAGCGCCACGCCCAGCATCAGCCCACCGGTGCGCACGATGTAGCCGGTGTCCCCGGTGGCGACGCCACGGTCGATGATGTCGGCGTTGAGGCTGGGCAGGTAGAGCATCGCGACGACGCCGACGAACTGCAGCACGACGACGGCGGCGAGCAGCGGACGGTACGGCGTCAGCCGCTCGCGCAGCAGGCGAAAGAGCATCTCAGGTCTCCCGTCTGCGGACGCCGTCGAGCAGCAGGTCCGCGATCTGGTCCGGGGTGAGTGCGGCCGCCACCCCGAGCTCGGGACGGTTGGCGCCGAAGATCAGGCTGCGCAGCGCGATCGCGGCCACCTCCGGCTCGACCGCGAGCTCGGCGCGGTGCGGCTCGAAGAGCCCGGTGAGGCGGCGGTGCAGGTCCTCCTGGGCGCGCAGCACGAACTCGGGAGGGCCGAAGCGGGGCTCCTTGGTGTGCTCGGCGTGCTCGGTGTGCTCGGCGTGCGCCGTCATCAGGTGCTGGCGGACCGCCATCATCACCGACATCGTCATCCGCATCCGCTCCTGCACCCGCTGGGAGGCCAGCACCACCTTGGCGCGCAGGTCCTCGACCTCCTGCATCGCCGTCTCGAACGCCTGCTGGCCGTCGGCGGGGTTGATCGTCTCCTCGGCGGCGGCCAGCATCAGGCTCCGCTTGTCGGGGAAGACGCGGAAGATCGTGCCCTCGGCGATCCCGGCCGCCTGCGCGATCTCCCGGGTGCTCACCTCCCCTCCCCGGTTCACCAGCAGCGGCACGAGCGCCGTGACGATCGCCTTGCGACGCTCGTCCGGCGCCATCGAGCTCGCGCGTGGACCCATCGCGCCAGACTAGATGAGTGAGCGCTCACTCACAAGTGCGCGGGCGGCGCTGGTTTCACCGGTTCACCGGCGAAACCCTCACTTCTGGAGCCGAGCAACACCCACAAGGCGCAGGGCTCCCGCCACCAGTACGGCGGCACGGGTCATGGCGCCAGGCGGAGGATGCGCCACCCCTCCCCCTCGCGGCGGTAGACGAGCCGGTCGTGCATCCGGCCCCGACGGCCCTGCCAGAACTCCACGACGTCGGGCCGGACCCGGTAGCCGCCCCAGTACGGCGGCAGCGGGACGTCCTGGTCGGCGAACCTGGTCTCCATCTCCTGGTAGGCATCCTGCAGCTGTGCGCGCGAGGCGACCTCCTCGGACTGGGGCGAGGCCCAGGCGCCGAGCTGGGCGTCGCGCGGGCGTGCGGCGAAGTAGTCCCGGCTCTCCTCCTCGCTGACCCGGGACGCGGTGCCCTCGACCCGCACCTGGCGCTGCAGGTCGTGCCACGGGAACAGCAGCGACGCCGTCGGGACGGCCTCGAGGTCGCGCGCCTTGCGCGAGGCGTAGTTGGTGTAGAAGACGAAGCCGCGGTCGTCGAGCCCCTTGAGCAGCACCATCCGGACCGACGGCCGACCCTCCGCGGAGGTGGTCGCGACCGTCATCGCGTTGGGCTCGTGCACCCCGGCGAGCGTGGTGTCGTGCAGCCAGCGACGAAACATCGCGATCGGCTCGGGGGCGAGGTCGGGAAGGTCGAGACCGGCGTCGCCGTACTCACGGCGCAGCCGGGCCAGGTCGTCGGGGTCGGGTCCAGCAGCCACGCTGACAATCTAGGTCGTCGTGTCCGCGGTGACGTGCTCCGGTGTGCCCCGACCGGGACGAGGGGTGCACAATGCCCATCATGACTGAGGTACACCATGGGCTCGAAGGGGTCGTCGCGTTCGAGACCCACATCGCCGAACCCGACAAGGAGGGCTCCGCACTCCGCTACCGCGGGGTCGACATCGAGGAGATCGTCGGACGGATCCCGTTCGAGAAGGTCTGGGGACTGCTCATCGACGGCGCCTACGAGCCGGGGTTGCCGCCGGCCGAGCCCTACAACATCCCGATCCACACCGGCGACGTGCGTGCCGACGTGCAGGCCGGGGTCGCGATGCTGGGCCCCATGCTCGGGATGCGGCAGACCTACGACATCTCCGACGCCGACGCCCGCGCCGACCTCAGCCGGGTCGCGGTGATGGTGCTCTCCTTCGCCGGCCAGGCCGCGCGGGGACTCGAGCTGCCCATCGTGCCGCAGCGCGAGGTCGACCAGGGCGCCACCCTCGCCGAGAAGTTCCTCATCCGCTGGAAGGGCGAGGCCGACCCCGCGCACGTCAAGGCCATCGACGCCTACTGGAGCTCCGCGGCCGAGCACGGGATGAACGCCTCCACCTTCACCGCACGGGTGATCACCTCCACCGGCGCCGACGTCGCGGCCGCGTTCTCCGGCGCCATCGGCGCGATGAGCGGACCGCTGCACGGCGGCGCTCCCTCCCGCGTCCTCGGGATGATCGAGGAGGTCGAGAAGAGCGGGGACGCCGAGGGCTTCGTCAAGAAGCTGCTCGACGACGGCGAGCGCCTGATGGGCTTCGGCCACCGCGTCTACCGGGCCGAGGACCCCCGGGCCCGGGTGCTGCGCCGCACCGCCAAGGAGCTGAACGCGCCGCGCTACGAGGTGGCCGAGAAGCTCGAGCAGGCCGCCCTGGCCGAGCTGCGCGAGCGCCGCCCCGACCGCGTGCTGGAGACCAACGTGGAGTTCTGGGCCGCGATCGTGCTCGACTTCGCCGAGGTGCCGGCCAACATGTTCACCTCGATGTTCACCTGTGCGCGCACCGGCGGCTGGTCGGCCCACATCCTGGAGCAGAAGAAGACCGGTCGCCTGATCCGGCCCTCGGCCATCTACGCGGGGCCGGGCGCGCGACCGGCCAGCGCCCTCGAGGGCTGGAACGACGCCTGGGGGCAGACCGACGCCTCCGAGGAGCCCGTCGCCTGAGCCGGTGGCGGCAGCGCCCGGCGTGGGGCCGTGGCCCGACTCATGGGCGTCGTGGTCCGCCATCGGCCGACCTCGCCCCGGCTGACACAATGGCCCGGTGAGCGACATCGTGATCCCGGACGAGATCAAGCCCGCCGACGGACGGTTCGGCGCCGGCCCCTCGAAGGTCCCCGCCGGCGCCCTGGACGCGTTGGCCGCGACCGGCACCTCGTTGATGGGCACCTCCCACCGCCAGGCACCGGTGCGGGCCACGGTCGGCCGGGTGCGCGAGGGTCTGAGCCAGCTCTTCGCCCTGCCCGACGGCTACGAGGTCGTGCTCGGCAACGGTGGCGCCACCGCGTTCTGGGACATCGCCACCTTCGGGCTGATCCGCGAGCGGAGCCAGCACCTGAGCTTCGGGGAGTTCTCCGCCAAGTTCGCCAAGGCCGCAGCCGCGGCCCCGTTCCTCGCCGAGCCGTCGGTGATCACCAGTGAGCCGGGGTCGTTGCCACAGCCGCGGGCCGAGGAGGGGATCGACGCCTACGCCTGGGCGCACAACGAGACCTCCACCGCGGTGATGGCGCCGGTACGCCGCGTCGCCGATGACGGGTCCCTGGTCCTGGTGGACGCGACGTCCGGCGCGGGCGGGCTCCCGGTCGACCTGACCGAGGTGGACGCCTACTACTTCGCGCCGCAGAAGTCCTTCGCCAGCGACGGGGGGCTGTGGCTCTCGCTGATGTCGCCGGCTGCGCTGGAGCGGGCCGAGAGGATCGCAGCGAGCGGGCGCTGGATCCCGGCGTTCTTCGACCTGCCCACCGCGATCGAGAACTCTCGCAAGAACCAGACCTACAACACCCCGTCGGTGGCGACGCTGTTCTTGATGGCCCAGCAGCTGGACTGGATGAACGGGCAGGGTGGTCTCGACGCGATGGTCGAGCGCACCACCGCCTCCGCGGCGGCGCTCTACGGGTGGGCCGAGCAGACCTCCTACACCACGCCGTACGTCGCCGACCCCGCCCACCGCTCACTGGTCATCGGCACCATCGACTTCGAGGAGTCGATCGACGCCGACGCGGTGGCCGCGACCTTGCGCGCCAACGGCATCGTCGACACCGAGCCCTACCGCAAGCTGGGCCGCAACCAGCTGCGGATCGCCATGTATCCCGCGATCGACCCGGCCGACGTCGAGGCACTCACCGCGTGCGTGGACTTCGTGGTCGGCCGGCTCTGACGCAGGCCCCGATGCACTTCCTCGAGCCCGGCGCTGCCCTGGAGGACGCACTGGCTCCCTACGCCGCGGTCGACCGATCCGTCCCCGAGGGGCGGTGCTGGGTCACCGCGCACATGGTCGCCGGGCTCGACGGGTGCGCGGCCGTGCAGGGGCGGGTGGGTGCACTCTCCACCGCCCCCGACGCCGCGCTCTTCCGCGACATGCGTGCCCTGGCCGACGTGGTGCTGGTCGGCGCCCGGACGGTTCGCCAGGAGGGCTACGGCCCGGTCCGGCTCTCCGAGGACCGCGTCGCGACTCGGGTCGCCCAGGGCCGGCCGGCGACCCCGCCCCTCGCCGTCGTTTCCCGCTCCCTGGACCTGGACTGGACCTCGTCCGCCTTCACCGGCCCCTCCGCCGCCAGCCGGTCCATCGTGGTGACCTGCGCGGCCGCACCCGCGGACAGGGTGGCGCGCGCCCGCGAGGTCGCCGACGTGATGGTGGCGGGCGACGCGGCGGTCGACCCCGTCGAGATGGTGGCGCAGCTGGCGGCCCGGGGCATCTCCCACGTGCTGTGCGAGGGCGGACCCAGCTGGCTCGGGGAGCTGGTCGCGGCAGGTCACGTCGACGAGCTGTGCCTGACCATTGCCCCCATGATGGGCGGCGACCCCCTGCCGGTGGCGGTGTTCTCGCCGGGGGCGCCGTTGACGGGCTTCACCCTGCAGCAGCTGCTGCGGGAGGACGACACGTTGTTCCTGCGCTACGAACGGAGCCGTGATGGCTGAGAACGCCTTCGACACGCTGATGTCGTCCCTGGACACCCCCATGGCGGTGGTGACCACCGCGGTGGCCGGGGAGCGGGCCGGCTGCCTGGTCGGGTTCCACGCGCAGTCCGCCATCGACCCGCAGCGCTACTGCGTGTGGCTCTCCAAGGCCAACCACACCTACCGTCTCGCGCTGCGGGCCACGCACGTGGCCGTGCACTTCCTCACCGAGGACGACCTCGCGGTCGCCACCCACTTCGGCACGCTCACCGGCGACGACGTGGACAAGTTCGCCGGGAGGCGGGTGCGTCGGGGGCTCGAGGATGTTCCGCTGCTGGAGGACTGTCCGCACCGGCTGGTGCTGCGGCGCTCGGTCCTGGTCGACGAGGGCGGCGACCACGTCTGCCTCGTCGGGGAGTGTCTGGAGGCCACGACCTCGGGGCGGTTCTCTCCCCTGCGCCTGTCCCGGGTCACCGGCCTCGAGCCGGGCCACGGGGCCGAGGAGCGCGCCGAGCCACCGACCGGCTGAGCGCACCGCGGCGGCGAGCCTCACCGGGCGGCGGCGCGCAGCAGCCGGTAGGTCGACTCGTCGAAGGCCACGATCCGCGCCTCGACGACCTGGGTGGGGGTGCCCGACAGCGTCTCGAGCGCCGCCGCTGCGGCGTCCTCGCGCGGCCAGCCGTAGACCCCGGCCGAGACGAGCGGGAAGGCGAGGCTGGCCGCACCGAGCTCGTCGGCGACCGCCAGGGCGTTGCGGTAGCACGAGGTGAGCAAGGTCCGGTCGCGCTCGCCCGCCCGGTAGTTGGGACCGACCACGTGGATCACCCAGCGGGCCGCCAGCTCACCCGCCGTCGTCCAGCCGGCCCGGCCGGTGGCGAGGCCGCGGGGGAAGCGCCGTCGGCAGTCCTCGAGGACGGCTGGTCCGCCGGCCCGGTGGATGGCTCCGTCGACGCCGCCCCCACCACGCATCGCGGGGCTCGCGGCGTTGACGACGGCGTCGACCTCCTGGGAGGTGATGTCACCGCGCACGACGGTGATCCTCATCGTCGGCCCACCGTGATCCCTCCGCGGGCCGCGCTCACTCCGACCTCCGGCGCAGCCCCAGCCCGATGCCCAGCGCGCCGAGGGCGATGACGCCCGGGATCGAGATCATCAGCCACGGCTTGGCCGCCCAGTGCGCCGCGATCGACTGGATGGTCCCCCCGTCCTTGGTGGTCGGGGAGGCGCCGGGGGACGCGGACAGGTTCGCCGGGCCGGTCGAGGGACTGCTCGAGGAGCCGCTCGAGGGAGTGGCACTCGGCGTCGCCGACGGCAGCGGCCGCGGGGACATCCGCCGCACGATGACCGGGGGGATGCTCACCTCGCGGACGGGGCTGTGCACCCCCTCGCTGCTGAGCCGCACCCGGTTCCCCGGCCCGACGGAGATCCCCTCTCCCTGCCGCTGCCGCGGCAGCCGGAAGCTGCCGATGCGCTGGAGGCCGGGGAAGGTGTAGACGCCGACGAGGCCGAGACCCCGCACCAGGACGTGCCTGCCGTCGGGCATCCGCGCCGCGTCGGTGGCGTACTCCAGGACTCGGCCGACCGGCTCGAGCCGGTTGTCCCGGTGCCGCCGCAGGTGCAGCGGCGCCCGGTAGACCACCCCGCCGGTGAAGGCCTTGGTGATCACGTAGAGCCGGCCGCGACGGTCGGTGAACATGCTCTCGGCGTCGTGGCTGCCTCGCGGATAGACCAGCCGGTAGGCCGGGGCATGCACCCGGCGCCCGCCGGTGGCCACGTCCACCCGGTAGACGGTGACGTGCTTGCGACGGTTGCGGTTGTCGCCGATGTCACCCACCCACACCACGTCACCACCCGCCGGGGCCAGGGCCTCGACGTCGACGGGGTCGGCCCCGTAGGCAGTGATCCCGACCGTCCTCCCGGTGTGCGCGCTGACCACGAAGACCCGGCCGCGGCCCCCGGAGTCGTTGGCGGTCACCATCACCGAGCGCAGGTCCACCAGCCCGCTCGACTCGGTGATCCGCCGGTCGTGGAAGGTGAGCACGACGCCGTCGTCAGCCGTCACCGCCGGCGTCGGGACCAGGAGCCCCCCGGTCAGCAGCGCGACGGTGAGCGCGCGCCACATCAATGCGGATCCCCCTCGTTCAGCAGCTCCGCCAGCTGCGGTTGCAGGTGCCACGTGGACACCAGGGCGTCGTACTCGTCCCGGGCCTGCCCGCTCGGGGCGGACCCCGTGCGCACGGCTCGCAACAGGGTGTTGCGCGGCGTGTGCACGCTGTCGACGAACTCGACGACATCGACTCGGTAGCCGACCATCCGCAGGATCGTCGCCCGGAGGGCATCGGTCAAGGTGTCGGCCAGTCGCTCTCGCAAAATGCCGTCTCGGGTCAAGCTGGTGTAGCCCATCGGCGTCGGGGATCTACGCAATTGTTGTGATATGTCGTGGTGACAGCATGGGGCTGCCAGCACCAGGTCCGCCTCCCACCGCACCGCACGGAACAAGGCGTCGTCGGTGGCCGTGTCACAGGCGTGCAGCGCGAGCACCACGTCGGGGGGCTCCTCGAGGACCGCGTCCCGGATGCCCGCGGCGACGAAGCTCAGCTCCTCGGTGACACCGAGCTCGCGGGCCAGGTCGGTGTTGTGCCGCCGGGACTGCTCCTTGACGTCGACCCCGACCAGCCGGACCGGCAGCTGCTCGCGCAGCCAGGCGTGCGCGGCGAAGGTCAGATAGGCGTTGCCGCAGCCCAGATCGACCACGCGCAGGGGCTCCGCCTCCGTGGGACGGCGCAGCTTGCCGCTGGCGGTCGCGTCGTCGATCGCGACCGCCAGGCCGCGCAGGAACTCCTCGACCTGGCGGTACTTCGCCTGCCGCGAGGGCTTCACCCGACCCCGCTCGTCGGAGATGCCCAGAGCCACCAGGACCGGGTGGTCCTCGGGCAGCAGCCGCGCCTTGGCCTGGTCGTGCGAGCGCTGTGGACGCACCTGCTCGGCGCGCTGGGAGGTGTGCAGCAGCGCCTGCCCCTTCTTGGTGACGCGCAGCTGGTGGGTGTGCGTGGTCGTCTCGACGTGCCAGTTGGCGAACGGCTCCGCGAGCAGTCCGTCGAGCGCCTCCCCGACGTCCTCGTGGTTGCTCACCCGCGCCTGCGTCTCGTCGTACGTCGTGACCTGGAGCCTGCGACCGGCCTTCAGGTCCACGTAGCGCAGCTCCACCCGGCGCCACCGCGGCTCGGGCCGGCCGCGCCGGCGCCCGGAGCCGAGCGCCCGGACCAGGTGCTCGTCGTCGAGGATGGCGGCGCGCAGCCGGGACAGCGCGGTGCGGAGCGAATCGGCCATCACCCGCCGGGCCTACTTCGCCAGGGCCGCGATCACGACGATCAGGATCAGCCCCCCCAGCGCAACCGGGATCACCAGTCGGCGGTAGCGGGGGTTCATGCAGCCGACCCTACGGCCTCCCCCGCAGGCACCTCCCCGGTGACCACCCGACGCTGGAGGATGCCGCGCCCACGGGTGAACAGGGCGACGGCGCCGAGCACGCCGAGGATGGTCAGTCCCCCGCCTCCGATGAGCGTCCAACGAGCGCCGAACTGCTCACCGACCCACCCGATGAACGGGGCGCCGAGCGGAGTGCCGCCCAGGAACACCATCAGGTAGAGCGCCATCACCCGGCCACGCAGCCCTGGGGCCGTGGCCAGCTGCATGGTGGTGTTCGCGGCCGTGATCATGGTCAGGGCGGTGAGGCCCAGCAGGGGGACGATCGCGGCGTAGGTGAGGTAGGTGGGCATCAGCCCGGCGAGGATCTCGACCCCGCCGAAGCACAGCGCGGCGAGGACCACCAGGCGGAGGCGGACCCGGTTGCGCCGCGCGGCGAGCAGGGCACCGGTCAGCGAGCCGATCGCCATCACCGAGCCGAGCAGGCCGTACTCGGCGGCCCCCTTGTGGAAGACCTGGGTGGCCATCAGGGCCGAGGTCATCTGGAAGTTCAGCCCGAAGGTGCCGGCGAAGAACACCACGCACAGCACCAGCATCAGGTCCGGACGGCCCCGGAGGTAGCGCACGGCGTCTCGGATCTGGCCCTTGTGCCGCGGCTCTCGTTCGGTCGTGTGCAGGTCTGCCGCGACCATCGAGCGCAGCGCCAGGAGCACCGCGCCGTAGCTGAGCCCGTTGATCAGGATCACCCAGCCGGTGGCGGCGACGCCGCCGCCGAACAGCCCGATGAGGAGGCCGGCCAGGGCGGGCCCGGCCAACCGAGCAGCGTTGAACGAGGCCGAGTTGAGGCCCACGGCGTTGCTGAGCTCCTCGGGGCCCACCATCTCGCTGACGAAGCTCTGCCTGGCCGGCGCGTCGAAGGCGGACCCGACCCCGAGCACGAGCGCCAGCACGTAGACGTGCCAGACCTGGGCGGCGCCGGTCACGGCGAGCACGCCGAGCAGCAGCGCGGTCAGGGCCATCACGCTCTGGGTGATCTTGAGCAGGGTCAGCTTGGGCACCCGGTCGGCGACGAGACCGGCGTACGGCGAGAGCAGCAGCGCGGGCAGGAACTGCAGTCCCGTCGTGATGCCCAGCGCCGTGCCGGTGTTCACGGCGAGCAGGACGACGAGCCAGTCCTGCGCCACCCGCTGCATCCAGGTGCCCGTGTTCGACACGACCCCGCCCATCGCATAGAGGCGGTAGTTGCGGTTGTGCAGAGAACGGAAGGTGGGGCTCATGCGGCGGCCCCACGGGAGCGGTGGCGCGCGTCGGGTGCTGAGTTCAAGTAGTGGTGGCCAATCTCTGGAGGAGCGGAGCGACCTCGCGCAGGAGGGCGCGTTCGTCGGGGGTCAGCTCGCGCAGCCGCTGCGCGAGCCAGGCGTCACGCCGGCGGCGGTCGGCCAGGAGGATCTCCCGGCCCTTCTCGGTGAGGTCGACGAGCACCTGCCGGCCGTCGGTCTCGTGCGGGCGGCGTACGGCGTAGCCGTCCTCGACCAGGCAGTTCACCGTGCGGGTCATGGACGGGGGCCGCACCCGCTCGAGCTGGGCGAGCGTGCCGATGCTGCACTCGCCCTCGCGGAAGAGGATCCCGAGGGCGCTCAGCGCGGGCACGCTCAGCGGGTTGTCCGGCTGCCGCTCGCTGCGCAGCCGGCGCGACAGTCGCATGACCGACAGCCGGAGCTCGCTGGCGAGCCCGGAGTCGGTGCGCGCGGCACTCTGCACGGTAGGAGTCATGACTGGTTAGCATAACTCATTACCCGTGCTAACTATTCCGCTGGCACGCCCCGGTCGAGGACGGCGACCGCGTCAGGATTCTGGGTCAGGAAGCGGGTCGGAAGGCGGTCAGGTGAGCAGCTCGGTGAGCGGGTGGATCGCGAAGTAGAGGACGAACAGCAGGCTGATCACCCACAGCAGCGGCTGGATGGCCGCGACCTTGCCCCGCACCACCTTGATCAGCACGTAGGAGAGGAACCCCGCCCCGATTCCCACGGTGATCGAGTAGGTGAACGGCATCAGCACGATGGTGAGGAAGGCGGGGATCGCGATCTCCAGGTCGTCCCAGGAGATGCCCTTGACCTGCTGCATCATCAAGAAGCCGACCAGCACCAGCGCCGGCACCGCGGCCTCGCTGGGGATCACGTCGACCAGCGTGGAGAACGGCAGCGCCAGCAGGAACAGCACGCCGGTCACCACCGAAGCCAGACCGGTGCGCGCGCCCTCCCCCACGCCGGAGGCCGACTCGATGTAGGAGGTGTTCGACGACACGCCGGCCGCCCCACCGGCCGCCGCCGCGAGCGAGTCGACCACGAGGATCCGCTCGGTGTTCGGCGGCACCCCCTCCTCGTCGAGCAGACCGGCCTCGGCCCCGATCGCGGTCATCGTGCCCATCGTGTCGAAGAAGTCGGCGAGCAGCAGGGTGAAGACCAGCAGGATCGCCGCGACGGCCCCGGCGGACTCGAAGGAGCCGAACAGGTTGAAGTCACCGAGCGTCCCGAAGTCGGGCTCGGAGATGATCGTGTCCGGCAGCGCCGGGACGTTCAGGCCCCAGCCCACCGGGTTGAACTTCTCCCCGAACATCGGACCGACGTTCGCGAGGGCCTCGACGACGATCGCCAGCGCCGTGGTGGCCACGATCGAGATGAGGATGGCACCCTTCACCCGCAGCACCCACAGCGAGATCACCAGCAGCAGCCCGACGGCGAAGACCAGGACCGGCCAGCCCGCCAGGGTCCCGCTCGGCCCGAGCTGCACGGGCACGGTGGTGTTGCTGGCGTCGGGGATGCGGCGTACGACGCCTGCGTCGACGAACCCGATCAGGGTGATGAACAGCCCGATTCCCACCGAGATGGCGATCTTGAGCTGCGCCGGAACGGCGTGGAAGACCGCGGTCCGGAACCCGGTGAGCACCAGCACCAGGATGATCAGCCCCTCGAGGACGACCAGGCCCATCGCGTCGGCCCACGTCATCTGCTGGGCGACCGTGAACGCCACGAACGCGTTCAGGCCGAGCCCCGTGGCCAGCGCGAGCGGGTAGTTGGCCACCACTCCCATCAGGATGGTCAGCACGCCGGCGACGAGCGCGGTGCCGGCGGCGATCATCGCGAAGTTGTCCTCGGTGCCCCCCAGGAAGCCCCCGGACTTGTCCGGGACCCCGCTCAGGATGATGGGGTTGAGCACGATGATGTAGGCCATCGTGAAGAAGGTGACGACTCCGCCCCGGATCTCGCGCGCCACGGTCGAGCCACGCTCGCTGATCTTGAAGTACTTGTCCACGCGCGGAATCCAACCAGACCGGCTGGTGGCCGTGGGAACGGGCGGGTCAATTCGCGGTGGTTAGATGGCCGCATGCAGCCCGCCGACGAGCAGCCGATGGTCCACGAGATCGGCAACCGCACCTACATCGTCGCCCCGGTCGAGCCCCTCGACCTCGACGGCGTGCGCACGATGCAGGTGGGGACGGCGCTCTGGGCGGTCGCGCTGGTGCTGCTGCTGCCGTTCTACGGCCGGCTCGAGGACGACGGCCACCTGTGGTGGCTGTGGACCTGCGTGGCGGGCTTCGGGCTGGGTCTCGTGGGCTGGGACCACACCCGACGGCGGCGCAAGCGACGTCGCGAGCTCGCGGTGACGAGCCACGACGTGGTCGCGCCCCCGGACGACTAGAACTCCTCGAGGTCCTCGCGGCCCACGGTGTCGAAGACGTGGTCGGGCAGCGGCGGCGGGAGCTGCTTCTTGCGCAGCTGGGCCTCGGAGTGGGCGCCGCACCCGTGGTTGAGGGCGACCACGCGACCGTCGTCGTTGGCGTACTCGTTGGCGCAGACCCCGAAGACGGTCGCGAGCGGACCGTCGAGGCGCACCAGGAAGCCGCAGCCGCCGCAGCGACCGGGCGCCGACTGGGCCAGCGGGACGTCGGGGCCCTGCTCGCCGTCGTACCAGCGCTGCGCCGCGAGGTCGCGGCCCTCCAGGGAGAGCACCCGGGCGCGGCCCAGGCCGAGCTCGTCGACGACGGGCTTCTCCGAGTCGTCCGGTCGCTCACCGGCGAGGTAGGCGGGCACGAGCCGCGGGTCGTCCTCGTCGGCCGGGAGGAGGTCGCCGGGCGAGAGGTCACCGGGCTGGATGCGGTCGCGCCAGGGCACCCACTCGGGGGCGACGATGGCGTTCTCCCCGGGCAGCAGCACGATCTCGTCGATGGTCACCGCGTCCGCCCCTGCAGCGGCGACGGTCACCGCCCACACCCAGCCCGGGTAGCCGGCCTGGGTGCACGCGAAGCTGTGGGTCACGGCGCCGCCCACCTCGGGTCCGGCGGTGAGGTGCTCCCCCACGACGTCGGCGCCGACCTCGGCGACCAGGGCGGCGCGTGCGGCGTCGGTGGCCTCCAGCGCGACAGGATCAGGTGCGGTCATCACGTCCCGGATTCTCTCCCATCGGCATGGGTCGTGTCTCGGGGGGCGGGCGAGTTGGCAGGATGTGGGACATGGAGGACCAGCCGACCCCGCCGCCCGGCCCCGGCCGGCGGGCGGCCGGGGCGACCGGGCGCGGCCTGCGCAAGGCCGGCTCGGCGACCGGCACGGCCGCTTCCTACACCTTCCGCCAGGCCCGCCGCGCCTCGCACGCCGAGGGTGCGGGCGACTCCGGGCTCTACCGGCTGATCGAGCTGCACGCCTTCAACGCCGCCGGGGACGCGGCCGTGGCGATCTCGCTGGCCGGCACGCTGTTCTTCGCCCAGCCGGGCGAGGCGCGCGGGCAGGTGGCGCTCTTCCTCGCGCTGACGATGCTGCCCTTCGCCGTCGTGGCGCCCCTGCTCGGGCCCTTTCTGGACCGGTTCAGCCACGGGCGTCGGTGGTCCATCGGCGCGACGATGGCGCTGCGGGCCTTCCTGTGCTGGCTGATGGCCGACGCGGTGGCCAGCCAGTCGCTGGCCATGTTCCCCACCGCGCTCGGGGTCTTGGTGTCCTCCAAGGCCTACGGCGTGGCCCGCGCCGCCACCGTCCCACGGTTGCAGCCCACCGGGCTCACGCTGGTCAAGGCCAACAGCCGGATCTCGCTGGCGGGCGTGGTGGGGGCAGCGGTCTCGGCGCCCCTGGCCGGCCTCGCCTCCACCTTCGGCTCGCAGTGGTCGCTGCGCTACGCCTTCGTCGTCTTCGCCGGCGCCACGATCCTCTCGATCCTGCTGCCGGCGCGGGCCGACGCGACCGGTGGCGAGCTGCCGGTGACCCTGCGCGGCGACGCGCGGAGGTTCCGGGTCCCGCCCGAGGTGGTCTTCGCGCTGCGCTGCAACGCGGGTCTGCGGGTGCTCTCGGGCTTCTTGACGATGTACATGGCCTTCCTGCTGCGCCAGCACCCGCTGCCCGGGTGGGAGCACCGGACGACGCTCCTGATGGGGCTGGTGATCGGGGCTGCCGGGCTGGGCAACACGATCGGGATCGGTCTCGGCTCGGTCCTGCGCAGGGTCACGCCGGCGATCACGGTGGTGGTCGCACTGCTCGCCGACGCGGTCGCGGCGGTGCTCGCGGCACTGTTCTACGGTCTCCTCGCCGCGGTGGCGCTCGGGCTCACCGTCGGCGTCGCCCAGGCGATGGGCAAGATCTCCCTCGACGCCACCGTCCAGCGCGACGTCCCGGAGCGCAACCGGACCTCGGCCTTCGCGCGCTCCGAGACGCTGCTCCAGCTCTCCTGGGTGATCGGCGGCTTCATCGGGATCGCGCTGCCGCAGGAGATCGCCGGCACCGTGGTGCCCGAGCTCGGCCTCGGGCTGCTCGCGGCGCTGATGGTCGCGTGGACCGCGTTCGTGCTGGTGCGACGCCCGGGTGCGGGCGGCCAGGGCCCACCCCGTCAGCCGACCCCGACCGGGTCCTGAGCAGCCCCGGCCGGTCAGCGCAGCGAGGCCGGACTCAGAGCTCGAGCTCGTCGGCCAGGGCGCGCAGGAGCTTCGCCGTGGGCCGGGCCGTCTTGGGGTCGGGGTGGCGACCGGCGCGGTAGCCCTGCTCGACACCCTCGAGCAGGCGGATCAGGTCCTCCACGATGCCGACCATGTCCTCGGGCTTCTTGCGCTGGGCGGCGCGACGGTTCTGGGAGACCGACGGGGGTGCGTCCAGCACCTGCACCTGGTGGGCCTGCTCGCCCTTGCGCCCCGACAGGATGCCGAACTCGACCCGGGTCCCGGCCTTGAGCGTGGTCACTCCCTCGGGCAGGGAGGAGGAACGGACGTAGACGTCGTCCCCGTCCTCGCGGGAGAGGAAGCCGAACCCCTTCTCCGCGTCGTACCACTTGACCTTTCCGGTGGGCACGGCACTGGCCTTTCTCTTCGTCGTCCGCTGGTCACTCTTCGGGTCGCTCTTCAGCGATGGCACAGCGTACGCCGTGCCGGGGAGCGCCGCGAGCCGGTTGCCGCGCCCGGCGACGCCGGTGGTTCAGCGGTGCCGCTCGGGGTCGCTCAGCAGCTGGTTCATGGATCCCGAGCGGAAGCCCAGCGGGTCGACCTCGACGTGCTCGAAGCCGGTCTCGCGCACCGCGTCGAGGTGGTGGCCGGCGTGCGGCACCAGGGCGAGGTCGACCTCGACGCGGGCCCGGTCACCGAGGTCGCGCACCCGCAGGTCGCGCACGTCGTGCCCGGCGGCGGTGAGGGCGCTGCGCAGCGCGGCCTCGGCCCGCTCGACGCGGGCCAGCCGGGCCGGGGTGATCTCCACGCCGTAGGCGACCCGCGAGCTCAGGCACGCCGCGGCGGGCTTGTCCCACGTCGGCAGGCCCCAGGCCCGCGAGGCCGCGCGCACCTGGTCCTTGGTCAGCCCGGCGTCTCGCAGCGGGGTGACCGCGCCGCGATCGGCCGCGGCGGCGATACCGGGCCGGAAGCCGGCCCGCGCGTCGTCGGCGTTGGTGCCGGTCGCGACGGCGTCGTAGCCGTGCGCACGGGCCAGCGGCCCGAGCACGTCGAGCAGCTCGGCCTTGCAGAACGAGCACCGGTCACCGTCGTTGGCGCGGTATCCGGCTCGCTCCATCTCCGCGGTGCGGGGCGTGAGCACCTCGACGCCGAGGGACCGGGCGAGCTCCCGGGCCGGCCCACGCTCGGAGATCGGCAGCGAGTCGGAGTAGGCCGTGGCCGCCGCCACCCGATCCGGACCCAGCGCCCGCACGGCCGCGGCCAGCAGGAAGGCGCTGTCGGCTCCCCCGCTGAAGGCGACCAGGAGCCGGCGGTGGCGGCGCAGCTCCTGCTCGAGCTGGGCGAGCCGGAGGCCGAGGAGATGGTCCTCCAGCCAGTCCGGGAACTCGAGGAGGTCGCCGAGCACCGCGTCGGTGCCGGCCCGCTCCAGCTCCTCGCGCGTGCAGCCTCCGGTCAGCACCGAGACGCTGGTGACCTCCGCCGCACGCGCTCCCTCGACGTCGTGGACGTGGTCGCCGACGTAGACCTGGGCTCCGTGCCTGCGCAGCACCGCTGCCTTGCCGGTCCCCCACACGCGCCCCTCGACGACGTCCACGTCCAGGCCGAGGTGGTCGACGTGGAGCTGGGCGTTCGGGGTGTGCTTGCCGGTGATCAGCACGACGCGGCCGTGGTGGCGGCGTACGGCGGCCAGCGCCTCGGCCGCTCCGGGGAAGGCGGGGGTGGGGACGACGGCGGTCTCCGGGTAGATCTCCCGGAACCGGTCGGAGGCGGTCGGGATCACCGCGGCGGGGAGGTACGGCGCGAGCAGCAGGTCGAGCGGCGGCCCCAGCCGCGCGGTCATCTCGGCGGTCGGGAACCGGACTCCGAGCTCCTCCCCGAGCCGGTCGAGCGTGACGGCGAAGCCGGCGACGGTGTCGATCAGCGTCATGTCGAGGTCGAACCCGACGACCAGCTCGGTGTCCACCGGGGAAGCCTAACCAGGCCGCCTCGCACCAGACCTGGTGCCGGGGATTCTCAGGTGGCTCTCCTAGCCTCGTCCTGTGCTGATCACCAACCATGTCCTCGGTGGAGCCCTCGTCGGCGCCCTGTCCCCGGGTCCCGCGAGCGCGTTCGGCGTGGGGGTCGTCTCCCACTTCGCCATGGACGTCGCACCGCACTGGGGCGTCCCCGAGTACGACCGGTTCCTGCGGGTCGCGGTCGTCGACGGTCTCGTGGGCCTGACCACGATGGCCTGCATCGCCCGGTGGGCCCCGCCCGGACGCCGCGCCGCGGTGCTGGCCGGCATGCTCGGCGCGTGCCTGCCGGATGCGGACAAGCCGAGCGCACTGTTCTTCGGCCGCTCCCCGTTTCCCGGGTCGGTCGACCGCTTCCACCTCCGCATCCAGCACGAGGCGGCCCACCGGATGCCCCACGAGGTCGCCGCTGCCGCGGTGCAGCTGCTGGCCCTGCGGCGCCTGGTCAGCGCGGCGCGGTCCGCGCGAGGGCGGCGGCGAGCATCGGCGCGAGCGGCAGGCGTGGGATGAGCGTGGCCTGGAAGGCGTGGTAGAGGTCCGGCTTGCCGCGCCAGGTCCGGCTGCTGGGCCGGTTGTCCGGAGTGAGCTCGTGGTGCCAGGACCCACGCTCGACGTCGCGGAAGCAGGCGTCCACGTGCCGCCACCAGGTCGCGTACCACTGGGCGTAGGACGGGTCCCCGGTCGCCTGGTGCAGCGCCGAGGCCGCTGCCGTGGCCTCGGCGACCACCCAGTGCATCCGCTGCCGGACCACTGGTCGACCCTCCCAGTCGACGGTGTAGACGAAGCCGTCGGCGCCGTCCACGGCCCACCCCTGCCGCACCGCCTCCGCGAAGAGTGACCGGGCGTTGCCGAGCAGCCACGCCGGGGCCTGGTCGCCGAGCGCGGCGTGCAGGTGCACGGCCAGGCGCGCCCACTCCAGCCAGTGCCCGACGGTGGCGCCGAACGGCCGGAAGGGGTGCGCCGGCTCGTCGACGTGGTAGTCCAGCAGCGGCTGCCAGGACGCGTCGAAGTGCTCGGGGATCCGCCACGCGTGTGCCGGCGCCAGGTCGCGCACCACGCGGGTCAGCACCCGCTGGGCGCGGACCCGCAGAGTCGCGTCCCCGAGGGCGTCGGCGGCGGAGAGCAGCGCCTCCACCGCGTGCATGTTGGCGTTGACACCCCGGTAGGGGTCCAGCCGGCGCCACGTCCGGTCCCACTGCTCGACCACCATGCCGGCCTCGTCGTCCCAGAAGTGCCGCAGCAGGACACCGACCGCCTCCTCGAGGAGGTCGGCGGCACCCCGGGTGCCCGCCTCGAGGGCGCTGGCCGCGGCCAGCACCACGAAGGCGTGCTCGTAGGCGGTCTTGTCGGTGCTCAGCGGCCCGTCCGTCCCGACGCGGGCGTACCAGCCCCCGTGGGTGCCGTCCCGGAACCGACCGCGCAGCGCCGAGAGCCCGTGCTCCACCAGGGAGTCGCACCCGGCCCGCCCGAGCAGGTGGCCCAGGGCGTAGACGTGGGTCATCCGGCAGGTGACCCACAGCTCACGCGACTGCTCGGGTGCAGGGGCCCCGTCGTCGTCGAGCCAGGCGAACCCGCCGGCCGGGTCGGCGGCCGCACGGCCGAAGTGCAGCAGCCGGTCGCCCTCGTCCTCGAGCCAGCGCCGGTGCTCGGGGCGGCCCAGTGCGTACCTCGCCGACGGGGAGCTCATCACCGCAGCCTAGGAGCAGCGTGCGCGCACGACCTCCTCGAGCACACCGAGCGGCAGGGACCCGGAGTCCAGCACCGCCGAGTGGAACGTCCTGACGTCGAACCCGCTGCCCTGTCGCTGCTCGGCCTCCGCGCGCATGCGCTGGATCTCCAGACGCCCGACCATGTAGGAGGTGGCCTGGCCCGGCGAGACGACGTAACGGTCGACCTCGGGCCGCACCACGCCCTCGGCGAGCGGTGAGTTGGCCACCATGAACTCGACCGCCTGCTCACGGCTCCACCCGAGCGCGTGCAGACCCGTGTCGACGACCAGCCGGCAGGCACGCATCGAGTCCGCGGCGAACATGCCCATCCGGTCGACGGCGGAGGAGTACAGGCCCATCTCGTCGGAGAGCCGCTCGGTGTAGAGCCCCCACCCCTCGGCGTAGGCGGAGTTGAGCAGGTGCTTGCGGAACTCGGGGACCTCGTCGAGCTCGCTGGCGATGGCCAGCTGGAGGTGGTGGCCCGGGATGCCCTCGTGGAAGGCCATCGCCTGGAGCTCGAAGGTGCCCCACGACGTCGGGTCGGAGACGTTGATGAAGAAGGTGCCGCCCCGGGTGCCGTCGCCCGCGGGCGGGAAGTAGAACGCCTTGGCCCCGCTGGTCGTGGACTGCACCCCGCACCTCGCCCGGGGGAGCACCTCGAACCACGCCGGCAGCGCCTCCCACGCGCGCTGCATCGCCACCTCCGCCGCCTCGACCAGCTCCTCGCCGGTCCGAAAGTGCAGCGCCGGGTCGGTGCGCATCGCCGCGAAGATCTGCTGGAGGTCCTCGGTGCCGACGACCTCGGGGCCGAGCGAGCGGTAGTCCTCGGCGAGCTTGGCGACCTGGGCGAGCCCGATGTCGTGGATCTCCTGGGCCGACTTGGGCGTGGTGGTGAAGTGGCGCAGCGTCGCGGCGTAGGCCTCCTCACCGTCGGGGAGCCAGCACAGGCCGCATCGGTCCTCTGTCCGCGCCAGCGGGAGCACCTGCTCGCGCAGCACGTCGCGGTAGGCCGCCATGCCGGGGCGTACGTCGGACTCGATCACCGCGCGCAGCCGGGCCTTCCAGCCGTCGACGTCGAGCCCGTCGGGCGGCGGAGTCGTGGTCAGCAGCGCATCGTC
This sequence comes from uncultured Actinomycetota bacterium, assembly GCA_963710895.1. Taxonomy (GTDB): domain Bacteria; phylum Actinomycetota; class Actinomycetes; order Propionibacteriales; family Nocardioidaceae; genus Marmoricola. The sequence goes on from CAVQCB010000016.1 coordinate 47,626, forward strand.
GGCCACCGGCCGCGAGAGCAGGGCGTCGAGCTGGGCGACGGTGTCGGTGACCGCGAACGCGGCCGGGAGCCGTCCGTGGGCCACGCCCTCCCGTTGCCGCTCGGCGAGCTCGCCGTAGAAGCGGCCCAGCCCACGGAGCTTCCCGACCAGCGCCTCGGCCACCTCGGCGTCGGGCAGCGCCAGCATGCCCATCAGGATCGGGAGGGACACCTGCTCACCGAAGATCGGGTCCGCCGCGAGCTCGCGCAGCCTCGCCTCCTGGACATCGGCGCGGGTGGTGGCGTCCGAGGCCAGGACCGCCCGGGTGATCAGTTGCTGCTCGTCCAGACCGCGCTCGTCGACGGCCTCGGCGCGCATCGCGAAGGAGCGCAGGGCGGCGATCTGACGGTCCTCCGCCTCCCGCGTCGCCTCCTCGAACTCGCCCGCGTGGCCGTACTCGCCGAGCAGGTGCGCGTGGGTGGGGCTGACCTGGAGGAAGTACTGCCAGTACTCCTCGGCCAGGCTGTCGATCTCGCCGTGCCCGGCGGCGCTCACCGCTCTCCCCTCGGATCGATCCCGAGCTTCTCGGTGGTCTCCTCGCGCATCTGCACCTTGCGGATCTTGCCGGTGACCGTCATCGGGAAGTCCTCGACCAGCAGCACGTAGCGCGGGATCTTGTAGTGCGCGAGCTTGCCGGTGGCGAAGGCGCGCACCTTCTCGGCGTCGAGCGGGTCGGCACCGGCGCGCAGCTTGACCCAGGCCGCCAGCTCCTCGCCGTACTTCTCGTCCGGAACGCCGATCACCTGCACGTCCTCGACGTCGGGGTGGGTGTAGAGGAACTCCTCGATCTCGCGCGGGTAGATGTTCTCCCCGCCGCGGATCACCATGTCCTTGATGCGGCCCACGATGTTGCAGTAGCCGTCCTCGCGCATCTCGGCCAGGTCACCGGTGTGCATCCAGCCCTCGGCGTCGATGGCCTCCGCGGTCTTCTCGGGGTCGTCCCAGTAGCCCACCATCACCGAGTAGCCCCGGGTGCAGAACTCCCCGGTCTCCCCGCGCTCGACACTCTCCCCCGTGACCGGGTCCACGACCTTGATCTCCACGTGCGGGTGCACCCGACCGATGGTGGCCGTACGCCGCTCCAGGTCGTCCTCGACCCGGGTCTGGCAGGAGACCGGCGAGGTCTCGGTCATCCCGTAGGCGATCGAGACCTCCGTCATGTTCATCTCGTTGACGCAGCGCTTCATCACCTCCACCGGACAGATCGAGCCGGCCATCACACCGGTCCGCAACGTCGAGAGGTCGTGCTCGGCGAAGCTGGGGTGGTTCTGCATCGCGATGAACATCGTCGGCACCCCGTAGAGCCCCGTGCACCTCTCCTCGGCCACGCACCGCATCGTCGTCTCGGGGTCGAACCCGGGCGCGGGGATCACCATCGTCGCGCCGTGGGTGGTGCAGCCGAGGTTGCCCATCACCATCCCGAAGCAGTGGTAGAAGGGCACCGGGATGCACAGCCGGTCGGCGTCGGTGAAGCTGATCAGCTCGGTGGTGAAGAACCCGTTGTTGAGGATGTTGCGGTGGCTCAGCGTCGCGCCCTTGGGATAGCCGGTGGTGCCGCTGGTGTACTGGATGTTGATCGGGTCGCCCGGCTCGAGGGTGGACATCCGCTCGGCCACGGCCCTCTCCGGGAGCGACTCGCCCTCGGCGAGCAGGTCGGCCCAGTCGCTGGTGCCGATGTAGACGACCCGCTCCAGCGTCCCGCCGCCGGGCGAGTCCGCCGCGACCTGGCTCCACACGTCCTCGACCATCGCGCGGTAGTCGCTGGTCTTGAACGTCTCCGCGCTGATCAGCAGCCGCAGTCCCGACTGGTTCACCGCGTAGGAGAGCTCGTGGGTCCGGTAGGACGGGTTGACGTTGACCAGGATGGCGCCGACCTTCGCGCTGGCGTACTGCGCGATGGTCCACTCCGCACAGTTCGGCGCCCAGACCCCGACCCGGTCGCCCTTCGCGATCCCGGCCCCGATCAGGCCGCGCGCCAGCGCGTTCACGTCGGCGTCCAGCTCGGCGTAGGTCCATCGTCGCCCCGAGCTGAACTCCACCAGCGCCTCCTGGTCGCCGTAGGAGGCGACCGCGTCCTCGAAGTTCGCCCCGATCGTCTGCTCGATCAGGGCCGGGCTGTTCTCACCGGCGGCATAGGACTCCATGGCGCGAACCTACCTCGCGCGTGACCTGGGCGCGGCTGCCTCGTTGGTCCCCGTGCCAGCGCCTCCACGCAAGGGATCCCCTCATGACATTCCTCCGTTCCCGGGCAGCTCTCGCTGCCGTCGCACTGCTTGCCTGTCTGGGGGTCGTCCTGGGGATGGCCGGCTCCGGCGAGGCCAGCACGCCGACCCAGGGGACCGTCTCCGACGAGGCGCGCACGACGCAGTGGGTGGGCGGACCGTTCGTGACCGCGAACGTCACGGGCACCGCGCTGGAGGCCCCCGACTGCACGGCCCCGACAGCCTGCGACGACTTCTCCCTGCACGTGGACACCCCGGCCGGCTACGCCACCACCCACCAGCTGAAGATCTCGGTCTCCTGGCCGAACACGGCCGCGGACTTCGACGTCTACGTCCTGGACGCCGCCGGCCACGTGGTGGGCACGGCCGCCTCCAGCGCCGACCCCGAGCAGGTGGTGCTGCCGCCCACCAGCGGCACCTACACCGTGCGGGTGGTGCCGTTCACCCCGCTCGGCGACAGCTACACCGCCAAGGCGGCCCTGGTCGACAAGCCCGCCGACCCGGCTCCCGGCACGGACACCCCGCCCGGCTTCACCTCCTACACGGCGCCGGCGTCGTTCGCCGACGCGAACAACGCCGGTGAGCCCTCGATCGGCTCGAGCTGGAAGACCGGCGCCACCATGTACCAGGCGTACCTGTCGACCTACAAGGTCACCTTCGACGACACCACCTCCCCCGCCACCGCCACGTGGGCCGACGTCTCCGCCAACGCCACCAACGGGTGCCTGGCCGGCAGCACCAAGAGCCTGGACCCGATCCTGTTCACCGACCACGCCACCGGGCGCACCTTCGAGTCGCAGCTGACCGGCGTCAACTCCGCCACCTGCTACACCGACGACGACGGCGCGAGCTGGTCGCCCTCCACCGGCGGCGGCATTCCCAGCGGCGTGGACCACCAGACCCTCGGTGGGGGCTCCTACAGCACCAACGGCCTCGGCTCGCTGCCGACCACCGGCTACCCCAACGCGGTCTACTACTGCAGCCAGGACATCGCCACCGCCTTCTGCGCCGCCTCCCACGACGGCGGCACGACCTTCGGCAACGGTGTCCCGACCTACAACCTGCTGGACTGCGGCGGCCTGCACGGCCACGTGAAGGTGGGCCCGGACGGCACCGCCTACCTGCCGAACAAGGCCTGCGGCGAGAACGCTGCCCTCGTCACCTCGACCGACAACGGCGCCAGCTGGACCGTGCACAAGGTCCCGGGGAGCACCCCGAGCGACGCGGACCCCTCGGTCGGTATCGGCGCCAACGGCACCGTCTACTTCGGCTACGTCGGCTCCGACGGCCGTCCCGCTGTCGCGGTCAGCCACGACCAGGGCGCGACCTGGTCGGACAACCAGCCTCTGGGCACCGAGTTCGGCATCAACAACGCCGTCTTCCCCGCAGCCGTGGCGGGAGACGACGACCGCGCCTCGGTGGCCTTCATCGGGACCCCCACCGACGGCAACTACCAGGACGCCGCCAACTTCACCGGCGTCTGGCACCTCTACGTCGCCACGACCTACGACGGCGGCAAGACGTGGGTGACCAGCGACGCCACCCCGAACGATCCGGTGCAGCGGGGCTCGATCTGCACCGGCGGCACCACCTGTGGCAACGACCGCAACCTCCTGGACTTCATCGACGCCACCGTCGACCGGACCGGGCACGTCGAGGTCGGGTTCGCCGACGGCTGCATCGACGCGTGCGTGCAGGACGCCTCGCACACCAGCGGTGCCGGTCCTGCGGACGCCCAGGCGGCGTACGCCACGATCGCGCGGCAGAGCAGCGGTCTGACGCTGTTCTCCGCCCAGGACCCGGAGCCCGACCTGGCGCTGACCACGCAGTCGGTCACCAAGAAGGGCCGCACGTGGGTGGCGAGCCTGGTCGTGCGCAACCTCGGTGAGACGGCGGTGAGCGACTTCGACACGGTGCTGACCGACAACGGCGACGAGGTGGGTCGGACCGAGGGGCAGGCGCTGGCGCCGGGGAAGAGCCTGACCCTGGAGTACACCTGGCGCGCCACCAGGGGCGAGCACTCCTTCGTCGGTACCGTCGACCCCGTGAACGCCGTCCACGAGTCCGACGAGACCAACAACAAGCTCCGCACCACAGGCCGGCGATGAGGGCACTCGCCACCACGGCCGTGCTGGCCGCCCTCGTCCTGACCGCGGGCGGCTGCGGCACTGCGGAGAAGGAGGACTCCGGCGAGGGAGAGGGCTTGGAGAAGGCTGCCGACCGCAGCACCTGTGTGGCCGACGCGCACCAGGTCGCCTCCTACCCCGCCGGCTTCCCCCGGGACTTCCCGTTCCCCGACAAGACGGTCGTCTACCACGCCGAGGACCGTGGCCAGGAGGGCGTGATCGTCACCGGGGTGACCTCGCTGCCCTTCCCCCAGGTGCTCGCCGAGCTGAACGGCCCGGCGCAGGACGCCGGCTTCAAGGTCAGCAACGGGGAGACCGAGGAGCACGACGCCGAAGCCAACTGGACCGGGCACGGCTTCCGGGGTCGCTGGGCCATCCGCGAGTCCGCCCAGTGCGCGGGTGAGACCGTCGTGCAGGTGCTCGCGGCCCAGGACTGACCGCACGCTCGCTGGTCGGGCGCTGCGCGAGGGCTCAGGCCGGAGGGCCCGAGGCACCCGGCACGTCGATCACCCGGTCGAAGTAGGCCGCGACGTCGTCGTCGTCCCAGAGCCGGGAGTCCCGCAACCCCTCCGCGAGCATGGCGAGGTAGGCCGGCGAGGGCCGCGTGTGCCGAACGTGGTCGATGCCGTGCGGCGCGGTGAACAGCAGCATCGGCGCCCCTTCGAGGCGCCCCACCTCCACCAGCGTCTCGTAGTGGCCCGGGCCCACGTGGTGGCGACCGCCGTCGATGCCGCCGACCACCACCTCCTCCAGAGGGTCCCCCTCCTGCGGGACGCGGTACATCTCCTGGGCGGCGATGTCGGCGAACTGCTGGGCGGTGATCAGGTAGGCCCGCGCCGCGGTCCCGCCCTGTCCGGTCTCCTGGGCGTCATGGTCGTAGAACGCGACCCCGCCACCCCACTGGGAGGAGTCCCCGGCGAAGTAGAGCGCCCCGGGCAGGTCGACGGGCACGCTGCGGCGGGGAGGCGACCCGTCGCGGGCACCGGGGTTGTGCCGGCGGCCCCCCGGCGGCACCCCACCCTGGAGATAGGCGGCGAGCCGGGACGCGGACAGGTTCGAGCCGTAGCTGACGTACCAGACCTCCCCGTCGGTGGGGAGTGGCCGGGCGGTGGGTTCCTCGGACATCCCTGGTGAGGTTACCGAGTCTCCGTCGCGGTCGTCCCGGTCCCGGGTTCCGGCGTTGCCGCGCCCCGCGCACCCGCAGGGCGGCGCCCCGTAGAATCCCCCGGATGTCCTCCCACGCGCCGCGCACGCTCGCCGACCAGCTCCGAGGCTGGTCGGACGCACAGCTCTCGGCGCTGCTCGAGGCCCGGCCGGACCTGGCCACCCCGGCCCCGCACGACTCCGCCCAGCTCGCCGCGCGGGTCGTGGTCAAGGCGTCGGTGCTGCGGGCGCTCGACGGTGTGGACCAGCTCGAGCTGATGGTGCTGCAGTCCCTCGTCCAGGGCACCGACCCGGGCGCGCTCCCCGCCTCCCGCGCGGCTCTCGCCCGGGCGCTGGAGCGACTCCACTCACTCGCGCTCGTGTGGGGCTCACCCAGCCGGCCCGTTCTCGTCGTGGGTGACCTGCTGCGGGTGCCCCCCGGCCCACCCGGTGCGGAGGTGCCCGCCCTGCTCGCGAGCCTCACGCCACCAGCCCGCGCGATCCTGGACCACCTGACCGAGACCGGGGCGGACGGGCGCTGGAGCGGCGCGGCGGGACCGACCGCGGACCTCGTGGCCCGCGGGCTGCTCGTCCGGATCGACGAGCGTCACGTCCGGCTGCCCTGGTCGGTGCGGCTCGCGCTGGACGCCGACACCGGACGACGCACCGACGAGCCCGAGCAGCTGGCCACCACCACACGTGGCCCGGAGCTGGTCGACCGCGCGGCCGCCGGCGCCGCCTTCGAGCTGGTACGCCGCACCGAGCTCCTGCTCGACCACTGGGGCACCCGTCCCCCGGCCGCGCTCAAGGCCGGCGGTCTCGGCGTACGCGACCTGCGCGCGACCGCGACCATGCTCCACGTGGAGGCCGACGTCGCCGCCCTGGTCGTCGAGACCGCCGCGGCGGCGGGGCTGCTCGACCAGGGCATGACCGACGACCTCGACGCCGCCTGGCTGCCCACCGACCAGTTCGACGCCTGGCAGGCGAGGCCGACCGCCCAGCGGTGGGCCGCTCTGGCCCGCGCCTGGCTGGAGAGTCCCCGGCTCGTCTCGGCCATCGGTGGCCGGGTCGGCGACAAGCCCGTCAACGCACTCTCACCGGACCTGCCCCGCAGCTGGTTGGAGCCGTTGCGCCACGACGTGCTCGCCGAGCTGGGGAGCCTGCCGGCCGGCGAGGCCCTGGCGCCGGGGACGGGGCTGTCCTCGCTGGTGGGAAGACTGCGCTGGCGCCGGCCGCGCCGCCCGGCCGCACGACTCGACCAGGTGGGGCCGCTGCTGGCCCAGGCCGCCGTCGTCGGGGTCACCGGCCTGGACGGGCCCTCCTCGTTCGGTCGGCGGCTCCTGTCCGGCGCGGACCCGGCGGCCGACCTGGAGACGCTGCTGCCCGCGCCGGTCGACCACATCCTCCTGCAGGCCGACCTGACCGCGATCGCACCGGGGCCGCTGGAGCAGGAGCTGGCCCGCAAGCTCGCGCTGGTCGCTGACGTGGAGTCGCGCGGGGGCGCGACCGTCTACCGGTTCGCCCCCTCCTCGGTGCGCCGGGCCTTCGACGCCGGCTGGTCGGTCGCCGAGGTGCACGACTTCGTCGCCTCGACCTCGCGCACCCCCGTCCCGCAGTCGCTGAGCTACCTCGTCGACGACGTCTCCCGGCGCTTCGGCACGCTCCGGGCCGGGCACGCGGAGTCGTTCCTGCGCAGCGACGACGAGACCGCCCTGACCGAGCTGGTGCACGCCCCCGGGGCGGAGGCGCTGCGGCTGCGCCGGATCGCACCGACGGTCGTGGTCTCCGACATGGCGCTGGGCACCCTGCTGCCCCGCATCCGCGAGCTCGGCCTGGCGCCGGTCGTCGAGGGTGTCGACGGCACCGTCCGGGTCGCACGTCCCGACGTGTTCCGGGCGCGGACGCCGCGCCCGCGCTCCCCGCGGGCGAACGGGGTGCGCTCCACCGCGCGCACCGCCGCGGTGGTCGCGGCCATCCGGGTGGGCGACCGCTCGGCCGCCGGACGGTCTCGGCGCGGCCTGAGCGCCTCCACCCCCACGGACGTGATCACCATGCTCCGTCAGGCCGCGGAGGCGCGTCAGCAGCTGGTCATCGGCTACGTCGGCAACGACGGGACGGTGGCGGAGCGGACGGTCCGCCCCGAGCGCGTCGAGGGGGGCCAGGTGACGGCGTACGACGAGCGCAGCGACTCCCAGCGCAGCTTCGCGCTGCACCGGATCACCGCCGTGACCAGGACCGGCGACGGGGCGAGGGAGGCCTGATGCGCACCATCGGCATGATCGGCGGGATGAGCTGGGAGTCCACGGCGGTCTACTACCGCCTGGCCAACGAGCTGGTCCGCGAACGGCTCGGCGGCCTGCACTCGGCGAGGCTGCTGCTCTCCTCGGTCGACTTCGCCGAGATCGAGCAGGCGCAGGCCGAGGGCCGGTGGGAGGAGGCGGGACGCCTGCTGGCCCACGAGGCCCGGCGCCTGGAGGGAGCCGGCGCCGACCTGCTGGTGCTGTGCACCAACACGATGCACAAGGTCGCCGACGCCATCGAGGACTCGGCGACGATCCCGCTGCTGCACCTCGGCGACGTGACCGCCGCCGCCGTGCAGGCCCGCGGGCTGCGCACGGTGGGGCTGCTCGGCACCGCGTTCACCATGTCCCAGGACTTCTACCGAGGCCGGCTGGAGTCCCACGGCCTGCGGGTCCTCGTCCCGGGCGAGGAGGACCAGGCCCTCGTCCACCGGGTGATCTACGAAGAGCTCTGCCTGGGTGTGGTCCGCGAGGAGTCCCGCCGGGCCTACGTGGAGGTGGCCGAACGGCTGGTCGCCGCCGGGGCCGAGGGGGTCGTGCTCGGCTGCACCGAGATCGAGCTGCTCCTGGACCAGGACGACCTGCCGGTGCCCGCCTTCCCCACCACCCGGCTGCACGTCGAGGCCGCCGTCGAGGCCGCCCTCTCCTGATCCCACCCCGGGCCCGCCGACGTCGTCGTAGCCTTGCTGGCATGCCCTTCGCGACCTGGTCGCACCTGGAGCAGGTGCTGCTGCAGGCACTCGGCGGTCTGCCCGACGGCGAGTTCCTCGTGCTCGGCGAGCCCGCCGAGGGCCCACCCCTGCGGCGGGGACTGCTGCGCCGGCGGACGCCCACGTGCCGCTACGTCCAGGTGCTGCGGGTGGGGGAGGTGCTCACCGCCGAGTGCGTGGGGGCCCGCGCCCTCGGTGGCACCTGGGAGATGAGCCCGACCACCGTGGAGCAGCTCCAGGCGATGGGCTGGCGCACGCCGGCGGAGAGCCGGCGCGAGTCGGGGAACCCCACCCCCAACTTCGACCTGCACGCCACCCGCGCCGCCGGGCCCACGCTGGCAGAGCTGCTCGTGGCCACCTTGCAGACGCTCGGCGTCCGGCCCGCGGACCTCGGCCTGCACACCTCCCACTGAGCCCGGGACGCGCCGGTGCTCGCGCGTGCCACCGCCGCCGGCCCGCCGGTGACCACCGGTCCGTAAGGTTGGTCCGTCATGAGCGACCACCCCACGCCCCTGCCGGCGACGCCCGCCCGGGATCGCCGATGAACGACGGCCCCCTGATCGTCCAGTCCGACAAGACGCTCCTGCTCGAGGTCGACCACGAGCAGGCCGACGCGGCTCGCAAGGCGATCGCCCCCTTCGCGGAGCTGGAGCGCAGCCCCGAGCACATCCACACCTACCGCCTCACGCCGCTCGGGCTGTGGAACGCCCGCGCCGCCGGGCACGACGCCGAGCAGGTCGTCAACGTGCTGCTCACCTTCAGCCGGTACGCCGTGCCGCACGCCCTGCTGGTCGACGTCGCCGAGACGATGGCGCGCTACGGCCGGCTCCGTCTCGACAAGCACCCCGGCCACGGCCTGGTGCTCTCCTGCACCGACCGCGCCGTCTTCGAGGAGGTGCTCCGCTCCCGCAAGGTCGCCGGGATGCTCGGCGAGCGCCTCGAGGACGACACCGTCGCGGTGCACCCGAGCCAGCGGGGCAACCTCAAGCAGGCGCTGCTCAAGCTCGGGTGGCCGGCCGAGGACTTCGCCGGGTACGTCGACGGCGAGGCCCATCCGATCGCCCTGGACCAGAGCGACTGGTCGCTGCGCGCCTACCAGCAGGAGGCCGCCGACTCGTTCTGGCACGGCGGCTCCGGCGTGGTCGTGCTGCCCTGCGGGGCCGGCAAGACGCTGGTGGGCGCCGCCGCCATGGCCCAGGCGTCGGCCACGACGCTGATCCTGGTCACCAACACGGTCAGCGCGCGGCAGTGGAAGGCCGAGCTGCTGCGCCGCACCAGCCTGACCGAGGACGAGATCGGCGAGTACAGCGGAGCCCGCAAGGAGGTGCGGCCGGTCACCATCGCGACGTACCAGGTGCTCACGATGCGCCGCCAGGGCGTCTACCCGCACCTCGAGCTCCTCGACGCACGCGACTGGGGTCTCGTCGTCTACGACGAGGTGCACCTGCTCCCGGCACCGATCTTCCGGATGACCGCGGACCTCCAGGCGCGTCGCCGGATCGGGCTGACCGCGACGCTGGTGCGAGAGGACGGCCGCGAGGGTGACGTGTTCAGCCTGATCGGGCCCAAGCGCTACGACGCGCCCTGGAAGGACATCGAGAGCCAGGGCTGGATCGCCCCGGCCGACTGCGTCGAGGTGCGGGTGACCCTGCCCGAGGGCGAGCGGCTGGCCTACGCCACCGCCGACCCCGAGGAGCGCTACCGGCTGGCCAGCTGCACGCACGCGAAGACGCTCATCGCCGAGCAGCTGGTCCGCCGGCACCAGGGCGAGCCCACCTTGGTGATCGGTCAGTACCTCGACCAGCTCGACGAGCTCGCCGAGCATCTCGGGGCGCCGGTCATCAAGGGCGACACCACCGTGAAGGAGCGCGAGCGTCTCTACGCCGGCTTCCGCTCCGGTGAGATCGAGCTGCTCGTGGTCTCCAAGGTGGCCAACTTCTCCGTCGACCTGCCAGGAGCGGCGGTGGCGATCCAGGTCAGCGGGTCCTTCGGCTCCCGGCAGGAGGAGGCCCAGCGCCTGGGCAGGCTGCTGCGACCGAAGTCCGACGGCAAGACCGCCCGGTTCTACACGATCGTCAGCCGCGACACCGTGGACGCCGACTTCGCCCAGAACCGGCAGCGCTTCCTGGCCGAGCAGGGCTACGCCTACCGCATCGTGGATGCCGCCGACCTGTGAGAACGGGCGCCTCGTAGGCTGGCTCGGTGACCACGCACGAAGTCCTCCTCCTCGAGAACATCCATCCCACCGCGACCGACGTCTTCGAACGTCATGGGGTGGTCGTGCACACCCGCTCCGGCTCCATGCGCGAGGACGACCTGATCGAGGCGCTCCAGGGCAAGAGCCTGGTCGGCATCCGGTCCAACACCAAGATCACCGAGCGGGTGCTCGAGCACACCCCGGACCTCGTGGCCGTGGGCGCGTTCTGCATCGGCACCAACCAGATCGACCTCGGTGCCGCGGCCGAGCGGGGCGTCGCCGCCTTCAACGCGCCGTACTCCAACACCCGCAGCGTGGTGGAGCTGGTGATCAGCGAGATCATCGCGCTCGCCCGCCGGCTGACCGAGAAGACCCATCGGATGCACGACGGTGTCTGGGACAAGTCCGCCCAGGGCAGCCACGAGGTGCGCGGCCGGACCCTGGGCATCGTCGGCTACGGCAACATCGGCACCCAGCTCTCCAACGTCGCCGAGGCGATGGGCTTCCGGGTGATCTTCTTCGACACCGCCGACCGGCTCGCCCACGGCAACGCGCGCCGCGTCGGCACCCTGGAGCAGCTGCTGGAGCAGGCCGACGTGGTCTCGCTGCACGTCGACGGTCGGCCCGGCAACGCCGGACTGTTCGGCGCCGCCCAGTTCGCGCAGATGAAGCCGCGCTCGCTGTTCATCAACGCCTCGCGCGGCATGGTCGTCGACGAGCTCGCCCTGCGCGACCACATCCTCTCCGGACACATCGCCGGTGCGGCCATCGACGTCTTCCCGGTGGAGCCGAAGGCCCAGGGCGACCCGTTCGAGTCCGCGCTCCGCGGGCTGCCCAACGTGATCCTCACCCCGCACGTCGGCGGCTCCACCCAGGAGGCGCAGGAGGAGATCGGCTACTTCGTGGCCGGCAAGCTCACCGCCTACCTGCAGGGCGGCAGCACCGCGCTGTCGGTGAACCTGCCCGAGGTCGCGGCACCTCCGCTGGAGAGCGGCTCCCGGATCGCGTTGCTGCACCAGAACGTGCCCGGCGTGCTGGCCTCGGTCAACCAGGTCCTTGCCGAGGAGAAGGCCAACGTCACCGCGCAGTACCTCTCCACCCGGGGTGAGCTGGGCTACGTGGTCACCGACGTGGCCGCCGCCCCGCCCGCCGCCGCCCTCGAGGGACTGCGCACGGCCGGCTCCACGGTCTGGCTGCGCACCCACTGAGCCCTGCGGCCAGGCCTCAGCGCAGCGTGTGCACCTGCGCCGCGAGCAGCGCCTGGCGCAGGACCGGCGACAGCGAGTCGCCGGACCCGGCCCCGGAGGCGCGTCCGCCGGCGCCGTAGGGCTGCGGCGGCAGAAGGCGCGGGCACCGGCGGTCGGGCTGGTTGCCCGCCAACCGCCGAGGCGTCGCGCCGGTGCGCAGGTAGGTGGCCACCGTGTTGTCCACGCAGGCCACGCCGGAGAGGGAGCTGGCGTGCGTGGTGCCGCCGATGCCGGCCACCAGGGCTGCCGAGGGGAACAGGCGCCGCGCCGTCAGGGCCCCCGAGTACGGCGTCGCGGCGTCCCGCGTCTCGGTGATCAGCAGCATCCGGGAGGTCACCGAGCCTCCCGAGACGGCCAGCTTGGCATGGGCGGGGGCGTGCCAGCTCAGGCAGGGTGCGTTGTACCAGGTGTTCCCCCAGGTCAGGAACGGCGCCCGCCGGTGGACCGCCCACGAGTCCTGGCGGGTGCGCTGCCACCCCGGCCAGGCGACATCGGTGCACTGCACGGCGTTGTAGACCGCGAAGCCGTTCTCGCCCCCGGCGTTGGCGTCCCGGTAGAGCGCGGCCAGGCTCCAGCCGCGGCCCTTGCGCACCAGGGCGGAGTAGGCGTGGCCGAGCTCTGCCCAGTCATAGACGTAGTAGCCCGCGTCGAGCAGCACGTCGGCGAGCTCGTCGGGCCCGAGCCGGCCGCCGGCGCTGGCGCGCCGGTCCAGGGCGCGCAGCTCGCGGTGGTAGCCGCCCCGGATCGCCTTCCAGCGCCTGCCGAGGTGGAAGGCCCCGGGGTGGGCGGCGAGGTAGCGCCAGAAGATGTTCATGTTGGTCTCGAAGGCCCGGTCCTGGTCGAAGTTGGCGGAGTACCACACCCGCTGGGGGTTCACCACGCCGTCGAGGACGAACCGGCCGACCCGGGTGGGGTACTGCGTGGCGTAGACCTCACCGAGGTAGGTGCCGTAGGAGAAGCCGTAGTAGCTGATCTTGCTGGCGCCGAGGGCGGCGCGGATCAGGTCCATGTCACGGACCGTGTCCAGGGTGGTCAGGTGCGGCAGCAGCGCCCGCTTGGTGGCCGTGCTCGCGCAGGCCGAGGCGTAGCTGCGGCTGCGCGCCAGCCAGGAGCGGTAGACCCACGTCGCGCGGGGCAGGTAGGGGGGCCGGTCGTAGCCGACGTAGCTGCGGTTGCAGCGCAGCGACGGTGAGCTGGCCCCCACCCCACGGGGGTCGAAGCCGATCCAGTCGTAGGAGGCGGCGACGTTGCCGGGGACGTAGTCCCCCAGGCCGGCCAGGCTCAGGCCGGAGCCGCCGGGCCCGCCCGGGTTGACCAGCAGCACCCCCAGGTAGGTCGAGGACGTGTGCCGTCGGCGGGTCAGGGCCAGGTGGATCGTGCTGCCACCGGGGTCGGCGTGGTCGAGAGGGACCTCGAGCGAGCCGCACTCCAGGCCCAGGTAGTAGAGCTCGGAGTCCGCGCACTCCGTCCAGGCGACCGGGGGCGCGGCGGTCGAGACCGCAGCGTGCGGCGCCGAGGCCTGGGCGGCCGGCACGAGGGTGAGCAGGCCGAGTGCCGCCAGCACGGCCGACGCGATCGCAGACAGGCGCAGCACGAGGGGACCTTTCCCGGAGCCCGGGGGACCTCCACCGGCACCTGAGCAGCATCCCTCGCGCAGGAGGCGATGTCTACCGGAATGACTCAGTCTGTGGGGATTCCCAGGGCGCGGCCGAGGGCATCGTCGAGCAGCATCCGCCAGGACCGCACGTGGTCGACATCGACCGACGCACGGGTCCAGGACCGACCGGGGCGGGCCGAGGAGCCGATCGCGAAGCGGCGTACGCCCGCCCGGACCAGCCACGGCACCAGCTCGGGAGTCAGGCCGCCGCCGGCCAGCAGCAGCTCGGCGACCCTCGGGTCCTGGCCGGCCCGCGCGATCAGCTCGTCGGCGCCGTGCTCCAGCCCGCGGGTGGAGCCGGCGGAGATCACCGCCTCCAGCCCGGGCAGCCCGCGTACGTCGCGCCAGGCATGCTCCACGTCCAGCGCCTCGTCGAAGCCGTGGAAGAGCCAGGGCACCCCGCCCAGCGCCCGGCACATCTGGGCACAGGCGGTGCGGTCGACCTCCAGGTCACGATCGAGGAAGCCGAAGGCGAGGCCACGGGCACCCAGCTCGAGGAAGCGTGACCCGAGGTCGACCAGCCGGTCGACCTGTCCGTCCGGGGTGCGCAGCACGACGTAGACCGGCACCCCGGTCTCGCGCACCACGCTCTCGCGCACCACGGCCGAGACCGCTGCCGGCTCCGGGGAGAGGTAGCCCGCCTGCGGCTCGGCGGCCAGGAGCAGCCGGTCGGCCCCGCCCGCCGCTGCCGCGCCGGCGTCCCGGGCGTGCAGCACGACCACGTCGAGGTGGGCGCTCTCGGCGGTCTCGGCTTGCCCTGGGGTCACAATGGACATCGTGACATCCCACGACGTCGTGATGCGGGCGCGCGCCCTGGTGTTGCACGACCTCGAGACCACCGGGTGCGCCGACCCGGCCACCGTCTCGGCGCTGGAGTCGGCGCTGTCCGACCGGGGCTGGTGGCTCGAGCAGTGGGCCGAGGGCCGCGAGTTCGTGGTCGGGCTCGTCGCGCAGGACGTGCAGGACGCCCTCCTGGAGACCAACGGACGCTGGCCCCTGTGCCGGGCGTGCGACCACCTCGAGCCGCACGCTCTCTACGTGCACCCCGACCTCGGCGGCCCCGACCCCACCTGGTGCTGCGAGCACGCCGGCATCGAGGTCGCCCCCGTCGGCCGTCTCTAGCTGGCCACTTGTCGAGGGATCCACGCTCTTGGTGGGTGTTCTCTCCCTCGTCCGGTGCATGGTTCCCCGGTCAACCGGGGAAACCGACGTCCGGCCCTCAGCGCAGGTGCTCGGGGCGGAGCACGGGGACCCAGAGGGTGTAGCGGTCGGCTCGGTAGACGCTCCTGGTGACCTCGACGACGTTCTCGCGGCAGAACGCGCGCCGGGAGATGTGCAGCACCGGGGACCCGGGCTCGAGCTCGAGCAGGCCGGCCTCCTCCTCGGTGGCGATCCCGGCCAGCACCGAGTCCTCGCCCCAGGTGGGCATCAGGTCACGCATCGCGAACCAGAAGTAGAGGCTGGTCGGCAGCGCCTCGTCGAGGAAGTTGGGGAACAGCTCCAACGAGAGGTAGACGTGCTGGATCGCCATCGGCACACCGTCGGCGAGCCGCAGCCGCTGCCAGTGCGCGATCGCGGAGCCTTCCTCCACCTCCAGGGCCCTCGCCACGCCGGGTCCGGCGCTCTCGCGACGGGCCAGCAGCGTCTTGGACTCCGGCTTCTTGCCGCGTCGCTCCATCTCCTCGGTGTAGGCCGAGAGCCGCATCTGCATGTCGATCAGCGGCTTGGTGACGAACGTTCCGCGACCGGCCACCCGCTCGAGCAGTCCCTGGGCGACCAGGGCGTCGATCGCGTGCCGCACGGTCATCCGGGCGACCCCGAACTGCTCGGCGAGGTCACGCTCGGACGGGGCAGGCGTGCCCGGCTCGGCGCTGACGATGACAGAGCGGACGTACTCCCGGACGAGGACATGCTTGCGCCCCCGCCTGCCTCCACCTCGCGGTGAGTGGTCGTCCACCCAAGAGCTCCTTCGTCAGGTCGTAGCGAGAAACCTAGCCAACCCAGGCCCGATGTGCAGCGATCCCGGTGAAGATTTCACGCCTCGTCACTCGGTCCCGATGGCGCGCAGCACGTCGAGGTGGGCCGCCCGCCTCGCGGGCAGGCGGGCCGCGAGGAGCCCGATCAGGACCGCAGCGAGCAGATAGACGCCCAGGCTGACCCACGGGATCCGGGTGACCTCCAGGCCCTCGTCGCGCAGCGAGGCCATCAGCGCGATCCCGAAGACCAGCCCCATGCCGATCCCCATCAGGGCGCCCAGGACCGCGATCGCGACCGACTCCAGGCTCACCATCCGCCGCATCTGCCGCCGATCGACGCCGATGGCCCGCAGCAGCCCGATCTCACGGGTTCGCTCGATCACCGAGAGACCCAAGGTGTTGACCACCCCGAGCACCGCGATCACCAGGGCCAGGCCCAGGAGGGCGTAGATCATCAGCACCATCCGGTCGATGGGCGCGCGCTGCTCCGCGGCGTACTCGGTCTGGTCCTTGACGGTGATGATCGGCAGCTTGGCGGTGGCGTCCTCCAGCTCCTGCTTGACCGCGGCCGGGTCGGCTCCCGGGTCCAGCTTCAGCAGCAGGCTGGAGTCCTCGGGTGCGTAGCCGCCCCGAGCCAGTGCGTCCAGCGTGGTCAGGTAGCCGGCGAACTCGGCGTCGTGGATGCCGACGATGCGCAGCCGGGTGAGCCCGGTGGGGAACCGGAAGGCCAGCTCCTGACCGACCTCGTAGCCGTGGTCGGCCGCGGTCTTCTCGCTGACCAGGACCGTCTCGCCGGTGAAGTCGGCCAGGGAGCCCGCGGAGAGGTCGAGGCGCAGCACGCTGGACAGCGTCGCCGGGTCGGCGCCGGTGAGCCAGGTGCGCTTCCCGGCGAGTCTGCTGGCGGCGGTGCGCAGCCGCGTCACCGTCGCCACCCCCGGCTGGCGGCTCGCGATGGTGGCGACCTGGGGTGAGAACCCCTGCCCGATCGCGTTGCTGATCACGATGTCGCCCAGGAAGGCGCGCGCCACGGTGCGGTCCACGCTGGCCTTGGCCGAGGATCCGGCGATCGACATGGTGGTGACCAGGGTGAGCCCGATCATCAGCGCGGACGCCGTGGCGGCCGTACGACGCGGGTTGCGCAGCGAGTTCTGCCCCGCGAGCATCCCGATGCTGCCGAAGGCGACCCGGTAGCCGCCGGCCACCACGGCGAGGAAGGGACGGGACGCGGCCGGGCTGGCCGCGGCCATCCCCAGCATCGCCAGCAGCGCACCGCCGCCGACCCAGTAGCCAGCCTTGGGCACCTCGCCGAACAGCCCCACCGCGCCGGCGGCGACGCCGGCGAGACCCATCAGGGTGCCGATGAGCAGCCGCCACCGCAGGGCCGACTCCGGCATCGCGACGTCGTCGCGGAGCGCGGCGATCGGGGGGATCCGGCTGGAGCGTCGCGCGGGCAGGTACGCCGCCGCCATCGTCACGCCGAGACCGACCGCGAACGCCGCCAGCGGGGTGCGCGCGCCGAAGACCAGCGCGGTCCCGGACAGGTCCAGGCCGAAGCTGGCGAACAGCGCCCGGATCCCGATGGCGAGCAGCACCCCGAGGCCCAGGCCGAGGCCGCTGCCGACCGTGCCGACGACGAAGGCCTCGAAGAGCACCGACCCGGTGACCTGCCGACGCGAGGCGCCCAGGGCGCGGAACAGCGCCAGCTCGCGGCTGCGCTGGGCGACCAGCATCGAGAAGGTGTTGACGATCAGGAACGAGCCGACCACGAGCGCGATGCCGGCGAAGACCAGCAAGAAGATCGTGAGGAAGGAGATCGCCTGCAGCAGGTCGCTGGCCGACTCGTCGGCCGCCTGGTCGCCGGTGACTGCCTCGAACCCCGGCGGCAGCACCGCGGCGACGGCGTCGCGGAGGTCTTGTTGCGAGACTCCCGGCTTCGCGGTCACCCAGGCGTCGTTGAAGGCGTCCTTGCCCTGCAGGAACAGGTCCTGGGCGGTGGCGGTGTCGAACATGCTGATCGTGGCGCCGTTCAGCGAGCCGCCGTCGGGCCAGTCCGCGATGCCGACCAGGCGCGGCTGGAGCAGGGCGCGCTTGCCGGCGCTGACCAGACGCACCTGCTCCCCGAGGTGGAGCCCGGCCCGCCGCACCGTGTCGGCGTCGATGGCCACCTCGTCGGCACCGTGGGGCGAGCGGCCCTCCACGACCTGGAAGGGCGCGACCCCGTGGGCAGCGGGGGCACTGTTCTGGTTGACCCCGATGCCGGGGGCCCCCTGGCCGCCGACGACCCGGTTGTCCTTGCCGACCACGAAGAGCCCGAAGGTCGAGACGTTGCCATCGGCGCGGGCCGCCCCGGGCACCTGGGCCAGGCGGTCGACCAGGCCGGCCGGCATCGTCACCGTCGTCGCGGTGGCCTCGCTGTCCGCGGCGCCGCGAGGACGGACGACCACGTCGCCGACGGAGTTGTCGAAGATCGCCACGAAGCTCTTGTTCAAGGTGTCGGTGAAGATCAGCGTCCCCGCGACGAACGCGACGCCCAGCACGATCGCGAAGGTGCTCATCAACAGCCGGAGCTTGCGGCCGAGCAGGCTCTTCCAGGCCGCGCGCAGCACCGCTAGCCGCCCGTCTCGAGCCGGGCCTCGTGCGCGGTCATCCGCTCCAGCACCGCCTCGCGGGTGGGCCCGCGCAGCTCCCCGGCGAGACGGCCGTCGGCCAGGAAGACCACACGGTCGGTGTAGCCGGCCGCGACCGGGTCGTGGGTGACCATCACGATGGTCTGCTCGAAATCGCGCGCGCAGCGCTGCAGCAGGCTGAGCACCTCGGCCCCCGAGCGGGAGTCCAGGTTGCCGGTGGGCTCGTCGGCGAACACGATCCCGGGCCGGCTGGTCAGCGCCCGGGCCACGGCCACCCGCTGCTGCTGTCCGCCGGAGAGCTGGTTGGGCAGGTGGTCGAGCCGGTCGCGCAGGTCGACGGTGTCGATGACCGCGTCGTACCACTCGGGATCGGGCCGGCGGCCGGCGATGGCGAGCGGCAGCCCGATGTTCTCGCCTGCGGTAAGGGTCGGGACCAGGTTGAAGGACTGGAACACGAAACCGATCCGCTCGCGCCGCAACCGGGTGAGCAGCTTGTCGGAAAGCCCCCCGATCTCGGTCTCGCCGATGAAGACCTGACCGGACGAGGGCGTGTCGAGACCCGCGCAACAGTGCATCAGGGTCGACTTGCCCGAGCCCGAGGGCCCCATGACGGCGGTGAACTCCCCCGTGGCGATGTCCAGGGTGATGCCGTCCAGCGCGCGAACCTCGGCGTCGCCGGTGCCGTAGACCTTGGTCAGGTCGACCACGCGCGCGGCAGGCCCAGCGCCGCCGTCCGCCACCGTGGTCATGGCACCAGGCTGCCAGTCACCCGGTGAACGCGCACTGGGGAATCACCCCGGTCCTGACCCCGGTGTCCGTGCGGTCAGCCCCGACGCAGCAGGCGTCGGAGCACGAGCAGCACGAGGATCGCACCGAGCGCCTGCTTCCAGTAGGTCCTGGCGAGCACGGGCAGCACCGTGGCGCCGAGGTCGAGCGCGCCGTCGCTGCCGGCCTCGCCCGCCGCCGCACCGGGGGAGGTCGGGGGGACGTCGAGGTCGCGCATGTGGTGCATCCGGACGTTCGGGTCCGGCACGTCGGGGCGCGGGAGCCCGCCCGAACCCTGGTCGGGCTCGGTGGGCTCCCCGGACCCGCCCGTCGGCACGCCGGACTCGCCGGACTCCCCGGTCGGGGCCGCGGCTCCCCCGCCGCCCACCTTCTGCTCCAGGCAGTCGGTGAACTGACCGAGCAGCTTGTCGCTGACGTCCTGCATCACCCCGCGCCCGAACTGTGCCGGCTTGCCGGTGATGGCCAGGTCGGTGAGGACCTCGACCCGGGTGGAGCCGCCGTCCGCGGTCATCGTCGCGGTGACGTGGGCACCGGCGGTGCCGTTGCCGCGCTTGTCCTTGCCGTTGGCCTCGATGAGCAGCCGGTGGGCCTCCTCGTCCTTCTCCACGAAGGTCCCCGAGCCGTTGTAGACAAGGGCGATCGGCCCCAGCTTGACCTTGCAGGACCCCTGGAAGGTGTCCCCGTCCACCGAGGTGACCGTGGCGCCGGGGAAGCACCGGGCCACCGACTCGATGTCGTTGAAGGCCTCCCAGGTCTCCTCGACCGACGCAGGCACCGTGAACTCGTGGCGAAGCTCCATCCCCATGAGCTCACCCTATAGCGGCGCTCAGCACGGCGCGCCGCGTGAGCACCGTCGCGAGGTGCCGACGGAAGTCGGCGTCGCCGTTGAGGTCCGAGGGCGGGTTGGTGCCCTCCGCCGCCTGGTCACATGCCTCGCGCACGCCCTCCTCGGTCGCCTCGCGCCCGGCCAGCGCCTGCTCGGTCGCACCCGCCCGCACGGCGGTGGACCCCATGTTGACCAGCCCGACCCGGGCCTCGCTGATCGTGGTCCCCTCAGTCCGCACCGCGGCGGCAACGGCCACGATCGGCCACTGGTGGGCGACCCGCACGAACTTCTCGTAGTGCGAACCCCATCCGTCGTACTTCGGGAGCCGGATGTGGGTGAGCAGCTCGTCCTCGCCCACCGCGGTGGTGAACAGGTCCTCGAAGAAGTCCGCAGCGGCGACCGTGCGCTCCCCTGCCTGGCCGGCGATGACCAGCTCCGCGTCGAGCGCCAGCACGGGGGCACCGCAGTCCCCGGCCGGGTCGGCGTGCACGAGTGCCCCACCGAGCGTGCCGCGGTGCCGTATCTGCGGGTCGGCGACCTGCGAGATGGCCTGGTGCAGCAGGCCGAGGCTGTTCTTGACCACGTCGCTGGCGAGGATCTCGTAGTACGGCGCCATCGCGCCGATCACGACGCTGTCGCCGTCGTCCCGGATCTCCTTCAGGGTGTCGATCCCCCCGATGTCGACGAGCAGCTCAGGGGCGTTCAGCCGCATCCGGAGCACCGGCAGCAGGGACTGCCCACCGGCGATCACCTTGGCGTCGTCGCTCTGCGAGAGGGCCGAGAGCGCCTCCTCGACGGAGGTGGGGGCGAGGTAGTCGAACTTGGCGGGAATCATGCGAGGCCCCCGTTCGAAGCGGAACGACGTGAGCATCTGAAGGGGGACATCACTGGCCTGCTCCCTCGGTGTTGCCGGCTGTGCGGTCGGTCTGGCCCTCGTGGCCGGTGGACTCCTCGAAGTGCGGTGCCGCACCTGCGGTCGTGGGGTCGGCGCCGCCGGGATCGCCGGCATGGATGGCCCGCCACACCCGCTCCGGCGTGCACGGCATCTGGATGTCGTTGACGCCGAAGTGCCGCACGGCATCGACGACGGCGTTGACCACGGCCGGAGTCGAGGCGATCGTGCCCGCCTCGCCGACGCCCTTGGTGCCCAGCGAGTTGGTCAGCGCCGGCGTCGTGGTGTGGTCGACGTCGAAGCTGATCGTGTCGGCGGCGGTCGGGACCAGGTAGTCGACGAAGGAGGCCGAGACCAGCGTGCCGGAATCGTCGTGCACCGCCTCCTCCCACAGTGCCTGCGCGATGCCCTGCACCAGCCCGCCGTGCACCTGGCCGGCCACGATCAACGGGTTGACGACGTTGCCGATGTCGTCGACGCAGGTGTACTTGCGCATCCTCACCCGCCCGGTCTCGGTGTCGACCTCGACCGCGCACAGGTGCGTGCCGTGCGGGTAGTTGAAGTTCACCGGGTCGAAGGTCGCGTCGGCGTCGATGCCGGGCTCGACACCGTCGGGCAGGTCGTGCGCGGCGAACGAGGCGAGCGCCACCTCGCCGATGCCCACGCCCTGGTCGGTGCCGCGCACACCGAGCCGACCGTCCTTGAACTCGATGTCCTCGACGTCGGCCTCCAGCATGTGCGCGGCGATCGGCTTGGCCTTCTCGATCACCTTGTCGGCAGCACGCACCACCGCCTCACCACCGACCACCAGGGATCGCGAGCCGTAGGTGTCCAGCCCCTTGTGCGCGACCTGCGTGTCCCCGTGCAGCACCTCGACGTCGTCGAAGGCCACCCCCAGCCGGTCGGCCACGATCTGGCTGAACGCGGTCTCGTGCCCCTGGCCGTGGGCGCTGGCCCCGGTGATCACCTCGACCTTGCCGGTCGGCAGCATCCGCACGCTGGCGTGCTCCCAGCCACCGGCACCGTAGTCCAGGCTTCCGAGCACCCGGCTCGGCGCCAGCCCGCACATCTCGGTGAACGTGGAGACCCCGATGCCGAGCTGGACCGGGTCACCGGACTCGCGGCGCCGCTTCTGCTCCTCCCGCAGCTGGTCGTAGCCGAAGTGCTCCTTGGCCTTGGCGGTCGCCTGCTCGTAGTTCCCGGAGTCGTACTCCAACCCGGCCACCGTGGTGAACGGGAACTCCTCGTGGGTGATCCAGTTGCGCTCCCGGATCTCCAGCGGGTCCACCCCCACCTCGACGGCGAGCTCGTCCATCATCCGTTCGATGGCGTACGTCGCCTCCGGACGTCCGGCACCCCGGTAGGCGTCGGTCCAGGTCTTGTTGGTCAGCACCGTCTGGAGGTTGAACTGGTAGGCCGGGAACTTGTAGATCGCGTTGTACATGAACGCACCCAGCACGGGCACCCCGCCACCCACGATGGCGACGTAGGAGCCGAGGTCGACCAGCAGCTCGACCTTGAAGCCGGTGACGCTGCCGTCCTTCTCGGCGGCCAGGGTCAGCTTCTGCCACTGGTCGCGACCGTGGTGGCCCGCCATCAGCGACTCCGAGCGGGTCTCGGTGTACTTCAGCGGGCGGCCCAGGCGCCGGGCCAGCACCATGGTGATGAACTCCTCCGGCGTGGTCTGGAGCTTGCCGCCGAAGCCACCACCGACGTCGGGGGCGACCACCCGGATCTTGGACTCGGACACGCCGAGCACCGCTGCGAGCAGGAACCGCAGGATGTGCGGGATCTGCGTCGCCGACCACATGGTGATCTGCTCGCCGGTCGGGTCGACGACCACCGACCGAGGCTCCATGAAGGCGGGGATGAGCCGCTGCTGGCGGTACTCGCGCTCGATCACGATCCCGTCCCCGCGGGCCTTCTCGATGGCCTCGTCGACGTTGCCGCCGGTGCCGGCCTCGGCGGAGTCGAACTTCCAGAAGGCGCTCTTGTTGGTGCCGAGGTCGGGGTGCGCGAGCACCTTGTCCTCGGCGGCCTCCTTGAGGTCGAGCGCGGCCGGAAGCTCCTCGTAGTCGACGTCGACCAGCTCGGCGGCGTCGCGGGCCTCGGCCGCCGTACGGGCGACGACGACCGCGACGATCTCGCCGGCGAAGGTGACCCGGTCGACGGCTACCGGCGGGTGGGCCGGGGTCACCTGGTCGGGGGTGATCGGCCAGGCGTTCGGCAACGAGCCCTGCTCGTCGGCGACGTCCTTGCCGGTGATCACGGTGACCACGTTCGGGGCCTGCTTCGCCGCCTCGACGTCGACGCCGGTGATCGTGGCGTGGGCGAACGGGCTGCGCACCATGGCCAGGTGCAGCATCGAGTTGAGCTGGATGTTGTCGGTCCACCGCGTGCGGCCGGTGATCAGCCGCTCGTCCTCCTTGCGGCGGCGGTCGCGACCGATCTCCGCGACGGTGGCCGGGGCGTCCTGGGTGGTGCTCACTGGGCACCTCCTGCGGCGGTCTGCACGGCTCGGACGATGTTGTGGTAGCCCGTGCAGCGACACAGGTTGCCCTCGAGCCCGAGGCGGATCTCCTCCTCGGAGGGATGCGGGTTGTCGTTGAGCAGGTCGACGGACTGCATGATCATCCCCGGGGTGCAGAAGCCGCACTGGAGGGCGTGGCACTCGTGGAAGGCCGCCTGCATCGCGTGCAGGGTGCCGTGCTCGGCGAGGCCCTCGATGGTGGTCACCTCGTGGCCGTTGGCCTGCACGGCGAGGACGTTGCACGACTTCACGCTGCGACCGTCGAGGTGCACCGTGCACGCGCCGCAGTTGCTGGTGTCGCAGCCGACCACGGTGCCGGTCTTGCCGAGCTTCTCGCGCAGGTAGTGCACGAGGAGCATCCGTGGTTCGACGTCGTCGGAGACCACGGCTCCGTCGACGGTGAGTTCGATCCTGGCCATGGGCGCACTCCTTGGATGCAGGGAACGAGACGCGAGACTGTGACGCCGCTCACGCTAGGTCGCCGCGGTTGGCCAAAGGTTGGCCCCGGTGCCGGGGCTGCCACGGCCTTCCCGCACCTGGGCGTGCCGACGTCCCCGCCGAGAACTGCGGTCGGCGGGGTGCGGGGCGGTGAAGCTAGGCGTGCGGCGGTGGCCGGTTGCGGCTGACGTCGGTCGTGCCGGCGTGGTCGCGCAGGAACTGGTAGCCGTGCGGGGTCGTCCACACGTAGGTGCCCGGGTCGAGGACGGTATAGGTCCAGCCGTGGCCGTGGGTCTTCAGGCGGTGATGTCGCTTGCACAGCGGCGCGATGTTCTCCGAGCAGGTGGGACCGCCGTGGGCGTGGGGCACCACGTGGTCCTTCTCGCAGGCCCGGGCTGGTCGCGCGCACCACGGGAACACGCAGCTGAGGTCACGCAGCTCGGCCTGCTCGCCCAGCCGGTCGGGGACCTCGTAGGCCTCGACGTGGAGATGCTCGGCCAGGTCGACCACTGGCTTGAGGACCACCTGGGCATCCGGGTTGGCGCACCAGGAGCGGACCTGCTCGGCCGTCACCAACCTGTGCTGGTTCTCCACCCGACCGATCACCCCACCGCCTCGTTCGGTGAGGGCGGCCTCGGACAGATGCACGTAGAGCACCACGCGTCGGCGCGGCGTCGACCGGCGAGGCGCTTCCCCTGAGGTGTCGAGGTCGAGGGCGAGCTGGTCACGGGCGAGGTCGCCGGCGGCCATCGCCCGCCGCACGTCCACCGGCTCCGCGCATCCCGCGGCGGCCAGTGACTCCGCCCGGGCGCCGATCGCGGTATCGAGGTCGAGGGCGTCGGCCAGGTCGAGCTCCGCCTCCACGAGGGTGGTGCCGGCCACGGAGACCTGGTGGTGGTGGAAGGTGACATGTCTCCGCTCGGCCGCCGCGATCGCGTCGGCCTCCGCCTGCTCGGGCATGAACCGTGCCGTAGCAGCCTCCACCAACCGGTCCAGGGCGGCGGGGCCGATCGCGTGCGCGAACGCCGCCACCTGCGCGTCCACGAACCCCGCCGCCTCCCGCGACAGCGACATCGTCTGCTCGGCGACCCGACGGGCACGCCACACCGGCACCTTGCCCTCCAGGACCCGGCCGTGGAGCCGCGGCAGCCGGTACTTCAGCTCCAACCCGTGCGCCATCCAGAGCCGACCGGAATCGGTCGAGACGTTCAGGGCCGCGGCCAGCTCGGGGATGCAGAACTCCGCCACCAGGGGCGCACCCTCCCCAGCCAGCAGCAGGCAGGTCTCCCCGCCGATCGACACCGTGCCGGGCCAGTAGGCGGCATCGTGGATCGACTCCGGGGGATGCTGCTCGGCCCACACGATCGCCGCCCTCAACACGTCGGCCTCGGCGGCATCGGCGTCCGCACGCCGGGTTCGGATGAACCCGAGCACGTCACCTGGGGCGTCCAGCTGGACGCGGCGCGCGGTGTCGGGGATGGCTTGCATGGGACCAGTCAACCAGTCGGCACCGACAGTTTCGATACTGTGAGCGAATCTGTGGAGAACTCGACCACCTGGACGGTGAACACGCAGAGCTCGTCGCCCTCGGGGTCCGCGAGCACCGGGCCCAGCGCGACGCCCGTACCCGAGCCTCCCGTCCGGTCCCGCCACAGGGTGCCCCGGTAGCCTGACCCATATGCCCGAGCAGACTCCTGACCCGACCCTGACCCGAGACCAGCGGGCCTGGGGACACGGCCTGGCCACCCTCGCCGAGGACGGCACCGTCCTGGACACCTGGTTCCCCGCACCCCGCCTCGGCGACCCGGACGGCGAGGCGGTGCCCGAGGCACTGACCGCGCTGGTGCAGAAGCACCCCGAGCGCCGGGTGCACACCGAGGTCGTGACCGTCTCGATCGACCTGGGCACTCCGCCGGCGGATGCGAGCGACGCCTACCTGCGCCTGCACCTGCTCAGCCACCGGCTGGCCCGGCCGCACCAGGTCAACGTCGAGGGGATCTTCGGGGTCCTCGCCAACGTCGTGTGGACCAACCACGGTCCGTGTGCCGTCGCCGGGTTCGAGGAGGTGCGGCTCGCGCTGCGCGCCCTGGGCCCGGTCCAGGTCTTCGGCGTGGACAAGTTCCCGCGGATGGCCGACTACGTGCTGCCCACCGGGGTGCGCATCGCCGACGCCGACCGGGTGCGCCTGGGGGCACACCTGGCCGAGGGCACCACCGTGATGCACGAGGGCTTCGTGAACTACAACGCCGGGACCCTCGGCGCCTCCATGGTCGAGGGCCGGATCAGCGCCGGCGTGGTCGTGGGCGACGGCTCCGACATCGGCGGCGGGGCGTCGATCATGGGCACCCTCTCCGGCGGAGGCACGGCGGTGGTCTCCGTGGGTGAGCGCTGCCTGCTCGGCGCCAACGCCGGCCTCGGGATCTCCCTCGGCGACGACTGCGTGGTCGAGGCGGGCTGCTACGTCACCGCCGGCACCAAGGTGACGATCAAGGACATCGACTCCAAGCCCAAGGTGGTCAAGGCCGCGGAGCTGTCCGGGGCGAACAACGTGCTCTTCCGCCGCAACTCGGTCACCGGTGCTGTCGAGGCCCAGCCCTGGGACCGCGAGGGCGTCAGCCTGAACACCGCGCTGCACGCCAACTGACGCTCCCGGGCGCCAGCATGAGGTTTCGTGGTCTGCTCCTCCTCGTCGCCGTCGCGGTGGTGGTCTCCGTCGGGGTGGCGATCTGGCGTGGGTCCGGGCCGCTGCCCGACCCCGAGGGCTGCTCGGCCGAGCTGGCCGGTCGGCGCGTGGACCTCAGCACCGAGCAGGCAGAGAACGCGACGCTGATCTCGGCCATCGGGGTCAGTCGCGGGCTCCCGGCGCGGGCGGTGTCGATCGCCCTGGCAACGGCCTACCAGGAGAGCAAGATCCGCAACCTGACCCACGGCGACCGGGACTCCCTGGGCCTCTTCCAGCAGCGCCCCTCCCAGGGGTGGGGCACCACCGCGCAGGTGCGCGACCCCTACTACGCCATCAACGCCTTCTACGACGCCCTGGAGAAGGTCCCCGACTACCAGACGATGCGGATCACCGAGGCCGCCCAGCGCGTGCAGCGCTCGGGGTTCCCCGAGGCCTACGCGGACCACGCACCGGACGCCCGCACGCTCGCGTCGGTGCTGACCGGCTACAGCCCCGGCGGCAGGTTCAGCTGCGTGGTGCACGACTCCTCGGGACGCGGCAGCGCCCGCCAGGTGATCCGCGCGGTCGAGCGCGCCTTCGGCAGCAAGGTCACGGTCGCGCGCACCGGCTCGCGCCAGGACCTCGCCGTGCCGGTCACGACCGACGAGAAGGGAACGCGGCGGGGCTGGGCGGTGGCACAGTTCGTGGTCGCCCACGGGGTCCCGCTGCAACCCGAGCAGATCGGCTTCGCCGGGAAGCAGTGGCACATCGGGCGCGCCTCCGAGGACGGCTGGCGTCACGGTGGCACCGCCGACGACACCGCGGTCCGGATCTCCCTGGGCTGACCGGGTGCGCGTGCTCCGCGCCACCGGTCCCCAGCCTCACCGCTCGGTCAGCCTCGCGGCCGCCGCCCCGACCCGCTCGTCGGTCGCGGTGAAGGCGATCCGCACGTGCTGCCCGCCCGCGCGACCGTAGAAGGCGCCCGGCGCGACCAGGATGCCGCGCTCGGCGAGCCAGGCCACGGTGTCCCAGCAGGACTCCTCGCGGGTCGCCCAGAGGTAGAGCGAGGCCTCGGAGTGGTCGACCCGCAGTCCCGCGGAGAGCAGCGCCTCGCGCAGCGTCGTACGCCGGGCCGCGTAGCGGGCGTGCTGCTGCTCCACGTGGGCGTCGTCGTCGAGCGCGGCCACCATCGCCCGCTGCTGGGGTCCGGGCATCATCAGGCCCAGGTTCCGGCGCACCGCCAGCAGCTCGCCCACCACGGCGGGGTCCCCCACCGCGAAGGCGCACCGGTAGCCGGCGAGGTTGGAGCGCTTGGACAGCGAGTGCACCGCGAGGATCCCCTCGAGGCTGCCCCCGTTGACGTCCGGGTGCAGCACCGAGACCGGCCTCAGGGCGGGCTCGCTCTCCCAGGCACACTCCAGGTAGCACTCGTCGGAGACCAGCAGCGCGCCCCGCTCCCGGCACCAGTCCACCACCTTGCGCAGGTGGGCGGTCGGCAGCACCCGTCCGGTGGGGTTGGACGGGGAGTTGACCCACACCAGCGCGGGGCTGCGTGGGCCGAGCGCGGTCAGCGAGTCGGTGGCGACGACCTCGGCACCGGCCAGGACCGCCCCGACCTCGTAGGTCGGGTAGGCGAGCTCGGGCTGGACCACGAGGTCACCGTCCCCGAGGCCGAGGTGCGTGGGCAGCCCCGCGATCAGCTCCTTGGAGCCGATCGCGGGCAGCACCGCGTCCAGGCCCGGACCCACGACACCGAAGCGGCGCGCGAGCCAGTCCAGGCAGGCCTGGCGGGTCTCGGGCAGTCCGACGGTGACGGGGTAGCCCGGTGAGTCGCTGGCCTCGCGGAGCGCCTGCTGGATCACCTCGGGCGTCGCGTCGACCGGCGTCCCCACCGAGAGGTCGACGATGCCGTCGCGATGGGCACGCGCCGTTGCGGCGTACGGGGCGAGCCGGTCCCAGGGGTAGTGCGGCAGCCGCTGGGAGACCCGGGCGGGGCCGCGTGGCTCAACCACCGTGCCCGGTCACTCCTGGTTCTGGGGCGGCAGCGCCTCGATGAGGGGGTGGTCCTTGTCGATCTCCCCCATCTTCGCGGCCCCGCCGGGCGAGCCGAGGTCGTCGAAGAAGTGGACGTTGGCGTCGTAGTAGTCCTTCCACTCCTCCGGGGTGTCGTCCTCGTAGAAGATCGCCTCGACCGGGCACACCGGCTCGCAGGCGCCGCAGTCCACGCACTCGTCGGGGTGGATGTAGAGCATCCGCTTGCCCTCGTAGATGCAGTCGACGGGGCACTCGTCGACGCACGCACGGTCCTTCAGGTCGACGCAAGGTTGGGCGATGACGTAGGTCACCTGAGTCCTCCTACTTGGGGTGGCGGTCCGGTGCGGACGGGCACCCAGCCTAGTATCCCTCCGTGCCCGGCGATCAGTTGCCCGCGGATCGACACGGTTCGGGGACCGATTCCCGCGCGCCGCTGGGCCCGCACGTGGTCGGTCGGCGCGTGGTCGTCCGACGGCTGGTTCACGGTGAGACCGGGCCCACGGGCGGACCGGCGATGACCGACGTGCTCGGCGTGTGCGAGTCCTGGGACCACGGTGTGGTGACCCTGCGCCGCGAGCGCGGTGACCTCGTCGAGATCCCGGTCGCGGACATCGTGGCCGGCAAGCCGGTGCCGCCGAGGCCGGCCGCACGCCGCCGGCTGGGGGCCGGTGCGGCGGACCGGCGCGCACTGCCGGGCTGGCAGCCGATCGAGAGCGAGCCGCTCGGGGAGTGGCTGCTGCGTGCCTCCGGCGGCTTCTCCGCGCGCGCCAACTCGGTGCTCGCGCTGGGCGACCCCGGGCTTCCGCTCGGCGAGGCGGTGGCCGTCGTGCACCGCTGGTATGCCGAGCGCGGGCTCGGTGCGCGCGCCCACGTGCACCCCGACACCGCCGCGCACGCCGCCTTCACCGAGGCGGGGTGGGGCACCGCCGAGTCGACGCTGCTGATGCTCGGCTCGGTCGCGCTGGTGCTGCGCCGCCTGGGCGCCGGGCGCGAGGTCGCGGTGCAGCACCGCACCGACCTGGACGCGGGGTGGCTGGCCAGCGACGACCGCGCCGCGCGGTACGGCGAGTCGGCCCGCCTGGTCCTGGAGGCGGGCGAGGTCACCTTCGCCACCGTTCGCGACGAGCACGGCTCGGTGCTGGCCCGGGGCAGGGCGTCCCTGCACGACGACTGGGTCGGGGTCTCCTCGCTGTGGACTCGAGCCGAGCACCGGCGTACCGGCCTGGGTGCGGCGGTGCTGCGCTCGCTGCTGGAGTGGGGCGCCGAGCGCGGCGCCCTGACGACCTTCCTGCAGGTGGTGGCCTCCAACCCCGAGGCTCGGCGGACCTACGAGCAAGACGGCTACGAGGTGCACCACCGCTACGACTACCTGGTCCCGCCGGGCTGACCCGCCGAGAGCGGGCACCGAGCCCGGGGGCTCAGGGCAGGCAGGAGGGCCGGAAGGACGCGCTGGCCGGGCCGGGGCGCCCCAGCGCGTTCAGGGCGATCCGGATCGCCGGGCCGTCCAGGGGGATCAAGAGGTGGTCGGAGACGTCGAACCGGCACCGGGACTGCAGGCGGATGTTCGTGGTCCTGGCACCGGAGAGGTAGCCGGAGGTGTAGGGCAGCACCACCTCGTCGTAGCGGGTGACGATGTTGGTGTAGCTGACCGGTCCGGGCGTCTCGTCGCCGGCGTTGAGGTGGCGCAGGAACCTCGACCCCGTCTGCTGCTGCAGGCAGGCCGGGCACAGGTGCCCGAGGCCCGGGGTCAGCAGCAGCGGGTTCGAGGTGCCGTGGTTGGAGGGTGCGAGCCCCACCAGGTCGTCCACCTTGCTGGCTCCCCCGAGGAACTTGATGTAGTAGCGCGGCATCATGCCGCCCTGGGAGTGCCCGACCATCGAGACCTTGCGCGCACCGGTGGCCTTCAGCACCCGGTCCACGAACGCCTTCAGCTGCGCCGCGGACCTCTGGATCGGTGCGGTGGCACGGTTGCCGTAGTCGAGCGCGAAGACGCAGTAGCCGGCCCGGTGGATCGACCAGGTCAGCCGTCGCAGCAGGTTCTGGCTGTCGCCGAAGGTGCCGTGCACGACCACGACCGGAGAGGGGTGGGCCCGGCTCGGGGTGCAGGACCAGTCGTTGGCGCCGGTCAGGGTGCGCGCACGAGGCGCGGCTGCGCGTGCCTGGGCCGGCGCGGTCACCAGGGCTCCGGCCGCCACCACCAGGGCGAGCAGGAGGGCGGCGGTAGCGGTGCGGTTCCGAGGTGCCATGACGTCTCCCGGTCAGTCGTGCTCGGGCTCCGGAGCTGCGCCGCAACGGACCGTGTCGGCGGCGGCGTAGTCGGTGTGGAGCCTCTCCCTGCGCTGTACCTTGCCAGATCCGGGCCGGCGCAGGACACGGAAGACGTCGATCCCGAAGCCCGGCGATCCGGCGGAGTCCTGGCAGGCGGTGTCGTGCAGGCGCCGCACCCGGGGCCGGGTCACGTGGGTCCTGGGCCCGTGCCCGACCGTGACCCGCCACGCTCGCGTGGAGTAGACGGACACCGTGACCGTCCCCTCCCTGCCCGGTGCGGACGGACGCACCCGCGCGGTGAGCAGGACCCCGTAGGGGGTGTCGTCGGTGAAGCTCAGGTCGACCCCGGGCCAGGAGACGGCGGCGTCCCGGCCGGGAGGGTAGCGGTCGTCGTAGACGGACCGGGGCGTGTGCTCCGCCTCGCGCAGCCCGGCCAGGAAGGTGGCGTTGAACAACGTCGAGGCGAGCTGCGAGACGCCACCGCCGACGTCCTTGGTGAAGAGGCCGTGGGTGATGACGTAGCCCTCGGTGAACCCGTTGTCCCGGCTGCGCCGCCCCACGACCTCGTTGAGGCTGAACGTCTGCCCGGGGCGCAGCAGGGTGCCGTCGACCAGCTGGGCGGCACGGGTCAGGTTGACGTTGCGGTACTCCGCGTAGGGGAACCGGGTGGTGAACCTGCCCACCCGCTCGGTCACCTTCAGGGCCTGGGCGGCGGCGGTGCCGAACGTCGGCGGGGTGACCTTCCCGGGCAGGGCCAGGCGCCGCTGCGCTCCGTGCTGCACGACGACGTCGGCAAAGGCCCGCTCCAGCGCGGCGGGGTCCACCTCGACCCCGACCTTCGCCGGGACGACCCGGGGGGTGCCCCCGCGCACGACGATGCGCGCGTCCTGGGGCTCGCGGGCGATGCTGTGCAGCACCGGTGTCAGTGCCTCGAGCAGGACCTCGCCGTCCACCTGCGGGACCAGGGTCTCGTCCACGGCCCTCATCGACAGGCCGCGCCCGAACAGGCGCGGCGGTGCCACGACGCGATGTCCGCCGAGCACCAGGGTGACCGGTCCGGACATCGCCGGCCTGCCGAAGTCTCGCAGGGCCCGCCGGACGGCACCGTCGGTGACCACCGGCGCGCGCACCTCGGTGGCCAGCTTCCGCGACCCC
Organism: uncultured Actinomycetota bacterium; assembly: GCA_963710895.1. Taxonomy (GTDB): domain Bacteria; phylum Actinomycetota; class Actinomycetes; order Propionibacteriales; family Nocardioidaceae; genus Marmoricola. The sequence goes on from CAVQCB010000016.1 coordinate 79,461, forward strand.
CCGTGCAGGAAGCGACGCTCCAGGAACCGCTGCGTGGCGCTGCGCGAGACCACCCGTCCCGGTCGCCCGTAGACCGGCACGGCACGTCCCTCGTCGAACAGCACGGTCCCCTCCACCGGACGCTGGTCGATGCCACTGCCGAGGTGGTCCAGGGTCGCCTGCATCCGCGACTGGTCGACGGTGACCTCGGCACGGTGGTCACCGCCTCCGCTGATCACCTCCCACACCCGCCGGGGACCGAACCCGGTGCCGCCGCCCGCCGCCAGGACCGAGGCTCGGTAGTCGACCGCCAGGCCCGCCTCCTGGGGGTCGACGGCCACCGACCGGCCGTCGCCGTAGCTGACGCCGATCTGCTCGCGGGACCGCTCGGCGAGCGCGGAGCGGAGCTTCGCCTCGGCCGCCCCGGGCGCCAGCCCGGCGATGCTGACGCCCTCGACGCTGGCGTGACGCGGCGCCCGGTCACCCGCGACGAGGCACCCACCGACCCATACGGCACCCGCGACCAGGAGCAGGCCGAGCACGGTGAACCCGGCGACCCTGCCGCCCAGGGACTGCGACACCGGCTCAGTCCAGTCCGGAGAACAGGTCCGTCTCGAGTCCGCCGTCGCTCGTGGGGCCGGGCCTGCCCTTGGCGATCCGGAAGAACTCGGTCCCCCAGATCTCGTTGCCCCTGTTGTTGGCGAGGGCGAAGAACGGCCCGTCCACCGCGATCTGGGTGCGGTGGGCGCGAAGGGCGTCCATCTTCGCCTCGACGTAGTCGTCGGCCGCCACCGCGGCGGTCAGGTCCGCGTCGTCGACCATGAACCGCGGCAGGTCGCCCTCGGGGTCCATCCCCTCGAAGGTGGTGGTGTCCCCGGCGGCCCGCAGGTCGCGCAGCCCCTGCCGCACCTTGCTGGCCGACATCGCCCCCCAGTAGATCTTCGCGATCTCGTGCGCCTCGCCGAGGTCGTGCCGGTAGGAGGGGACCGCGGCCAGTGAGGCGGCGTACGTCGCCACCCGGTGCGCCTGGATGTGGTCGGGGTGGCCGTAGCCGCCGAACTCGTCGTAGGTCACGAGCACCTGTGGGCGCACCTCGCGGATGACCCCGACGAGATGGCTGGCCGCCTCGGTGAGGTCGGCGTTCCAGAAGGCGTTCTCGTGCACGTCGTCGGCCGGGACCGCGTGACCGTCGGCGTGCCACTGCATCCCGGAGTCGCGGTAGCGCTTGAAGCCACCGAGGTAGCGATGGTCGGTGACCCCGAGCGCCTTCATCGCGTTGTCCAGCTCGACCTTGCGCTGGTCGGCGAGCGTGTCGTCTCGGTCGGCGGCCAGGTGCTCGAGCTCGGGCACCAGGATCTCCCCCATCTCGCCACCGGTGCAGGTGACCAGCGTGACCCCGACTCCCTCGGCGACGTAGCGAGCCATCGTCGCCCCCTGGCCGATGCTCTCGTCGTCGGGGTGCGCGTGCACGAGCAGGAGGTGCTTGTCCATGCAGCGATCCTAGGGCGCCCGGCCCGCAGTTCCCGGCGCACCCGGCGCGGGTCGGCCGAGACGTCGACCCAACGCCGCGACGAAGGGCACGTCCGCCTCGGCCCAGGCGACCTCGCCGAGCTCGCCGGCACCGAGCCAGCGCACGGCGTCGTGCTCGTGCGGCACCGGGTCACCCTCGCTCAGTCGGGCGTGCACCACCCGCAGCACGAGCCGGTCGTCGATGCGCGAGGCGCCGTCGAGCCGCCCGGTCACCTCCACCTCGCAGCCGAGCTCCTCCCGGACCTCCCGGACCGCGGCGCTCTCGAGGTCCTCGCCCGGCTCGAGCTTGCCGCCGGGCAGCTCCCACCGACCCGCCAGCCCGGATGGGTGCGCCCGACGGGCCGCAAGCACCCGCCCGCCCGCGAGGATCGCGACACCCACCACCTCGCGCATGCGCCCAACCTAGACCGACCACGGGCCCTCTAGGTTGGACCGGTGAGTGCGGGCCCGGCGTCGAGCATCCGCCTGCGGCGCACCCACGAGGACCCGGCCGCCGTCGACGCCGCGGTCGCGCGCTTCGGGGACCGGGTCGGCATCGCCGGGGTGCTGGCGCACCTGAACCGCACGGCGGCACCGGCCAGGGTGCCCGGCACGGCGGTCGAGTGGGGCTTCGGCTGGAACGCCGAGGACGCGAGGACCGAGCGCTGGTGGCCCCAGGGCATCACCACCTCCGCGGACGCCGGGGACCCCGAGTCGGTCGGCGGACGACGGTTGGTACTGACCAGCTGGTACGCCAGGAGCCGGCGCGGCGCCAACCTGGGCAGCCGCGTGAGCGTCATCGACCTCGACACCCTGGAGTACCGCCACGTCCTGCTCGTCGTCCCCGAGCGCGTCGGCGACCGGGTGGAGCTGCGACCCCTGCGGGTGCACGCGGGCGGGCTCGTCTGGTGCGGTCCCTACCTGCACGTCGCCGGCACCCGTCGGGGCCTGTCCACCTGCCGGGTCGACGACGTCATCCGCGTCGCCTCGGTCGAGGACGCCTTCGGCTACCGGTTCGTGCTGCCGGTCAGGTTCGGCTACCAAGCGCACGCGACGCAGGGGGTGGAGCCGCTGCGCTACTCCTTCCTGTCCCTGGACCGCGGCTCGAGCCCACCTGAGCTGCTGGCCGGTGAGTACGGCCGCGCCGAGATGAGCCGACGCCTGGTCGGCTATCCGCTGGACCCCGAGACCCTGCACCTGGCGACGCACACCGACGACACCTCCCGACCCCGCTGGCTCGACGAGCGCGGCCCCGGGCACATGCAGGGCACGGTGCGGGTCGGGGACACCTGCTACATCACCGCCAGCCGGGGCCGGCACCGCACCGGCCAGCTCTACGTCGGCACGCCGGGCCGGCTCCGTCGCCATCCCGGTGCCCTGCCGGTCGGCCCGGAGGACATCACCTACTGGCCCTCCACCGACCGGCTCTGGTCGCTCAGCGAGTATCCCGGCCACCGTTTCGTGTTCTCCGTCGCGCGGGCAGGGCTGCACTGAGACCTCGCCGAGAGGCCCGGGTCGAAGCGGCGGCCAGCCGGTGCACGGCCCGGTCTCAGGGGGCCGTCGTGGGCTCGACCAGGACCAGCTCGCCGGTCTCCGGGTCGAACCGGTAGCCCGCGGGCGCGGTGCACGTCTGCGGCGAGACCACCGACCCCTGGACCGGCGCCCCGACCCCGTCCGGCCCCGTGGTGTCCGGCCCGGTGGCGTCCGGCCCGGTGATCTCCTCGGTCGGGACCGGGCACTGCGGCAGCGGCGCCGGTGTGCCGCCCGGGGTCGGGGACTGGCTCGGGGGCCGGGTCGGGGACTGGGTCGGGGACTGGGTCGGGGACTGGGTCGGGGACTGGGTCGGGGACTGGGTCGGCGGCCCCGACGGCCCGGTCGGCTCGGGGCCGGTCGGGCTGGCGTGCCCCGGGGTGGGCGCCCCAGCTGTCGGCCCAGTGGTCGGCCCAGTGGTCGGCCCAGTGGTCGGCCCAGTGGTCGGCCCAGTGGTCGGGGCGGTCGTCCGCCCGGTGAGGGTGGCGGTCGGCGAGGGCGCCGGGTTCGACGCGGTGGTGTCCGAGGCTGCCGGGCGGTCCGGCCGCGGCGAGGAGGTCGTGCCCGGGTTCGTGTCGGGGGTCGTCGTGGCCAGCGGCCGGGCCGGGACGGTGGGCGTGCCCAGTGCCGCCACGAACGGCACCGCACCCGTGCCGACGAGGTCGGCCCGGTCGAAGACCGACGTCCAGGCCAGCACGGCGGCCAGGTAGTCCGGGGAGTCGTTGTAGGACAAGACGGCCGCACGCAGCCCCGCGGCGGTGGACAGGTCGCGACCGCCGGCGCACAGGTAGACCATCGCAGCTCCGGCCGCGTCGTAGACGTTCTGCGGGTCCCGGATCCCGTCGCCATCCATGTCGAGACCGACGACCCGCCAGCTCGCGGGGACGATCTGCATGGGGCCCAGGGCACGGTCCCAGACACGGTTGCCGTCCCAGCTGCCCGCGTCGGTGTCGGGCACGGCGCGGTACTTCGTGCCGTCCAGGACCGGTCCGAGGACGGCGGGGTCGGCCCGGTGCCCGGCCAGGGTGTGCCCGGCCAGGTTGCCGGACTCGACCTGTCCGATGGCGGCCAGCAGCGGAGTGGTCAGGTGGCACCCCGGGGGCGAGATCGCGACGGCCAGCGTGTAGGCGGCCAGCAGGTCGTCGGTGAGGTCCGCGGCGGGGCCCGCGACCCGTTCACCGGTCCAGCCACGGGCGTTGGGCGAGGTGACGTCGTCCACGACCACCGGTGCCTGCGGGCGCACCGTCACGCTCGCGGGCTGCAGCAACGGCGCCTCCAGCGCCGCGACCGGCCCCGGCTGCGACACGGAGCCACCCGGCGCCCAGAAGGCGACGCTGAGCAACAGGGCGGCGAGCCCTGACCTGGCTTTCATGGTTCCGAGAGTCCCCCTCCGACACCGGCACGGGCGTCAGTCGCTGCCCGCCCCGGGTGGCAAGTCTCGGTCGGGGCCCCGGCCGGCGCCAGCCCCCGGCGCCAACCGACGCCTCAGAGCAGGCACCCGTCTAGACCTGAGCCGCCCGGCGCGCGGCACTCAGCGTGGCGCGCGGGGCAGCAGGGCCAGCTGTCGGGACTGCGCCACCAGGCGGCCCCGGGAGTCCCAGACCTCGCAGTCCTCCTCGAACTGGCCGCCGGAGATGTTCTGGGTGGCGTGCCGCACCAACGCCCACCCGGGCGCCGGCTCGGCGCGCACGTGCGCGGTCAGCTCGATCGTCGGGGCCCAGCCGGGCAGTCCGAGATCGAAGGTCACCGGTGGCAGCGCGTCGAGGACGAGGAGCAACGCGATCGGGTCGAGCGGCCGGTCGTCGGCCAGCTTGAACCAACCCTGGACGACGCCGCTCCGGCTCGGCTCACCGACCGCCCAGCCGGCGTACGCCGGGTCCAGGCGGGTGCCGAACCGGTCGAGCAGCGGGGCGATGCGGCGCACCTCCTCCGGGGCGCGGCCTGCCTCGACGCACTCCGCGGGCGGAGGCAGGTCGGGCGGTGCCAGCTGGCGCTGCACCTCCTCGGGCAGGTCCGCGAGGGCCCCGAAGACAGCCAGCACGGTGATCCGCTCGACCTCGGCGCCCTCGTGCTGCTGGACCAGGGTGGCCGCGACCGTCGCGCGCCGGCCACCCGGGCGCAGGACCCGCACCCGCACGACCGCCGGGCCGGGAGTGGTCGGGGTGAGGTAGTAGGCACTCACGCTGACCGGGTCCGGCTGGCCCGCCGCGGCGAGCTCGGCACGGATGGCGTTGCCGATCACGGCCAGCAGGTACCCGCCGTTGAGGCCGCCGCCGACGACCCAGCCGGCATCGAGGGTGGCGGCGTACTCCCCGGGGCCGGTGGCTCGCACGGCGATGCCGCGGTCGAGCTCGAAGTCCATGGCCAGACCCTAGAGGGGAGGCTGGCCGGGCGGGTCAGGCGTACCCGGCAGGGGTGCCCCACGCCTGCGTGCGGGAGCTGCCCTCGTCGATCACCGGGCAGTGGGTGCCGACGAAGTTGGTCGGCATGCAGCGGTTGCAGTGGATGCACAGCGACGGCGTGCCTGCGTCGGCAGCGATCCGGTTGACCAGGTCGGGCTCGCGCAGCAGCGCCCGGCCCATCGCCACGAACTCGAAGCCCTCGCGCATCGCCAGGTCCATGGACGCCCGGTCGGTGATCCCGCCCAGGAGCACCATCGGCAGCGCCACCTCGGCGCGGACCTTGCGGGCGTCCTCGAGCAGGTAGGCGTCCCGGTAGGGGTACTCGCGGATGAACTGCCGCCCGCCCAGGCGCAGCACCGTCCGCATCGGCTGGGGCATCACCGCGACGAACTCCCGGACCGGCGCCCCACCTCGGAACAGGTACATCGGGTTGAGCAGGGAGCTGCCCGCGGTCATCTCCAGGGCGTCGACGGTGCCGTCCTGCTCGATCCACTGCGCGGTCGCGATGGCCTCCTCCACGGTGATCCCCCCGCGGACGCCGTCGGACATGTTCAGCTTGGTCAGGATCGCGATCCGGTCGCCGACCGCGTCGCGCACCGCCCGCAGGATGCCGCGCGCGAACCGGGCCCGGTTCTCCAGGGAGCCGCCGAACTCGTCCCTGCGGTGGTTGATCCGCGGGCTGAGGAACGCGCTGGGCAGGTAGCTGTGTCCCAGGTGCACCTCGACCGCGTCGAACCCGGCCGCGAGCGCCCGGGTCGCGGCGCGGGCGTGCGCGAGGGTGATCCGCTCGAGGTCCTTGGGCGTCGCCCGGCGCGAGACCCGCCCGGCGATGTTCGGGAAGCGCGTGCTCGGCGAGAGCGCGGGGTAGCCGTTTCCTCGCGGGTCGGCGACCGGCCCGGCGTGCCCGATCTGTGCCGAGACGGCCGCGCCCTCCGCGTGCACGGCCTCGGTCAGGGTGCGCAGCCCGGGCATCGCCTCGTCGGTCCACTGCAGCTGCTCCGGCGCGGTGCGCCCGTCCGGGGCGACGGCACAGTAGGCCAGGGTGGTCATGCCGACCCCGCCGGCGGCGTAGGCCCGGTGGAACTCGACCAGGTCGGTGGTCACGCGGGAGTCGTGGCTCAGGCCCTCGTAGGTCGCGGCCTTGACGATGCGGTTGCGCAGGGTCAGCGGACCGATCCGGCCCGGCGAGAAGACGTCGGGAGCGTCATTTTCTAGAACGTGTTCCACTTTTTCAGGTTAGCACCGCCGACTCCCGGGGTCGCGGCCCCAAACAGTCCACGCCGGAGTATTTCCGGCCCGGGAGGGTACTCCTAGCAAGAACCATGATCGTCACGAAACGCCCAGGCACCACTTATCGTGGATCTTCTCCCCAGCTCGGCGTGCTGACTGAGGGTTTGGGGGATGAACGACGTGCAACCGAAGACCGGTGACCCCGGAGCCGACAACGATGCCGTCCTGGCGATCCTGTCGCACCACGACGACGACCTCGCCGACCTCGTCGAGCTGGTCGCCACGATCTGCGCGGCCGAGGCCGCCGGGATCACCATCCGCAGGCACGGCGACTACCACGTGCCGATCACCTACGGGCTGGAGCCGTTCGTCTCCCCGTCCACCGACACCTTCTGCCAGCACACCATGGGGAGCGAGGGAGTCTTCGCGATCGAGGACGCCCGCGCCGACCCCCGCTTCGCCGGGATCGGCTGGGTCGACGGGACCATCGCCTCCGCGCGGTTCTACGCCTCCGCCCCGATCTACTCACCGGCGGGCGCGATGGTCGGGCGGTTGTGCGTCATCGACTCGACCCCGAGGACCCTGACCTCCTGGCAGCGAGACTCGCTGGAGACGCTCGCGGCCAGCGTGACCCAGCTGATCGAGCTGCGGCTGCTGCGCTCGGACCGTCCCTCGCCCACGCAACCGGGGTCCGGGCAACGCGCGGCCACCGTGGTCTCCCACCTGGCGGCCGAGCTCAGTCACGACCTGCGGGTGCCGCTGAGCTCGATCCGGGCGAGCGTGGAGATGCTGCAGGAGGAGCTCGGCGACCAGCGCTCCCCCGTCGTGGAGGCGCTGCTCACCCGTGCGCTCCGCGCGGCCGGGAGGATGGACCGCATGCTCGACCAGGTCCTGGAGCACGGCGCGACCGCACCGCGGGTCGCGCCGACCGAGACCGACCTGTCCCAGCTGACCCACCAGCTGGTGCTCGACTCCTCCACCCTGCTCGAGGGGGCGGGAGCCAACGTCGTGGCGGCCGACCTCCCCGTCGTGCGGGCGAATGCGGACGAGATGTACTCCGTGCTCCAGAACCTGCTCACCAACGCGGTCAAGTTCGCGCGTCCGGGCGTCCCTCCGGAGGTGCACCTCTCTGCCCGCCGTACCGCACAGGGGTGGCGGATCTCGGTGCGCGACAACGGGCTCGGCATCCCCGAGGACCGGCGCACCGACGTGTTCTCGCTGTTCTCCCGCGCCCACAGCGGTGTGGAGGGGCACGGCATCGGATTGGCCACCGTGGCCCGCATCGTCGAGGCCCGCGGCGGACGCACCGGCGCCGACCCCGTCCCCGACGGCGGCGCAGAGATCTGGTTCGAGCTTCCCGACGAGCCCGGCGACAGGGACGACGGGCCGGAGCACCTCACGACCGGGTGAACGGTCCTGGACAGGAGTAGACCCCCGGGGCGGCTCGCCCCGGGGGTCCTCCCCGTTCCGCCCGCCGAGCACGGCGGGATCATCGAGGATCAGTCGCCAGGCGTGGTGCTCACGGTGATCTTGGCGATGCCCACCAGCAGCCCGGGCTGGACGCCGTCGGTGTTGAACGTCTTGTTCAGCAGCGGCGCGGCGACCGGCGAGATCTCGACCTTGGTGCCCTCGAGCGTGGCGGTGCCGCTCCCGGTGCTCAGCGGCTTGAGGGTGCGCCCGTCGAGCTTGAACAGGTAGGCGCTGGTCGCGGCCGTCTCGCCGTTGACCGACACGTCGCCGTACACACGCGAGACACCGGGGTCGACGTTCAGGTTGGTCAGCTCGACCTTGGTCTTGCCCGCGGTCAGCGACAGACCGGAACCCTCGTGCTGGATCTGGCCGATCACGTACGGCGAGACCTGGCCCGGCTTGAACACGGTCACGTTGCCCCCCGTGATCGGGAAGATCAGCGCGCCGTCCTGAAGCTTGGCGGTGCCGACGGTGCCGGGGGTGAGCTTGAGCTGGTCGAGCGCGTCGAGGAAGCCCTGGTCCAGCGTCAGCTGGGTGGTGTTGCCGGTGAGGGAGTCGATCGAGGCGACCGGCTTGGGGGCCGGCTGGGGCTCGGAGGCCGCGCTGGAGGTGCTGGTGCCGTCGTCGCTGCCACAGGCGGCGAGCGAGAGGCTCGTCGTCGCGACGAGCGCAACGGCCGCGAAGGCCTTGCGGCTCTTGGTGGAAAGCATGGTGCTCATGGGGAGCTCACATCCTGAAGCTTGGGTACGTGCTGACACCCGTGGTTCGACACGGTCACCCGGCCGGATTGGTCGCAAGGGCACCTTTCGGCGGCGCAGCTGCGCACGGACCCGTTCAGTAGCCGGGGAAACCGCAGGTGGCCAGCTTGCTGCGCACCAGGCGCGGCCACTCATAGCTCGACACCGCCGGCGTCAGCGGCTTGCGCGAGTGTGCGTAGGGCCAGGCCCCGGACTCGCTGACCGTCCACAGCCGGCGTCCCCGGGCCGCGAACGCGATGCCCTCCGCCCCGGGCATGAAGGCCACCCGGCGACCGTAGGGATTGACCAGCTCCCCACAGGCGAGGTTCGAGCGGGACAGGTAGAGCCGGCCGTGGGCGTCGAGGGTCGCGCCCTGTACGAGGCGCGGGATCCGGGTGCGGGTCACGGCGCCGAGCTGTTTGCGGCCCTTGCCGTGGACCGCCAGGTCGAGGACGCCAGGCTTGATCAGCCGCTTGATCGAGAACCAGTGGATGTAGGCGCGCCCACGCGTCTGGAACGGCACCAGGCCGATGCGGTGCGGGGTGGCGACGATCGTCGACCCCCGGACCGGCGCCTTGATCCGCCAGACCCTCCTGGCATTGATGACGTTGCGCCGCTGGGCCGGGTCGACCAGCCAGAGCTTGTTCTTCTCCACGATCCACAGCCACGGCCCGCGCTGGAGGATGCCGCCCCCGTGACGGCAGTAGGTGCGCGGACGGTGGCCCACCCGGCCGTAGACGGCCTGGTGGAACTGCAGGCGGCGGCCGGTGATCAGGTTGACCCGCATCAGCTGACAGGGCCGGCTTCCGTAGCCCTTGGTGTAGCGGAAGCCGCTGATCCAGGCCGAGTTGCGGTAGATCGCCAGGCCCTGCGGCACGAAGTACCGGCGCGGGTTCGGCAGCCAGATGGCGTGGCACACCCGCTTGTGGTTCGGGAAGACCGCGAGGTGCTTGCGCGTGTAGGTGGGCTCGGTGCCGCGGACGTCGTCGTGCTGGAGCCCGCGGCAGTGCGCCACGTGCTTGGTGCGCGCGACCGCGGGGCCGGGTCCGGCAGCGGCGACCGCGGCTGCGCCACCTGCCAGCAGCAGGAGGACGAGAACCATCCGCACGGAGCGCGTCAGCATCGCACTCACGCTAGCCGTCAGGCTGCCGAGCGTCGGGGACGTCGGCACGGGCGCGCCGTCGGATCGCTCGGCTCTGGCACCTACCTCGTCTCGCTGACCCCGACCGACGGCTGGGGCAAGGCGACCACGGTCACGCGCAGCCTCACCGTCACCGCTCCAGCGACGCCCTAGTCACCCGACGGGCGGGCCCTGCGCGTCCTGCGCAGGGCCCGTCCGTCGCGGCGGTGGTCGAGATGCCGGGCCGAGGGGACCGCTGCCGGGCCTCAGCCGCGGTAGGGGTCGGGCGTCCCCCAGGGGTAGGCCAACGGCGCGAGGTCACCCTGGTGCTGGGCACAGTAGGCATCTCGTGCGGTGGTCGAGTTCAGCGGCGGCGTGTAGGACTGGGCGAGCAGGATCAGGTCGGCGAAGGCCGTCGCATCGGTCTCGATGGACTGCGCCACGAGCGCACGCGCGCTCGGGGTGGGTGCGTTCACCAGCGCCTCGGCGTTGCGCCACGCCCCCTCACGCATCGCGGTGATGATCTGCATGACGCTGCCGTAGGTGACACCGAGCGGGTCGTTCGCGTCGTCGAGGCCCGGGTCGAAGCGGGCGGCTTCCTCGGCCATCATCGCCTCGGATGCATCGTTGAGGAACTGGTTGGCCTTGTCGAAGTCGGGCTTGCCGGACTGACCGCCGGGCCGCACCAGTCCCATGCTGGCCAGCACGAAGGGAAGGTCGCGGTTGATGTGGGCGTTCATCCCCAGCAGCAGGTCGCCGATGCCGGTGACGCGCTTGTCCCGGGCGGCGTCGAAGGCCTTCTGCCACGCCACCGGGACCGTGCTGCGGTTGCCGTCCTGGTAGGCGTAGTAGGCGTCGGTGTAGTACTTCGCGAACACCGCGTCCATGTGGTTGATGTAGGGCACGTCCTCGAAGTAGCCGGGGATGTCACGCGCCCAGCCGTAGGTCTGGGTGATCCGGGTGTAGGCCAGCGCGAAGATCGAGCTGTGCGTGCAGCTCTGCGCGTTCTCCTTCAGGATCCGGCCGAACTCCTTGCGGGTCTGCCGCAGGCAGCTGGGCCGACCGGCCACGCAGTCGTTGTCGCTGCTCGGGACGTACTCGTCGGTCCATCCCGGCAGGTACGTCGACCAGGCGACGTACGGCAGGTCGGCCCGGGCCGGACTCACCCCCGTCCCGGCGACCAGCAACGGCGTGACGACTGCTCCCACCATCGCCACCAGCACACGGGCATGCCTACGCACCCTCTTCTTGGGCATCTGGCGCTCCCTCCCCAGGTACAACGCGCACTCACGGGGAGTCTGCACCTTTGGTCGGGACATGTCCCGCTCGGTCGCGATTTGGCGGCGATTGGACTACCCAAAACGGACAGGTGGTCTACCTGGTGACCCCAGGTCGACTAGTCCAGTGGATCAGCGGTCCCCCGCGAGCAGCGGCTCGAGGGTGAGCTCGGGGTGGTCGCGCTCCACGACGCTGATCCGCCACTTGTCAGGGGCGAGCACGAGCAGGCTGCCGTCGTTGCGGGAGAGCACCTCGAGGCCGCGCACAGCGTCGAGCCGGGCCGCCGAGGCGGCGTCGGTGCGGCGGGCGAGGCTGTAGCCCAAGGTGTCCAGGCGGATGGGGGCGCCGAACTCCTCCGCCATCCGGGCGGCGGCGACCTCGAACTGCATCGGTCCCACGGCGGCGAGCACCGGGGACTGGTTGCCGCGCAGGTCCGAGCGAAGCACCTGCACGACGCCCTCGCCGTCGAGCTGGTCCATGCCGCGCCGGAACTGCTTGTGCCGGCCGCTGTCGACCGCGGTGGCCACGGCGAAGTGCTCGGGGGCGAAGGTGGCGATCGGCGGGAACTCGACGGGCTCGTCGAGATAGATGGTGTCGCCGATCCGCAGCGCGTTGGCGTTCACCAGTCCGATGATGTCGCCGGGGAAGGCCTCGTCCAGAACGGCCCGCTCCCGCCCGAAGAGGGCCTGGGCGTACTTGGTCGCGAACGGCCGACCGGTCTGGGCGTGGGTGACGACCATCCCCCGCTCGAAGACCCCGGAGCACACCCGCGCGAAGGCCACCCGGTCGCGGTGGTTGGCGTCCATGCCCGCTTGCACCTTGAAGACGAACGCGCTGAACGGCGCCGCCACGTCGCGCTCCTCCACCGGCCGCCCGTCGCCGTCCGGGGCGCCGTGACGGAAGGCCGCGGCGGGCGGGGCCAGCTCGACCAGCGTCTCCAGCAGGGCCGCGACGCCGAAGTTCGAGATCGCCGAGGCGAACAGCACCGGGGTGGTGAACCCGCTGAGGAACAGCTCCTGGTCGTGCTCGGCGCCGTCGGCGGAGAGCAGCTCGGCCTCCTCGACCGCCTCCGTCCAGGCCGCGCCCTCCCGCTCGGCGGCCAGCTCGCCCGACATCCGCTCCTCGGGGGCCCGGGTGGCGCCGCCGGCGGTGCGCTCGTAGGCGACGTACTCCCCGGTCGCGCGCTCCAGCACCCCCCGGAAGTCGCCGGCGATGCCGACCGGCCAGGTCAGGGGGGTCGGCTGGAGGCCGATCTCGTTCTCGATCTCCTCCATCAGGGTCAGCGCCTCGAGGCCGGGCCGGTCCCACTTGTTGATCACCGTGATGACCGGGATCCCGCGCGCCTTGCACACCCGGAAGAGCTTCAGCGTCTGCGGCTCGAGCCCCTTGGCCGCGTCCACGAGCATCACCGCCGCGTCCACCGCCGAGAGCACCCGGTAGGTGTCCTCGGAGAAGTCGGAGTGGCCCGGGGTGTCCACCAGGTTGATCACGTGGTCGCCGTACTCGAACTGCAGCGCGGCCGAGGTGATGGAGATCCCGCGCGCCTTCTCCATCTCCATCCAGTCCGAGACGGTCGAGCGACGACCGGACTTGCCGTGCACCGCACCGGCCTCGTTGATCACGCGCGCGTGCAGGGCGAGCGCCTCGGTCAGCGTCGACTTGCCGGCGTCGGGGTGGCTGATCACGGCGAAGGTACGCCGACGTGCGGCCTGCCGGCGGAGCTCTCGCTCGTGTGCGCTGACGGGCTCGGTCTGGGTGGGCGTGGGAGTCACGAGGTCCTGCATCGTCGGGTGTCGCCCGGCAGGGGCACGGGCGACTGCTCATTCTACGGACCGTCACCCACCGGCCCCGGTGGGCCGGTCCGGTCGGCTGTCGTCGTCTCGGTGGCGGAGCCGGCCACGGCCGAGAGCATCCGCACGAGGGAGGTACGACGACCCCCTGGGTGCGCTCTGCTGACTACGCTCGAACCCATGGCAGGCGAGCGGGTACTGGTCGTCGACGACGACGCCGGCATCAGGTCGGTGTTGCGTGGCTACCTGGAGACGGCCGGCTATGTCGTGGTCGAGGCGGGCGACGGCACGAGCGCTCTGCAGGCGTTCGCCGACGCCGACCCGGCGGTGGTGCTCCTCGACGTGGGCCTCCCCGACGTCGAGGGGCTGGAGGTGCTGCGCAAGATCCGGACCGTCTCGGACGCCTACGTGCTGATGGTCACGGCCCGGGTCGAGGAGGTCGACAGGCTCGTCGGCCTCGGCATGGGTGCCGATGACTACATCACCAAGCCGTTCAGCCCCCGCGAGGTGGTGGCGCGGGTGCGGGCGTTCCTCCGCCGCGGGAGCCAGCACTCCCCCGTCTCCGTCGAAGACGCCGCGCTGAGCGTCGACCCCCGCACTCGCGAGGTCGCGGTGGACGGAAACCCGGTGGAGCTCTCGGCGCTGGAGTTCGACCTGCTGGCCTTCCTGACCTCTCGCCCGGGTCAGGTCTTCAGCCGGCACCAGATCCTGCAGCACGTGTGGGGCGGTCAGTGGTACGGCGACGAGCGTGTGGTCGACGTGCACATCCGCAGCCTTCGCCAGCACCTGGGCGACGAGGTCACCCACCCCCGTTTCATCGGCACCGTTCGCGGCGTCGGCTACAAGGCACTGAGGGAGTCCTGATGCACCGGCTGCGCAACCGTCTGGTCATCTCACACCTGGTCGTCGCCGCCGTGGGCGCGGCGATCTCGCTCCTGGTGGTGGCCTGGGAGGCGCCGGCCCAGTTCAACCGGGGCATGAACGGCCAGGGCGTGCGGATGGGACAGCAGGGGAGCTCCCGCGAGCTGTTCTGGTCGGCGCTGCGCGAGGGGTTGCTGCTGGGCACGGTCGCCGCGATGCTGGCCGCGCTCGCCGCGGCCTGGTTCATCGCCGTCAGGCTCTCGCGCCCCCTCGAGGACGTGCGCGCTGCCACTCACCGGATCAGCAGCGGGGACTACGAGCTGGAGATCCCGGCGCCCCGCGAGGTCGAGCTCGCCGAGCTGGTGGGCGATGTGAACGACATGGCGGGGCGGCTCCGGACCGTCGAGGGCGAGCGGGTGCGGCTGCTCGGGGAGGTGGCCCACGAGATGCGTACGCCGTTGACGGTGCTGACCGGCCGGGTCGAGGGACTGCAAGACGGCGTGTTCGCCCCCGACACCGAGCTGCTCGCCGGGATGGCTGGTGAGCTGCGTCGACTCGAGCGGCTGGCCGATGACCTGGGAGCGCTGTCGCGGGTCGAGGAGCGTCGGTTGGTGCTCGAGCGCTCGCGGGTGGATCTCTCCGAGCTCACCGGCCGCGCCGTCGCACGCTTCAGCAGCGATCCGCGGGCAGCGGGCGTCGACCTGACCTGGGAGGGCGATGCCCCGGTCGTCGTCGACGGGGACCCGGAACGGTTGGCCCAGGTGCTGGACAACCTGATCGGCAATGCACTGCGGTCGGTGGCGGGCACGGGCCGCGTCACCGTGCAGGTGGCGGCCACGGAGGACCTGGCCACGCTCACGGTGTCCGACACGGGCAAGGGCGTGGCCAGGGAGGATCTGGAGCGGATCTTCGAGCGCTTCTACCGGGGCGCCGATGCCCGCCCCGAGGACGGGACGGGCGTCGGATTGACGGTGAGTCGTGGGATAGCGGAGGCGCACGGCGGCTCGCTGGTGGCAGAGTCTGCGGGCCCGGACCAGGGTGCCCGGTTCACCATGACGCTGCCCCGAGCGACCCCGTGATGCGTCCTCCGTGCGGCCGCACCACATGGCGTGGTCAGGCCGACGAGCCCGCACCCATCTCCATGCCGTGGCCCTCGCCGTGGTGGCCGTGGCCCCTCGACTCGCGGTCATGACCGGGGGTCAGCCCGGATCCGTCGCAGTCACCCGCGCCGTCCTGATCGTCCTGGCCGTCCTGGTGGCTTCCCATCCGTCCCGACCCCGCTCCCCGTCCTGCAGACGTCCCCTGCTCGCCGCCGCTGAAGGCGGCCAGGTGGTGCTGAGATCCGGTGCGCAGCGCCGTGAGCACGCTGGTCTGGTGGGCATCGGTGGTGCTGGCGAGGAGCCGATCCAGATCGGCGATGTCCCTGGTCTCGATGCCTACCCCCACCTCATAGGCGCTCGCGAGCCCGGCGCCACCCTCGGCGACGAGCTGGCGATAGAGGTCGGCGTAGCCGTCGGTGCTGTAGTCACCTGGTTGCGTCGGCAGCGTGCCGAGGTCGAAGCCACTGCTCTCGAGCAGGGAGGTGACGGCACCCTGGTGCACGCCCTCGGCGTGAGCGATGTTCGTGAAGATGCGGGTGCCGTACTGGTCTGCGAAGGTGTCGTAGACGTCGCCGGCCAGGCGTTCCTCTTCGTACATCGCGACCAGTTGCGTGGTCGTCAGTGTGCCGGCTGCGGCGGTCGAGGTGGCCTGGGGGCGCAGAGCCGCCACGGCAGGGAACGCGAGAGCGGTCACGACTGCGACGGTGGCGACGAGGGCTGCGATGAGGCTCCGGTTGGTGGTCATCATGGGCTCCGTTCCTTGGTTTCCACCCCAGTGAAGGACCGCTGGATGGAGCCCCGACCGGGCCCTTCGTGAAGGCTTCGTGAAGGCTGCTGCGGATCCTCAGCGCAGCGGTGCCCGGCTGCGATCCGGAGTCAGCCGCAGCACCAGCACGGCGACGGCTCCGGCGCCGGCCATGTAGAGCGCTGGGACGGTCACCAGCCCGGTGGCGGCGATCAGACTGGTGGCCAGCATCGGAGTGAGGCCGCCGAAGACACCGAGTCCGATGTTGAAGGCCACCGAGTAGCCGGAGAGCCGATCGCTCTGGGGGAACATCTCCACGAAGAGCGCCGGTGCCGAGCCCAGCGGCACCGACAACAGGGTGAAGGCGATCGCGTGCGTCACGACCACCGCGGCCAGCGAACCGTCCGAGGCCGCCATCCACGCATACAGCGGCCACGCGCTGAGGGCCAGGACCAGAAGCGACAGCGCGATCCAGGTGCGTCGCGGCACGAAGCGGTCGCCGACGATCGCCAGCAGCGGCATCAGGGGGATCACCAAGACCATCATCGCGGCGTTGATCGCCAAGGCTGTGCCGCGGTCCATCAGCCCCTGCCCCGAGAGCCATTCGGGGAGGTAGACGAACGCGAGATAGAAGCACGCGCCGTAGGCGGAGGCGAATGCGACCGCCAGGAGCGTCTCGCGACGGTTCGTGGTGAACGCCTCCAGCAGCGGCGAGGTGGTCTCGCGGCCCGCGTGGTGGGCAGCGAAGTGCTCGGAGTTGTGCAGGTCGCGACGGATCAGGATCGCGGCAATGCCGAGGAGGGAGCCTGCCCAGAAGGGAAGTCGCCAGGCCCAGTCCGACAGCGTGGCGGCATCGAACGTGCTGGTGGCCAGTGCTGCTGCGCCGACCCCCAGCAGCGACCCGGTCATCGACCCGATGTTGGCCCAGCTGCCCGTGAGCCCTCGCTTGCCCTGGGGCGCCGTCTCGACGAGGTAGGTCGCCGAGGAGGAGAACTCGCCGCCCACCGAAAGCCCCTGCAAGAGCCGCACCGCCACCAGCAGGGCCGGCGCCACGAGCCCGACCTGCGCGTAGGAGGGCAGCAGCCCGAGCAGCAGCGTCGGAATCGCCATCATCACCACGGAGATCTGCATCGTGCGCGCGCGGCCGTGGCGGTCGCCGAACCAGCCGAAGACCGCCGCCCCGAGCGGTCGCATCAAGAAACCCGCCGCGAAGATGCCGTAGGTGGCGATCAGCGCCGCGGTCGGGCTCGCGGCCGGGAAGAAGACCGGTGCGATGACACCGGCCAGATAGCCATAGAGCGCGAAGTCGTACCACTCCACGACATTGCCGATGAAGCCACCCATGATTCGATGCCGCAGCATCGGCTCCGCGGCTACCGCCCGGTTCGGTGTCTTCATCCGGCGACCCCCTCGCGGCGGCGACCTGCCCCCGGAATGGACGGCGACCGCGGCGTCGCGGTCCATGGCTCGTCCAGCCTAGGGCTGATCTCGCGCAGGGCCAGCGGGGCGCGCGACGAGCGGTCTGCACGCGATCTCCCCGAGCCCACGGTGCACGTGCTCTCTCGGCCCACTCCGGTCACCTCGGACGCACGCCGGCGAGGCGTACGGTGAGGCTGTCTCGATCAGTCACGGAGGATGGGCATGGGTGGTCGTCGCAAGCTGCTCCTCGGCGTGCAGCTGTTCAATGGCCTCAGCGCCGTTGGAGGCGGTCTGGCGATGATGGTGCGGTGGATTCCCGAGCAGCCCAGCTGGGTCGAGCACACCGGCTTCAACAACAACTACTTCCCAGGCGTGATCCTCATGGCCGTCGTGGGTGGGAGCGCGCTGGTCGCAGCCCTCGCCATGATGAAGCGCATCGAGGGCTGGGAGCTCTCAAGCATCGTCGCCGGCATGATCATGGTCTTCTGGATAGCCGGCGAGGTCGCCTCGATCCGCGGCTTCCACTTCCTGCAGGTGATCTATCTGATCACGGGTCTGCTGGTGCTGTGGTGGACCCCCAGCGGGCGTCGGTGACCGCGTATGGGTCAGCGCCGGATCTCGACGGCACGTGACGTTCGACCACGTCGCAAGGGCTCTTGCCCGAACCAGGGGAGCCTCGTGTCCCTGTGGCCCCGACCGGGCTCCCACCTCCGGCCGCGCGCCGTCCGGCCGGTCGGCACCATGACCCGCGTGACCGTGGTCCTGCGGTCGGCCCCGCCGGAGGTGCAAGATGGAGGGGTCGAGATGAAACCGACCAGAGAGAGATGGTCTCGATGTCGCTCCTGCACCCCACACCTGTCCCCCGCAGCATCCCCCGTCGTGGGTCAGCACGACTCCGCTGTGTCGGTGCCTGGCTCGGACTGTCTGCCGTGCCCATCGCCAACGGCGTCGCGCGCGAGGACGTGATCTGATGGCTGCGGGCGGCAGCAACGCCGGCGCGGCCGGCGGCGGTGCCCTCTACGGACTGGGCATCTTCGGCGCCTGGGTGTTCTTCTGGCAGCAGGCCGAGGGCTTCTGGGAGCACGCCTACGCGATCTTCGAGGGCATCTTCTGGCCGGCATACATGGTCTACCAGGCGTTCAGCGCCCTTGCCGGGTGAACCCTGATCCACCGACGCGGGTCCAGGCTGTCTTCGGCCCAGGCAGGCTTCGGTCGACATGCTCGACACACCTCACCGATTCCCTGGTCGGGAGCTGCGCGAAGCCGAGCTGCCGGGTCGGCCTGCGCGCTGCGTGGGAGTGGTCGTCTTCCCAGACGCTGCGCCACGTGGTGATGGCAACCGACACCTGGCTCGGCCAGGCGATCCTCGAGCAGGAGTGGGAGCACCACCGCTACGCCGTGCGCGACCTCGACGTCCTCGCAGGAACACGGTTCTAGGCTGGCTCCTGGTCGACCGCAACGCTGCTTGAATCGCCTCGTGAGGAATCGCGCTTCCCAGGATCGACGAGTGCGCATCGCACTTCTCGTTGCGCTGGGGTCGTCGATGCTGTTTCTCGCTCTGGCGCCGTTGGCACTGCCGCAGTCCTACTCATGGGTCGAGCTCGGCACCAGTGAGGCCGCCGCCCAGGGAGTGGCCGGCGCGTGGGTCGCACGGGCGGGATTCGTTCTCTTTGGACTGGCGGTGCTCGGAATCTGCGTGCTGCGGCACAGCTCCTGGCCATCGCTCGCGACCGGGCTGCACGCCAGCTTCGGGCTGGGCATGGTGCTGGTCGCCGTCTACTCCCACGCCCCCTGGGAGGCGGGGGTCCCCTACGTGGAGTTGGAGGATCGGCTCCACTCGGTGTTCGCCTCGGTCGTCGGGTTCTCCTTCATCGCCGGCGTGGCCACCACACTTGCCGTCCGACGCCCGCGCACCCGGGCGAGCACGGTTGGTGACGTTGCCGCGCTCGTGGTCGCCAGCACGGTCCCGCTGCTGATGGCGACCGCCTATTGGGGAGTTCTGCAGCGGCTGATGTTCCTCACCGCGGCCGTCTGGTATGCCCTCGAGGTGAAGCGGCAGGGATCTCTCGCCCCCACTCGGGCCGCACCTGCTTGGATCCCGAGGCCGGCCGGCTCAGCGGCGCATCGTGGGGAGTAGGTTGAGGGCGCAACGGGTCCTTGCATGACTGGCGGTTGGACATTCCGGGATCGCTCTTGCCGGCGGCGGGTGCGTGTGTGTCGAAGCCGAGAGCAGCACACGGCTGCTCTGTCCCGATCGGGCGCAGGGCGACCCCTTCCGCAGTCGCGGTTTGGGGCGGTGGACCCGGTTCCCAGTCAGCCATGGACGCCTGGTCGAACCAGGCCGGTCTCGTACGCGAGCACGACCGCTTGGGCACGGTCGCGGAGACGGAGCTTGGTGAGCATCCGAGTGACGTGGGTCTTCACGGTCGCCTCGGACAGGAACAACTTGGCCGCGATCTCGGAGTTCGAGAGTCCGCCGGCCACCTCGCCGAGCACTTCCTTCTCGCGCGCGGTCAGTGGGGCTAGCCGGCCGGTGTCCTCGGCACCGGGCGCAGGACGTCGCACGAACTCCTCAACGAGGCGCCGAGTGATCGCCGGTGCCAGCAGGGCGTCTCCGCGGGCAGCGGCGCGGACAGCCTCGATCAACGACTCCGGGGGCGCGTCCTTGAGCAGGAAACCGCAGGCTCCGGCCTTCATCGCAGAGTAGACGTACTCGTCGAGGTCGAAGGTGGTCAGCATCAGGATCCGAGTGCCGGCACCTGCGAGTCTTCGGGTCGCCTCGATTCCGTCCATCTGCGGCATCCGGACGTCCATGAGCGCCACCTCGGGCCGCAGTTGCTCGATCATGGGTACGGCGGCAGAACCGTCGTCGGCCTGGCCAACGACGTCGATGTCGGACTGGGTGTCGAGGATTGCGGCAAGACCTGCCCGCACCATGCCCTGGTCATCGACGACGACGACGCGGATCATGCGCGGGCCGCAACTTCATGAGGCCGCTCGGAGAGGGGGAAGCGCGCGAGAACGAGAAATCCGCCGGCAGTGTCCGGTTCGGCCTGAAGGGTCCCCCCGAACATCGAGATCCTCTCGCGCATGCCGGCGATGCCGAGCCCGCTACCAGACGTCGGCGAGGTCGGTGTCCCGGCTCCGTTGTGCACTGCCAGTTGGAGCAAGTCTGGTGTGCGCTTGACGCTCACGTCGGTGCTGACGGCGCCCGCGTGCTTCACCACGTTGGTGAGCGCCTCCTGCAGCACCCGGTAGGCGGCCAATTGCACGCTCGGCGGTAGCTCCCCGACCTCATCGCGATCGAGATGCACCTCCACTCCTGCTGCCCGGCATCTCGACACGAGTTCGTCGACGGCGCTCAGGTCGGGCAGGGGATGCAAGGCGTGCTCGGTGTGTCGCAGCAGACCGAGCATGCGACGCAGTTCGACCAGCGCCTGGCGGCCGGTGTCCTCGGCGAAGCGCAGTTCCGGAGGCGCTGCCTCAGCCAGCTTCATCCGGGCGGCGCCCACCTGCACCACCATCAGGCTCACCGCATGAGCCACCACATCGTGCATCTCGCCGGCGATCCGGCCACGCTCGCTGGTGACGGCTCCCTCGACTGCGGCTTCTTCTCGCCGTCCCTGCTCGGAGGCCAGCTGGGCGAGCGCCTGCGACAGCTCCAGGCGTTGCCTGCTGAGCGCCCGAACGAGCCTGCCCGCCCCCGAGGTCGCGGCGAACATCACCAGCGGGAACGGCAGGTCGGAGAACACGTGGATCTGGTCCAGGTGGATGGCACCGAGTTCGACGATCGCCGTACAAACCAGCCAGCTCCAGCGACCCGCCCAGCCCCCGTCCCGACGAGCGACTGTGTAGTTGAGGATCATCAGGGGCAGGAAGTCCCCCCAGAACAACAGTGTGTGCGCGACGAACAACGACGGCACCCCCAGGGCCAGGACCATGAGGATCCACGCCAGACGGGGCCGGACGCTGCGAAGCAGCAGGGGCAGGGTCACCAGGACCTGCAACGGGCTGTTGAGCCAAAGCGGTCCGGCCTTGTAGCCATCGTCGAGCTGCAGATGCAGCTCGAGTTGGGCGAGTACGGTGAAGAGCGCCGCCAGCAGGCCGTCAATCGCCACGGGCGGAACCCGCCGCCACGCCTCATTCAGCCGGTCGATCACAGGTTCAGGGTAGGTCGGAGAGCCGGTCGCGCGCGTCGGATCGCCGAGGTAGCCGGCTACCTCCTCTGGTGTACGCCACCGGGCGGGAACGACACGTGGCGGCTACCCGCGACCCACTTCTGGCGGACGCGCGCCTACACCGATCCGTCCCAGGCTGGGACCTCCACACCGAGGAGGACCCATGCTCACCCAACAGAACCACTCCCGCCGGCTGCGAATCGCGGCGATCAGTGCGGTCGCCGCCGTGCTGGCCCGGATCGTGTCGATCTTCACCTGGCCGCCCGACAGCGACGCCAGTCACGCCAAGATGGTCGCCACCGCCGGCGCGCACCGTGTCTCCTGGCTGATCGCGACCTACGCCGAAGTGGCGTGCTGGCTGCTGGCCGGCTTCGCTGTGCTCACCGTCGTCCGACTGGCGCCGGGCCGCGGCTACTGGGCCACCCAGATCGGCGGTTGGGTCTACGGGACGTCCTTGATCGTCCTGAGCCTGGTCGGCGGATCGCAGAACGTGACCACGATGGTGCTGGCCGAACAACCGCACCGGGCAGCGATGGTCGCGACCGAGGATGCGCTGCACGCCAGTGCTGCGATGGCGCCCTTCGTGATGCTGATCGTGTTCGGCGAACTCTTCGCGATGGCATTCGGGGTCGGGCTCGCGCGCGCCCGCGTGATCGGCTGGTGGTTCCCCGCGACCTCGCTTGTCGCGCTGGTCGTCTACATCCTCACCGGCGACTCCTCGGACCCCTTGGTCGTGCTCGCCGGCTTCGTCCCGCTCGGAGCTACCTGGCTCGGGCTGACCAGGTTGCTGTGGACTCCGTCGACGGCAGTCCTGCCGGCTGCCACCCCGCTGGCTGCACTGGCTGGCTAACGCCGCGCGCTGCGGTGCGTCGCTGGCCCGCCTTCCCCCAACTCCATGCGGCAGCGTCGAACAGCGTCCGGGCGACCTGCTCGGCCTTCTCGGTCGCCGCGGCACCCATCGGCTGCGCCTCGTAGCCGTCCTGGTTGCGAGCCCGCCGCAGACGGTCGAGCTCTCGTGCCGCCCTGTCCGCGGGCGGCTTGTCGAAGACCGCGCGCAGGTAGCGGCCGAGTGCCTCGTGCTGGCCCGGCCCGTTGGTCGTCGGGCTCGCCGAGCACCATGACGTCGATGTCGTGCGGCGCCTGACCGGCATCTCCGAGCATCCGCGCTGCAAAGGAGCCGTAGAGGAACGCCGACTCGATCCCGTCGATGCAGCACCTCGATCTCGAGTGCTCGGATGTAGTCGTCGAGACGTTGCGGGCGATCTTGGAGGTAGGTGACTGCGTTGTTGAGGCTCTCGCCGACCGTCCTGCCGTATGCATCCACTGCCTTGCGCGCCCCGGCCTTCAGGGCGACCGTGTCGGGTTTCATCATGGCCAGGGCGTCGAGCCCGTGGTCACTGACCATCTGGCGCAGCGCTCGGTAGGACCGCTGGTCGGAGACCAGGAAGTCGATGTCGACCGATTCGCGGAACTCACCGTTGGCGAGGACGATCGCGGTGCCGCCTCCGAACCAGCAGTTGTGCTCGGCCAGGAGCGGTGCGTCGAGCATCGACAGCACCTCGGCCACCTGTTGGTGGTGCAGCCGCCTAAACAAGGAGCCTCCCGTTGCTGTAAGTGTCAGCCAGGTGCTGGATGAACGCCTTCTCGTGATCGGTCAGCGTCTCCTGGTTGAGGTGTCGCCAGCCGCGTTCGTAGAGGTTGAGGGCCTCGGTCTCGGTGATGGTGGTGCCGGCGTCGGTCTGCCAGGCCAGCGTGCGCAGGCCGGGGTAGTCGCCGACAGTGATCGTCGCGGGTTCTGCTGCTGGAGCGTCGAGGATCGGGACGACGAGGTGAAGTCCGAGTGCGGCTGCAACGTTGATGTAGGCGCCGATCGTGACCGAGGGGTTGCCCGAGTTCAGTTGGCATCACTCGAGGTGATGACCAAGCTGGGGGACGTCACGCACGACGCGCAGGCACTGATCCCTGAGCGTCCACGAGACTGACCAGCCGGGGGCACAGGGACACCTCCCCGCCGAGCGTGGGAGTCGGCGTACGGGGCAGCCGGGCTGCGGCGCGCAACGAACTCCTGCTCGTGATCCTGTTCATCTGGAACGCGCTCAAGTCCCCATCATGGGACCGCTCAGCCTCATCCTTCTGCTCCGCGTCCGCATCCACGAGGCCGGCGGGCGACGCCGCGTGCGCCGACAAGTCCAGGCCACGGTCCGCAGCAGTGAGCTGCGGCTGCTGTCCGCAGACTTTGCCGTTCGGTTCCGCGATCGCCATGCCTTCGCGGGTGCGCATGCGGATCAGGTCAGTTCCCGAAGCGGGTGGCGAGCTCAGAGACCCGGTTGCGGCGTTGTTCTGGTCGCATTCGCCCAGCGCGCTCCAGCAGGCTCATGCCATGCAATGCGCTCCAGAAGACCTCGGTCGTGGTTTCGTCTCTGGCATCGCCCAGCGCCGCGGCAAGCGCAGTGAAGCCGGAGCGCAGCTCGGCCTCTGCGTCCTCTTGGGCAAAGCGCGCATCGATGGGGAGCTGGAACATCGCCTCGTAGAGGGAGGGATGCGCGGTGGCGAAGTCAAGGTACGCCTCGGCCACGGCCACCACCGCCCGCCCACCCGTCTTGCGCCCCACAGCCACCCGCGTCGCGGCTGCAAGCTCGGTGAATCCCGAGAGCGCCACCGTGCGCATGATCTCGGTCTTCCCGCCAGGGAAGTGGGAGTAGAGCACGGGCTGCGTGTACCCGATCATGGCGGCGAGACGTCGCAACGTGGCCGCGCCCCACCCCTCGGCCTCGGCCACCGCCCGTGCCGCATCCAGGATCTGCTGCCTGCGCTCGGCCGCCCGCCGTGAGCGCGCGCTCGGCTCCGCCATGATTCCTCCTGTTGATTCCCAACCCACACCGTCCTAGGTTAGCGCCGTTAGAAATACTAACCCTGCTAACCGAGGGAGTCCCAGTGCTCATCGCAACGCTCGGCGTCGTCACCGCGACGGTGACCGGAATCATGGTCGGCGTCGAATTCTGCGTCGCAGTCTTCGTCAACGCGATCATGCTCCGACTGCCGATAGGACCGTCGATCGAGGCACGCGCCGACGGTGGCCGGGTCCTCGGCCGCGTGATGCCGTTCTGGTACATCGCCTCAGTGATCCTCACGGCCGGACTGGCTGCCGCCACATGGGGCACTGCAGCGGCCAGCTCCGCAATCGCGGCCGCCATCCTGCTCATCGTGAGCGTCATCCTGTCGATCATCTTGCTCGTCCCCATCAACAACCGCTCAAAGCACTGGACCGCAGAGGACCACCCCGATGACTGGCGCGAACAAGCGCGGCGCTGGGACCGCCTGCACTACGGGCGAGTGGCCATCATCGTCGCAGGGTTCGTGCTGATACTCGTCGCCCTAACGTCCAGCTGATCGGGTCCCTCTCACGCATCAGCGTGAACATGGGCACCCGAAGGAGGCTTGACGCCTTGGCCGCCACGCGCCATCGGGTGCGGCTCGCCAGGGCAACCTGTCCGCGGGACGACCGGAATCGTCGTACACCTGAAGGTCCGTGTCGAGTTCGCACCTGGCTGCGCTGCCGGTGGCTCGTCCTAGAACTTCTCGACGAGCCGCAGCAGACCGGGAAACCGCCGCTCCAGCTCGTCCCGGCGAAGAGATGTCCAGCGGCGCGTCCCACGCTCCTCCTGGTGGATGAGGCCACCGACGCGCAGGACTTTGAAGTGATGGCTGAGCGTCGAGGCCGACACGGTCACCGGGAAGGTGCCGCAGGCTCGCCCGTCCTCGTCCCGGAGCAACGTCTGGACTATGACCAGTCTCGTGGGGTCACTGAGCGCGGCGAACACGTCGACCAGTCCGATCTCACTGAGCGCGGGATGTTCGAGGGCGGGGCGAGGCGTGGTGGGCATGAACGCTCCGGGTCGAGTCTATTTCGATGATCTTCGAACAAATGATACTGTCTCCGCCGTTGTTCGACGATCTTCGAAGGAGGAAACTATGTGGGCGTTGGTCTTCGACTCGCCAGTCACCGACTCGTCTCAGACCCGGATTGCCGATGTCCCCGATCTCGAGGCTGGCCCGGGAGAGATCCTGATCGACGTGAAGTACGCCGGTGTCAACTTCAAGGACGTGATGGCGCGGCGCGGGGACACCGGGTACGCGGACACCTGGCCGTTCACACCGGGGCTCGAGGTGGCCGGCGTCGTGCGCACCGTGTCAACCGAGGCAACGGCCTTCAGCCCCGGTGACCGGGTCGTGGCCCTGACGAATGCGGGCGGCCTGGCTCAGCAAGCTGTGGCCAGCGCGTCGCTCGCGGTCCACGTTCCGAACGACGTTGATCTTGAGATCGCGGCCACCGTGCCGGGAGCACTCACCACGGCTCATCTGCTGTTGCACAGGCAGGCGAGAATCCGGTCGGGAGATTCGCTCGTCGTGCACAGCGCCGCCGGAGCGGTGGGTTCGGCGCTCGCTGCCCTGGCCCGGCTCGCCGGGGTGGGCCGGTTGATCGGTGTCGTGGGAGCCGAGAGTCGGGTGAAGCTGGCGCTGGAGGCAGGGTACGACGAGGTCCATGTCCGCGAGGACGGACTGGGCGCGACAATCCGTCGCTCCCTCGACGGCCTCGGAGCTGACGTCATCCTCGACCCGCAGGGAACGGGATTGCTCAACGAGGACCTCGAAGCGGTGGGCGTCGGCGGAAGAATCGTGCTCTTCGGCAACGCTGGCGGTGGTTCGCTCGAACCCCTTCCTCACGCCGGGCAACTGTTCCGACGCAACGCCTCGATCGGGGGCTTCAGCCTCGAGGCGTATTCGCTAACCGCCGCATCGGCAATCCGGGACACGATGTCGCAGGTCCTTGCGGACCTCGAGGACGGGGCGCTCCACCCGAGCGTCCAGATCGTCGACGGCTTGAGCGCCGTCCCTGACGTGCACGACTCCCTCGCGGCTGGAACCGGCACAGGAAAGTACGTCGTCAGCGTCGAGCGAGCCAACGGAGTCGAACGACGCGACTGAGGCGCAGCAGCTCGATCAGGGTCGAGCGCTCCAGCTTCTGATAGGCGCGCGGAAGGATGTCCTTCAGCTCCGGGTTGGTGGCCTCGACCTCGCCTCGCACCGCCTCGAAGCGGTCCTCGGCATACGCGAGAAACACCAGACCGAGCACCGGGTCGCGATACTGAACGGGCGTCAGCTTTGAATTCGCGCGGACTCGTCAGCCGCTGCCCACAGCGTCGCACGCACCTTGGCGAGGTCGGTCGTATTCACCACGGCAGGCTATCCGCGCACTCGACAGAACGCGTCCGAACCCGCATCATCGCCGACTGCGTCCGGGTCAGCCCTTGAAGATGCAGGTCGGGTCGTCGTCGTACTCGGCCAGCAGCCGCTCGATCGGGTGGTCGGGCTCCAACAAGTCGTAGCGATGGGCTCGGGACTTCCGGTCGAACGAGTACAAGGTCCAGCCCTTGGTCTGCTCGTCGTACTTCATCCGAGCCTGCGGAGTGTCAGACCACTCCGGTCCCAACGCCGGATTCCACGGCGGCCGGTGCTCGACGATCGTCACCGTGCGACCGCGCACCCGGTGCTCCACACGCATCTGGTCTCGCATCTCGGGTGGGACCTGTTCCTCGCAGAACCGCCGGATCCGCGCGAGATCAGTATCTGGGATGGCCATGGGCTCAGTATCTGACGAGTCAGTCACCTCGGCGCTGATCACGGCCACGTACGCCGACTCCAAGGCCGGGCGGATCACCTTCGCGGCGTACTTCGGGGAGTGGTCGGCCCGCCAGGTCTGGGCGCCCGGCACCGTGCTGGCGATGTCGCTGGCTGCCAGATCGGTGCCGTTCGCGGGGAAGCCGATGAAGCAGGTCCGCGCGCTCGGACGTCGAGATCTGGATCAAGCAGATGAACGCCGCGGGACTTGCCCCCGGCACGATCAAGACGCGGTACGTCAACGTCCGGTCGGTGTTCCGAGCCGCGGTGAAGGATCGGGTGATCGGCTCCGACCCGACCGACGGCGTACGCCTCCCCCGCGGCCGTCGCGCGGACGTGGCCATGTCGATCCCCGCTCCCGAACGCCTCCGGGCTGATCGCGGCTGGGTGTGACGTCGCGACTGTCCAGCGGCCCCTCGGCCACGCGAAGGCGACGACGACCCTCAACACCTACGCGCACCTCTGGCCGACCGCAGAGGACCGCACGAGGAAGGCAGCGGAGTCGATCATGTCCGCGTCGCTCGGCGAGCAGGCTGCGCTCTCTGCCGAGTCGGCGGCGATTGCGGATGGGTGAGTCGCGCCCTCAGATCGCGGGTCCACTGCGCAGGTCGTTCCGCGTACGGCGCAGGTGGCGCGTCACAGCGCCCACTGTGGGGCACCCGCGTGGGGAAGCACGAACAGTCAGCGGTGAGTGGTACCGCGGTGGTACCATCAAGGGATGGCGATGAACCTGCGGCTGTCCGACGCCGAGAGCGAGGCCCTGCACGCCAAGGCGGAGCAGGAGGGCCGATCGATGCAGGAGGTCGCTCGCTCCGCCATCGCCCAGTACGTCTCGGACCGTCCCAAGCGCCTCAGCGCAGCCATCGAACGGGTGCGCACCGAGGACCGTGAGCTGCTCGAGCGCCTGAGCAAGTGAGCGCCGAGGACGTTGAGTACCTCTCGGTCGAAGACTTGTTGGAGATCGCCTCGGGTGTCCTCGACCACGTCGCCGTCCGAGACGCCGGACTCCTGGCCGTTGCGGCCGCACGACCCCTCGTCACCGTCTTCGGTGAGGACGCGTACCCGAGCTTCGAGGCGAGGGCGGCGGCGCTGCTGCACTCCTTGGTGCGCAATCACGCGCTCGTTGACGGCAACAAGCGCCTGGCCTGGTCTGCTGCCCGGATCTTCTGCATCCTCAACGGGCGCGACCTGACCTACACGGTCGACGAGGCAGAAGCGATGATGCTTGCCGCAGCCTCCGGCGAGCTCGATGTGGCCGAGATTGCCTCGTGGCTGGCGGCGCACCTCGAGAGTGCGTCCTAGCGCCGCCAGAAGGTCACGTCACAGACGTGTCAACTCGTGCGCCGAGCCGAGAGACTTGGGCCTCCGGAACAGCCCGATTCGAGCCCACACTCCTGAATTTCTTGCGGACTCTGTGCGGACTGGGAGGGCTCACTCACACGTTGAAGCGGAACGAAAATGGGGGTTTTCGGCTGTCACTGGCGACCACTGGTTGAGGCCGGAAAACACGGCCTGCGGAAACGTGCTTCGGAAACCATTGGGTGTCGTCGGCGAGAATCGGTCTCGGCCGGACTTCTTGCGGACTATTTGCGGACCGCTCACCGATCACAACGTCTCCGGGAGCAGCGTGAAGTGACCGCCGCCCTTCGGCGTGATCGACGCGAAATGGCGACGGTCGAATGTTGCGATCTCACGTACGTCGAGGCGCTCAGCGATGGCGACGACCGAGGCGTCGGTGCCGCCCAGTGGGAACGACGAGAACTGGCGGACCAGCGCTGCCATCCGGTCGACGTCCTCGCTGGTCAGGTCGACGAGGTTGAACGTGCCATCCACAACCGCGTCGAGGAAGGCCGCCTCGACGTCGGGGCCGCCGTGCTGGTTCAGCCAGTAGCAGGTCTCGGCGAGGACCGTGCTCGGAAGCAGAAGGGTCTCCCCTGCCATGTGGAGGTCGCGGAACAGGTTGTTCGCGGTGACGTAGTGCTCGTCCCGTTCGTTCGACAGCGCGATGAGCGGGCCGGTGTCACAGACGATCAACGCTCGCTACCGAAGCCCCGCGACAGAACCGCGTCGATGTGCTCGGGCGACGAACCGTTCGTCGGACCGTCCTTGATCATGCCGACGAACTTCGGCGGCCAGGTGCCCTTCGGCTTCTCCCTGGCCAGCCGGCGAGCGTCCGAGAGCAGCACGTCAACCTGATCGTCGGGCAGACCCTCGATCAGGTGAATGAGCTCGTCACGGTTGGCGGTCATGAAGTCAGTCTAGAGCTCGGAGCAGACAGACCTGGGAGCTCGACGACCAGGGTCTGCTGGGGCATACGCCATGGGAGGCGATGGCCAGTGCGAGTGCCCTGGCACAGGTCCAGCTGTCAGGCTCGGACCGGTCTACTTCGGCAGGCCGCCGAGGTCGTCGAGCTCTTCGCCGCTCAGGCCGGTCATGAGCGACGCAGCAGCGGCGTCGGTGCCGTTGAGCTGGCCGAGTGCAGCCTGGATCCCGGCATTGATCTCATCGCGGTGGGCGTCGATGTCCTGCGGGCTCACTTCCATGGCAGCTCCCCGATCACGGCGAACACGGGGCCGCTGGGGGCCACACCCCCTCTGAACTGCGGTTTTACGTCGATTCACACGTTGAAGCGGAACTCCACCACGTCACCGTCGGCCATCACGTAGTCCTTGCCCTCCATGCGCACCTTGCCGGCGGACCTGGCGGCGTTCATCGAGCCGGCGGCCATCAGGTCGTCGTAGGAGATGACCTCGGCCTTGATGAAGCCCTTCTGGAAGTCGGTGTGGATCACGCCGGCCGCCTCGGGAGCCGTCGCGCCCTGGGGGATGGTCCAGGCGCGGGACTCCTTGGGACCGGCGGTCAGGTAGGTCTGGAGCCCGAGGGTGTCGAAGCCGACGCGGGCCAGGACGTCGAGGCCGGGCTCGTCGACACCCATCTCGGCGAGCATCTCGCGCGCCTCCTCGTCGTCACCCAGCTCGACGAGCTCGGCCTCGAACTTCGCGTCGAGGAAGATCGCCTCGGCGGGAGCGACCAGGTCGCGCATCTTCTGCTTCAGGGGCTCGTCGCCGAGCTCGTCGGCGTCGCAGTTGAACACGTAGATGTAGGGCTTGGCGGTGAGCAGGGACAGCTCACGGACGAGGTCGCGGTCGACCGAGGTCGCGAGGATCGGGGTGCCGGCCTCGAGAGCCTCCTTCGACTCGCGGGCGGCGGCGAGGTTGGCACCGCGGGCCTTGTCCCCGCGCGCCTCCTTCTCCAGCCGTGGGATCGCCTTCTCGACGGTCTGCAGGTCGGCGAGGATCATCTCGGTCTGGATGGTGGAGATGTCCGACTCGGGGTTGACCTCGCCATCCACGTGGGTGACGTCCTCGTCGCGGAAAACGCGGGTGACCTGGCAGATGGCGGCCGACTCGCGGATGTGGGAGAGGAACTTGTTGCCCAGTCCCTCCCCCTCCGAGGCGCCGCGGACGATGCCGGCGATGTCGACGAACTCCACGGTGGCCGGCAGGACCTTGGCCGAGCCGAACAGCCTCGCCAGCTCCGGCAGGCGGTCGTCGGGCACCCCCACCACGCCCACGTTGGGCTCGATGGTGGCGAAGGGATAGTTCGCCGCGAGCACGCTGTTCTTGGTCAGCGCGTTGAACAGGGTGGACTTGCCCGCGTTGGGGAGTCCGACGATTCCGATGGTGAGGGCCACGGGCGGCGAGTGTACGGCGCCGTACGCCGCTGCCACGAATCGTCACCGGCGAACACCCCCTCCGGTGCAGACTCTCCGTGCAGACGTTCGGTACAGCCTCTCGGGACAACCTCTCGGTGCAGCCTCTCGTCGCAGCCTCTCCGGGCCCGGCCCACGCGTGTGGTGTGCGCCACAGTGGGTAGTGGACAGGTACGAGCAGCGATCCGGAGCTCGGATCGCCGTGCCGCACCCACGGGCCCGTCCCCGCGCGGCACACCCCGACGACGCACGCCCCTGGAGGCGCACGTGAGCAACCTGGCCGACAACCTGACCATCGCCGCCGAGAAGCACCCCGACCGGCCCGCCGTCCGCCTCGACGACATGGTGCTGACCTATGCCCAGCTCCAGGACGGCGCCCGCCGCGTCGCGGCGCTGCTGACAGAGAAGGGGATCGGTCCGGGCGACCGGGTGGGGCTGGTGCTGCCCAACGTGCCGCCGTTCCCCGTCCTCTTCTACGGCGCCCTCGCGGTCGGCGCGATCGTGGTCCCGATGAACCCGCTGCTCAAGGGCCGCGAGGTGAAGTACTACCTCGAGGACTCCGGTGCCTCGATCGTCTTCGCCTGGAAGGACATGGCCGAGGAGGCCGGCAAGGGCGCCGACGCGGTGGGCATCGAGTGCGTCGAGGTGGAGCCCGCCGGGTTCCTCGAGCTGCTCGCGCAGCAGGAACCCCGCGAGGAGGTGGCCGACCGCGACGAGGAGGACACCGTCGTGCTCCTCTACACCTCCGGCACGACCGGCAAGCCCAAGGGCGCCGAGCTCACCCACGCCAACATGGCCACGAATGCCGCAGTGAGTGCCGAGACCCTGGTCGAGCTCAGCGAGGACGACGTGGTGATGGGCTGCCTGCCGCTGTTCCACTGCTTCGGCCTCACCTGCGGGCTGAACGCCGCCGTGCTCGCAGGCGCGTGCCTGACCCTCGTGCCGCGCTTCGACGCCGCCAAGGCGATGGAGGTGGTCGGTCGCGACCGCGTCACCGTCTTCGAGGGCGTGCCGACGATGTACGCCGGGATGCTGCACG
Organism: uncultured Actinomycetota bacterium; assembly: GCA_963710895.1. Taxonomy (GTDB): domain Bacteria; phylum Actinomycetota; class Actinomycetes; order Propionibacteriales; family Nocardioidaceae; genus Marmoricola. The sequence goes on from CAVQCB010000016.1 coordinate 111,239, forward strand.
TGGAGAACCCCGACGACTACGACATGTCGAGCCTGCGCACGTGCATCTCCGGAGGCTCTGCGATGCCCGTCGAGGTGATGAAGAACTTCGAGAAGGCCTTCGACTGCGTCGTGCTCGAGGGCTACGGCCTCTCCGAGACCTCCCCCGTGGCCTCGTTCAACCAGCCCGACCGCGAGCGCAAGCCGGGCTCGATCGGCCTGCCCGTGCGCGGGGTGGAGATGAAGCTGGTCGACGACGACGGCCAGGAGTCCCCCGAGGGCGAGGTCGGCGAGATCGCCATCAAGGGCGAGAACGTGATGAAGGGCTACTGGGGCAAGCCGGAGGAGACCGAGGAGTCGCTGCGCGACGGCTGGTTCCTCACCGGCGACATGGCCCGCAGGGACGAGGACGGCTACTACTTCATCGTCGACCGCAAGAAGGACCTGATCATCCGGGGCGGCTACAACGTCTACCCCCGGGAGGTCGAGGAGGCCCTCTACGAGCACGAGGCCGTGGCCGAGGTCGCCGTCATCGGCATCGCGGACGACGACCTCGGCGAGGAGGTCGGCGCCGCCGTCGCGCTCAAGCCTGGCTGCGACGTCGGCGAGGACGAGCTCCAGGCCTTCGCCAAGGAGCGGCTCGCCGCCTACAAGTACCCCCGGGCCGTGTGGATCGTCGAGGAGCTGCCCAAGGGACCGACGGGGAAGATCCTGCGCCGCGAGGTCTCGGCCCCCGAGAGCACCGACCGATGAGCGCCGCGGCCCAGGCCGAAGAGCGGATCGGGGCGGCACACGAGGACGAGGAGCAGAGCAGCGACGTCGCAGCACCGCTCGACCTGCTGCTCGCCGACGCGACCAGCAGCCCGCTGCGCCGTTTCCTCCCCGGCATGTCCGGGGTCCGGTTCACCGCTGGGCTGGCCCGCCGGCCGGGTCGCGTCGTACGCCGCACCGCCGGCCTGGCCGCCGAGCTGACCAAGGTCGCCGCCGGTCGGTCCGACCTGGAGGCGCACGAGAAGGACCGCCGCTTCGCCGAGGAGGGGTGGAGCCGGAATCCCGCTCTCCGGCGCACCCTCCAGGCCTACCTCGCGCTCGGGGATGCCGCGCGTGGGCTGGTCGCCGACGCCGAGCTGGAGTGGGGCGACGAGCAGCGCATGGGGTTCATCGTCGACAACCTGGTCGAGGCCTCCGCGCCGACCAACAACCCGTTCGTGAACCCCAAGGTGCTCAAGCGGGTCATCGACACCGGCGGCGGCAACCTGCTCGAGGGGTCGCGGCGCCTGGTGCGTGACTTCGCGACGGCGCCTCGGGTGCCCTCGATGGTGGAGCCCGACGCGTTCCAGGTGGGCACCGACATCGCAGTGACGCCGGGGGTCGTGGTGCTGCGCACCGACGCCTTCGAGCTGATCCAGTACACCCCGCAGACCCCGAAGGTGCGCTCGGTGCCGCTGCTGATCGTGCCGCCGACCATCAACAAGTACTACGTGATCGACCTCGCCGAGCAGCGCAGCCTGGTCGAGCACCTCGTGGCCAGCGGCCAGCAGGTCTACTGCATCTCGTGGCGCAACCCGGACGCGCGGCACGCCGACTGGGGCCTGGACACCTACGGCCAGGCCATCGTGGAGGCGATGTCGGCCACCGAGCAGATCTCGCGGCAGCAGCAGGTCGCCCTCCTCGGCATCTGCTCGGGCGGCATGCTCGCCTCGATGGTGCTCGCCCATCTCGCCGCCACGGGAGACCTCGACCGGGTCGCCGCCTTCAGCCTGGCGGTCACCGTGCTCGACCAGGAGCAGGCGGGGCTGCCCAGCGCGCTGCTCTCGCACAAGGCCGCTGCGGCCTCGACCCGGGCCTCCCGGGAGAAGGGCTACCTCGACGGCCGAGCGCTCGCCGAGGTGTTCGCCTGGCTGCGTCCCAACGACCTGATCTGGAACTACTGGGTCAACAACTACCTGCTCGGCCACGCGCCCAAGGCGTTCGACATCTTGTACTGGAACGCCGACCCGGTGCGGATGACCGCAGCCATGCACCGCGACTTCATGGACCTCGCCATCCACAACAGCCTCACCGAGGCCGGACGCGCCCGGATGCTCGGCTCGGACGTCGACCTCGGCAGGATCGACACCGACAGCTATGTCGTGGCCGGGATCGCGGACCACCTGTGCAAGTGGGAGTCGTGCTACCAGACCACCCAGCTGCTCGGCGGCAGTTCGAAGTTCGTGCTCTCCACCAGCGGTCACATCGCCGCCATGGTCAACCCGCCCGGCAACCCCAAGGCCAGCTTCCAGACGGCCGCGGAGAACCCCGCGGACGCCCAGCAGTGGCTGGCCGGGGCCAGCAAGGTCAAGGGCAGCTGGTGGGAGGACTACGTCGACTGGCTCGCCGAGCGCACCGGCCCGGAGCGCAACAAGCCGCGCCGGCTCGGCTCCGCCGAGCACGAGCCGATCTGTGACGCCCCCGGCACCTATGTCCACGACCGCTGAGCGGAGGGGCCGGCAGGCCGACGGGGCTCGGGACCAGGTGCGCAACGTCGTCGTGCGCGGCCTGCAGGCACGCGTGTCGGTGCGGCCGGGCCGCGGCCGCCTGAGCGACGAGCCGCCGCTGCTGCTGTGCAACGGCATCGGCGTCAGCCTGGAGGCGCTGCAGCCGTTCGTGGACGCGCTGGACCCCGACCGCGGCGTGGTGCGCTTCGACGTCCCCGGTGTGGGCGGCAGCCAGCTCCCGCCGTTCCCCTACCCGATCGCCGGGCTGTCCTCGTGGGTGACCGCGCTGATGGCCCGCCTCGGCCACACCCGCTTCGACGTGCTCGGGCTCTCCTGGGGCGGTGGGCTCGCCCAGCAGCTCGCGGTGCAGTCGCGCCGGCGCGTACGCCGTCTCGTGCTCGTCGCCACGGGCACCGGCAGCCTGATGGTGCCCGCCCGGCCACGGGTGCTGCGGATCATGTCCACCCCGCGCCGCCACCGGGACCCGGAGTACGCCGCCCGCGTGGCCCCCGAGATCTACGGCGGCAGCATGCGCACCGACCCGCTGCGGGGTGCCGATCTGCTGCACGCGACAACGCGCTCGGGACCCAAGCGCGGCTACTACTACCAGCTGGCCGCGATGGCCGGCTGGACCAGCCTGCCGTTCCTGCGCCTGGTCCGGCAGCCCACGCTGGTCCTGGGCGGCGACGACGACCCGATCATCCCGGTCGCCAACCCGCGGCTCCAGGCCCGGCTGATCCCGCGGGCACGGTTGCACGTCTACCGCGGCGGCCACCTGGGTCTGCTGACCGAGGCCACCGACCTGGCCCCGGTGGTCGACACCTTCCTGGACGAGCCGCAGGAGAGCGGGACGACCCCATGAGCGACCTCGACGACGCCGGCCTCGGCGACTCCCCCTTCTCGGACTTCCTCGGATTCGAGCTGCTCCTCGAGGAGCAGGACCGCGAGCTGCTCGGCCGGGTGCGGGCGTTCATGAACCGCGAGGTCGAGCCGGTGATCAACGACCACTGGACGCGGGCGCAGTTCCCCCATGAGCTCGTGCCCGGCATCGCCGAGCTGGGCATCGCCGGACTGGCCTACGACGGCCCGGGCTGCCCCGGGCGGGGCGCCCTCGTGGACGGCATGGTCGCCATGGAGCTGGGGCGGGTCGACCCGTCGATCGCGACCTTCATGGGGGTGCACGGTGGCCTGGCGATGGGCTCGGTCGCGCTGTGCGGCTCCGAGGAGCAGCGGGAGCGCTGGCTGCCCGCGATGGCGCGGATGGAGCTGCTCGGCGCGTTCGGGCTCACCGAGCCCGATCACGGCTCCGACATCTCCGCCGGGTTGTCCACGAGTGCCCGCCGCGACGGCGACGAGTGGATCCTCGACGGCGAGAAGAAGTGGATCGGCAACGCCGCGTTCGCCGACCTGGTGGTGATCTGGGCCCGCGACGAGGAGGACGAGCAGGTCAAGGGCTTCGTGGTGGAGAAGGGCACCGAGGGCATGGTCTTCGAGAAGCAGGAGGACAAGATCGCCCTCCGGGTCGTGCAGAACGCAGAGATCCACCTGCGCGGCGTACGGGTCCCGGAGGCCAACCGCCTCCAGCTGGCCGACGGCTTCCGCTCGACCGCAGACGTCTTGCGGGTCACCCGGATGAGCGTCGCCTGGCAGGCCACCGGCTGCGCACGTGGCGCCTTCGAGCACGCCCTGCGCTACACCAAGGCCCGGGAGCAGTTCGGCCGCTCGATCGCCTCCTTCCAGCTGGTGCAGGACCTGCTGGTGAAGATGCTGTCCAACGTCACGGCGTCGACGGCGATGAACGTGCGCGCCTCGCAGCTGCAGGACGCCGGGCTGCTGAAGGACGAGCACGCCTCGCTGTGCAAGGCGCACGCGACCGTGCGCATGCGCGAGGCGACGGGGTGGGCGCGCGAGGTGCTCGGCGGCAACGGCATCCTGCTCGAGCACCACGTGGGCCGGTTCGTCGCCGACGCCGAGGCGATCTACTCCTACGAGGGCACCCGTGAGGTGAACACGCTCATCGTCGGACGGGCGATCACCGGTGAGAGCGCCTTCCTCTAGGCCCGGCACGCGGTGCCGCGGCCCGGCGCCGCCTCACAGCTGCACCAGCCCGGTCGCGTCGAGCACGAGCCGGCCCTCCTCGTCGGAGGCGACCAGGTCGACGGTCGCCGTGATCCGCCAGTCGTGGTCGCCCTCGGGGTCTCCGAGGATCTGCTGGACCTGCCAGCTGCGCTCCCCCTTGTCGATGATCAGCATCTGCGGGCCGCGGGCGTCCGGCCCGGTGTCGATGCGGTCGTGCTCGGCGAAGTAGGACGCGAGCGCCGTGCGCCACTCCTCGGCCCCTGTGCTCGAGCCCGCCTCGGCCTCCAGCTCGCCGAGCTGCTCCCAGCGGTCCAGCGCCGCGAGCTCCACGCGCCGGAACATGGCGTTGCGCACCAGCACGGTGAAGGCACGCTCGTTGGCGGTGATCCGCTCGGGCGTGGGGGGCAGCACGTCGGGCGCCGCCTCCGCCGCCAGCCGGTCGGGGTCGTTGAGCTGCTCCCACTCGTCGAGCAGACTCGAGTCGGTCTGCCGGACGACGGCCCCGACCCACTCGATGAGGTCCTCGAGCTCGTCGGTGCGCACGCGCTCGGGCACCGTCTGGCGCAGCGCCCGGTAGGCGTCACCGAGGTAGCGCAGCACCAGTCCCTCGGAGCGGGTGAGGCCGTAGAAGGCGACGTACTCCGCGAAGGTCATCGCGCGTTCGTACATGTCGCGCACCACCGACTTGGGTGAGAGCGCGTCCTCGGCGGCCCACGGGTGCCGTTGCCGGTAGATCCCGTAGGTGTGCTCGAGCAGCTCCTCGAGCGGCTTGGGCCAGGTGACCTCGTCGAGCAGCTCCATCCGCTCGTCGTACTCGATGCCGTCGGCCTTCATCTCGCCGATCGCCTCACCGCGAGCGAGGTGCTCCTGCGCCCCCAGCACCGGCCGCGGGTCCTCCAGCGTCGCCTCGACGACCGAGACGACGTCGAGTGCGTAGGTGGACGCCTCGGGGTCGAGGGTGTCGAACACCGCCAGGGAGTACGCCGAGAGCGGCTGGTTCAGGGCGAAGTCGACCTGGAACCCCTCGGCCAGCCGGACCCGGCGGCCGTCCTCCGCGGGCGGCTCCACCGGCTCCACGACCCCGGCGGCCAGCAGCGAGCGGTGCTGGGCCGCGGCGAGGCGCATCAGCCGACGCCGCGCGTGCGGCTCCTCGTGGTTGTCGCGGAGCAGTCGCCGCATCGCCGCAGCGGGGTCGCCGGGGCGGGCGATCACGTTGAGCAGCATCGCGTGGGTGACCCGCATCCGGGAGACCAGCGGCTCCGGCTCTGCGGCGACGAGGCGGTCGAAGGTCTCCTCGGTCCAGGAGACCTGGCCCTCGGGCGGCTTCTTGCGCTGCACCTTGCGCTGCTTGCGAGGGTCGTCACCGGCCTTGGCGAGCGCCTTGTGGTTCTCGATGACGTGCTCGGGGGCCTGGACGACGACGGTCCCGGCGGTGTCGTAGCCGGCCCGCCCCGCCCGACCGGCGATCTGGTGGAACTCACGTGCCTGCAGCATCCGCTGCCGCCGCCCGTCGTACTTCGAGAGCCCGGTGAACACCACGGTGCGGATGGGCACGTTGATGCCCACCCCGAGGGTGTCGGTGCCGCAGATGACCTTCAGCAAGCCGGCCTGGGCGAGCTGCTCGACCAGGCGGCGGTACTTCGGCAGCATCCCGGCGTGGTGCACCCCGACCCCGTGCCGGACCAGCCGTGACAGGGTCTTGCCGAAGCCGGGGCTGAACCGGAAGCCCGCGATCAGCTCGGCGATCCGGTCCTTCTCCGCGCGGGTGCACACGTTGACGCTGGTCAGTGCCTGGGCCCGCTCCAGGGCCGCCGCCTGGGTGAAGTGCACGACGTAGACGGGCGCCTGGTGCGTCTCCAGCAGCTCCTCGAGGGTCTCGTGCAGCGGCGTCAGCGCCCACTCGTAGGTCAACGGCACCGGCCGTTCGGCGCTGCTCACGACCGCGGTCGCCCGTCCCGTACGCCGCTCCAGGTCCTCGACGAACCCGCTGACGTCACCGAGCGTCGCGGACATCAGCAGGAACTGGGCCTGGGGCAGCTCCAGGAGCGGCACCTGCCACGCCCACCCGCGGTCGGGCTCGGCGTAGAAGTGGAACTCGTCCATCACCACCTGCCCGATGTCTGCGTCCGCCCCCTCGCGCAGGGCGATGTTGGCCAGCACCTCGGCGGTGCAGCAGATCAGCGGGGCGTGGGCGTTCACCGCCGCGTCCCCGGTCAGCATCCCGACCTGCTCCGGCCCGAAGACCGCGATCAGCGCGAAGAACCTCGTGGAGACCAGGGCCTTGATCGGCGCGGTGTAGAAGGTCCGACGCCCCTGTGCCAGCGCCGTGAAGTGCGCCCCCGTGGCCACCAGGCTCTTGCCGGTCCCCGTGGGCGTGGAGAGGATCACGTTGGCCCCGCTCACGACCTCGATCAGCGCCTCCTCCTGCGCCGGGTAGAGCGCGAGTCCCTGGTCGCTCACCCAGCTCTCGAAGACATCGAAGAGGGCGTCCGGGTCGACGGTGCCCGGCGCGAGACGCTCCAGCAGCCGCACGCGCTCAGCGCCTGCCGGCGTCGTCGACACACAGCACCGCCCACGGCAGCGCCTCGAGACGGGCGGCGGCGATCGGCTGCCCGCACACGTCGCACACCCCGTAGGTGTCCGCCTCCAGCTTCTGCAGGGCCCGCACCACGTCCGCACGGGTGACCTGCAGCCGGTCGTGCAGGGCGACCTGGGCGAGCCGGTCGATAGCCATCGAGGTGCCCTCCCCGATCCGCTTGCCGAAGGAGATCGAGCCCTGGTCAGCGGGCACCTGCTCCATCTCCGCCATCTGCGCGTCGAGCTCGGCCAGCTTGGCGGTCAGGGTCTCCCGGGCGTCATCCATCACTCCAGCATGCCCCTACCGCTCCTGCGCCTCGCCGCCCCCCGACAGCAGCGCGCCCCGGTGCCGCCACGACCAGGTCAGCACGGTGAGCGAGAACACCAGGGTCAGCAGCACGATCCCGGCCTCGACGACACCGCCCACGCCGGTGGTGAAGATGCCGTTCTGCACGTCGTAGAGGAAGTCCATCGCGAACAGGTAGAGCCCGGCACTCCCGGCGCACAGCAACCAGAACAGCGCCGACTGCTGGCCCCGGCGCAGCGTCACCAGGGCGATCAGCGCTGCCACGCCGAGCCACAGGTCAGCCAGCGGAAAGGCGTTCTCGAACTCGTAGTAGGCCTGCCGGTTCTCGCTGGCGATCCAGTCGCGCTGGGTGAACCAGATGGTCCAGTAGGCGATGTCGAGCACGATCGCGATGACGAGCATGGCCTCCACGGTGCGCCGCATGTCCCGATCCAAGCATGTCCGGCCCGATCGCGTGGGCGGGCCGACGGGTCAGTTGCAGACCAGGTGCGGGTTGCCGTCGGCGTCGTGGGTGGTGACGCAGTGCTGGTCGATCTCGGTGGCCACCCGTCCACCCACGACGATCAGCACCACCAGCAGGATGCCCCCCAGCACCGACCAGATGGTCCCGATCAGCCCGGTGACGAACCCGGCGGTGGCCAGGCCCTCCCCACCCACCGTCCCGTTGGACGCCGCGATCTCCCGCTTGGCCTGGCGCGAGACGATCATCGCCGGGATGCCCAGGAACAGCCCGCACATCACCAGCCCCCCGATGCCGAGCACCAGGCTGGTGGTGGCTCGTCCCGAGGTGGGCGGCGCCACCGGCTGGACCGGCGGGTAGGGCGCCGGCTGCGCACCTGGCTGTTCCCAACCCTGCTGCGGGTCCCCTCGCTGCGGATCGGGCTGCTGCGGATACTGGCTGTCGCTCATCCCACGACGCTAGGGCATCGACTGCCCTGCACGGGAGAGATTCGCAGCAGGTCAGCGCGGACGAATAGTCTCCCCGGGTGCGCATCGCCACCTGGAACGTCAACTCCCTGCGGAGCCGCATCGACCGCGTCGAGGCGTTCCTCCAACGTCACGACGTCGACGTCCTCGCCGTCCAGGAGACCAAGGCCCGCGAGGACCAGCTGCCCCTGATGGGGTTGACCGGACTCGGCTACGAGGTCGCCTCAGCCGGCTACGACCAGTGGAACGGGGTCGCGATCATCAGCCGCCTGGGGATCGAGGACGTCGAGGTCGGCTTCCCCGGCATGCCGACGTGGGGGGAGCCGGCGGCTGCCGAGGCGCGGGCGATCGGCAGCACCTGCGGCGGCGTACGCCTCTGGTCGCTCTACGTCCCCAACGGTCGCAAGGTCGACGACCCGCACTACGCCTACAAGCTCGACTGGCTCGCCCGGCTGCGCGAGGCCTCCCGCTCGATGACCGGGGACGTGGCCCTGGTGGGCGACTGGAACATCGCCCCGCGCGACGAGGACGTCTACGACATGCAGGCCTTCGCGAGGAGCACCCATGTGACGGCCCCGGAGCGGGCGGCGTTCGAGGCCTTCCTCGAGGACGGGTACGTCGACGTCGTGCGGCCGCACGCGCCGGGCCCGGGGGTCTACACCTACTGGGACTACTACCGGCAGCGGTTCGAGCGCAACCGCGGCATGCGGATCGACTTCGTGCTCGCCACCGCGTCCCTGGCCGGGCGGGTCAGCGGGGCCTTCGTCGACCGCGACGAGCGGGCCGGCACGGGCGCGAGCGACCATGCCCCGGTCGTGGTGGACCTCGTCTGACCGCGAGCCAGGACCACGTGTGGGCGACGCGCAGCTCCCCGGTTGTGTCGGCCCCGGCTGCCACCCTCGGGGCATGGACATCCTGCTTCCCCTCCTGACCCTGGTGATCGGTGTGCTGCTCGGCGCCGCGGCGACCCTCGCCCTGGTCCGCCGCGCCGGCGACCCGGACCTGGCGCGCGCCCTCTCCACCCGCGGCGAGGACCAGGCGGTGCTGCGCGACGGGCTCGACCGGCTGCACGAGCGGCTGATGGACGTCGAGCAGCAGCGCGCCTCCTGGCAGGGTCAGCTGCGCCAGCAGGTGGACGACGTGCGGCACAGCACCGACCTGCTGCGCCGCGAGACCGGCGCGCTCGCCACGGCGCTGCGCAAGCCCCAGGTGCGGGGCCAGTGGGGTGAGCTGCACCTGCGCCGAGCCGTCGAGCTCGCGGGGATGGTCGAGCACTGCGACTTCGAGCAGCAGGTCCATCTGGCCGGCGCCGAGGGCAACCTGCGACCCGACCTGGTGGTGCGCCTGGCCGGAGGTCGCTCGTTGGTGGTCGACGCCAAGGTGCCGCTCGAGGCCCAGCTGGACGCGCTGGCCACCGACGACCCCGAGGAGGCCGGCGCCCACCTGCGCCGGCACGCCCGCCAGGTGCGCGCCCACGTGGACGCGCTGTCCGGCAAGGCCTACTGGCGCTCGCTGCCCGCGGCCCCCGAGTTCGTGGTCATGTTCGTGCCCGCGGAGTCCTTCCTGGCCGCCGCGCTGGACGCCGATCCCACCTTGCTGACCTACGCCGCCGCGAAGGACGTGGTGATCGCCACCCCGACCACCCTGATCGCGCTGCTGCGCACGGTCGCGCACGCGTGGACCACCGAGGCGCTCGCGGAGCGCACCCGCGAGATCCACGAGCTCGGCCGTGAGCTGCATGCCCGGCTCGGCGTCCTGGGCGGCCACCTCGACAAGGTGGGGCGGTCGTTGAAGGGCGCTGTGGAGGCCTACAACGGCGCCGTCGGCTCGATCGAGAGCCGGGTGCTGGTCACCGCCCGGCAGTTCGAGGACATCGGCGTGACCCGGGAGAGGCTCGACCCGGTGCAGCCGGTGACCCAGGTCCCCCGGCCACTCACCGCCGCCGAGCTGCTGGACTCGGTGGCCGACCAGCGCCCTGACCTGGAGGAGCTGCCCCCGGATCCGCCCGGCGAGTCGCACCGGCCGAGCGCGTGAGGCCGCCTAGCGTGGTGCCTGTGAGCGCACCCACCCTGTGGGAAGAGGGCCAGCTGTCCGGCAGCCGCGTCACGCGGCTGGCGGTGCTCGCCGCGCTGGTGGTGCTCGCCGCAGACCTGGCGCTCAGCCGACACCTCACGCCCGTCTTCGACGTCGGCTTCGTGCTCATCTGCGTGGGAGCGGCGCTCGCCGTGCACCCACGGGACTTCTTCGCCGTCGGCGTGCTGCCCCCGTTGCTGCTGCTCGGCCTGCTGCTGGGGGTGGCCATGGTGCACACCGGCTGGGTCGCCGAGCCCGGCGACGGGATCGTGCAGGCGGTGGTCTCCGGGCTCGCCCACCGCGCCAGCGGGCTGCTCACCGCCTATCTCCTCGCCCTGGCCGTGCTCGGCCTGCGGCAACGGGTGCGGTCCAGGCGCCGCGAGCAGGCG
>CAVQCB010000017.1:0-68075 GCA_963710895.1 uncultured Actinomycetota bacterium
GACCACGTGGTCTCGGTCGCGGACGTGTGGCACTGGCTGCCGATGGACAAGCGCCTGCTGATGGGCTGGTGGCGGATCCCCCACGAGGAGATCCCGACCGAGCGCGAGGCCCGCATCGAGTGGCTCTACGAACGGTGGCGTCGCGTGGACGACTGGGTCGCCGAGCACCGACCGGTCGAGCTGCCCCGACGACGCTGACCTCGCAGGCTCCCGACAGGCGACGGCCCGCCGCACCAGGAGGTGGGGCGGGCCGTCGTCGGCAGCCGGTTGCGGCTCAGGGCTTCTCGGGGTCGGGCACGTCGCCGACCTCCGCCCCCTCGGCGGGCGAGTCCGGAGTGGTCACCGGGTGCGGCTCCTCCGCGGAGTCCGAGAGGGTCTCGCCGGGGTTGGCCCCGGTCGGGTCACCCGCGCTGGTCGCGGAGTTGTCCACCGGCACGTCGGCGGCGTGGCTCCCGGCCATCGGCGCCGCCGGGCTCGGCGGGGCCGGCGGTGCGGCCGGCGCCGGCTTCGGGGTGTACGACGTCTGCCAGTTGGCCGACTCCGTGTCCCCGCTGAGCTTCTTGGCCACGAACGCACCGACGCCGGCGAGGGCGATGAGCACGACGTACTTCTTCTTGCCGGACTTGCGCTTGACCGGCTCGCCCTTGAGGGCGGCGGCGGCCAGCGAGCCACGCCGCTTGGCCTCCTCGGCGACCGGTCCGGCCTGCTCCCGGGCGTCGCTGACGGCTTGCTGCACCGCGGGGACGACGTCGTTCTTGAACCGGTCCCGGGCGTTCTCGACGTAGGGCGCAGCGTGCTCGCGGGCCTCGGCGACGCGGGGTGCGACCTGCTCGCGGGCCTCGGTGAGGCGTGGCGCGATCTGCTCGCGGGCCTCGGCGAGGCGCGGCGCGACCTGCTCGCGGGCCTCGGCGACCCGGGGAGCCAGCTGCTCCTTCGCGTCCGCCAGGCGCGGAGCCAGCTCGTCACGCGCCTTGTCGACGTGGGGGGCGATGGCCTCGGTGAGATCGTGAGCAAGGTCCTGGGCCTGCTCCACGAGCTTCTCCTTGCGGCTCTTGGCAAACATGGGTGCGAGACTCCCTCTCTGCAGAGTTCTTCAGCGTAGGGCTCGATCATGCCCGTCCCGGGGTCGTAAATAAACCCGTGTCAGCAGGCGGGCGGTGGGTAGGCGCCCGCGGGGCACACGCCCGTACCGCCGCTGGGGCCGCGTGGGAGGATCGGAGCCGTTGCACCTTCCTCGCCCGCTCCTCGAAAGGCTGTCATGTCTGACCTCAAGGCCACGCTGAAGACCAACCGTGGTGACATCGTCCTGGACCTCTTCGCCAACCACGCCCCGACGACGGTGGAGAACTTCACCGGCCTCGCGGAGGGCACCAAGGACTACCGGGACGACGCCGGACGCTCCGGCGAGCGTTTCTACGACGGTCTCGGGTTCCACCGGGTCATCGACAGCTTCATGATCCAGGGCGGGTGCCCCCTCGGCACCGGCACCGGTGGCCCCGGCTACACCTTCAAGGACGAGTTCCACCCCGAGCTGCAGTTCGACCGCCCCTACCTGCTGGCGATGGCCAACGCCGGCCCGGGCACCAACGGCTCGCAGTTCTTCATCACCGTGCAGGCGACCAGCTGGCTGACCAACAAGCACACCATCTTCGGCGAGGTCGCCGACCAGTCCAGCCGCGACGTGGTGGACGCGATCGCCACCACGCAGACCGGTCCGGGCGACCGCCCCGTGGAGCCGGTGGTGATCGAGACCGTGGAGATCGAGCGCGGGTGACCACCCCACCCGGGAGCCCACCCGGGAACCCACCCGGGACCCCGCCGGGGCCGGGAGGGGCCGCCGGCCTCCCCGACGCCCCACCGACCTGCTACCGCCACACCGACCGGGAGACCTGGATCAGCTGCCAGCGGTGCGGCCGGCCGATCTGTCCGGACTGCATGCGCTCGGCCGCGGTGGGCTTCCAGTGCCCCGACTGCGTCAAGGAGGGCGCCCGGTCGACCCGGCAGGGCCGCACGCCGTACGGCGGGAAGCGGGTCGAGGACCCGCGGACCACCACCTTCGTGCTGATCGGGCTGAACGCGTTCGTCTGGGTGCTGATCCTCGCCACCGGCGGTGGCACCAGCACGCTGGTCGACCTGTTCGCCCTCCTGCCCGACTCGGCTCGGCGCCCGCTTCCGGACGGTACCTTCGAGGTGGTCCGCGGCGTCAGCGGAGGTGCCTGGTGGCAGCTGGTCAGCTCGATGTTCACCCACGTGCAGCCGTTGCACATCGGGTTCAACATGCTGGCGCTGTACTTCCTCGGGCCGATCCTGGAGAGCGTGCTGGGCCGGGCCCGGTTCCTGGCCGTCTACCTCGTCTCCGGGCTGGCCGGGTCGGCCACCGTGATGCTGCTCTCCAACCCCCACGGCCAGACCCTGGGTGCCTCCGGGGCGATCTTCGGGCTGATGGGCGCCCTCGCGGTGGTCGCGCTGAAGGTGCGCGGCCAGGTGCAGACCGTGCTGATGTGGATCGGGCTGAACCTCGTGTTCACCTTCACCGTCAGCGGGATCTCCTGGCAGGGCCACCTCGGTGGCCTGGTCGGCGGGGTGGTGCTCGGCGCCGCGATGGTCTACGCCCCCAGGTCGGTGCGCCCCCAGGTCCAGTGGGGCACCACCACCCTGGTCCTGGTGGCCTCCCTCGCGGCCATCGCCGCCCGCATCCTCACCCTCTCCTGACCCCCAGTTGTCCACACCTGGGGACAACCCTGTGGAGAACTACACCTGTGTAACTCGGCGGAGGACAGTTTCACTGGGTCCCCAGTGAAACTGCCACTTCCCGTGCGTTGCGATGCACGGGAAGTGGCAGTTTCGGACGGGAAGGATGGCCGTCGGCTGGACCGCGCGAGGGTGCCGGGCACGCAGGGCGGCCGGCCGGGTGCGGACGCGGTACGACGCGGTCAGGCGCGCGCGGTCACTCCCACTTGGTGGCGAAGGTGAAGCCGGTGGCCATGAAGCCGATCCCGACGACCAGGTTGTACTGGTCGAGGTCCTTCATCACCGGGACCGAGCCGTTCTGGCCGATGAAGTAGAAGGTCACGATCCACACCAGTCCGATCAGGAAGCAGCCGAGCATCCCGATCACCACGCCGCGGCCGCGGCCGAGCGGGGTGAGCTTGTGCGCGGAGACGGCGAGACCCACGAAGATCAGCCCGAACCCGATCAGGAAGTTCCAACGCGCCAGGTCCGACATCCACGGCAGCGGGGTGTCCGGCTTCTTCGCGCCCGGCAGGGCGGTGGCGGCGTCCTGGGCGAGGTTGATGTAGACCGCGATCCAGGCGATCCCGAGCACCACCAGCAGCGCGGCGAGCACGGTGCGCTTCAGGGAGGTCTCGTACCCGCTCGACACCACGGTCTGCTTGCGGGCGGAGGGCTTGGACACGGTCGATCTCCTCTGTGCGGTGGACGCCGGCTCGTCGGCTAGCGTAGTCAAGGCACGTCCCCACGAGAGCAGGCGCCCCGTTGAGTACTCCCAGTCGTCGCGAGCACCACACCTGGCGAGTGGTGGCACTCGTCGTGTTCGTGCTGGCCGGCGGCCTGTTCGTGACCAGCAGCATCGACGCCGACGGCCTCGACCTGCGCGCCTCCAGCGTGACCGACCTCGACACCGTCGTGGGCCAGCAGCGCCAGCGCACCGACGCGCTGCAGGAGCGGGTCGCCGAGCTGAACAAGGAGGTCGACGCCCTCGGCAAGGGGGTCAACGACGCCCAGGTCGCCGAGCTGCAGCGCCAGGTCGACGCGCTGCGCGGACCGGCCGGGTTCGAGGAGGTGCACGGCCCGGCGCTGACGGTGGCGCTCAGCGACGCGCCCAAGGAGGACATCGACCGTGCCGTGAAAGAGGGTGATGTGCCCGCCGACCAGCTCGTGGTCCACCAGCAGGACATCCAGGCGGTGGTCAACGCCCTGTGGAGCGGCGGCGCGGAGGCGATGACGGTGCAGAACCAGCGGGTGATCAGCACCACCGGCATCAAGTGCGTCGGCAACACCGTCGTGCTCCACGGCGTGCCCTACGCCCCGCCCTACAAGATCACCGCCATCGGCGATCTCACCGCGCTCCAGAACGCCCTGGACACCAGCGACTACATCGCGGGCTACAAGACCTACGTCACGGCGCACAATCTCGGCTACAAGGTGACGCTGAGCGAGGACGTCACGATGCCGGCGTACGGCGGCGCCAGCAACCTGCGCTACGCCACCGCCCAGCCGAGCACCGACGTCGACCGGGACTGACCGAGCCGGGCACAGCCGGGTGTGCTCGCACCCGGCCGCCGAGAGCCGGGGCTACGGGCTCGGGCTCGGGCTGGTGGTGGCCGTCGGAGTCGACGTGGGTGTGGGTGTGGGCGAAGGTGTGGTCGGCTTCTCGTAGGTGGAGACCACGATCGTCACCGTGCTGCCCGAGTCGAGGGTCTGGCCGGGGTCGGGGCTCTGCTGCAGCACCGTGCCCTTCTTGGCCTCCGTGGAGGAGTCGGTGACCCGGCTGACCTTGAAGCCCGCCTTCTCGATGGCCTTGGTGGCGGCGTCCTCGGTCTTCCCGACGACGTCGGGGACCTGCTCGGGGCCGTCGGACCAGAACAGGGTGACCTTGGAACCGTCGCTGACCTCGGTGCCCGCCGGTGGCTGCATCTCCACGACCTGGTCCTTGGGGTCGTCGACGTTGCGTTGGGTGAGCACCACCCGCAGCCCTTCGCCGCGCAGCTGGTCGGCTGCCGCGTTCTTGTCCTGGCCGACCACGTCGGGCAGGGAGACCTGGGGCTTGCCGGTGGAGACCACGAAGTCGACCTGGTCCTTGGGGGCCACCAGGTCGCCGGCCTGGGGCTGCTGGGAGATCACCCGACCCTTGGCAACGTCCTGACTGGCTGCGGTGGACACCTCGCCGACCGAGAGACCGCTGTCGGTGATCGCGCGCTCGGCCTGGGCCCGGGTCAGGCCCGTGACGGTGGGCACCGACTGCTGGTCGGGCGCGGAGCTGAACAGCTTGGGCCCGAAGATCAGCGCCGCGGCCACGAGCGCCACCAGGAGGAGCACCAGCAAGATGAACGGCCCGCGCTGCTTGCGTTCGGGCTCCTCGTCCTCCTCCAGCTGGTGGACCACGCGGGTCGACTGGGTCGGGGTGTCGGGTGGGATGAACGCCGTGGCCGGGGCCGCGGCGACCGCGGGGGCCTGCACCGGGCGACCGGCGAGGTAGCGGTCGATGTCCGCCTTCATCGCGGCCGCGCTCGGGTAACGGTCCCCGAGGTCCTTGGCCAGCGACTTCATCACGATCGCGTCGAGCTCGGGGGTCAGCTCCTCGTCCAGGCTCGACGGGGGCTGGGCCTGCTCACGCACGTGCTGGTAGGCCACCGACACGGGGCTGTCGCCGACGAACGGCGGGCGTCCGGTCAGCAGCTCGTAGAGCAGGCACCCCGTGGAGTAGACGTCGGAGCGGGAGTCGACGTTCTCCCCGCGGGCCTGCTCCGGGGAGAGGTACTGCGCCGTGCCCACCACCGCCGCGGTCTGGGTCATGGTGCTCGAGGCGTCGGAGACCGCGCGGGCGATCCCGAAGTCCATCACCTTCACGTCGCCGGAGGGGGTCAGCATCACGTTGCCGGGCTTGATGTCGCGGTGGATGATCCCGGCCCGGTGGCTGTAGTCGAGCGCGGCCAGCACCCCGGAGGTGATCTCGAGGGCACGCTCGGGCAGGATCTTGCGACCTTCGCGCAGGATGTCGCGCAGGGTGCGGCCGGCGACGTACTCCATCACGATGTAGGGCTGGGCGACGTTGCTGCCGTCGGTCGACATCTCCTCGCCGGTGTCGTAGACCGACACGATCGCCGGATGGTTCAGCGATGCCGCCGACTGGGCCTCGCGTCGGAACCGCGCCTGGAAGGTGGCGTCGCTGGCGAGGTCGGTGCGCAGACGCTTGATCGCCACCGTCCGACCCAGGCGCACGTCGGTGCCCTTGCGGACCTCGGCCATGCCACCGCGTCCGAGGAGCTCGGCGACCTCGTAGCGGTCGCCGATCCGGTGCGGTTCACTCATCGAGGACTCAGTCTCCCTTCTTCGTGCCGGCACCGGGGGTCTTGCCCGGACCAGGCTGCTTCGTCGTGCCGGCGCCGCGACCGGTGCCCGGGATCTTGGTGGAGCCCGCGTTCTTGGTGGAGCCCGCGTTCTTGGTGGCGCCGGTCGCGGGGGACTGGCCCGAGGCCCCGGGGGTGGTGGACTGGTTGCCCGAACTGGGGGTGCTGGACGGAGGCCCGTTGCCCGGGCTGTCGCTCTGGGAGGGCGTCTGCGGGGCCTGGGTCGGTGTCGGCGTGTCCGGCCCCGAGCCCCCGCCCTGGTCGGGGGCCGCACCCCACACCTGCAGGGTCACGGTGGTGCCCGGGTCCAGCTCCCCGGTCGGGCTGAGGTCGGCGACGGTGCCGGCCTCGTGGTCCCCGGAGTTGTCCACCTGGTCGGTGGTGGTCTTCAGCCCCTTGTCCTCCAGCGCAGCACGGGCGTCCTCGACCGGCTTGCCGATGTAGTCCGCGGCGCGCACGGTCACCGTCTCGGCGCTGGGCGTGGCGGTGCCGGCGTCGTTGCCGGGGTCGGTGCCCGAGCCGCTCCCGGTCCACGGGTGGGTGACCAGCAGGAGGACCAGGACGAGAAGCACCAGGGCGCCTGCCGCGTAGAGCGGCCAGCGGCCGGACCGCTCCCGTGTCGTGGTGACCCGGGTCCCCGGTGTGTCGGCGATGTCCGGCGGAGCGTCCAGGGAGCCGGTGCCGGTGGGGGTGGCCGCGTTCGCCGGGGTGACCGCGGTGGCCGCTGCTGCCACCGGCGCGGCCATGGGAGCACCGATGACCTGGGTGTCGGCGGGGGGAGGCGCGGCCGCGGCGCCGGCGGACGGCGCCTCCCGCAGCGCGGCGGCCAGCTCCGCTCCGTCGGCGTAGCGCTCCTGGGCGTCCTTGGCCATGGCGCGCCGCACGACCGCGGCCAGGCCCGGGGGCACGTGGTCGGGCAGCGGGGGGATCTCCTGCTGGAGGTGCGCCAGCGCCGTGGTGATCGGGGTGTCGGCGTCGAAGGGCCGGTGGCCGGCCAGGCACTCGAAGAGCAGCACCCCGACGGCGTAGACGTCGCTGGCGGCGGTGGCGGTGTTGCCGCGTGCCTGCTCGGGGGAGAGGTAGTGGGGGGTGCCGAGGATCTGGCCGGTCTGGGTGTAGCCCGCCGCGCCGGTGGCACGCGCGATCCCGAAGTCGGTGATCTTCACCCGGCCGTCGGGGGTGACCAGCAGGTTGGCCGGCTTCACGTCGCGGTGCACGACGCCGGCCCGGTGCGCGACGGCCAGCGCCTCGGCGGCCTGCAGTGCCAGCAGTCGCGCCTGCTCGGGGTCGACGGGGCGGCCGTCGGCCAGCAGCTCCGAGAGCGGCTTGCCCTCGACGAGCTCCATCACGAGGTACGGCGTCTCGCCCTCCTCCAGGACGCCGTAGTCGAAGATGGCGGCGATGCCGGGATGGTGCAGTCCGGCGGCGTTGCGGGCCTCGTCGGCGAACCTGGCCCGGTAGGTCGGGTCGTGGGCGTACTCGTTCTTGAGCACCTTGACCGCCACCTCACGCCCCAGGACGGTGTCGCGCGCACGCCAGACCTGCCCCATGCCGCCGGTGGCGATCAGGTCGAGACGCTCGTAGCGCTCGCCGGAGTCGGGACGCATGTCGCTCACTTGCCGATCACCGCCTCCATCACGGCCTTGGCGATCGGCGCGGCCAGGCCGCTGCCGGAGATCTGGTCGCGCGCCACCCCCGCGTCCTGGACCAGCACCGCCACGGCGACCGCGGGGGTGTCGGCCGGTGCGAACGAGACGAACCAGGCGTACGGCGGCCGGTCGGGTGCGCTCTGGGCGGTGCCGGTCTTGCCGGCGACCTTGACCCCGGGGATCTGTGCGGTCGTGGCGGTGCCGCCGTCGACGACGGCGACCATCATCTGGCGCAGGTCGCGCGCGGACGCGGAGCTCATCGCCGGCTGGTCCGGCATCGGCTCGGGAGCGGTGCTGTCGATGGTCTCGAGCTTGGGGGACTTGATCTCGTCGACGAGGTAGGGCTTCATCACCACCCCGTCGTTGGCGATGCCCGCCCCGACCATGGCCATCTGCAGCGGCGTGGCAGCGACGTCGAACTGGCCGATCGCGGAGAGCGCGGTCTGCGGCTTGTCGGGGTTCTCGGGGAAGCGGCTCACCGCCTGCCGGGTGAGCGCGTCGTCGAGGTCGGTGAAGACGCGCTTGCCGAAGCCGAACTTCTCGGCGGTGGCGCGGATGGCGTCGTCGCCGATCTTCAGCCCCACCGCGCCGAAGGAGACGTTGCAGGAGACCTGGAGGGCCTTGGTCAAGGTGATCTGGTCGCCGCCGCAGGAGCCGCGGTTCTCGTTGACGAGGTCCTTGGTGGTCAGCGGCAGGTCGAGGCTGGCGCCTCCGGGCACCTTCGTGTCCGGGTTGTACTGACCGGAGTCCAGCGCCGCGGCGGCGGTCACCAGCTTGAAGGTCGACCCCGGCGGCAGCACCTCCTCGATGGCCCGGTTGTTCAACGGGCCCAGCTTGGCCTTCTCCAGCTGCCTCTTGGCCTTGCCGGCCGCGGTGAAGTCGTGGCTGGCCAGGCGGTTGGGGTTGTAGCTCGGGCTGGAGACCATCGCCAGGATCTTCCCGGTGCGGGGCTCGATGGCGACCACGGCTCCCTGGACGTTGTCGCCCAGCGCCTTGAGGCCGTCGTACGCCGCCTTCTGCGCGTCGGGGTCCACGGTGAGGGTGACGCTGCCTCCCTTGGGGGACTCGTTGCCGACCAGGTCGATCACCCGGTTCACGAACAGCTTGGAGTCGCTGCCGGAGAGGATGGAGTTCTGCGATGCCTCGACACCACCGAGACCCCAGTCGCGGGAGAAGTAGCCGGTGAGGTGGGCGTACTCCTCGCCCTGGGGGTACTCGCGCTGGAACTTGTAGGCGTCGTCGGAGGCGTTGCTCTCGGCCACCGCCTTGCCGTGGACCAGGATGGCGCCCCGCTCGCGGGAGAACTCGGCGTCGCGGACCCGCTTGTTGTCCGGGTGCTGGGAGAGCGAGGTGAGGTCGTCGGCCTTCCAGTACTGCACGTAGCTGGCGTTGACCAGCAAGGCCAGGAACAGCAGCATGCAGGCGATCGAGAGGTTGCGGATGGGCCGGTTCATCGGATGCGCACCACCTGCGTGGCGTCGGCGTCGTAGCCCTCGCCAGGCTCCACCAGCTCCGGCGGAGGCCGGCGGGCATGGTCGGAGATGCGCAGCAGCAGGGCGATGATCGCCCAGTTGGCCACCAGGCTGGAGCCGCCGTAGGACAGGAACGGGGTGGTCAGCCCGGTCAGCGGGATCAGCTTGGTGACGCCGCCGACGACCACGAAGACCTGGAGGGCGAAGACGACCGCGAGACCCGCGGCCATCAGCTTGCCGAGGTTGTCTCGGCAGATCAGGGCGGTGCGCAGACCGCGCTCCACGAGGATGCCGTAGAGCAGGATGATCGCCATCACCCCGGTGAGCCCGAGCTCCTCACCCAGCGAGGGCAAGATGAAGTCGGAGTAGGAGTAGGGCGTGATCTGCGGGTTGCCCTGACCCAGCCCGCGGCCGACGAGGCCGCCCCAGGCCATGCCGTAGAGCCCCTGCACGATCTGGTAGGCGTTCGCGTCCGGGTTGAACGGGTCCAGCCAGGCCTGCACGCGCAGCTGCACGTGGCCCAGCGTCAGGTAGCCGAAGTAGGCACCGACGCCGAACAGGCTCCCGCCGACCAGCAGCCACCCCGGCCGCTCGGTGGCGACGTAGAGCATCACCAGGAACAGGCCGAAGAAGAGCAGCGATGACCCGAGGTCGTTCTGGAAGACCAGGATGCCCAGGGAGACCAGCCACATCGCCAGGATCGGACCGAGGTCACGACCGCGGGGAAGGTCGACGAACAAGAAGCGGCGTCCGGCCAGCGCGAGCGCGTCGCGGTGCTGGACGAGGTAGCCGGCGAAGGCGACCACGAGCAGCAGCTTGGCGATCTCGCCGGGCTGGAAGCTCATCGGACCGACGTGGATCCAGATCCGCGCGCCGTTGATGTTGCGGCCGATCCCGGGCAGCAGCGGCAGCAGCAGCAGCACGATCGCGGCGAGCCCCGCGGTGTAGGTGAACGCCTGCAGCCGGCGGTGGTCACGCAGGAGCACGATGACCGCGACGAAGAGCGCCACCCCGATCGTCATCCAGACCAGCTGGGTGCCGGCGAAGGTGCGGGCCTCGGCGTTGCGCGCCTGGTTGGCCAGGTCGATGCGGTGGATCATCGCCAGGCCGAGACCGTTGAGGGCGGAGACGATCGGCAGCAGGATCGGGTCGGCGTACGCCGCGAAGACCCGGATGACGACGTGGCAGCCGATCACCAGGACCGCCAGCCAGGCGCCGTAGGTGAACAGGTCGACCGGCGCCTCGCCGTCGACGCCGAAGCCGACGGCGGCGTAGGCGCCGATCCCGACCACCAGGCTGAGCAGCAGCAGGACCAGCTCGGCGCCGCGGCGGCGCCGGTGGACGAAGCCCATCAGGCCCTGGGCGGCCTGGGGGTTCATGCGCGCGCTGGTCATGGGACCTCGGCGCACACGTCGGGGGTGGGGGAGGGCGACGGCGACGCGTTCGGTGTGGCCGCGGCACTCGCACCGGCACGAGGGGTGCGCTTCGGGGTGGGGCTGGTCGTGGCCCCCGGGCTGCTGCCGGGCGTCGCGCCGGGGCTGGGGGTGACCGGCTCCGGGCACAGCGCCAGCCGCTCCAGACGGGTGACGATGCCGCGCGCGTCCTCGAGGCTGTCGGCGCTGATGCCGTCGCGCACCTGCCGTGCGTTGTAGTCCGGCAGGTCGGCCAGCTTCAGCTCGCTGGTCTCCTCGACGCGGTGGGTGGTGATGCCGGGCAGGTCGGCCTCGATGCCGCGGAACACCGCGACGGAGTCGCCGTCGCTGGCGACGTAGTACTGAACCTGCGACCACTTGTAGCCGGCGATCCCGATGACCGCGGCCAGCAGCACGACCACGGCGACCACGGCCAGGCGGCGTAGCCAGGCGAACCGTCGCGGCGGGCGGGGGGCGTAGCGCATCTCCTCGGGGTCGACCTCGTCCTCACCGGCGGAGTCCTCGACGGGGTCCAGCTCCCCGGTGTCGGTGGTGCGGGCCGCCCGGCCGGCGCCGATCCCCTTGCGACGGGGGGCCTGCGCGGCGGCGCCGACCACCACCGGGGCGAGCGCACCCGCGCCGGTGTCCGCCGAGCCGTCCCCCGGCCCGTCCCCCGGCCCGTCCCCCGGGCCGGCCACCGCGTCGTCGACCACGTCGGCGAGCACCACCGTGACGTTGTCGGTGCTGCCCGCCTCCAGGGAGGCCCGGACCAGCGCCGTGGCCGTCTCCTCGAGCGAGCCGGCGGCGAGGAGGCCGGCGAGGTCGTCGTCGGACAGGGACCCCGAGCAGCCGTCGGAGCAGAGCAGGATGCGGTCGCCGGGGGCCGCCTCGAGGGTGAACACGTCGGGCTCGGGCTCGTGCACGCCGTCCACGGCGCGGAGGATCAGGTTGCGGTGCGGGTGCACCCGGGCCTCGTCCTCGGTGATGCGGCCCTCGTCGATCAGGCTCTGCACGAACGTGTGGTCGGTGGTGAGCTGGGAGAGGGTGCCGTCGCGGAGCAGGTAGCCCCGGCTGTCGCCCACGTGGCCGACGCCGAGGGACTCCCCGTCGAAGACCACGGCCGTCACCGTCGTGCTGGTGCCCTCGATCTCGGGGCTCTCGTTGACCAGCCCGGCGATGCGGTCGTGGCTGCGGTGGATCGCGCCGGCCAGCGCGCCGAGCATGTCCTCACCGGGGTCCCGGTCGAGACGACGGAGCACCTCCACGGTGGCGCTGCTCGCGATGTCGCCTCGGGCCGAGCCGCCCACCCCGTCGGCGACGGCGAGCAGATGCGGTCCGGCGTACCCGGAGTCCTGGTTGTCACGGCGGACCCGCCCCACGTCCGACAGCGCCGCGTAGCGAAGCCTCACTTGCGCAGCTCCAGGATCGTCTTGCCGATGCGGATCTGGGTGCCGAGCTGGAGCGCGGTGGCCTGGGAGATGCGGCTGCTGCCGACGTAGGTGCCGTTGGTCGAGCCGAGGTCCTCGACGTACCACTGGTCACCCGAGCTGCCGATGCGGGCGTGCTTGGTGGAGACGTAGTCGTCGTCGAGCCGGATGGCGGCGTCGTTGCCGCGCCCGATCAGCAGGGGCGCCTCGTCCAGCGACACCGCCTCGCCCTGGTTGCCGCCCTCCACGATGACCACCTGGGTGGGCACCCCGCGCCTGGGACGGGACGCCTTCTGCTGCTTGCCTCGGGGACGCCGCTCCTGGCGCGACTGGCCGTGGCCTGAGTCCTGCCGGGCCACCCTGGCCCCGAACATGTCGGAGCGGATCACCGAGATGCAGGAGAGCACGAAGATCCACAGGATCGCCAGGTAGGCGAACCGGATCAGGACCAGGGTCAGCTCGGACAAGCCTCAGTCACCCTCGTGTGCGGCGCCTGACCTCAGGCGCAGGGACATGGTCGTGTTGCCGATCCTGATCGTCGCACCATCGGCCAGCGTGGCCTTCTCGACTCGCTTGCCGTTGACCGAGACACCGTTGGTGGAGCCGAGGTCGTGGACGGTGATCCGTGGTGGGCCGCCGGCATCCTGGGCCTCCTCGACGCGGATCTCGATGTGCTTGCGCGAGACACCGGGGTCGTCGATGCGCAGGTCGGCGTCGTTGCCCCGGCCGATCACGATGCCCGGAGGTGCGAGGGGAAGTGGCTCCCCGTTGAGCTCGAGCGTCGCGGTGGCGCGGCGTACGGCGGTGTCGGTGGGGTCGCCGCCGGCCAGGCTGGAGCTGGCCTGCGAGCGGCTGCGCACGCGGAACCGACCGGTGGTGAGCTCCTCGGTGGTCTCCAGGGTGATGCTGACCGGTCCGGTGAAGACGTAGGACTGCTCGGCGGCGTGCTCGCGCAGCATCTCGGTCAGCTCGCGGGTCAGCTGCGGACCCAGCCCTCCGAGCCGCTCGTGGTCGGTCTCGGAGAGCTCGACGTGGAAGTTGTTGGGCACCAGCCGGCGGTCGCGACTGAGGATCTGCGCGGAGTTGTCGATCTCCCGGTTCAGCGCCGAGGCGATCTCGACCGGCTGCACGGCGCTGCGGAAGGTCCGGGCGAAGACACCGGAGATGAGCTGCTCGAGCCGGCTCTCGAAACGCTGGAGTGCGCTCATGGTGCCTCCCCTCGGGGTCCGTCGGGTGGGTGGTGGTCCGGGCGGTCGTCGGTCGGTGCTGTGGCGTTCGTGGTGCGCGATGGTGCTCGCCCGCGCGGGCCTCCGGGCATCGGGCCCGAGCGGGCGTCCTGCGATGGTAGCGGGCGCCGGCGTCGCCCCGACGGCCGGTTTGGGTGGGTGAGACCGCGTGGGATAGCCTTACGTCCGCTTCAGGCGCGAGTGGCGGAATAGGCAGACGCGCACGGTTCAGGTCCGTGTGCCCGAGAGGGCGTGGGGGTTCAACTCCCCCCTCGCGCACCACAGCCCCAGGTCTTCTGACCTGGGGCTTTGTCCATGAGTGGGCCACTTCCGTGCCTACGAGGTAGCACGGGGCTGCCGCAACGGGCTCTATGATGGGGATGTTCGGTCGAGCAGTTGTGCGAGGTGAGCCGGATGCTCAGACCAGTCGTCGTTGTCGCGATGCTCGTGCTCTTCGCAGGTGCCTGCTCGTCTGGAGACGGAGACACCGCTGCTGAAGGCGAAGGAGCAGCCGGCGCCGCCTCGACGAGCGCCGGGGCGCCGTCCTCCTCGGACTGCGGAGACGCCGAGGGCGAGAAAGGCGTCCTGCGGGTCTTCTGTGACGGGACGGCCACGCTGACCTTCGAGATCGGCGACAGCAGCGGGGAGATCGGCGGGGGCACGTGCGAAACCTCCGGCGGGTACTTCGTGCTCAATGCCGGCGCAGTTGTCTCGCCCGACTTCAGCGGCGCCAAGCCGGACTACGCCGGGTTCATCCTCCCCACCACACCAGGCACTATCGACTCAACCGACGCCACCGTGACGATCACGCACGGTGGTGTGACCACGATCGTCTCGGACGTCACCGGCGAGCGGGACGAGTCCACCGGGTCCTTCACGGGCACGGCGCTGGATGGCGGGGACCCGGTTTCGGGATCCTGGACGTGCTGAGGAGATCGTGTGGATGGCGGTGCTAGCCGGTCGCCTCCTCTGCGGTGATCGGCGGTGACACACCGCCGATGCCAGCGTCGAGTGTCGCGAGGTCGGACGACTTCCCCACTCGCTCGACATCCGGCCGATCGTCGCTCATCTACGCCTCACCCGGCGGACTCCGCCGGAATCAACTCAAGATCGCGCTGGTGCTACCTCGTGTAGTACTCCCCATCTGGAAACGGTGCTCAACGGGACAGAACAGAAGCGGGAAGACCGCCTCGGGCCTGCGAAACGACGAATCGGAGCGTCAGGTCCCTCTGGTTCAACTCCCCTTGCGCACCACAGCCCCAAGTGCGCTGACCTGGGGCTTTGGCGGCGGTCCGGCGCCGCTACCAGCTCTTTCGACCGCCCTCGCGCCGGATCGCCGAGAAGTGCGGCTCACACTGGAGGGAACCACTGGGTGTCAGTGTTGCCTCCAACGGCCCCGCATGTCTCAACCGGGAAGCCAGGGACCAGCGGTGGCGAGGGAGGTGGGGAGGTGACGACGGCGGGGCCTTCATGGCGGTTGATCGCGCTGCTCGCTGCGCTCACCGCGTTCGGACCCATGTCACTGGACCTCTACCTCCCGGCGTTCCCGCAGATCGCCGCAGACTTCGACACCACCACCGGCGAGGTGCAGCTGACCTTCTCCGCTGCCCTGCTGGGTCTCGGTGTCGGACAGGTGCTGTGGGGCCCGCTGTCGGACCGGTACGGCCGCCGGCGACCGCTCATGGTCGGGGTGGTGGTGTTCAGCCTCGCGTCGATCGCCATCGCGCTGACCCCCTCACTGCCCGTGATGATCGGCTTGCGCGCGGTGCAGGCGCTGGGGGGATCATCGGGCATCGTGATCGCGCGAGCGGTGCTGCGCGACCTGCTCAGCGGACGCGAGCTCGCCAAGGCGCTGGGCGCCGTGCTGCTCACCTTCATGCTGGCGCCGGTGCTCGCGCCGCTGCTCGGGTGGCTGATGTTGACCTGGGGCGGGTGGCACGCGATGTTCCTGCTGCTGGCGGGCTTCGGGGTGTTGTGTCTGGCCGGGGTCGTGGCGATGGACGAGACGCTGCAGGTGGAGCGACGGTCCCGCCACGGGATCGCGGGTGCGCTGCGGACGTTCGGCACCATCGTGAGGTCGACGGAGTTCGGGCGACCTGCGGCGGTCTCGGCGCTGGGCAGCATCGCGCTCTTCGCCTACATCTCGTTCTCTCCGCGGGTGGTCATGGACGGCTATGGGCTGCCGGAGTGGGGGTTCGCTCTGGTCTTCGCCGGCCTCGCGGTCGGCATCGCCGCAGGCGGGCAGCTCAACCGGCTGCTCCTGGCGCACCGGTCACCGGCGTGGGTGCTCCAACGTGCTCTGCTGGTGCAGCTGTTGGGTGCCCTGGGCGTCCTGCTCGCTGCCGTTGCGGCGGCGCCGTTCCCGGTCTTCCTTCCGATGGTGGCCGTGGCGGTGTCCACGATCATCCCGGTCAACAGCAACGCGGTGGCCATTGCGCTCGACCCGTTCCCTCACGCCGCGGCATCGGCCGCGGCGTTGCTGGGAGGACTTCAGCAGATCCTGGCGGGCCTGGTCGCTGCGGGCTTGTCCGCCAGCGGACTCGACCCCGGAGTGGCGATGGGAGTCGGGATGCTCGCCTCCTCCAGCACCGGCTTCCTGCTGACGCGCAGCATGGTGGCACGAGCTGAGCCGGCAGCAGTCGGCTGAGTCGGGCGTGCGGCGGCGCAGGGTCACCGACCCCAGGCCGCACCACCCCAGCCCGGCTGGGCTCAGCGTGCCGTAGAGCACGTCGGCGAGCCGGGTGGCGCCCAGTGTGGGGGCGAATCCTGGTTTCTGGACGACGATGTCGGCCATGGCTCGGTCTACCTCGATGGCGAGGGACAGCCGTCCCTAGGGCGTCCTTCCAGCGGCCAGGTGAGTCACCGCCTGCATGAGCTTGCGTGCATACCGCAAGCCGGCTGCCTTCGTCCGCTCCGCTGACGGCACGAGCCACCACCCGATGGCGATGAGGACGAGGAGAGCCACCGAGATGCCCACGTCGAGGGTGGCCAACCGCTGTTGGATCGCCCCAGCAGCCACCGTGCCGACCAAGCAGCCGAGACAGATCAAGCGGCCGACCCAGCGACACGCGTAGAGGTTGCGCTCGAAGCCGTAGGCGGCGTTCTCAGCGACAACAGCCGGATCATGGTCCTCTCGATCCCCGTAGCCCAGGTACACGATGGAGCTCACGGCGGTCGCAATCTGCTCCTCGGCCAGCACGGGCTGCGCCACCTCGTCCTCCTCCGGAAGAAGCCGCACCCCGGTCACGCTGGTGATCGCAGCACGCCAGGCAGTTCGCTGGGAATCCGACTCGGTCCCACCGTGACCTCGCAGCACCTGTGCCGTCGGCGGACCACCCCACCGCTTCCACAGCGCCGGTTCGACCGACCGGCCCAGGTTCCCGACGACGGCCACCAGCGCGAACGGCCCGCCGAAGGTGACCAGGAGCGAGGAGAGACCGGCGATGACGGGATCGGACTTCAGCCCGAAAGCGAGCACCACCACCCCGACGGGCAGCAGCGCCAGCATGCCGGGGGCAAGCCGGGCACGGAGCTCGTACTTGGAGAGGGCTGAGAGTTCAGGCATCGCGAAAATGTGCTCCTTGTTCTCCCGTTCCGTCAAGCAGTCAGCGGCAGGCCATTGAGCGGGGGCGGGCGGGCCGACCCCCGTCAGCCGTTGAGGTCCGGGGACAGCTCGAGGTAGGCACCCAGCAGGCGGCGCAGGCGGGCCAGCGCGACGTCCTGGGCCTTGCGGGAGGCCGGGTCGCCGAGGGGCTGGGAGGCGTTGATGATCAGTGAGTCGACCAGGGCGGCCATCTCGTCGGGCTCTGGCTCACCGAAGTCGGTGAGCGCTTGGCGCAGGGGGACCTGGAGCTCGGCGTGGAACTGCTCCATCGGTCCGCGAAGGACGTCCGGGCCCACGACCCGGGTCAGCGCACGCGCGACCGCCTGCTCGGAGCTGGCGAAGAGCGCGACGTTGGCCTCGACGTACGCCCAGACCCGGGTGGCGGGGGTCGCCGCCGCCTCGACCTGGGCGAGCACCTGACCTGACCAGTCCGGGAACACGTCGGCCACGACGGCAGCCAACAGCTCCTCCACGGAGGTGAAGTACTGGTAGACGCTGGTGCGGGCCAGTCCGGCGCGGTTCCCGACGGCCGCCATGGCGGGGACCTGCCCGGTCTCGGCAAGCAGCCCGCGGGCGGCGTCGAGGAGGGCGCGTCGTTGACGGACGTGGTGCTCGGCCACGGTCGGCGCGTCGATGCGGGGCACCCCGTCCCTCCTTCCCCGATGGTGGTCCGCCGGGCGCTCGGGTTCAGCCTTGCTGTGCCTCTGCCACGGCCAGACGCCCGTCGACCATCTCGAGCACCCGGTCGCAATGATGCAGGACACCGTGGTCGTGGGTGACCATGACCGTCGCGACACCGTGGTCGTGGGCCTCGCGGGCAATGAGTGCGACCACCTCCTGGCTGCGCCGGCGATCCAGGGCTGCGGTGGGTTCGTCGACCAGCAGCACCTGCGGCCGAGTGACCAGCGCGCGGGCGATGCCGACTCGCTGCCGCTCCCCGCCGGAGAGCTGGTGGGGACGACGGTCGGCCCGCTGCTCCATGCCTACCTCGGCCAGGAGGGCACGTGGATCGCGGGGAGAGGCCACCCTGGCGAAGGTGAGTGGCAGGCGCAGCTGGTCGAGGCAGGTGAGCGCCGGGATCAGGTTCCCGCTCTGGAAGACGAAGCCGATCTGCTTCCTGCGGACCGCCGTGAGCTCGCGGTCGCTGGCCGTGGTGAGGTCGACGTCTCCGAGCCGCACGGAGCCGGACGTGGGCCTTGTCAGCGCCCCCGCGACCGCCAGCAGGCTGGACTTGCCGGCTCCGGAGGGGCCGACGACGGCGACCAGCTCGCCGGGGGCGACCTCCAGGTCGACCTGGTCGAGCGCGGTCACGGTCTCCTCGCCATCCCCATGCATCAAGGTGACCTCGGACAGGGACAGGACGGCAGTCATCGGCTACCTCCGAGGGCAGTGAGCGGGTCGACGCGGGTGATGCGCAGGACGGCGACCCCAGCACCGGTCACGCCGAGGGCGATCAGCAGTGCTGCCGCACTCGCGATCGGTCCGACCTCCAGAGCGAACGGCATCGGGGTGGAGGAGATGGCTGCTCCTGCCGCGAGACCGACGGCGATGCCGGCGCCCGCAGACAGCACCAGCAGCACCACCGACTGCAGAAGACTGTCCCGCAGCAGGTACGCCGTGCTCGCACCCATCGCACGCAGGACCGCGATCTCCTCCTTGCGCTGGATGGTCAGCACCGTGAAGAACGCGCCGACCACCAGTGCGGAGATGGCGTAGAGGAAGGCCCGGATCAGCATCAGCGTCGACGTCTCCGCGGTGTAGCCAGGCGAGGCTCCGAAGGACTGCTCGAGCGTCATCGACGTGGTGCCGGCGGCCCTGTCGCCCGCTGCCAGGTCGAGGTCGGCGCCGTTCGTGGCGCGGACCCCGACGGCGGTGATCTCCTGGTAGACGCGGTCGGGGACGACGTCACCGGCCCGCACCCCGGCATGGATCTCCTGCCAGGTGCGCAGCGGGAGGTAGCCCACGTCAACGTGGCCGAAGGTGTTCTGCTGCTTCAGCACCCCGACGACCTTCAGGCGAGTCCCGGCCGGTTCGAGGACGAGCGTGTCCCCGATCTTGACCCCCTTCTCGATGGCGGTCGGGCTGACGACCACCTGACCGGGACCGGCGACCCGAGACCCCTCGGCCACAGCGGGGTCCAGGAACGAGCCGACCTCGACACCGAAGAGCGCGAGGTCCACCTCGACGCCCTCCGTGGTGTGGGTGTTGACCAGGGTGGTGCCGAACGGCGCCGCCCGGGCGACGCCGGGCTGCTCGCTCCAGGTCGCGACCGCGGCGGAGTCGACGACGCTGCGTGTGAACGCGGCGTCCTTGCTGACGCCGTGCTGGAAGGCCAGGGCCGTGACGGGGAGGCGCTGGAGGCCGGAGACGCCGTCGTTGACCAGTCCGACCGACAGGCCGCTGAGCAGCACCATCAGGGTCGCGATGAGAGCGACGACCACACCCATCAGGGCGAAGCGACCGCGCGCGAAGGAGAGTTCTCGCAGCGCCAGGAACATCGCTCTACCGCGCCCGACAGGGAGACGACACCATGTCGGGAACATTATCGACATGGTGTCGGCAAAGCAAGCTCACTCGTCCCGACGGCGGCGGGGCATACCCTGCTCGCGGACTCCTCCCCGGACGCGGGGGCGAGCCGGCGACCAGGACGGAGACGCGATGGCCCTGCGCATCGAGGAGCTCGACGCCACCGACACCCCGATCGGGGTGATCAGCCTGCGCCGCCGCCATGACCCCGTCGTGCACCAGGACGTCTACGAGGTGAAGATCGACGACGAGTTCTTGATGTCGAGCCTGTTCACCGTGGTCGAGCAGGAGCTGGCGCACCTGGGCCTGGCGCGTGTCGGCGACGCCGGTGGGGACCTGCACGTGCTCGTCGGCGGGCTCGGCCTGGGCTACACCCTGCGCGCGGCCCTGCAGGACGAGCGGGTCCGGCAGGTGCAGGTGGTCGAGGCGGTCGAGGCCGTCATCGACTGGCACCGCCGCGACCTGCTGCCCGACACCGCGGGATTGGCCGCAGACCCGCGCTGCGAGCTCGTCCACGGAGACTTCTTCGCGCTGGTGGCGTCCGCGCAGACCCCGCGAGCGTCGTACGACGCCGTGCTGCTCGACGTCGACCACTCGCCACAGAACCTCCTGCACCCCAGCCACGGTGCGTTCTACACCGCCGCAGGGCTGGCGCGGCTGGCTGCCGTCCTCGCTCCGGGAGGCGTCTTCGGGCTGTGGTCCGACGACCCGCCGGACCCGGACTTCGAGGCTGTGCTCGAGGAGGTCTTCGAGGAGAGCGCGACGCACGTGGTCTCGTTCGCCAACCCGCTGACCGGCGGTGAGTCGGCGAGCACGGTCTACGTCGCGAAGCTCTGAGCCCGGCTGCCACGCCGCGGCCGTGAGCCCGCTGACGGGCGGCTGATTGAGGCGGATGCCTCACGACTCTGCGTCGTGCCCCGCGGAGCCTGGGGGCATGAGACCGAGCACACCACAGCAGGCCGTGGCGAACTGGTCGGCGCAGGCCGACCTCGTCGACGGCGACGACGAACGATTCACCGGGTACGGCGTGATGGGGGTCCCGTTCGAGACCGGCCACTACCTCGCCTTCCGGGACATGGTGGCGAGCTCGGTCGGGCCCGCCTACCGCGCTGTCTGGCACCGGACGCCCCAGGGGCGGTGGACCATCTACACCACGGCACTGCCCGAGCTGAGCTGCCCGCGGTACTTCGGCGCCGTGGGTCGCGCGGTCCAGGTTGCCGGCATCGAGGTGGTGTGGCGCGAGGGCCACCAGCTCGACGTCACGGTCGACGAGGAGCTCTCGTGGCACATCGAGCTCGGGTCCACGCGGGCGACCCACCTGATGACCTCGATGGGTGGGGCGATGCCCCCGGGTGCCTGGAACAGCGCCGTGGTCCTCGCCTCGATGGCGCCGATGGCGCGCGCCATGCTGCGCTCGGGTCGGGTCCGGCTGCGTGGCAGGACCCCCAACGGTCCGCGGTTCCGGGCCGCGCCGCTGCAGATCTGGCGGGTGCTCGGCGGTGGCGCCTCGGTGCGAGGGGAGCTGGCCGGTGAGCTGGCGCCGCTGGCAGAACAGGCGCGGCTGGGCGACTTCTGGCTGCCGCAGCGCGGCGTCTTCTTCGTCGGCCATGCCCGGTTCTCCGCGGCCACCGTCGAGGCGCCGGCCAGAGTGGGGGAGGCCTCGTCATGACCGTCATCATCGATCGGGTGCGGCCGAGGGTCGCCGCTCGGGCCGTAGCTCTCGGCTATGGCTGCCTGGCCTACGCGGCCTTCCTGGTGGTGTTCCTCTACGCCGTGGCATTCGTCGAGGACGCACGGCTGGTCGTCGCAGGCACCACACTGGTGCCGCGGACCGTCGACCACGGCGGCACACTGGGCTCGACGGTCGTGGCCCTCGTGGTGGACGCGTCGCTGCTGACGATCTTCGCCGTTCAGCACAGCGTGATGGCCCGGACGGGATTCAAGCGCTGGTGGACCAGGCTGGTCCCACCACCGGTCGAGCGCAGCACCTACGTCGCCTTGGCGACGACGTGCCTGGCCCTGGTGATGGCGTGCTGGCGTCCGCTGCCCGGCACGGTCTGGGAGGTGTCGGGTGCGGCACGCGCAGCGCTGGTCACGGTGTCGTTGGCCGGCTGGCTGACCGTGCTGTCCTCGACCTTCCTGATCAACCACTTCGACCTGTTCGGTCTTCGCCAGGTCGTGGCGCACGCGCGTGGTCGGCGGCTGCCGGCGTACCGCTTCGTCACTCCGCTCTGGTACGCCGTGGTACGCCACCCGATCTACCTGGGCTTCCTGCTCGCGTTCTGGGCGGCACCGACGATGTCCGCGGGACGGCTGCTCTTCGCGGTGGCGAGCACCGGCTACATCCTGCTCGGGATCCAGCTGGAGGAGCAGGACCTGGTGCGTGCCTTCGGGGAGCAGTACCGCGACTACCGAAGGCGCGTGCCCATGCTGGTGCCCGGGGCGCGGCGTCATGGCTGAGCAGACCCGCGACACCCTGGAGCACGCGGTGGTGATCGGCGGCAGCATGGCGGGCCTCGTGACGGCGGCCGTCCTCTCCGCGCACGCCGAACGGGTCACGATCATCGAGGGTGATGCTGCGCAGGCCGACGAGCCCCGCCACCGGAGCGTGGCGCAGGCCAGCCACACCCACGTCCTCCAGCCGCGCGGCCTGCGGGTGCTCGAGTCGGTCTATCCGGGGCTCGCCGCGTCGTTGCGTGACGCCGGGGCGGTGGTACTCGACGACCTGTCCCAGATGTCGTTCTGCGCCCTCGGTCGACGCTTCGCCCACCAGCCGCAGCCGCGTGCCATGACGCTGCTGGTCACTCGCCGACTGCTCGAGCGCGAGGTGCGGGCACGCACCCTGGCGCTCCCGCGGGTGGACCTGCGCGCACATGCCCGGGTGGTGGGGCTTGCCCCCGGGCGACCCGGGCGACCTGGCACCCGGGTCACCGGAGCGGTCGTCGCCGACGCGGAGCGCGCCGCGACGAGCACGGTGGACGCCGACCTGCTCGTCGACGCCAGTGGACGAGCCAGCAACCTGGACCGCTGGCTGCTCGACCTCGGGCACCCCGTGGCGCCGCCGCGGGAGGAGCCCGTCGGCGTGCGCTACGTCAGCCAGCCGTTGCTGCTGCCCGACGATGCGGTGCCGGAGCACCTCGTCGTGGTGGGTCCGCAACCGGGTCGGCGCCTGGGCTTCTACCTGCCTCGCTACGAGGGTGGCCTGCGCGTCTGCACCGTGATGGGCTACGGGCCCCTCGGCCCGTCGCCGGACCCCGACGGGATCCGGACCGTCACCGAGCAGCTGGCCCCTCCGCACGTGGTCGACGCGCTGCGGGGTGCCGAGAGCGTCGGCGCGGTCACGACGTACCGCTTCCCTGCGAGCCGCCGACGCACCAGGCTCGACCGGCTCCCCGACGGGCTGCTCGTCCTCGGGGACTCGCTGTGCTCCTTCAACCCGATCTACGGGCAGGGCATGACGGTCGCCGCTTGCCAGGCCGCCGCCCTGGGTGCCTCCCTGGCGTCGGGCACCCGAGGATGGGCCCGCCGTTACAACCGTGCGGCCGAGCGGATCGCGGACCAGGCGTGGGAGGTCTCCGTCCCCGCTGACCACGCGATCTGCGGCCGTCCCCAATCGCGGCGCGAGCGCGTGGAGCAGCGCTACCTCGGCCGGTTGCTCGACCGGGCCCAGCACGATCCGGCGACCGCGGTCGCGGTGCTCGAGGTGCTGACGATGAGCCGGCCCAAGACCTCGCTGATGCGCCCCGCGATGGTCCGCAAGGCGTGCGCACCCACCACGGCGGCGCGTCCCGGGAGGCGGGCGGCGCAGGTCGGCTGAGCCCGAGGCGTCGGACCTGGGAGAGAATCGAGTCATGGTCACCCCTCAGCTGCCCCGCAGGGTCGAGGTGCTGGCCAGCCTGTCGGTGGCCATCGACCTCGGGCTGGGACAGCCCGCCGAGCACATGCTGCGTTCCGCGGTCATCGCCTGCCGGCTCGCGGAGCGGCTGGGGCTGAGTCGCCAGCAGGTGAGCACGACCTACTACTCGACCCTGGTGATGTGGATCGGCTGTCACGCCGACTCCCAGGAGTACTCCCGTTGGTTCGGCGACGACATCGCGGTGCGACGCGAGGCGTACCTGGTCGACTGGGCCGGGTTGCCGTACCTGCGCTTCCTGCTGGGGAACATCGCCAAGGGTGAACCGGTCGGGCGGCGCGCCAGGGTGCTCACGACGCTGTTGCGAGACGCCCGCGGGCAGCTCGCCACCATGATCCACTCCCACTGCACCTCCGCTGCCGCACTCGCGCGGCACCTCGGGTTCGGCGAGGACGTCGAGCGCTCGCTCGCGTTCACCTTCGAGCGCTACGACGGTCAGGGGCTTCCCCGGGGTGTCTCGGGGGAGGCCATCCCGGTCGAGATGCGCATCGCCTCGCTGGCTGACATCGCCGAGGTCCACCACCGCCTGTACGGCGTGGACGGCGCGGTGGCGATGGCCCGCAGCCGCCGCGGTGGACAGTTCGCGCCGGAGGTCGTCGACGCGTTCACCGCCGACCCGGACTCGTTGATCCCGGCGCCCGACGAGGACCTGTGGAGCTGCGCGCTCGCCCTCGCGCCGGACGCCGAGATCCGCCTCGACGCGGCCGGGCTGGACGCCCTCGTCTGCGCCATCGGCGACTTCGTCGACCTCAAGTGTCCCTTCACACTCGGTCACTCCCGCAACGTCGCGTCTCTCGCACACGCGGCCGCGCAGGTCCTGGACCTCGCTGCCGCCGAGACCAGCACGGTGCGGCTGGCCGGCCACCTGCACGACGTCGGCCGGATCGGGGTCTCCAACCTGGCATGGTCCAAGCCGCAGAAGCTCTCCGAAGCCGAGTGGGAACGCGTGCGGATGCACCCGTACTTCACCGAGCGGGTGCTGTCGCGGATCCCCGCCCTGCACGGGGTCGCGGTGGTTGCTCGCAGCCACCACGAGCACCTCGACGGCTCCGGCTACCCGCTCGGCCTTCGCGCCCAGGCGTTGGGTCGCCCGGAGAGGCTGCTGGCCGCTGCGGTCGCCTACCGGTCGGGCCTGGAACCGCGGCCCTACCGGGAGGCGCTCACCCCCGAGGGGGCCGCAGCGCGGCTGACGGCACGGGTCGCGGCCGGGGCGCTGGACGGTGGTTGCGTCGAGGCCGTGCTCGTTGCGGCGGGCCAGGGTCCACGGCGGGTGCGCCGCGACGACGCGCTGACCGCCCGCGAGACCGAGGTCCTCGGGCTCGTCGCGCGGGGCATGAGCAACCGCGCGATCGCCGATCGACTCGTGCTCAGCGAGAAGACGGTGCGCAACCACGTCGAGCGCACCTACACCAAGATCGGCGTCACGAACCGGGTCGGGGCGAGCCTGTTCGCGCTCCAGCGCGGCCTGGTCGCGCCCGCCGACGACCTGGAAGCGTGAGCCTGCGACCTCGACCCGCCCGGGGGTCCCTGGCCCGTGCGTCGCCGGCACACCGTCACCGGGCGCCGACTCGTCAGCGCCGCCACCTTCGTGGTGGTGCCGAGCCTCAGCTCCGCCCCGGCTCCACCAGGCCGGACTGGTACGCCGCCACGACGGCTTGTGCACGGTCCCGGGCGCCGAGCTTGGCGAGCACCCGGTGCACGTGGGTCTTCACCGTCGACGGCTCGACCACCAGGTGCGCGGCGATCTCGCCGTTGGAGAGCCCACCGGCGATCAGCGCCAGCACCTCCTGCTCACGGGCGGTCAGGTGGGACACCGGCCACTCCGAGTCGGGGCTCGCCGCCGGGCGCTCCCGGACGAAGCGCTCGATCAGCCGCCGGGTGAGGCTCGGCGCGAGGAGTGCCTCGCCGGTGAGCACGGTGCGCACCGCGTCGGCCAGCCTGTCGCCGCGGATGTCCTTGAGCAGGAAGCCGCTCGCCCCGGCCCTCATCGCCTCGTAGACCCACTCGTCGCGGTCGAAGGTGGTGAGCACCACCACCTTCGGCGGCCGCGGGAGCGCCACCAGGCGGCGGGTGGCGGCGAGGCCGTCGAGTCGGGGCATCCGGATGTCGACGAGGGCCACGTCCGGGTGCTCGTGCTCGGCCAGGGCCAGAGCCTCCATGCCGTCCGAGGCCTCGGCGACCACCCGCAGGTCGTCCTCACGCTCGAGGATCACTCGCAGGCCGTCTCGCACCAGGGCCTGGTCGTCGGCCAGCAGCACCCGGATCACGGTGACGTCCCTGGGGTGCGCGCGCCGTCTCCCCGGTGCGTCGGCAGTGCACCACGGGCCGGGCGGCCGTTGCGCGGGATCCTCGCCCGGACCACGAAGCCGCCGCCCTCCTCCGGGGCGACGTGCAGCGACCCGCCGTACAGCGCGATCCGCTCGGCCATCCCCGGCAGGCCGTTGCCACCGCCGAGGTCGCGTGACGGAGTCGCGGCGGCGCCGTCGTCGACGACCTCCACCTCGACCCGGTCCGGGGTCACGGCCACGCCGACCCGGACCTGCGAGCCCGGGGCGTGCTTGGCGGCATTGGTCAGCGCCTCCTGCAGCACCCGGTGCACGGTGAGCGCCAGCCCCGGGGGGAGGTCGTCGATCCGGTCCACCGCGGGCTCGAGGCGCAGGCCGGCCCCCCGGGCGCGGTCGAGCACCTCCTCCAGCGAGGGCCGCGCCAGGGCGCTGGCCTCCTCGAGGTCCCGGGACTGGAGCAGGCCCAGCATCCGGCGCATCTCGTCCAGAGCGCCGCGCGCGGAGTCCTCGACCGCGGCCAGGTGGCGGTCGACGTCCTCGGGGTCGTGCCGGTCGGCCAGGACCGTACGCGCGGCGGAGGTCTGCAGGACGACGACCGAGAGCCCGTGGCTGACCACGTCGTGGAGCTCCCGGGCCAGCTGGTCACGCTGCTTGCGCAGCGCCAGCTCGCCGGCCAGCTCCGCGGCCTCGGCGCGGAGCCGGGCCACGGTGACCTGTCGGGTGCGGTGCCCGACCATCCAGCCGGCGCCCCACATCACCGAGCAGAAGACGGAGGTCAGTGCTGCGTCCGCGGCCCACGAGCCAGGGTCTGAGGTGTAGGCCGAGACCACGACGAGCACCTCGCCGGTCGCCCAGCCGGCGACCCCGACCGGCGTGGACGCGGTCGCGCCGACCAGACCGAAGGTGACCATCAGGCCGATGAACACCACGCTCGCCTCGTGCGGCACCAGCACCAGGGCGCCGGTCAGCCCGACGAAGGGCAGCACCGTGGCCTGCACGGGCCAACGGTCGCGCAGCAGGAGGACCAGGGTCCCCAGGGCCGCGACGACCCCGGCCAGCACACCTCGCCACCCCTGCGGCACCAACCCCACCAGCTCGGCGGCCGCGAGGAGGAGCACGACCACGTCGGTGACGGAGGGCGTACGACGCATGTCGGAACGTTAGATCGTGGCGGCGGCTCCCGTCGTCCACCCAGCGGGTGACACGGCCGCGCACGTCCACCTGCGGCTCCACCCGAGAGCCGACGCCTCGCACCGTGCGGGCGGCCTAGCGTCGCGGAGCAGTCGCTGGGGTCGTCCCGGCACCGGACCCTGGAGGCACCATGAAGCTCTCACCCGACCCACGACGGTGGGGCCGCGCGGCCCTGCCGGCCACACTGCTCCTCGCGCTCGCCGCCACCCCGGCGGTGGCCGCCCGCCATGACGGCCACGTGACCACGGCCGGCCGGCACGGGACGACGCTCCGGTTCGTCGCCACCGACGAGCGGGGCAACATGACCGTCGAGGACCTGGGGCCCCCCTCCTCCGGCGGCCCGGGACAAGGCGACCTGGTCGCCTTCACCCAGGCCCTGCACCGGGGCGGGCACCTGGTCGGCACCGCCCACGTGACCGCGATCGGTGTCGACGCCCGCCGGCACCTCTCCGAGGCCACCGGCACGCTTCGCATCCCCCACGGCACGCTCCAGGTGGCCGGGCTGGTCGCCCAGACGCCGCGGTTCGACCTCGCGGTCACCGGAGGCACCGGTCGCTACGTCGGCGCTCGCGGGACGATGCGCTTCGACGCCGCCAGCGGCACGCAGCGGATCATCGTGCACCTGACCCGGGTGGGCCGCTGAGATGGCCGTCGTGCACGAGCCGACGGTCGCTGCGGGACTCCCTGCCGGCGCGCGCACCTACCTCGGGTACGCCGTGACGGTCGTCCTGGCGGGTCAGGTGGGGCTGGTGATGACGGGTGTCTATCTCGACCAGCACCGGGTGGACGGCGGGACCCTCCTCGACCGGCACTCCTACATGGACAACGCGGGATCCGGTCTCGGGTGGCTGACCGGGTCGGTCCTGGCCCCGCTGCTCGCCCTCGCGCTGCTGGCGGTCGCCGCCGGCGCGCGCGCCAGGGCCGGTGGGGTGCTCGCGCTGACCCTGGTGGTCCTCGGCTGCACCGTCTACGGCCGCGACGTCCCGGTCCTCGGCCTGGTCCAGGGCGGGGCCAGCTGCCTGGCGCTGCTGCTCGCGGTCCGCGTGGCCCGCGAGTAGCCGCCTCCCCCGGGCACCGGACCACGGCTCCCGGGGTCGGGCGGTGCGCTCGGGGCCACCGCGCCGTCCCACTACGATCGCCAGGGTGCACACGCTGACCAGCCTGGAGGCCTACACCGACGAGGACGGCAACGAGGTCGTCTGCAGCGGCACCTACGAGAAGAACGTCAAGGTCGTCTTCCGCGGTCGGAACAACCGCGTCTCGGTGGCCGACGGCGCCAGGATCGACAAGCTCCAGGTGGTCTTCGACTGCGACAACGGCACCCTGGAGATCGGGCACAACCGCAAGGTCAAGGGCGGGCTCTGGAGCATCCGGGTCGGGCAGGACGCCACCGTCTCGATCGGCAACAACGTCTCCTGCACCGGGGTGTGCATCGTCTCCGCCGTGGAGGGGGTGACCGTGCGGATCGGCCACGACGTGATGATCGCCAGCCAGAACCAGATCCGCGCCGACGACGGACACCCCATCTTCGACATCCACACCGAGAGGCGCGTGAACCCCGCCGAGTCGATCACGATCGGCAACCACGTCTGGCTGGCGCTCGGGTCCAGCGTGCTCGCGGGCGGGCACATCGGCGAGGGCAGCGTCATCGGCTACGGCTCCGTGGTCACCGGGAGGATCCCCAACAACTGCGTCGCGGTGGGCACGCCGGCCCGTGTCGTACGCCGCGACATTGCCTGGGAGCGTCCGCACCTGTCCTACCGGGAGCCGTTCTACAAGCCGGACGCCTCGACGGTGCAGAAGTCGCGCTACTGGAACCCGACGGTCGAGGACCCGCCCCAGGAGCGGGACGGCCGCCGCAACACGCAGGACTCGCCGCTGCGCCGGCTGGCCCGCCGGGTCGTGAACCGGGCACGCCAGCGCGCGCCCCTCTCGGCGCGAGGGCGACTGCGGGGCCGCTGAGCGGGCGCGGTGCCCGGTTCTGGGGGTGCGGGTTTGTAGCATCGAGCGATGCGTCGGGAGATCCAGGGGCTGCGTGCGGTGGCTGTGCTTCTGGTGGTGTTGTTCCATCTGTGGCCGAATCGGGTGCCGGGTGGGTATGTCGGGGTTGATGTCTTCTTTGTGATCTCGGGGTTCTTGATCACTTCCTTGGTGGTGCGGGAGGTGGATCGGACGGGGTCGGTGAGCCTGGCGCGGTTCTGGGCTCGGCGGGTGCGGCGGTTGTTGCCGGCGGCGTACCTGGTGTTGGTGGTCTCCGGGGTGGCGGTGCTGGTGTGGGTGCCGCGGTTGGTGTGGCAGCAGTTCTTCGGGGAGATCTTGGCTGCGGGTCTGTATGTGGAGAACTGGACGTTGGCGGTCAACTCGGTGGACTACCTGGCTGCGGAGAACGCGGCTTCGCCGGCGCAGCACTACTGGACGCTCTCGGCCGAGGAGCAGTTCTACGTGGTGTGGCCGTTGCTGGTGCTGGTGGGGGTGTGGCTGGCGCGGCGCCGGGCGGTCTCGCGGGGGGTTCGCGCTGCTGGCGGGGCTGCTGGTGGGGCTGCTGGTGGGGGGTCTCGTGGTGCGGTGCTGGGGGTGCTGGTGGTCGCGGTGGTGGCCTCGTTGGGGTACTCGTTGTGGATCACCGCGACGAATCCGGCGTGGGCCTACTTCGTGACGCCGGCGCGGGCGTGGGAGTTCGGGTCGGGGGCGTTGTTGGCGTTCGCTCCGGGGGTCGCGGGCTGGTTGGGGCTCGGGGTGCGGGCGGTGCTGGGCTGGGTGGGCCTGGGGGTGTTGGTGGGGTGTGCGCTGGTCTTCGATGCGGGCACGCCGATGCCGGGGACGGCTGCGGTGGTGGTGGTCGTGGCCTCGGCGGTGTTGATCTGGGTGGAGGCGCCGGGGGTGTGGTGGTCCTCCTCGCGGTTGTTGGTGCTGGGCCCGGCCCGGTATCTGGGGGACATCTCCTACTCGGTGTATCTGTGGCACTGGCCGTTGATCATCGTGTTGCCCTATGTGACCGATCATGGGTTGACCACGGTGGACAAGGTCTCGATCCTGATGGCCACGGTGGGGCTCTCGGCGTTGACCAAGCGGTTCGTGGAGGATCCGGTGCGGGCTGCGCGGCGCTTCGGGTTGGCGCGGCCGCGGGTGACGTTCGCCTGGGCCGTGGTGGGGGCGGTGGTGTTGACGGTGGTGTGTGTGGTGCCGCGCCAGGAGGTGGCCGACCAGGTCGCGCAGACCGAGCGGGTGGCGGCACGGTTGGCGGCGCAGCGGCCGCCGTGCTTCGGTGCCGCGGCGCGCGACCCCGAGGCCAGCGGCTGTCCCAACCCCGACCTCGCGAACACCCTGGTCCCCAGCCCCGAGGCGGTCAAGGAGGACTGGCCGCAGTACGAGCGCTGCGTGGAGCCGCTCCTCGCGGACCCGTTGCGGCCCTGCCACTTCGGTGACCCGAAGGCCGACGTGCCGCACGTCGCGGTGATCGGGGACTCCCACGCCCGGGTGATGATGACCATGGTCGAGGAGATGGTGAAGGCCGGACAGCTCACCGCCGACATGTTCGTCATCGGCGGCTGCCCGTGGTCCACGCAGCCGATGAGCACCAAGTCCCCCGTCGGGCTGCGGTGCACCGAGTTCCGCAAGAAGCTCTTCCCGCTGCTCGACCGCACGGCCACGCGCTACGACGCGATGCTGACCACCAACCGCCTCACGATCATGAAGGGCTCCCACCGGGCGCGGGTCCGAGGGCTGTCGCAGGCCTGGAGCCGGGTGACCAAGCAGGGGGTGCCGGTGATGGTCCTGCGCGACAACCCGCAGCACAAGAACCCCGACCTGAACCCGCAGCTGTGCCTGGCGCAGGTCTCGATCCAGGAGGCCAACCAGAAGTGCGCGCTGGACCGCCACGAACGGCTCGAGCAGTGGTTCGACGCGCTGTCCATCGCGGCCCGGCGGACCCCGGGCGCCGAGGTGATCGACCTGACCCCGTTCTACTGCGACGAGAAGACGTGCCCGGTGGTGATCGGCGGCGTGAACGTCTACCTCGACAACAACCACCTCTCGGTCACCTACGCACGCACGCTGGCGCCGTACCTCTACAAGGCGATGGTCGCCCACGGGATCCTGCACCCCTGAGTGGTGCGCTCAGCGATGCGTCGGGAGATCCAGGGGCTGCGTGCGGTGGCTGTGCTTCTGGTGGTGTTGTTCCATCTGTGGCCGAATCGGGTGCCGGGTGGGTATGTCGGGGTTGATGTCTTCTTTGTGATCTCGGGGTTCTTGATCACTTCCTTGGTGGTGCGGGAGGTGGATCGGACGGGGTCGGTGAGCCTGGCGCGGTTCTGGGCTCGGCGGGTGCGGCGGTTGTTGCCGGCGGCGTACCTGGTGTTGGTGGTCTCCGGGGTGGCGGTGCTGGTGTGGGTGCCGCGGTTGGTGTGGCAGCAGTTCTTCGGGGAGATCTTGGCTGCGGGTCTGTATGTGGAGAACTGGACGTTGGCGGTCAACTCGGTGGACTACCTGGCTGCGGAGAACGCGGCTTCGCCGGCGCAGCACTACTGGACGCTCTCGGCCGAGGAGCAGTTCTACGTGGTGTGGCCGTTGCTGGTGCTGGTGGGGGTGTGGCTGGCGCGGCGCCGGGCGGTCTCGCGGGGGGTTCGCGCTGCTGGCGGGGCTGCTGGTGGGGCTGCTGGTGGGGGGTCTCGTGGTGCGGTGCTGGGGGTGCTGGTGGTCGCGGTGGTGGCCTCGTTGGGGTACTCGTTGTGGATCACCGCGACGAATCCGGCGTGGGCCTACTTCGTGACGCCGGCGCGGGCGTGGGAGTTCGGGTCGGGGGCGTTGTTGGCGTTCGCTCCGGGGGTCGCGGGCTGGTTGGGGCTCGGGGTGCGGGCGGTGCTGGGCTGGGTGGGCCTGGGGGTGTTGGTGGGGTGTGCGCTGGTCTTCGATGCGGGCACGCCGATGCCGGGGACGGCTGCGGTGGTGGTGGTCGTGGCCTCGGCGGTGTTGATCTGGGTGGAGGCGCCGGGGGTGTGGTGGTCCTCCTCGCGGTTGTTGGTGCTGGGCCCGGCCCGGTATCTGGGGGACATCTCCTACTCGGTGTATCTGTGGCACTGGCCGTTGATCATCGTGTTGCCCTATGTGACCGATCATGGGTTGACCACGGTGGACAAGGTCTCGATCCTGATGGCCACGGTGGGGCTCTCGGCGTTGACCAAGCGGTTCGTGGAGGATCCGGTGCGGGCTGCGCGGCGCTTCGGGTTGGCGCGGCCGCGGGTGACGTTCGCCTGGGCCGTGGTGGGGGCGGTGGTGTTGACGGTGGTGTGTGTGGTGCCGCGCCAGGAGGTGGCCGACCAGGTCGCGCAGACCGAGCGGGTGGCGGCACGGTTGGCGGCGCAGCGGCCGCCGTGCTTCGGTGCCGCGGCGCGCGACCCCGAGGCCAGCGGCTGTCCCAACCCCGACCTCGCGAACACCCTGGTCCCCAGCCCCGACGCCGCGGCCACCGGCTACCCGCACTACCCGGAGTGCAGGGAGGAGCTGCAGGGCCATCCGCTGCGACCGTGCCGGTTCGGCACGCCCCGGCCCGGCGTCCCGCACGTCGCCGTCGTCGGGGACTCCCACGCCCGGCTGCTGATGACCATGGTCGAGGAGCTGGTGAAGGCCGGACAGGTCACCGCCGACCTGCTGGTGCACGAGGGGTGCGCCTGGAGCAGCGAGCCACCGCCGGTGCACAACGGGGTGGGCATCGACTGCGGGAAGTACCGCCGAGAGCTGGTGCCGCTCCTGCAGCGGACGGCGACCGACTACG
Source organism: uncultured Actinomycetota bacterium (assembly GCA_963710895.1). Taxonomy (GTDB): domain Bacteria; phylum Actinomycetota; class Actinomycetes; order Propionibacteriales; family Nocardioidaceae; genus Marmoricola. The sequence continues at coordinate 32,565 of CAVQCB010000017.1, forward strand.
ACGCCGTCCTCACCAGCGCGAGGATCACCGCGATCCAGATGCGCGGCCGCCCGGGACCGCACGTCGACGGGCTCGTCGACGCCTGGAGCCGGGTGACCCGCCAAGGGGTGCCGGTGGGCGTGCTCCGAGACAACCCGCAGGGGGAGGACCCCGAGGTCAACCCCAACCTCTGCCTGGCGAAGGTCTCGGTCCAGGAGGCCAACCAGAAGTGCGCCCTGAACCGGCACGACCACCTCGACGCCTGGTTCGACGTGCTCTCCGCGGCGGCGCGGCGCACCCCGGGCGCCGAGGTGATCGACCTGACCCCGTTCTACTGCGACGAGAAGACGTGCCCGGTGGTGATCGGCGGCGTGGACGTCTACCTCGACCACAACCACCTGACCGCGACCTACGCGCGCACGCTGGCGCCGTACCTCTACCAGGCGCTGCGCCGCACGGGCGTGCTCACCGGGTGAGGTCGGGGCGCACGCCGGTCTCGGCCTCCGAGAGGTCCCACAGCCTGGCGGCGAGCTCCTCGTCGCGGGCGTGCCGGCTCAGCTTCGCCGGGCCCAGGCGGCCCCGGCTCTCCATCAGCCACTGCGGGCCCACGTAGGAGCCGGGCTCGCCGTAGGTCGCCGCCCACAGGGTCGGGTTGGCGCCGGCGGCCGAGGACTGGAAGACCACGGGCAGCAGGTAGGGCGCTACCGCGCGCACGACCGGGTTGGCGCCCATGCCGTCGGAGGAGCCCACCAGGTTGGTCGCCGACACACCGGGGTGCGCGGCCGTCGAGACCAGCCGGGACCCGGCGGCCTCGGCGCGGCGAGACAGCTCGAAGGCGAAGAGCAGGTTGGCCAGCTTGCTGTTGCCGTAGGCCTTCTGCGGCTCGTACGACGACTCCGGGTTGGCCTCGAGCACGGACTCGTCGCCGCGGTGGTGCGCGATCGAGGCCACCGTCACGACGCGGGGCGAGGGGGCCTTCAACAGCGCCGGCAGCAGCAGCCCGGTCAGTGCGAAGTGCCCGAGGTGGTTGGTGCCGAACTGCAGCTCGTGGCCCTCGGCGGTCTCGCGATAGCGCGGCGGGGTCATCACCCCGGCGTTGTTGACCAGCAGGTCGAGCGCACCATCGAAGCGGTCGGCGAAGGCGTGCACGGAGGTCTGCGAGGCCAGGTCGAGCTCCTCGACCGTGCTGACCCCCTTGATCTTCTTGGCGACCTCACGGCCGGCCTCGGTGTTGCGGCAGGCGAGCACCACCTCGGCGCCGTGGTCGGCCAGCGCCGCGGCGGTGTGGTAGCCGATGCCGGAGTTGGCGCCGGTGACCACGGCCCGGGTGCCGGAGAGGTCGGGCAGGTCACGCGGCTTGAAGCCGGGCAGGGAGGGGTCCTGGGTCATCTGTGCTCCTGTGTGTCGTGTGGTCCGGGTCGTGCGGCCCGGGTCTTGCGGTCCGGGTCTCGCGGTCAGCGGGCCGCGGGGTCGGTGTGCAGCCGGCCGTCTTCGTCCTTGACCAACGAGCGGCCGATCACCATCCGCTGGATCTGGTTGGTGCCCTCGAAGATCTGGGTCACCTTGGCCTCGCGCATGAGGCGCTCGACCGGGAAGTCGCGGGTGTAGCCGTAGCCACCGAGGACCTGCACCGCGTCGGTGGTCACCTTCATCGCGGCGTCGGTGGCGGTCAGCTTGGCGATGGAGGCCTCCCGCGAGAAGGGCAGCCCGCGGTCCTTCAGGCGCGCCGCGTGCAGGTAGGTGGCGCGGGCGCTCTGCACGGCGGCCTCCATGTCGGCGAGCAGGAACGCCAGGCCCTGGAAGTCGATGATCGCCCGCCCGAACTGCCGGCGCTCCCGGGCGTAGGCGACGGCGTGGTCGACCGCGGCCTGGCCGAGGCCGACGGCCACCGCGGCGATGCCGAGCCGGCCGGAGTCCAGCCCCGCCAGCGCGATCCTCAGCCCGTCGCCCTCGTTGCCGAGCAGCCGGTCCGCGGGGATGCGCACGTCCTCGAACCGCATCGTCGCCGTCGCGGAGCCGGTCAGGCCCATCTTCCGCTCGGGCGGGTCGGCAGCGAGCCCCTCGGTGTCGGCGGGCACCAGGAAGCAGGAGATGCCGTTCTTCTCCTCCGAGGTGCGCGCCATCAGCTTGTAGAAGTCGGCGTGCCCTCCGTGGGTGGTCCAGGCCTTGGCCCCGTTGACGACGTACTCGTCGCCGTCGCGGCGGGCCGTGGTCCGCATCGCCGAGGGGTCGGAGCCCGCGTGTGCCTCGGAGAGGCAGTAGGCGCCCAGCAGCTCGCCGGCCAGCATGTCCGGCAGCCATGCCCGGCGCTGCTCCTGCGAGCCCGCGGTGGCCAGCCCGAAGCAGGACAGCGCGTGCACGGAGACACCGACACCCACGCTGGCCCACACCGAGGCGATCTCCTCGACCACCTGGAGGTAGACCTCGTAGGGCTGCCCGCCGCCGCCGTACTCCTCGGGGTAGGGCAGGCCCAGCAGTCCGGCCCGGCCCAACGTGCGGAACACCTCGCGCGGGAACGTCTCGCTGGCCTCCGCCTCGGCCACCTGCGGCAGCAGCTCGCGGGCGGCGATCTCGCGGGTCAGCTCGAGCAGGGCGGTGGCCTCCTCGGTGGGGAGGACGCGGGTGGCCGGCATGGTCTCGACGGTATACGGCGGCAGAATGGCTGCCATGAGCGACTACGTGCCAGCCGAGGACCGCTACGAGACGATGGACTACCGCTACTGCGGTGACAGTGGACTGCAGCTGCCCGCGCTGTCCCTGGGCCTGTGGCAGAACTTCGGCACCGACCGGTCCGAGGAGACCCAGCGCGCCATCCTGCGCCGGGCGTTCGACCGGGGCGTCACGCACTTCGACCTGGCCAACAACTACGGGCCCCCCTACGGCCGGGCCGAGGAGAACTTCGGCCGGTTCCTGCGCACCGACTTCCAGGGCCTGCGCGACGAGCTGGTGATCTCCACCAAGGCCGGCTACGACATGTGGCCGGGCCCCTACGGGCAGGGTGGCGGTTCGCGGAAGTACGTCCTGTCCTCCCTCGACCAGTCGCTGGGGCGGCTCGGCCTGGACTACGTGGACATCTTCTACAGCCACCGCTTCGACCCGCACACGCCGGTCGAGGAGACGATGCAGGCGCTCGACACGGCGGTGCGCTCCGGTCGAGCGCTGTACGCCGGGATCTCCTCCTACTCCCCCGAGCGCACCCAGGAGGCCGCCACGATCGCGCGCGAGCTCGGCACGCCGTTGCTGATCCACCAGCCGTCGTACTCGATGTTGAACCGGTGGATCGAGCGCGGACTGCTCGACGAGCTCGAGGAGCAGGGCATGGGCTGCATCGTGTTCACCGCCCTCGCCCAGGGGTTGCTCACCGACCGCTACCTCGACGGCGTCCCCGCGGACTCCCGCGCCGCCCGCAGCGACAGCACGATCGAGGGCGACCACCTCGACGAGGCCACCCTCGCGCACGTGCGGCGGCTCAACGAGATCGCCGCCGACCGCGGCCAGCGGCTCGCCCAGCTCGCGCTGCAGTGGGCCCTGCGCGACCGCCGGGTCACCTCGGCGGTGATCGGCGCCTCCTCGGTGGAGCAGCTCGACACCAACCTCGACGCCCTCGACGGCCCACCCCTGAGCGAGGACGAGCTCGCCGCCATCGACCAGGACGCCGTCGACGCCGGGGTGAACCTGTGGGCGGCGTCGTCGCAGGGGTAGGGGTCGCTGGTTTCACCGGTTAACCGGTGATCCATGTGCTTGGTGAGGCAGATAGCACCCCGTAGGTGCAGGGGTCCCTCGTCCAGTACGGCGTGACGGGGGGTTGCGCCTCCGCGCGGGCTCTGGGGCGCATGTTTCACCGGTCAACCGGTGAAACATGCACCTGGCGACGGAAACCGCACGCACGGACCCGGGGTGGGGAGGTCAGGCGTCTTGCTTGTCGACGGCGAGGGCGGCGGCGCCGACGATGCCGGCGGTGTTGCGCAAGGTCGCGGAGATGATCTCGGTGTCGATGTCGATCAGCGGGATGAACTCGCCGCCGTGCTTGCTCACGCCGCCGCCGACGACGATGAGGTCGGGCGAGAAGAGCCTCTCCAGGGTCCGGTAGTAGGTGGTCAGCCGCTCGGCCCACTGTGCCCAGGAGAGGCCCTCGTCCTTGCGGGCGGAGTTGGCGGCGCGGGTCTCCGCGTCGTGGCCGTCGATCTCGAGGTGGCCCAGCTCGGAGTTGGGCACCAGGACGCCGTCGTGGAGGATCGCCGAGCCGATGCCGGTGCCGAGGGTGGTGACGATGACCAGGCCGGGGCGGCCGCGCGCCACGCCGTACCTCGCCTCGGCCAGGCCGGCCGCGTCGGCGTCGTTGATCAGGTGCACCTCGCGGTCGAGCCGGTCACTGAGCAGGGCCTCGGCGTCGGTGCCGATCCAGCCCTTGTCGATGTTGGCGGCGGAGGCGACCACGCCGTTCTTGCGCACGACGCCGGGGACGGTCACACCGACCGCGGAGTGGCTGTCCTCGAATCGCTCCAGGAGCTTCGCCATCACCTCGGCCACCGCCTTCGGCGTCGACTTCTCGGGGGTGTCGAGGCGCTCGCGCTCGGCGGAGAACTCACCCGTGGTCAGGTCGACGGGAGCGGCCTTGATGCCGCTGCCCCCGAAGTCGATGCCGATCGGGTCTGCCATGGGCGCCAACCTAGCGTCGCGGGCCGCGGCTGGGCAGTGGCTGGGCCGTGGCTGGGCAGTGGTTGGGCAGTGGTCGGGCAGCGCCGGCGGCGCGGCCACTAGCATCCGGGGGTGCGACGTGTGGCTGTGGTGCTGGTGGCGCTGTTCCTGGTGAACCTGCCCCTGGCCCACCAGACCTGGACCGAGCGCGAGCTGGCGCGCTCCGGCCGCGAGGTGGAGGCCACCGTGCTGGACGCCCGGCGACCGGCGGAGGACTACCTCGTGGACTACCGGCTGCCGCGCTCGGTGGACCCGGCCCACACCCGGTTCTCGGCGCGGGTCGATCGCACCACCTACGAGCAGGCCCGCGAGACCGGTGTCCTGGCCGTCCGGGTGGTGCCGGGCAAGCCCAACACCAACCGACCGCTGGGCAGCGTGCAGGGGCACCTGCTGACCGTGACCGCCGTGCTGGGTGACGCCGCGCTGCTCCTGGTCGGCGTCTTGTGGTGGCGCCGGTGGCGCCGGCGCGCCGGCCACCAGGTCGTGGACGTGGAGGGGGACGAGGTGACCCTCGAGTCCTCCCGCGGACGCCTGCGGGTGGCCGTGCCCACCGGGTGGGCCCGGGGCGTGCACCCCGGTGACCGGGTGCGCGGGTCGCTGCACCTGGTCACCACGGAGGAGGTGCTGCCGGTCGCCGCGCCCGAGGGCTACGGCTGGGAGCAGGTGCGCGGCGCGGAGTACGTCGTGCGGGGCCGCGTCCTCGACGCGCGGGCCGGGGTGGTGGTCCTCGAGGTCGGGGACGCCTCACCGCTGCGCGTCGAGACCGGTGGCAGCCGGATCCGGGCGGACATCCGCGACCCGACCCGGGTCCACGGGACGCTCTGCTTCACGCCGTACGGCCGGGGGTGAGCGGACCCCGGAGCCGCCCCTTTACATTCAGCGACCCCTTGTCAAATTCCGAGGGATGCCCTAGCGTGCTTTACATCTGGTCTTCAGATGTAAAGCAAAGGAGCGATCCATGGCCAACGCGACCGTCCCGCAGGGCTCCAGCAAGACCTGGACCGACAAGAAGCGCTACCTGTGGCTGATCGGCCTGGTGGTGCCGTCGCTCGCCTTCATCGCCTTCACCATGTTCCGCCTCACCGGCTGGGACGTGTGGCTGTGGATCGGGCCGATCGTCATCCTGGTCGTGGTGCCGGCGATCGACCTGATCGCCGGGCTGGACCGGTCCAACCCGCCCGACGACGCGATCGAGCGGCTCGAGCAGGACCGCTACTACCGATGGATCACCTACTTGTTCCTGCCGATCCAGTACGTCGGCTTCCTGGGCGCCTTCGTCTGGATCGCGCGTCCGGAGTGGCTCGGTCTGGCCGAGCTCACCACGATCGACAAGGTCGGCCTGGCCGTCTCGATCGGGGCCATCGGCGGCATCGGCATCAACACCGCCCACGAGCTGGGGCACAAGAAGGAGAGCAACGAGCGGTGGCTGTCCAAGATCGCCCTCGCGCAGAGCTTCTACGGCCACTTCTACATCGAGCACAACCGCGGCCACCACGTCCGCGTCGCCACCCCCGAGGACCCGGCCAGCAGCCGGCTGGGTGAGAACTTCTACCAGTTCTGGCCGCGCACCGTCGCGGGCTCCCTGCGCAGCGCCTGGCGGCTGGAGAAGCGGCGCTACGCCCGCAAGGGCAAGCACCCGTTCCGGATCGGCAACGACGTGCTGAACGCGTGGCTGATGTCCGCCGTGCTCTGGGGCGGCCTGATGGTCGTGCTCGGCGCGGGGATCCTGCCCTACCTCGTCGTGCAGGCGATCGTCGGCTTCTCGCTGCTCGAGGTCGTCAACTACATGGAGCACTACGGGATGCTGCGGCAGAAGGTCGGCACCGGTGAGCGCCAGCGCTACGAGCGGGTCGACCCCAGCCACAGCTGGAACTCCAACAACATCGCGACCAACGTGCTGCTCTACCACCTGCAGCGGCACAGCGACCACCACGCGAACCCCACCCGCCGCTACCAGTCGCTGCGCGACTACGAGGAGTCCCCCGTGCTCCCGACCGGGTACGCCGGGATGATCGTGCTGGCCATCGTGCCGGCGATCTGGCGCCGGGTGATGGACCCCCGCGTGCTGGCGCACTTCGACGGCGACGTGACCCGCGCCAACATCTCGCCTCGCAAGCGGGACCGGATCATCGCGGCGTACGGCGCCACCGCCACCGCCCCGCCCGCGCACCGGGGACGGGAGTCCGGGTCGACCACGGCGCCGGCCGGTGAGCCGGCCGAGGTGATGGCCGCCCGCTGCCCCGGCTGCGGCTACACCTACGAGGTCGAGCGGGGCGACGAGCACGAGGGCTTCGCCGCCGGCACCGCGTGGGCCGACGTGCCCGACTCGTGGTGCTGCCCCGACTGCGGGGTGCGCGAGAAGGTCGACTTCGTGCCGGTGCAGAGCGAGCTGGCCTCATGAGGATCGAGGTGGACCGCGACCGGTGCGAGGGCCTCGGGATGTGCGAGGCGATGGCGCACGAGTACTTCGAGGTCGACGACGACGACACGATGACGGTGCTCGAGGAGTCCCCGCCGGAGTCGGACCGGTCGACGGTGCACGCCGCCGTCGAGGCGTGCCCGGTGCTCGCGCTGAGCCTGGTGGACTGACGCCGCGATGTCGGTGCCCACGGGGGTGGTCAATAGGCTGGCGGACATGAGTCCCGCCGCAGCCCGGGCCGCCGGGGGGCCCGCCGGAGCGCCCGCCGGGGCCGGCACCCCGACGAGGAGCCCCGCGGCCACCCACCGCGACCGCCTGCTGGTGGCCGCGGCCCGGTTCACCGCCGAGCACGGCTGGGGTGCGCTCACGATGGGCAAGCTCGCCGACCTGGTCGGTGTCAGCCGGCAGACGGTCTACAACGAGATCGGCGGGAAGCCGCAGCTGGCCGAGGCCATGGTGATGCGCGAGCTCGACCTGTTCCTCGACCACGTCGACTCGGCGTTCACCGACAACCCCGGCGACCTGGTGGGGGCGATCGAGGCGGCGGCCTTCCGCGTCCTCGAGCTGGCCCGCACCGACCCGCTGCTGCACGCCATCTTGAGCAGCTCGCAGGGGGCCGACAGCGAGCTGCTCCCGTTGCTGACCACGAACTCCGAGGGGCTCCTCGAGGCGGCGGGCCAGATGATCCGCACCCACGTGAGGCACTACGACGTCCCTCTGGAGGCGCACCGGCTCGAGGTGCTGATCGACATGGTGGTGCGCCTGGTGCTCAGCCACGTCATGCAGCCGGCGGGCACGCCGGCCGAGACCGCGGCCACCGTGGCCTGGATGGCGCGGCGGGTGCTCGGCGGCTGAACGCCGAGCCCGAGCGCGACCTCGCGACGCCGTGGGCGCGAGTCTCCAGCAGGAAAACCCGATGAGTCTGTCGGCCCCGGCTGGTCTACTCGGGTCCACGGGTTCGACAGCGCGCGTCCGATCTCGACGTCGCGTCGCTGGTGGACCTCGAAGATCGCCAGAGAGAGGGAGCCGATGATCCAGGCGCGAGGGTTGGTGCAGACGTTCACGACCCGACAGGGGCGGGCGAAGGTCGAGGTCCGCGCCGTCGACGGTGTCGACCTCGACGTGGCGGAGGGTGAGGTCGTCGGGTTCCTCGGCCCCAACGGCGCCGGCAAGACCACCACGCTGCGGATGCTGACCACCCTGCTGCGGCCGACCGCCGGCACCGCCACCGTGGCGGGCTACGACGTGGTCGCCGACTCCCAGGACGTACGCCGCAGCATCGGCTACGTCTCCCAGGCCGGGGGTGCCTACTCCTACGCCCGGGCCGGGGACGAGGTCGTCGACCACGGGATGCTCTACGGGATCAGCCGCAGGCAGGCCACCCGGCGCGGCCACGAGCTCTTCGAGCAGCTCGACCTGCCGGGGCTGTGGAAGCGCACCCCCAAGCAGATGTCGGGTGGCCAGAAGCGTCGCCTCGACATCGTGATGGGGCTGATCCACGACCCCAGCCTGGTCTTCCTCGACGAGCCGACCACGGGCCTGGACCCGCAGGCACGGGCCAACCTGTGGGACCACATCGCCGACCTGCGCCGTGAGCGCGGGGCGACGGTCTTCCTGACCACCCACTACCTCGACGAGGCCGACGTCCTCAGCGACCGGATCATGATCATCGACCAGGGCCGGATCATCGCCAGCGACACCCCCGAGAACCTCAAGGCGGCGGTCTCCGGCGACCAGGTGGACCTCGAGGTCGCCGACCCCGCTCGGGTCGCCGACGCCGCCGCCGCGCTCGGGTCCATCGCCGACGCCGTGGAGGTGGAGGACCAGCACGTGCGCGGGCGGGTCTCGCGCGCGGGCCGCGCCGTGCCGGGGCTGCTGCGTGACCTGGACCGCGCCGACGTCGCCCTGGACTCGATCGAGGTGCACCGACCCACCCTCGACGACGTCTTCCTCACCCTGACCGGTCGGTCCCTGCGCGACGCCGAGGCCGAGGCGGAGGCCGAGAAGCCCGACCAGGGCGGGCCGGCGCCAGCCACCGAGAACACCGAGGACACCGCAGACACCGGGCCGGCGCCCGTCACCGTGGGAGCAGAGCAGTGAGCTTCGTGCGAGAGTCGATGATCGTCTTCCGGCGCCAGGTGCGGATGAACCTGCGCAACCCCGCCTGGGTGTTCATCGGGGTGATGCAGCCGGTGCTCTACCTGGTGCTGTTCGGCCCGCTGCTCAAGCCGATCGTGGACACCTTCCCCGGCGGTGCGGACAACGCCTACACCTTCCTGGTGCCCGGGCTGCTGGTGCAGCTGGGCATGTTCGGTGCCTTCTTCGCCGGCTTCGGCCTGATCGGGGAGTGGCGCGAGGGCGTGATCGAGGCCGAGCGGGTCACTCCGGCCAACCGCACCGCCCTGCTCGTCGGCCGCCTGACCCGCGACGTGGCCCAGCTGTTCGTGCAGGCGGTGATCCTGGTCTCGCTCGGCTGGGTGATGGGGATGCGGGCCTCGGCCTCGGGCGTGGTGATCGGGGTCGCCCTGACCCTTCTCGTCGGTGGGGCCTGCGCCGCCGCCTCCAACGCCCTGGCCCTGACGACCAAGAGCGAGGACGTGATGGCGCCGGTGATCAACATGGTGATGATGCCGGTGCTGCTCCTCTCCGGGATCCTGCTGCCGATGACGCTGGGTCCCGGCTGGCTCCAGCGGGTGAGCGACTTCATGCCGTTCCGCTGGATCGTCGACGGCGTGCGCGACACCTTCGGTGGCGAGCTGGACACCAGCGGGTTGCTGTGGGGCACCACGTGGGCGGTGGTGCTCTTCGGGCTCGCCCTGTGGTGGGGCACGGCAGTCTTCCGCAAGGAGAACGCCTGAGCAGTGCGCCCCGGGGTGCTCAGGGCAGCCGCAGGGTCAGCACCGGGGTCCGGTCGCTGCCCGGGGCGCTGACGGCCCGGGACACGCACGTGCACAGCTGGCCGCCGGCCTCCTGCTGGCGGCGGCTGAAGAACACGTCGCGGTGGTCGACCGCGCCCTCCACGTCCTCGACCTCGACCCGGCACAGTCCGCACTCGCCCTTGCGGCAGTCATACATCAGCTGCGCCCCGGTCTCGGCCAGGGTCTCGGCCAGCGCCTCCAGCATCGTGTGCCGGGAGTCGACCAGGGTCTCGATGCCCAGCTGCGGGATCCGCACCACGAAGTCCTGCGGGTCGAACCAGCCGCTGTTGCCGAAGGTCTCGTAGCGCAGGTTGGCCGGGGAGAGCTCGGTGGCCTCCCAGGCGCGGCGTACGCCGTCCATCAGCCGGATCGGGCCGCACATGTAGAGCTCGGTCGCCCCGCCCGCGGGGTCGGCGGCGATCGAGCCCACCAGGGCCTCGACGTCCAGGGGCGTGCCCTCGTCGTCGACGTGCACGCACACCCGGTCCCCGTGCAGGTCCTCGAGCTGGTCGAGGTAGGCCATCAGCTCGCGGCTGCGGCCCACGTAGACCAGCCGGTAGTCGGCCTGCACCGAGCGCAGCACCCGCGCGGCCTCCACGATCGCGGTGATCCCGATCCCGCCGGCGAGGAGCACGTAGCGGGGGGCGCCGATGCGCAGCGGGAAGTTCTGCAGCGGCTGCGTGGTCTCCAGGGCGTCGCCCACGGCGAGCCCGTGCAGGTACGCCGACCCGCCGCGCGAGTCGCGCACCCGGAGGACGGTGATGCTCAGCCGGCTTCCGTCCGCGTTGGACTCCACCACGCTGTAGGAGCGGGTGTCGGTGCGCCGGTCGCCGGGTGGGCCGATCGGCACCCGGACGTCGAGGTGCGTGCCCGGTGCGGCCCGCCGGCTGGGCGGTCGCTCGATGGTGACCCGCCGCGCGGTGCGGGTGAGCGGCACCGACTCCACCACCCGGCCAGCTCGCCAGTCGGGCTGCCCGTGCGTGCTCACGACCTGCTCAACGCCTCACCGGAGGACCGCTCGGGGCCGAGCGCGCCCGCGGCGCCGGCGCCGCCGCGCCCCTCGGCCTCCAGCATCTCCTCGAGGATGCGGCGCACCCACATCCCGCCGGCGTCGATGCTCAGGCTGTAGAACTCGTGCTCGGGGTTCGCGTCGATCGCGGCCTGCTGCGCGGTGAGCATCTCCTCGTCCTCGGCGAAGACACCGCGCACGCCCTCGCGCAGCTGGGTGGTGATCAGCTGGCTGTCGAGCCGGTAGTTGCGCATGAACGCCCAGAAGTAGTGGCAGCTGCGCTCGGTCTCCGGGGTGATCGTGTTCATCACGTAGCCGTTCACGCCCTGAGAGCGGTCCCCCTCCGGTGCCCCGGTCCCGGCGGGGGCCACGCCCACGTCGATGCAGATCGTGGCGGGTGCGTAGTAGTGGATGATCTGCCAGCGGTCGACCCGGCCCTCGAAGTCGGGGAACCTGTCGCGCATGTTCTTCGCCCAGAACGGTGGCGGCTCCACGTCGTAGATCCAGCGCTCGACGGTGACGCTGCCGTCCTCCTCGCGCCGGGTGTGGAAGTCCGACCCGCTCAGCTCGGCCTGGCCGAGGCTGGCCCCGTGCACGAACTCCTCGTGGGTGAGGTCCATCAGGTTGTCCAGCACCAGCTGGTAGTTGCACGGCGCCTCGATGGTCAGGCCGTCGCCGGCCCACTCCTCGGAGTCCATCTGGTGCATGTCCGGGATCAGGTCCGGGTCGGCGAGCGTCATGTCGCCGGGCCAGACCCACAGGTAGCGGTGGCGCTCGACCACGGGGTAGGAGGACACCATCGCGCTGGGGTTCACCGTCTCCTGGGCCGGCATGTGGGTGCACCGGCCGGCGGAGTTGTACTCCAGCCCGTGGTAGGGGCACTGCACCCCCTCGTCGCCGACCAGCTTGCCCATCGAGAGCGGGGCGAGCCGGTGCCAGCAGGCGTCGGCCAGGGCGACCGGACGGCCGTCCGCGGTGCGGTAGAGCGCCATCGGCAGGTCGGCCACGGTCCGGGCGAGGAGACCCTGGCGGTTCACCTCGTGGTCCCAGGCCACGGCGTACCAGGCGTTGCGGGGGTGCGGGAAGATCTTCGCGGTCACGCTGCCGCTGGGCTTGAGGGTCATCACTCACTCCGGTGGTTGGCGGTGCCTCGGACCCTGCCCGGCCGGGAGTGACCTGGAACACCCGACTTCCGTTGTGCGGAAGGGGACTGCATGGTTGGCTCGCGAGGTGAGTCCCGACCCGCGGCGCGACGCCAGCGCCACCGTGAGCAGCCGGCTGCTGCACCTGCTCGACCTGTTCACCGCCGAGCAGCCCCGCCTCTCGCTCTCGCAGATGAGTCGGCTCGCCGGGATGCCGTTGAGCACCACCCACCGCCTCGTCGGGGAGCTGGCGGACTGGGGTGCGCTCGAACGCGGCGGTGACGGGCGCTACCGGGTCGGGCTGAAGCTCTGGGAGCTGGGCTCGCTCGCGCCGCGCGGGCTCCCGCTGCGCGAGGTGGCGCTGCCGGTGATGGAGGACCTCTACGAGGCGACCCACGAGAACGTGCAGCTCTCCGTGCTCGAGGGCGGCGAGGTGGTCTACGTCGAGCGCCTGGCCGGGCGGGACGCCGTACGCACGCTGGTGCGGGTGGGTGGCCGGTTCGCCATGCACGCCACCGCCGGCGGCCTGGTGCTCCTGGCGCACGCCCAGCGCGAGCTGCAGGAGGAGGTGCTGGGCTCGCCGCTGGAGGCGTTCACCGAGCTGACCGTCACCGATCCGGCCCGCCTGCGCCGGATGCTGGCCGAGGTCCGCCGGCGCGGCTACTCCCTCAGCGACCGCCAGGTGACCCTGGACGCCCTCTCGGTCGGTGCCCCCGTGCTGGGGCCCGGCGACGAGGTGGTGGCGGCACTGTCGGTGGTCGTGGCCCACGACGGGTCCCGGCCACGCGAGCTGGTGGCGTTGGTGCGCGCGGCCGCGCGCGGGATCTCGCGCCTGCTCGGATCGCCGCGGTCGCGCAGCAGCACCACGGTGCTCCGGCTCCCCGAGAGCGAGGCGACCCGGGACCCCTCGGCGCCGACCGAGCTGGACGACGCCGAGACCCCGGGTGGGCAGGGCGGTTAGGCTCGTCGAGGGGCCGGGCGATGCCGGCGGGAGTGGGAAACCGATGAGTGCCAGGACGAGTGCGTTGCGAGCAGCCGCGTGTGCGGTGCTGCTGCTCGTCTCGGCCTGCGGCACCCTCCAGCGGCACTCCGACGGGGCCGCCACGGGGGCCAGCAAGGTGGAGGCCGGAGGCAAGGCCGGCGACACCTCCGGTGACACCTCCGGCTCGAAGTCCGGCTCGAAGTCCGGTGACGGTGCGGGCGCGGGCAGCAAGGCCAAGCAGGTCAGTGACGACGTCGCCATCGACCCGCCGGCGAAGCTCACCAAGCCGCTGCTGTCCTCCGACGTGCTCATCTACAGCCAGAACACCCTCGCGAAGAGCACCATCTCCAAGATCGCGAAGATCAAGGGCGTGCAGACCGTGGAGCCGATCTCGATGGGCTCGTTCTTCGTCGAGCAGCAGGAGGTCACCTACGCCGCGGTGGACCCGGCCACCTTCCGTCGCTTCACCCCGCCGGGGACCGCCCAGACCAAGGCGGTCTGGGACCGCGTCGCGGGTGGCGAGATGGCGGTCGATCCGGGCATCGCCCGCAAGCTGGAGCAGAAGGACGGCTACATGCGGCTCGGCAACGAGACCGACGCCGACCTGATCCACATCGGCGCCTACGCACAGATCCTGAACCCGACGCTGGCCCGACGCATCGACGCGGTCGTGAACTACAAGTGGGTCAAGAAGCTCGGCATGCGCCGGGACAACGCGATGCTGGTCGCCATGGGCTCGCGCTCGCCGCAGAGCATCCGCAAGCAGCTGCAGAAGTACGCCGGGAAGAAGGCCAGCGTCCAGATCCTCGGGCCCGACCTCGACATCGGCGCCACCCAGACCGCCTTCCTCACCGGCGGCAGCGTCGCGGCAGCGGTGGGCTCGTTCAGCTACAGCACCAACCCGAGCGGCACGATCAACCCGCAGAAGAGCTGGGTCACGACCAACATCCGTCGCGAGCGGGTGCCGATCCTGGGCGAGGTGACCTGCCACAAGGTGATGCTGGCCCAGCTGAAGGCGGCGCTGAACGAGATCGTCACCAGCCACCTGGCCGACAAGATCCACCAGGACCAGTACGGCGGCTGCTACTACCCGCGCTTCATCGCCTACGACCCGTCCAAGGGGCTGAGCTTCCACTCCTACGGCACCGCGATCGACCTCAACGTCCCCGGCAACCTGCGCGGCACGCGTGGGGAGATGGACCGCCGGGTGGTGGCGATCTTCAAGAAGTGGGGCTTCGCCTGGGGTGGTGACTGGCACTACACCGACCCGATGCACTTCGAGCTCGCCAAGCTCGTCGAGGCCCGCTGAGGTCCGCTCCGCGCGGGGGCCCCCCGCGTCACCGGACCCCTGTCCCGCGACCGTGACATCACCACTGTCACGGTCTGGCATGGTACTCAGCATGCGCGCACTCCAGGTCTCCCGTCTCGAAGGTCCCTCCGCCGTCAGCGTCGAGGAGGTGCCGGAGCCGGGCGCCGAGGGCCCGTTCGGCCCCCAGCTGCTCGTCGAGGTCCACGCCGTCGGCATCTCCTTCCCGGACCTGCTGATGAGCAAGGGCGAGTACCAGCTCAAGCCGGACCTGCCGTTCACCCTCGGCGTCGACTTCGCCGGCGAGGTGCGGTCCGCGCCGGACGGCTCCGGGTTCGCCGCGGGCGACCGCGTGGCCGCCGTCCTCGGCCACGGAGGTGCCGCCGACGTCGTCGGGCTCGGTCCCGACAGCGTCTTCCCGCTGCCGGACGCGCTGAGCTTCGAGCAGGGCGCGGCGCTGCCGATGAACTACCTCACCGCCCAGTTCGCCCTCGCCGAGCGCGGTCACCTGCGCGAGGGCGAGACTGTGCTGGTGCACGGCGCGGCCGGCGGCGTCGGGACCGCCACGCTCCAGGTCGCGAAGGGGTACGGCGCCAGGACCATCGCCGTGGTCTCCACCGAGGAGAAGGCCGCGATGGCGCGCCGGGCCGGTGCCGACGAGGTCGTCGGCGTCGACGGGTTCCGCGAGGCGGTCCAGGACCTGACCGGTGGCGTCGGTGTCGACGTCGTGATGGACGTCGTCGGTGGTGACCTGATGACCGACTCGCTGCGCTCGCTGGCTCCCCAGGGTCGGCTGCTGGTGGTGGGCTTCGCCGCAGGAGCCATTCCCGCGGTCAAGGTCAACCGGTTGCTGCTGAACAACGTCGACGTGCGCGGCGTCGGGTGGGGTGCCTACGCGATGGCCCGCCCGGGCTACATGCGCCGGCAGTGGGAGGAGCTGGTGCCGATGATGGAGTCGGGGGTGATCGACCCTCCGATCGGTGCCACCTACCCGCTCGCGGAGTTCGGCCGCGCGCTGCAGGACATGGAGGAGCGACGCACCCTCGGCAAGTCCGTGGTCACCCTGCGCTGAACCGGTTTGCCGCCGGCACCGTTGGGCACGGGTGCAGCGATGACTGACTCCCGCACCGACCCCGACAACGGCCCCGACAGCGGCCCCGACAGCGGCCCCGAGCCCGGACCCGAGCCCGGGCCGGCCGCTGTGCTGTTCGACATCGACGGCACCCTGGTCGACTCGACCTACCACCACGCCATCGCCTGGCAGCGGGCCTTCGACCGCCACGACGTGCCGATCCCGCTGTGGCGGATCCACCGGCGCATCGGGATGGGAGGCGACAAGCTGGTGCCCGACGTCGCCGGCGACGACGTCGAGCAGCGCCTCGGTGACGCGCTGCGCGACGCCTGGCGCGAGGAGTATCTCGAGCTCAAGACCGAGGTCGACCCCCTGCCGGGTGCTGCGGACGTGATCCGCCGGCTCGCCGCCGACGGCTATCGCGTGGCGCTCGCCTCCTCCGGAGATCCGCAGTTCGCCGAGGAGGCGCTCGACGACCTCGACATCCGGGATGCGGTCGCCGTGCTGAAGACCTCGAGCGACGTGGACGGCTCCAAGCCCGAGCCGGACCTCGTCCAGGTGACGCTGGACGCCCTCGGCACCACCCGCGGGGTCCTGGTCGGGGACACGCCCTACGACGCCGAGTCCGCCGGACGCGCCGGCCTGCCCTGCATCGGTCTCCGCTCGGGCGGGTACAGCGAGGCCGAGCTCGTGGAGGCGGGGGCCGTCCTCGTCGTCGACACCCCCGAGGACCTGCTCGACCTGGACTGGGAGAGCTACCTCTCCTGAGAGGAGACACATGACCGACTTCGGCTACACCCTGATGACCGAGCAGACCGGGCCCCGTGAGCTCGTCGACCACGCCGTCCGCGCCGAGGGCGCAGGCTTCGACTTCGAGGTGATGAGCGACCACTACTTCCCGTGGCTCTCGGCGCAGGGTCATGCGCCGTACGCCTGGTCGGTGCTCGGCGCCGTCGCCCATGCGACCGAGCGGGTGGGGCTGATGACCTACGTGACCTGCCCGACGATCCGCTACCACCCGGCGGTCGTGGCCCAGAAGGCCGCCACGCTGCAGCTGCTCGCCGAGGGGCGCTTCACCCTCGGCCTGGGCAGCGGGGAGAACCTCAACGAGCACGTCGTCGGCGCCAGGTGGCCGGCCCTCAGCGACCGGCACGGCATGCTCTGCGAGGCGATCGAGATCATCCGCAAGCTGCACGCCGGCGGACTGGTCGACCACCGGGGCGAGTACTTCCAGGTGGACTCCGCGCGCATCTGGGACCTTCCCGAGGAGGGCGTCGAGATCGCGGCGGCCGTGGGCGGCGGCCGGGCCGTCGGCGAGATCGCCCCGCTGGCCGACCACCTGGTCTCGACCGAGCCGGACGGGGACCTCGTCTCTGCCTGGAACGATGCCGACGGTGCCCCCCGGATCGGTGACAAGGCCCGCGCCGTGGGGCAGATCCCGATCTGCTGGGACCCCGACCGGGACGCGGCGGTGGCGCGCGCCCACGAGCAGTTCCGCTGGTTCGCCGGCGGCTGGACGGTCAACGCCGACCTGCCGACGACGGCCGGTTTCGCCGGCGCGACGCAGTACGTCCGCCCCGAGGACGTGGCCGCGTCGATCCCGTGCGGCCCCGACCTCGACGCGATCGTGGAGAGCGTCCGGCCCTTCTGGGAGGCGGGGTTCACCGACGTCGCGCTGGTGCAGATCGGCGGCGAGACCCAGGAGCAGTTCCTCGCCGAGGCGGCCACGCCGCTGCTGGAGAGGCTGCGCGAGGCCGCACCCTAGGCTGCATCCTGGACCGGGGTCGGACCACCGGTCCGGGTCGAGGGCGCGGCCACCCCGTTTGAGTCCGGCCGCACTGGCTACAGCAACGGTGTGGACATCGAGACAGAACTGACCTGTGCCTGCCCGCTGCTGTCCGGGGGACCGCGATGAGGGCGGTGGACGGCGTGCGCCTGGGCGCCGGGGTCGCGCTGCTGGTCTCGCCCGCCCCCGTGGCCCGGTGGGTGCACGGCGAGCCCAGCACCGCCGTACGCCGGGGCGTGCGCGTGCTGGGCGCGCGCTACGTGGTCGAGACCGCGGTGAACCTCGGCCCGGCCGGGCACCTGCCCTGGACCAGTGACCTGATCGACGTGGTGCACGCGGCCAGCATGCTCGGGCTCGCGGGGGTCTCGCGCCGCTACCGCCGGACCGCGCTGACCAGCGCCGCGGTGGCAGTGGCGTTCGCGGTCGCCGACCGCGCCACGCAGGTCGAGCACCGTTCTGGACACCGTTCTGGACACCGTTCTGGGCAACCGGCCGGGTCCGGCGCGAACGCAGGAGGCACCCGATGAGCGACGACGACGAGGCCCGGATCGAGGGCCCCCGGCACCTGATCCGTCCCCGATGGACCTGGGGAGGCCTGCTCGGCATGCTCCTCGGGCTCGGGATCCTCGCCGGCGGGGTGATCGCCCTCTCGGTGACGTGGTCGGTGGTGGGCACGGTGGTGCTGGTGCTGGCTGCCGGCGCCGCCTGGCACGGCGGGCTCCTCTACGACACCAGCGGGCACATCTCCGCCGGGGTGGTGGCACGCCGCCTCGAGCAGGGCGAGACCTTCGAGGCCCCGGACCCCACAGACCGGGGGCGGGGCGGCGAGATCGTCGAGCACGGCCTGGAGGCCGAGGGGCGACGGCACGACTCGATCGAGAAGGGTGCGCGGGCCTCCCGGTCGCTGCTGCGGCTGGGCGGCCTCCTGGTCGTGGGCTCGGGGGCGTGGTTCCTCCTCTCCCAGTGGGCGATCTACCCGGCCACGGCCACCGGTCGAGCCGGGGGCCTGCGCGCCCTGGCGGCCGGGGTGGTCCTCGGTCTGGCGGGCCTGCGGCTGCTCACGACGGGGCGGTCCGTGGTCTGGAGCGGCCTGGCCGCCCTCGCGGGTGCGGTGATGGTGGTGGTCGCGCTGAGCGCCGACCACGACGCCGGCCGCTCCACGCTCAGCGAGCTCGTCGTCGGGCTGGTCGCCCTGGCCGGCGCCCTGATGTCGTTCGACCCGGGTCGCGGCTCCCGCTCGCCGACCTGAGCACGCCCGACCGGCCCAGCCCGACGGGGTCCTCTCGACCAGCACGGTGCCGGGACCGCCTTGCCACGGCACCGCCGGCGCGTCAGGGTGCTGGGGTGGCGCAGGTGAACCCAGACCGAGACCCAGACCGGGACCCAGACCGAGACCCAGACCGAGACCGGGACCGAGACCGAGACCGGGACCGGGACCGGGACGAAGGTGGCCGTCCCCGGCAGGCCCGTCCGCGTGACGAGCTCGGCCGTCCGCTGCCCTACGGGGCCGTCGGCGTCGAGCCGGTCTCGGAGGAGCCGTTGCCTCCCGTGGAGACCGTGCAGACCGCGCTGGGGCTGCTCCGCCAGGGGCGGCCGTTCTCCGCGCACGAGGTCTTCGAGGCGCGCTGGAAGGCCGCGCCGGAGCAGGAGCGCGACCTGTGGCAGGGCCTGGCGCAGGTCTGCGTCGCACTCACCCACGCCGCGCGCGGCAACGCGGTGGGGGCGGACCGGCTGCTCGAGCGCGGTCTCGGCCGGGTCGGCCGCTACGCCGGGGGCCAGGGGCCCAGCTACGGGCTCGACCTGACCGACTTCGTGACACGGGCCCGGGCCGGTGTCGACGCCGGGGTGTGGCCCGAGGAGGGACCCGAGGAGGCAGGCCGCCGGCCAGACCGCCCCATCGGCCGGGAGGCATGATGTCCCTGTGGACCCCGCTGACGCAGGCCGACCTTCCGGCTCCGACGCCGGCCCGGGCACCAGCGACGTGGTCCCGGTGTTCTTCCTCTCCGACAGCACCGGCATCAGCGCCGAGACGATGGGCAACGCGCTGCTGATCCAGTTCCCCGAGCTGCACTTCGAGCGCACGGTGATCCCGTTCATCTCCTCGGTGGAGGAGGCCCGGCGGGTGGTGCGAGAGCTCGACGCCACCCTGGCGGCGAGCGCCCGGACCCCGTTGGTCTTCACCACGGCCGCCAGCGACGCGGTGCGCCTCGAGCTGCGCACGACGAAGTGCCCCGTCATCGACTTCTTCGACCTGCACATGCAGCGGGTCGAGGCGATCCTCGACACCCGTGGGGTCCGGCTGGCGGCCCGGCTGCACGGGGTCGGCGACGTGCAGCGCTACAACAGCCGGATGCAGGCGATCGAGTACACCATCGAGCACGACGACGGGCAGAGCGTGCGCGGCCTGGACAAGGCCGACGTGGTCCTGGTCGCACCGTCGCGGTGCGGGAAGACGCCGACGGCGATGTACCTCGCGCTCCAGCACGGTCTCTTCGTCGCGAACTACCCGATCGTCGAGGAGGACCTGGACACCAACGAGCTGCCGCGCCCGGTGCGGGACCTGCGCGAGCGGTGCTTCGGCCTGATGACCACGCCGGCGCGGCTCTCCGCGGTGCGCCAGGAGCGGCGTCCCGGGTCGCAGTACGCCTCGGTCGAGCAGTGCACCTTCGAGCTGCGCCGGACCGAGGCGATGTTCGCGATGCACCAGGTGCCCGTCGTCGACTCCTCGACCAAGTCGGTCGAGGAGATCGCCACCATGATCCTGCAGAACCTCAACGTCCCCAGCCGGTCATCCAGCCGACCGTCCAGCCACTCGTCCAGCCGAACCGGGAGCACCTCATGAGCCAGCCCGACCCCGACCCGACGAACGTGCGGGCGTTCGCCGACATCGGACTCGCCGACCTCGAGGAGGTCGGCGGCAAGAACGCCTCCCTCGGCGAGATGGTGCGCAACCTGTCCTCGGCGGGGGTGCGCGTGCCGGACGGCTTCGCCACGACGGCCGCCGCCTTCCGCCGCTTCATCGGCGACACGGGTCTGGCCGAGGAGATCTCCGCGAAGCTGCGTGGCCTGGACACCGACGACACCCGTCGACTGGCCGAGGTCGGCCGGGAGATCCGCGCGTCGGTGGTGCAGCAGGAGTTCCCCGAGGACCTCGAGGCCGACGTCCGAGCCGCCTTCGAGCGGCTCGTGGACGGCCGGGAGGGCGTCTCCTTCGCGGTGCGGTCCAGCGCCACCGCCGAGGACCTGCCCGACGCCTCCTTCGCCGGCCAGCAGGAGACGTTCTTGAACATCACCGGCATCGACGGCGTGCTGCAGGCGGTCCGGGAGGTGTTCGCCTCCCTCTACAACGACCGCGCGATCGCCTACCGGGTGCACCACGACTTCGACCACGACGCGGTGGCGCTCTCCGCCGGGGTGCAGCAGATGGTCCGCTCCGACATCGGCGCCTCGGGCGTGATGTTCACGATGGACACCGAGTCCGGCTTCACCGACGCGGTGTTCATCACCTCCTCCTACGGTCTGGGCGAGGCGGTCGTGCAGGGCGCGGTGAACCCCGACGAGTTCTACGTCTACAAGCCGGCCCTGCGCGCCGGTCGGCCGGCCATCCTCAAGCGGGGGGTCGGCACCAAGGCCACCAAGATGGTCTACACCGAGGACCCCACCGTCGGCCGGACCACGGAGTTCGTCGAGACCCGCGCGGAGGAGCGACGGCTGCTCAGCCTCACCGACGCCGAGGTCGAGGAGCTGGCACGGCACGCGCTCAGCATCGAGGAGCACTACGGCCGACCGATGGACATCGAGTGGGGCAGGGACGGCCTCGACGGTGAGCTCTACGTGCTCCAGGCCCGCCCGGAGACGGTGAACTCCCGCGCGGGGGTGCGCCAGCGCTTCCGGATGGACGAGAAGGGTGAGGTGGTCCTCGAGGGGCGCGCGATCGGGCAGAAGATCGGTGCCGGCGCGGTCCGGGTGATGAGATCCCCGGAGCAGATGCACGAGTTCGTCGAGGGCGAGGTGCTGGTCGCGGACATGACCGACCCCGACTGGGAGCCGATCATGAAGCGGGCCTCGGCGATCGTCACCGACCGCGGCGGACGGACCTGCCACGCCGCGATCATCGCCCGCGAGCTCGGCATCCCCGCGGTCGTGGGCAGCGGCGACGGCACCCGGCGACTCGGAGACGGCAGGGAGGTCACCGTCTCCTGCGCCGAGGGGGACACCGGCCTGGTCTACGAGGGCCTGCTCCCCTTCACCGTCGAGGAGACCGAGCTCTCCGCGATGCCGGAGATCCCCACGAAGATCATGATGAACGTCGGCACGCCCGAGCAGGCCTTCGCCTTCGCGCAGCTGCCGAACGCGGGCGTGGGCCTGGCCCGCCTGGAGTTCATCATCAACCGCCAGATCGGGATCCATCCCAAGGCCCTGCTCGGCCTCGACGACCTCGAGGAGTCGCTGGCCACGCAGGTGCGCGAGGCGATCGTCGCCTACCCCGGCCCACGGGAGTTCTTCGTCCAGCGGGTCGCCGAAGGAGTCTCCACCATCGCCGCGGCCTTCGCGCCGCACCCGGTGATCGTGCGGATGAGCGACTTCAAGTCCAACGAGTACGCCAACATGCTGGCCGGCGAGGTCTTCGAGCCCCACGAGGAGAACCCGATGATCGGCTACCGCGGGGCCTCGCGCTACCTCTCCGAGGACTTCGTCGACTGCTTCGCGATGGAGGCCGAGGCGCTGCGCCACGTGCGTGACGAGATGGGCCTGACCAACCTCAAGGTGATGATCCCGTTCGTGCGCACCGTGGCCGAGGCGCGTGGCGTGATCGACCTGCTCGCCGAGCACGGCCTGCGCCGCGGCGAGAACGGCCTGGAGGTCATCATGATGTGCGAGGTGCCCTCCAACGCCGTCATCGCCGAGCAGTTCCTCGACCACTTCGACGGGTTCTCGATCGGCTCGAACGACATGACCCAGCTGACGCTGGGGCTGGACCGGGACTCCGCGCTGGTCGCCGACTCCTTCGACGAGCGTGACCCGGCCGTGCAGTTCATGCTGGAGCGGGCCATCCGCGCCTGCCGGGACGCCGGGAAGTACGTCGGCATCTGCGGCCAGGGCCCCAGCGACCACCCCGACATGGCCGAGTGGCTGGTCGGCCTCGGCATCGAGTCGATGTCGCTGAACCCGGACACGGTGGTGGACACCTGGCTGCGGCTCGGCAAGGTCTCGACCTGAGCGGGCCGGGGCGGGGGCGCCGACGAGACCCGCAGTGGTGGAAGTCCGCGGTCGTCTACCAGGTCTACCCCAAGAGCTTCGCCGACAGCGACGGCGACGGTGTGGGCGACCTCGGGGGCGTCATCCAGCGGCTCGACCACCTCGAGCGACTCGGGGTGGACGCCCTGTGGCTCAGTCCCGTCTACCGCTCGCCGATGGTGGACAACGGCTACGACATCAGCGACTACCAGGACGTGGAGCCGCTGTTCGGTTCCCTGGAGCAGCTCGACCAGCTGATCGCCGAGGCGCACCGCCGCGGGATCGCGGTGGTGATGGACCTGGTGGTCAACCACACCAGCGACCGGCACCCGTGGTTTCGGGAGGCTCGGTCCTCGAGGGACAGCGACCTGCGCGACTTCTACTGGTGGCGGCCGCCGCGCGAGGGCCACGTCGGCGGCGAGCCGGGTGCGGAGCCGACCAACTGGGGCTCGGTCTTCTCCGGATCGGCCTGGACCTGGGACGAGCCCACCGGCGAGTACTACCTGCACCTGTTCGCCCCCGAGCAGCCCGAGCTGAACTGGGAGAACCCGCGGCTGCGCCAGGCCGTCCACGCCATGATGCGCTGGTGGCTCGACCGTGGCGTCGACGGCTTCCGCATGGACGTGATCAACCTGATCTCCAAGCGGACGGTCCCCGGCTCGCCCGGCCTGCTGGACTCCCCGGTCGGCGCGGCCGACCCCACGACACCGCGGACCGTGGACACCGCGAGGTACGGCGACCCGGCACCGCACGTGCTCAACGGGCCGCGGATCCACGAGTTCCTCCAGGAGATGCACCGCGAGGTCTTCGCCGCCCGCCCCCCGGGCCTGCTCAACGTCGGCGAGATGCCCGGCGCCACCGTCGAGGAGGCCCGCCGCTACACCGACCCGGAGCGGGGCGAGCTCGACATGGTCTTCCAGTTCGAGCACGTGGACCTCGACTCGGGCCCGGGCGGGAAGTGGGACGTCGTACCCCTGCCGCTGACGCGGTTGAAGCACAGCCTGCGCAGGTGGCAGGACGGTCTCGCCGCGACCGGCTGGAACAGCCTCTACTGGAGCAACCACGACCAGCCGCGGCCGGTCAGCCGGTTCGGCAACGACGAGCCTCGACACCGGGTCCGGTCGGCCACGGCGCTCGGGACGGTGCTGCACCTGCACCGCGGGACGCCCTTCGTCTTCCAGGGCGAGGAGCTGGGCATGACCAACGCGCCGTTCACGGGTCCCGAGGACTTCCGCGACATCGAGTCGGTCAACCACTACCGGGAGGCGACCGCCCGCGGGGAGGATCCAGAGGCCGTGCTGGCGGCACTGCGCCACAAGAGCCGGGACAACGCCCGGACGCCGATGCAGTGGGACGCAGGCCCCCACGCGGGGTTCACCACCGGCGAGCCGTGGTTGCCGGTGAACCCGAACCACGTCGAGATCAACGCCGCCGCCCAGGTCGAGGACCCCGACTCGGTCTTCCACCACTACCGCCGACTGATCGCGCTGCGACACGACGAGCCGTGCGTCGCCCACGGGGACTTCACGATGCTCGTCCCCGGGCACGAGCAGCTCTACGCCTTCACCCGCACGCTGGACGACGTGTGCCTGACCGTGGTGGCGAACCTCTCCGACCGAGACGGGCTGGTGCCGGCTGCCGAGGGCGTCGAGGTGCCCGACGGCGCCGAGGTGGTGCTCACCAACGAGGGGGCGGCTGTCCGCGCCGGCGACCCGCTGGGTGCGTGGGCGGCTCGGGTGCTGCGCCGACGGGCCTGAGACCACCGGCCCCTGCCCTCACGCCTGGGGCACGTGCGGTCCGATCGGTGGGTCCGGTGCCGCCGGCGCCCAGGGCAGGTCCTCGCGGTGCAGCATCGGCTCCGGGACTCCGGCGGTGATCTTGGTGCCGTCGGCGCGGGTCCCGCCGAGGTGGGGGCTCTCGCCCAGCAGCCCGTCGATGCGGGGGCCCTGGTCGTCGAGCGCGACGCTGAGCGGCTCGTCGCGGGTGACGGTGTGCCTGGCACCGCACACCCGCACGCGCACACCCGGCTCCCCGTCCTCCACGATGGTGAAGCGGATCTCCTCCTGGGACAGCTCGACCAGGAGCCGCGAACCGCGCCAGGCGACCTTGAACCGGAGCGAGGGCCAGCCCTTGGGCAGCCGCGGCTCGAAGGCCAGTCGGCCGTTGCGGTCGCTCATGCCGGCGAACCCGAACACCAGGGCGCTCCAGACCCCGCCAGCCGAGGCGATGTGCAGCCCGTCGACGGTGTTGCCGTGCAGGTCGGTGAGGTCGACGTAGAGCGCCTGACGGAAGTAGTCCAAGGCCGCGTCGTGATAGCCGGCCTCGGCGGCGATGATCGACTGCACCACCGCTGAGAGGGTGGAGTCGCCGGTGGTGATCGGGTCGTAGTACTCGAAGTTGGCGCGCTTCTCCTCGGCGGTGAACCGGTCCCCGTGCAAGAACATCGCGAGCACCACGTCGGCCTGCTTGAGCACCTGGAAGCGGTAGATCACCAGCGGGTGGTAGTGCAGCATCAGTGGCCGCAGGTGCCGCGGGGTCCGGGAGAGGTCCCACACCTCGCGGTCGAGGAAGAAGTCGTCCTGGGGGTGGATCCCCAGACCCTCGTCGAACGGGATGCTCATCCCCTCGGCGCAGCGGCGCCACTCCGCGACCTCGTCGTCGGTGACGCCGAGGCGTTGGACGAGCTTGTCGTGGTCGCTCGGGTGCTCCTCACGGAGCCGGTCGACCACCAGCGCCGCCTTCTCCAGGTTGTAGCGGGCCATCACGTTGGTGAACAGGTTGTTGTTCACCACGGTGGTGTACTCGTCGGGCCCGGTGACGCCGTGGATGTGGAAGGTCGGGTCGGAGCCGTTGCTGCGCCAGAAGCCGAGCTCGGCCCACATCCGTGCCGTCTCCACGAGCAGGTCCACGCCGTCGCGGACGAGGAAGCCGACGTCGTTGGTCGCGCCGACGTACTGCATCAGCGCGTAGGCGATGTCGGCGTTGATGTGCATCTGCGCGCTGCCGGCGGCGTAGTAGGCGGAGGCCTCCTCGCCGTTGATGGTGCGCCACGGGAACAGCGCCCCGCTCTGCGCCATCTCGAGGGCGCGGCTGCGCGCGGCCGGCAGCATCCGGTTGCGGAAGTGCAGCAGGTTGCGGGCGACGTGCGGCTGGGTGAAGGTCAAGAACGGGACCACGTAGATCTCGGAGTCCCAGAAGTAGTGTCCCTCGTAGCCGGTGCCGGTGACCCCCTTGGCGGGCACCCCCTGCTGGTCGGCGCGGGCACTGGCCTGGGCCAGGGTGAGGATGTTGAAGCGGATCGCCTGCTGGGTGGCGTCGTCGTCGTCGACCTCGACGTCGGCGGCGTCCCAGAAGTCGGCGTACCACTGCTGCTGCTCGGCGAGGTAGTGCGCCGTCGTGTGGCGGGCCGCGCGGTCCAGGGTCCGGTCGCAGCGGTCGGACAGCTCGCGCACGGGTACGCCGCGCGAGGTGTGGTAGGTGGCCACCTTCTCCAGCCGCACGGTGTTGCCCTCGTGGGCCTCCACCCGGAACGCCGTCTTGCCGAGGTCGTCGTGGCCGCTGAGGGTCGTCTCCCACGTGTCGACGGTCTCGAGGTGGTGGTCGGCCGCGACGGCGATCGTCATCCGTGACCTGGCGCACTGGTAGGCCAGCAGCATCCGGTCCTCGCGAACGTAGTGGGCACGGGGCAGCAGCACCCGCTCGTCGAAGGCGGTCGCCTTGCGGGGGTCGGCGCCCTCGCCCATCGAGGCGTTGGGCACGTGGTACTCGTCCTCCCCGTCCTGCCGGTTCAGCAGCTGGGAGGAGATCACGATGGGGGCATCCCCGGAGAGCATGGTCACCTCGAGGGTGAGGACCGCGAGGTGGCGCTGGGTCATCGAGACCATCCGGGTCGACTCGACCAGGACCCGCTTGCCGGCCGGGGTGCGCCACACCAGGCGGCGGCGCAGCACCCCGTCGCGGAAGTCGAGGGCGCGCTCGTACTCCTCGAGCTCGGCGGTGCCGAGGATCAGCGGCTCGTCGTCGACGTAGAGCTTCATCAGCTTGGCGTCGGGGACGTTGACGATCGTCTGGCCGGTGCGGGCGAAGGCGTGGCCGGCCTCGGCGTGCCGGATCGGCCAGGTCTCGTGGAAGCCGTTGACGAAGGTGCCGTGGGCGTAGGCGTCGCGACCCTCCTCGGGGTTGCCACGCATGCCGAGGTAGCCGTTGCCGACGCTGAACAGCGTCTCGGTGGTGCCGAGGTCGTCGGCGCGGTACTTGGTCTCCACCAGCCGCCACGGGTCGACCGGGAACCGGCCGCGGTCCATCGGGTGCCGGAGCCGCTCGTGCCGGTTCATCCGGCTCCTGTTCATGTGGCTCCTCCGGGCACCAGCTCGGCGAGGTCGCCGATCACCAGGTCGGCGCCGGCATCGAGCAGCGCGGACGCACCGGCACCGCGGTCGACGCCGATCACCAGGCCGAAGGCCCCGGTCCTCCCCGCGCGCACGCCGGAAACGGCGTCCTCGAGCACCACGGCCCGCTCGGGCTCGGCGCCGAGCAGCTCCGCGGCGTGGGTGAACGTGTCGGGCTCCGGCTTCCCGGCGAGCCCGAGCTCGGCGGCGACCCGTCCGTCGACGACGGTCCGGAACCGGGCCGAGAGGCCGGCGGCGGTCAGCACGGCCGGGGCGTTGGCCGAGGAGGAGACCACGGCCAGCGGTGTCCCGAGGGCGCGCAGGTGGTCGAGCAGGTCCACCGATCCCGGGTAGGCGGTGACACCGTCGCGTTCGAGGACGGCGTTGAACGCCTCGTTCTTGCGGTTGCCGAGACCGCGCACGGTCGAGCTGCGCGGCGGGTCCTGCGTCGTACCCTCCGGCAGCTCGATGCTGCGCGAGGCGAGGAAGTCGCGGACCCCGTCGTAGCGTGGCTTGCCGTCCACGTGGGCGAAGTAGTCCGCGTCGGTGTAGGGCGAGCGGTCGCCGTCGACCGGCGCGCCCGGGTCGTCCAGGAAGTCGTTGAACATCTCCGCCCAGGCGCGCATGTGCACCTCGGCGGTCGGCGTGAGCACGCCGTCGAGGTCGAACAGCACAGCTGCGTAGGCGCTCCAGTCGACTCGTGGCACCCTTCGAGACTAGGGCTCGGCGGCCCTCCCCACTGCGATTCTGGCCAGACCGTGCCTGAGCGGGACAAAGCCGACGGTTCTTGGGTCGGCCCGGGATTCGGTGCGCGCGGGCCGGGTACAGGACCGGTCCACCCGGCCGGTGCCCCCGCACCGCAGCGACCCGCCCGCCCGTCCTGCGCCGCACCCCGGCGCCACCAGGAGGTAGCCATGACCGATCCCGACGCCCTGATCCGCGACCTCGAGACCCTCCTCGACGGCGAGGACGGCGAGCTGCGGACGGTCCTGGAGAAGTCGCTGCGCCAGGCAGCGGAGCGCGCGGAGGCCGAGCTCGAGGGCGACCTGTACGACGCCCTCGACTGGCCCACCGACCTGGCGGGGTACGCCGACTACCTCGCGCGCTTCGTGCGCTGGATCCCGCGTCAGTCCGACCACCCCGCGTGGCAGAGCACGACCGCCGAGGACCGCCAGGCCAAGGAGGTCAGCGACCGGCTGGCGCACTTCTTCTGGCTGATCGACCAGCAGGTCGACGACGACGGCGGCGCGATCGCGGAGCGCTCGACGGCGTTTCGCGACTGGCTGACCCGGTTCGCCCGCGACTGGGGCAGCTTCCTCGACACCCCCGAGTCGTTCAGCGAGGAGATCCTGCAGTCCTTCCTGGAGGACGCCCCGGAGTACACCATCGGGGAGTCGATGATCGAGGGCCGGCCGAACATGCCCAGCGGCTGGCTCACCTTCAACCAGTTCTTCGCCCGCGAGCTCAACCCCGGGCTCCGGCCGATCAGCGAGCCGGCGAGCAACCTCGTCGTCACCTCGCCGGCCGACTGCACCTTCCGGCACCGCTTCGACATCGACGCCGACTCCAACATCCCGGACACCCCGATCAAGGGGACCCACCACTACGGCAACATCCGGCAGCTGATGGAGGGCAGCGAGCACGCCGACGCGTTCGCCAACGGCACCTTCGTGCACTACATGCTGCCGCCGTCGGCGTACCACCGCTACCACGTGCCGGTGGGGGGTGAGGTGAAGGAGTCGTTCACGATCAGCGGACGGGTCTACATGCAGGTGGATCTCGAGGACCACCAGCTCGCGTCGCGCGACAGCGCGCAGACGGGCTATGAGTTCTCCCAGACCAGGGGAGTGCTGACCCTCGACACCTCGGCGAGCGACGGTGGCGACCTCGGCCTGGTTGCGGTGATCCCGGTGGGCATGTCCCACGTCGCGTCGGTGAACATGAGTGCCGCCGAGGGCACCCACCTCGCCAAGGGCGAGGAGTTCGGCTACTTCCTCTTCGGTGGCTCCGACATCATCATCTTGTTCCAGGAGGGCGTCGATCTCGACGTGGACACCGACACCGCGTTCCGGCACGTGGGCTCGGTGGTGGCGCGCACCCGGTGAGCCGACCGGTGTGGTCCGTGGTCGGCGAGCGTCAGGGGGCCTCGGACGCGGCGGGTCCGTCGGAGTCCTCGGAGTCGTCGGCGGTCTCCCTGGCGTGGCGCGCGGTTCGTTCGGCGACGACGCTGCCGACGATCACGCGGAGCTGCTCGGGGAGGGCCTGGATGCGCCCGTCCTTGTGCAGGTAGCCGTGCGCTCCCATGGACAGGGCACGTTCTGGCATCCCGCTGGTGTCACCGAAGGCGGAGAGCATCACCACGATCGCGTCGGGGTGTGCGGCACGGATCAACGGCAGCGCCTGCAGGCCGTCCATCACCGGCATCGCGATGTCCAGCAGGACCAGGTCGGGCCGGGAGTCCCGCACCGCGGTGATCGCCTGCTCGCCGTCGGCGGCCTCGGCGACGACGCGGAAGTGTCCGTTGCGCTCGAGCGCGCCGCGCACCAAGAAGAGCAGGTCCTCGCTGTCGTCGACCAGGACGACGTTGCAGGTGGCGGTGCTGGAGGGCGCAGAGGCAGTCATGGGCATTGGCTAACTCTCGGAGGTACGTCTCCACGGTAGCCCGGTGCAGGTCGGCGTGGATCCGAATTTCGGACATGGGGCGCAGGCGGCTGCCCGGGAGCAGCCGGCGGTGGTCAGGCCCAGAGGGCCAGCTCGTCGGCCCGCGGCCCCGTGGTCGGCCCCGAGGTCGACCCCGTGCTGCGGTCGAAGGTCATCACGGTGGGGTCCTCGGGCGTCCAGGGCCGCCAGCCGGGGTCCTGCTCGCGCGCGAAGGAGACCCAGGCCCGGTGCATCTCGTCCGCGAGCTGCTGGGGGGCGGTCTCCCCCGCCATCGCCGAACCGTGGTCGAGGGTGTCGAAGACGAAGCCGAGCTCCAGGGCGTGGCAGGCCCCGAGGTCACCGACGGGCGTGGGCCACGCGAACTCGTAGGCGTGCACCGTGCCTCCGGCCGCGTGCTGAGCTGCGGCGAGCCGGGTCGCGGGGACCCGGAAGGCGGCGTCGGTGAGGATGGCGGCGGCGACGTCGCCGGGCGCGGCTCCGGGGCGGTTGGCGCTGTAGGTCTCCACGGCCCGGGGCGGCCAGCCGTACTTCTTCGCGAGCTGGGGAAGCGCCTCGGTGGTGATCGCGGTGGCGAGGCCGGTGGCGACCAGGAAGAGGCGGTACTCCTCCCGCGTGGTCCCGATGAGCACCGGCATCCCGGCCGCCGACCCGTCGGCAATGCGGGTCTGCGGCAGGTCGGGGAGCAGGTCGTCGTCGACGACCGGGAACAGGCTCATGATGCCCAGCCCACCGCGCAGCACCGTGGGGCCCCACCGCTGCGGGTCGGGATCGGCCTGGACGGCCAGCCCGACCGCCGCCTGCGCCGAGAGCACGCTGTCGGGGTCGAGGGCGGCGAACGCCTCGGCGGTCGGGGGAACGCCCAGGTGCTGTGCGATCTCCGCGCTCACCCGGCGGGCGTCCTCGCGCGAGCAGGCGGCGGTCGCGGCGCCGCTCTGGAGGATGGCCCGGTGGAACAGGCCCCGTGCCGCCGGGGAGGCCATCAGGGTCGCGATGCTCATCGCCCCCGCCGACTCGCCGAACACGGTCACGTGCTCGGGGTCGCCGCCGAAGGCGGCGACGTTCTCACGCACCCAGGCGAGGGCGGCGACCTGGTCGCGCAGGCCGAGGTTGGTCGGAGCGCCGTCGAGCACGGCGAACCCGGGGACACCGAGCCGGTAGTTGATCCCCACCAGCACGACGCCGTCGCGGGCGAAGGCGGACCCGTCGTAGGTGGGGATGGAGTTGGCCCCCCGGACGAACGCCCCGCCGTGGATCCACACCATCACCGGCAGGTCCTCGCCCTCGGCGGGGCCCCAGACGTTGACGTTGAGGTAGTCCTCGCCCGGCGCCACCGAGCTCGGCAGCACCGCGTCCATCGGCTCGGGGTAGGCCGTCTGGGCGGACGTCGGCCCTGGCGCGGTCGCGTCCCGCTCGCCGCTCCACCCCACCACCGGTCCCGGGGCGCGGTATCGGTCGGCGCCGACGGCCGGGGCGGCGTACGGGATGCCGAGGAAGGCGTGCACGCCGTCCCGGCTCGACCCACGGACCGTGCCCCCGGTGACCTCCACGACAGGCTCCATGCGCCCATCCAACCAGCCGGGTGGCCCGAGCCTGCATGGTGGGCGAACGGCGGTCGCAAAGCTGTTCTTGTGCTCCGCCCCGGACTGCGTACTCTGGACCCAGGAAGCCGGTTCACGCTTCCTCTCAAAGGAGCAGCCATGGCCGACAAGTCGCCTCGGCAACACATGTCCAAGAAGGCGGGCAAGTCCCTGAAGCAGAAGCGTGCCGAGAAGCACCTGAAGGCAGAGGCCAAGGACAAGACCCAGGTCGTGCCGCCGGGCAAGAACCACTGAAGCGGCACCGAGGGGCAGAGCTACAGGATCGCTCCGCGGGGTGAGACCTCGATGCTTGCCACACCGCGGGCATAGAGCGCGACCAGCCGGTCGCCGTGGCGGCACCGCAGCACGCCGCCTTCGACACGGAGAGCCTCGATGATCTCGTCGACCACGGCCCGCTCGTCGACCTGGTCGGGATCCTCGTAGGTCAGGTCCGTGTGCTCGCCGCCGAGAAGCCGCACCCGCAACGCGATAGTTGCCATGCGCAGAAGTAGACCACGAGGCAGCCCGCATCCGGAGGGGCTCGGCAGGCGCAGCACCCTCCCTGTCCGGTCAGTCGCAGTAGTCGCACACCCCGGACGCCGGCACCTGGGTGAAGCAGCGGGGGCACAGAGGGACGGGCTTGGGCTCCGGGGCGGGCGCCGCGGCGGTGCTGGAAGCC
The DNA here is from genome assembly GCA_963710895.1 of uncultured Actinomycetota bacterium. Lineage (GTDB taxonomy): Bacteria > Actinomycetota > Actinomycetes > Propionibacteriales > Nocardioidaceae > Marmoricola. The sequence goes on from CAVQCB010000017.1 coordinate 64,419, forward strand.
TTGCGAGGGGCCTTCTTGCGCGGCGTCGTGCCGCGTGCGGCGGGCCTGCTCGCCCCGGCCTTGCGGACCGGCTTGAAGTGGGCGGTGCGAAGCGGAGTGCCGCCGTCGCGGGGCAGGCCGGTGGCCTCCCAGTGGCGGTAGCAGCTGAGCCGCTCCGCTGCCGCGTGCTCGTCGGGGTCGGTGGGGCGGTCGCCACGGGCGTGCTCGACGGCGTCGGCGTACCCCTCACCCACGCTGCCCTGCACGCTGACGCACAACGCGGAGAGCAGTGGCTCGCCACGGGACTGGCACTCATCGGCCACGCGTGCGAGCACGCCGCCGACCCACGTGGTCACCGGGCGGCTCGTGGTGATCCCGGTGTTCTCCTGCACGGCGGTGGCCAGCTCCTTCCAGCGCACCACCGCGCGGTAGCGGCCGGCCGCCTGGAGCAGGACGGGACGGGCTGCCTCGGCCCAGGCGGTGGCGGCGACGGACGAGCCGACCTGTGCGGCATCACGTGGTTCGGGGGCGGGATCGAGACTCACAGCCACATGTCTACTCGACCCTCCCTGCTGCCTCACGGGCGGCCCCGGGCCCCGTGACCACCTGTCCCAGGTGCACGACGTCCGGCCGGTGGCGGCTCAGTCTGCGACCGGGACGACGACCTCGTTGCGGCGCAGGAACCACGGCGTCCACGGCGGGTCGAAGCGCGCGTACCGAGGAGCGCCGACCACCGTCAGGCCCGCGGTCTCCACGGCGGCGAGCAGCTGGGTCGCGCGCCTCTGGTAGGTGCGGCGCGACCAGCGTCCCGAGAACCGCAGCGCAGCCGCGGTCTCGGCCGGCACCCTACGGGTCCGCACGGCGGAGTCGTTCGGGTCCGGAAGGTCCTCGGCGCTGACGTCGCTCGGCATCACGAAGCCCACCACGAAGCGCCGGCCCTCGGGAGCCTGCTGCTGCAGGACCGGGGCCGTCATGGCCACCGTGCGCGAGGCTCGGTTGTGCCCACCGATGTAGCGGGCGAGCTTGGGGAAGGCCAGGTTCCCGGCCAGCTCGAAGGTGCCGCCGACCTCGATCTCCGCGACGAGGTGGTCGGGATAGCGGCGCAGCTCGAACTCGGGGTACTCCGCGAGCACCTCGTAGGTCTGCTCCTCGGTCACCTGGACATCCCCGCCATCCCCGCCATCCCCGCCCGCCCCGTCCTCATGTGCTCACCCGGCCAGCGTCCCGCCGAAGACCTGCCAGGCCAGGGCCGACTTGGCGGTCAGGCTCAACACGATGTAGACCCTCTCGCCGAACAGGTAGTCCCTCCAGCGTCCCTTGGCCCGGTACTGCAGCCACTGGTTGAGGGCGAAGACGTTGAAGAAGACGAACAACGACACGAAGATCCCGTAGACGAAACCGGGAGGTGTGGCCGAGGACGTCGAGCCGGGCGAGAGGAGGTAGACGGTGATGGCCAGCCAGGGCACGATGCCGGCGACACAGCCGAAGACGAAGGGGAGCCAGCCGCCGGCACCCGGGCGCTCGTAGTGCTCCTGCAGCCAGCCGAACAGGATCATGGCGGCGTTCACACCGAACAGGGCCACCAGGGCCGCGACGTCGAAGATGCCGACCAGCTGGGCGATCAGGACGATCATCAGCGACGAGGAGAGCGAGTACTCGACCCAGCGCGCGGGGTTGCGTCGACGGCCCAGGTCGGCGACGTAGCGCCGCCACCACGCCGTGCAGACGAGGAGGTGCGCCAGTGCGGAGAGCGCCAGGAACCCCGCGACCGCGGCCCCGGTGGGGACGTCGACGAGGGTCACCGGCTCCTGCGGCGGCGTGCCCGGCGGCCCGGCCAGGTAGCTCGCGGTCACCGGCAGGGCGAAGTCGGTGGCGAGCAGCAGCACTGCGACGGCCTGGACCGCGTGCAGCGCGGCCGCGACCGCGTTGGCCCGGCGCAGCGAGGAGGCTGGAGGCGCATCGGTCTCGTTCACCGTCGACCCCACGTCATCCGACTCCATGTCACGCGCTGCTGACGGGGTCGTGGGCGGCCAGGCGCCCGAGCTCTCGAAGCCCTGCGGTCAGCAGGTCGGCCACCGTGCCTGGCGGTACGCCGAGCAGGTCGGCCGCCTCTCGGTGGGTGAGCCCGCCGTAGAAGCACACCGCCAGGCACGCGCGCTGGAGCCGGGCGAGCTGGGCGAGCCAGACCATGACCGGGGGGAGGTCCGACCGGCCGGATGGCTCGACCGCGATCTCCTGGCTGCGCCGGTACACCCGACGCGTCAGGGGACGCAGGGCGTCCTCGGGTGACTCGCGGCCGGTAGTGCTGACGAGGTCGGTGATCGCCAGCCGCACCGCCCGCGCAGCTGCCTCCTCGTCCCCCAGGAGCGCGCACGCAAGCGTGTAGGCGGAGGCTCCGTGGCGGTCCCACAGGCTCTCCAGCTGCGGCGCGCCGCAGGCGCCGGCCTGGCTCTCGCTGTGGGCGGGTGCGGCCGGCCGGGCCCGTGCTGTCAGTTCCATCGCCGACCATCCCTGTTCTCGTCACCATGGCCGGGTGTGTCGGCCGTCGCGGTGGGCTCACCGACAATCGTGCCTGATGTATAGGGTTTGCACAAGGTTTGATCGACGGTAGTCTGTACAGACCATGTACACGATCAAGCAGGCCGCTCGTCTCACCGGTGTCTCGGAGGCGTCTCTGCGCGCGTGGGAGAGGCGCTACCGCGTCGTCGTCCCGCAACGCAACGGCTCGGGGTACCGCCTCTATGACGACCAGGCTCTCTCGGCTCTCTCGACCATGCGCCGGCTGGTGGACGCCGGCTGGTCGCCGGCGGAGGCTGCCGACGCGGTGCGCACGGGAACGGCCCCCGCCCTGGACGAGCCGGACGGCGGCGAGACCGCCCGCGGTCTCCACCAGCCCAACGCCGTCACCTACCTGCAGCGGTTCTTGTCCTCGGCGGCGCAGCTGGACACCGCGGGCATCGAGGAGAGCCTCGACGGAGGCTTGGCCCTCGGATCCTTCGAGCACGTGGTCGACTCCTGGCTCTTCCCCACGCTCGAGGCCCTGGGCGAGGGGTGGGCGCGCGGTGAGATCGACGTCGCCGGTGAGCACGCGGCGAGCCATGCGGTCCATCGCCGGCTCTCAGCGGCCTACGACGCGGCCGCCAGCAGGCACCGAGGTCCGACGGTCGTGGTCGGGCTGCCTGCGGGGAGCCAGCACGAGCTCGGAGCCCTGGCGTTCGCCACCGCCATCCGCAGGAGGGGTCTAGACGTCGTCTACCTCGGCGCCGACGTCCCGGTGGACAGCTGGGAGACGGCGGTGCGCAGCCGCGCGGCTCGAGCAGCGGTCCTCTCGGTCGTGACCCCCGCGGACCGTCCGGAAGCCGTCGCCGTCGCCGAGCGACTGCTCAGCCAGGACCTGGTCCCGACCGTGTGCGCCGGTGGAGCCTCCGCGGCCGACCTGGCCGCCGGGGTCCACACCCTTGCGCCGGGCATCGGGGCCGCGGCCCAGGAGCTCGACGAGCTCGTGCACGGAACCGAGCACTAGTCCACCCCGCCCGCGACCACCAACCACTCGGCCGGCCACCCGTCCCCCACGAAAAGACAAGAGACCGGACCCGCGTTCTGGGTCCGGCCTGGCCGGGATCTCTCGAGAGATCCCACAGCGCGCCTGTAGGGATTCGAACCCCAAACCTTCTGATC
>CAVQCB010000018.1:0-17585 GCA_963710895.1 uncultured Actinomycetota bacterium
CGCGAGGGGGGAGTTGAACCCCCACGCCCTTTCGGGCACACGGACCTGAACCGTGCGCGTCTGCCTATTCCGCCACTCGCGCCTGAAGCGGACGTAAGGCTATCCCACGCGGTCTCACCCACCCAAACCGGCCGTCGGGGCGACGCCGGCGCCCGCTACCATCGCAGGACGCCGCTCGGGCCCGATGCCCGGAGGCCCGCGCGGGCGAGCACCATCGCGCACCACGAACGCCACAGCACCGACCGACGACCGCCCGGACCACCACCCACCCGACGGACCCCGAGGGGAGGCACCATGAGCGCACTCCAGCGTTTCGAGAGCCGGCTCGAGCAGCTCATCTCCGGTGTCTTCGCCCGGACCTTCCGCAGCGCCGTGCAGCCGGTCGAGATCGCCTCGGCGCTGAACCGGGAGATCGACAACTCCGCGCAGATCCTCAGTCGCGACCGCCGGCTGGTGCCCAACAACTTCCACGTCGAGCTCTCCGAGACCGACCACGAGCGGCTCGGAGGGCTGGGTCCGCAGCTGACCCGCGAGCTGACCGAGATGCTGCGCGAGCACGCCGCCGAGCAGTCCTACGTCTTCACCGGACCGGTCAGCATCACCCTGGAGACCACCGAGGAGCTCACCACCGGTCGGTTCCGCGTGCGCAGCCGCTCGCAGGCCAGCTCCAGCCTGGCCGGCGGCGACCCCACCGACACCGCCGTACGCCGCGCCACCGCGACGCTCGAGCTCAACGGGGAGCCACTTCCCCTCGCACCTCCGGGCATCGTGATCGGCCGGGGCAACGACGCCGACCTGCGCATCGACGACCCCGGTGTCTCGCGCAAGCACATCGAGATCCGCGTCGAGGAGGCCCAGGATGCCGGCGGCCCACCACGGATCACCGTCCACGACCTCGGCTCCACCAACGGTGTCTCGGTCAACGGCAAGCGAGTCGAGAAGGCCACGCTGGCCGATGGTGCGACGATCAGGATCGGCAACACGACCATGTCCCTGCGCCTGAGGTCAGGCGCCGCACACGAGGGTGACTGAGGCTTGTCCGAGCTGACCCTGGTCCTGATCCGGTTCGCCTACCTGGCGATCCTGTGGATCTTCGTGCTCTCCTGCATCTCGGTGATCCGCTCCGACATGTTCGGGGCCAGGGTGGCCCGGCAGGACTCAGGCCACGGCCAGTCGCGCCAGGAGCGGCGTCCCCGAGGCAAGCAGCAGAAGGCGTCCCGTCCCAGGCGCGGGGTGCCCACCCAGGTGGTCATCGTGGAGGGCGGCAACCAGGGCGAGGCGGTGTCGCTGGACGAGGCGCCCCTGCTGATCGGGCGCGGCAACGACGCCGCCATCCGGCTCGACGACGACTACGTCTCCACCAAGCACGCCCGCATCGGCAGCTCGGGTGACCAGTGGTACGTCGAGGACCTCGGCTCGACCAACGGCACCTACGTCGGCAGCAGCCGCATCTCCCAGGCCACCGCGCTCCAGCTCGGCACCCAGATCCGCATCGGCAAGACGATCCTGGAGCTGCGCAAGTGAGGCTTCGCTACGCGGCGCTGTCGGACGTGGGGCGGGTCCGCCGTGACAACCAGGACTCCGGGTACGCCGGACCGCATCTGCTCGCCGTCGCCGACGGGGTGGGCGGCTCGGCCCGAGGCGACATCGCGAGCAGCGCCACCGTGGAGGTGCTCCGTCGTCTCGACCGGGACCCCGGTGAGGACATGCTCGGCGCGCTGGCCGGCGCGATCCACCGCAGCCACGACCGCATCGCCGGGCTGGTCAACGAGAGCCCCGAGATCGAGGGCACCAGCACGACGGTGACGGCCGTGGTCTTCGACGGGGAGTCCCTCGGCGTCGGCCACGTGGGCGACAGCCGGGGCTACCTGCTCCGCGACGGCACCCTCTCCCAGCTCACCACCGACCACACCTTCGTGCAGAGCCTGATCGACGAGGGCCGCATCACCGAGGACGAGGCCCGGGTGCACCCGCACCGCAACCTGATCCTCCGCGCCGTGGACGGCGTGCACGAGCCCGAGCCCGACGTGTTCACCCTCGAGGCGGCCCCCGGCGACCGCATCCTGCTCTGCTCCGACGGCTGCTCGGGGTCCCTGTCCGACGACGACCTCGCCGGCCTCCTCGCCGCCGGCTCGCTCGAGGAGACGGCCACGGCGCTGGTCCGGGCCTCCCTGGAGGCGGGCAGCACCGACAACGTCACGGTGGTGCTCGCCGACGTGGTCGACGACGCGGTGGCCGGCCCGGGGGACGGGCCGGGGGACGGGCCGGGGGACGGCTCGGCGGACACCGGCGCGGGTGCGCTCGCCCCGGTGGTGGTCGGCGCCGCCGCGCAGGCCCCCCGTCGCAAGGGGATCGGCGCCGGCCGGGCGGCCCGCACCACCGACACCGGGGAGCTGGACCCCGTCGAGGACTCCGCCGGTGAGGACGAGGTCGACCCCGAGGAGATGCGCTACGCCCCCCGCCCGCCGCGACGGTTCGCCTGGCTACGCCGCCTGGCCGTGGTCGCCGTGGTCGTGCTGCTGGCCGCGGTCATCGGGATCGCCGGCTACAAGTGGTCGCAGGTTCAGTACTACGTCGCCAGCGACGGCGACTCCGTCGCGGTGTTCCGCGGCATCGAGGCCGACCTGCCCGGCATCACCACCCACCGCGTCGAGGAGACCAGCGAGCTGAAGCTGGCCGACCTGCCGGACTACAACGCACGGCAGGTGCGCGACGGCATCAGCGCCGACAGCCTCGAGGACGCGCGCGGCATCGTCACCCGTCTGGAGCGGCTGGCGCTGTGCCCGGAGCCGGTCACCCCCAGCCCCGGCGCGACGCCCGGCAGCAGCCCGGGGGCCACGACCAGCCCCACCCCGAAGCGCACCCCTCGTGCCGGTGCGAGTGCCGCGGCCACACCGAACGCGTCGCCGTCGCCCTCCCCCACCCCCGACGTGTGCGCCGAGGTCCCATGACCAGCGCGCGCATGAACCCCCAGGCCGCCCAGGGCCTGATGGGCTTCGTCCACCGGCGCCGCCGCGGCGCCGAGCTGGTCCTGCTGCTGCTCAGCCTGGTGGTCGGGATCGGCGCCTACGCCGCCGTCGGCTTCGGCGTCGACGGCGAGGCGCCGGTCGACCTGTTCACCTACGGCGCCTGGCTGGCGGTCCTGGTGATCGGCTGCCACGTCGTCATCCGGGTCTTCGCGGCGTACGCCGACCCGATCCTGCTGCCGATCGTCTCCGCCCTCAACGGTCTCGGCCTGGCGATGATCCACCGCATCGACCTGGCCAACCAGGCGCGCAACGCCGAGGCCCGCACCTTCGCCGGCACCCAGCTGGTCTGGATGACGATCGGGGTGGCGCTCTTCGTCGCGGTCATCGTGCTCCTGCGTGACCACCGCCGGCTGCAGGCGTTCACCTACACCGCGGGGCTCGCCGCGATCGTGCTGCTGCTGCTGCCGCTGCTGCCCGGGATCGGCCGCAACATCAACGGCGCGCGGATCTGGATCCACGTCGGTCCGATGAGCTTCCAGCCCGGCGAGATCGCCAAGCTGCTGCTCGTGGTCGCCTTCGCCGGCTACCTCGTCCAGCACCGCGACGCGCTCGCGCTGGCCGGACGCCGCTTCTTGTTCGTCGACCTTCCCCGCGGTCGTGACCTCGGTCCGATCCTGGCGATGTGGCTGGTCTCCCTGGGCATCCTGGTCTTCCAGAACGACCTCGGGTCATCGCTGCTCTTCTTCGGCCTGTTCCTGGTGATGCTCTACGTCGCCACCGAGCGGCCGGGGTGGCTGCTGGTCGGCGGGAGCCTGTTCGGCGTCGGTGCCTACTTCGGCTACCTGACGCTGGGCCACGTGCAGCTGCGCGTGCAGGCCTGGCTGGACCCGTTCAACCCGGACGCGAACGCCTACCAGATCGTGCAGGGGCTCTACGGCATGGCCTGGGGCGGCCTCGTCGGCCGCGGGCTGGGTCAGGGCAACCCGCAGATCACGCCCTACTCCTACTCCGACTTCATCTTGCCCTCGCTGGGTGAGGAGCTCGGGCTCACCGGGGTGATGGCGATCATCCTGCTCTACGGCATCCTCGTGGAGCGCGGTCTGCGCACCGCCCTGATCTGCCGAGACAACCTCGGCAAGCTGATGGCCGCGGGTCTCGCGGTCGTCTTCGCCCTCCAGGTCTTCGTGGTCGTCGGCGGCGTCACCAAGCTGATCCCGCTGACCGGGCTGACCACCCCGTTCCTGTCCTACGGCGGCTCCAGCCTGGTGGCCAACTGGGCGATCATCGCCCTGCTGCTGCGCATCTCCGACCATGCCCGCCGACCTCCGCCGGAGCTGGTGGAGCCTGGCGAGGGCTACGACGCCGACGCCACGCAGGTGGTGCGCATCCGATGAACCGGCCCATCCGCAACCTCTCGATCGCCTGCATGCTGCTGTTCCTGGCCTTGCTGGTCAACGCCAGCTACGTGCAGTACTGGAAGGCCGACGACCTCACCTCGCTCTCCCAGCACCCGGACAACAAGCGGGTCCGCGACGCCGAGTTCTCCCGCGAGCGGGGCGCCATCCTGGTCCACGGCAAGGCGGTGGCCGAGAGCAACGCCTCCGACGACGCCTACAAGTTCCAGCGCGAGTACCCCCAGGGCGAGGAGTACGCCCACCTCACCGGCTACTTCTCCCGCGACTGGGGTCTCGGTGGTGTCGAGGCATCGCAGAACTCCATCCTCTCCGGCAGCGACTCCAAGCTGTTCGTGAACCGGGTGATCGACCTGGTCGGCAACGAGTCCCCCAAGGGAGGCAGCGTCACCCTCACCGTGGACCCCGACGCGCAGAAGGCGGCGTACGACGGCCTCAAGGCGCTGGGCGACAACGTCCAGGGAGCCGTGGTCGCCATCGAGCCCCGCACCGGGAAGATCCTGGCGATGGTCTCCAGCCCGAGCTACAACCCCAACCGCCTGGCCAGCCACGACTTCACCGCGGCCGGCAAGGCCAAGAGGCAGCTGGAGAAGGCCAAGCTGGGCCCGTTGAACAACCGGGCCATCGAGGAGGTGCTGCCGCCGGGGTCGACCTTCAAGCTGGTGACCGCCGCCGCGGCGCTGGACTCCGGTCAGTACAACCCGGACACGAAGGTGCCCGGAGGCGCCAGCCTCGACCTGCCGCTGACCACCAAGGACCTCGTCAACGAGAACCGCGGCTCCTGCGGCGGCGACCAGATCACCTTGACCAAGGCCCTCCAGGTCTCCTGCAACGTCTCCTTCGGCGCGGTGGGGCTGAAGATCGGCGACGACGCCATCCGCGCCACCGCCGAGAAGTTCGGCTTCGGCAAGCGCGTCTTCACCGACCTCGACGACGCGCTCACCCGGCAGGCGGTGAGCCGCTTCCCCGAGAACCCCGACAAGCCGCAGACCGCGCTCTCCGCGATCGGCCAGTTCGACGTCGCTGCCACGCCGCTGCAGATGGCCATGGTCGGGGCGGGCATCGCCAACGACGGGGTGGTGATGAAGCCCTACCTCGTCGACGAGATCAAGTCCCCCAAGCTCGAGACCATCGACAGCACCGCTCCCGAGCCGATGCCGGACCAGCCGGCGATGAGCTCCGCGTCCGCGCGCGACCTGCGCCAGATGATGGTCGCCGTCGTCGACGGCGGCACCGCCACGACCGCACAGATCCCCGGGGTCAAGGTCGCCGGCAAGACCGGCACCGCCCAGAGCGCACCCGACCGGCCGCCGTACGCCTGGTTCGTCTCGTTCGCACCGGCCGACACCCCCGCGGTCGCCGTGGCGGTGCTGGTCCAGGACGCGGGGGTGGCGCGCGACCAGATCTCCGGCAGCGGCCTGGCCGCGCCGATCGCCAAGGCCGTGATGGAGGCGGTGATCGGCAAGTGAGCGACATGCGTCCCGACTCCGGCGAGCGCTACGAGCGTCTCGACCTGATCGCCACCGGCGGCATGGGGCAGGTCTGGCGTGCGCGCGACACCGTCCTGGGGCGTGAGGTGGCGGTCAAGGTGCTCAAGAACGAGTACGCCCACGACCCGACCTACCGGGCCAGGTTCGCCGACGAGGCCCGCAACGCCGCCGGACTGCACCATCCCGGCATCGCCGCCATCTTCGACTACGGCGTCCTGGAGGAGGGCGAGACGCCGTACCTCGTGATGGAGCTCGTCGAGGGCAAGCCGCTCTCGGAGCTGCTGGCCGACGGCCGCCCCGTCGACCCCGAGCAGGCGCGACTGCTGGCACTGCAGGCCGCCGAGGCGCTGGCCGTCGCGCACCGGGCCGGCGTCGTGCACCGCGACGTGAAGCCGGCCAACCTGCTGGTCACCCCCGACGGCCGGGTGAAGATCACCGACTTCGGGATCGCGCGTGCCACCGGCGCGGCGGGCTACACCCAGACCGGCCAGATCCTCGGCACCCCCCACTACCTCTCCCCCGAGCAGGCACGCGGCAACACCGCCACCGCCGCCAGCGACGTCTACGCCGTCGGGGTGCTGCTCTTCGAGTGCCTGGCCGGCCACCGGCCCTTCGACGCCGACACCCCGATCACCACGGCGCTGGCGCACCTCCAGCAGGAGATCCCCCCGCTGCCCGACCACGTGCCCCCGGGCCTGGCCGCGGTCGTGCGGCGCGCCATGGCCAAGGACGCCCAGGAGCGCTACGCCGACGGAGCGGAGCTGGCCGCCGCGCTGCGGGAGGCGCCGTCCGCCGGCGCCGCGGCCGCGCCTCCCCCCGCCGACACCCAGGTCATCGGTGCTCCCATGGCCGCGCCGGTGGCAGCAGCGGCCACCGCGGTCACCCCGGCGAACGCGGCCACCCCCACCGGCACCGGCTCCCTGGACGCTCCGCCGGACATCGCCGACACACCGGGGACCCGGGTCACCACGACACGGGAGCGGTCCGGCCGCTGGCCGCTCTACGCGGCAGGCGCCCTGGTGCTTCTCGTCCTGGTCCTCCTGCTGGTCACCCACCCGTGGACCGGGAGCGGCTCGGGCACCGACCCCGGCAACGACGCCGGCACCGCCACGCCCAGCGCCGAGACGGTGACCGTGCGCGCCGCGGACTACATCGGCAAGCCGGTCGAGGACGCCCGTGCTGCGCTGGAGGACAAGGGGCTGAAGACCACCACCGACCAGGTGGACAACTCCGGGGACCACGAGGCCGGCACCGTCGCCGACCTCAGCCCGACCGGGGAGCTGGACCCGGGCACCACCGTGACCCTGCAGGTGTGGGGTGCGGCCCCCGACCAGGGCGGGGGCTCGGGGCCGGACACGCCGACACCGACCCAGGCCCCGCAGACGCCCTCCCAGAGCGACAGCCCGGGCAACGGGCCTCCGTCCAGCACCCCCAGTTCGGGCAACCAGTCCACCACCCCCGGGGCCTCGGGCCAGTCCCCCGCGACCGGCGCCACCAAGAACGCGGGCTCCACCAAGAACGCGGGCTCCACCAAGATCCCGGGCACCGGTCGCGGCGCCGGCACGACGAAGCAGCCTGGTCCGGGCAAGACCCCCGGTGCCGGCACGAAGAAGGGAGACTGAGTCCTCGATGAGTGAACCGCACCGGATCGGCGACCGCTACGAGGTCGCCGAGCTCCTCGGACGCGGTGGCATGGCCGAGGTCCGCAAGGGCACCGACGTGCGCCTGGGTCGGACGGTGGCGATCAAGCGTCTGCGCACCGACCTCGCCAGCGACGCCACCTTCCAGGCGCGGTTCCGACGCGAGGCCCAGTCGGCGGCATCGCTGAACCATCCGGCGATCGTGTCGGTCTACGACACCGGCGAGGAGATGTCGACCGACGGCAGCAACGTCGCCCAGCCCTACATCGTGATGGAGTACGTCGCCGGCCGCACCCTGCGCGACATCCTGCGCGAAGGTCGCAAGATCCTGCCCGAGCGTGCCCTCGAGATCACCTCCGGGGTGCTGGCCGCGCTCGACTACAGCCACCGGGCCGGGATCATCCACCGCGACATCAAGCCCGGCAACGTGATGCTGACCCCCTCCGGCGACGTGAAGGTGATGGACTTCGGGATCGCCCGCGCGGTCTCCGACGCCTCGAGCACCATGACCCAGACCGCGGCGGTGGTGGGCACGGCGCAGTACCTCTCCCCGGAGCAGGCCCGCGGGGAGAACGTCGACTCCCGCTCCGACGTCTACTCCACGGGGTGCCTGCTCTACGAGCTGCTGACCGGACGCCCGCCGTTCGTCGGCGACAGCCCCGTGTCGGTGGCCTACCAGCACGTGCGTGAGCAGGCCCAGCCCCCGTCGAGCCTGGACGAGGAGCTGACCCCCGAGCTCGACGCGATCGTGATGAAGTCGCTGGCCAAGGACCTCGGGGACCGTTACCCGAGCGCGGCCGCGATGAAGGCGGACATCGACCGCTACCTCGCCGGTCGCCCGGTGCAGGCCCCCGCGGTCGCCGCGGCCCCGGCCACGGCGTTCATCCCACCCGACACCCCGACCCAGTCGACCCGCGTGGTCCACCAGCTGGAGGAGGACGAGGAGCCCGAACGCAAGCAGCGCGGGCCGTTCATCTTGCTGGTGCTCCTCCTGGTGGCGCTCGTGGCCGCGGCGCTGATCTTCGGGCCCAAGCTGTTCAGCTCCGCGCCCGACCAGCAGTCGGTGCCCACCGTCACGGGCCTGACCCGGGCCCAGGCCGAGCGCGCGATCACCGACAGCGGTCTCTCGGTCGGCGAGGTGTCCACCGCCGCCAGTCAGGACGTTGCCAAGGGTCGGGTGATCTCCCAGCAGCCCCAGGCCGGCGACCTGGTGGCCCCCAAGGACCAGGTCGACTTCGTGGTCTCCACCGGCAAGCCCCAGGTCTCCCTGCCCGACGTGGTCGGCCAGGACAAGAACGCGGCAGCCGACCAGCTGCGCGGCGAAGGGCTGCGGGTGGTGCTCACCCAACGCAACGTCGACGACCCCAAGGACCAGGTCGTGGAGATGCAGCCACCGGCGGGCACCGAGGTCAGCGACGGTTCCAAGGTCACCCTGTTCTGGTCCGACGGCCCCGAGCAGGTCCCCGACGTCGTCGGGAAGACCGAGGACGCCGCCACCAAGGCCATCGAGAAGGCGGGCTTCAAGGTCAGCCGGGTCACCGACTCCTCCACGGAGGCCAAGAAGGGCACGGTGCTGCAGCAGAGCCCCGACCCCGGCCAGACCCTCGACTCGGGCAGCACGGTGACGATCGTGGTCTCCACCTACGAGAAGCCGACCACACCTTCGCCCACACCCACACCCACGTCGACTCCGACGGCCACCACCAGCCCGAGCCCGAGCCCGTAGCCCCGGCTCTCGGCGGCCGGGTGCGAGCACACCCGGCTGTGCCCGGCTCGGTCAGTCCCGGTCGACGTCGGTGCTCGGCTGGGCGGTGGCGTAGCGCAGGTTGCTGGCGCCGCCGTACGCCGGCATCGTGACGTCCTCGCTCAGCGTCACCTTGTAGCCGAGATTGTGCGCCGTGACGTAGGTCTTGTAGCCCGCGATGTAGTCGCTGGTGTCCAGGGCGTTCTGGAGCGCGGTGAGATCGCCGATGGCGGTGATCTTGTAGGGCGGGGCGTAGGGCACGCCGTGGAGCACGACGGTGTTGCCGACGCACTTGATGCCGGTGGTGCTGATCACCCGCTGGTTCTGCACCGTCATCGCCTCCGCGCCGCCGCTCCACAGGGCGTTGACCACCGCCTGGATGTCCTGCTGGTGGACCACGAGCTGGTCGGCGGGCACATCACCCTCTTTCACGGCACGGTCGATGTCCTCCTTGGGCGCGTCGCTGAGCGCCACCGTCAGCGCCGGGCCGTGCACCTCCTCGAACCCGGCCGGTCCGCGCAGCGCGTCGACCTGGCGCTGCAGCTCGGCGACCTGGGCGTCGTTGACCCCCTTGCCGAGGGCGTCGACCTCCTTGTTCAGCTCGGCGACCCGCTCCTGCAGCGCGTCGGTGCGCTGGCGCTGCTGGCCCACGACGGTGTCGAGGTCGGTCACGCTGGAGGCGCGCAGGTCGAGGCCGTCGGCGTCGATGCTGCTGGTCACGAACAGGCCGCCGGCCAGCACGAACACGACGAGTGCCACCACTCGCCAGGTGTGGTGCTCGCGACGACTGGGAGTACTCAACGGGGCGCCTGCTCTCGTGGGGACGTGCCTTGACTACGCTAGCCGACGAGCCGGCGTCCACCGCACAGAGGAGATCGACCGTGTCCAAGCCCTCCGCCCGCAAGCAGACCGTGGTGTCGAGCGGGTACGAGACCTCCCTGAAGCGCACCGTGCTCGCCGCGCTGCTGGTGGTGCTCGGGATCGCCTGGATCGCGGTCTACATCAACCTCGCCCAGGACGCCGCCACCGCCCTGCCGGGCGCGAAGAAGCCGGACACCCCGCTGCCGTGGATGTCGGACCTGGCGCGTTGGAACTTCCTGATCGGGTTCGGGCTGATCTTCGTGGGTCTCGCCGTCTCCGCGCACAAGCTCACCCCGCTCGGCCGCGGCCGCGGCGTGGTGATCGGGATGCTCGGCTGCTTCCTGATCGGACTGGTGTGGATCGTGACCTTCTACTTCATCGGCCAGAACGGCTCGGTCCCGGTGATGAAGGACCTCGACCAGTACAACCTGGTCGTCGGGATCGGCTTCATGGCCACCGGCTTCACCTTCGCCACCAAGTGGGAGTGACCGCGCGCGCCTGACCGCGTCGTACCGCGTCCGCACCCGGCCGGCCGCCCTGCGTGCCCGGCACCCTCGCGCGGTCCAGCCGACGGCCATCCTTCCCGTCCGAAACTGCCACTTCCCGTGCATCGCAACGCACGGGAAGTGGCAGTTTCACTGGGGACCCAGTGAAACTGTCCTCCGCCGAGTTACACAGGTGTAGTTCTCCACAGGGTTGTCCCCAGGTGTGGACAACTGGGGGTCAGGAGAGGGTGAGGATGCGGGCGGCGATGGCCGCGAGGGAGGCCACCAGGACCAGGGTGGTGGTGCCCCACTGGACCTGGGGGCGCACCGACCTGGGGGCGTAGACCATCGCGGCGCCGAGCACCACCCCGCCGACCAGGCCACCGAGGTGGCCCTGCCAGGAGATCCCGCTGACGGTGAAGGTGAACACGAGGTTCAGCCCGATCCACATCAGCACGGTCTGCACCTGGCCGCGCACCTTCAGCGCGACCACCGCGAGGGCGCCCATCAGCCCGAAGATCGCCCCGGAGGCACCCAGGGTCTGGCCGTGGGGGTTGGAGAGCAGCATCACGGTGGCCGACCCGGCCAGCCCGGAGACGAGGTAGACGGCCAGGAACCGGGCCCGGCCCAGCACGCTCTCCAGGATCGGCCCGAGGAAGTACAGCGCCAGCATGTTGAACCCGATGTGCAACGGCTGCACGTGGGTGAACATCGAGCTGACCAGCTGCCACCAGGCACCTCCGCTGACGCCGCGGACCACCTCGAAGCTGCCGTCCGGAAGCGGGCTGCCGGGCGGCGGAGTCGGGCAGGAGGGCGAACAGGTCGACCAGCGTGCTGGTGCCACCGCCGGTGGCGAGGATCAGCACCCAGACGAACGCGTTCAGCCCGATCAGCACGAAGGTGGTGGTCCGCGGGTCCTCGACCCGCTTCCCGCCGTACGGCGTGCGGCCCTGCCGGGTCGACCGGGCGCCCTCCTTGACGCAGTCGGGGCACTGGAAGCCCACCGCGGCCGAGCGCATGCAGTCCGGACAGATCGGCCGGCCGCACCGCTGGCAGCTGATCCAGGTCTCCCGGTCGGTGTGGCGGTAGCAGGTCGGTGGGGCGTCGGGGAGGCCGGCGGCCCCTCCCGGCCCCGGCGGGGTCCCGGGTGGGTTCCCGGGTGGGCTCCCGGGTGGGGTGGTCACCCGCGCTCGATCTCCACGGTCTCGATCACCACCGGCTCCACGGGGCGGTCGCCCGGACCGGTCTGCGTGGTGGCGATCGCGTCCACCACGTCGCGGCTGGACTGGTCGGCGACCTCGCCGAAGATGGTGTGCTTGTTGGTCAGCCAGCTGGTCGCCTGCACGGTGATGAAGAACTGCGAGCCGTTGGTGCCCGGGCCGGCGTTGGCCATCGCCAGCAGGTAGGGGCGGTCGAACTGCAGCTCGGGGTGGAACTCGTCCTTGAAGGTGTAGCCGGGGCCACCGGTGCCGGTGCCGAGGGGGCACCCGCCCTGGATCATGAAGCTGTCGATGACCCGGTGGAACCCGAGCCCGTCGTAGAAACGCTCGCCGGAGCGTCCGGCGTCGTCCCGGTAGTCCTTGGTGCCCTCCGCGAGGCCGGTGAAGTTCTCCACCGTCGTCGGGGCGTGGTTGGCGAAGAGGTCCAGGACGATGTCACCACGGTTGGTCTTCAGCGTGGCCTTGAGGTCAGACATGACAGCCTTTCGAGGAGCGGGCGAGGAAGGTGCGACGGCTCCGATCCTCCCACGCGGCCCCAGCGGCGGTACGGGCGTGTGCCCCGCGGGCGCCTACCCACCGCCCGCCTGCTGACACGGGTTTATTTACGACCCCGGGACGGGCATGATCGAGCCCTACGCTGAAGAACTCTGCAGAGAGGGAGTCTCGCACCCATGTTTGCCAAGAGCCGCAAGGAGAAGCTCGTGGAGCAGGCCCAGGACCTTGCTCACGATCTCACCGAGGCCATCGCCCCCCACGTCGACAAGGCGCGTGACGAGCTGGCTCCGCGCCTGGCGGACGCGAAGGAGCAGCTGGCTCCCCGGGTCGCCGAGGCCCGCGAGCAGGTCGCGCCGCGCCTCGCCGAGGCCCGCGAGCAGATCGCGCCACGCCTCACCGAGGCCCGCGAGCAGGTCGCACCCCGCGTCGCCGAGGCCCGCGAGCACGCTGCGCCCTACGTCGAGAACGCCCGGGACCGGTTCAAGAACGACGTCGTCCCCGCGGTGCAGCAAGCCGTCAGCGACGCCCGGGAGCAGGCCGGACCGGTCGCCGAGGAGGCCAAGCGGCGTGGCTCGCTGGCCGCCGCCGCCCTCAAGGGCGAGCCGGTCAAGCGCAAGTCCGGCAAGAAGAAGTACGTCGTGCTCATCGCCCTCGCCGGCGTCGGTGCGTTCGTGGCCAAGAAGCTCAGCGGGGACACGGAGTCGGCCAACTGGCAGACGTCGTACACCCCGAAGCCGGCGCCGGCCGCACCGCCGGCCCCGCCGAGCCCGGCGGCGCCGATGGCCGGGAGCCACGCCGCCGACGTGCCGGTGGACAACTCCGCGACCAGCGCGGGTGACCCGACCGGGGCCAACCCCGGCGAGACCCTCTCGGACTCCGCGGAGGAGCCGCACCCGGTGACCACTCCGGACTCGCCCGCCGAGGGGGCGGAGGTCGGCGACGTGCCCGACCCCGAGAAGCCCTGAGCCGCAACCGGCTGCCGACGACGGCCCGCCCCACCTCCTGGTGCGGCGGGCCGTCGCCTGTCGGGAGCCTGCGAGGTCAGCGTCGTCGGGGCAGCTCGACCGGTCGGTGCTCGGCGACCCAGTCGTCCACGCGACGCCACCGTTCGTAGAGCCACTCGATGCGGGCCTCGCGCTCGGTGGGGATCTCCTCGTGGGGGATCCGCCACCAGCCCATCAGCAGGCGCTTGTCCATCGGCAGCCAGTGCCACACGTCCGCGACCGAGACCACGTGGTCCAGCCCGGTGTGCGCCACCAGCAGCACGTCGGTCCCCGGCGCCGCGTCCAGCGCGGCCAGGACCCCGCCGGGACGCGGGGCCAGCACGTGGATCATCTCCTCGGCTCGGTGGGCCATCTTGTGCAGCCCGAGCCGCCGGAGCCGGTCGATCGCCCGCCGGCGGCGCTCCGGGGTGAAGTTGCCTCCCTCGGGGAAGATCACGAACGCGTCGTTCTCGTCGAGGTCGCGGGCCAGGTGCCCGACCTCCGCCTCGAGGTCGCGACCCGGCCGGGGGTGCGTCGAGACGAACCGGCTGGGCAGCCGGCCCAGCAGCACCCCGATCGCGGGGTCCCAGGCCAGTGTCTCCTTGAGCACCACGCGCGGTTCGCGGCCGTACCAGTGCATCAGGGCGTAGAGCAAGGTGAAGGAGTCCGCCGGTCCGGCATGGCGGCAGAAGACGAGCAGCGGCTCGCCCGGGTGGGCTTCCGGGGCGGGGCCGACGGTCTCGATCTTCAGCCGCAGCACCCGCCGCGACTCGCGGAAGAACAGCACCAGGTAGGTCTGCACGATGTCGTAGTGGATGCGCTCGAAGAACGGCGAGCGGATCCTCCAGCCGAACCCGGAGGCGACCCACAGCCCGAACAGCTCGACGAGGGCCACGCTCTCGAAGGTGAGGTGCACCACCGCCAGCCACAGCAGGCGCAGCGGACGCAGCCAGCCGGGCACGAACGGCGAGAGGACGTAGCCGGCCAGCAGCCACAGCGGCAGCGTGGTCCACATCAGCACGGCCAGGACGATCACCAGTGGCGCCACCACGACCCGCTGGAGCACCAGCCGCACCACCTCCCGCACCACCGGGGCCCTCCCTGGCGGACTCACGGGCGGACTCACGGGCGAACTCACGGGCGGACTCGCGGGGCCGTCACCCCGTGCGAGGCCAGGTAGTCCCGGCTGCCCTGGTAGGCGGCCTCGATCCGGCGGGCCACCTGCGAGGTGTCCCGGTAGGCGCGCACGGAGTCGTCCTTGGCGGTGCCACCGGCGGGCAGCACGTGCGCCTCGACCCCCTCGGGGAGCTGGGCCATCTCGCGCACGAACCGGTGCCGACGGGCGATCTCGAAGGAGACCCGGGCCACCTCCCACGGCTTGCGCGGCGGTGCCAGGGGACGGTCGATGCGGCCGACCTGCAGCACGAAGATCCGGGTCGCGCCGAGCTCCACGGCCCGGCCCACCGGCACCGAGTTCACGATGCCGCCGTCGAGGTAGTGCTCGTCGCCGACCCGGGCCGGTGGCAGCAGCCCGGGCACGGCCGCGCTCGCGACGACGGCGGGTACGACGGGCCCGTCGGTGAACCAGTGCTCGGCGGCCCGCTCGATGCTCGCCGCACAGCACTGGAACGGCACCGCCAGCTCGGCGAAGGTGAGCGCGCCGAACTCGTGCTCGAGCCGGTCGCGCAACGGCTCCGCGGAGTGCAGGTGGGTCCCGGTCCGCATCGCCCGGGTCACCTGGCGCCAGGTCGGGTCGCTGTAGATCTCGTTGCTCTCCGCGACCGATCGCCACAGGTCCAGCAGCCGGTCGACGACCCCCGGCTGCGGGTCCTGGGCGACCACGAGCCCGTTGAGGGCACCGACGGAGGTCCCGACGATGAGGTCCGGCGTCACGTCGTGCTCGAAGAGGGCGCGGAGCATGCCCACCTCGACGGCGCCCAGCAGGCCGCCTCCCCCGAGCACGAAGGCGGTGCGCCCGGCCATCGGGTCAGGCGCCGGCGGCGACGAGGTCGGGGTGCTCGCGGCGCATCCGGTGGTCGACCCTGCGCTCCACCCAGAAGATCAGGATCGGGACGAGGCCGGCGAGCAGGACGAGCGCGGTGAACGGCGGCCGCCAGCGGGCACGTCGGGACAAGAAGAAGGACACCCCCAGGTAGACCATGTAGATCCACCCGTGGGCGACGCCGACGAAGGCGGTGAGGTGGTCGCCGGTGACCTGCAGCGAGGTGCCCTCGGCGGGGAGGTACTTCAGCGGCACCGCGACGAAGACGAGCACAGTGAGCAGGACACCCACGATCATCGCGAGCACCCGGTAGGCGGTGAAGAGCTGACGCACCAGGCCAACCTAGCGGGCGGCTGGCTGCGGCTGCGCGGCGCGGTCCTCGAGCACGTCGCGACACCAGCGCACCCAGATGTAGACCGCGAACCCGCCGAAGATCCACCACTGGAAGGCGTAGAGCAGGTTGCGCAGATGGGTCGTCCCGGAGACCTTCGGCACCGCCGCCGGGGGCACCGGCTCCAGGCCGTCGGTGCCGCTGCCGGCGGACTGGGCGACCACGAACCCGCTGTAGAGGTCGGCGTCGACGTGCTCGACCACGCTCGCGATGCGCATCTCGGGGATCACGTCGTCGTGGGGGTCGTCGTCGGGGGCGTGGGTGCCCTCCGAGGGCTGCAACCAGCCCCGCACCTGCACCGATCCGCTGGGCGCGGGTGCCTTCGGCCGCTCCGACCAGCCGCGTACGACGGGCATCGCGCTGTCGCCGTGGAGGACCGGGGTCATCACCCAGTAGCCGCGCCGGCCGTCGAGCCGGCGGTCGGCGACGTAGAGGGTGCCCTGGGGCAACCACTCACCGGAGAACGACACGGGCTGCCCGAGGTACTTCCCGGGGAAGGGGTCGTCCCCCTTCATCACCGCGTCCAGGGCCAGCGGAGCGGCCTCGGAGAGATCCCGCTGCTCCGCGGCCCGGCCGGCCTCCCAGGCGTGGTACTGCCAGATCCCCAGCGCGACCGCGGCGGCCAGCGCCAGCACCATCAGCAGGTGCGCGCCCCAGTAGCGAGGAGCGAGCAGCACGGGCACGCGGCCAGGGTACGGGGGGCCTTGCAGGGGTCTCAGGACGGACCGCGCCGCATCCACTGGTGCGCGATGCCGTCCTCGTCGTAGGGCTCGCCCACGGGGTCGAAGCCGAGGCTGCCGTAGAAGCCGGTCAGGTGCGCCTGGGCGCCGAGCTCTACCGCCTGGCCGGGCCAGTGCTGCTCGCAGCAGGCCAGGGCCTGTCCCATCAGCTCGCGTCCCAGCTGCCGGCCCCGTGCCTGTCCGTCGACGATCACCCGCCCGATGCGCGGCGTCGGCCACGCGCCACCAGGACCGAGGACGCGGGCGTAGGCCACGATCCCCTGGTCGCGGGCCAGCACGTGCCAGGTGCCCTCGGCGAGGTCGAGCCCGTCGATGTCCTGGTAGGCGCACTCCTGCTCGACCACGAAGACGGCGGCGCGCAGGGCGAGCACGTCGTACAGCGTGGTGGTGTCGAGGTCGCCGGCCGCCAGGACCGACCAGGTCAGTGGGGCTGGCTCAGCGGACATGTGGCCAGTATCACCACCAGATCCCCGGTGGTGATACCGATGGGCGCCGGGTGTGAGCACGACCACGATGGTCGCCGCGTCGACCACAACACCTCAACCTGCGCTGGCGGGGAGGACGGTGCTCCTCATCCGGTCAGGCGGACGTGAACGGCTGCACCGACCGAGGTCTACGGGCGACCGAAGATGTCGTGGGTGCCCACCCGCCGCCAGACAACGTGTCGCTCACCTGGCCGCAGTTCCTGCGCATACTCAAACGTGGCTCGACCGATGGCGCATCCGGTCTGCTCTTCCCCGGCGACCGCTCCGACCACATGAGCGTTCGCTATCTCATGGACCGCTTCCGCCCCGCTCGAGCGAAGGCGGGCCGCCCGGACCTGACGATCCATCACTTCCGCCACACGGCGCTGACGATCGCCGGCCAGCACGGCGCTACCGCCGCCGAGCTCCAGGCCCGCGCCGGCCACGTCTCGCAGGCCGCGATGGCGATCTACCAGCACGCCACCCTCGACCGGGACCAAGCGCTCGCGGAGAAGATCGGCGCAACGTATGACGCATGGCACAAGAACCGCAGATCATGATCGTTTCGTTGGAAATCTCGGAGTGTGAACTACGGTTGACAGCGATGAACGTCGTCACGACGGACGTCTACGAAACATGGCTGCGAAACTCAAGCGCCGAAGGATCCACGCACAGCAGCGCAGATCCAG
>CAVQCB010000019.1:0-137078 GCA_963710895.1 uncultured Actinomycetota bacterium
GGTACTGGTTGCGTCCGGAGAGCATCGCCTGGTGGGCGACCTCGATGACCGAGGCGGGACCACTGAGGTCCGGGAAGCCCTGCCCGAGGTTCACCGACCCGGTGCGCACGGCGAGCGCGGACATCTCCGCGAAGATCGTGCTGCCCACCCCGTCGAGTCGTCGTGCTGCCCTGCTCCGCTGCGCGCTCACCCCTCGAACCTAACCTGCCGGCCCGGCACCGGGCCCGCCGTGGGTCGCTCGGCCACAATGGCGGGCATGGTGCGCACCCGCGGCGGCCGGATCGCGCTGTGGTCCGGGGCCACGCTGATCCTCCTCGGGCTGGGGCTGCTCGGCTACGTCGGGTGGCAGCTGTGGGGCACCACCTGGGTCTCGCACCGGCGGCAGCACGAGATCACCGACTCGCTGCAGCGGCAGTGGCGCACCGAGCCCGGCACCCGGCTGGAGCCGCGCTCGGTGCCCGTCGGCGAGGCCTCCGCGCTGGTGCGGATCCCGAGGTTCGGCCGCTCCTACGTGGTGCCGGTGCTCGAGGGCACCGACGACGGCGTCCTCGCCCGCGGGTTCGGCCACTTCACCGCGACGGCCGACCCGGGGGAGGTGGGCAACTACGCCCTCGCCGCCCACCGGGTCACCCACGGGGAGCCGCTGCGTCGGATGCCGGACCTGCGACCCGGCGACCGGGTCGTGGTCGAGACCGTCGACCGCACCTACACCTACCGGCTCGACACCGATCCCCGGGCGCTGGTGATCCCGTTCACCGGCACCTGGGTCCTCGACCCGCTTCCGCACAACCCCGCGGGCGGGCCGGAGCCGCGCCAGGAGCGCGGCCAGCGGCTGATCACGCTGACCACGTGTGCCGAGCTGTTCCACACCGACGACCGGATGATCGCCTTCGGGCACCTGGTCCGGACCGAGCGCACGGACCGGTAGCCTCCCGGGCATGTGCTCCCCTGACAGCGGCGCCGGCCCGGCGCTCGATCCCGGTCTGGCAGGCGACGTGGACGCGTGCTGCCGGCTGACCGGCAGCTTCACGCTGCGTTCGGGCCAGGTGGCCACGGAGTACTTCGACAAGTACCTCTTCGAGGCCGACCCGGCCCTGCTGGCCCGGGTGGTCGACCAGATGGTCGGCCTCGTCCCCGCGCCCACCGAGCTGCTCGGGGGACTCGAGCTCGGCGGCGTGCCGATCGCGACCGTGCTCAGCACGCGCACCGGCCTGCCGACCCTGTTCGTGCGCAAGCAGGCCAAGGAGTACGGCACCTGCAAGCTGGCCGAGGGCCCCGACGTCGCCGGCCGTCGGGTCACGCTCGTCGAGGACGTCATCACGACCGGCGGGGCCGTGCGCGACGCCACCCGCGCGCTGCGCGCCGCCGGGGCAGTGGTGGAGACCGTCGTGTGCGCGATCGACCGCAGCCCCGAGGGGGCGAACCCCCTGGCCGACGTCGGCCTCGAGGTGCGCCCGGTGCTGACCAAGGCCCAGCTCGACGCGACGCGCGGCTGAGCCGCCCGGAGTGCTCAGACCCGCTGCCGCTCGCGGCGGTGCCTGCGCCACTCGTAGGCGATCGGGACCACCGAGAAGGCCAGGATCACCAGGATCGCCTTGTCGATGTTGTTGCCCAGCGAGGGGAACGCGTGGCCCAGGAAGTAGCCGAGCAGCGTCACGCTGAGCACCCAGAGCACGGCGCCGACCGCGCTCCACAGGAAGAACCGGCGCCGCCGCATCCGGGTGACCCCGGCGACGACGGTGATGTAGGTGCGCACGAACGGCACGAACCGACCGATGACGAGGGCCTTGTTGCCGTGCTTGTCGAAGAAGGCCGAGGTCTGGTCGAAGTACTTGCGCCGGAAGAGCCGGCCGTCCCGCTCATAGATCGGTGGGCCGATCCAGCGCCCGATCTCATAGCCGAGGACGTTGCCGGCGAAGGCCGCCGCCGAGAGCAGCACCAGGGCGATCGGCAGGTCGAGGAACTGTGGCCCGGGCACGATGTCGTTGCGGGTCGAGACGAACAGACCCACGGCGAAGAGCAGGGTGTCGCCCGGCAGGATCGGGAAGAACAGGCCGCACTCGATCAGCACCATGACCAGGCAGACGGGGAGGAACCAGGGGCCGAACTGGTCGAGCAGCCAGTTCGGGTCCATCCAGCTGACCCCGAACAGCAGGGGTGGCGGCCCAGTCACGGACCGAGGGTATCGGGGCGAACCTGACCAGGACCTGTCCAGGACCTGTCCCGTCCTACCCTGGCCGCTGTGACCTCCGCAGACCGAGACGAGCGGCGTGCGCCCTACGACCCGATGCCGCACGGTCCGCCGGAGGTCGGCGTGGGTCCGTGGGAGGGCCCGTGGCCCGAGGGCGAGCAGTACGACGCACGGCTGCTCGCGGAGGGGGACCGGCGCAACGTGGTGGACCGCTACCGCTACTGGTCGCTGCCGGCCATCGTCGCCGACCTGGACACCCGGCGCCACGACTTCCACGTCGCCATCGAGAACTGGCAGCACGACTTCAACATCGGCACGATCGTGCGCTCCGCGAACGCCTTCTTGGCCCGCGAGGTGCACATCGTGGGTCGACGGCGGTGGAACCGGCGCGGGGCCATGGTCACCGACCGCTACCAGCACGTGCGTCACCACGAGAGCGTCGATGGTCTGGCCGCCTACCTGCACGCGCAGGGTGTCGCGCTGCACGGCGTGGACAACCTGCCCGGCTCGGAGCACCTGGAGACCTGGGAGATGCCCCGGTCGGTGTGCCTGCTCTTCGGCCAGGAGGGCCCGGGCCTCTCCGAGCAGGCGCGCCGGGTCTGCGACGGGACGTTCTCCATCGCCCAGTTCGGCTCGACCCGCTCGATCAACGCCTCGGCCGCGGCCGCGATCGCGATGCACACCTGGGTGCGGCGCCACGCCGACCCGGGTGCCGCCTGGCGCGGCTGAGGCCCGCGCCGCCGGCTCACCCGTCGCGCGCCAGGCACCGGATGAACCGGTCGCCCGCCTTCCAGCCGGCCCGGCTGGGCGGCTGCCAGTAGCCGCCGTCGCCGTCCATCAGCTCCTGGCACCGCGCCCGGGCGGTCGCGGTGTAGGTCTTCGGAGCCGGGTAGGCCCGGCCGACCGCCTGGTAGACCGCCGCGACCCGGAACGCGTGCGGCTGCGTGCAGGACACGTCGGCGCCGGCGGAGGTCTGGCAGATGCGCAGCTGGGTGGGGATGCCCTTGCCGAGCAGGGGCTTGCGTGCCGGCAGGGGGACGAGCCGGTTGCCGCTGCGCGCCAGCACGTCGCAGCGCACCCACCGGGCGCCCCGCTCGAGCTGGGCCTGTCCGGGGGTGAACAGGGTCCAGGTCAGCAGGGAGGTCGCCCGGTCGGCGAGCGTGCCGCCGGCCAGGCGTCGGTAGGCGGGCGCGCACAGCCGCTTGCCCAGGGCCCGTCGCTTGGCCACCGAGGTCCGCGGCGTGACCGGCGACTTCCGGTAGCCCACGAACGCGACGACGGTGTTGTGCGGCTTGCTGCAGCTGACCCGGCGGCCGCCGGCGACCGAGGCGTAGGACTGCGCGGCGCTCATCGCGAAGCACTGCCCGACGCGTGCGACCCCGTAGCCGGGGTCGGGCGCCGGCGGCGAGGTCGTGGTCGCGGTGGCGCCCGGTTCCGTGGGGCTGCTGCTCGCCTGCTGCTTCGTCTTCCCCGGCTGCTCCGTGCCGCCGCAGCCGCCCAGCGCCAGGGACAGCACCAGCGCGAGCCCGAGCAGCGCACGGACGTGCCGCACCCGGGCCGGGCGCCCGGTGAACCGGTGCGGGCGGTGGGCTGGCATGACGCTCCCTGCTGGGCTACGACGTGCTGGGTGCTGGCGAGACGGCCGGTGACGGACCAGCAGGATCCTCCCACGATCGGCCCCGGTCGGGTGCCGGTCTCTGGACTAGGGTTGCCGAACAGGTCCGGGCGAGAGCTCGTCCGGCACCGCCGCCGTGACACCGAGGACTCGTAGGAGACCGCGCCATGCCCATCGCCACCCCCGAGAAGTACGCCGAGATGCTGGACACCGCCAAGGAGCGGTCCTTCGCCTTCCCGGCCATCAACGTGACCTCCTCGCAGACGCTCAACGCGGCTCTCGCCGGCTTCGCCGAGGCCGGCAGCGACGGCATCGTCCAGGTCTCCACCGGCGGCGCGGAGTACCTCTCCGGGCCCACCGTCAAGGACATGGTCACCGGCTCGGCCGCGTTCGCCGCCTACGCCGCCGAGGTGGCCAAGAAGTGCCCGGTGAACATCGCCCTGCACACCGACCACTGCCCCAAGAACAAGCTCGACGGCTTCGTCCGCCCGCTGCTGGCGATCTCGGCCGAGCGGGTCCGGGCCGGCCAGGACCCGCTCTTCCAGTCGCACATGTGGGACGGCTCCGCCGTACCCCTGGAGGAGAACCTGGAGATCGCCCAGGAGCTGCTCGCCCAGGCCGCCGAGGCCAAGATCATCCTCGAGGTGGAGATCGGTGTGGTCGGTGGCGAGGAGGACGGTGTCGTGGGGGAGATCAACGAGAAGCTCTACACCACCCCGCAGGACGCGCTGTCCACCGTGGAGGCGCTGGGCATCGGTGAGAAGGGGCGCTACCTGACCGCTCTCACGTTCGGCAACGTCCACGGCTCCTACAAGCCCGGCAGCGTCAAGCTGCGACCGGAGATCCTCAAGGCCGCGCAGGAGGCGGTCGTGGAGAAGCTGGGGCTGGACAGTGGCGCCCGTCCCTTCGACCTGGTCTTCCACGGCGGCTCCGGCTCGATGCCCGAGGAGATCGCCGCCGCGGTCGACCACGGCGTGGTCAAGATGAACGTCGACACCGACACGCAGTACGCCTTCACCCGTGGAGCCGTCGGGCACATGTTCACCCACTACGACGGCGTGCTCAAGGTCGACGGCGAGGTGGGGAACAAGAAGGCCTACGACCCCCGTGCCTGGGGCAAGACCGCCGAGGCCGGCATGGCCGCCCGCGTCGTGCAGGCCTGCGAGAACCTGCGCAGCACCGGCCACACGATCGGCTGACCCCCCACAGAGCGCCGAGGTCGGCTCGCGCCCCGGCCGCGCCGAGGCGTAGGACGATCACCCACGCTCGCGGGTGAGGCCGAGGACCACGCCGGGCAGCACGGTCTCGACCAGCTGGGTCGGGTCCAGGCTGCCGAAGCCCAGGCCCTGCTGCCCGAGGCTGTGCAGGTAGAGCGCGACGACGGTCTCGGCCAGCTGGTCGGCGGAGACGGTGGGCACCCGGCCCAGCCGGAGCACCACCTCGCCGATCGCCTCCTGCATCTGGTCCTCGAGCTGGGAGCGCTGCTCCTGCAGGATCGTCCGGGCCGACTCGTTGCGCAGTGCCAGCAAGGTGAACTCGGTCTGGATCACGAACCAGCGCCGGCCGTCGGGCTCGAGGGCGTCGAGGATCACCCCCACCGAGGCCATCGTGAACTCGCGCTCGGGGATCGAGGCCATCACCTCGTGGACGATCTCGAGCAGCCGGGCCGACTGCTGGTCGAAGACGGCGAAGAAGACCTCCTCGATCGAGGAGAAGTTCGAGTAGAAGGCGCCGCGGCTGAACCCGGCCGCGCCGACCAGGTCGTCCACCGTGACCCCGCGCAGGCCCTTGTGCACGAAGACGTCCTCGGCCGCCGCGAGCAGCCGGGCGCGGGTGTGTGCCCGTCGCCGGGTGCCCACCCGGGCGAGCGCGTCTGAGGGTGGCACGGATCACCCCTCCTCGGTCGATACACCAGTGTACTGGATACGTTAACGTATTGGAATGTCCTCCTTCCTCTATCGCCTCGGGCATGTCATGGCGCGGCGCGCGAAGCGGGTGCTGGCCCTCGCCCTGCTCGCCCTGGTGGTGATGGGCTCGCTCGCGGTCGGTCTGGGTGGACAGCTGCAGGACAACCTGACCATCCCCGGCACCGAGTCCCAGAAGGGTCTCGACGTCCTCGCCCAGCGGTTCCCCGAGGTCGCGGGAACCTCGGGACAGATCCTGCTGGTGGCTCCGCGCGGCGACCGCGTGAGCCAGCACCGGGACGAGGTGCGGGCCCTGGTCACGCGGGTGCGCCACGTGGGCCACGTCGAGGTGGCCACCGACCCGTTCGCGAAGGACAACAAGCTGAGCCTGTCGGACAACGGTCGCGACGCGCTGATCCAGGTGCAGCTCGACGTCCCCCTCGACCGGCTCCAGGACACGACCATCCACCAGCTCGAGCAGGCCGCGCACACGGTGCCGGCCGACTCCGGGCTGGAGGTCCACCTGGGCGGGCAGATCTTCACCAACAAGTCGGTGCAGGTCTCGGCCACCGAGGGGCTCGGCGTGCTCGTCGCGCTGGTCGTCCTCGCCATCACCCTCGGGTCCTTGCTCGCGGCCGGGATGCCGATCGTGACCGCCATCCTCGGGGTCGGGATCGCGATGGCGGGAGTGCTGTCGGTGGCCGCCTTCGCCGACGTCAACTCCTCCACGCCCACCCTGGCGCTGATGATCGGCCTGGCGGTCGGCATCGACTACGCGCTGTTCATCGTCTCCCGTCACCGTGGCCAGCTCGCCCGCGGCCTCGAGCCGCAGGAGTCGGTGGCGCAGGCCCTGGCCACGGCCGGCAGCGCAGTCATCTTCGCCGGGGCCACCGTGATCATCGCCCTGTGCGGGCTCGTGGTGGCCAAGATCCCCTTCCTCGCGGTGATGGGGTACGCCGCAGCCGCCGCGGTCGCCGTGGCCGTCGTCGTGGCCCTCAGCGTGGTCCCCGCGATGCTGGGCCTCGCGGGGGAGCGGCTGCGCCCGCGCCGTGGCTCGCGGGCGGCGCGCAACGCGGTGGTCGAGCCGGGCGAGACCCACACCGTCGGGGCCAAGTGGGTGCGGCTGGTCACCCGTGTCCCGCTGCTCACCGCCCTGCTCGTGGTCGGCGTGCTCGTCGTGCTCGCCCTGCCCGCGCGCGACCTGTCCCTCGGGCTCCCCGACAACGGCTACGCACCCAAGGGCAGCACCGAGCGCACGACCTACGACCTCGTCTCGCGCGACTACGGTCCCGGCTACAACACCCCGCTGCTGGTCACCGTCGACATCATCCGCACCACCGACCCGGTCGGGGTGATGGACGAGCTGGGCAAGGACCTGGCGGGCTACGAGGGTGTCGAGGCCGTCGCGCTCTCCACGCCGAACCGCTCGGCCGACCTCGGGATCGTGCAGCTGATCCCGACCGAGGCGCAGACCGACCCGGCCACCGCCGACCTGGTGCGCTCGATCCGGGACGACAGCACCTCGCTGGAGAAGAAGTACGGCATCACCAGTCTGCGGGTCACCGGGCAGACGGCGGTCGCCATCGACGTCTCCGACCGGCTCTTCGCTGCCCTGCTGCCGTTCGGGCTCGTGGTGGTCGGCCTCTCGCTGCTCCTGCTGATGCTGGTCTTCCGCTCGATCGCGGTCCCCCTCAAGGCCACCCTGGGCTACCTGCTCTCGGTGGGGGCGTCCTTCGGTGCGGTGACCGCCGTCTTCGAGTGGGGGTGGCTGGCCGAGCAGCTGCACGTGCCGCACGTCGGCCCGGTCATCTCGTTCATGCCGATCATCTTGATGGGAGTGCTCTTCGGCCTCGCGATGGACTACGAGGTCTTCCTGGTCTCCCGCATGCGCGAGGAGTACGTCCACACCGGCGACGCCCAACGCTCCGTCCGCTCCGGGTTCACCGGCAGCGCGCGGGTCGTCACCGCGGCCGCGGTCATCATGATCAGCGTCTTCGCCGCCTTCGTCCCGCACGGCGACGCCTCGGTCCAGCCGATCGCGCTCGGGCTGGCGGTCGGGGTCTTCGTCGATGCCTTCCTGGTGCGGATGACGCTCGTGCCCGCGGTGCTGGCGATCCTCGGCGCTCGGGCCTGGTGGCTGCCCACGTGGCTCGACCGCCGGCTGCCCTCGCTGGACGTCGAGGGGACGGGGATCGCCAAGCACGTCGAGCACGAGGAGTGGGTGGAGCAGCACGGCTGGCCCGTCGTCCGCGCCGAGGGCCTGTCGCTGGCCGCCGACGGCGAGACCGTGCTCCGTGGCATCGACGCGGTGCTCTGGCGCGGTGACCTGCTGGCCGTCGTGGACTCCGACCCCGTGCGCCGCCGGGTGCTGCTGGCTGCGTTGAGCGGCCGTCTCGAGCACGACGAGGGCAGGCTGGTGGTCCTCGACCGGGTGCTGCCCGACGAGGCCCAGGGCGTACGCCGCCGCGTCGCGCTGCACCACCGGCTGCCCTCGCTGGACCAGCTCGAGCCCCTGGCCCGTCGCGCCCGGGAGGGCGCCGCCGTCCTGGTGGTCCTCGACGACGTCGACGGCCCCTCGGACACCGAGTCGACTCCCGAGGAGCGCTGGCGGCGGCTGCGCCAGCTCGCCCGGGCCGGCGTCACCGTCGTCGCGGGGTGCGCGCACGACGCACCTCCCTCCGCCACCGAGCTCCGGCTCGAGAACCCGACCCCGATCCCCCCGACGCACGAGAGCACGCCCGAGGAGGCGACCGTCTGATGCGCTTGACCTTCAACCGGATCCTGATCGGCACCCTGGTGCTGCCCATGGTCCTCGGCGGCCTGATCCTGTGGTCCCTGGCCGACCGGGCGGAGAACTCCGACCAGGTGCCCACCGCCGTGGTGAACCTCGACAAGCCGGTGACCCAGAAGGGCCAGCAGCCGATCTACGCCGGTCGGCTGCTGGCCGGCGAGCTGACCTCGCCGCGCACGAAGTCCGAGACCACGCTGGGCTGGGAGCTCACCGACAGCCGAGACGCCGAGGAGGGCCTGGCCAACGGTGACTACTACGCGGTGCTGACGATCCCGCGCGACTTCTCCCGGACCCTGTCCGGCATCCAGGGCACCCGTCCCGAGACCGCAGGCATCACGGTGCGCAGCAACGACTCCTCCAGCGCCCTGGTCGGCCAGATCAGCCAGCAGGTGGGCGACATCGCCACCAACCGGCTCGGCCACACCATCACCGCGACCTACATCGAGGGCGTGCTCTCGCAGACCGGCGTGTTGAAGAAGCAGCTCGGCGAGGCGGCCAACGGTGCCCACGACCTCGGCGACGGCGCCCAGCGGCTCGGCGACGGCGCCGACCGGCTCGCCGGCGGTGCCGACGACCTCGGCAACGGCGCGCAGAGCCTCGCGGCCGGTCTCGGGGTGCTCTCCTCGGGGGCGGACCGGCTCTCCTCCGGGGCGGACGGGCTCTCCTCCGGCGCCGACCGGCTCGCCACCGGCGCCTCGCGCCTCGAGAAGGGGATCGGCCGGCTGGCCGACGGGGCCGACCAGGTCGACGCCGGTGCCACCCGGCTCGCCGGTGGGCTCGACCGCCTGCGCGCGGCGACGGACACCTTCGCGGGCCAGGCCCAGCAGGCCGGCCAGATCGACACCTCCGGGCTCCAGCAGGGGATCGAGGGGTTGCTCACCCTGGCCAAGAACCTGCAGCAGGTCTGCGCCGCCACCCCGGCCGTCCGGGCCGCGGCCGCGCAGCTGTGCGACTCCGCGCAGGCGGCCCTGCAGCAGGCGCAGGACCAGACGCAGGTGCTCCAGCAGCTCGGCTCGCTGGGCGACCTCACCGGAGGCGCCTCCCAGCTCGTGGGGGCGGTCGACACCGCCGCGGACGGAGCAGGCCAGCTCGCTGCCGGCACCGGTCGCCTGGCCGGCGGTGCCCACCGGCTCGAGGGTGGCGCCGGCCAGCTCGCCAGCGGCGCGACCCGGCTCGGCGCGGGTGCCGACCGCCTCGGGCACGGCGCCGACCGGCTCGGCAACGGTGCGACGAAGGCCCAGCACGGCGCCACCCGGCTCGCCGACGGGGCAGACGCCCTGGCCGGCGGTGCCGACTCGCTCAGCGGTGGTGCGGACAAGCTGGCCACCGGGGCCGACAAGCTCGGCGCGGGGCTGCAGCAGGGCGCCGACAAGATCCCCAGCGGCGGCGATCCCCAGCAGCAGGCCGACGTCATCGCCGACCCGGTCAACTCCGCCTCCAGCACGCTGAACCCGTCCCTGGACGGCGCGACGCTGCTCACGCCGGGGATGCTCGCCTTCGCCCTCTGGCTCGGCGCCTTCGTGATCTACCTGGTCCGGGAGGGTGTCCCGACCGGCCGGCTGCGCGCGGCCATCTCCCCGACCCGCCTCGCCTGGGCCGGGTGGTGGCCGGCGCTCGCCCTCGGCGCCGTCCAGGCCGGGCTGCTGCTGGCGGTCGCCCTGCTCTTCGGGGCCGAGCTCTCCTCACCGGTGGGCGTGGTCGCGACGTGCCTGCTCGCCGCGGCGGTCTTCACCGCGATCAACCAGGCCCTCACCAGCTGGTTCGGCCCCCGGCGCGGCTGGATGCTCTCCATCGGGTTCGCGGCGCTGCAGGTGGTCTCGCTCGGCGGGCTGCTGCCCATCGACACCGCCCCCGGGCTGCTGCGCGCGCTGAACCAGGTGCTCCCGATCGCGCGGGCCTCGGACGCCATCTCACACCTCACCCTGGGTGGTGAGGTCGGCACCGTCGCCTCGGACGTCCTGGTGCTCCTCGCCTGGGGCCTGGCCGCTCTCGGCGTCACGGTGCTCGCGGCCCGTCGCCGGCAGCAGATCACCGTGGCCGACGTACGCCGCGAGCTCGCCCCCGCCTGAGCGCCCCGCGTGCCCCGGCACCTCCCGGGCTACACCCGCTCGGCGGGGGTCGCCGGGCGCACCTGGTGGTGGGGGCGGGCGAAGGACAGCGCGGCCAGCAGACCCAGCACGAGGACGGCGGCGGGCAGGAGCATGGCCTGGGCCATCGCGTTGCTGAACGGCTCGAAGGCGGCGGCCGGGAGCTGGCCGCCACCCGCCTCGCTGGGGGAGAAGCGCACCCCCTGCGCCGCCAGCCGCGAGTCCATCAGCACCGCGATCGCCGCCGACCCGAGCACGGCGCCCACCTGGCGCGTGGCGTTGTAGATGCCGGCGCCGGCACCTGCCCTGTTCATCGGCAGGTTGCGGGTCGCGGTCGCCGACGTGGGGGCCCAGATGAACGCGTTGCCGATGCCCAGCAGCGCCATCGGCGCCAGGATCTGCCAGGTGGCGGAGTCCGGGGTCATCTCCCGGCTCAGCCACACCAGGGACACGGTGGCGGCGGAGAACCCGACGCCGGTGATCACCCGGGGGTGCACCGAGTCGGTGAGCCGGCCGACCCAGGGGGCCAGCAGGATCGACATCACCGCCATCGGCACCAGCAGCAGCGCGGCCCTCGTCGGTGAGAGGCCGCGGACGAGCTGGGCGTAGAGCATGATCGGGAAGGCCAGCGCGGTGATCGCGAAGCCCATCACCGAGATGGCGACGTTGGCGAGGCTGAAGTTGCGGTCGGCGAACAGCGAGAGCGGCACCAGTGGCTCGCGCCGGTTGCGGGCCTGCCACGCCACGAAGACGGCCAGGAACAGCAGGCCACCGACGATGAGCGCGGGCACGGTGAGGATCCCGGTGATCCTCCCCCAGTCGTACTGGTGGCCCTCCTGGACGCCGAAGACCAGCAGGAGCATCCCGACCCCCGACAACGCGACCCCGAGCCAGTCGAACCGGTGGCTGTGGGTGGCCAGCGTGGGGACGAGGCGCCAGGCCAGCGCGAAGCCGACCACCCCGACGGGCACGTTGATGAAGAAGATCCACTCCCAGCCCAGGGCGTCGACGAGCACGCCGCCGAGGATCGGGCCGACCAGGGTGGCGACCCCGGCGGTGGCGCCCCACAGCGCCATCGCCTGGCCGCGACGCTCGGCCGGGAAGATCCGGGTGATGATCGCCATCGTCTGCGGGGTGATCATCGCGGCGCCGAGGCCCTGGCAGACCCGGGCGAGGATCAGGCCCTCGATGCTGCCGGTCAGGCCGCACCACAACGAGGACAGCGTGAACACGGTGAGCCCGAGCAGGTAGAGCCGCTTGGGCCCGAACCGGTCCCCGAGACGCCCGGTGATCAGCACCGGAACGGCGTAGGCGAGCAGGTAGGCGCTGGTCACCCACACCACGCTGTTCACGTCGGCCTGCAGGTCCTCGATGATCGCCGGGGTGGCGACGGAGACGATCGTGGTGTCGACCAGGATCATGAAGAACCCGATGCACAGCGCGAACAGCGCCGGCCACGGGCTGATCTCGGCAGGTGTCGCGCCGACGTCGAGGGGCGTCGGCGGGTGGGTCGTCCGGGCCATGTCAGCAGTCAACACCGCAGGGGTGACAATCGCTCCATGAGCGAACCCATCACCGGCCGCGACCTGATCGCCGGCCCGCCCCCGACCCTGCTGCCCGAGGACCCCGCCGCCGAGCTCGCGGGCGACGACCCGCACGACGTCGTGCGCCGCCACCCCGAGTCGCCGCTGGCCTGGGCCACCCTCGCCGAGCTCGCGCTGGCCGACGACGCGGTCGACGACGTGACCGCCTACGCCTACGCGCGGGTCGGCTACCACCGGAGCCTGGACGCCCTGCGCCGCAACGGCTGGAAGGGCCACGGCCCGGTGCCGTGGGAGCACGAGCCCAACCGCGGGTTCCTCCGGTCGCTGGCGGCGCTGACCGAGGCCGCGGGCCGGATCGGCGAGGACGCCGAGCGGGAACGCTGCGAGGAGTTCCTGCGGGACTCGAGCCCGGAGGGGCACGCACAGCTGCGCTGAGGCCGGCGGTGCTCCTCGCCCCGGGAGGCCAGGGGCCCGGGAGGCCCAGGGAGGGGGAGCCCGCGAGCCGGGGACCTCAGCAGCGGGGCGTCGGCACGATCATCGAGTAGGCGCCCTGCTCGAGGTGCCAGGACCGGCGCCGCTCGGGGCCGGTGATCTCGCCGTCGGCGGCCAGGTAGAAGTCCTCGCCGGACACGGTGACCTGGTGGGCCTGCAGGGTGCGGACGTCGTCGCGCTGCGGGTGGTCGCCGGTGCGCAGGTGCCAGGCATAGCCGAACCGCTCGAGGGGCCCGGTGGACATCGCGACCATCACGTCGAGGCGGCCGTCGGCCGGGTCGGCATCCGGGGTCAGCTCGGTGCCGCCGCCGACGCTCACGCCGTTGCCGATCGCGACCATCAGCACGTGCTGGTCGACGTCGGCGACCACCTCGCCGTCGGCCTCGACGCGCAGGCGCACGAACGGCGGGCGTACGGCGGCCAGGGCCGCACCGACCGGGTAGCCGAGGATGCCGAAGCCGTAGGGGCCGAGCCGCTCCTTCCACCGGGCCCCGCGGCGGCTGGCCTGGGCGCTGGCCCCGGCGTGGACGCTGTTGACCACCACGCCCCCGAGCTCGTCGACGATGAGGTCCATCCTCCGGGGCTTCCCGGAGAGCAGCGCGGCGGCCGCCTCGGCCGGGTCGAGCGGGATGTCGACGGCGCGAGCGAAGTCGTTGCCCGTGCCGAGCGGGATCAGGCCGAGGGTGCGCCGCTCCAGCTCGTGGCGTCGGTGGAGCGCCGAGACGACGGCGTGCAGGCTGCCGTCACCCCCGGCGACGACGATCGAGCGGCAGCCGGCCCGGTGCAGCACACCGTCGAGCTCACCGGGGTTGCTGGTGCTGGCCACCTCGACGTCGGCGTCCTCGCGGAGCACCCCGAGGGCGACCTCGAGTGCCTCCTGCTGGGCGCCTCCGGCCTCGGTGTTGGAGAGCAGCAGCAGTGGATCCACGCCGGACACCCTAGTGGGCGAGGTCGGTGTCCGGGTGCGGTCCTTGGTAGCGTGTGGCCGCAAGAGCCCTGGCGCTGTTGCACCCGGGCTCCTCGCATGTGCGGGCGGCCCGAAGTCCGGACCTGATCGACACCCGCCGATGGAGGGGTGCACACATGCCTGCGATCGTCGTACTCGGAGCCCAGTGGGGCGACGAGGGCAAGGGCAAGGCGACCGACCTGCTCACCACCGGTGACGCCATCGACTTCTGCGTCCGCACGAGCGGTGGCCACAACGCCGGTCACACGATCGTGGTGGCGGGCCAGAGGTTCGCCACCCACCTGCTGCCCAGCGGCATCTTGACCCCCGGCTGCACCTCGGTGATCGCCAACGGCGTGGTGGTCTCACCGGAGGCGCTGTTCACCGAGCTGGACGCCATGCTCGAGCGCGAGGTGCCGATGGGCCGCCTGGTGGTCAGCTCCAGCGCGCACGTCATCGCCTCCTACCACTCCACGATCGACAAGGTCACCGAACGCTTCCTCGGCAAGAACAAGATCGGCACCACCGGGCGCGGCATCGGCCCGGCGTACGCCGACAAGATCAACCGGGTCGGCATCCGGGTGGCCGACATCTTCGACGAGGAGATCCTGCGCGAGAAGGTCGAGGCCGCGCTCGAGGTCAAGAACCACCTGCTGACCAAGGTCTACAACCGTCGGGCGATCACGGTCGAGGAGGTCGTCGAGGACCTGCGTGGCTACGCCGAGCGGCTCGAGCCGATGGTCGCCGACACCTCGCTGCTGCTCAACCGGGCGCTCGACGAGGACAAGACCGTGCTCTTCGAGGGCGCGCAGGCGACCATGCTCGACGTCGACCACGGCACCTATCCGTTCGTGACGAGCAGCAGCCCGGTCTCGGGCGGCGTGTGCACCGGCGCGGGCGTCGGGCCGACGCGCCTGGACCGGGTGATCGGGGTGATCAAGGCCTACACCACGCGGGTGGGCTCCGGACCGTTCCCGACCGAGCTGTTCGACGAGGACGGCGAGAAGCTGTGGGAGGTCGGTGGCGAGGTCGGGGTCTCGACGGGGCGGGATCGCCGGTGCGGCTGGTACGACGCCGTCGTCGCCCGCTACGCCGTGCGGGTCAACGGGCTCACCGAGCTGTTCATGACCAAGCTCGACGTGCTCTCCAGCTGGGAGAAGGTGCCGGTCTGCGTGGCCTACGACGTCGACGGGGTGCGCCACGACGAGATGCCGATGACCCAGACCGAGTTCCATCGTGCCAAGCCGGTCTATGAGCTCCTCGACGGCTGGGCCGACGACATCTCCGGTTGCCGCTCCTTCGCTGACCTGCCCCGCAACGCGCAGCGCTACGTGCGCGCCCTGGAGGAGATGGCCGGCGTCCCGTTCTGGGCCGTCGGCGTCGGTCCCGGGCGGGACCAGACCGTGGTGGTCAGCTGAGTCCGCCGCCCCGCCGGGCGAGCCCGCAGGCTTTCCCTGCCGCACCGGCCCGGATTCTCGTAGAGTCCTGCACCTGACCTGACCGGTGTAGCCGTCGGAGGAGGGGGTGGCATGACGACCGTCCGCGCGGCACCACGCCGCCGCACGCTCCCCGTGGTGGGGGCCACCTTCTCCTACATCCACCACCCGCAGCGGCTGATGCGCACCCAGTACGACACCTGCGGGCCGGTCTCGGAGCTGCGCTTCGTCGGCGGTCGCACCACGATCCTGGTCGGTCCGGACGCCTGTGGTGCCGCGCTCCAGAACGCCGACAAGGCCTTCGCCAACGGGCCGGGGTGGGGCGAGCTGATCGGTCCCTTCTTCGACCGGGGGCTGATGCTGCTCGACCTCGAGGAGCACCACCGCCACCGCCGGATCATGCAGGAGGCGTTCACCCGGCCGCGGCTCGCCAGCTACGCCGGTTCGCTGGGCCCGGAGATCGCGGCCGGCCTCGACCGCTGGCAGCCGGGCTCCGGGTTCCGGGTCTACCCCGCGCTGAAGAGGCTGACCTTGGACCTCGCCACCGATGTCTTCATGGGTGGCGCCGAGCTCGCCGGGCCCGACGAGCTCGAGGAGGTCAACCGCGCGTTCGTCGCGTGCGTCCAGGCCGCCACCGGGATCGTCCGTCGCCCCCTGCCGGGCACGCGCTGGGGACGGGCGATGGCCGGCCGCCGGGTGCTGGAGGAGTTCCTCGGCCGCCACCTCGAGACCAAGCGGGCGAGCGCCGGCGACGACCTGTTCTCGGTCCTGTGCTCGGTGCGCGACGAGGACGGGTCCGGGCTGGCGGACCGCGACGTGGTCAACCACATGATCTTCCTGCTGATGGCCGCCCACGACACCTCGACGATCGCCGTGACCACGATCATGCGCCAGCTCGGCGCCCATCCGCAGTGGCGTGACCGGCTGCGCGAGGAGGCGGCCCACCTGCCCGACTCACCGGGCCTGGACGACCTCGACCGGCTGGAGTCCTTCGACCTGGTGATCAAGGAGTGCCTCCGCCTGGTCCCCCCGGTGCCGGCGGTGGCGCGTCGTACGGTCAAGGAGACCTCGGTCCTGGGCGTCCGGGTCCCGGCCGACCAGGGGGTCGCGGTGATGCTGCACCTGACCCACCACATGCCGGAGTACTGGCCGGAGCCCGAGCGCTTCGACCCCGAGCGGTTCGCCCCGCACCGCCGCGAGGACAAGGTGCACCGCTACGCGTGGCAGCCGTTCGGGGGCGGGGTGCACAAGTGCCTGGGGATGGCGTTCGCCTCGGTCGAGGTCAAGCTGATCGTGCACCAGCTGCTGCGGCGCTTCGACTGGAGCGTGGAGCCTGGCTACCGGGACCGGCTGAACTACCACGCACTGCCCTTCCCGGCGGACGGCCAACCGGTCGATCTGCGTCGTCTCGAGAGGACACCCCGATGAGCTCACCCCCCGTCGTTGCCCGCACCCACGTCACGCCCGGGACTCCCGGGACGCCGGCATGAGGGCGTCGGCCGTCGGCGGCCTGACTGCCGTGGTCACCGGCGCCGCTCGCGGCATCGGCGAGGCCACCGCCCGGCTGCTGGCCGACCAGGGCGCCACCGTCGCCCTGGGCGACCGCGACGTCGCCCTGGTCCAGCAGGTGGCCGACCGCATCGGGCGCGGAGCCGTCGGGGCGTACCTCGACGTGACCAGCGCCGAGTCGTGGCAGTCGTTCCTGGCCGAGGTGGGGGAGGTCGGTCCGATCGACGTGCTCGTCAACAACGCGGGGATCATGCCGCTCGGCTCGGTGCTCAAGGAGCCGGAGTCGGTGACCCGGGCGATCATCGACGTCAACGTCCACGGGGTCATCAACGGCACCAAGGCGATCGCGCCGGGCATGGTCGAGCGTGGGCGCGGCCACATCGTCAACGTGGCCTCGGCCGTGGGCCGGATCGCGGTCGCCGACGGCGCCACCTACTCCGCCTCCAAGTTCGCGGCGGTCGGCTTCAGCGAGGCCACCCGTGCGGAGCTCAAGCCGCACGGCATCGACGTGTCGGTGGTGCTGCCGACGATCGTGCAGACCGAGCTGGCGGCCGGGGTCCCGACCGCCCGCGGGGTCAAGGCGGTCACGGCCGAGGACGTCGCCGAGGTGATCCTCACCGCGATCCGCACCGGCCACCCCGAGCTGTGGGCGCCTCGCTGGGTCCAGGGGATGACCAAGGCCACCGGCGTGCTGCCCCGGTGGCTCCAGGAGCGGATCGCGAGCGCGTTCGGGGCCGACCGGGTGCTGGCCGACCGGGACGAGACCCAGCGGGCGTCCTACGAGGCGCGGGTGCGACCACCCGCCGGCTGAGCCGGCGCAGGCCGTCACTCGCCGGGCTGCACCAGTCCGGACTCGTAGGCGGCGACGACTGCTTGGACGCGGTCGCGCAGGCCGAGCTTGGTGAGCACCCGGGCCACATGGGTCTTGACCGTCTCCACGCTGATGAACAGCTCGACGGCGATCTCGGCGTTGGAGAGGCCCCGGCTGACGTACACCAGCACCTCGCGCTCCCGCTCGGTGAGCCGGTCGTAGCCCGCGGGCGGTCCGCGCCTGCCGGCCCGGGTGAAGTCCTCGATCAGCCTGCGGGTGATCGAGGGTGCGAGCAGCTCCTCCCCGCGGGCCACCGCCCGAAGGCCAGCCACGAGCTGGACGGTCGGGGTGTCCTTGAGCAGGAAGCCGCTCGCTCCGGCCGTGAGGGCGTCGAAGACCAGCCGGGACCGGTCGAACGTCGTCAGCATCACCACTCGGGTGCCGGGCGAGTGCCGCACCAGCTGTCGCGTCGCCTCGATGCCGTCGACGCCGGGCATCATGATGTCCATCAGTGCGACGTCCGGGGAGTGCTCGCGTACGGCAGCCACCGCCGAGGCGCCGTCGACGGCCTCGGCGACGACCTCGAGGTCGGGCTCCGCGGAGAGGATCATCCGCAGGCCGCTGCGGACCAGCTCCTGGTCGTCGGCGAGCAGCACGTTGATCATGTGGGCACCACCGACCCCAGCGCGTCCCGCACGTACGCCGCCACGCGGAAGGTTTCGTCCACCACACCGTGCTCGAGCCGGCCGCCCCGCTCGTGGACCAGGTCGGCCAGCCCCCACAGTCCGGTGCCCGACCCCTCCCGGAACGCAGGGGTCGTGGTCACCGGGTTGGTCACCTCGAGCAGCAGCGCGGACCGGTCGACCACGACGCGCACGACCGCTGTCGCGCCGGGGGCGTGGCGCGACACGTTGACCAGGGCCTCCCGGGCCACCCTGCGGGCCAGGGTGGTGGCCGCGACGTCCAGCGGTCGCCGGTCCTCGGGTACGACGAGCCGGTGTCGGACCCCGAGGTCGCTGGCGATGGCGCTGATCTCCTGGCCGAGGTCGCCCGTCGTCGAGGCCGTCCCTGCGTGGTGCCGGTCGTGGGACTGGTCGCGGGGCCGGTCGTGGGGCCGGTCGTGGGGCCGGTCGCGGGGCCGGTCGCGGGGCCGGTCCCGCCCGGGTTCGGTCAGCTCCTCCCTGGGGTCGAGCGAGGCCAGCCCGTGGCGCAGCTCGCCCATCGCGGCCCGGACGGTGTCCTCGACGGTGGTGACCGCGGCGCGCACGGTGTCCTCGTCCTGCCAGTGCTGCTGGGCGGCCTCTGCGTGCAGGCACACCACGGTCATCGCGTGCGCGACCGAGTCGTGCAGGTCGCGGGCGATCGCCTGGCGCTGCTCGGCCACGGCCAAGCGGACCGCGACCTGACCTCCGGTCTCGATCTCCGCGACCAGGTCGCGCAGCTCGGCGGCGCGTGCGGCGCGCCAGGACGCGACCGCACCGGCCAGGACGGCCAGCGCGAGCCAGACCAGGGTGGGCAGCACGCCGTCGGCCTCCCGGGAGTCGGACGGGCTCAGCAGCACCACCCCGGCGCTGCCGGCCGCCAGCACGCCCAGGCCCGCCAGGAGCCCGCGGCCCCGGGTGTGCGCGCCGATGGCGAAGGCGGCCACCGACAGCGGCGCGAGGGCGCTGACGGTCAGTGGCAGCGGCGTGAGGAGCGCGCTCATGGGCGCCGCGACCAGGAACAGCGCCACGGTCGCGCCGACCGGTCGGCGTCGCCGCAGGACGAGTGGCACGCCGAGGGCCAGCCCCGCGACCACGTTGGCCGCCGCCGGCCCTCGGGCAGCGCCTCCGGCGACGGCCTCGACGGCGACCGGGATCCCGCAGCAGCCGACGAGCAGGTCGAGGGCGCGGATGCCGGTGGCCTGCTGGGCTCGAGTGCCTGGGGCCGTCTCCCCCGAGGCTTCCTCCGCGGCTTCCCCCGAGGCTTCCTCCGGGTGGACCCCGGCACGCCCGTCGTCGGGGTCGCGCAGGGAGCCGAGCACGTCGCGCAGGTCGTCGAGGGCGTCTCGCCCCGTCGACTCGATGCGAGCGAGGGCCGCCCGGGCCTGTGCGGGTCGCGACTCGCGCCTTACCCCGGCTGCCTGGACGACCAGACCCCCGACACGCTGCATCAGCGTGTGCGCCACGCCGGCGGCGACCCGGTTGCGCTCCTCGATCCGTGCGGCGCGCACATCGGCTGCCTGTTGGGCTGCGCGCACGACCGTGAGGTGGCGCAGCTCACGCACCTGCGCGTCGTAGCTGGCCACGAGCGACCCGGCGAGCGCCGTACCGCCGACGAGAACGAGGTAGAAGAACAGGTCGTTGGGCACGCTGTAGTCGCCCGGGTGGGCCACCTGGTTGGCGACGGTCAGCACCGAGGCCCCGGCCAGGACGCACAGGACGGCGGGCCAGGGCCGCAGCCAGGCACCGACGAGCGCACCGGCCCCGGCAGCCGCCAGTGCCGCGACGGGGGTGTCCATCAGCCCACCCCCGGCGAGGGCGTCGAGGAGGGCCGCCCCGGTGACCAGGACGGTGACCAGGACGGTGACCAGGACGGCGACCGTCACCGCCAGCCACGGCCGGCGGCTCCCACTGGACAGCTCGCGCATGCCACGAGGGTAGGGCCGTCGAGATCATCCGGCGTCACTCTCGGGAGGGACGACGCACCCGCCGCCCGAGGCAGATCCTCGTCGGCATGACCACGACACGACTCGCACTCGACGCATCACTGGCCACCGCGGCGTTCTGGAC
Source organism: uncultured Actinomycetota bacterium (assembly GCA_963710895.1). Lineage (GTDB taxonomy): Bacteria > Actinomycetota > Actinomycetes > Propionibacteriales > Nocardioidaceae > Marmoricola. The sequence continues at coordinate 20,098 of CAVQCB010000019.1, forward strand.
CGCCAAGGCCGCGGCCATCGCCCTGACCGGGGGGCAGAGCAACAGCTCACCCGCCGGAGTCCTGTTCCTCCTGGGGCTGCTGTGCTTCCTCGTCGCCCTGGCGTCGACGGCCCTGGCCCTCGCCCGACGGCGGCGGAGCAGGAGCGCCCGGATCGCCACCGGGCTCGGGGTCGTCCTCGCGGTCGCGGCGGTCGGTGCCGTGACCATGGGCCTGGTGGCCGCGGTACAGCCTGCCGACCCCGGCTGGGCCTGGGGCGAGGTCAACCTCTGGGTGGCGATGCTGGTGCTCGTGGGACTCAACCTGTCGCTCTCTCGACGTCGGGCGGTCACCACGGGGCCGGGCGCCTGGGCCACCACGCCGGCCACGCGCTGACCTGACCGACCGCACCGGCCTTCCTGCTCGTAGGATCGGCGAACGTGAAGGTCCTCGTCATCGGCACCGGCGGACGCGAGCACGCCCTCGCGCTGGCGCTCTCCCGCGACCCCTCCGTCGAGGAGGTCCACGCCGCCCCCGGCAACCCGGGCATCGCTGCCGTCGCCCGGCTCCACGACGTCGACCCGCTCGATGGTGACGCCGTGGCCACCCTGGCCGAGAAGACCGGCGCCGACCTCGTGGTGATCGGGCCGGAGGCGCCGCTGGTCGCCGGTGTCGCCGACGCGGTGCGCGAGCGCGGCATCAGCTGCTTCGGGCCGTCGCGCGCCGCGGCCGAGCTCGAGGGCTCCAAGGCGTTCGCCAAGGACGTGATGGCCGTGGCCGGCGTGCCGACCGCGATGGCGCACGTGTGCACCACGGCCGAGGAGGTGGGGGCCGCGCTGGACGCGTTCGGTCCGCCGTACGTGGTCAAGGACGACGGGCTGGCCGCCGGCAAGGGGGTGGTCGTCACCGAGGACCGCGCGGAGGCGGTCGCCCACGCGGCGCGGTGCGAGCGGGTGCTGGTCGAGGAGTTCCTCGACGGGCCCGAGGTGTCGTTGTTCGCGATCACCGACGGCACCACGGTCTACCCGCTGCAGCCCGCCCAGGACTTCAAGCGGATCCTCGACGGTGACGAGGGACCGAACACCGGCGGCATGGGCGCCTACGCCCCGCTGCCGTGGGCGCCGGCCGAGCTCGTCGCCGAGGTCCTCGACCGGGTGCTCCAGCCGACCGTCGAGGAGATGGCCCGGCGCGGTGCCCGCTTCGCCGGGCTGCTGTACGCCGGGTTGGCGCTCACCTCCCGCGGCGTGCGCGTCGTGGAGTTCAACGCCCGGTTCGGCGACCCCGAGACCCAGCCGCTGCTGGCGCTGCTCGACTCCCCGCTCGCCGCGCTGCTGGCCGCCGCCGCCGAGGGGCGCCTGCGCGAGGTCGAACCGCCGCGGTGGAAGCCGGGCGCGGCTGTCGCCGTGGTGCTGGCCAGTGCGGGCTACCCCGAGTCCTCGAGCAAGGGGGACGTGATCTCCGGCGCCGGGAGCCTGGCCGCGACCCCCGGCGTCGAGGTGATCCACGCGGGCACCGCCCTGCGCGACGGTGACCTGGTCACCGACGGCGGACGGGTGCTCGCGGTGACCGCGACCGGCACCGACGTCGACGACGCCCGGGACCGGGCCTACACGGGGGTCTCCGCGATCAGCTTCCCCGGCGCCCAGTGGCGCACCGACATCGCACAGCACGTGACCCCGTCGACGGAAGGCTCCCGATGACCGTGCCCAACGTGCTGGCCACCCGCTACGCCGGGGCGGACCTGGCCCGGATCTGGTCGCCGGAGCACAAGATCGTCCTCGAGCGCCGGCTGTGGATCGCCGTGCTCCGCGCACAGCGAGACCTCGGCGTCGCGGTGCCCGACGGCGTCGTGGAGGACTACGAGGCGGTCGTCGACCACGTCGACCTCGACAGCATCGCGGCCCGGGAGCGGGTCACCCGCCACGACGTCAAGGCGCGCATCGAGGAGTTCTGCGCGCTGGCCGGGCACGAGCACATCCACAAGGGGATGACCTCGCGCGACCTGACCGAGAACGTCGAGCAGCTGCAGGTCCGCACCTCGCTCCAGCTCCTGCGCACCCGTGTGGTGGCCACCCTGGCCCGGCTGGGTCGGCTTGCTGCGGAGCACGAGACGCTCGTGCTCGCCGGTCGCTCGCACAACGTCCCGGCCCAGGCGACCACGCTGGGCAAGCGCTTCGCCACGGTGGCCGACGAGATGCTGGTCGGCCTGGGTCGCCTCGACGACCTGCTCGCGCGCTACCCGCTGCGCGGCATCAAGGGCCCGATGGGCACCTCCCAGGACATGCTCGACCTGCTCGACGGCTCCACCGCCGCGCTGGCCCGGCTCGAGGAGCGGGTCGCCGAGCATCTGGGGTTCGACCGGGTGCTCACCAGCGTCGGCCAGGTCTACCCGCGCTCGCTCGACTTCGACGTCGTCTCCGCGCTGGTCCAGCTCGCCGCCGGACCGTCCAACCTCGCGACCACGATCCGGCTGATGGCCGGGCACGAGCTGGTCACCGAGGGGTTCCAGGAGGGCCAGGTCGGCTCCTCGGCGATGCCGCACAAGATGAACACCCGTTCCTGCGAGCGGGTCAACGGTCTCGCCGTGGTGCTGCGCGGCCAGCTCTCGATGGTCGGCGAGCTGGCCGGGGACCAGTGGAACGAGGGCGACGTGTCCTGCTCCGTCGTACGCCGGGTGGCCCTGCCGGACGCGTTCTTCGCCGCCGACGGCCTGTTCCAGACCTTCATCACCGTGTGCGAGGAGTTCGGCGCCTTCCCGGCGGTGGTGCAGCGCGAGCTGGACCGCTACCTGCCGTTCCTGACCACGACCAAGGTGCTGATGGCCGCGGTGCGCAACGGGGTGGGCCGTGAGGAGGCGCACGAGGCGATCAAGGAGCACGCCGTCGCGGTCGCCCTCGAGATGCGTCAGGGCCTGGCCCGCAACGACCTGTTCCAGCGGTTGGCCGCCGACCCGCGGCTGGGTCTGGGCGAGGACCAGCTGGCGGCTCTCGTGGCCGAGCCGGTGGAGTTCACCGGCGCGGCGCGCGCCCAGGTCGCCCAGGTCGTGGGTCGCATCGAGGAGGTCGTGGCCGCCGACCCGGAGGCGGCGGCCTACGTGCCCGGCGCGATTCTCTGACCTATGGGTCCCATTGTCCGAAATGCAGTCCGATGGGCCTTGTGACCCATCTTGGTGTGACCTAGCGTCGGGGGACGCCGACGTAGTCCAGGCCGGGCTCGTCGCGCACTCGTGGCGCTGAGTCTGCCCAGCGTGCGATGCCAGGGGCCGCCCCTTTGCGGATCGGGGCGGCCCCTGTTCGTGCTCCGGGCCGTGCGCGGGGGCATCATGGTGCGATGGCTCCCAAGGCGCTCGAGGTGGTGGTCACCGGTCGGGTGCAAGGCGTCTTCTTCCGGGCGGCCATGCGTGAGCGGGCCGAACGGCTCGGTGTCTCCGGCTGGGTGCGCAACGAGTCCGACGGCTCGGTCCGGGCGCATCTCGAGGGCGCCGGCGCCGCTTTGGAGGAGCTGCTCGGCTGGTGCGCGAGCGGCCCGCCGGCCGCGCGGGTGGAGGAGGTGACGCAGCGGGCCGCGGAGGTGAGCGGTGCGGACTCGTTCGAGGTCCGCTGACCCCTAATTACGTTTGTCCCGATTTATATACAAAAAGGGCTAATCATCGTATTCTGAGGATCATCAGCTCGGACCGTCGGGGTCCGGGATCGACGGAGGGGAAACCATCATGAACTTCAAGAACCGCGGCATCCGCGGAGCGCTTCTCGCTGTGGCCGTGGCCATGGCTGTCGCCTCGATCCCCGCCGCCGGCGGCGCCGCCGACGCCAGGGGCCCGAGCCACCACGCCATCCTCAAGGCGATCCTCTGAGCTCTGCCTGATCCAGAACCTCCCGAGGGGTGTGCCGGCCGCGTGCCGGTGCACCCCTCGGGCGTTCCCAGGGCCGGCCGGTGCCTGCGTTTGTAGGGTGGCGCCGTGCACAACATTCCCCAGGCCCCGCGGATCCCGGGCGCCACGCACCTGCACTCGGGCAAGGTGCGCGACCTCTACCGGTTGGCGGACGGCCACCTGCTGATGGTGGCCAGTGACCGGATCTCGGCCTACGACCACGTGCTCGAGACCGTGATCCCCGACAAGGGGGAGATCCTCACCCGGATGTCCCTGTGGTGGTTCGACCAGCTGGGCGACCTGGTGCCCAACCACCTGGTCGCCACCGACGTGCCCGCCGAGGTCGCCGGTCGTGCGGTCGTCTGCGAGGAGCTCGCGATGTACCCCGTCGAGTGTGTGGCCCGTGGCTACCTGACCGGCTCCGGCCTGGCCGACTACCAGGCCACCGGCGAGGTCTGCGGCGTCTCGCTGCCCCCCGGGCTCGAGGACGGCAGCCGCCTCCCGGAGCCGGTGTTCACCCCGGCCACCAAGGCAGCGCTGGGCGACCACGACGAGAACGTCTCCTTCGCGTCGGTGGCCGAGGTCATCGGTGCCGAGACCGCCGCCGAGCTGCGCGAGCTCACCCTGGCCGTCTACGCGCGAGCCGAGCAGCTGGCCCGCGAGCGCGGGATCATCCTGGCCGACACCAAGCTGGAGTTCGGCAGCCGGGCGGCCCGCTCCGGCGGGGAGCCGGGCGGCACCGTCCTCGCCGACGAGGTGCTCACCCCGGACTCGAGCCGGTACTGGCCGGCTGCGGACTGGCGACCCGGACGCACCCAGGAGTCCTACGACAAGCAGATCGTGCGCAACTGGCTCACCTCCCCCGAGAGCGGCTGGGACCGCGCCTCCGGCGAGCGGCCACCCCCGTTGCCGCCGGCGGTCGTGGAACGCACCCGGTCCCGCTATGTCGAGGCCTTCGAGCTGCTCACCGGGGAACGGTTCTGATGCGCCAGGCAACGCTGCGCTTCGCGGTGCCCGTGGACGTCGCCTTCGCCTACCTCGCCGACCCGCGGCACCGCCCGGAGTGGCAGTCCTCGCTGCGCCGCGTGGAGCTGCTGGAGCCGCGGCCACCCGGGGCACCGGCCGAGCCCCACGTCGGGCTGCGGTGGCGCGACCACACGGTGATCGCGATGGCACCGGAGATGACGATCACCGCCCTCGAGCCCGGGGTGCTGTGGGCCGAGACCGGTCGGTGGCGGGGGATCGAGGCCGACCTCACCCTCCGGTTCGCCCCGCACCGGCGGGGCTGCAGCGTGGACGCGGAGCTCGAGGTGCGTGGCCGCGGTGTGCTGCGTCCGGTCGGGAGGCTGGGCACCGCGGCCGGCCTGCTCGCGGTCCGCAGCGACCTCCGCCGGGCCGGCCGGCTGCTCGAGGAGCGGCACGGTGCAGCAAAGCGGGCAGCGGACCGGGCAGCGGGCACGGACGGGGCAGCCTGATGGGCCGCACGGTCGGACTCGTGGCCGCCGGGCTGATGGTGGTCCTCGGCGTCGTCTGGACCCTCCAGGGGCTGGGCTACCTCACCGGCAGCCCGATGACCGGGGTCGCCTTCTGGGCGGTGCTCGGCCCGGCGATCGCCGGCTTCGGGCTGGCACTGGCCATCGTGCTGCTGCGCGGGCGCTGACCGGCCCCGGACTCGGCTCCACCGCGCCGCGGGCCCGGGTCCCGACCTCGCTAGACTGGCCCCGCCTGCACTCCCGAGCCGCGAAAGGGGCCCTCCCGTGGCCCGTGTCGTCGTCGACGTCATGCCCAAGCCCGAGATCCTCGACCCCCAGGGCAAGGCCGTCCACGGGGCCCTGCCCCGGCTCGGCTTCACCGGGGTGCTCGAGGTGCGCCAGGGCAAGCGCTTCGAGCTCGAGCTCGACGGCGAGGCCACCGAGGAGCAGCTCGCCCAGGTGCGCGAGATGGCCGAGACCCTGCTGTCCAACCCGGTGATCGAGGACTACTCGGTCCGCGTGGTCTCGACCGAGCCCGACCCGAGCGTGCCGTGAGGATCGGCGTCGTCACCTTTCCCGGGTCCCTCGACGACGTCGACGCGCGTCGCGCCGTAGCGCTGGCCGGCGCGGAGACGGTGGCGCTGTGGCACGGCGACCACGACCTGCAGGGCGTGGACGCGGTGGTGCTGCCGGGAGGGTTCTCCTACGGCGACTACCTCCGCTGCGGTGCGATCGCCCGCTTCGCGCCGGTGATGAGCGAGGTCGTCTCCGCGGCCCGCGACGGGCTCCCGGTGCTGGGCATCTGCAACGGCTTCCAGATCCTGTGCGAGTCCCATCTGCTGCCCGGGGCGCTGATCCGCAACAACCACCGCAAGTTCGGCTGTCTCGACCAGCGGATCGTGATCGAGAACGACCGCACGGCCTGGACCTCGGCCTACACCGCGGGCGAGGAGCTGACCGTGGTGCTGAAGAACGGCGAAGGCTCCTACGTCGCCGACCAGCACACGCTGGACCTGCTCGAGGCCGAGGGCCGGGTCGTCGCGCGCTACGCCGGGGAGAACCCCAACGGGTCGCAACGGGCCATCGCGGGTGTGACCAACGAGGCGGGCAACGTCGTCGGCCTGATGCCGCACCCGGAGCATGCCGTGGAGGAGCTGTGCGGTCCGGGCACCGACGGGCTGGGCTTCTTCGCCGGCCTCGTCGGTGCCCGGCAGCACAGCTGACCCGGCGCCCCGTTCAGCTACCCGTCCGGCTGCCCCGTCCGGCTGCCCGTCCGGCTGCCCGTCCGGCTGCCCGTCCGGCTGCCCGTCCGGCTGCCCGACCAGCTGCCCGTCCGGCGACCGGGCTGTCAGCCGGCGACTACCAGCGGCCGGCGCGCAGCGCCGCCCACGTCTGTGCGGTGACCCGGCCGGTCACCGGGATGTGCACCTTGCGCTGATAGGCGTGCACCGCCTTGGCGGTGGCCACGTTGTAGCTGCCGTTCACGCGCAGGTAGGGATTGCCGCCCGCGTTGAGGGCACGCTGCACCCGGGTGACGTCCGCGCCGCGGTTGTAGTAGCGCAGGTACCCGCCGCTGTTGCCCGCCGAGAGCAGGCTGACCCAGTCCGGGATGCGGAAGTAGGTCTTCACCGGATGGTGCATCCGTCGCTGCCAGGCCTGCACGGCCGCGGTCGTCTGGTCGTTCCAGGTCCCGGTGACCTCGTAGGGATAGAGACGCTGCTGCTTGAGCACGCACTGCAACGGCGCGATCAGGTTGGTCCGCACCGTGGCGCTGGTCGCGCGGTAGGCGGTCTTGTTGATCGAGGCGGTCGTGCACCTGGCGTCGGAGAGGTTCGACCCGGTGTAGGCCGGCCCGCCGGCGCTGGGGGCCGGTGTCGGGGTCGGTGTCGGGGCCGGTGTCGGCGTGGGGGTCGGTGTCGGGGTCGGGGAGCCGCCGATCTTGGGTGCCCGCAGGTCGAGGTAGTTGCGGTCGATGTTGATCCGCACCCCGCCCCAGGTCTCGTTGTGGCCGCCCTGGTACTGGTGGGCCCGGGCGTAGGGCTGCCAGCCGTCGCTGCGGATGTAGGAGGAGTTGGTGTCGGCGCGGCCGTTCCAGTCCGCGATCCAGACCTGGTCGGGCAGCACGATGCGGTTGCCCGGGCGCACCCGGGCGTCGTCGAGCATCCGGACCCCGGAGGCGGCGCTGGAGTAGAAGCCGGACACGTAGCCGTAGGCGTGCAGGGTGATCGTCCACATGTGCAGGAAGTACAGCGCCGAGTTGGTGCACGCCGAGCTGTGCTTGGTGTTGAACGCCTCGAGGTCGTAGAAGACGGTGCTGCCCGGGACGATGCCGAGCCGGCGCGCGGCCAGGACGGCCCGCTTGGCCTCGAGGCGACCCTGCGCTCGGGCCGCGTAGTAGGTGGTCTTGCTGCTCGGGTCGATGGTGGGGTCGATGTTCTTGCCGTAGCGCGGGTAGCGGCTCGAGCACGCCGCCTGCGGGCCGAGCGTGATCGGCATCAGGTGCCACCCGGCGGCGAGCTGGTTGTGCACCCAGGTGGCGCTGAGGTTGCTCTGCCGACGGCAGGCGCGGGAGTTGCCGGAGATGTAGATGCCGGCCGCGCGGAACGGGGACTTCTTGATCCAGGTGCTCATCGCGGACTGGCTGGGGGCCTCGCACTGGTCGAAGCCGAGACCGCGGTAGTTCCCGGGCGTGATCGGGTTGGCGGCGTACGCCGGGGCGCTGGGCACGGCGGCGAGCAGGCCGACCGAGAGGACGGTGACGAGCGCGCCGGCCAGGGAGACGCGCATCGAGGTGCCGGTGGTGCTCCGGGACGTGGATCGGGGAGGCATCGGAATCTCCAGGAATGTCGGGAAATGCCGCTGACTCTAACCTCACTAATCACATCAGTAACAGGCCTTGAATAAATTACAAATATGTAATTCGAATTCGCCGACATTGGCCTCCGCGGCGCGGTGCGCACCCCCTCCCCTCGGCCCGGAGGGTGCCGCCGCCGAGCGGCGCCCGGCCCCAGTAGGTTGATCCCGTGCCCCACACCAGCACCGAGACAAGCCCGCAGGCCGGCAGTCACGCCGCTGCGGGGAGCCCGCCGGTCGCCCACCTCGACACCGTGGCCGTCGCGGCCGGCGACCCCGGACACGACCAGCCGTGGGCCGACCTGGGGTTGAAGTCCGAGGAGTACGCCCGCATCCGGGAGATCCTCGGCCGTCGCCCCACCAGCTCGGAGCTGGCGATGTACTCGGTGATGTGGAGCGAGCACTGCTCCTACAAGTCCTCCAAGGTGCATCTGGCGCAGTTCTCGGCGATCCCCCAGGAGACCCGCGTGGGCAAGATGCTTGCCGGCATCGGGGAGAACGCCGGCGTGATCGACATCGGCCAGGGCTACGCGGTCACCTTCAAGGTCGAGAGCCACAACCACCCCTCCTACGTCGAGCCCTACCAGGGAGCCGCCACCGGCGTGGGCGGGATCGTCCGCGACATCTTGGCCATGGGCGCCCGGCCGGTCGCGGTGATGGACCCGCTGCGCTTCGGACCGCTCGAGGCCGCGGACACCCACCGGGTGCTGCCGGGGATCGTCGCCGGGGTCGGCGGCTACGGCAACTGTCTCGGACTGCCGAACATCGGCGGCGAGGCGGTCTTCGACGAGACCTACCTCGGCAACCCGCTGGTCAACGCACTGTGCGTGGGGGTGCTGCGCCACGAGGACCTGCACCTCGCCAAGGCCAGCGGCGTCGGCAACCAGGTGATCCTCTACGGCGCCAGGACCGGCGGTGACGGCATCGGCGGGGTCAGCGTGCTGGCCTCGGAGACCTTCACGGACTCGGCGGAAGGGGGGACCGGCCCGGCCAAGAGGCCGAGCGTCCAGGTCGGTGACCCGTTCATGGAGAAGCTGCTCATCGAGTGCACGCTCGAGCTGTTCGCCGCCGGGATCGTCGCCGGCATCCAGGACCTCGGGGGTGCCGGGCTGTCCTGCGCCACCAGCGAGCTGGCCAGCGCCGGGGACGGCGGCATGCACGTCGAGCTCGACCGGGTCCCGCTGCGCGACTCCTCCCTGGCGCCCGAGGAGATCTTGATGAGCGAGAGCCAGGAGCGGATGATGGCCGTCGTCGAGCCCGGCGACGTCGAGGAGTTCCTCGCCATCTGCGCCAGGTGGGAGGTCGAGGCCACGGTGATCGGCGAGGTCACCGACGGCGACCGGCTGCGGGTCGACTGGCACGGCGAGCAGGTGGTCGACGTGCCACCCCGCTCGGTGGCCCACGACGGTCCGACGTACCACCGCCCGTTCGCACGCCCCGACTCCCAGGACACCCTCCAGGCCGACATGGCCGAGAAGCTGCCGCGCCCGGCCTCGGGTGCGGAGCTGCACGAGACGCTCCTGCGGCTCGCGGCCAGCCCGAACCTGTGCGACAAGTCCTGGATCACCGACCAGTACGACCGCTACGTGCAGGGCAACACCGTGCTGGCCCAGCCCAGCGACAGCGGCATGGTCCGGGTCGACGACGAGACGAACCTGGGCGTGGCGGTCTCGACCGACTGCAACGGACGGTTCACTCGGCTCGACCCCTATGCGGGCGCGCAGCTCGCGCTGTGCGAGGCCTACCGCAACGTCTCCACCACCGGCGCCACCCCGATGGCGATCAGCGACTGCCTCAACTTCGGGTCCCCCGAGGACCCGGCGGTGATGTGGCAGTTCGCGGAGGCCTGCCGCGGGTTGAAGGACGCCTGCATCGAGCTCGGCATCCCCGTCACCGGCGGCAACGTGAGCCTCTACAACCAGACCGGTGAGACCGCGATCCTGCCGACCCCGGTCGTGGCCGTGCTCGGCGTGATCGAGGACGTCACCCGCCGCACCCCGACGGGGTTCCCGGCCACGGGTCACCGGGTGCTCCTGCTGGGCGAGACCCGCGAGGAGCTGGCCGGCTCGGAGTGGGCGCACGTGGTCCACGGCCACCTCGGGGGTACGCCGCCCCGGGTCGACCTCGGCGCCGAGCGCGCCCTCAGCGAGCTGCTCGTCGCCGCGGTCGGGCTGCTCTCCTCCGCGCACGACCTCTCCGACGGCGGCCTGGCGCAGGCCCTCGCCGAGTCCGCGCTGCGCCACGGCATCGGCGCGCGGGTCTCCCTCGGGGACGTGGCCGGTGGGGACCCGTTCGTCGCCCTCTTCTCCGAGTCGTCGGGTCGGGTGCTGGTCACGGTCGCACCCGAGGACGAGGAGCGGCTCGTCGAGCTGGCCGCGGACCACGACGTGGCGATCACCTCCGTGGGGGAGACCGGCGGCGACCTGCTCTGCGTGACCGGCCTGTTCGACGTGCCCATCGAGGAGCTGCGCGCTGCCTGGTCCGCGACCCTGCCGGGCGCGCTCGCCTGACCGACGCCCGCCCACGCGCGCGCCGGAGCAAGCGCATGCTCGCTGGGGGCGCCGACGCCACTGACCGCACCTCATGGCGCGGGCCGGCTGCGGCCGCGATGGTGTCGGGTCGTGGCTGCGGGAGGTGCTTCGAAGTCGAACCCGGTGGGTCCGCGTCGTCGGATGGTCCAGGGCGCGGCGTGGACCAGGCGGTGGTGGTGCCCGCAGAGCAGCACCAGATTGTCCAGGGACGTGGCGCCGCCGTCGACCCAGTGCCGGAGGTGGTGGGCGTGGGTCATCATCGGTGGTCTGGTGCAGTGGGGGAACCGGCAGTGCCGGTCGCGGGCGACGAGGGCTTTCCAGATGGCGGGGGTGACCAGGCGGCGTAGCCGGCCGACGTCGAGGACCTCGGAGTCGGTGCCCAGCACGACGGGGATCGTCGCGGCGTCGCAGGCCAGGCGGCGGACGGTGGAGGCGGAGGGCTGCTCCCCGGTCTCGGTGGTGCCGTGGCCCGTCTGGTCACGCAGGTCCTCGAGATCCATGGTGATCGTGACGCGTGGGACCGCGCCGTGGCAGTCCGGGAGCACATCGGTGGTCTGGAGGAGGCGGCAGCCTTCGACGAGGGCGTCGAGCATGCGGACGCCGTGGTCGCGGGGGTCGCGGCCGTCGTGCCCGCACCCTGGGGTCTGGCAGGTGGCGCGGTCGCAGACCGGGCCGTCGGCGGGCTGGGGTGCGGCGAGGGGGAGGAGCGTGGCCTTGATCAGGGCGGCGTCCTCGATCGAGCAGCGCCCCCTGATCCAGGCGCCGCCGGCCTGGTCGTCGCTCAGCGACAGGAACCGACCCAGGTGCGCGGCACGCTCCTGGCGGTCCAGGGCTCTCTCCTCGCGGCGCTCGTCCCCGTCGGGGTCGACGACGGTGGCCAGGTGGCGGGCGGTCGTGCGGAGCTCGGTGGCGTCGAGGCGCTCGGCCTCCTCGAGCAGCACCTGCACCCCACGGGCCCGGACGTCGGGGTTGCCGGGCAGCCGGTCGATGGCGCGTTCGATGACGTGCGCCTTGACCGTGGACAGCCAGCCGTCGGCCAGCGCCTCCGCGACCGGGGCCAGCACCGGCTCGGCCACCGCGGTCGCCAGCCGCACGGTCGCCGGTCCGGCGCCCTTGTGCCCACCGGCGGTGTGGGTGACGTAGTCCTGGGTCGAGGCCCAGCCGGTGCCCTTGACCGCACCGGTGGCCTCGAGCTCGCGGACCACCTGCAGCTCGACGGAGTCGAGGGTCGACTTCAGTGCCTCCACCTCGACCACGATCTCCATCAGCTCGCCCGACCCCGTCGCGGCCCACAGCGTCTGCGTCAGCTCCTGGACCTCACCCCGGATCCGGGCCAGGGCGGCCACGACGCCGGCAGCCTGGCCGGTCTTGTCGGGTTCGCCGTGGTGGATCGCCATGAACCCATCCCATCACCGACCACCGACACAATCGCACAGATGTTCTAGTCCAGTCGAGCCGCACCACGCACAGCCCCGGTGCAGGCGTGCCGACAGGTCAGGGCCCTCAGGTGCACGCGCCGTCCCCGAGCCGTCGACCCACCTCGCCGACTACCGTGACCCCGTGCCCCGTCTCCAGCCCCAGGACCCTGCCGCTGTCGCCGAGGCGCTGGGACACGAGGAGCACACGTTGGCCGACCTACGGCTGCTGACCAAGCACTTCTTGGCGGTGCTCTCGGCCAGGGCGCCGGGCAGCTCGGTGGAGGTGCGCGTCCCGCCGTACGCCGCCGCGCAGGTCCTCCCCGGCGTCCGGCACACCCGGGGCACCCCGCCGGCGGTGGTCGAGCTCGACGCGGTCACCTGGATCGCCCTGGCCACCGGCGCGACGACCTGGAGCCAGGCCGTCGCCGAGGGCCGGGTGCGGGCCTCGGGGGAGCGGGCCGACCTCAGCGCGCACCTGCCACTCCTCGGCTGAGGGCTCCTGTCGTGAGAGTCGCCCCGTCGGCCCTCTCGGCCCCGGAACGCCCTAGTGTCGGGTCCATGGACATCGACGAGCTGAGGTCGCGGGTGACCGCGGAGCTGCCCCGCATCCGGCAGGACCTGGAGGACCTCGTCCGGATCGAGTCGGTCAGCGCCGACCCGGCGCGCAGCGGTGAGGTGCAGCGCAGTGCCGAGGCGGTCGCGCGGCTCTTCGACGCCGAGGGCTTCGAGGACACCCGGATCGTCAGTGCGCGCGCGGACGGCGGGGCGCCGGCCGTGATCGCGCGCAAGCCGGCACCCGAGGGCCGCCCGACGGTGCTGCTCTACGCCCACCACGACGTGCAGCCCGAGAACGACCACGCCGAGTGGGACTCCCCGCCCTTCGAGCCCACCGAGCGGGACGGCCGTCTCTACGGCCGTGGCGCCGCGGACGACAAGGCCGGGATCGTCGCCCACCTCGCGGCGATCCGGGCCCTGGGCGAGGATCTCGGGGTCGGCGTCACGATGTTCGTCGAGGGCGAGGAGGAGGTCGGGTCCGACACCCTCGCCGACCTGTTGCAGGAGCACGGCGACGACCTGGCCGCCGACGTGATCGTGATCGCCGACAGCGGCAACTGGGACGTCGGCGTACCCGCCCTGACCACCAGCCTGCGCGGCCTGGTCCGCGTCGACGTCGGCGTCCGGACCCTCACCCACGCGGTGCACTCCGGGATGTGGGGCGGGCTGGTGCCGGACGCGCTGATGACCCTGACCCGGCTGCTCGCCACGTTGTACGACGAGGACGGGTCGCTGGCGGTGGCCGGGCTGCACTCCGGGCCGGCCGCCGACGTGGACTACCCCGAGGAACGCCTGCGTGCCGAGTCCGGCATCGCCGAGGGCGTGCACTACGTCGGACACGGCTCGGCGGTGGAGCGGCTCTGGACGCAGCCGGCACTCACCATCACGGGGCTGGACGCACCCAAGGTGGACGGCGCGAGCAACACCCTGGTCGCCAGCGCTCGCGCCAAGCTCTCGATGCGGATCGCGCCCGGCGACACCACGACCAGCGCCCTGGACCGCCTGCGGGCACATCTGGAGCAGCACGTGCCCTGGGGTGCCCAGCTCGACGTCGCCGTGGTCGACACCGGGGAGGCCACCAGCATCGAGGCGAGCGGCCCGGCCTACGAGACGGCCCGGCGTGCCTTCACCGAGGCCTGGGACGGGGTCGCGCCGATCGACATGGGCGTCGGTGGCTCCATCCCGTTCATCGCCGAGTTCCTGGAGAGCTTCCCGGAGGCGAGCGTGCTGGTCACCGGCGTGGAGGACCCCGACACGCGTGCGCACGGCGCCAACGAGGGCCTGCACCTCGCCGAGTTCGAGCGTGTCTGCCTGGCCGAGACCCTGCTGCTGCACCACCTCGCAGGCTGAGCGGGCCGAGCCGTGTCCCTGTCCACCGAGGCGGTCCTGGAGCTGATGCGGTCGGTCGCGGCCGAGGTGATCACTCCGCGCTTCCGCTCGCTCTCGCGGACGCAGATCGACGAGAAGCGTCCCGGGGACCTGGTGACGGTGGCCGACCACGAGGCCGAGGAGCTGCTCACCCGGGCACTCGTGGAGGCCTACCCCGACGCTGTGGTCCTGGGGGAGGAGGCCGCGGCCACGGCGCCGGAGCTGATGGACCGGTTCCGCCACGCCGACCACGGCTTCAGCGTCGACCCGGTGGACGGCACCAAGAACTTCGTCCACGGCTCCCGCGACCACGCGGTGATGATCGCCGAGGTGGTGGCCGGTGAGACGGTGCGGGGCTGGATCTGGCAGCCCGAGCACGAGACCGCCTGGGTGGCCGAGCGCGGTGCCGGCGTACGTCGCAACGGCGAGCTGATCCGCCGCGCGCCGGCCGGTGACCAGCCGCAGGGGGCCACCTCGATCTGGTCGCGCCGCGGGCGGCAGCCGGTAGGGCTCCCCGCGCTGGTCGGCACCTGGGTCTGCTGCGGGGTGGACTACCCGAGGCTGATCGAGGGGGCGGCCGACTACGTCCTCTACGGCCACACCATGCCATGGGACCACCTGCCCGGCACGTTGATGCTCCGCGAGGCCGGCGGGGCGGCCGCGCATCGCGACGCGACGCCGTACTCCGCCCGCTCGAGCGCGGCGGGACTGGTGGTCGCCTCGGACCGGCGGACCCTGGAGACTGCGCTGGTGGCCTGCGCCGACCTGTGGCCGGACAGCGCGAGATAGGTCAAGCCGCTCAAACCAGCCACGGGTGGTGGTTTCGTGAGGAACCGTCGCACGGTAGCCTGCCTCGCGTGACCGCAGTCACCCTCGGGAGCGGGTGAGGGGGTCACGGGGAGGGGTGGCTCGGGAGCCCCCCGGGCCGCAGCCGATCGAGAGGACCGCTGCGTGAGCCCCACTGTGCCGACCCCTGACCACCCCACGGACGAGGACGTCCCGCCGGGTCGCTCCGGTGTGAGCCGCCGCGGCTTCATGGGCTACGTCGTGGGTGCCTCCACCCTGATGGTGGCCGCCGACCTGCGCACCGGGTCACCGGCCTACGCCGCCGTGCCGAGCCCGCCCCAGGTCGCCGAGGCCTACGACCTGGAGGACCTGCAGACCGACGCGGCCCGCCCGACGGCGCAGCTGATCACCATCACCGTGCACCAGGACGGCACCGCCACCTTCGCGATGCCCCGCATGGAGGTCGGGCAGGGCATCACCACCTCGACGGCGATGATCATCGCCGAGGAGCTCGACCTGCCGGTGGAGAAGGTCCACGTGACGCTGGCCCCGGCGCGCCCCGAGCTGGTGTGGAACCAGCTGACCGGTGGCTCCAACACCACCGTGTCCACGTTCACCCCGGTCCGGGTGGCGGCCGCGATCGCCAAGGGCGCCCTCCTGGAGGCCGCGGCCGTGGAGCTGGGCTCGGCCGTGGCGCTGCTGAAGTCCAAGGACGGGGTCATCCGGGCCCCCGACGGGTCCTCGGTCGCCTACGGCGACCTGGCCGAGAAGGCGGCCAGCAGCAGCACCCGCAAGGTCCAGGTCGACCTGAAGTCGACCTCGGACTTCGAGGTGATCGGCACGCCGGCCAACCGCGTGGACGCCCGCGACATCGTCACCGGCAAGAAGCAGTTCGCGATGGATCTCGACGTGCCGGACGCGCTGCCCACCATGGTGTGCCGCCCGCCCACGATGAACGGCAGTCCGAAGTCGGTGCGCAACGCCGAGGAGGTCCGTGGGCTGCCGGGCGTCACCGACGTGGCCACGGTGGACACCGGCGTCGCGGTCCGGGCACGGACCTTCGGCCAGTGCATCGACGCGATCCGTGCCCTCGAGGTGGACTGGAACCCCGGGCCCGTCGACGGCGACTCCGACGAGACGATCCTCGCCGGGCTGCGCAAGGCGCAGGTGCCCCTGGCCACGCCGAAGGTGCCCCTGCTCGCCAGGACGGTCGAGGCCGACTTCACCTTCATGTTCCGCAGCAGCGCCGCGCTGGAGCCGTTCGCCGCGATCGCCGACGTGCGGGCCGACCGCGCCGAGGTGTGGGCCGGGCTGAAGTCGCCGATCGTCGCGCAGGACGACATCGCCAAGGCCACCGGGCTGCCGCACGCCAAGGTCAAGGTCAACGTCGTCACCGGTGGCGGGTCGTTCGGCCACAAGCTGTTCGGTGACCACGCCATCGAGGCCGCGAAGATCTCGCAGGCGATGGGAAAGCCGGTGCGGCTGATGTGGCACCGTGCCGACGAGCCGCGGCAGGGCCGGCTGCACCCGATGGCCACGTCGCGGATCCGGGCGACGTACCTCGCCGGGCAGGTGCTCACCTTCGAGCAGCAGCACACCAGCGTGGAGACCGACTTCAGCCACGGGCTCGGGGAGATGCTGACCTCCTCGGCGGCCGAGCTGCCGGCCGGCCTGGGCAACCTCGGGTTCGCCGAGTCGATCTTCGCGCTGACCCAGGAGCTGCCCTACGACTTCGGCGTGGTCACCCAGCAGCTGGTGGAGACCGACACCCGCTTCAACACCGGCAGCATGCGCAACATCTACTCACCCGACGTGCGCTGCGCCAACGAGCTGGTCATCGACCAGCTGGCCCGCGCCATGCGCAAGGACCCGCTCACCTTCCGGTTGGAGTTCCTCAAGGACGAGCGGGTCCGGGGGGTGCTGAAGAAGGCGGCCGAGGTCGGCCGGTGGGGCCGTTCGATGCCGGCCGGCACCGCCCAGGGCATCGCCATCCACAAGGAGTACAAGGGCGCCACGGCCGTGCTGGTCGAGATCGACTGCCGGCCCGAGACCGTGAACCGCAAGATCCGCGACGCGGTCACCGGACCCCGCGTCACCAAGGCGGTCATCGCCGTCGACGCCGGGCTGGTGGTCAACCCCAACGGGCTGAAGGCCCAGATGATGGGCGGGTTCGCCGACGGGCTGGCGCTGACGCTGACCAGCAGCGTGCACCTGCAGGACGGGCACTTCCTCGAGGCGAGCTGGGACAACTACTTCTACACCCGGCAGTGGAACATCCCCCCGGAGCTGGAGGTGGTGATCGTCGACTCCGGTCAGCAGCAGCCGGGGGGTGCCGGCGAGGCGGCCGTGGCCTCCTCGGTCGCGGCGGTGGCCTGTGCCTTCGCCCGCGCCACCGGGAAGATGCCGACGAAGTTCCCGATCAACCACGACGACCCGATCACCTTCGACGTCAAGTCGTTCGTCCCACCCGTGCCGCAGTCGCCGACCGACGGCTTGAAGTACACCTACTGAGGAGATCGACATGAGCTTGCACACCTTCATCCTCAACGGGAAGTCCGTCACCGTCGACGTCGAGGACGACGTACGCATGCTGTGGGTGATCCGGGACGTCGTCGGCCTCAAGGGGCCCAAGTACGGCTGCGGCATCAACGTCTGCAAGGCGTGCACCTCCCACCTCAACGGCAAGGCGTTCAACCCGTGCTCGGTGCGCGTCTCCGACATCTCCGAGACCGACGAGGTCACCACCATCGAGGGACTGCCCGACACCGTGGGCCAGGACCTGCACCCGATGCAGGAGGCCTGGCTGGAGTACGACGTCGCGCAGTGCGGCTACTGCCAGCCCGGCCAGATCATGGCCGCCGTCGCCAAGGTCAAGCAGGCCCGGGCGCAGGGCCACGAGATCGGCGACGCCGACCTCGACGAGATCCGCAACGTGTGCCGGTGCGGCACCTACAACCGGATCCGGGAGGCGATCCGGGCCGGGGCGAAGCACATGTGACGCCCCCACTCCGCGTGAGATGCGGGCGGGGTCGAAGAGCACCCCCACCCCAGCCCGTACACTCGGCGGTGTGGCGAGTGCAGAGCCCTCCCGGGCATCCCGTCGTGGAGACGGCCGGCTGAACCACGACCTCGACCCCCAGGACCGCGGACCACAGGACGCGTGCGGGGTCTTCGGGGTGTGGGCGCCGGGCGAGGACGTCGCCAAGCTCACCTACTTCGGGCTCTACGCGCTGCAGCACCGGGGCCAGGAGTCGGCCGGCATCGCGGTCAGCAACAGTCGTCAGATCCTGGTCTACAAGGACATGGGACTGGTCTCCCAGGTCTTCGACGAGTCCACCCTGGAGGCGCTCAAGGGTCACCTGGCCATCGGCCACTCCCGCTACTCCACGACCGGGGCCAGCATCTGGCACAACGCCCAGCCGACCTTCCGGCCGACGGCCGACGGCTCCATCGCGCTGGCCCACAACGGCAACCTGACCAACACCACCGAGCTGCAGCAGATGGTGGCCGACCTGCCGCGCGACAGCGAGCTCGACTTCGGCTCCCGCAAGCTGGAGACCAGCACCAACGACACCTCGCTGGTCACCGCCCTGCTGGCCCACCACCCGGACAGCTCGCTGGAGGAGCGTGCGGCCGAGCTCCTGCCCAGCCTGCAGGGGGCCTACTCGTTCGTGTGGATGGACGAGTCGACGCTGTACGCCGCCCGCGACCCGCAGGGCATCCGGCCGCTCGTGCTGGGCCGGCTCGAGCGGGGCTGGGTGGTGGCCAGCGAGACCGCCGCCCTGGACATCGTCGGCGCCTCCTACATCCGCGAGATCGAGCCGGGGGAGATGGTGGCGGTCGACGAGCACGGCCTGCGGGCGCGCCGGTTCGCCCCGGCGGAGCCCAAGGGCTGCCTCTTCGAGTTCGTCTACCTCGCCCGCCCGGACACGCTCATCTCCGGCCAGCGGGTGCACAGCGTGCGGGTGGAGATCGGGCGCCGGCTGGCGCGCGACTTCCCCGCCGACGCCGACCTGGTGATCCCGGTGCCGGAGTCGGGCACCCCCGCCGCGATCGGGTACGCCGAGGAGAGCGGCATCCCCTACGGCACCGGCCTGGTGAAGAACTCCTACGTCGGTCGCACGTTCATCCAGCCCAGCCAGACCATCCGCCAGCTGGGCATCCGCCTGAAGCTGAACCCTCTGCGCGACGTCATCGAGGGCAAGCGGCTCGTCGTGGTCGACGACTCGATCGTGCGCGGCAACACCCAGCGCGCCCTGGTCCGCATGCTCCGCGAGGCGGGTGCCCGCGAGGTGCACGTGCGCATCTCCAGCCCGCCGGTGAAGTGGCCGTGCTTCTACGGCATCGACTTCGCCACCCGAGCCGAGCTGATCGCCAACGGGCTGACCAGCGAGGAGATCTGCTCCTCGATCGGGGCCGACTCGCTGTGCTACATCTCCTTGGACCAGCTCGTCGAGGCCACGACCGTGCCGGCCGACGACCTGTGCCGGGCCTGCTTCGACGGCGTCTACCCGGTGAAGCTGCCCGACCCGGAGTTCTTGGGCAAGCACCTGCTGGAGATGGCGCCCCTGCTCGACGCCGACGGGCTGGCGACCTCGCTGGCCGGCGCGGGCGCCCCCGACGCCCTCGACCGACCCTGACCCGACCGAGCAGAGAGGTGCGTCGCGGATGAACGCAGGTGGAGCGACCTACGAGTCGGCTGGGGTGTCCATCGAGGCCGGCGACAAGGCCGTCGAGCTGATGCGGGTGTGGGTGGAGAAGGCCCGGCGCCCGGAGATGATCGGCGGCATCGGCGGCTTCGCGGGCCTCTTCGACGCCAGTGCGCTCAAGGCCTACGACCAGCCCCTGCTCGCCAGCTCCGCCGACGGGGTCGGCACCAAGGTGGCGATCGCGCAGGCGCTGGACAAGCACGACACGATCGGCTTCGACCTGGTCGGGATGCTCGTCGACGACCTGGTCGTGTGCGGGGCCGAGCCGTTGTTCCTCACCGACTACATCGCCACCGGCCGCGTCGTGCCCGAGCGCATCGCCGCGATCGTCAAGGGCATCGCCGAGGCGTGCGTGGCCGCCGGCTGC
The DNA here is from genome assembly GCA_963710895.1 of uncultured Actinomycetota bacterium. Classification (GTDB taxonomy): domain Bacteria; phylum Actinomycetota; class Actinomycetes; order Propionibacteriales; family Nocardioidaceae; genus Marmoricola. Next base: position 40,005 of record CAVQCB010000019.1, read on the forward strand.
GCCCTGGTCGGCGGCGAGACCGCGGAGCATCCCGGGCTGCTGGAGCCCGATGAGTACGACGTCGCCGGTTCCACCACCGGGGTGGTGGAGGCGAGCCAGCTCCTGGGGCCGGGGCGGGTGCGTCCGGGTGACGCCGTGATCGCGATGGCCTCCAGCGGGCTGCACGCCAACGGCTACTCGCTGGTCCGCCACGTGCTGCTCGCCCCGACCGCCGAGGGCGGCGCCGGGCGCCGGCTCGAGGAGCACGTCGACGATCTCGGCCGGACCCTGGGCGAGGAGCTGCTCGAGCCCACCCGCATCTACGCCAAGGCCTGCCTCGAGCTGGCGCGACAGACCGAGACCCACGCGATGTCGCACATCACCGGGGGTGGGCTGGCCGCCAACCTCGAGCGGGTGCTGCCGATGGAGCTCAGTGCGCGGATCGACCGGTCGACGTGGTCGCTGCCCCCGGTCTTCGAGCTCGTGGCCCGGTCCGGCGACGTGGCCCGCGAGGATCTCGAGCAGACGTTGAACTGTGGTGTCGGGATGGTCTCGCTGACCGCGCCCGACGACGCCGACCGGGCGATCGCGCTGCTGGCCGGGTTCGGCATCGACGCCTGGGTCGCCGGCACGCTGGCGCCCACGCAGGGTGCCTCCCCCTCCGCCCCCGGCGCGGGTCGGGTCGCCCTGCACGGCGACTACCGCTGAGCTGGTGGGGCTCGGCTCCCCGTCGGTGAGATTCCTCGGGCCGCCCCTGCCCGGTGGGCGGGCCGACGTGCGGGAATCACCACCGTCCGGTTAGGGTTGACCCACGAACAGTTAACTCAGACCGGCAGCCCCCGCGGGCGCCGGCCAAACGTGCGAGGGGGTCGACCCACATGGGGCGCGGCCGAGCAAAAGCCAAGCAGACCAAGGTCGCCCGCGACTTGAAGTACCGCACTCACGAGACGGACTTCGGCGCGCTGGCCAAGGAACTTCACGGAGACGAGTCGCCGGGGGCCGACAGGTCGGACCGGGTCGACGACGTCGACGACGTCGACACGTGGTCGGACTACTCCGACTCCTCCTCACGCGACTGACGCTGGCGGTGCCGCCTGGCTGACGCCCTCGCTGGGCGTCCGGCTGGGCAGGCGCGGGGGCTCGCCTCAGGGCAGCCAGATCCCGCGGTCACCGTCGGCCCGGGCGGCCTCGGCCATCCGCTGCTCGGCGATCCGGTCGGCGGCCACCGCCGGCGGCACGTCCTCGGCGCTGGCCAGGGCGAAGACCTCGCGGGTCGTGTCGAGGATCTGGCTGGCCCGTTCCCGGGCGCGGTCGAAGTCGAAGCCGTGCAGCTCGTCGGCCACCTGGATGAGCCCGCCGGCGTTCACCACGTAGTCGGGCGCGTAGAGGATCCCGCGGTCGGCCAGCTGCTTCTCCACCCCGGGGTGGGCCAGCTGGTTGTTCGCCGCGCCGCACACGATGGCTGCCCGCAGGGTGGCCACGACCTCGTCGGTGAGCGCGTCGCCGAGGGCGCACGGGGAGTAGACGTCCAGCGGGGCGCTCACGAGTGCCTCGGTGTCGCCGGCGACCCGGACCTCGGGGTAGGCCTCCTGGACCCGGCTCACGGCCGGGGCGTCGACGTCGGAGACGATCACGTGGGCACCGTCCTCGACCAGGTGCTCGACGAGGTGGTGGCCCACCTTGCCGACACCCGCGACGCCGACGGTGCGACCGGCCAGGGTGGGGGAGCCCCAGGTGGCCTCGGCGGCGGCTCGCATGCCCTGGAACAGGCCGTACGCCGTGAGCACCGAGCTGTCGCCGGCGCCGCCGTGCTCGACCGTGCGGCCGGTGACGAAGCGGCACTCCTCGGCGATGACGTCCATGTCCTCGGAGTAGGTCCCCACGTCGCAGGCGGTCAGGTAGCGCCCGCCGAGCGACTGCACGAAGCGGCCGTAGGCCCGCAGCAGCTCCGGGGTCTTCTCGGTGAGCGGGTCCCCGAGGATCACCGCCTTGCCGCCCCCGAGGTCGAGCCCGGCCATCGCCGCCTTGTAGGACATGCCTCGGGAGAGGTTGAGCACGTCGCGCAGCGCGTCGGCGTCACTGGGGTACTGGTGGAACCGGGTGCCGCCCAGCGCGGGTCCGCGCGCGGTGGAGTGGATCGCGATCAGTGCGCGCAGCCCGGTGCCCTCGTCCTGGCAGGCGACCACCTGCTCGTGGCCCTCGAGATCGGCGAACAAGGAGAGCTGTGCTGGGGCCACGGTAGCGACCTTTCTGATATGTCGCGCTTGGGGTGAATGCACGATTTCGGTGTCATGGCAAGGGTGGACCTCGGCTGGTCTAGACTACAACGCCCGTTTTGGAGCCGTTTTGTGGAATCCGGACATATCAGGTTTCAGGCTCACAAGCCCGGTGGCACACTGCTAAGAGAGCAAAGAGCTCCGAGTCACTGCATCACTAAGGGGAGCGCCGTGGTAACGCGACCGACCGAAACTGAATCACTCCTCACGCCTGCTGAGGTAGCCGCCATGTTCCGCGTGGACCCGAAGACGGTCACGCGCTGGGCCAAGGCCGGCAAGCTGTCCGCCATCCGCACTCTCGGTGGCCACCGCCGCTACCGCGAGTCCGAAGTCAAGGAGCTCCTGGGCGACGTCATCCCCGCCCAGCGCAGCGCCCGAGACTGAAACGACACAGCGGCGTCTCCCCCCGGCGCCCGCTCGCGTCTGCAAGGCTCCTCGACCTCACGGCGGGGAGCCTTGATCCTTGTGTGGGCCCGTTGCCGGCCCGCTCGGGCCCGGCCGGACCGAGCCCGCGGTCGGCTCCTCGGCCTCGCCGTGCCGTCCCGCGCCCGCGGCGAAGCGGGCGGCCCCGGCCAGCGCGTCGGCCTCCAGCGAGACCATTCCGTGACCCAGCTCGACCTCCAGGGCCTGCTGCTCGGGCAGCCCCCACTGGTCCAGGACGCCGAGCCGGTCCCGGCGGGTGCAGGTCTGCGGGAACGCCGCGACCTGCGCGGCCAGGCGCTGCGCGGTGGCCAGCGCCGTCCCGGGGTCGCAGAGCCGGTTGACCAGTCCCATCTGCTCGGCCTCGACGGCCGGCACCGCGCGCCCGGTCAGGATGAGGTCCAGGGCGCGTGACTGGCCGATCAGCCGGGGCAGCCGGACGGTGCCACCGTCGATGAGGGGCACTCCCCAGCGTCGGCAGAACACGCCGAGCACGGCGTCGCGCGCCGCGACCCTGAGGTCGGCCCACACGGCGAGCTCGAGGCCGCCCGCGACCGCGTAGCCCTCGATGGCGGCCACCACCGGCTTGGTCAGCCGCATCCGGGTGGGCCCCATCGGGCCGTCCCCGTCGGCCGCGACCCGGTTGCCCTCCGCGGTGCCGACCGCGCGCAGGTCGGCACCGGCGCAGAAGTGGCCGCCGGCGCCGGTGAGCACCGCCACCGAGGCGGTGGCGTCGTCCTCGAAGGAGGAGAACGCCTCGGCCAGCGCCTCGGCGGTGGCCCGGTCGACGGCGTTGCGGGCCTCCGGGCGATCGATGGTCACCGTCGTGACGGGCCCCTCGCGATCCACGAGCACGCTCATGCTCGCCACCCTAGGCGTACCCGGCGGCGGGAGCCGGCCGGTCAGGCCCTCAGGCCGCCCGGTTGCGTCGGTCCCACAGGCGCAGCGGGCTGCGGCGGGCCGGCGCCGGCTCCTCGTCGGGCCGAGCCTCCTGCGCCAGCTCCTGGTCGTGCTCGGCGGCCAGCTCCTCCATCAACGTCTCGGCGCTGGTGCGGCCGTCGGCGATGTGCCGGGCGGTGGCGGAGAAGTCGGTCATCCGGATCCCCAGGTCCGGCGTGGTCAGGCGGTGCACGGCGACCTCGCTGCCCAGGTCGGGGTCCGGTCGCATCCTGGTCGCCACCCCGAGACTGGCGACCAGGATGTCGATCGGCGTACGCCCGCGAGGCAGCCGCACCGGCACGCTGGCGTCGAGGACGAAGACCCGGGTGGGGGCGAGGTCGGCGGCCCCGCTGACCGGCACCAGGTCGGAGACGCCCCCGTCGACGTGGGGTCCTGGGTGCCCGCAGCTCGCCGGTAGCTCGACCGGCGGGAAGACCGCGGGCACGGCCGCGGAGGCGAGGAGAAGCTGTGCGAGGGTGCCGTGGCGGTGGTAGACGGCGGCGCCCCCGGTCAGCGGCGTGGTGACCACCCGCACGGGGGTCGGCAGGTCCTCGAGGTTCTCCGCCGGCAGCCAGTCCTCGATCAGGCGGTGCAGCGCACCGGGGGAGAACAGGTACGGCCGCTGGCGCAGCAGGTGACCCATCCGGGCCAGGGTGCCCCCGGGGAAGATGTCCCGGGTGCCCAGCGCCAGCCAGCGCTCGCGCAGCTCGCGCGCCCGGCTGCGGTCGGGGCGGAACCCGACGAAGGCCGCGTTGAGGGCCCCCACCGAGGTGCCCACCAGGGCGTCGGGGACGATCCCGTGCTCGAGGAGCACCTCCATCATCCCGACCTGGACGGCCCCTCGGTTCGCGCCACCGGAGAGCACGAACACGTCGCGGTGCTGTTCCCGAGAAGTTGACTGCAGATCCATGGCGCCCTCCCGCGCTGGTGAGTCATCTTCTGCGCTCCATACTGCCGATGGCCTGCCCGTTTTGCAGGCAAATAGAGAGAAAAATCCGACGTATACCGGTGACCGCGAGGTCCGCCGCTCAGGAGAGGGGTCGACGGGCCGGCAGCCGCTCTTCGCTCGAGCGTCGCGACGTCCGGCGCCGCAGCGCCGCCCAGAACGCCACCATCGCGGCGACGAGCAGGACCGTGGCCGCGACGATCCACCACCACCACTCGACGCCATCATCGACCGGGACGGTGGTCGCCGCACCCCGGGTGGAGGGGAAGGTCACCCGCGCCTGCGCCGTGCGGGTCAACCGACCGCTGGTCACCGAGATCCGCGCCAGCCAGGGCCCCCGGGGAAGGCGCTTGTCCAGGAGCACGGTGACCGATCCGGACTGGCCGACGCCGAGAGTCGTGGTGCCGTCGGAGGGGAAGGGGCCCGCTGTCACGCCGCCCGGTCCCTCCGAGAGCCGGAGCCGGGCGCGCAGGTCCAGCGCGCGGGAGCCGGTGTTGCGGAGGGCCGCGTGGAGCTCGGGAGCGCCCTGCACGCCCCGCGCCGCAGTCACCGAGGTGATCGTGAAGTCTGAGGGGGGGTCGCCTCCGGGACCGACCGAGAGGTAGATCCTGATGCCGACCCGGTCCACGTGGATGACGCCGCCACCCGCCGGAGCGTTGCGCACCTCGGCCCACACCACGGCGTACCGCTCGCCGCGGGTGGCACGCCGCGGCACAGTGATGGTGACATCGACGAAGGTGCGCTTCTGGGAACCCAGGGTCAGTGTGTCCTGGTCCAGCTCGGTCCAGCTCGACAGCTCGTTCTGGGTCCTGCCGACCGCGTTGGTGAAGGTGCCGTCCCGGATGGTGGCAGCCCCCGGATACATCGACACGCTGGCCGCGCGCGGGTTTCCGTTGGACACCTCGACCCGGCGTTCGATGACGGTGCCCGGAGCGACGTGGTCGACGATGTAGGAGCGTGCGCGGGGATCGTTCGCGGCGGCCACGGGGACGTCGACGAGTCGGATGCCGATGCCGGGTGGAAGCCGGTCGGTGGCGTGCGCCACCGCCATCGGGCCACCGAGCAGGGTGAGGGCGAGCGCCGCCAGCGCGAGCACCTTCGCGGACCTGCCCACGGCGAGCGGAATCTCGCCGCCGTCAGTTGACGGACGTGGTGATGGTCCCCGAGTAGCTGCCGGCCGTGCTGCTCGCGGGCAGGTTGATGGTCAGCGTCGGTGCCCAGGTCACCGAGTTGTTCCCCAGGGTCACCGTTCCGGCCATGACCTCGGTCGGTGTGCTCTCGTCGAGGGTGGTGTTTCCGGAGGGCACGGGCGTGACGACACCCGTGAACGCGCTGGGCACGCCCGCGCTGTAGCTCACCGAGGTCGCGGTGGTGGTCCCGTTGTCGAAGGCGCTGGTCAGGGCCTGGGCACTCCAGCCCTGGGTGGTGCCGCGGTTGTCGGTGACCACGGTGTCCCCTAGTGATCCGCTGACCGAGGTGGTGCCGGCTGACCCCTGGTCCCCCATGGCGGCGGTCGCCTGGGTCGAGATCGCGAGGCTGCCGCCGGACAGCGCGAAGGTGACCGCCGTGGTGTCGGCGGCGGCGGAAGGCACGGTGGTGGCTACGACCGCCACCGATCCGAGAACAGCGCCCCACAGGGCTGTCTTCTTGTTCATCGTCGGTCTCCCTTGACTGCACCCGTGGCAGGCCAGATGGATGGAGGGCGGTGCCCGGTGCTAACCATCTCGCCGTGCACGCCCGGGGCTGGACAGTTCTCGAGAATAGAGCCCAGGAGTCCGGTTTGAAGCCTTTTTCCAAATGGCTGGGCTGGTGTGGGAGCTGGCGGCCATGGTGACGGCGGCGATGAGGTCAACTGTCTTGTGCGTGGTGTGAGCACCTCCCCCGTGATCGTGAGGAGTCGCCCGAATGGGGTGAGGAGGGTCGTCTACGCCCGCACACGATGGCGGAACGACGAGAGGAGCGATCGTGATCAAGGCCATCGAGGACATGCCGGCCGGCACCGTCGGACTCGAGGCGAGCAAGAGGTCTGAGCCGCGACTGCCGCGACACCCTCGCCGGGACGGGCATCGAGGACCCGGGTCGTGATCGACGCCGGCGGCTGTGGGGCGGCGGGGCCGCCACCGGTTTGGTCGCGGCGCTGGTCGCCCTGGTCGCCACGGCGATCGTCCATCTCGTCGCCCTGGCCACGCAGAGGCCGCGGATGTTCTTCGCCTGGATCATCGCCCTGGCGACGGCCGTGGGGGTTGCCGCGCCCTTCGCCATCGGCGAGAACACCGAGAGCCAGGTGGCGACGGCGTGCATCAACCTCGGTCTGGGCATCTGCGTGCTCTCGCTGCTCGGTGGCGTGATGGCGCGGACCGTGCGTTTCGGACCCCCGGGATGACGAGGAGCCGCAACCCGCTGCGCGGGTTGCGGCTCCTGGTGGCGGTGGGCAGGGGCGGGGTCGAACCGCCGACCTTCCACTTTTCAGGCGGACGCTCGTACCAACTGAGCTACCTGCCCGCACCGGTCCCGGGTGACCCCGAAACCGTGCGGAACTCTACCGGATGGCCCAGGAGGTGACGACAACACCTCGCGACCCTGACCTGCGGGCAGCTCAGGGCCGCGGGGTCCGTGCCCGCAACCAGGCCAAGGACCCCGGGGCGAGGTGGCGCAGCTTGGGCGTGGCGGCGACCGGGGCGACGAGCAGCGGCGCATCCTCGGGCAGGCTCCACTTCAGCGCGTGGAAGACCCGCGAGAGCGACTCCTGGCTCTCCAGGAGCAGCAGGCCGGGGGCGGCGAGATGGAGCTCGGTCCACGGGCCGGCCAGGTCCGCGAGCTCCGGCAGGTCGGGGACCCAGGCGAGGAAGACCGTCATCGGCGGTGCCCGGTGAGCCGGCGCAGGCGGTGGTGGGCCAGCGCGGCGCGGGCGGCGTTCATGCCCGCGGCACCGTGCACCCCGCCTCCGGGATGAGCGGAGGCCGAGCCGAGGTAGAGCCCGGGGATGCCGGTCTCGGCGCGCCCGAGCCCGGGCACGGGCCGGAAGACCAGCTCCTGGTGCAGCTGGGCGGTGCCGCCGTTGATGGCACCCCCGACCAGGTTGGCGTCGCGGCTCTCCAGCTCGCGGGGCCCCAGGACACGGCGTCGCTCGACCAGCGAGCCGAACCCGGGCGCCAGCCGCTCGAAGCGCTCCTGCATCCGGTCGGCGAACCGCTCCAGCTCGTCGTGGTCCCACACACCGCGCAGGCCGGCCCCGCCGGCGTCGTCCCGGGTGTGCTGCGGCACGTGGGTGTAGGCCCACATCGACTCCGTGCCGGGCGGTGACCGGGTCGGGTCGCTGGTGGTCATCTGCCCGGCGAGCATGAACGGCCGGGCGGGCACCCGCCCGGCGGCGACCTGGCCCAGCGCCTCGGTCATCTCCACCACGCTGTCGGCGACGTGCACGGTGCCCGGGGCGGTGGCCGGTGCCGACGCCCACGGCACCGGGCCGCGCAGGGCCCAGTCGACCTTGATCGTGGACGGGTCCAGCGCGAAGGCGCGCATCCCCCGACGGACCCGCTCGGGCACGTCGGCTGGGTCGAGCAGGTCGCCGTACAGGCTGGTGGCGACGACCGCCGCCACCACCGCGCGCCGTGCGGTGACCGTCTCCCCGCCCGCGGTGTGCACCTGGCGCACCCGGCCTCCCGCGGTGCTGAGGTGCTCCACCGGACTGTCGCAGCGGATCTCGCCGCCCCGGGACCGCAGGCGCCGCGCGAGCGCCTGGGTGAGGTTGCCGGCACCGCCCTCGGGGACCGGGAACCCGCCGGTCTGCCCCATCATCGTCATCAGCAGCGCCATCAGGCCCGAGCCCGGAGCGTCGAGGGGGATGTCGGCGTGCCCGGCGTTGCCCGCCAGCAGGATCCGTGGTCCCTCGCCGCGGAAGCGCCGCCGGCCGAGGTCGGCGGCCGGCGTGAGCAGGTCGCGCACGAAGTGCAGACCGCCGGCCCGGGGGAGGCGCCGCAGGCCGCCGAGGCCGGCGCGCACCGGTGGGAACGGGGTGAGCAGCCCGCCGAGGAGCTGCTCGCCGATGGCGTCCCACTGCCGGCACAGCTCCAGCCACGCCTCGCCGTCGCCGGCTCGCCGGGCCTCGAACCCGGCGGCGGTCACCTCGCGGTCGGGGTCGAGCAGCGCCCAGGTGCCGTCGGGCAGGGGATGACCGAGCACGGCCGGGGCGTGCCGCCAGATCAGGCCGTGGTCCTCGAGCCCGAAGGAGCGCAGCGTCGGCGAGGCGGCGGCGAGCGGGTAGAAGGCGCTGAACGTGTCGTGCACGAAGTCCGGGTGCACGTCCCGGGCGCTGCGCACCGCTCCGCCGAGGTCCGGCTGGGCCTCGAGCACCAGCACCGACCAACCGGCGTCGGCGAGGTGGTTGGCGGCGACCAGCCCGTTGGGCCCCGAGCCGACGACGACCGCGTCGTAGGACGTCATGGCCGGCGTTCGGCCAGGAAGGCGAGACGGCGCAGGCTCTCGGTGTTGCGCCACCTGATCAGCGGTGCCCGCACCGGCCGGGGCACCAGCCTGCCGGGAAGGGTGACCACGTCCTCGCTCATCTGCACCAGGGTCCCGGCACCGTCCTCGGCCAGGTCCAGCACGACGTCCGCCTCGCCCAGCAGTGGCCACGCCTTGGCCCGCACGGCCAGTCGCCGCAGCGGCACCGACTCGGTGACTTCGGTGTCGTCGTCGAGCACCGCCGGCCAGGCCCCGACCGAGTGGTGGATCCGGGCACCGGCGGCAGGCCACTGCGCGTCGACCTCACGCATCCTGGTGGCGCCGACCACCCAGAGCGGGTAGAGCCAGCCGTCGGCGAGCACCTCCCACACTCGTGAGGGGCTGGTCTGCACGACGCGGGCGACGGTGGTCATGTGCGTGAACGTACCCGGGAGCGGAGGCTCCACACGGCTGCGGAGACGACACCAGCTCCGGTCGAAGGACCGGAGCTGGTGGGAGGTGGCGACCCCGACGGGACTCGAACCCGCGGCCTCCGCCGTGACAGGGCGGCGCGCTAACCAACTGCGCTACGGGGCCTGGTGGTGTTGCTGCTGGTGTTGCTGGTGGTGTCGCTGATCGTGCTGCCCGCTCTGGAAGCGAAGCCACGAAATGCTAACCCACGACCGGGTTCCATTCCGAATCCGCCCTCGTGGTGCTGGGCCGGCCCGCGTGGGCGCGGTGCGGTGCTAGCGCATGTTGTGCATCCGCCCGGTCTCGTCATCGGTGTCGGCCCCGTCGATGAACGGGTGCAGGGCCTCGAGCAGCTTCTCCCCGTTCTCCTCGGAGAGATAGAGGTGGTAGGTCGTCGAGCCGACCCTCAGGTGGGTGGGTGGGGTGTCCTCGGGCAGCGACTCGCCGTCGTAGTCGTCGGTGACCTGACCATCTTCTCCACGTGGCATGGCTACTCCTCGGCTCGCTGAGCAAGATGACGCCGATCATAGGTCCTCGACCGACGTGCGCGGGGAGGCGATGCGTCCCCGCTCCCCCCTCCGCTGAGGTGATGCGGGAGACCGGCACCACCCAGAGCAGGCTGTCGCGCCTGTCGGGGGTCCGCCAGCCCAGCATCAGGGGCTTCCTGTCCGGCCGGGTCGACATGAGTGACGAGATGCTCGACCGGCTGAAGGTCGGCGTCCGGGGTGGACCGCACACCCGCAACGTCGAACGCTGGAGCACGCGCGTGCGCAACGGCGACGTCCCAGGCCTACGCCGCGTCATGAGCCGTCTCGACACCGACTCCATCGAGATGCGCGAGGTCTCTCCCATGGGCGACCTCCTGCCCTGGGTGAGCGTTCAAAGGCTCTCGGGCTGGCTGGCCGATGCGCCGACACCAACGAGGAGACAGTTCGGCTCGCCGACCTGATCGAGGGAGCCGCCGGCGAGTGGTCGCGCTTCGAACTGCAGCACGGCTTCAGCATGCTCGGCGTCGACCTGGACACCGCGATCCTCACCGGCGGCTGGCGCGACCCGGCTGGTCAAGGTTCAGAACGCCGACACCACCGCTCCCACCGGATCCCCACGGTCGCGCGCGAGCACATTTCCGACAACCGAGCGGGCACCGGCCCTGGCTTCATTCGAAGAGGAAGAGATGAACACTCTGTCAGCGCTGAAGCGCGACGACCGTCAGCGCTATCCGGCGAATTCGGTGGGGGGTCCCTGTGGTTTGCGGGCCATGCTTGGTTCTCGCTGGAACACAGCCTCTGAACCGCCCCGAGCAGCCGAGATGCGGATGCATGCCCCATGGTTGGCGCGAGGCCGTGGTCAGCCCGTGATGTCAGCCGTACGACATCCCGGCTGCGCGACTGCCAGCACTGTGCCTGCGGCAGGTGAGATGGCGATGCCCCTCGACACCGACGCGTGGCACCGCGCTGAGATCGAGGCGAGAAACCCGACAGACCGGGCGCGTCGTGCCACGATGTCAGCATCAGTTCACATGTCTCGGGAAGGTGGCCGGTGGACAGCAGCGCGCCGCGCTCGGAGACCGAGCGCGAGCTGGCGGAGAGCAAGGAGCGGTACCGCTCGCTGTTCGCCTACAGCCCTCACGCCGCGTTCTCCCTCGACCCCGACGGCACCTTCGTCGACGCCAACGCCGTGGCCCAGGAGCTGAGCGGCTACACGCTCGCGGAGTTCACCGCCGTCGACTTCGCCCACCTGCTAGTGCCGGAGGACGTCGGCCGCGCCGCGGCCGCGTTCGAGGGCGCTCTGCACCGGCAGCCACAGAAGTTGCAGGCGACCATGCTGACCAAGGGCGGCCGGCGCATGGAGGTCAACCTCGCCGCCGTCCCGGTGATCGTCGACGACGAGGTGGTCGGCGTGCACGGCACCGCGGAAGACATGACGAAGGAGAACGCGCTGCTGCGCGACCTCGAGCGTGCTCGGCGAGCCGCGGAGGACGCGAACGCCGCCAAGTCGCTGTTCCTGGCCAACATGTCCCATGAGGTGCGCACGCCGCTGACCAGCGTGCTCGGCGCCGGCGAGATGCTCGCGGAGGGCGACCTCGACCCGGGACAGCGCTACCTGGTGGAGGTCGTGCGCCGCTCCGGTGAGCGGTTGCTCCGGCTGGTCAACGACATCCTCGACGTCTCCCGCCTCGAGGTCGGACACCTCGAGATGGACGTGGCGGCCTTCGACGTCCGGGCTCTCGTGGACGACGCGCTCGAATGGGGGCGCCCCTTCGCCGCGCGCGAGCACCTCGAGCTGTCCTCCGTGATCGCCGACGAGGTCCCGTCCGTGCTCCTCGGCGACTCCTTCCGGATTACACAGGTCCTGACCAACCTGATCGGCAACGCCCTGAAGTTCACCGACCGCGGTCTCGTCCGGGTGCGGGTCGACCTCGAGAGCGTCGACGGCGACACCCACCGGCTTCGGCTCGCGGTCGAGGACTCCGGCATCGGCATCCCTGACGAGCAACTGCCTCTGCTCTTCGAGTCCTTCACCCAGGCCGACACCTCGACCACACGCCGGTACGGCGGCGCTGGACTCGGCCTGGCCATCTGCCGCGAGCTCGTCGCGCTGATGAGCGGCACCATCGAGGCCAGCAGCGTCCTAGGCGAGGGCAGCGCGTTCACCGTCGTGCTGCCGCTGACGTCGCCGTCTTCCGAGCTGGTCCGCTGACCACGCCCGCTCCGGCGAGAGGACCTCACCGTCGCCGACAGCTCCCGCCCCTGACTCGCGCGCAGGCTGCATCCGGCTCTTAGCCTCGATCCACGCGCTCAAGGCGATGAGCGGACGTTCTGGTTGGCATGAATGTGCAGAAGGACGATCAGTTGGCGCACTCGGCGCGCCAACTCAGCGCGGACTCGAGGGCGGGGCGGTCGAACTGATCGTTCTTGCAATCGAGAGGCATCCGTCGATGCCGTGATCCGCGGTTGGGGTGAGCACAGCGGCATCCAACCTGTCGTCCTTGTTGTCACACCAGCGCTGAACGGGCGAGTGGTGGATGACCCTGGCGTGACAGGGACTGCATCGAGGAGCCGAGCGGTTCGACAGCGTCCGGAACCCTGCACCCAACGACTTCGCCCTCGCCAGTGAACCTGGCACCGCTCCCGCATGAGTCGGCAGCCAGGTTGGCGACGACTGCAGCGAGGATGGCCAAGAGTCATGCCATGTGGAGCGTCAGTGGTCCTGCTGGCCGGAGTTGTCCTCGCACGACGGCGATGGGTTCGGTGTAGCCGACGTCGCCGCTGTTCCCTCGCAAGCCCTTGAGGAACCGGTCTCCTGGCCACAGCCGGCCTGGATGCTGAAGAGAGCGCCGAGCGCCCCCAGCACCGCCAGCCTCCGGAATCGTTCCATCTCAGTACAGCCAGTTCATTCCGTCCATGTCGAGAACGGACGAGCCTGTGGTCAGGCGGTCGGCGATGACTTGTTCTGCCTGCTGGATTGGATAGCGCTCGTGGGAGTCGGTCATGTCGTCATCCTTCCGCGAACTGCGACTGACTACGCCCTCAGCCGCAGGGTGCGTGGAACTGCCGAGAGTCGGATGCTGCGTAGCCAGACGACCCGAAGATGTGCTGCCGAGTTCCACATCACCCTCTCCTCGCAGGGTCGGCTGGTGCTGCCTGTCGAGTTGCGCCGGGCACTGGACCTCCACGCCGGAGACGTTCTCAGCCTCTCGCTCGACCAGGAGGGCGTCGTGCGTCTCGTCACCGCCCGGCAGCTCGCTCACCAGCTGTGGGCGGCGTACGCCGACCCCGAGGAGGCGCCCGAGGGCACCGCGGCCGCGGAGCTGCGGGAGACGCGTGACGCCGAGGCGGCCAAGCTGACCGCCACCCACGAGCGGATCAGCGTCCGCCGGGGCGCGACGAACCGGTCCGAGGATGAGCTGGAGGCTGAGCTCATGGCCGACCTGGCCGCCGAGCTCGGGTTGGAGCAGCCTGCGTGACCACGATCGCGGTCGACGCCTCGACCGTCCTGGCCTGGGCGCGCAAGGAGCGGGGCTGGCAGGGCATCGACAAGGTGTTCCGCACCCCGCCGCGGGGGGCCCGCCTGGCGCTGCCGGGAACCGCGCTGAGCGAGGTCATCACGATCCTGCGCAACCGCCCCAACAACGCCACCAGGGGGCTCTCGCACCAGTCCATCGCCACCAGCATCCTGGGACAGGGTCTGGAGGTGGAGCTGATGACCGAAGCGGACCACGTCCGGGCCGCTGAGCTCATCGAGGTCTCTCGGGCCAACTCCGGCCCGGGCGGCGAGACGTTGTCCCTGAGCGACGCCTCCATCATCGCCGTCGCCGAGCGCCTGGGCTCGAGCGTCGTGACCGGCGACAAGCACTGGGCCGACCTGTCCGACGACGGCCACCTCAAGGTCAAGGCGGTCTTGTTCCACCGGTGAGAACGCCCCGCGCCGGGGACGCTCAGGGCAGCAGCACCACGATCAGCACCAGCAGCGCCGGGGCCCCCAGGCCCGCAATGCGTCTGCGGCGTGAGGCTGTTTGCCCCTGCACCCCCAACGGGATTCGAACCCGTGCTACCGCCGTGAAAGGGCGGGGTCCTGGGCCGCTAGACGATGGGGGCCCGCCGCTGCGAGGCGGACCCCACGGCGACGGCGACCAGCATAGGGGAGCGGCACCGGCCCGGCCGAGACGGTGCCGCCCGGTCAGGCGTAGCCGAGGTCGTGCAGGGCGTCGTCGTCGATCCCGAAGTGGTGCGCGATCTCGTGCACCACGGTGACCCGGACCTCCTCGACCAGCTCCTCGGCCGAGGCGCACATCCGCAGCAGCGGGCCGCGGTAGACCAGGATCCGGTCCGGGGGCACGAAGGTGTAGGTGCTGTCCCGGTCGGTGAGCGGGACCCCGGTGTACACGCCGAGGAGGTCGGGGTCGCTCGCGGGCGGCTCCGCCTCCACCAGCACGACCACGTTGTCCATCAGCGCGGCCAGCTCGGGCGGGACCCCGTCGAGGGCGGTCGCGACGAGCTCCTCGAACTCGGTCTCCCCGAGGTCCATCCGGCTCACCCCACGCGGGCGCGGGCCGGCACGAGACTGGCCGGGAGCCGCTCGTAGCCGCGCAGGATGCGTGTCGACCGTCGGGCTGCGCCGGGGTCGAGCCGCAGGTCGGGGAACCGCTCGAAGAGCGTCCGCAGTCCGACCTCGCCCTCCATCCGCGCGAGTGCCGCGCCCAGGCAGTAGTGCCGCCCGGCGGAGAACGAGACGTGCTCGCGCGCGTTGTCGCGGGTCACGTCGAACGCCGCGGGGTCGGTGAACACGTCGGGGTCGCGGTTGGCGCCGGCCAGCAGGGTGGTGACGACCTCGCCGCGGCGCACCGGCACCCCGGCCACGACCGTGTCGGCCGTGCACAGCCGGCCGGTCAGCAGCACCGGCGGGTCGACCCGCAGCACCTCGTCGACGGCGTTGGGCCACCACGAGGGGTCCTCGCGCAGGAGCTGGAGCTGGTCGGGGTGCTGACGCAGCAGCGCGATGCCGTTGCCGAGCAGGTTGACGGTGGTCTCGAAGCCGGCCGCGAGCACCAGCCCGGCGGTCGCCTTGAGCTCGGCGCCGTCGAGGCCGACGCCCTCCTCCTGCACGCGGACGAGCTGGCTCATCAGGTCATCGCCCGACTCGCGCCGGAGTCGTTCCAAGTGCGTGTCGAGCCAGGTGTCGAAGTCCTTCAGGCCACGCTCCACGCGGCGGAACTCGGCGTACCCCAGACCGAGGTCGAGGCTCGGCGCGGCCGCGTTGCCGAACTCCAGCACGCGGCCACGGTCCTCGGCCGGGACACCGAGGATCTCCGCGATCACGGTGACCGGCAGCTGGCTGCAGTACGCCGCGACGAGGTCGACGGGACTGGTCGGGTCGAGGGAGTCGAGCAGCTCATCGGCGATCTGCTGCGTGCGCGCTCGCAGGTTCTCGACCGCCCGGGCGGTGAAGACGCGGGTGACCAGCTTGCGATAACGGGTGTGGTCGGGCGGCTCGCTGACCAGCAGGGAGGGTGGCACGAGCGGACCGAGCAGGTCGGGATCCTCGGCCCACACGCCGATCCGACCCAGGATCCCCTCGCCCGGCTCGAAGATGCCGGAGCGGAAGTCGCTGCTGGTGAGCACCTCCTTGACGGCGGGGAGGGTGGCCGTGATCAGCGCGAACTTCGACCGGTGCACCGCTCCGTTGGCGCGGATCTCGTCGGCGAGCGCCTGCAGCTGTGCGCTGTCCTCGGAGACCCCGCCGGTGATCAGCCGGCCCTGGACGTCGCCCTGTCGGGCCGCTCGGCGCATCAGCACCTTCGGCAGGCCATGGCCCAGCGCCCATCGCACGGTCGGTTTCACGGGGTCCAGCACCGTCATCGCTGCTCCTGTCCTCGGGGGTGGTGACCCGAGTCTGCCGGACCTGCGGTGAGCGCCGCCCGGACGGGATAGTCCGTGACGTTTCCGTCCTCAGATCGGGCAGCAGAGGACGGGAACGTCTCGGACTATCCGGAGGAGGGGGTCAGGCAGCCACCGGGCGCTCCTCGCGCTGGGGCAGCGGGGTGGGGGTGGCGTTGGTGCCCAGGAAGTTGTTCGGCAGCGACAGCCGGATCACCTTGTGCCAGGCCGAGGCGACCTGACGGGCCAGCGAGCCGGTGGTGTACTCCAGGCCGTAGCGCTCGAAGACATCCTGAACCTTCGGGGCGATCTCCTTGTAGCGGTTGCTCGGGAGGTCGGGGAAGAGGTGGTGCTCGATCTGGAAGGACAGGTTGCCGGTCATCAGGTGCATGGCGTCGGAGCCGGAGATGTTGGCCGAGCCGAGCATCTGGCGCACGTACCACTCGCCCTTGGTCTCGCCCGTGATCGAGTGCTTCTCGAAGGTCTGCACGCCCTCGGGGAAGTGGCCGCACATGATCACCGAGTGGGTCCACAGGTTGCGGACCAGGTTGGCGGTGAAGTTCGCCGTGAGCGTGTGCAGGAACGACGGGCCCGACAGGATCGGGTGCACGACGTAGTCCTTCTTG
Source organism: uncultured Actinomycetota bacterium (assembly GCA_963710895.1). Taxonomy (GTDB): domain Bacteria; phylum Actinomycetota; class Actinomycetes; order Propionibacteriales; family Nocardioidaceae; genus Marmoricola. The sequence goes on from CAVQCB010000019.1 coordinate 56,482, forward strand.
AACTGGTTGCGGATCTTGCGCATCGTCACCTTGGCGCGCGCCTTGAACTCGGGAGACCTCAGCGTCTTGCGCTTGACGTTCTTGCCGATCTCCAGGTCGTAGGCCGCGATGCCGTACTCGAAGAAGCAGGCGTTGATGAAGTTCCACAGCGGCTGGGCCAGGTAGATCGGGTGCCAGCGCTGGTCCTCGTCGACGCGCATGATGCCGTAGCCGAGGTCGTTGTCCTTGCCGACGACGTTGGTGAAGTTGTGGTGCAGCTCGTTGTGGCTGTGCTTCCACTGCTCCGAGGGGGAGGCGTTGTCCCACTCCCACGTGGTCGAGTGGATCTTCGGGTCCCGCATCCAGTCCCACTGGCCGTGCATGACGTTGTGGCCGATCTCCATGTTCTCCAGGATCTTGGCGATCGACAGGCCCGCGGTGCCGACGAACCAGGCCGGCGGGAACAGCGAGAACAGCAGCACGCCGCGGGAGCCGAGCTCGAGCTTGCGCTGGGTGTCGATCACCGTGCGGATGTACGCCGCGTCGCTGGCGCCGCGCTTGTCGATGAACTCGGCGCGGATCGCGTCGAGCTCGCGACCGATCTCCTCGATGTCCTCGGGGGAGAGGTGGTCGATCGGGCTGGCGGGCTTCTTCTGCAGGACGGTCATGTCGTTCCTTCCTGGTGCAGGGGTCAGTGGTCGAGCTGGCAGCTGCCGGCGGCAGCGTTGATGCAGGTCTGGATGCGGACGCCGCCGCTGTCGGACTCCATGGCGCCGGCGGTGGTGATCTCCCCGGTGCGGAGGTCACGCACGGCGCCCTCGCGCATCGGCAGGACGCAGCCGTAGCAGATGCCCATCCGGCACCCGCTCGGCATGAGCACGCCGGCCTCCTCGGCCTGCTCGAGGATCGGCCGGTCGCCGCTCGCCTCGAGCTGGGTCCCGTTCTTCAAGAAGCTGACGGTGCCGCCCTCGCCGACCACCAGGGGCGTGGCGCGGAACTGCTCGGTGAGCAGCTTCAGCCCGCGTTCTGCGTGGTGGGCCTCCAGTGCGTCGAGCAGGCCGGCGGGGCCGCAGGCGAGGGTGGTGCGCTCCTCGAGGTCGGGCACGAGCTCCTCGAGGTCGTCCACGTCGAGGACCCCGTGCTCGTCGTCGTACCGCGCGACCAACCGGATCATCCCGGCCTCGTCGAGGGAGCGCAGGTTGTCGATGAAGATCGAGTGCGGCTCGCTCGGCGCGACGTGCACCACGGTGACGTCGAAGCTCGCGCTGCGCGGGAGCCGCACGGCTCCGGACTCGGCGACCGGGAACAGGTTGCGCAGCATCCCGATCACCGGGGTGATGCCGGACCCGGCGGTGACGAAGAGCAGCTTCGCCTCCTCTGGTGCCACGGGGGTCGGCAGCACGAACTCGCCGGCCGCCTGCTCGAGGTGCACCAGGGTGCCGGGGCGGGTCTCGCGGACGATGTGATTGCTGACCTTGCCGTCGGCGACGGCCTTGACGGTGATCGAGATGTGGCCGTCGGCCCGGGGTCCGTGGGTCAGCGAGTAGGCGCGCCACAGCCGGACGCCGTCGACGTCGATCCCGACGCGGACGTACTGGCCGGGAACGTGGCCCGCCCAGTCGGCGCCGGGCTTGATGACGAGGGTGGCGGCGTCCTCGGTCTCGGGGGTGACCGAGACGACCCGGCCGCGCAGCTCGGCGCCGCGGCGCAGCGGGTTGAAGACGTCGAGGTAGTCGGCCGGGACCAGCGGGGTCGCGGCCAGCTCGGCGAGCCGGCGGGCGCCGGCGCGGATGCTCCGGCCGAGGGCCGTGGGGCCCGGCAGGTCGGCGGCGGGGACGCTCGTCGTGGCCATGTCTCCACTCTGATGTGTCGAGGGGGTAAAGTCATGACCTGGACGCGTGAATCGACCGCGCTCTTTTGTTCGCAGAGGATGAATCCATGTCGCAGACGCCGGAGCTCCGCCTCGACGCACGCACGATCGGTGACCTGCGTCACGGCGTACCCGTGGCGGCGGAGCGGACCGTGGCGGCGATCATCGCCGAGGTCCCCAGCTATGCCGACGCGCTGAGCGGTCCGATGGGGGAGACGATCCGCAACGCCGTGGAGCTCGCCCTCGGCGGCTTCATCTCGCTCGCGGCGAGGTCTCGCGGCACCGAGGCGCAGGTGCCCACGGCCCAGGCCGTCGACGGGGCCTACCAGCTCGGCCGTGGTGAGGCACGCAGCGGTCGCAGCGTCGACGCGCTGCTCTCGGCCTACCGCATCGGGGCCCGGGTCTCCTGGCAGGAGATGTCCTCCACCACCGTGCGCAACGGCGTCGACGCCGACACCGTGGCCCGCTTCGCCGAGCTGGTCTTCGCCTACATCGACGAGCTCTCCGCGGCGAGCGTCGCGGGCCACAACGACGAGCTGGCCACCAGCGGCCGGGTGCGGCAGCGGCTGCTGGAACGGCTGGTGGGACACCTCCTGGACGGGTCGGCGCCCGAGGTGGTCGAGACCGCGGCCGAGCGCGCCGACTGGGTTCCGCCGCGCACGCTCACCGCCGTGGTCCTCCCGGAGTCGCAGGTGCGCGCGGTCTTCGCGCACGTGCCGGGGGAGACGCTGCAGTCCAGCGACACCCCGCCCACCGCCGGGGGCGAGGACCTCGAGGACCTGGTGCTCCTGCTGGTCCCCGACGTGCACGGTCGGCGGCGGGCCGCACTCCTGCGGACCCTCGAGCTGCGTGGTGCGGTCGCCGGGCCCGCGCGTCCCTGGCTCGAGGCACGGGCGTCCTACGACCGTGCCCTGCGCGTGCGCGCGCTCGACCTCGGTCCCGACAGCGAGGAGCACCTCCCCGAGCTGATCCTCACCGCCGACCCGAGCGCCCACGCCGACCTGCGCGCCCGCTCGTTGGCCCCGCTGGACGAGCTGCGCTCCTCCAGTGCCGAGAAGCTCCTCGAGACGCTGCGCTCCTGGTTGCTGCACCACGGTCGGCGCGACGCCGTGGCCGCCGAGCTGTTCGTGCACCCGCAGACCGTGCGCTACCGCATGGGGCAGCTGCGCGAGCTGTTCGGAGATCGCCTCGAGGACCCGCGGGCGGTCCTGGAGCTGACCTTGGCCCTCGGCCTGGCCCCGGGGCCGGACGGCTCCCGGGCCGGCTAGGACGAGGAGTGCACCAGGCGGCCGGCGACCCAGGTGGCGGCGACCTCCATGGAGCGCAGGGCGACCGCCTGCTCGGCCGTGGACCCCCCGCGCAGCGGGTCGGCGTCGAGCAGCGCGAGGTCGCCGGGGTGCCCCGGCGCCACGGTGCCGAGGCCGTTGGTGCTCGCGCCGAGCGCCTCGGAGGCGGTCAGCGCCTGCTCGGGGTGCCACGGGTCGCGCTCGTCGGCGCTGCGGTGCACGGCCGCCGCGATGCCCAGCCACGGGTCGAGCGGGGCCACCGGCGCATCGCTGCCCAGCGCCAGGTCGACCCCGTCGTCCTGGAGCCAGCGCAGCGCGAAGCACCGCTCGGTCCGGTCCGGCCAGAAGCTCTCGGTCAGGTCGCGGTCGTCGAGCAGGTGGGCCGGCTGGACGCTGGCGCGGACCCCGAGCCGGGCCATCGTCCGCGAGTCCTCGCGGCCGATCAGCTGGGCGTGCTCGATGGATCCCCTCGCGCCGGTGTCGGCGTAGGCCGCCAGCGCCTCGCTCACCGCCGCGTCACCGATCGCGTGCACCGCGACCTCGAGCTGCTGTGCGGTCGCGTCGGCCAGCAGGGCGCGCAGCCCCGCACCGGTGAGGTTCGGCGCGCCCGTGCCGCCACCGTGGGCGTACGGCGCGCAGCACCATGCCGTGCGGGTGTTCAGCGACCCGTCGGAGATGATCTTCAGCGGACCCATCCTGACCAGCGGACCGCAGCCCGGCAGCCGGTCCCCGGTGCGCAGCCCGGCACCGAGGAACTCCGGCAGCGTGTCGACGTAGGCGCCGACCCGCACGTGCAGCAGCTCGGCCCCGGCCGACTCGCGCTCGGGCCAGGCAGCCAGGCTCTGGTCGAACTCGAGGTCGACCAGACCGGTCACTCCCTTGGCCGCCGCCTGTCGCATCGTGTGCTGGTAGGCGTCCGCGGAGGTGCCGTCGGAGCCCACCACGTCCACGAGCCTGGGGTAGACCCGGAACCACTCGGTCTCGGCGACCACCCCGTCGCGCTCGGGCAGGCGCAGGCCGCGCATCGCCACGGTGTTGAGCCAGGCGTGGTGCCCGTCGCCGCTGATCAGCACCACGGGCCGTACGCCGGTCACCTCGTCGAGCTCGCGCACGGTCGGCTGCCGGTCCCACTTGGCCGAGCGGTGTCCCCAGCCCACGATCGGGACGTCGGGCAGGTCGGTGAGCCGGGTGGCGACCAGGGTGAGCGCGTCCTCGATGGAGCGGGTGCCGGTCAGGTCGAGCCGTTGCGAGGCGAGGGTCCACTGGCCGAGGTGCACGTGCTGGTCCCACAGACCCGGGACCAGCCAGCGTCCATCGGTCCGGTGCTCGACGACGCGGCGCGGCCGGGTCAGTCCCCGGCCGACCTCGCTCACCACCCCGTCGGTGACCAGCACGTCCACCGGGTGGGGTGGTGCGGGGACCCCGCGCAGCGGCACCAGACGCACGTCGCGCAGCAGGAAGCTCGGCGCGGCTCGCCGTTGCCGACGCATCGCCCGCCTCCTCCGCCTGGTGCTGGTCTCCGCCCGCCCGGAACCACACTCGCGGCCCCGTCGTCACCCTAGGACAGCATGCCGTCGGCTCCGAGCGTGGTCCCGCTCCGGGGGTCGGGGAGCAGTGCCGGCGGGCTGGGAGCTCAGATGGCGGCACCCAGCGCCGCCCCCGCGAGGGCAGCCGCGAGGCCGCCGACCAGGCTGAGTGCGACGTTGGCCAGGGTGAAGAGCCGGGCACCCTCCTCGAACAGGCGGAGGGTCTCGTAGCTGAACGTGCTCCACGTCGTCAGGGCGCCGCAGAGCCCGGTGCCCAGCGCCAACGAGACCTGGGTGGGCACCTGCCCGGCGAGGCCGGTGAGGAGGCCCAGGGCGAGGCACCCGACCACGTTCACCGTCAAGGTGCCCCACGGCAGCACGGAGTCGTGTCGCGACTGCACGGCACGGTCGGTGAGGTAGCGCAGGGGGGCCCCGACCGCCGCGCCCAGGCAGACGAGGAGCAGGTCGGTCACGAGGTGGCGGGGTTCCGGAAGCGGTGGACCACGACGTCCACGTCCTCCAGCGTCACGAGTCCTTCGGTGACCACCTCGTCGACCTGGGGCAAGAACTCCTCGATCCTCTCGGGGGTGTCGATGATCACCACCACGATGGGCAGGTCCTCGGAGAGCGAGAGGATCCGGCTGGTGTGGATCCGGCTGGCGCTCGTCCCGAAGCCCTCGATGCCGCGCAGCACGCTGGCCCCGGCCAGGCCGGCCGCATGGGCCCGGTGGACGATCTCGGTGTAGAGCGGCTTGTGCTTCCAGGTGTCGTCCTCGCCGATGTAGACGCTCAGACGCCGTGCCGTGCCGTGCAGGTTCATCGCGTTCCCTCCCGGTGGTGAGCCATCCAGTGCCGCAGCCGCAGCAGTGCGCGCGCCGCGAACACGCCGGTCACGACGGCCGCCATGGCGGCGACCAGTGTGCCGAACAGGTACGTCGCCGCCAGTGCCGGCCGCTGCTCGGCGAGCAGGGTGCGGGTCTGGACGGCGTACGTCGAGAACGTGGTGAAGCCGCCGAGCAGGCCGACCCCGAGGAACGGGCGGACGAGGGGGTGGGCACCGCCGACCTCGACGACGTAGACCATCAGCAGGCCGATCAGGAGGCACCCGGCCACGTTGGTGAGGAACGTCGCGGCGGGGAAGCCGGTCTGGGCGCTGGGCCAGGCCAGCTCGAGGGCATGGCGTGCGCTCGCGCCCGCCATCCCGCCCAGGGCGATCACCGGGAGCACCCATCGGTGGACGCCTCGTTCCCGCCGCCGCTGGGGCGCGGGGAGGTCGGACGCCGGATTCGGGACCGGATTCGGGGCCGGATTCGGGGCCGGGGTCGAGGCTTGGGACATGCCACTCCTACCGTTGCGTCGCGTGCGTGCAAGGTAGGGACTGTTGGCAGCGCCTGCTGCGGTTCTCGGCGAGCCCCACCGCCATCGGGCGCCAGTCTAGGGGAGGGCCGCCACCGAGGTGCGCCCACCGCACCGACCGCTCGCCCACCGGCATCTCCCTTCGGCCGCGTCCCTCAGTCGAGCTGCCCGGCCGGGGGCACGGCGGTGGGCCCGGTCCAGCGTCGGGCCGGCTCTCCCTGGCCCTGGCGCTCGAACTCGGTGAAGTACCAGGTCTGCAGGTCGACCAGCACGTCGGGCGGGCGCAGGGTCAGCAGGTGCTGGGTGGAGAAGGTGTCGTAGACGTCGTTGAGCAGGTCGCGGATCCGGGCCATCGTCTCCGGTGTGCTCAGCGGCACCTGGTACTCCAGGTCGACGCTGGCCACGCCGCCGGCGATCGCCTCGTCGAGGCGCGCGATCCCGGCGCTGGAGCGACGCTCCCGGTCTGCCTGGACGAAGATCTGGGTGATCTCGCGGGCGACCGGGTAGTCCTCCGGGTTGGTCAGGGCGAGCAGGCGCAGCTCGCGGCGCACCTCGAAGTGGAACCGACGCAGCTCGCCGAACAGCTGTGCAGGGACCCCCAGCAGCCGCAGGGTCATCCGGTCGCCCTCGAGCACGTCCGGGTGCTCCGCGAAGCCCGCGTCGAAGTCGAAGATCTCCCCGCCGTGGCCCGGCAGCGGGGAGTCGCCGGCGGGCTCGAACCAGACCGACTTGCTGCGCCCGTCGTGCGCGAGGTCCGAGCCCCAGCGGCTGGACATCATCGCGACCAGGTCGAGGCCGCGCCCGAAGGTGGTGACGTTGAGCTCGTCGACCTCCTCGGGCTCGGGTGCCACGGGAGTGCGTTGCGGCGGGACCGGCGAGGAGTCCACCACCTCGATGCGCGGGTGGTCGACGGTGCCGCGGACCCGCACCGAGAGCGGTGGCTGGGAGTGGATGAGTGCGTTGGTCACCAGCTCCGACACGCCCAGCTGGGCTGCGTCGACCAGGTCCTCGCGACCGATCTCCTCCAGGATCTTCGAGACCCAGGACCGGGCCAGCTTCACCGACGGAGGGCTGGCAGGGAGGACGAGTGAGCGCTTGTTCAGGGTCACCGTCCCTCGCTCCCGTGAACGGACAGGCTCCAGGAGCATGGGCTGCGCTCCCGCTTCTCAGCAAGACATTAGGGGACGCCGAGGAGATCGGCACTCATTGCGCGACCAATTTCAGCAGCGCATTCTCCACCACCTCGGCCATCGAGGGGTGCGGCCAGTACTGCCCCCGGGCCATCTCCGCGGGCGAATTGCCCAGGCTCATCCCCTGCACGAGCGGCTGGAGCAGCAGGCTCGCCTGGGGCCCGATGATGTGCGCCCCGAGGACGCGGCGCCGGTCGGGATCGGCCAGCAGCTTCACGAAGTGCTCCCCGGGAGGGCTCTCCATCGCCCATCCGTAGGCGATGTCGCTGTAGTCGTAGGTCACCGACACGTGCTCGACCCCCTGCTCGTGGGCAGCCTGCGCGGTGAGGCCGACGCAGGCGATCTGGGGTGCGGTGAACACGACGCTCGGGATGAACCGGTGGTCGCTGGCGACCGGGTCCTCGGGGTGCAGCAGGTTGTGCTGGACCGTGCGCGCCTCCAGGTTGGCCACGTGCTTGAGGTGGTGGGGGCTGCTCACGTCGCCCAGCGCCCACACGCCGTCGACGGTGGTGCGCTGCTGCTCGTCGACGCGGATCCGGCCGTCCACGCAGTCGATCCCGGTGTTCTCCAGCCCCAGCCGGTCGGCGTTGGAGACCCGCCCGGTGGCCATCAACAACACGTCGGTCTCCAGCTCGGTGCCGTCGGAGAGGGCGAGCACCGTCGCCTCGCCACGGCGGCAGACGCGCGTCGCCACGGTGTCCAGGCGCACCTCCCAGTGGCGCGCGGCGGCCGCGGAGAACACCCGGGCGATGTCCTCGTCGTGGTGTCGCAGCAGCGTCGGTCCGCGTTCGAGCTGGGTGACCTGCGTCCCGAGTGCGGAGAAGACGTGGGCGAACTCGGCGGCCACGTAGCCGCCCCCCACGACGGCCATCCGTCGCGGCAGGCTGGTCAGGCGCATCACGGTGTCGCTGGTGTGGAAGTCCACCTCGTCGAGTCCCGGGATGTCGGCGACCAGGACCCGGCTGCCGGCCGCCACGACGATCTGGTCCGCGGTGACGCGGCTGCCCGAGGCCGTCTCCAGGGTGTGGTCGTCGCGGAAGGTGACGTGCTCGTCGTACACCTCGACGTTCTCCAGCCGCTCCCGGTGGGCCCGGCCGCTCTGGGAGATCGGGTCGATGCGGCCGAAGATCCGGTCCCGGATCGCGGGCCACCGCGCTCCGTCGTACGACGTGTCCACGCCGAGCGCCGGGGCGTGCTCCGACTGCCGGGCGAGGTCGGCGGGGTGGACGAACATCTTGGTCGGGATGCAGCCGACGTTGAGGCAGGTGCCGCCGAAGACGCCCTCCTCGATGATCGCGACCCGCCAGTCGGCGAACCTCGCGTCGGCGATGCTGTTGCCCGAGCCGGTGCCGATGACGGCGAGGTCGTAGTGCGTCACGCGGCCCATGGTGCCGGACGCGGGGTGGATGTGTGACCGAACCGACGTCTCCCAGGTGGCACCGAACGGATGTGGATGGGAAGAATCGTGGTTATGCCTGACGTGAGTACCGATATCGAGACCAGCGCCAGTGACCAGCGACACCGGGTCGTGGTGATCGGTTCCGGCTTCGGGGGCCTGTTCGGCACCAAGGCCCTGCGTCGAGCGGACGCCGAGGTGACCATGATCGCCAAGACCACCCACCACCTCTTCCAGCCGCTGCTCTACCAGGTGGCGACCGGCATCCTCTCCGAGGGCGAGATCGCGCCCCCGACCCGCGAGGTGCTGGCGCGGCAGCACAACGCCCGCGTGCTCCTCGGCGAGGTCACCGACATCGACCTGGAGAACCGGCTGGTCACCCACCAGGTGCTGGGCCGCGAGACCGTCACGCCCTACGACTCCCTGATCGTGGCCGCCGGCTCCGGGCAGTCCTACTTCGGCAACGACCACTTCGCCGAGTTCGCGCCCGGGATGAAGAGCATCGACGACGCGCTGGAGCTGCGCGGCCGGATCTTCGGGGCCTTCGAGCTCGCCGAGGTGATGGCCGCCAAGGGCGAGGACGTCGACCACCTGCTCACCTTCGTGGTCGTCGGCGCCGGCCCCACCGGGGTGGAGATGGCCGGCCAGATCGCCGAGCTCTCCAAGCGCACGCTCAAGCGCGACTTCCGCTCCATCAACACCAAGCGCGCGCGGGTGATCCTGCTCGACGCCGCGCCGCAGGTGCTGCCGCCGTTCGGCCGCAAGCTCGGCGAGAAGACCAAGGAGACCCTCGAGGAGCTCGGCGTCGAGGTCCAGCTCGGCGCCATGGTCACCGACGTCGACGAGCGCGGCCTCGTCGTCCAGGACAAGGACGGCACCGAACGGCGGATCGAGTCCGTCACCAAGATGTGGGCCGCCGGCGTCCAGGCGAGCCCGCTGGGCGAGGTGCTGGCCACGGGATCCGGCGCCTCGCTGGACCGGGCCGGGCGCATCGGCGTGAACCCCGACCTGACCCTGCCGGGCTACCCGGAGGTGTTCGTGGTCGGCGACATGATCTCGCTCAACAACCTGCCCGGCGTCGCCCAGGTGGCCATCCAGGGCTCGAAGTACGCCGCCAAGGAGATCCGGCGACGACTGAAGGGCAAGCCGGCCCAGCGGCCGTTCCGCTACTTCGACAAGGGCAGCATGGCCACGATCTCGCGCTTCGACGCGGTCGCGATGGTCGGCAAGCTGCGGATCAGTGGGTTGGTCGCCTGGCTGATGTGGCTCGGCGTGCACCTGATCTACCTCACCGGCTTCAAGAACCAGGTGACCGCGCTGTTGCACTGGGCGGTGACGTTCTTGAGCAACGACCGCTCCGAGCGCACCGCGACCGAGCAGCAGATCTTCGCGCGCACGGCGCTCAAGCGGATCCCGGGCGGGGCCACCGAGCTGGTCAGCGCACCGGACTCGGCCCAGGAGCGGCGCGCCGAGCTCGAGGCGATCGCGGCCGAGGAGGCTCGGCTCACCGACTCCGGTGAGCGCGGGCAGGTGCCCGAGTCCGCCGCCTGACCCGCCGCCTGACCCGCTGCCTGACCCGCTGCCCGAACCGCCGCCTGGTCCGCTGGCGGCTCACTCGAAGCGCGGTGGCTTCCGGTCGCTCTCGGTGATGGCCTCACGGGCCCAGCGGGGGAGGATGAAGATCCCCTCCGCGCGCACCGTGGTCTCGCCGTCGGGGCCTCGCAGCTCGCCCTTGACGATGGTCTTCACACCCTCCACCCGGTCGACCCAGGCCTCGGCGGAAGCGTCCCCGAGCGGGGTGTTCTGCTCATAGCGCAGGGTCAGGGTGCCGGTCATGCCGGGCGTGCCGCCGGCCGCGGCGGCCTCGCCGAGCAGCTGGTCCAGCAGCAGGGCGACCACGCCCCCGTGCACCGTGCCGGGAGGCCCCTCGTAGAGCGCGTTGAGGTGGAACCTCGACCAGGCGCGGCCCTCCTCCGAGCGCTCCACCTCGAGCGGCACCGCGATCGGGTTGCGCAGCCCGACCACTGCGTTGCCGTGCCCGCGCACGGTCCCCGACGAGGTCAGGCCCACGCCGAAGGAGCCGGGGATCTGCTCCTCGCGCAGCCGGGCGGTGAGCCGCTGCACCTCCTCGCGCACCTCGGTGGCCACCGCTGCCGGCACCGTCGTACGCAGTGAGGCCTCGGCGAGCTCGCGCACGGCCCCGGCGAGAGCGCCGAAGACGACGCGCTCCTCCTCGAGCTCCTCGGCGGTCATCTCCACGACGCTGTAGTCCATCGGCTTCACCCCCGAAGACTAGAACAGGTTCCACGACGCTCCGGGGGCCGGCCAGCCGGGTCACCCGGGGTCGGGCGCCGTGGCGCCCGACGGCTCAGCGCCGAAGGCCAGCGCCGGAGGGTCAGCGCCGGAGGGTCAGCGCCGGAGGTCAGCGCTGGAGGCGCGGCAGGGGGGCGCGTCGCAGCCGGAGGCGCAGCGCGAGCGCGAGCGCCGCGACGGCGGCGCAGGCGAGCAGGACGCCGAGGGCGACCGCCGAGGGGAGCAGCAGGTAGACGATCAGGCAGAGCCCGCTGATCCCGGCCGCGGAGCACGCGGTGCGCCCGGCGGTGCGGCACAGGTCGGATCGCCGGACCACGCGGGCGAAGTCGATGTCCTCGGTGCGTGGGCGCACGAAGGGCGCGATCGGGTTGTCCAGGCCGGCCGCGACCGCTGCGTCGCGCTGCGGGTCGACCAGGCGACCCAGCAGGGTGCTCTCGGCGACCCTGGGGTCGTCGTCGTGATGTGGGACGGGCTGGTCTGGCACGTCGGTCGCCTCCAGCGGGGTCAGTGGCAGCACGAAGGAGCGTTCGAGCCACTCGGGCGTCTGGTAGCGGTCGGAGACGGGGGGATGGGCCAGATGGTGTGACCGCGCCTGGGCGCGCATCCGGCTGCGGCGGGTGTGCGTGCCGCTTCGCGTCGCGTCATCAGCCGAGACGTGATCCATGTGTCCTCCCGGTGCCTCGTGTCCGAGTGTGCACCTGTCGAGGCCCAAGCCAACAACATCTGGGACCGGTTTTCCTTCATGTCGACAACGATCGGCCGCCCACCAAGATACGGGGAAAAGGGAAATTTAGGTATCAAAAGGGTCGACCTGCGAGACAGCGGACGGCGCCGTCCCCGGGTCCTCAGCCGGCCGCCAGCCGGGCTGCCAGCGCATCGATGATGAGGTCGAGCCCGATGTCGAACTCCGCACCGAAGGCGTAGCCGGGCTGCAGGGTGTAGTCGACGACGAACTCGCGGAAGTGCGGCAGCTCGCCCTCGGGCAGGGCGAGCATGATGTCGTCGGCCAGCTCGGAGAGGTCCGCCTCGCCCTCGAAGGGCAGGCTGAGCTCTTGGACCAGGAAGCCGTAGAGGTGGGCGTCGAGCAGGGCGAAGGCGTGCGCGGTGAGCGCGAGCGAGAAGCCCGCGGCGCGCAGGCAGCCGAGGACGGCGTCGTGGTGGCGCAGGTTCTCCATCCCGGCTCCGCGGCGGGAGTCCATCAGACCCACGGCCCACGGGTGCCGCTTGAGCACCTCTCGGGCCGAGCGGGACCTGGTGCGCATCTCCTCGACCCAGTCGCCTCCGACCCGGGGTCGGTGGAACTCGGCGAAGACCGCGTCGACCATGCCGTCGAGGATCGCCTCCTTGTTGGCGAGGTGGTGGTAGAGCGACATCGCCTCCACCCCGAGCCGCCGGGCGACCGAGCGCATCGACAGCGCCCCCAGCCCCTCGGCGTCGGCGAGGGCGACCGCGGCCCGGAGGATCTCCTCCCGGCTCAGCGGTGCCCGCCCCGGGGTCGGTTGCCTGCGGGCCATCGGACCTCCGCTCCCTTGACGAAACTTACGGCGTAAGGATAGCGTATTGCCATCACTTACAGCGTAAGGCAGGGAGAGCGTGATGAGAGCAGTGACCCAGCACCACTTCGGGGGGACCGAGCAGCTCGAGCTGAGCGAGGTGCCGGCTCCCGAGCCCGGGGCCGAGGAGGTCCTCGTCCGGGTCCGGGCGGCGGGCGTCGACCGCGGGACCTGGCACCTGATGACCGGTCTCCCGCTGGTGGGACGTCCGTTCCTGGGACTGCGCCGGCCGCGGCACCCGGTGCCGGGGCGCGACCTGGCCGGGGTGGTCGAGTCCGTCGGTGCGGCAGTGAGCGGGTTCGGGGTCGGCGACGAGGTGGTCGGCACCGCCGACGGGTCCTTCGCCGAGCTGGCGGTCGTGCCCGTCGCCCGGTTGGGCCGCAAGCCCGCGGGGCTCTCCTTCGAGGAGGCCGCCGTGCTCCCGGTCTCGGGCACGACCGCGATCCAGGCCGTCCGCGACGTCGCCCGGGTCCGCCCCGGTCAGCGGGTGCTCGTCCTCGGGGCCTCCGGCGGGGTCGGCACCTACGCCGTCCAGGTGGCCGCGGCGTACGGCGCCGACGTGACCGCCGTGTGCAGCGGGGCCAAGGCCGACCTCGTCCGCGAGCTCGGCGCCGGCCGGGTCATCGACTACACGGCTGCGGAGATCGAGCAGGACCACCGCTACGACGTCGTGCTGGACATCGCGGGCAACCGGCCGCTGGCCGTGCTCCGCCGCGCGCTGGCCACCGACGGGACGCTGGTCGTCGTCGGCGGTGAGGAGGGTGGGCGCTGGTTCGGCGGCGTGCACCGCACCCTGGGCGCGGTGCTGCTCTCCCCGTTCCTCCGCCAGCGGCTCGCCGGGTTCCTGGCCCGGGAGAACGCGGCCGACCTCGAGGCGCTCGCCGCGCTGGTCGAGGCCGGTCGCCTCCGTCCGGTCCTCGAGCGGACCTACCCGCTCGAGGACGTGGCCAAGGCCCTGGACCACCTCGAAGCAGGGCAGGTGCGCGGCAAGGTCGCGCTCACCGTCTGACCCCTGGCCGAGAAGCACACCTACCGAGGAGAACCGTCATGTCCGCATCCATCCGCACCCCGCTGCGCAGCGCCGCCCGTTGGGCCGGCCTGGGCTACCTGGCCATCTTCGTGCTGGCCGTCTTCGCCAACTTCCTCTCCGTCGGCGCTGTCCTGGATCCCGGGGACGCCCGCGCGACGTTCACCGACCTGGTCGGCTCGGAGACCACCTTCCGTCTGGGGATGGTCGCCTTCCTCGCCGTGTTCGTGATCGACGTCGTGATCGCGTGGGGGCTCTACCTGCTCTTCCGTCCGGTCCGCGCCGACGTCGCGCTCGTCTCGGCCTGGTTCCGGTTGATCTACACGGTCTTCCTCGGCGTCTCGCTGGTCTTCCTCTACGTGGCGCTGCTGCTCGCCGACGGTGCCGGCAGCGGGGTGTTCGCCCAGGACCAGCTCGACGCCCAGGTGCTGGTCTCGCTCCAGGCCTTCGACTTCACCTGGCTGGTCGGGCTCACCTGCTTCGGCCTCCACCTCGTCGTCCTGGGACACCTGCTGCGGGTCTCCGTCGGGACCTCGAACCTCCTGGGCTGGCTGCTGACCGTCGCCGGGGCGGCGTACGTGCTGGACACGGTGGCGCACGTGGTGCTCGCGAGCTATGCCACCTACGCCGATGCGTTCCTGGTGGTCGTGGCCGTCCCCTCGGTCGTCGGTGAGCTGGCGCTGACCGTGTGGCTGCTGCGGGTCGCCCTCGGCCGCAGCCCCGCGCCCTCTGCCGACACGACCCCCGTCCCCCGCGAGCACGCCCTGGCCGGTGAGTAGGGGAAGGGGGCCCGTGGTGGGCCCCGTGGTGGGCCCCGTGGTGGGCCCCGTGGGACTCGAACCCACAACCCGCGGATTAAAAGTCCGCTGCTCTGCCGATTGAGCTAGAGGCCCGAGGCCTGGGGCAGGAAGAGAACCCCGGGCCGAACGCTGGGACCAACCCGGGAAGGAACCCTGGGGAGGAACCCCGGCTCGGCGAGCCTAACGAAGTGGCTCCGGGGGGACGGACGGGCCCGGAGCGCCCGTGCGGCTGGTCGCCCGCGCCGGTGCGGCCGGCGATCGGGCACCGGCGGACTCAGCGACTGGTCGAGCGGCGGTACTGCGCGTTGGCGAGGGGCACGAAGATCGCGAGGATGGCGATCGACCAGAGCACGGTGTAGACCTCGGGGTGTTGCAGCGCCCACGAGGAGGCCTGCGTGGTCGTGCCGCCCAACGGGCCGGTGTTGCCGAACAGCTCGCGGGCGGCCTGGGTGACCGCCGAGATCGGGTTCCACTCCGCGAACGTCCGCAACGGGCCGGGCAGCGTGCCGAGCGGCACGAAGGTGTTGGCCACGAAGGTCAGCGGGAAGATCACGATGAACGAGGCGTTGTTGACCACCTCCGGGCTGGGCACGAGCAGCCCGATCCACGCCATGATCCAGGACACCGCGAACGCGAAGATGAGCAGCAGCACGAACCCTTCCAGCGCGTCGAGGAACGACGTCCGGATCCGCCAGCCGACCAGCAGTCCGGTCAGGCTCATCACCACCAGCACGAGCACGTTGTTGACCACGTCGGAGAGGGTGCGCCCGGTCAGGACCGCCGAGGGAGACATCGGCAGGGTGCGGAAGCGGTCGATGATGCCCTTCTGGACGTCGTCGGCCAGGCCGGCGCCGGTGATGGTGGCGCCGAACACGACGGTCTGGGCGAAGATGCCGGCGATCAGGAACTCCCGGTAGGCGGCACCGCCGCCCTGGGCCTGGCCGATCGCGCCGCCGAACACGTAGGCGAAGAGCAGCACGAACATGATCGGCGACAGCGTGGTGAACACCAGCAGGTCGGGCACGCGCTTGATCTTGATCAGGTTGCGCTTGGCGACGATCAGGCCGTCGAGCACCGGGGCGAGCGCACTCACGACGCCACCTCCTGCGTCGTCTGCGGCGGCGGGTCCTCGGCGGCGTGCCCGGTGAGCGTCATGAACACGTCGTCCAGGGTGGGACGGCGCAGGCTGATGTCGTCGAGGTCGATCTGCTCGGCGTCGAGGCGGCGCAGCGCCTCGGCCAGCACCGAGGACCCGCCGCGGACGGGCAGCAGCAGCCCACGGCGCTGCTGCTCGAGCACCGGTTCCCCCACCCCGAGCGGGGCCAGCGCAGCCGCGGCCTCGTGCAGCCGCGCGGCGTCCGAGACGGTGATCGCCAGCCGCTCCCCGCCGACCTGCGCCTTGAGCTGGTCGGCGTCGCCCTCGGCGATGACCTTCCCCTGGTCGATCACGATGATGTTGTCGGCGAGCAGGTCGGCCTCCTCGAGGTACTGCGTGGTCAGCAGCAGCGACGTACCCCCTCGGACCAGCCGCTGGATCACCTCCCACATGGCGGTGCGGCTGCGCGGGTCCAGCCCCGTGGTCGGCTCGTCGAGGAAGAGCACCGGCGGGTCGGCCACCAGAGCGCCGGCGAGGTCGAGCCGTCGCCGCATGCCGCCGGAGTAGCCCTTCGCCATCCGGTCAGCCGCGTCCGTGAGGTCGAACTGGGCCAGGAGCTCCCGGGCCCGTTCCCGGCTGCGCTTGGCACCGAGGTGGTAGAGGCGGCCGACCATGTCGAGGTTCTCGAAGCCGGTGAGGTACTCGTCCACCGCTGCCGACTGCCCCGACACCCCGATGTTGCGCCGAGCCGCCCGTGGATCCGCGAGTACGTCGACCCCGGCCACCTCGGCGTGCCCCGAGTCCGGCTGGATCAGGGTGGTCAGGATCTTCACCGCGGTGGTCTTCCCGGCGCCGTTCGGACCGAGGACCCCCAGCACGGAGCCCTGGGGCACGCGGAAGCTCACGCCGGCCAGTGCCGTCACGTCCTTGTAGGTCTTCACGAGGCCTTCGGCGATCACGGCATCCGTCACGTGCCTAGCCTCGCACGCGGACACCGGCGCGTCGCTGGGTCGCGGACCGGCGAGGCGCCCACCACCGTCGCTCACGCCCCGAGGGTTGACCCGAGCTCCCCGGACGCGCAGGTCAGTGCGACGTCTCCTCCTCGGCTCCGGACGGGCGCCCGGCCCCTCCGGTGTGGGCGCGGGCTCGGTGGTGCTCGACGATCCGCGTGAACTGGCGCGCCTTGACCTGGGAGGAGCGGATCACGACGCGTGGACCGTTGGGCTCCTTGAACGTGGCCGTCCAGCCGGGCAGGCCGGGTCGGGAGCCGAGGGTGACCTCGGTGGCGGGGTCGGCGAGGTCGAACCGGTCGATGTGGTCGCGGCGCGCCACGTCCAGCACGCCGTCGTGCACGCGGACCGTGGTGGGGCTCCAGCTGAGCAGGGCCCACCAGGCCACCAGGGCGAGCACCATGCAGCCGGCCGCGATCACCAGAGCGGCGGCGGAGGACTCGCTGATCGCGACGAAGAGGGTCAGCACACCGGCGACCGAGGCGACCAGCAGCACCGCCCCCAGCAGGTACCCCCGCGCGCTGGTCGGGCTGTACTCCACGAAACCGGGGACGTCGCCCGGTGCGGGGGCAGCAGCGGTGGCGGCACCGTCTGCTCGCTCCGTCCCCTCGGCGGCAGGCTCCTGCCCGGTCTGGGGCCCGGTCTGGGGCTCGGTCTGGGGCCCGGTCTGGGGCTCGGTCTGGGGCTCGGTCTGGGGCCCGGTCTGGGGCTCGGGCTGGTGCTCGGCTTCGGGCTCGGGCTGGTGCTCGGCTTCGGGCTGGGCTTCGGCCTGGGCTCCGGCCTGGGCTCCGCGCTGGGGCGTGGCGTCGGCCCCGGGCTCGTCGGTCTCGGTCTCGGTCTCGGTGTCGGCTTCGCTCGGGGGCTCGGTGTCGCCGGGCTCCGCGGACTCGTCCTCGGGCGCGAGGTCCGGGACGGCTGCCAGGACGGGCGGCGGCGGTGGGGCCCCCGGGTCGGGCCCTCGGTCTGTCTCTGGGTCGGGCCCCGGCTGCGGGTCGGCCTCGGTCTCCGGCTGCGGGTCGGCCTCGGTCTCGGGCTCGGGCTGCGGGTCCGCCGCCGGCTCCGACGTGGCCTCCGGGTCGGGGTCGGGCCCGGTCTCTGGCTGCGCCTCTAGCTGCGCCTCTGGCTGCGTCTCGGGCTGCGGCTCTGGCTCTGGCTCTGGCTCTGGCTCTGGGTAGGCGTACACCGTCCCGTCGGCGTCGGCCATCGTCTCGTCGGCGTAGTGGTAGAGCCAACCCTCGAAGCCCGAGCCGTCACCGGACCGGTGGAAGACCCAGCCGCGGTCGGCCTGCGCGTCGGCCTGCGCGTCGTCCTGCGTGGAGGCGGTGCCCGAGGGTGCCTCCGCGGTGCCGGGCTCCGCCGACGACTGGCCCGTGCTCCAGCCGGACTGCTCAGCGAGCCGGGAGAGTCCGGGGATCCGGGACAACAGCCGGTGCCCCTGCTCGGGGCGTGCCTCCTGCGCCGCGGACTCGTCCTCGCCGGGATGGTCCACCACGTCGGAGGAGCCCGGCGCGACCCAGGAGCTGCGTCGCCGGCGGGTCCCCGGGTCGTCTCCTGGGTCGTCCCCTGGGTCGTCTCCTGGGTCGGTCCCTGGGTGGGGTGTCGGCCGGTCGGTGGAGGGGTCCGGATCGGGGTTCTCCTCGCGCCCGTCGTCGGCGTCGGTGGGGGTGCCGCCTGCCATCTGCCGACCCTACGACGCGGCGGCGATGCGGCGCGCCTGGGGCGTCAGCCGTCCCACGATGAGGTCGCGGCGCACACCACGCGGGGGGCGGCTCGCATTTGCCCGGGGGATTGGTAGGCTCCTGAGTGCAGGGTGCAAGTTCCAGCGGTTACACAACGCTTGTTGGAGTTTGTGATCCAACGGCGTTTCTTCTCTTTGCTCACAGGCTTGCGAGTCGGGACGGCGTATCACCGCAGCCTGTAGAGGCCGCCGAAGTGGCGGTCTCATGCCTGATGAAACAAGGAGAAAACGAGCATGGCTCAGGGCACCGTCAAGTGGTTCAACGCCGAGAAGGGCTTCGGCTTCATCGCCCAGGAGAACGGCGGCGATGACGTCTTCGTTCACTACTCGGCCATTCAGACCCAGGGCTACAAGTCCCTCGACGAGAACCAGAAGGTCGAGTTCGACGTCACGCAGGGCCCGAAGGGTCCGCAGGCGGAGAACGTGCGTCCTCTCTGACTCACGTCAACAGCGAAGGGCCCCGACCAGCCGGTCGGGGCCCTTCGTGCGTCCCGGGCCGCCCCGGCTCCTGAGATCTCGCTGAGATCATCGCGACTGCTGCGCGAGCAGTTACCGGACTCGGCACAGATCGGCGACCATGGTGTCCACATGTTGGTTTCCGCAGGCTCGGCGGCGGGTAGGACCTTGGTCTACACCTTCCAAGGGGGACCGAGGGAAAGGGACTTGGACGCGTGGATCCGTTTGACGTGGGACTGCAGGACGACGAGCTGCTCGACGAGGTGGAGCTGACCGCCAACCTCATCGTGGCCGCCAACCAGTCCGAGGCCCACATGACCGTCTCCGAGATCGACCAGATCCTCGGGGTGCTTCCGCGACCCCGCGACGGGGAGTGACCGGGAGCCGGTCGTCGCTGCCTCAGTGGCGCTCCGGCACGAAACCACGCAGCCGTAGCGAGTTGCTCACGACGCACACGCTCGAGGCCGCCATCGCCGCCCCGGCCACCATCGGGTTGAGCAGGCCGAGCGCCGCCACCGGGATCCCCACGAGGTTGTAGGCGAAGGCCCAGAACAGGTTCTGCCGGATCGTGCGCAGGGTACGACGAGCCAGCCGCACCGCCGTGCCGATCAGCGCGGGATCCCCGTTGACCAGGGTGATGTCGCCGGCCTCGATGGCGGCGTCGGTGCCGGTCCCGATCGCCACCCCCAGGTCGGCCCGGACCAGGGCGGCCGCGTCGTTGACGCCGTCGCCGACCACGGCGACCACCTCCCCGTCCGCCTGCAGGCGGGCCACCTCCCCCACCTTGTCCTCGGGCAGCAGGCCGGCGCGGAAGGAGCTGGCGCCCACCTCGTCGGCGACGTGGGCCGCGGCGGCCTCGTGGTCACCGGTGAGCAGCACGGTGCGCAGACCCAGGGCGCCCAGGTCGGCGACGGCCTCGCGCGCACCCGGCTTGAGGGTGTCGCCGACGGCGATCACGGCCCGGGGCTCGTCCTCGACCCGCACCAGGACCGCCGTACGCCCGTGGTCGCGGGCCGCGCGCACGACCGTGCCCAGGGGGGCGGGCAGCTCGTCGGGCTCCGGCGCCGCGGTGACCTGCACCCGGCGGCCGTCGACGCGGCCGGTGACCCCCACGCCGGGGAGGTTGCTGAAGTCCTGCACCACCGCGCTCGTGGGGGTGTGGGCCGCCACCGCCCGTGCGACCGGGTGCTCGCTGGCGGACTCGAGCGCCGCCGCGAGCGCCAGCGCCTCGGCGTCTCCCGCGGTCTGGTGGACCGTCATCACGCCCGTGGTCAGGGTGCCGGTCTTGTCGAGCACCACGGTGGTGATCGCCCGGGAGGACTCGAGCACCTCCGCGCCGCGGATCACGATGCCCAGCTGTGCGGCCCGTCCGGTGCCGACCAGCAGAGCCGTGGGGGTGGCGAGCCCGAGGGCGCAGGGACAGGCGATGACCAGCACGGACACGGCCGCGGTCATGGCCGGGTCGGCGCCGTGACCGGTGAGCAGCCAGGCGGCGAAGGTGAGCGCGGCGACGGCCAGGACGACCGGGACGAAGACCGCGGAGATCTGGTCGGCGAGCCGCTGGACGGGCGCCTTCCCCGTCTGGGCGTCGACCACCGACTGGCGGATGCGGGCGAGCAGGGTGTCCCGGCCGACGCGGGTCACCTCGACGACCAACCGGCCGTCGGCGTTGAGGGTGCCGCCGACGACCTCGTCGCCCACGGTCTTCTCCACCGGCAGGCTCTCCCCGGTGATCATCGACTCCTCGACGGCGCTCGCGCCCTCCACCACGACGCCGTCGGTGGGGACCTGGGCGCCCGGGCGCACCAGCATCCGCATCCCCGGGCGCAGGACGCCGACCTCGACCTCGTGCTCGATGGTCCCCGAGTCGCCGTCCTCGAGCACGACGGCGCGGGTGGCGCCCAGCTCGAGCAGGGCCCGCAGGGCCGAGCCGGCCCGGGACTTGGCCCGCGCCTCGAGGAAGCGGCCCAGCAGCAGGAACGTCGTGACGGTCGCGGCCACCTCGAGGTAGAGGTGCGGCCCCCCGGTCAGCAGCTGCACCACCGACCAGGTCAGGGCCACCAGCGTCCCCAGGGACACCAGGGTGTCCATCGTGGAGGCGAGGTGGCGGGCGTTGGTCGCGGCCGCGCGGTGGAAGGGCCAGCCGGCGTACGCCACGACCGGGAGGGTGAGCAGCAGCTGGACCCAGGGCAGCCGTGGCACACCGGGCACCATGGCGAGCACGAACACCGCCGCGGTGAGCGGGGCCGCGACCAGCAGGCGGGTGCGCAGCCGGCGCGCCTGCACCGCCTCCTCGGAGGAGGCCTCCTCCTCGCGGTCCCCGCTCGGCAGCGTGGCGGTGTAGCCGGCGCGCTCGACCGTCGCCACCAGGGTCGTCTCGTCCGCGAGCGCAGGGTCGAAGGACACGTGCGCGGAGGCGGTGGCCAGGTTGACGCTGGCCTCGACGCCGTCGAGCCGGTTCAGCTTCTTCTCCACCCGCGCCACGCACGAGGCGCAGGTCATCCCGCCGACCAGGAGGTCGAGGGAGCGCTCGGAGGCGCCGGGCACGGGGGTGGGTGTCGGGGTGCGGATGGCGGTGTCCTCAGGCCAGCGCGTAGCCGGCCTCGTCGACGGCGGCGGCGACCTGCTCGTCGGTGAAGCCCCCGCCCTCGACGGTGACCCGCCCGGCCTCGACGTCGACCGCCACGGCGGTGACGCCCTCGATGGTCTCGACCTCCTCGGTGACGGCCCGGGCGCAGTGGCCGCAGGTCATGCCGGTGACGTCGTAGGTGGTGCTCATCGGTTCTCCTCCGGTTTCAGCTCTTCAACAGTCGGGTGATGGCCGCGCTCGCCTCGGCGACCTTCTCCTCGGCCCGCACGCGTCCCTCGGCGCCGCCGACGGCTGCGCCGGCCACCGCGTCCTGGACGCAGTGACCCAGGTGGTCCTCGACGAGCCCGACCGAGACGCTGCGCAGCGCGCTCGTGACCGCCGAGACCTGGGTGAGGATGTCGAGGCAGTAGACGTCCTCCTCGACCATGCGCTGCAGCCCGCGGACCTGGCCCTCGATGCGCCGCAGCCGGGACAGGTAGTCGGCCCTGTGCTCGTGGTAGCCGGGCGTGTCCATGCCTGCAGGCTATATACCCCCTGGGGGTACTTCAAGGTGGCGAGTTGCGTGGCCGAGCCACGCAGGTCCTAGCATGTGCTTCGTTCGTGTCCCTGACTCCCAGGAGTTACCCGTCGTGGCCCTCCGTTTCAAGCCTGTGGACAACGTCTTCTACCAGCTGCTCACCTCCTCGGCGACCCAGCTCGTCGACGGGGCCGGGATCCTCGCCGAGATGCTGGGCGACTCCGCCGACCGGGTGGAGATCGCCGCACGGATGCGGGACGCCGAGCACCAGGCGGACGAGACGACCCACGAGATCGCCAAGCGGGTCAACTCCACCTTCGTGACCCCCTTCGACCGCGAGGACATCTACGCGCTCGCCTCGGGGCTCGACGACGTCATGGACTTCATGGAGGAGGCCGTCGACCTGACCGTCCTCTACGAGGTGAACGCCCTGCCCGGCGAGCTGGCCGAACAGGTCGACGTGCTCCAGCGGTGCGCGGAGCTCACCGCCGAGGCGATGCCGCGGCTGCGGTCGATGAAGCGCCTCGAGGAGTACTGGATCGAGATCAACCGGCTGGAGAACGCCGGCGACAAGAGCTACCGGCGCATCCTGGCCAAGCTGTTCAGCGGGCAGTTCGAGGCCCTGGAGGTGCTCAAGCTCAAGGACATCGTGGACTCCCTCGAGCACGCGGTGGACGCCTTCGAGAAGGTCGCGAACATCATCGAGCAGATCTCCGCCAAGGAGTCCTGAGCGGTGGATCTTGCCATCGTCGGGGCGGTGGTGGTCGTCGCCCTGGCCTTCGACTACACCAACGGGTTCCACGACGCCGCGAACGCGATCGCCACCTCGGTCTCCACGCGCGCGCTGACGCCGCGGATCGCCCTGCTGCTCGCGGCGGTGATGAACTTCGTCGGCGCCCTGCTGGGCCAGGAGGTCGCGCACACGGTCAGCGACACGATCGCGCCGCCGGAGGGCAACCACGGCCTGGTGATCGTGCTCGCCGGGCTGCTCGGCGCGATCGCGTGGAACCTGATCACGTGGTACTTCGGGCTGCCCTCGTCCTCCTCCCACGCGCTCATCGGCGGGCTGGTGGGTGCCGCGCTGGCCGCGGGCGCGGTCGTGCACTGGAAGACGATCGTGGACAAGGTCCTGATCCCGATGGTCGCCTCCCCGCTGTTCGGGTTCGCGGCGGCGTTCGCGGTGATGCTGGCGATCATGTGGATCTTCCGGCGGCGTACGCCGCACCGGGTCTACCGGGGCTTCCGGCTGATGCAGACCGTCTCGGCCGCGGCCCTGGCTCTCGGGCACGGCCTGCAGGACGCCCAGAAGACGATGGGCGTGATCTTCCTGGCGCTGGTGGCCAGCGACCACGCCCAGGCCGACGACCGGTTGCCGCTGTGGGTGGTCGTCTGCGCGGCGAGCGCGATCTCGCTGGGCACCTACTCCGGCGGCTGGCGGATCATGCGCACCCTCGGTCGGCGGATCATCCACCTCGACCCTGCGCGGGGCTTCTCCGCGGAGTCCGTGGGGGCGAGCGTGCTCTACACGACGGCCTTCGTCTGGCACGCGCCGATCTCGACCACCCACGTGATCACCTCGGCGATCATGGGCGCCGGTGCGACCAAGCGCTTCTCGGCGGTCCGGTGGGGGATGGCCCGCTCGATCCTGGTCGCCTGGGTCTCCACCTTCCCCGCCGCGGGGGCCGTGGCCGCCGGGGTCTACTTCACGCTCAAGCTGGTCTTCCAGCTGCCCTGAGGACGCTCAGCTCAGCGGGACCCGCAGCCTCCAGCCGGTCTGGATCAGGTCGGGGTCCTCGATCTGCGGGTTGGCGGCGACGATCTGCGCCACCGTCGTCCGGCCGAAGTCGCGAGCCTTGCGCACGATGCCGGTCAGGGTGTCGCCCTTCTCGACGCGGTAGAGCAGGTAGCCGAACAGGTCGGGGTAGATGACCAGCTCGACCTCGCGCAGGTCACTGCCCGGTTCGGGGCCGGGTCCGGGGTTGTCGCCGAAGACCTGCAGGGTGACCGGCGTACCGGCCCGCGGCGGCTTGCCGACCCTGAGGGTGGTGCTGAACTGCCCGAGCGGGCCCGTCCCGCCGGACGACTGGGCGAACCCGGTCGCGATCACCGCACCGCGCCGGTTGAGCAACCGCATCCCGATGGTGCCCTCGAAGCCGGTCCCGATGCCGGAGACGGTGAACTCCCGCCCGACCAGGTCACCCTGGGCTGGCTGACGGACGCGTACGTCGCTGAGGATCCCCATGATCTGCCTCCCGTTGGGCTGCTGCCCGTCAAACCTAGGCCCCTCGGGGTGCTGTCGGGTAGGCGCAATTCCCGATAGTCCGAGACGTTCTCGTCCTCTGGGGCCCACTTTCGCGACGAGAACGTCTCGGACTATCCGGCACGGGGCGGGGTGGGGATCAGCCGAAGCGCCCGGAGATGTAGGCCTCGGTGGCCGGCTCGTCGGGGACGCTGAAGATCTTCTTGGTCGGGTTCATCTCGACCAGCTTGCCCGGCTCGCCGGCGCCGGCGATGTTGAAGAAGGCGGTGTCCTCGGAGACCCGGGCGGCCTGCTGCATGTTGTGGGTGACGATGACGATCGTGTACTCCTCCTTCAGCGCGTGGATGAGGTCCTCGATCGCGGAGGTGGAGATCGGGTCGAGGGCGGAGCACGGCTCGTCCATCAGCAGCACCTGCGGCTCGACGGCGATGGCACGCGAGATGCACAGCCGCTGCTGCTGCCCGCCGGAGAGGCCCATGCCGGGCTTGCCGAGACGGTCCTTGACCTCCGACCACAGGTTCGCCGCGCGCAGGGACCTCTCCACCACGTCGTCGGCCTCGGACCGCTTCAGCTTGGTGTTGTTCAGGCGCAGGCCGGCCAGCACGTTCTCATAGATCGACATCGTCGGGAACGGGTTGGGGCGCTGGAAGACCATGCCGATCATCCGGCGCACCTCCACCGGGTCGACGGTGGGGTCGTAGAGCGACTGGCCGTCCACGACGACCTTGCCCTCGACGCGGGCCCGCGGGATCACCTCGTGCATCCGGTTCAGCGAGCGCAGGAAGGTCGACTTGCCGCAGCCGGAGGGGCCGATCAGCGCGGTCACCGAACGGGCGGGGATGGTCATCGAGACACCCTCCACCGCGTGGAAGTCGCCGTAGAAGATGTTCAGGTCAGAGATGTCGATGCTCTTGGCCATCGTGTTCCTTTCGTGCCCGGGCGGGGCGACGTCAGTGCCCCGTCTTGGGGGCGAAGATCTTGCCGAGCACACGCGCCATCAGGTTCAGCACCAGCACGATGAGGATCAGCACCAATGCTGCCCCCCACGCCATCGGACGGGCAATCTCCGGGTGGTTCCCGGGCTGCGTGTAGCTGTAGTAGATGAAGACCGGCAAGGTCATCATCTGGTCCTTGAAGAGGTTGAAGTTCGTGGAGTCCGTCGACCCCGCGATGATCAGCAGCGGGGCGGTCTCCCCGATCACCCGCGCGACCGCCAGTGTGATGCCGGTGATGATGCCGGCCATCGCGGTGGGCAGGACGACCTTCACGATCGTCTTCCACTTCGGCACACCGAGGGCGTACGCCGCCTCGCGCAGGTCCGCCGGGACGAGCTTGAGCATCTCCTCGGCCGAGCGGACCACGATCGGGATCATCAGCAGCGACAGGGCGACCCCGCCGCCGAGGCCCATGTGCACGCCCGGGCCGAAGAAGATCACGAACAGCGAGTAGGCGAACAGGCCCGCGACGATCGAGGGGATGCCGGTCATCACGTCGACCAGGAAGCGGATCGTGGTGGCCATCTTGGAGGTGGTGCCGTACTCCACCAGGTAGATCGCGGTCATCAGGCCGATCGGGACCGAGATCGCTGCCGCGGCGCCGGTGATCAGCAGGGTGCCGATGATGGCGTGGTAGACGCCGCCCTTCTCGCCGATGATGTTGCGCATCGACCAGGTGAAGAAGCGGGCGTCGAGGACCGGCAGTCCCTCGCCCACGACCTTCCACAGCAGGGAGACCAGGGGCACGAAGGCGAGGGCGAGGGCGACCCACACCAGCGCCGTGACCAGCCGGTCGACCGCCGAGCGGCGGTTCTCCACCACCCGTGACCACAGCGGCAGCCCGACCAGGTAGAGCAGCACCGCGACGACGACGACGGCGATGGGGCCCCAGCCGAGCAGGACCCCGACCAGGCCGGAGGCCGCGAGCGCGAGAACGGCTACCAGCAGCGGCGCCCAGCGCGGCAGGCGGGCGTGCTGGAGCGGGAGGTGCTCCAGGGTCGGCGTCGGCTCGTCGAGCAGCGTGGTCATGCCTTCACCTCGTTGCGGGCGACGATCCAGCGGGCCACGAAGTTGACCACGAACGTGATCACGAACAGCACCAGGCCGCTGGCGATCAGGGCGTTGACCTGGAGCCCGGTCGCGTCGGCGAAGGTGAGTGCGATGTTGGCGGCGATCGTCGAGGGGTTGGTGGCGGAGATCAGGTTGATCGTGACGACACCGCTCGCGGAGAGCACCATCGCCACGGCCATGGTCTCCCCGAGTGCGCGGCCCAGGCCGAGCATGGCGGCCGAGACGACCCCGGAGCGGGCGTAGGGGAACACCGAGAGGCGCACCATCTCCCAGCGCGTCGCGCCGAGCGCGAGCGCCGCCTCCTCGTTCAGGCGTGGTGTCTGGGCGAAGATCTCGCGGGAGATCGCGGTGATGATCGGCAGCACCATGATGGCCAGCACGACCGCCGCGGTGAAGATCGTGCGCCCGGTGGTGGACGGCGGACCCTCGAAGAGGGGGATCCAGGAGGCGTGGTGGTAGAGCCACTCGTAGGCCGGGACCAGCCGGGGCCCGAGGAACAGCCCGCCCCACAGCCCGTAGATGACGCTGGGCACGGCCGCCAGCAGGTCGACCAGGTAGCCGATCAGGGTGGCGATGCTGCGGGGGGCGTAGTGCGAGACCGTCAGCGCCACCCCGATCGACAGCGGCAGCGCCAGCGCCAGTGCCAGCACCGCGGCCAGCAGGGTCCCGAAGACCAGCGGCCAGACGTAGACGACGAAGTTGTCGGCACCGCTGAGGTTCTTGGAGGTGGCCTGGAAGGCGGGCACGCCCTGGACGGTCAGGAAGATCGCCACGCCGGCCAGGGTGAGCATGATCAGCACGGCGGCGCTGCGAGTGAGGTTGGCGAAGACCAGGTCACCCAAGCGTCGCTTGGGTGACCCGGTCTTCGCCTCGGTGCTGCTCACGTTGTCGCTGGCTCCGGGCTCACTTGGAGGAGATCGAGTCGATGATCTTCTTGGCCTTCTCCGCGAACGACGCCGGGATCGGGGCGGAGCCGGCGTTGTCGGCCGCCGACTGCTGGCCCTGGTCGCTGACCACGTAGTTCAAGAACCCCTTGACCAGGTCGACCTTGTCGGCCGCGTAGCTCGGGCATCCGATCAGGTAGGAGGTGAGGAACAGCGGGTAGGCGCCCTCGGCCGTGGTGGTGCGGTCGATCTTCACCGCCATGTCGCCGTCGGGCCGAGCGTTGTCCAGCGGGGAGGACTCGAGCGCCTTGGCGGCGCCGTCGGCGGACGGCTCCACCCACTGGTCACCGACCTTGATGGAGGCCGAGCTGAGGTCGCCCACCTGGCTGAGGTCGGCGTACCCGATGGTGCCCTTGCCGCCCTTGACCGCCGAGATCATGCCCGAGGTCTGGTTGGCGCCCTCCCCGGACTTGATCGGCCAGACCTTGTCGGCCGGGTCGGACCAGGCGCCGTCGCTGGCCTTCTCCAGGTAGTCGGTGAAGTTCTTGGTCGTGCCCGACTCGTCGGAGCGGTGCACCGGCACCACCCGGATCGAGGGGAGGTTCGTGTCGGGGTTCTCCGCCTTGATGGCCGGGTCGTCCCACTGCTTGATCTTGCCGGCGAAGATGCCCGCCATCGTCTTCGGCGAGAGCTGGAGCTTGTCGACGCCCTGGACGTTGTAGACCGCCGCGATCGGGCTGACGTAGTCGGGGATCTCGATCGCGTCGGCGCCGCACCGCTGCTTGGCGGAGTCCACCTCGCCCTTGTCGGGGTTGAGGGCGGCGTCGGAGCCGGCGAAGTCGACGCCGCCGGCGATGAACTTCTCCACGCCCGCGCCGGAGCCGGTGGGGTCGTAGTTGATGGTGACGCCGGTGTTGTCCTTCTGGAATCCGGCGCGCCAGGCGTCCATGGCGGCCTCCTGTGCGCTGGAGCCGGCACCGTCGAGCTTGCCGGAGAGGCCGTCGGAGCCGCTGCTGGTGTTGGTCGTCTCGTTGCTGGCACCGCAGGCCGAGACGGCGAGACCGAGGGCGAGTGCCGCGGCGCCGGGAGCGGCGAGGCGGCGAAGGGAAGTGCGGTTCACTTCTACTCCTGTGGGTTCACAGTTGATGGACGTCGTGCTGGACACTGGTGAACCTAGGAATCCGAAGTGACCGGGCCCGTCGCTGCGGGTGAACGCGAGGTGAACGGTACCCGCCGCGTGTGCGAAGACCGACGCATTCTGAGGCGGGCATCGGGCGTCCAGTTCCTGAACAGCCGCAGGTCAGGGCGGTCTTCTCCCGATCAGGCGGGCTGGTGCCGCTCGGTGGCGACCAGGCGACCGGAGCGGTGGTGGACCACGATCATCTCGCCGGGGGAGAGGGCCTCCTCCGTGATCCCGAGGAGCGAGAACAGCTCCGGCAGCACCGGTCGGTGGCTGCACAGCACGCTCGACCCGGGAGCCTGCATCAAGACCTCGAGGAGGCGGGCGGCGCTGGCCTCCTCGTACTCCTCCTCGGAGAGCTCGGCGACCTCCTCCAGGGCGAGCACCTGCTCGGCGGCGTAGGACGCCACGGTCTGCGTGCACCGCGTGCTCGATGAGCTCAGCACCCGCGAGACTCCGTAGGCGTGCAGCACCGGGGCGAGGGCGACCGCCTGCGCCTGCCCCTGCCGCGAGAGCGGCCGGCGCTGGTCCGGGCCGTCCCACCCTCCGCGCTTGACCGCCTTGGCATGGCGTACGACGACCAGGGCTGCGGTCTTCTTGCGGGCGGCGCGGAACTGCTCGAGCAGGTCGATGTCGTCGAGGTAGGTGAGCCGGGTCTTCGCGCGGTCGAGGCCGAACCAGCCGAGCGCGTCGATCTCCTCGTTGACCTCGTAGCCGGCCACGTCGTCGTCGCCGACCACGTGGCCGATCCAGTAGTGCACCTGCTTGGTCCGGCCGCCGCTGGCCGCGTAGACCTGGGGACGCAGCGGCACCCCGAGCCGGATCTCCACCCCGGTCTCCTCGAGCACCTCGCGGACCGCGGTGGCGGTGACGTGCTCGCCCGGGTCCTGCTTGCCCTTGGGGAAGGACCAGTCGTCGTACTTGGGGCGGTGCACCAGCAGCACCTCGCGCCCGTCGGGTCCCTTGCGGGTGACCACGGCGCCGGCGGCCACGACGTCCGGACCGCTGGCCGGGGTCGGAGGTGCCATGGCGCACATCCTCACACGGCTCGGTGAACGCCGGGAGTCGCGGGCTACCCTCACCCCGTGCGCAGGTTCCTCGTCGTCGCGCTCGCGCTCGTCCTCGTCGTCGGCCTGCTGGCCGTGGGGGTGGTGGTGTGGCGCCGGCTGCATCGCAGCCACTTCGAGGAGGCCATGCGGGCGGTGCCGGCGAGCTCGCTGCGGGTGGGCTTCACCGACTGGGCCGTCGTACGCCGCCGGCTCGATGCGCACCTCGGCGCCGACCCGGACGCGGCCCGCATCAAGGACTTCGTCGAGAAGGCCTACGACAGCGACTTCAGCGCCGCTTCGAGCCTGGACGTCTCCGCCGTCGCGATGCACCAGAAGTTCGGCATCGGCCCGGCCAACGCCACCTGGGAGGCGTTCGCGCAGGGCCGGGACGGGGCCACCGTCGTGCTCAAGGTGCCCGACGGGGCCGACTTCGGCGTCCTCGCCGGCAACCTGCGCTCGGCGGGCTACCGGCGGCCCGAGCAGGCCGACGGCGTCTGGAAGGGCGGCGCCGACCTGGTCGCCGGCCTGGACCCGACGTTGAACCCCGAGGTGCAGTACGTCGCGCTGCTGGAGGACCAGGGACTGGTGGTCACCAGCGACAACGCCGACTACGCGCAGACCGCGGCCGATGCCGCTTCCGGCGACGGGGA
Organism: uncultured Actinomycetota bacterium; assembly: GCA_963710895.1. Lineage (GTDB taxonomy): Bacteria > Actinomycetota > Actinomycetes > Propionibacteriales > Nocardioidaceae > Marmoricola. Next base: position 86,274 of record CAVQCB010000019.1, read on the forward strand.
CTCACTGGCGTCCCGCCCGGGCATCGAGGACCTGGGCAAGGAGCTTGGCCCGACCGCCAACGCCATGGTGTGGGCCGGTGACTTCGCCTGCGAGGACCTCGCGATGTCCCAGGCCGACGAGTCCGACCAGTCCAAGGCCGAGCAGCTGGTCCAGCAGGCGGGTGGGGTGACGCCGCTGGCGGGGCTCGCGATGGCGATGGCCCCCGACCGGGCCCTGCGGGTGGTGGCGCACTTCGAGGACTCCCAGCGCGCGGAGAGGAACCTGCGCTCGCGGGCCCGGCTCGCCGTCGGCGACGCGCCCGGCCGGGGCGTCTCCTTCGCCGACGACTTCGAGCTCGCCTCCTCGGCCGCCCACGGCAACGACCTCGTGCTCGAGCTGAGGCCACGCCAGCCCACCGGCTACGTCCTCTCCGCGTTGTACGACGGTCCGGTGCTGTTCGCGACCTGCTGAGCGGCCTTCACCCCTCGCCGAGCAGCTCGGCGTGCGGCGGGAAGGCGCGGTAGCCGGCCGCGAGGTCCGGGTCGCCGGTCTCCTCGGCCATCGCGACGAGATAGCCGCGGGCCCGCTCGAGCACGTCGGCGGCACGCCCGTCGCCCGCGGACTCCAGCACCCGGTGGCAGCTTCGGAGCATCAGCCCCGGCAGCTGGGTCCCGGAGAGACCCTCGGTGTCGAGGTGGGGCAGCACCTGCTCGAGCAGGTGCACGGCCTCGGCGTGCGCGCCGCGCCCGGAGGCCACACCGGCCAGGCCGGCGGTGGCCTCGCGCACGAGCGCGTCGAGCTCGAGGTCGACGAAGAGCGCCCTCGCGGCGGCGAAGGCGGTCCCCGCCTCCTCGTCGTGGCCGGTCGCCGACGCGGCGTACCCCAGGCACTGGTGGGCGTGTCCGCGGTCGAGGTCGGAGGGCACGTCGACGGCCTCCGCGACCGCCTGCCGGGCCCGCTCGAGAGCCACCTCGGGCCGCCCGTCGGCCAGCTCGACCGCGACCAGCTGGGTCAGGGCGTCGACCTCGGCCGGGGTAGCGCCGACCTCGCGGGTGACCCGCAGCGCCGCCTCGAGGTCGGCGCGCGCGTCGGCGAGTCGGGAGGTGAACGCCTCGACGGTGCCGATCACCAGCCGGTAGGTGGCGCTGGCCTCGACCTCCTCCAGCTGCTCGGTGATCTCCAGTGCCTGGCGCCCGAAGCGTTCGGCCGCTGCCAGGTGGCCGCGCATCTGCGCGATCGCGGCGAGGTTGCCCAGGTTGATGGCCTCGCGGTAGCGGTGTCCGGAGCGGCGGAAGATCGGCAGCGTCTCCTCCAGGGCGTCCTGCGCCTCGGCGTAGCGCCCGAGACTGAAGTAGGTGGTCGCGCTCTGCGCCAGGGCGGTGCCCTCCATCTCGGTGTCGCCGGCGCGGGCGAAGACCTCGCGCGCCTGCGCGGCGTAGTCCAGGGAGGTGGGGTAGTCGCCGACGTTCCCGGCGAGCATCGAGAGGTAGCGGAGGGCCTCGCCGAGCACGAGCGCCTTCCCGGCCGCCCGGGCCAGCTCCACGGCCCGGGTCAGGCACTCCCGGGCGTCGGTGTCGTCGTCGGCCCAGGTCAGCGCCTTGCCCCGCCACAGGGTCGCCTCGGCCAGCAGGTCCTGCCGCTCGGTCTCGTCGGCGAGCTCCACGGCGCGGGTCGCGTAGTCGCGGGCCTGGTCGTAGGCGCTGCGCAGGAACTGCCACCGGCTCAGTGCCAGCTGCAGCTGGACCTGCCGGGGGACGTCGACCCGGTCCCCGAGCGCCGTCATCGCCTCGACGTCGTGCTGCTGGGTCTCGCGCTCGCCGACGCGGTCGAACAGCTCCTCGCGCGCGGCGCGCACGTCGAAGGTCAGCGCGGCGTCCTCGGCGTCGACCAGCTCGAGGGCGCTGTCGAGCATCCGGGTGGCCTCGCGCAGGGCGTAGACCGACATGGCCCGGCGACCGGCGCGCAGGTACCACGCCGCCGCGGCCGGGTCGTGCGCCTTCGCGAGGTGCTCGGCGATGAGGGCGGCGTACTCGTCCTGGCGGCCCACCGACGCACTGGTCGCGGCCAGCCAGCCGGCGGCACGACGGTGGTAGCGCTCGCGGTGCCGGCGGAGCACCCCGTCGTAGGCCACGTCGCGCAGCAGGGCGTGCTTGAAGAGGTACTCCCGGGCCGAGGCGAACGCGGAGACCTCGCGCTGGAGCAGCAGCTCGCGGCGGCGCAGGCCCTCCAGGCTGCGCAGCGCAGGGTCGTCGTGGGGGACCGGCGCGGTGCCGGTGTCCTCGTCGCCGGCGAGGTCGTCGAGGTAGGCCACCGCCTGGTCCCAGAACACCCGTCCCACCACCGAGGCCCGCTGCAGCAGGGTGCGCTCCTCGACGGTGAGCGCGTCCAGCCGGGACTGGAGCACCCCCTTGAGCGTGGAGGGTACGGCGACCGAGTGCACCAGCTGCTCCACCACGAACCAGTCCGGCTCACCGCGGACGACGACACCGGCGTCGATGAGCCAGGTGGTGAGCTCCTCGATGTAGAACGGGTTGCCCTCGGCGTTGTCGATCACCAGGGCGAGGAGCCCCTCGGGCAGGTCCCGGACCCGGTGCAGGATCTGCAGCACCAGCTCGCGGCTCTCCCGACCGGAGAGCGGGGCCAGCGGCAGTCGGACGTGGTGTGCCAGCCCCTCGCCCCAGTGCGGGTGGGTCTCCAGCAGCGCGGGACGGGCGGTGCCCACCACGAACACCGGCGTCTGCGCGAGGAGCGGGTGCGCGGCGTCCAGCCAGCGCAGGGTGCCCTCGTCGGCCCAGTGCAGGTCCTCGAGCAGGATCGCGACCGGCGCCTGGGCGGCGAGCCCCCGGAAGTACTCCCCGAGCGCCTCGGTGCCCTGGTCGCGCAGGGCCTGCGGGTCCGTGGGCAGCCAGCCGGTGTCCTCGGAGTCCTCGGCGACGTCGAAGCCCAGCCAGGCTGCGACCAGGAGGGCGTGGTGGTGACCGGTCTCGGCACCCAGGGAGGTGGTGAAGCCCTCCAGGAACCGGGTGCGCACCACCTCCCGGGGGTCGTCGACCTGGATGTCGAGACGCGAGGAGAGCAGGTCGCGCAGCAGCGCGTTCACGCTGTTCTGGCTCGACGGGGTCGCCCGCCCACGGAACCACCAGAACGTCTCGGGCAGCGAGACCAGCCACTCGTCGAAGTCGAAGAGCAGCCGGGACTTCCCCACCCCGGCCTCGCCCAGGATCGTCACCACCCGCCAACGGGACTCCTCGGTGACGTCTCGGAGCCGGTCCTGGAGCAAGCGCAGCTGCGGCTCGCGTCCCACGGTGGTGGTCTCCACCCCCTCGACCCCGGCGGCGGGGTCGAGGCGGAAGCCGAGCCGGCGCTCGGAGACGACCACGAAGGCGTCGACGGGCTCCTCGATGCCCTTCAGCTCCAGCCCGTGGCGCACGTCGATGCCGAAGGCGCCGCGCACCTGGCGCTGGGTCTCGGCGGAGATCAGCACCCGGTCCACCGGGGCGGCCGCCTCCAGCCGGGCGGCACGGTTGACGGTGGGGCCGACGGCCACGAAGTCGCTCCCCCGCTCGCCGAGGGTGCTGACCACGACCTCGCCGGTGTCGATGCCGACCCGCAGGTGCAGCCGCACGCCGTACCTCGGCTCGATCTCGGCGTTGAGGTCGTCGAGCTCGGCGAGCATCCGCAGCGCCGCCCGGATCGCACGGTGGGCGTCGTCCTCGAAGGAGCGGCTCAGCCCGAAGACCGCCATCACGGCGTCGCCGATGAACTTCTCCACCACGCCGCCCTGCTCCTCGATGGCGCGCTGCCAGCGGGCGAAGTAGACCCCGATCACGTCGCGGGTGTCCTCCGGGTCGAGCTGCCGGGAGAGCACGGTGAAGTCGACCAGGTCGGCGAAGACGACCGTGACCAGCCGGCGCTGCTCACCGCGCGGCGCCGCCAGCTCGTCCCTGCGGGCGCGCAGGGGAGCCAGCGCCGTGTCCACCACGGCGTCCCCGAGCACCCCGCGCTGGGACTCGAGCGCCGCGATGGCGCGGTCGACCGAGGCGATCTCCTGCGCCTCCTGCGGCACCGCCATGTCGCCACGCTAGGACACCACCGACCCCCGGGCGAGCCGGTGGCCAGAAGTGACCATTGCTCGGGCGGGGGCCTGCGGATAGGTTGCTCGCACACCAGGGAGCCCGCCTGACCTCGGAGGTCGAGCATGCGCATGCAGGCAACAGTCGCGTCCGTGTCCTGGATCCCCTCGGACTCCCTCAACGGGGCGCTCAAGGCGGGGATGGACCTGCGGCTCTCCCACTGGGACGCGCCGCCGCCGGACCGGATCAGCGGTGCGGAGGAGATCCACGACCTCTGCCGGGACGACAAGTTCCGCTTCGCCAACCTCCTCTCGGTCTGGGCCGACGTCGAGGACGGGCAGATCACCGCCGCCGGGCACGACGAGCGCGGCGGGCTGGTGATGGGGGCGACCACGGTCCGGGTCGGCAAGGTGGGTGCCACCTTCCGGGCCGCGTCGCTCCCGGTGCTGCGCTCCGAGCCGGAGCACGTCGACGGGGCGGTGCGGTTCGTGCAGACCGTCGGCGGTCGCACCGGGGTGCCGTTGCCGCGGCCGGTGCCGCACCCGCCGTACCTCCGCTGGCAGGCGCCGCTGGTGTGGACGACCCTCGCGTTGACGCTGCGGCCCGACGGGTCCAGCGACGTGGAGCTGACCGGGGCGAGCTCGTTCCCGCGGCACTGGGTGTACGCCGCCGACGGCGACATCGTGCTCAAGAGCGGGCTCGCCGACCAGGGACGCTGGATGGCGCACTCCTTCGGCGTGCGCACGCCGTGGGCCGACCACGACCGACCCGCCCTCGTGGTCGAGGTGGAGAGCCGGCTCGAGCGCCAGCTGGCCACCGACATCATGCACGGCGGTGCTCGCCCGGAGATCCGCAACCTGCCCGAGGGCACGCAGCTGACCCGGCAGGGGGACGTCGGCGACGAGCTCTACCTGATCCTGGACGGCGTCGCGCGGGTCGACGTCGACGGTGCCGGTCTGGCCGAGCTCGGGCCCGGGGCCGTGATCGGCGAGCGGGCCCTCCTCGAGGACAGCCGCCGCACGTCGACCGTCACCGCGGCGACGCCGTTGCGCGTCGCCGTGGCCGCCAAGGGGGCCATCGACCTCGACCGGCTGCGCACCCTCGCCGAGTCCCACCACCGCGAGGACCTCGTGGAGACCGACACCGGCACCGGCTGAGCGCCGGCCTGGTGCTCGGGCCGGTCGTTCGGGCCTGGTGCTCGGGCCGGTCGCTCGGGCCGGTCGCTCGGGCCTGTCGTTCGGGCCGGTCGCTCTCAGGCTCCGAGGCGGGCCCGGCGGCGCTTGTGGGTCTGGATCAGCTGCTCCTGCAGGTTGCGCAGCCGTTCGCCCTCGGGCGAGGTGGCCTGCGTCCAGGTGCCGTCGGAGTCCAGCTCCCACGCGGCCGTGTGCTGGTCGAAGGCGAGCTCGAGCAGCTCGCCGACCTCGCGCACCTCCGCGCCGGAGGGCAGCTTGACCAGCACCTCCACGCGGCGGTCGAGGTTGCGGTGCATCAGGTCCGCGGAGCCGATCCAGGCCAGTGGCTCCCCGCCGTTCTCGAACCACATGATGCGGCTGTGCTCGAGGTAGCGGCCCAGGACCGAGCGCACCCGGATCGTCTCGGAGAGCCCGGGAACACCGGGGCGGACCGCGCAGATGCCCCGGATCAGCAGGTCCACCGGCACGCCCGCTCGCGAGGCCATGTAGAGCGCGTCGATGGTGGCCTCGTCGACGATCGAGTTGGCCTTGATCCGGATCCGCGCCGGTCGACCGGCCCGGTGGTGCGCGGTCTCGGCGCGGATGGCCTCGACCAGGCCGCGGCGCACCGAGTCCGGGGCGACCAGCAGCTCGGCGTAGGAGGCGTTGCGCGAGTAGCCGCTGAGGTTGTTGAACAGGTGCGCGACGTCCTCGCCGATCGCCTCGTCGGTGGTGAGCAGCCCGAAGTCCTCGTAGAGCCGGGCCGTCTTGGGGTTGTAGTTGCCGGTGCCGATGTGGGTGTAGCGGCGGATCCCCTCGGGCTCGTCGCGCACCACCATCGACAGCTTGCAGTGGGTCTTCAGGCCGACCAGGCCGTAGACCACGTGGCAGCCGGCGTGCTCCAGCTTGCGGGCCCAGCGGATGTTGGCCTGCTCGTCGAAGCGAGCCTTGATCTCCACGATCACCAGCACCTGCTTGCCGGCCTCGGCGGCATCGACCAGGGCGTCGATGATCGGGGAGTCACCCGAGGTGCGGTAGAGGGTCTGCTTGATCGCCAGCACGTGCGGGTCGGCCGCGGCCTGCTCGATGAAGCGCTGCACCGAGGTGCTGAAGGAGTCGTAGGGGTGGTGCAGCAGCACGTCGCCACGCTGCAGCGCCTTGAACACGTCGACGGGGGAGGCCGACTCGACCGGGGCGAGGCTGGAGTGGGTGGCGGGGATGAAGTTGGGGTACTTCAGGTCCTCGCGGTCGAGGTCGGCGATGTCGTGCAGCCCCCGCAGGTCCAGCGGACCGGGAAGGCGGAACACCTCCTCCTGGGTGACCCGCAGCTCGCCGGTGAGCAGCTCGAGCACGTGCTCGTCGATGTTCTCCTCGACCTCCAGGCGCACCGGTGGGCCGAAGCGGCGCCGCAGCAGCTCCTTCTCCAGCGCCTTGAGCAGGTTCTCCGCGTCGTCCTCCTCGACCTCGAGGTCTTCGTTGCGGGTGACCCGGAAGGTGTTGACGCTGAGGATCTCCATCCCCGGGAACAGCCGCTTGAGGTGCTCGCCGATGACGTCCTCCAGGGGCACGAACCGCTGGTTGCCCAGCGGCACGAACCGGCTGAAGATCGGTGGCACCTTGACGCGCGCGAAGTGCTCCTTGTCGGTCTTGGGGTTGCGCACCAGCACGGCCAGGTTCAAGGAGAGCCCGGAGATGTAGGGGAACGGGTGCGCCGGGTCGACGGCGAGCGGGGTGAGCACCGGGAAGATCCGATCCTTGAACAGGCGCTTGCACTGCTTCTGCTCCTCCCGGTCCAGGTCCGACCAGCGCACCAGGTCGATGTGCTCCTCGTTGAGCGCCGGGATGATCTCCTCGGAGAACACCCGGGCGTGGCGCGACATCAGGTCCGAGGTCTTGTCCCAGATCTGCTCCAGCACCTCGCGGGGCATCAGGCCGGACGCCGCCCGCACCGCCACACCCGCGGCGATGCGACGCTTGAGCCCAGCCACGCGGACCATGAAGAACTCGTCGAGGTTGCTGGCGAAGATCGCCAGGAACCGGGCGCGTTCCAGCAGCGGCAGCGTGTCGTTCTCGGCGAGCTCGAGCACCCGCTGGTTGAACCGCAGCCAGGACAGCTCGCGGTCCAGGAACCGGTCCTCGAACTCGCCCGGGGAGAACTGGGTCTCCTCGGGGTCGTAGGGCGGGTCCACGTCGAAGATGTCGGCGGGCACCACCCGCAGACTGGGGTCGAGAGGTCCCTCCTCGGTGTCGGACCCGACCGCGGACTGGAAGCTCTCGCTCGTCATGGGTGAAGTCTGTCACTGCAAGGTGAACGGTGGACGACGTATGTTTCGTCGGTGTCCGATCCGTGGTTCCGTCTCCAGTCCGCCCTGTTCCGACTCGCGCTGGGTCTGCCCGGCGGAGTGCAACGCCGTCTGAGCGGCCGACCGGTCGAGCTGGACGGGCAGGTGCTCGCCTCCGAGATCCAGCTGATGCTGCGGCTCAAGCAGCTGGCTCGCGTCCCCGCGGCCGAGACGCTGCCGCTGGAGGAGGCGCGCACCGAGCTGCGGCGCCAGCAGCTGCTGGTCGGCGGCCACCAGCCGATCGGGGCGCTGCGCGAGCTCGAGGTCGACGGCGCCGCGGGCCCGTTGCGTGCCCGGCTCTACACGCCGACCGAGCGGACGGGTGCCTCCCCGGCGCCGACGATGCTGTTCCTGCACGGCGGCGGCTGGATGTACGGCGACCTGGAGAGCCACGACCCCGCCTGCCGGTTCCTGGCCGAGCGGTCGGGGGTGCAGCTGCTCGCGGTCGACTACCGGCTCGCGCCCGAGCACCCGTTCCCGGCCGCGGTGCACGACTGCTGGGCGGCGTACGACTGGCTGGTGGAGCACTGCGAGGAGGTCGGCGCCGACCCGTCCCGGCTCGCGGTCGGAGGCGACTCGGCCGGTGGCTCGCTGTCGGCGTCCACGGCGGTGCACGCGGCGCAGGAGGGGCTGCCGCTGGCCCACCAGCTGCTGATCTACCCCGGCACCGACTTCGTCGAGCGCACCGAGAGCCGTCGGCGATTCGGGGCAGGGTTCGTGCTCACCGAGGAGTTCATGGACGGTGCCGAGGAGGCCTACTTCGCTCCTGGGGCGGACAAGTCCCACCCGGACGCCTCGGTGCTGCGCCGCGCCGAGTTCCCCGAGGGCCTGGCGCCGGCCCACGTCGTCACCGCCGGCTTCGACCCGCTGCGCGACGAGGGCGAGGCCTACGCTCGACTGCTGGGCGAGCACGGGGTCGAGGTCGAGCTCACCCGCTACCCCTCGATGATCCACGGCTTCGTGCACGTCGTCGGCGCCGGCACCGAGGCCCGCGCCCACGTCACCGAGATCGCCGACCGTCTCCGGGTGGCGCTCGCCTGACCTGGATGGCTCGAGAGAGCCTGCCCGATTTGGATAGTCCGAGACGTTCGCGTCGTACCTAGCGGGAATTTGCTACCGGAACGTCTCGGACTATCCGGCCCGGTACGCCGCTCAGGACACCCGGCCGCGCAGCAGCCGGGCCCGCTGGTCGGCGGTGAGCGCGCGGCGCTGCTCGACCGTGTGCGTCGGGATCCACCAGCGGGGTGGCTCGATGGTCCAGGGTCGCCTCGACTCCGGGGCCCACATGGCCCGCCGGCGGGCGTCGGCCATGCGTTGGACCGCCTGTTCGGGATGCGCGATGTCACTGGCCACGATCGTGAACGGCTCGAGACCGAAGTTGCGCACCCTGTTCTCGCGCGCGATGTCGTGGGAGTTCTGGGCGCCCTCGAGGTGGAGCGCCCCGTTGTACTCGCCCGCCACCCCGGCCTCGAGATCAAGGAGGTCCGGGGTGGCGATGTGGCGGCCGGCGCGATCGAAGACGGGCTGGTTGCACAACGGCGGCGGGAACCCTGCATCCAGCCTCCAGAGCATCCGCATCCAGGTCTCCCACCCCGACCAGCTGTTCTCGTCGGCGAGCTTGGCCGCGTCCCGCGCCTGGGGGATGCCGGTCCACCCGGGATGCTCGAGCGCGTAGGCCGTGAACTCGCCGATCGAGACGAGGTCGGAGTACGCCGCCAGGTCCATCGCGCGCGTGGCCTCCCGCACGTCAGACGCGTAGCGCATCATGAAGCAGAGCGAGCGCACCGCCGTGGTCGAGCAGACCCCGTCCCGGACGATCAGCTCGCGGGGACCGAGCCGCTCCTGGTGCACGACGTACCCCGGCTGGCTGCGGATGTCGTCGTAGCAGGTCGCCAGGTCCACCGGCAGCGTTGCTCGCCCGCCGCGGTCGAGGCCGTCGAACCAGCTGCCGCCGAGCCAGCGCAACGACGCCCAGCCGGTGATCCCGCCCACCTCGGGCAGCACGACCGCGGCCTCCAGGATCCGCTGCTCCACCACCGCCTGGTCGACCCAGGCCGGCACGTAGTACCCCCGGCTCGTACGCCGCCAGTGCGGCCCGCGTGCCTGCCCCGGGGTGGGGCCCGTCACGCCGAGCGGGTCGACCCGGACCGGCAGCACCAGACCCGGTCGACGCTCGTCGAAGGGAGGTGGGACGTAGTGGTTGCGTGCTGCCATCGGAGCAGCGTGCCGAAACCTCCCCGCACCTGCTCCCGCAATCCACAGCCTCCCCTGACGCGCACCCACCCCCCAGCCCCAACCCGGATAGTCCGAGACGTTTCGGTTGTGGAATCCGCCCTGAGAGGACGAGAACGTCTCGGACTATCCGGTGGGCTCGGACTATCCGGTGGGAGGGGGGGCTATTCGGGAGGGGGAGATGTCGGGCCGCCGGTGGAGGTGCCGCGGTACTGGACCTCGGTGCGCTCGACCGCGAAGCCCTGGGCGGTGTAGACGGCGATGGCGGGCGCGTTGTCCCCGTCGACGTAGAGCAGCACCGAGGTGAGCCCCTGGTCCTGGAGGTGGCGCAGCCCGGCGAGGGTGAGGGCGGTGCCGAGCCCGCGGCCGGCGGCCTTGGGGTTGACCGCGACCACGTAGACCTCGCCGAAGGGCGGGTCCTCCTCGCGGTGCACCTTGGTCCAGTGGAAGCCCAGCAGCGAGGGCAGCTCGCCAGCAGCCCCCTCCCCGGTGGGTACGGCGAGCAGCAGCCCGGCCGGGTCGAACCACGACTCGCCGGTGCGCTCGCGGAAGTCCTCCAGGGTCATCTCGCCCTGCTCGGGGTGGTGGGCGAATGCGTGGGCGTTGACCTCCAGCAGGGCCTGCTCGTCACCGGGCCGGAATCCCCGGATGGTCACGCCCGCGGGGAGCGCGACCTCGCCCAGCGGGTCCACCAGTGATCTGCGCATGATGTTCAGCTCGCGTTCCCGGGCGATCCCGAACCGCGTGGCGAGGTGGCCGGCGGCGGGGTGGTCGCAGTGGGACCAGGCCTCGACCCGGCGACCGGCGGGCAGCGCCTCGGCGGCCAGGGCGGTGCCGAGACCCTGGCCCCGGGCCTCGGGGTGCACTGCGAGGTCCAGGACGTCGCCGTGCCGCAGGGCGAACCCCTGTCCCTCGCCGTTCATGCCCCTCACGACCCAGAGGTCGGCGTCGCGCAGCCCACGGTGCTTCAGCTGGAGGGCAGCCTGCTCGTTCAGGGTGGCGGCGCCGTCCACGGCGGTCGCGGCGCGGGCCACCCGGCGTACCGCTGCTGCCGGTCCGTCGGTGGCTGCCCAGTCGAAGTCCTCGGGGCCGATCCGCTCCGTGTGCTCCATGACCCGAGGCTAGGTCACGTCGCGCCGCGCGCGGGCGGGGAGGGCTCAGCCGGCCGAGGAGCCTTCGTGCGCCGGTGCCTCGGCACGGTCGTCGCCGCTGCCCGTCACGCTGCCTGTGTCGCTGCCTGTGTCGCTGCCTGTGCCGCTGACGGTGTCGAGGTCGGCGGCCGCCTGGTCGCGGCTGGGCAGCACGAACCGGTAGCCCACGTTGCGCACGGTCCCGATCAGCTTCTCGTTGTCGGTGCCGAGCTTCGCGCGCAGCCGCCGGACGTGGACGTCGACGGTGCGGGTGCCTCCGAAGTAGTCATAGCCCCACACCTCCTGGAGCAGCTGGTCGCGGGTGAAGACGCGCCCGGGGTGCTGGGCGAGGTACTTCAACAGCTCGAACTCCTTGAAGGTCAGGTCGAGCACGCGCCCGCTGAGCTTCGCGGTGTACGTCGCCTCGTCGACCACCACCTCGCCGGAGCGGATGATGTGGGAGTCGGCGTCCCCGTCGGCGCTGCGCGCAGCCAGCCTGCCGAGGGCGACCCGGAGGCGGGCCTCGATCTCCGCGGGGCCGGCGGTCTCGAGGAGCACGTCGTCCATGCCCCAGTCGGCCGCAACCACGGCGAGTCCGCCCTCGGTGACGATCAGCAGCACGGGCTGGTCCGAGCCGGTGGTCCTGATCAGCCGGCACAGGTCGCGGGCCTGGGCGAGCTCGCGACGTCCGTCGACCAGCAGCAGGTCGTGGCTGGGGGCCTCCAGCAGCGCGCTGCCCTCGGCGGGCAGGATCTTGACCTGGTGGGTGAGGAGTGCGAGCCCGGGCAGCACCTCGGCGGAGGGCTGCAGCGCCTTCGTCAACAGGAGCACGGTGCCCATGGCACCTCCCAACAGCGGTGGTTGAGCCGGTCGCGCCACCACCGTCCTTGCTGGTGGACGTCCTTCTGCGATAGGGCAGGATATCCAATGTGGGCGGTGCACCTGAGCAGATGACGAACATCGGACACATCACGCTGCGCTACTGGGCCTCCGCGCGGGCGGCGGCGGGCACCGATGTGGACGCCCTGGAGGTGGGCGGCCCGGTGACCCTGGCCGACCTCGTCGCCCGGGCCCGCGAGGTCCACGCCGACTCCCAGCGGTTCGCCCAGGTGCTCGCCTGCTGCTCGATGATGGTCGGAGACCGGCCGGTCACGACCGACGACCCGGCCACCGTGGTGGTGCAGCCGGGCGCGACGGTGGAGTTCCTGCCCCCGTTCGCCGGCGGCTGACCTCTCCGGGTCTCGGCTGACCGCTCGCTTCGGGTCTCGACTGTCCGCTCGCTCCGGGTCTCGACTGTCCGCTCGCTCCGGGTCTCGACTGTCCGCTCGCTCCGGGTCTCGACTGTCCGCTCGCTCCGGGTCTCGACTGTCCGCTCGCTCCGGGTCTCGACTGTCCGCTCGCTCCGGGTCTCGACTGTCCGCTCGACCACCGTCGCTGCTCGACCACCGTCGCTGCTCGACCACCATCGCTGCTCGACCACCATCGCTGCTCGACCACCACCGGTGGTCGAGCGACATCGGAGGGAAGCCTTTTGTCCCTGTCGTCGTTGAGCCCCCCATGAGCACTGGTGTGTGGGTCCTTCTCGTGGCGGTCGTCGCCGCGCTGGCGTTCGGGCTGTTCCGCGCGGTCACCGACGGTCGCTTCCGCGGCACCCACCGGGTGCACGGGGCGCCTGCGGCCGAGCAGGGGTCGGCCCCGGCCGCCTCCTCGCCGGTCTCGCTGCTCGAGGGCACCCCCTGGGCGGGGGACCTCGGCGAGCGGGCGACCCTGCTGCAGTTCTCCTCGGCCTTCTGCGCGCCGTGCCGGGCCACCCGCCGGGTCCTGGAGGACGTGGCGGGGACCACCCCCGGCGTCGCGCACATCGAGGTGGACGCCGAGCACCACCTCGACGTCGTACGCCGCCTCGGGATCCTGCGCACCCCCACGACCCTCGTGCTCAGCGACAGCGGGGTCGAGGTGACCCGTGCGACGGGCGCGCCGACGAAGCAGCAGGTGCTGGCCGCCCTCGGCCGCACGGTCGAGGAGACCTGAGCCTGCTACCGGTCCAGGAAGCGGGCGATCTCCTCGATGTCGGCGTCCACCATCAGCCGGGCGAGGTCGAGGGCGGTGGTGTGGGCCTTCCAGCCCAGCTCGCGGTGTGCCTTGGAGGCGTTGCCGATCAGCGCGTCGACCTCCGCGGGCCGGGTGAAGCTCTCGTCGAAGCGCACGTGGTCGCGCCAGTCGCGACCGACGTGGGCGAACGCCGCCTCGCAGAACTCCCGCACCGAGTGGCCCTCGCCGGTGGCGAGCACGAAGTCGTCGGGCTGGTCCTGCTGGAGCATCCGCCACATGCCCTCGACGTACTCGGGGGCGTAGCCCCAGTCCCGGATCGCGTCGAGGTTGCCGAGCGTGACGTGGTCCTCCACACCGGCCTCGATGGCTGCGACGGCCTTGGTGATCTTGCGGGTCACGAAGTTCTCCCCCCGGCGCGGGGACTCGTGGTTGAACAGGATCCCGGAGACCGCGAAGAGGCCGTAGGCCTCCCGGTAGTTGACCGTCACCCAGTGCGCCTGGAGCTTGGAGGACCCGTAGGGGGAGCGCGGGTGGAACTTCGAGTTCTCGTCCTGCGGCGGGGAGGTCTGGCCGAACATCTCCGAGGTGGAGGCCTGGTAGAAGCGGCAGTCCAGGCCGGCCGCACGGATCGCCTCGAGCAGTCGGAGGGTGCCGATCGCGTTGGTCGAGGCGGTGTAGTCGGGCATCTCGAAGGACACCTTCACGTGGCTCATCGCGCCGAGGTTGTAGACCTCGTCCGGCTCGATGCTGCGCACCAGGTTGACCAGGCTGACGCCGTCGGTGAGGTCGCCGTAGTGCAGGTGCAGCCGCTCGTGGTGGTGCAGGTGGTCGATCCGGGTGCGGTTGAGCATCGAGGAGCGGCGCACCAACCCGTGGACGTCGTACCCCTTGCCCAGCAGGAACTCGGCCAGGTAGGAGCCGTCCTGGCCGGTCACGCCGGTGATGAACGCTGTCTTCACCTGCCGGAGCCTAACGTGCCTCCCTCGTGTCCGCGATATGGACCCTCTGCTCGAATGTTGAGACGCACTTTAGGAGCCCGCGGCGCCGATGCCTACGCTGCTCCCATGAGCTCGACCTGGCTGACCCGTCGCCGCGCAGTGGACCACTGCCGCGTGCGCTCGTCGCTGTGTCAGATGTCCTGACCGGCCGCACCGCCACGTCTGCCCATCCTGCCCCGACCACGGTCGGGCCGCCCGGGATGCGGCATGCCCCAGGACCCAGGAGACCTCCCAGATGCAGATCGACCCACGCGGGCCGCAGTTCAACGCGACGCTGACCAGCGTCGTGCTCGCCATCACGCTGATCACCGCCCCGTCGCCGTGGGGGGTGGCACTGCTGGCCGTCCAGGCGGTGCTCTTCGCCACAGGCGTCGGTCTCGGCGTCCAGCGCACCCCGGCGGCGTACCTGTTCCGCACCCTGGTCCGCCCCCACCTGGCGGCGCCGGCCCACCTCGAGGACCCGCAGCCGCCCCGCTTCGCGCAGGGCGTGGGGCTGGCCTTCGCCGTCGTGGGACTGGCCGGGTACCTCTCCGGCGCGGTCCTGCTGGGGGCGGTCGCCATCGGGTTCGCGCTGGCGGCGGCGCTGCTCAACGCGGTCTTCGGCTTCTGCCTGGGCTGCGAGATGTACCTGCTGCTCCGCCGCCTGGCGCCCGGCAGCCTGTCCCACCCACCGGCTGGCGCCACGACGTCAGTCACCTACCGCACGTCCCACAACAAGGAAGAAGAGGCACTCGCATGAGCCGCGAAACCGCACTGGTCACCGCCGACTGGGTGGAGGAGCACCTCGACGACCCCAGCATCGTGCTGGTCGAGGTCGACGAGGACACCACCTCCTACGACAAGGGCCACATCCGGGGAGCCATCAAGCTCGACTGGACCACCGACCTGCAGGACCAGGTCCGCCGCGACTTCGTCGACAAGGGGCAGTTCGAGGCCCTCTTGTCGGACCGGGGCGTGGGCAACGACCACACCGTCGTGCTCTACGGCGGCAACAACAACTGGTTCGCCGCCTACGCGTACTGGTACTTCAAGCTCTACGGCCACCAGGACGTCAAGCTCCTCGACGGCGGCCGCAAGAAGTGGGAGCTCGACAGTCGTGAGCTGACCGACGACGCCACCCAGCGCGAGAGGACCAGCTACACCGCCACCGAGCAGGACCAGTCGATCCGGGCGTTCCGCGACGAGGTCGTCGCGGCCATCGGCGCGCAGAACCTCGTCGACGTGCGCAGCCCCGACGAGTACGCCGGGCGGCTGCTCGCCCCGGCGCACCTCCCGCAGGAGCAGGCCCAGCGCGCCGGCCACATCCCGACCGCTGCCAGCGTGCCGTGGAGCAAGGCGGCCAACGACGACGGCACCTTCAAGTCCGACGACGAGCTGAAGAAGATCTACTCCGAGGCCGGTGTCGACTGGGACAAGGACACCATCGCCTACTGCCGCATCGGGGAGCGCTCCAGCCACACCTGGTTCGTGCTCAAGGAGCTGCTGGGCCAGGAGAACGTCAAGAACTACGACGGCTCCTGGACCGAGTACGGCTCGCTGGTCGGCGTGCCCGTGGCCCTCGGCGACGAGCCCGGCGACGCCTGATCCCTTCACGGTGGTCGAGCAGCTAGTCGAGCAGCGATGGTGGTCGAGCAGCGAGCGGAGCGAGCGGACAGTCGAGACCCGGAGCGAGCGGATAGTCGAGACCCGAAGCGAGCGGTCAGTCGAGACCCGAGCGAGCGGATAGTCGAGCAGCGAGCGCCAGCGAGCGGTCAGTCGAGACCCGGTGGTCGAGCAGCGATGGTGGTCGAGCAGCGAGCGGAGCGAGCGGACAGTCGAGACCCGGAGCGAGCGGATAGTCGAGACCCGAAGCGAGCGGTCAGTCGAGACCCGGTGGTCGAGCAGCGATGGTGGTCGAGCAGCGAGCGAAGCGAGCGGATAGTCGAGACCCGGTGGTCGAGCAGCGATGGTGGTCGAGCAGCGAGCGAAGCGAGCGGATAGTCGAGACCCGAAGCGAGCGGATAGTCGAGACCCGAAGCGAGCGGTCAGTCGAGACCCGTAGCGAGCGGTCAGTCGAGACCACCACCCGAAACCAACCAAACTCAACAAGGAGAACGACATGTGCGGAGCAATGGAGGGCGGCCTCTCCCTCGACGGGATCGACGTCAAGAAGGAGGCGATCATCCAGGGTCAGGTCCTCAAGGGCGGCGCTCCGGTGGGCAACGCCTACGTGCGCCTGCTCGACCGCAGCGGTGAGTTCACCGCCGAGGTGCCCACGTCGGCGACCGGACACTTCCGGTTCTTCGCTGGCCCGGGCAGCTGGACGCTGCGTACCCTGGCACCGAAGACAGATCCGGTGGACACCGAGGTGACCGCCGAGATCGGGTCGGTCCGCGAGGTCGAGGTCTCCGTCTGACCCTCGAACACTCGCTCGCTCGGCCCGCGCCGGCCCCCTGACCGATCTGCCGGTCGGGGGGCCGGTTTTCGCTTCGCTACGCTCGAAGGGTGTCTGGATCCACCCCGCCGGGCTCCCAGTCGGGCTCGATGCCCCCCGAGGTGCCCGAGGAGTTCGCGGCTGCCTATCGGGCGGCGTACGAGCGAGCCCTCGCGGACCAGACCGAGGGCTCCCCGCGCCGGGCCGACCACGGCGCCGACATCCTGCCCGGGATCGAGGGCGACCCGGAGGGCTCGGGCACCGACGAGCTCGAGGAGCTGCCGCGGCGACCCGGGCGACTGGCCGTCGGCACCCACCGCACGGAGTCCTACGAGGACGACCCGACCTTCTTCGAACGGCTCAGCGAGTCGACCTGGTTCGTGCCGGCGCTGCTCGCGGTGCTGGCGCTGCTGCTGATCCTCGGCGCGTACGCCGTCGGGCGCGCCTTCTCCGAGAAGCTCGGCGACGACACCGGCCCCGGGGCGCAGCCGAGCGTCGTGCTCAGCGAGGGTGCCTCCGCCCAGGAGACCCAGCCGGTGACCACGCAGAAGCCCGGGAAGGGCACCTGGGACGGCAAGGTGGAGCCCGTGGGCGGGGTGAAGGCGTCGGTCGGCTGCACCTCGAAGCCGAGCAAGGACGCCAGCGGGCACCAGGTCAGCTATGGCGCGGAGAACCTCACCGACGGGGTGGCCGACACCGCCTGGCGGTGCAAGGGCGCCGCGACCGGCGAGAAGATCACCTTCACGCTGCCGGAGAAGACCGCGGTCGGCGAGGTCGGGCTGATCCCCGGCTACGCCAAGACCGACGACAAGAGCGGCGCCGACCGCTACGCCCAGAACGACCGCGTGACCAAGGTGCGCTGGACGATCGGCAAGACCTCCGTCGAGCAGAAGCTGGACGGCTCGGCCGACGACCGCAGCCTGCGGCTGATGCGGGTGCCCCGCACCGAGACCGACAAGGTCGAGCTCGAGATCCTCTCGGTGAAGAAGGGGCCCCGCAACACCACCGCGATCAGCGAGGTCGAGATCGGCCGGGCGACTCGATGACCAGGGTCACCGGACCGTCGTTGGCCAGCTCCACGGACATCTGCGCACCGAAGACGCCCTGCTGCACCCGGGTGCCGGCCTCCTCGAGACCCGCGCACACCGCGTCGTAGAGGGGCTCGGAGACCTCTCCCGGGGCGGCCGCCTGCCACGTAGGCCGGCGCCCCTTGCGCGTGTCGCCGTACAACGTGAACTGGCTGACCACCAGCACGGGGGCGCCGAGGTCGGCCACGGACCTCTCCTCGCGCATGATCCGCAGGTCCCGGATCTTGCGGACCATCCACGCCACCTCGCCGGGGCCGTCGTCGTGGGTGACGCCGAGGAGGACGACGAGGCCGGGCTCGTCGAGGCGTCCGACGACCTGTCCCGCGACGGTGACCGAGGCGGAGGTGACTCGCTGGAGTACGGCGCGCACCGTGCTCAGGCCGTCCCGAGGAGACCGCGGGCCTCGGTGGGCGTCATCGGGGTGCGCTGGGCGAGGCGGCCGAGCTCGACGGCGCGGGCCACCAGCTGCTCGTTGTGCTCGACCGGGACTCCCTTGGCGAGGGTGAGGACGTCCTCCATCCCCACGCGCAGGTGCCCGCCCTTGGCCAGCGAGGCCAGGGCCACCGCGAGCGTGGAGCGCCCGATCCCGGTCGCCGACCAGCTGGTGGTCTGCGCCGGCAGGCTCGCGACGGCCGCCACGAGGGCGTCGGCCGTCCCGGGCATGCCGCCGGGGACCCCCATCACCAGGTCGACGTGCACGCGGCCGCCGTGGGGGAGGCCGTACCTGCCCAGCAGCCGGTGCAGCGCGGCGACGTGGCCGAGGTCGAACAGCTCGAACTCCGGCACCACCTCGCGCTCCTGGCTGAGCTGGTAGAGGTCGCAGACGAACGGCCAGGGGTTGAGGAACACGTCGTCGCCGAAGTTCGTGGTGCCCATGGTCAGGCTGCACGAGTCCGGCGCGGCGTCGAGGACACGCAGCCGGTCCTCCAGGGCGTCGTGCACCGACCCGCCGGTGGAGAGCTGCACGACGAGGTCCGTGCTCTGCCGCAGCGCGGCCACGGTCTCGGCGAGCCGCTGCGGGTCCAGCGTCGGCCGGTGCTCGGCGTCGCGGATGTGCACGTGGATCATCGCCGCCCCCGCGGCCTCGCATCGCTGCGCGGTCTCCACGAGCTCCGCCAGCGTCGTGGGCAGCTGCGGGAAGTCCGACTTCGCCGTCTCCGCCCCCGTCGGCGCCACCGTGATCAGCAGGTCTCCCATGCCGCGACGCTATCCCCCCCCCCCCGGTCGAGCAGCGACGGTGGTCGAGCAGCGATGGTGGTCGAGCAGCGATGGTGGTCGAGCAGCGAGCGGAGCGAGCGGATAGTCGAGACCACGTACGCCGCCGGGGGGTGGTCGAGCAGCGATGGTGGTCGAGCAGCGAGCGGAGCGAGCGGATAGTCGAGACCACGTACGCCGCGAGGGTGGTCGAGCAGCGATGGTGGTCGAGCAGCGAGCGTAGCGAGCGGTCAGTCGAGACCCGAAGCGAGCGGTCAGTCGAGACCCCGTGGTCGAGCAGCGATGGTGGTCGAGCAGCGAGCGTAGCGAGCGGATAGTCGAGACCCGAAGCGAGCGGTCAGCCGAGACCACGTACGCCGCCGGGGGGTGGTCGAGCAGCGATGGTGGTCGAGCAGCGAGCGGAGCGAGCGGATAGTCGAGACCCGAAGCGAGCGGTCAGACGAGACCACAAACCCCCGCGGATCAGACTTGTCCACAGCCTGACCTTTCGTCATGGATCCCCATCGAGCCGCATGCCACCGTCCGGAGCATGGCTTGGGCATACATCGTCCGCTGCTCCGACGACTCCTACTACGTCGGGAGCACGATCAATCTCCCCGCGCGGATCCAGCAGCACAACCACGGGGGTGGCGCGAAGTACACCGCGAGTCGCCGACCGGTTGAGCTGGTCTGGGCGATGGAGTTCGACAGCGTTCGAGACGCCTTCTTCGCCGAGAAGCAGATCCAGAACTGGTCGCGGGCCAAGCGTGAGGCGTTGATAGACGGCAGGATCGATGATCTGCCGCAGCTGAGTCGGGGTCGACACGGGTGGATGAAACGTGGGGCGAACAGGCCCGAGTGACCGTCGGCTGTTCGACACCCCCAGCGGCGTACGTGGTCTCGACTGACCGCTCGCTGGCGCTCGCTGCTCGACCACCGGGTCTCGACTGACCGCTCGCTGGCGCTCGCTGCTCGACCACCGGGTCTCGACTACCGCTCGCTGGCGCTCGCTGCTCGACCACCGTGGTCTCGACTGACCGCTCGCTGGCGCTCGCTGCTCGACCACCATCGCTGCTCGACACCCCAGCGGCGTACGTGGTCTCGACTGACCGCTCGCTGGCGCTCGCTGCTCGACCACCGGGTCTCGACTGACCGCTCGCTGCGCTCGCTGCTCGACCACCGGGTCTCGACTATCCGCTCGCTTCGCTCGCTGCTCGACCACCATCGCTGCTCGACCACCATGGCTGCTCGACCACCATCCGGGGCCGGTGGCGGGTCGAGTCAGTAGACGAGGGCCTGGGCGTGCTCGGCGAGGGCCTGCTCGGTGAAGGCGGCGGCGCCGGCGATGCGGGCGCCGTCGACCAGGTCGGCCTCGATGATGCCCCGGCGCCGGGCACACTGGCTGCACACGGTGAGGCTGCCGTCGGCGAGGACCAGGTCGCGCAGCTCGGCCAACGGCGTGGCCAGGTCCAGCTCGAACTCCTCGGCCCGCCCGGGTACGCCGAACCAGGCGGCCTCGCCGGTCAGCCACAGCGACACCCGCGCCCCGGCGGCCACCCCGGCGGCCGCGACCGTGAAGGCCTGGTTGCACCGCTCCGGATCCTCCGCACCCGCCGTGCACTTGATCACAAGAGAACGCATGGTTCGACCCTAGACTCCCGTCCATGGAAGCCTTCGTCGTCGTGGTGCTGGCCGCGACCGTGCTGGGTGTCGGAGTGATCGCCCTGGTCGGCCTGCGCCGCATGAAGCGCACGATGGAACCGACCGACCCCCACGAGCCCAGGGAGCACTGACCGATGCCCTTCGAGATCCCCGACAACATCCACCCCAACTGCGCCCGGCTGGCGTGGCTGCTGGGCACGTGGGCGGGCAACGGGCACGGCGAGTACGAGACGATCGAGCCGTTCCAGTTCGGCCAGGAGCTGATCTTCCAGCAGGACGGCCGCCCGTTCATCCACTATCTCGCCCGCGCCTGGATCGTCGACGAGCAGGGCAACCACGTGCGTGAGGCGGCTCAGGAGACCGGCTTCCTGCGGCCTCAGGAGGACGGCTCGCTCGAGCTGCTGCTGGCGCACAACACCGGCTTCGTGGAGACCTGGCACGGCGAGCTGCACACCGACCAGCCCCGTTTCGAGGTCAGCACCGACGCCGTCGTACGCACCGCCACCGCCAAGGAGTACACCGGCGGCAAGCGCCTCTACGGCTACGTCAACGGCGACCTGCTCTACGCCTTCGACATGGCCGCCATGGGCAAGGAGCTGCAGCCGCACACGCATGCCCAGCTCAAGAGGCAGTAGCCGTGGCCACGACCGGCTCGAGCAGCGCGTCCGGCTCCGCCCAGGACTGGCAGGAGCGGCTGCGCGCCAGCGGGCACCGGCTCACCCCGCAACGCGAGCTGGTGCTGGCCGCCGTGGAGACGCTGGGGCACGCCACTCCCGACGAGGTGTACGCCGAGGTGCGCACCCACGCGCAGTCGATCAACCTGTCCACTGTCTACCGGACCCTGGAGCTGCTCAACGAGCTCGGGCTGATCCGGCACACACATCTCAGTGACCGGGCGCCGACCTACCACTCCGCCACCGGGCACGAGCACGCCCACTTCGTGTGCCGCGGTTGCCGCAGGGTGATCTCGGTGGGGCGCGAGGAGATGGAGCAGGCGCTCTCCGGGCTGGCCGTCGAGCACGGGTTCGAGCCCGACTACGGCCACCTCACCGTGTTCGGGACCTGCGCGAAGTGTCGGGAGGGCGGAGCGGGTTAGACGACCTTCATCAGCCAGTTGACGCCGCCCTGGGAGGTGCGCAGGACCTCGACCTTCTTCCCGGGCCACCTCGAACAGCTCGAACCGGGTGGGCTTGGTCTTCGGCAGGCCGGCGTGATCGAGCCATGCGGCGGACGCCATCAAGCGCGTGGAGTCGACGTCCGTGGTCTCGACTGACCGGGTCTCGACTGATCCGGGTCTCGACTATCCGCTCGCTTCGGGTCTCGACTGATCGCTCGCTTCGGGTCTCGACTGATCGCTCGCTTCGGCTCGCTGCTCGACTCACTCGCTCGCTGCTCGACCACCATCGCTGCTCGACCACCATCGCTGCTCGACCACCATCGCTGCTCGACCACCATCGCTGCGGGTCTCGACTATCCGCTCGCTTCGGGTCTCGACTGATCGCTCGCTTCGCTCGCTGCTCGACCACCATCGCTGCTCGACCACCATCGCTGGTCGACCACCATCGCTGCTCGGAGGCCACTCGGGGTGGTCGTGCTGGACTGGACCAGCAAGGTGAGGGATGAGACGTCTTGCCTGCTCGCGGGCCGGTTCTTCCCTAATGTGATGGTCATGGGGACCACGGGCGAACGTTGGCGCCGTCGCGCGACCGGGCACGCGGTCGAGCCGCGCGGCCGGATGACGAAGCGGCAGGAGCTCGTCCTGTTCGTGTGCCTGATGATCGTGCTGCTCGGGCTGATCGCCTACGGCCTGCGGGCCTGAGGAGGCCTCCTTGCCCGGGTGCGGGACACTGGGCAGATGAGTGACGCACGCGAAGCCCCGCCAGGCGCACCGGAGAGTGCACCGCCGAGCGCGCCGCCGAGTCCCCTCCTGGGCCTGCCCGGAGCCGTCGGCGGCGACGGGATCGATGCCCCGGTGGCGGCCCACTACGGCTCCTTCAACGGCGAGCAGCGCACGCTGGTGCGCGGCGAGGGGTTCGTGGACCTCTCCCACCGCGGGGTGGTCCGGGTCAGCGGCCCCGACCGGCTGGCGTGGCTGCACTCGCTGACCACCCAGCATCTCGAGCATCTCGAGCCCGGCGTCCCCACCGTCGCCCTGGTCCTCTCGCCCAACGGCCACGTCGAGCATGCGCTGTACGGCGTCGACGACGGCGAGGTGTTCACCGCGCACGTGGAGCCGGGGGAGGCGGCGCCCCTGGCGGCGTGGCTGGACCGGATGCGGTTCATGATGCGGGTCGAGGTCGAGGACCTCACCGAGGAGCTCGCCGTGGCGTGGCGTCCGGTCAGTGGGGTGGCCGGTTCCGCGGGCGAGGGCGACCTGGGCAGCGGGAAGTACGACGTCTTCCCCCGCGCCGACCTGGAGAAGTACGCCGAGGCGGCCGGTCCGCCCTGCGGCATGTGGGCCTTCGAGGCGCTGCGCATCGGGCGTGGTGAGCCTCGCCTCGGCCAGGACACCGACCATCGCACGATCCCCAACGAGGTCGGCTGGATCCCCTCGGCGGTCCACCTCGAGAAGGGCTGCTACCGCGGCCAGGAGACCGTTGCCCGCGTGCACACGCTGGGTCGTCCGCCGCGCCGGCTGACGCTGCTGCACCTCGACGGCTCCACCAACCAGCTGCCCACGCGGGGCGCGCCGGTCCTGCACGGCGAGCGGGAGGTCGGCTTCGTCGGCAGCTCGGCGCGCCACCACGAGGCGGGCCCGATCGCGCTGGCGCTGATCAAGCGCAACGTGCCCGTGGACGCCGAGCTGGTGGCCGACGGCATGCCGGCCGCCCAGGAGGTCGTGGTCGACCCCGAGGTCGGCCTGCACGTGCGCCCGTTGCGCTAGGAGACCTGCGAGACCGCCGGCGCGGTGAGCGTGAGGGCGTGCATCCGCGGGGAGTGGGCGGGCGCGGGGTCGGTGACGTAGGTGCCGCGCACGGCCGGGTGCCGCATGTAGGAGAGCCTGGTCGCCTCGTGCCGGGACTTGCGGATCCCGTCGAGCACCAGCCCGGCCATCAGACCCAGGCAGCTGATCACCACCAGGAACGCGGCGATGAGCAGGGTCGGCAGCCGCGGGACGAAGCTGGTCTGGAGGTACTGCACGGCCACCGGGGTGGCGAGCACCATCGCCAGCAGCCCGGAGAGGCCGGCGAGCACGCCGAAGAAGGTGATCGGACGCTCGTGCCGGGTCAGGCTGAGGATCACGTTGAGGATGCGCCAGCCGTCGCGGTAGGTGCGCAGCTTGGACTCGCTGCCCTCGGCGCGGTCCTTGAAGTCGACCTTGACCGACGTCGAGGGGATCCGCAGCGCCAGGGAGTGCACGGTCAGCTCGGTCTCGATCTCGAACTCGCGCGAGACCGCCGGGAAGCTCTTGACGAAGCGGCGCGAGAAGATCCGGTAGCCGCTGAGCATGTCGCCCATGCTGTCGCCGAAGATCGCGGCGACGATCCGGTTCAGCACCCGGTTGCCGGTGGCGTGGGCGGGTCGGTAGGCGGCGCTCTGGCACCCCTCCACCTCGCGGCGTACGCCGACGACGTGGTCGAGGTTCTCGCGGACCAGCTTCTCGATCATCCGGGGAGCGGCCGCGGCGTCGTAGGTGTCGTCGCCGTCGATGAGCAGGTAGATGTCGGCGTCGATGTCGGCGAAGGCGCGGCGGACGACGTTGCCCTTGCCCTTCAGCGGCTCCGAGCACACGGTGGCGCCGGCCTGGAGGGCCCGCTCGACGGTGCGGTCGGTGCTGCAGTTGTCATAGACATAGACGGTCATGCCGGGCACGGCGTCGTGCAGGTCGGTGACGACCTTGGCCACGGCGGCCTCTTCGTTGTGGCACGGGACGATTGCGGCGATGCGGTACTGCGTCGCAAGGGACATCTGCTTTACCCCCAATTACCGTGACGCCCGGGTCGGCCTCACTTGTCCTGCACAAACGGGCGAGCCGCGGTGCGGTTACGCACCGGTACGCCGGTGTCCGCATGGTGAACACTTGGTGAGCAGTCACTCCGGGCGCGGGTCGACAGCGCGGGACGCGTCGAGCACCTCGCGGTAGATCTCCTCGAGCCGGTCGACGTGCGCCTCCCAGGAGAAGGCGTGCTGCACGAACTCGTGTCCCTGCGACCCGGTGCGGCGCATCCGGTCCGGGTCGGCGACCAGGGCCTCCAGCGCCTCGCGCAGCCGGCCCGCGGCGATGTCGACGAACTGGACTCCGGGCCCGGCCGTCCAGGGCGAGTGCAGCGCCGGGTCCTCGTTGAGCAGCACCGGCAGGCCGCTGCTCAGCGCCTCGAGCACCGTCAGCGGGCACTCGCCGACCGAGGCGACCACGAAGGCGTCGACCGCGCGGTAGACCCGGGCCAGCTCCTCGGCGGGGAGCGAGCCGAGGAACACGAGCCGGTCGTCGTCGGCGCCCTCGGGGCGGTCGCCCCCCGCGAAGACCAGCCGGTAGTCGTCGCTGGCGGCCGCGGCGACCAGCGCGAACCCCTTCTTGGGCACGAACCGTCCCACGAACAGCACCAGCGGAACGTCGGCGGGCAGCCCGAGCTCGAGCCGCAGCCGGGCCCGCTCTCCGGGGCCGGGCGGGCGGAAGCGGGTGGTGTCCACCCCGTTGCCGACCACCCGCACCCGGTCCGGTGCGCGAACGGTCGCGCGGGTGCCGGCGGCGATGAAGTCGTCGATGGGCAGGATCGCCGCGGCGCCGGCGAGCACCAGCCGCGCGACGCTGCCGAGCACCAGCCGCTGGACGGTGCGGACCACGAGCGAGGAGTGGTGCACGAAGCCGACGTGGCGGTGGACGACGTACGCCGTGCCGAGCAGCCGGCAGCACAGGGCGGCCACCCAGCTGGTCAGGTAGAGCGGGTCGTGCACGTGCACCACGTCGGCGCGGCGCACCGCACGCCACAGCACCACCAGCAGCCAGGGGGAGAACACCGGGAACGGCACCCCGATCCGCGGCTCGAGCCCGCCCCACGCGCGGACGCGGACGGTGCGGACGCCGTCCTCGAACCGGGTGCCGGCCGGGGCGCCCCAGGCGCTGCTGACCAGGGTCACCTCCCACCCGCGGGCCGCCAGCCGCGTGGTCTGGGCGGCCACGACGGTCTCCAGCCCACCGACGTGGGGCAGGCAGTAGTGGGTGACGTGCAGCACCCGTGGGGCGCGGCCGTCCGGGGCGGGGCGGTGGCTGTCCTGCGGGTCGCTCACGGTGTCCTTCGGGGTCGGCGCGCGTCGTGGAGCGCAGTATGCCGGTCGATTCCCAGCGCGACGGGCCGCCCGCTACGTAACCTTCTGTCCATCGCGCGCGTTGACTGCAGTGCCCGCCCACGTGCCCGCCCGAGCCAGCGCGCACCGACCAGCACGCCCACCCGACTGCCGCCGGCGACCAGGCCGCGGCAGGAGACCTGACGAGGAACCGTGGACCGCCGAGACCAGAGCACCCCGGAGCCGGACGCCCCGGACCCGGACGTCCGCCGGGCGCCCTGCGCGGTGGTACCAGCGGGTGCTCCCCGTCACCGGGCTGGTCCTGGTCGTCCTCGCCGTCGGCGCCCTCGTCTCGCCCGCGTTCCGCGACCAGGTCGAGCTCTCGACCAGCCGTCGGCACCAGCCCTACGTCGAGCTGTTCTTCGCCGGCGCGTCCGCGGTCCCCGCGGCAGCCAGGGCCGGCGCCTCCGGCCCGGCCGAGCAGACCGCGCAGGCCGTGTGCACGCGCCGGGGAGCCAAGGTGCTGGTGGCGTTCGTGGTCGCCAGCCACCTCGACCGGCGCCGGCCGGTGGCCTACCGGGTGGTGGTCGACCCCGTCCGGCGGGGCCTGCGGACCCGTCGCGCGTCGGGGTCGGCGACGCTCGGTCCGGGCGACTCGGTGGTGGTGCGCCGGCGGGTCCGGCTGCCGGCGCGCGCGGCCTACACGGTCACGGTGGTGCTGCCCGGACCCGACCAGCGGCTGCGCGCACACTGCGCCGGTGGCCGCTCGTGAGCGCCCCGACCCCAGGGAGCGCCCCCGTGCGGGTGGCGCTGGTCACCCCCCGGTTCCCGCCGGACGTCGGGGGGATGGAGGGCTACGTGGGCTGGGTCGCCGAGACGCTGCGCGACTCCGAGGCCCACGAGGTCACCGTGATCACGACGGGCCGGTCGCGGCGTGCCCACGAGGAGCGGTGGCGCGGCATCCGGGTGCTCCGGCTGGGCACCTGGGCCACGCTGTCGAACACCCCGGTCAACCCGCTGTGGTGGTGGCAGGTACGCCGCCTGCTGACCCGCCTCGACGTGGACGTGGTCAACGCCCACGCGCCGGTGCCGGGGCTGGCCGACGTCACGGCGCTGACCGCGCGGGTGCCGGTCGTGCTGACCTACCACTCCGGCTCGCTGGTCAAGGGCGACCATCTCGTGGACGGGCTGCTGCGTGCCTACGAGCGGCACGTCCTGCCGCGCGTGCTCGACCGGTGCGCCGGCCTGGTGGCGGTCTCCCCGGTCTCGATGGCGCACGCGACGGGGCGTGCCCACCTGGTGCCCCCCGGCGTGGACACCGGGCTGTTCACCCCGCCGGCGAGCGGTGCGGGCCGTGCCCCCCGCGTGCTCTACGTGGGCCGGGTGGAGCGCACCTCGCGCTGGAAGGGTCTGCACGTCCTGGTGGAGGCACTGGTGCGCCTGCGGGAGCTGGTGCCGGACGTCGGGCTCGACATCGTGGGGGCCGGCGACGACGTGGGGGCGCTGCGGGCGCGCGCCGAGCGTCTCGGGGTGGCCGGCTGCGTCGAGTGGCACGGGAGCGTGGCGCACGCGGAGCTGCCGCGGCTCTACCGCGAGGCGGGGGTGACGGTGCTGCCGTCGCTGACCGAGTCGGAGTCGTTCGGGATGACGCTGGTCGAGGCGATGGCCTGCGGCTGCCCGGTCGTCGGGTCGGCGGTCGGCGGGATCCCGTTCGTGGTCCGCGACGGGGTCGACGGGCTGCTGGCGGAGCCGGGAGACCCGGCGGGCCTGGCCGAGGCGCTCGCGGCCGTGCTCACCGACCCGGCGCGGGCCGCCGCGCTGGGTGCCGCGGGGCGCGCGGCGGCCGTGGCGCGCTGGGACTGGAGCCGGCAGCGCGAGCGCACCCTGGACGTCCTCGACGCCGCGGCGCGGGGCGACCGGGAGCAGGTCGGGTCATGACGAAGGGGAGGCAGACGTTGCGCGAGCGGCTGGTGGGGGCGGTCGAGCGGGTTCGCGGGCGGATCCCGCCGGCGCTGCTCCCGGCCGTGGTGAGGCTGCGCTTCTGGCTGGCGTGGGCCCGGCCCGCGGTGCGGGCCGACGCCCGCGCGCAGATGGGCTATGTGCTCGAGCACACCGCGCCGGAGGCCGACCTGGAGCGGTCGGCCCGCGCCTACCTGCGGCGCCAGATCTGGCGCGGTGAGCTGCGCTGGCACCCCGAGCTGATCAGCAGCCAGCGGGTGCTCGGCATCGAGCACCTGGTCGAGGCCCGGGAGCGTGGCCGCGGGGTGCTGCTGAACTTCATGCACCACGGCACCTACGACGGCGCCTTCCCCTCGGTGGCCCGGTGCGGCGTCACCTGCCACATGGTGGTGCACGACTACATGCTGCGCGAGGACACCCCGTCGTGGCTGCGCCAGCACGTCCGGGTGGCCTCCGGTGGTGGGAACACCCCGGTGAGCGCCGCCATCGGCACCGCTGGCATCACCGACCTGCTCACCGGCGGGCACGTGGTCGCGATCGCCTCCGACGTGCCCGGCCGCACGACGCTGCGGTTCCTGGGTCGCGACGTGCTCGGGTCCTTCGGCGCCGCTCGGCTCGCCGCGGGGGCGGGCTCACCCGTGGTGGTGATGACCGCCGGGGTCGACGCCCACGGGCCCTACGTGCGGCTGCACGAGCCGCTGGAGCCCACGGACTTCGACTCGCCGCAGGACCTGCTGGTGCAGATGCTGGCGCGCCACGAGCAGGCGGTGCTCACCTGGCCAGAGGAGACCGACCTGCCGCTCTCGCGCTGGGGTGCGGTCGAGGCGAGCGATGGGTGAGCTCTCCGTGGAGACGGCGCCGGCCGTGGCGGCCCCGGACGACACTGCCGACACTGCCCCCGGGAGCCGCGCGGAGCGGGTCTCGATGATGCTGCTGCGGCGACACTGGCTGGTCCTGCTCCTGGTGCTGGCCCAGCTCCTGGTCGCCCTGGACGTGCACCTGCCCGTGGTCCGCCCGGTGCTGGCCCTGGCCACGCTGCTCGGCCTGCCCACACTGGTGCTCCTGCGCCGCGCCGGCCTGCCGGCGGAGACCGCCACGGCCCGGCTGCTGCTGGCCTTCGGGCTGAGCCTGCTGGGGCTGCTGCTGGGCGGGCTGCTGCTCAACACGCTGCTGCCGCACGTGGGCGTGCAGCGACCGCTCCAGCCGGCGGTCCTCGGGGTGACCTGGCTGGTGGTGGACCTCGGCCTGCTGCGGTGGCGCGCCGACCTCCCCCTGCTGCCGCGGGTCGCGTGGGCGCGGGTGGGCCGGCGGGTCCTCGACGCGCGGTTCGAGTCCGCGCAGGCGCTGGCCGTCGGGACGCTCCTGCTCGCGGTGCTCGGTGCGGTGCGGCTGAACAACGAGGCGGGCGGCGCCGTCGCGTTCTCCTCCCAGGTGCTCGCCGCCCTGGCCCTGCTGGCGCTGGTGGCGCGTCCCGCCGGCACGGTCGCCCGGGACGCCCGCTGCCTGGCCCTGGTGGCGGCGGCGCTGCTGCTGGCGACCTCGCTGCGCGGCTGGGTGATCACCGGGCACGACATCCAGGCGGAGTACCTCGCCTTCCAGCTGACCGACGGCGCCCAGCACTGGCAGATGAGCGCCTTCCAGAACGCCTACAACGCCTGCCTGAGCGTGAACATCCTGCCGACGGTGCTGACCCAGGCCACGGGACTCTCGGGCCTGTTCGTCTTCAAGGTCCTGCTGCAGCTGGTGTTCGCGCTGGTCCCGGTGCTGACCTTCCTGCTCTCCCGGCGGTTCGTCTCGCGACGGCTCGCGCTGGTGGCGGCCGCGCTGACGATGGCGTTCCCCACCTTCTTCACCGACATGCCCTACCTGGTCCGCCAGGAGGTCGCCTTCTTCTTCCTCGGACTGCTGCTGCTCGTGGCCACCGGGCCCCCCACGAGGTGGTCGAGCAGCGAGCGCAGCGAGCGATCAGTCGAGACCACCTGCGGGCCCCCCACGAGGTGGTCGAGCAGCGAGCGCAGCGAGCGATCAGTCGAGACCACCTGCGGGCCCCCCACGAGGTGGTCGAGCAGCGAGCGCAGCGAGCGATCAGTCGAGACCACCTGGAGGCGCCACGTCGCGGTCGCGCTGCTCGGTGTCGGGGTGGTGCTCTCGCACTACTCGACGACCTACCTGATGCTGATCGCGATGGTCTGCGCGCTGCTCGCCCTGGGGCTGTGGCGGGTGGTGGCCCGCCGGCGCGGGGCGTCGTACGACGGTGGCAGCCCGTTCGAGATGGTGCTGCTCAACCCGATCCTGGTGGCGTTCCTGGTCGCCGTCAGCCTCGCGTGGGCCGGCCCGGCGACCCACACCGGCGGCCACGCCAGCGACGTCGTGCGAGACACGGTCGCCGCGATCACCGGGAAGGGCTCGGGCACGCCGGGGTCCTCGGACACCTCCTACCGGCTGTTCTCCGGCGAGGAGACCACCCCGCGGCAGCGGCTGGACCTCTTCGTGAAGGAGACCCTCGCCTACCGGCAGACCCGGCCGCGCCGCGAGCTGCTGATCAAGCATCCCGGACCCGCCGAGCTGCGCCCGGACATCGTCAAGACGAGCAAGGCGCCGCTGACCGGCCTGGGGGAGTGGCTCGACTCCCGCGGTCTGGACCCGGTGCAGGTGAACGCGGCCGCGAAGGTCGGCTGCGCCGCCCTGATGCAGGTCTTCGTGCTGCTCGGCCTGGTGTGGCTGGTCCGGCGCGGCCGACGCGTCGCTGCCGAGGACCCCGCCACCGAGGACCGCGCCACCGAGCCGGCCGCCGACCCTGCCGAGGCCCGGGCCCCGCCGGACGAGGTCGCCTTCCTCGCGCTCGGGTCGGTGGCGGCGCTGGGACTGGTCGTGCTGGTGCCGAACCTGTCGGTCGACTACGGCGTGCTGCGCGCCTTCCAGCAGTCGCTGCTGGTGCTCGCGCCGATGCTGGCGGTGGGGATGTGGCTGCTGCTGCGCCCGTTCGGCTCGCGGCGGGGGGCGGCCGCCGCCCTGGTGCCGGTGCTGCTGCTGCTGGTCCTCGGCGGGGCGGTGCCCTCGCTGCTGGGCGGCAACCAGCCGCGGATCGCGCTGAGCAACTCCGGGATGTACTACGACCGCTACTACTCCGCCGACCCCGAGATGCAGGCGGTCTCCTGGGTCGCCCTGGTGGACCGGTCGACCGGGTGGCGCTCGCGCATCATCGCCAACCGCAACATCGGCGTGCGGGTGCTCTCGGCCAGCGACAACGCGGCCCCGGTGGCCGACCGGCTCTACCCGACGCTGCTGGCCACCGGCTCCTACGTGTTCGTGGACCGCCAGGTGCTGGAGCGGGGTCGCTCGACGGTGTTCTACACCGGCGACCTGATCAGCTATGCCTACCCCCTGCCGGACCTGAACCGGCGCCTCGACGTCGTCTACAGCTCACCCGGCGGGCGGATCTACCGATGAGCGCGACCGCGAAGCTGGGGGCGAAGGTGCGCGCGGTGCGCTCGGACCAGATGCTGGTGAACTCCGCGCTGATCTTCCTCACCACCGTGCTGATGGCCGGCGGGGGTGCGGTGTTCTGGGTGATCGCGGCCCGGGTCGCCTCCCCGGAGGAGGTCGGGCTGGCGGGCTCGCTCGTGGCCGCCGCCGACTCGCTGGCGCTCTTCGCCCAGCTGGGGTTGAACATCGCGCTGCTGCGCACCCTGCACACCAGCGAGCGCAAGGCCGCCGACGTCACCACCGCCGCGCTGGTGGTCTTCCTCGCCGGGGCCGGGTTCGCGCTGGTCTACTGCCTGCTGCTGCCGGTCACCTCGCCGCGGCTCACCACGGTCCTCGGCTCCCCGGTGACGATCGGGATCTACTGCGTGCTGGTCGCGGGGACCGCGGTGAACGTGCTCAGCGACAGTGTCTTCCTCGGCATCAACCGGGTGTGGTCCTACCTGCAGTTCAACGGGATCCTGCTCGGCCTGGGCAAGTGCGTGCTGCCGTTCCTGCTGGCGGGCGCCGGAGCGCTGGGGCTCTACGGCTCTGTCGGCGGGGCCACGCTGCTGTGTGGCGCCGGCAGCCTGTGGGTGATCTTCCGGCACCTGCCGGGGCGTCGGCTGCGCCGGCCCTCGCAGGAGCTGCTCGACTCGCGCCGGTTCGCGGGGGCCGGCTACGTCAGCTACGTGCTCACGGTGCTGCCGCTGCTGGTCTTCCCGCTGCTGGTGATCAACGCGCTCGGGTCGGCCCAGGGGGCGTCGTACTTCATCAGCTTCCAGATCGTGACGCTGCTCAACGCGGTCATCCTGGCGGTGACCAACTCGACCTACGCCGAGAGCGAGCGGGCGCGGGTGGGCCGGCACCGGGTGGTGCGCCGCGGCGGGGCCACCTTGTTGACCTGCTCGCTCGGTGGGGCGTTGGCGATGTTCGTGCTGGCGCCGTACTTCCTGGCGATCTTCGGCGAGCACTACGTCACCCAGGGCACCACCACGCTGCGCATCCTGGCGTTCTCCACGGTCGGGGCCGCCTTCAACTACTGGTCGGCGATCCGGCTGCGGCTCGCGAGCAACCTGCACGCGATGATCCTGGTGCAGCTGCTGAGCACGATGGTGATGCTGGGAATGGCGGTCGTCGTGGCGCCGTACGGCACCGGGTGGGTCGCGGCTGCCTGGGGGATCGGCCACCTCGTGGGCGGGGCCGTGGGCTGGGTGGTCAGCGTGACGGTCGCGCGGTTCGCCGACGTCGCGCCGCAGATCGAGCAGCCCGCGTCGATGGCGGAGCCGGAGCGGTGAGGGACCGGGTCCGCAACGCCACGATCTCGGTGGTGCTCGGTGTCCTGCGGGTGACGCTGCGGCTGCTCTCCCGGGTGGTGCCCCAGGTGCACTCCGTGGTGGTCGCCGCCTACCCGGAGAGCGAGGGCAACGCCCTGGAGGCCGCGCGTGCCCTGATGCGCCGCTACGACGGGCGGGTGGTGTGGCTGCGCGAGGCCGGCCCGGCGCCCGCGGAGGTGGAGGCGCTCGCCGAGGCCGGGATGGTGCTGGTGCGCAAGGCGGGGCCGCGCGGGCTGTGGGAGTACCTCCGCGCCGAGGCGGTGCTGTTCACCCACGGCCTGTACGGCAGCCCGCAGCCGGGCCGACGCAAGCCGATCGTCAACCTGTGGCACGGCGACGGCCCGAAGGACATCCGGCCCGAGAACGGCGTGGGCGGGCGGATCGCGAGCACCTGGCTGGTCGGCAGCACCCGGGTCTTCTCCGCGCACCAGGCGCAGGCACTGGGAGTGCCCGCGGATGGGGTGCTGCTCACCGGTCACCCGCGCACCGTCCAGCTGTGGCACCCCGTGGGGCAGGAGCACCTGGACGCGCTGGGCATCACCGGTGACTTCGTGGTGTGGATGCCGACCTTCCGCCGCGCCCGGGCGGTCGGCGCGATGCGACGGCACTCGGAGGTGACCGGCCCCGCCGGCGCGGACGGCCGCGAGCTGGACGTGCTGCTGGCCGGGCTGCGGCAGCGGGGCCTCCAGCTGGTGATCAAGCCGCACCCGATGGACGCCGAGCCGCGGTTGTGGGAGGGGGCGGTGACGATCACCGACGCCGACCTGATTGCGGCCGGGGTGGGCCTCTACCCGCTGCTGGGCCGGTCCCGGGGGCTGGTCACCGACTACTCCAGCGTGTGGGTCGACTACCTGCTGCTGGACCGGCCGATGGCGTTCCTGGTCCCGGACCGCGACTCCTACAGCCGGGCGCTGCTGCCGGCGGACACCCTGGACTGGGTGCCCGGCGAGGTGGTGGGCCAGGCAGGGCCCGAGGCGGGGAGCGAGGCGGCTCCGTTCGGGGCGTTCCTCGCCGATCTGGACGAGGACGGGGAGCTGGGCGCGCAGCTGCGGGCCGCGGCCGCGACCCGGATCGGGCTGAACCCGACCCGCACCGCGGCCGACGACCTGCTCACCGCGCTGGCCCAGCGCGGTGTGCTGGACGTGCGGCCCGCTACCGGCGGTTGAGCTCCTGGGGCTGGTGGGGCCGGTCGAGGCCACCTCGGTCCGGACGCAGCACGTCGCTGCGCGGGCGCAGGAACGGACGCTCCAGCACGTGGTAGCTCAGCGCCGTGAGCGCGATCGTGCCCACCACCGCGAGGACGCCGAGCACCGGGCGTGGCAGCGGCGTCTGCTCGAGCAGCAGCAACGGCACCACGTGCCACAGGTAGAGGCTGTAGCTGCACCGGCCGACGCCGGCCAGCCAGCGGTGTCCCACCAGCCGGTGCACCGGCCCGCCGGGATTGCTGTAGCCGGCGTAGATGAGCGTCAGGGTCGCGAGCACCGTCAGCGGCACCTCGACGTACCGGTAGAGCAGGTGGTGCGCGGCGGGGGCGAACACGGTGATCGCGCCGATGGTCAGGAGGGCGGCCACGCTGGCCGGCGTGGCCAGGCGCCACGGCCGGCTCGGGGTGCCGCCGGCCTGGAACCACAGGGCGAGGGCGGCGCCGGCGAGGATCTCGGCGAACCGCGCGGTGGGGCCGAAGTAGAACCAGAAGGCGCTCAGGGGGAGCGAGGTCAGGTAGAGCAGCGCGGCGGCGGCGAGGCTGAGGAGAGCGAGTCGCCGGGCCGTGGTGCCGCGGCTGCGTGCCGCCAGCACGACGAGCGGCCAGAGCAGGTAGAAGTACCACTCGATGGCCAGCGACCAGGTCTGGGCGAACGGGTGCAGCGAGGGCAGCCAGAAGCTGCCGCTCTGACCGGCCGCCCAGAACGCCGAGGCCTGCCCCAGCACGAGGGCGCCGCGCCGGGCGACCTCGCCGGGAGCCAGCGGTGCGGCCGGCGTGAGCGCGTAGAGGACCACGGCCAGCACCACGAGCCCGAGCAGGGCGGGGTAGAGCCGGACCACGCGGCGGCGCAGGAAGGCTCCCCAGGCCGGCAGCAGCCGGGCCGGGCCGCGGGAGCGCCAGAGCATCGTGGTGATGATGAAGCCGCTGAGCACGAAGAAGATGTCGACGCCGATGGAGCCCCCGTGCAGGAGGGGGGAGTACCACGAGAGCCAGTGCAGGCAGAGCACGGCGCCGATGGCGATCGCGCGGACGCCGTCGAGGTAGTCGACGCGCCCGGTCCCCCTCGTCACCCTCAGCCCCCTGCCCGTGGTCCACGCAGCCTGTGAAGTCTGCCAACGATCCGCGGGCGTTCCGGTTAGGGCCGGTCTAGTCGCGGTCTACTTCAAGGCCCCGGACTGCCTCATCAGGCGAGACGACCCCCCGGGCGATGGTTGAAAAAGGACAAAGATCTTCATACTCGCCACCATGCGTTCTCGTCTCGTGGTGATCCTGCTCCTGTGCTGCGGCCTGCTGACCGCAGGCCTCGGCGCCGGCGGCCAGCGCGCCTCCCGCGCGGAGGCGGCGGAGATCGCACCGCTCCCCTCCGTCGCAGCGGACTCGCTCGTCGACGCCTACGGCGTGGGCATCCACCTGGCCTTCCTGGACACCCCCTACCGGGACGCGACCGCCGTCGCGAACGCGCTCGACGACCTCGGGGTGCGCCACGTGCGCGACGACCTCTTCATGCACAACCCGCGGCAGTACGCCGGCATCGCGACCGTCGCGGACACGGGCGCGAAGTTCGACCTGATCATGGGCAACCCGTCGAGCCCGGACAGCGCCGCCGACTACGTCGACACCGCGGCCACCCAGCTGCCGCCCGGCTCGGTGGAGAGCGTGGAGGGCAGCAACGAGTGGGACCTGTTCTCCGGCGGCGACCCGTTGTGGCCGGTGAACCTGGCCACGCGGCAGAAGGAGCTCTACCAGGCCGCGAAGGCCAACCCGGCCACCGCCGACCTGCCGGTGCTGGCGCCGGCGCTGGCGTTCAAGTGGAACTACGTCGCCGCCGGCGACCTCTCCCAGTACGCCGACTATGCCAACGGGCACATGTATCCCGGGGGCTACAAGCCGTCGAACCAGGTCAGCCAGATCACCACCGCGATCCGGGGGTCGATCCCCGACAAGCCGCTGGTCACCACCGAGGCCGGCTACCACAACGCGATGAACACCACCAACGGCCACCTGCCGGTGCCCGAGGACGTGGCCGGGGTCTACCTGCCGCGGCTGCTGCTCGAGCACTACCTGCACGGCGACAAGCGGGTCTACAGCTATGAGCTGATCGATGAGTTCGACGACCCGGGCAAGACCAACCCGGAGGCGCATTTCGGGTTGCTGCGCCGCGACCTGAGCCCGAAGCCGGCGTACTCGGCGATGAAGACCCTGCTCGGCCTGCTGGACGACCCGGGGAGCGCGCCGTTCACGCCGGGGTCGCTGCAGGTGAAGGTGGCCGGCTACCCCGGGGACGCCCACTACGTGCTGACTCAGAAGCGCAACGGCCAGTTCGTGCTGCTGCTGTGGCGCGACGTGTCGGTCTATGACCCGGTGACCCAGCAGCGCCAGGCGGTGACGCCGACGGACGTGACGCTTCAGCTGGCGAAGACCTCCGACATCACCGTCTACCGCCCCAGTGAGGGGTCCGGCCCGGTCACGCAGGCGCAGGGCAGCTCGTTGCCGCTGCAGCTGGACGGCGAGGTCACGGCGATCACCATCGACCCCCCTGCGGCGCCTGCCCCGCAGGCGGTCACGGCCACGTCGGGCAACCGCCAGGCCACGGTGAGCTGGCAGCTGCCGCAGACGCAGGCGGAGGTCTCCGGCTTCGCGGTCACCCGGCAGCCGGGCAACGTGCACCTGTCCGCCTCGGCGACGGCGCGGTCGGTGCGCGACACGGGCCTGGCCAACGGCGCCACCTACACCTACTCGGTCCGCACCAGGTCGCCTGCCGGTGACTCGGCGGCGGTCAGGTCGCGCTCGGTGGTCCCGGCCACGGTGCCCTCGCGTCCGCGGATCACGCGGACCCGGCCGGGCCGGGGACGCGTCACGGTCAGCTGGCGCAGAGCCGCCCCGCAGGGCCGGGCGATCAACCGCTACCAGGTGCTCGGCGGCCACCGCTATCGCCTGGTCAGCGGCCGCGCCACCCGCGCCACCCTCACCGGCCTCCCCCGCGGCCGCCGCCTCCGCATCGGCGTCCGCGCCCACAACGCCCGCGGCTGGGGCCCCATCGTCTGGTCCCACCCCGTCAAGACCCGCCGCTAAGCGACGCTGGTCGACCCGCGATGGTGGTCGAGCAGCGATGGTGGTCGAGCAGCGATGGTGGTCGAGCAGCGATGGTGGTCGAGCAGCGAGCGACAGCGAGCGGATAGTCGAGACCCGAAGCGAGCGGATAGTCGAGACCCGAAGCGATGGTGGTCGAGCAGCGATGGTGGTCGAGCAGCGAGCGCCAGCGAGCGGATAGTCGAGACCCGAAGCGATGGTGGTCGAGCAGCGAGCGCAGCGAGCGATCAGTCGAGACCCGAAGCGAGCGGATAGTCGAGACCCGAAGCGATGGTGGTCGAGCAGCGAGCGCCAGCGAGCGATCAGTCGAGACCCGGATAGTCGAGACCCGGTCAGTCGAGACCCGGTCAGTCGCAACCACAACCCCGCCCCACGATTCACCCACCGCCTCCTGGGTAGCCTCCGGGAGTGCGTGAACTACGACTTCCCCGCTGGCTGGCCGAGGTGGCCGTCGTCGTGGCAGGCGTCGCGGTGGCGTTGTACGCCGGCTGGGTGATCCACGACGTCGGGAGCTCCGGCCCGGATGTCGCCGCCCCGGCCCGCCCGACGCACTCGGCGAGTGCCTCGGTGACGGCGTCGCCCGAGCCGGCCGCGCCGCCCGGTCTGGGGCCGTTCCGCAAGGCGGTGGGCAATGCCCGTGCTCTCCTCGTGGTCGGGGACTCCACGGGCGACGAGCCGGGGGAGTGGGTCGACCTGTGGGCCCAGGACCTGGGTCACCAGCGCAAGGTCGTGCTGCACCGTTGGGACGAGGGGACGCAGGCCTTCGTCACCCTCGCGGTCTACGGCAACGGCCAGCCTCTGGACGTGTGGAACCTGAGCTATCCGGGGGTCCGGGCCGACTACGCCCAGCACGTGTCGGAGGTGTCGCAGGAGCCGGATGCGGTCCTGGTCAGCGTGGGCCACGACCGCGGTCCCCAGCAGCTGCGGCGCGCCCTGCGCTCGACCGGCACGGCGATCACCAAGCGCTGGGGTGCGGTCCCGACCGCCTGGGTGCTGCAGAATCCCTCGACCGGCGGCAAGGCCAAGGCCCAGGAGCGGGCTGTCGCCTACGTCCGTTCGCTGGCGACGAAGGACCGGGTCCCGGTCATCGACGTCCACGCCGCCTTCGGCAAGGCCGGCGACCTGCCCGGTCTGCTGGCCGACGAGTCCCGCCCGAACGGCGATGGCTCCCGCCTGTGGGCGGACGCGGTGGAGCGGGCGGTCACCGGCTGAGGCAGCCACCTGCCGCCGGTGCGGCCCTCGCCGGCGATGATCCGCGGCGGTGGTCGAGCCGCGGGTGACCCCGCGCATACCCCAGGTACGGTTGCTGGCATGACTAGCGTGGGTGACGTGGCCGTCGTCTCCGAGCAGCGCCCGTGGGGCTCGTGGTGCGTCATCGACGTCGCCGAGGGCTACAAGATCAAGCGGATCCACGTGGACCCCGGCTGCCGGCTCTCGCTGCAGAGCCACGAGCACCGCTCGGAGCACTGGGTGGTGATCCAGGGGGTCGCGACCTGCGAGGTCGACGGCGTGGTGACGCACGTGCAGCACGGGGAGTCGCTCGACGTGCCGCTGGGGGCGCGGCACCGGCTGGGCAACGACGGCGACGTCGAGCTGGTGATCGTCGAGGTCCAGCTGGGCCCCTACACCGGCGAGGACGACATCTCCCGCTTCGAGGACGACTACGGCCGCTGTCGCTGAGGGTGACCAGTCCCCGGACTTCCGGTGCCCTAATTGCCGCCGAGCGGGTAGTTTGTGGGCGATCTGCTGAGACGAGAACTTGACGATTGAGCCCACAGTTCTCTAAGTCTCCTCTCAGGAAAGGTCTCGAGAGGACCGGCTTGGGGGTCTGATGAACTACCTGCTTTCGCAGGTGCGTCCGTGGCGGGCGTACCTGCTGATGACCTACGACTTCGTCGCCTGGGTGGCCAGCTTCGTGGCGATGGCGACCTTGCAGTACGTCGTCGGCTACAGCTCCCGGCACGACCTCATCCCCGCCACACTGCTCGGGGTGGGCTGCGGCGTCGCCTTCGCGGTCCTCGGCTATCCGATCCACCTGCACCGCGGCCGCTCCGCGGTGGGCTCGTTCCCCGACGCCGTGCTGACCAGCCTGGTCGGCGGGTCGGTGGCCACGGTGGCGGTGGCGCTGAACTGGGTGCTGGGTGGCCCCACTCGGGTCTCGGTCACGGTGACGGCGCCGATGTGTGCCTTCGTGCTGATCCTCGGTGGCCGGGCGGTCTACCGGATGCTGCGTGACTGGGCCGACGTCCGCGCCACCGGTGGGCGCGTGGACCGCAGGCCCGTCGTCATCATCGGAGCGGGCGAGGGCGCCGCGCAGCTGGTCTTCGCGATGCTCCGCGACGCCACCTGCCCGTGGCGTCCGGTGGCGTTGGTCGACGACGACCCGTTGAAGCGTCACCGGCGCCTCGGCGGGGTGCCGGTGGCGGGTGCAGCCTCCGAGCTCGCCGAGGTGGCGGAGAAGTACGCCGCGCGCACCGCGATCATGGCCGTGCCGAGTGCCACCCCGGACCTGGTCCGGGAGTTCAACCGGCTCGCCAACCAGGCGGGGATCGACCTGAAGGTCGTGCCCGGCGTGAACGACCTGAGCAACCCGGCGCACGTGCAGATCGAGGACGTGCGCGACATCGACGTCACCGACTTCCTGGGCCGCCACCCGGTCGACACCGACGTGGACGCCATCGCGAGCTATCTGACCGGCAAGCGGGTGCTGGTCACCGGCGCCGGGGGCTCGATCGGCTCCGAGCTGTGCCGGCAGATCGCGAAGTTCGGCCCCGCCGAGCTGATCATGATGGACCGCGACGAGTCGGCGCTGCATGCCGTGCAGCTCTCCATCCAGGGCCGGGCCCTGCTCAGCTCCGACGACACCGAGCTCGGCGACATCCGCGACGCCCGCTACGTCCGCGAGCTGTTCGCCCGGCGGGCACCGCACGTGGTCTTCCACGCGGCCGCGCTCAAGCACCTGCCCCTGCTGGAGGCCGCGCCCGGCGAGGCGGTGAAGACCAACGTCTGGGGCACCCAGGCCGTGCTCGAGGCGGCCATCGCCGCCGGGGTGGAGCGGTTCGTCAACGTCTCCACCGACAAGGCGGCCAACCCGTGCAGCGTCCTGGGCTACACCAAGCGGCTGGCCGAGGGCCTCACCTCCGCGGCGGCGAGTCGGGCCGAGGGCCTGTTCATGAGCGTGCGGTTCGGCAACGTGCTCGGCAGCCGCGGCTCGGTGCTGACCACGTTCACCGCGCAGATCGCGAAGGGGGGACCGGTCACGGTCACCGATCCGCGGGTGACGCGCTACTTCATGACCATCCGCGAGGCCGTGCAGCTGGTGATCCAGGCCGGCGCCATCGGCAGCAACGGCGACGTGCTGGTGCTCGACATGGGCGAGCCGATCGCGATCAAGGCGGTCGCCGAGCAGCTGATCGACCTGTCCGGCAAGCCGGTGGAGATCGTCTACACCGGCCTGCGCGCGGGCGAGAAGATGCACGAGGAGCTCTTCGGCCACGAGGAGGAGGACGTGCGCCCCCAGCACCCGCTGATCTCGCACGCCCCGGTCCCGGAGTTCGTGGCTCCACAGGCCGAGCGGCTCGACGCCTACGAGCCGCCCGCGGTGATCGCGCGCACGCTGGCCAACGCCTGCGCGGGCATGACGGACCTCGCGGAGCGGGAAGTGCCGGTCCCGGATCCTCGCGGCGTCGAGGAAGTGCTCCGACAGCTCGACCGCAGCCGCCGCTGACAGCACGACGGCTCAGGCGAGGGCTGAGGGCTCAGGACTGAGGGCTCAGGGACGCGTGACCGGATCGCCGCTCTGCTCCACCTCGGCGCTCGTCGGGCCGGTGCGGCCCCGGCGGGGCGTCCCCTCGGCTTCCACTGTGCCCTCCCGCGGCGCGTAGCCGTAGCCGTAGCCGTAGCCGTAGCCGTAGCGCCCGGAGCGGCCGGTCGGGATCATGTTGAAGATGACCCCGAGCGGGGCAGAGCCGACCGACGCGAGCCGGTCCACGGCTCCGGTCAGCTGGTCCTTGGTGGTGCGCCCGTGCCGCACGACCAGCACGGCGCCGTCGGTCTGGGAGGCCATCACCGCGGCGTCGGTGACCGGCAGCAGCGGTGGCGCGTCGATGATCGTCACGTCGTAGCGCTGCCGCGCCTCGGCGAGCAGCTCCCGCATCGCGTTGGACTGGAGCAGCTCGGCCGGGTTGGGTGGCAGCCGGCCGGCGGTGAGCACGTCGAGTCCGGACGGCGTGTGCTGCTGGATGATCTCGTCGAGCTGGCCGGCGCCGACCAGGGCCGTGGTCAGGCCCACGGTCGGCTCCAGGTTGAGCAGCGCCGCCACCTGCGGGCGGCGCAGGTCGCCGTCGATCAGCAGCACCCGCTGGCCGACGTTGGCCATCGCCAGCGCGGCGTTGATCGCCGTGGTCGACTTGCCCTCGTTGGGCACCGAGCTGGTGACGACGAAGGCCTTGCTCGGCTGGTCGACGTCGATGAAGGACAGGTTGGTGCGCAGCACCCGGAACGCCTCCGATCGCGGCGCGTGCGAGGGCAGCGCGGTGATCAGCGGACGGTGCTGGACGTCGGGGTCGAAGGCCAGCGCGGAGAGGACGGGCGTCTCGGCCAGGGCCGGCACGTCCTCGACCCGCTTCACGGTCGTGTCCAGGATCTCGCGCAGCACCGCCAGCCCGAAGCCGAGCAGCAGCCCGAGCACCAGGGCCAGGCCGACGTTGCGGGCCGGTTGGGGAGACACGGGCGAGGTGGGGAGACGGGGCGAGTCCACGACGGTCGCCTTGAGCAGCGGCACCTTGCGCCCCGGGGGGGTCTCCAGCTCGGCGACGAAGGACTTCAGCTGATCCACGACCCCGTCGTTGATCCGCTGCGCCTGGATCGGGCTGGGATCGGTGACGGTGATCTTGAGGACCACGGTGTCCGGCACCACCGAGGCGTTGATCTTGCCCGCCAGCTCGCCTGCGGACATGTCCAGCTGGAGCTTGTCGATGACGCGCTGGGAGAGCTCGAGCCCGCTGATCAGGTCGGCGTAGGAGCTGACCCGCTGCTGGGAGAACAGTCCGCCTTGGTAGGCGTCGGCGGAGTTGCTCGGTGTGGTGGAGATGAACACCCGTGCGGTGGAGGCGTACTGCTTGGTGGTCTGCGAGGTG
This sequence comes from uncultured Actinomycetota bacterium, assembly GCA_963710895.1. Classification (GTDB taxonomy): domain Bacteria; phylum Actinomycetota; class Actinomycetes; order Propionibacteriales; family Nocardioidaceae; genus Marmoricola. The sequence goes on from CAVQCB010000019.1 coordinate 128,026, forward strand.
ATCAGCGCGGCCACCGCGACCGTGACGATCATCGTGCCGACGATCAGCAGCCAGCGGCGGCGCGCGATGCGGAGGTAGTCCCGAAGTTCCACGGTGTTCCTTGTCGTTGCCAGGTGAGCGTGCACGAATGGTCGTCCACCCTGTCCCGAGCGAACTGATCCAGGGTAAGGGACCGGGGCGGACATTCCATCCCTCAAGACGACGACGCTGCCGGGAGGCGCGCGGAGCGGTCGAGGCGTGTATGGTCGCGGCATCGCTTGACCTGTGTGACCCACACCCTCGGCCCTCGGAGAGTTCTATGAAGCTGCTTGCTTCCCTCATCGCCACCTCAGCCATGGCGTTCAGCCTGCTCGTCGCCGTCCCGACGACGGCGAGCGCCGCGCCCTACCCCGGCACGGTCACCACCGCGTGCCACTACGCGCAGGCGCGCGCGGTGCACCGGAAGCAGAACTTCCGGGTGGCCTACCGGATCACCGTGGACGGCAACGGCAGCCCACGTGGCTGGGTCTACCTCCGGGTCTACCGGATCGTGCACAACCGCTACCACTACATCCGGCAGACGATCTCCGGGAACAACGGCCAGAGCCTGCGCAGGGTCTCGCTGGGCAGGTTCTACCGCAAGGGCCGCTACGCCACCCTGGTGCGCTTCTACCCGACCGGGAAGAACTCGGTCTACACCCAGTGCACCAACGGTCCCCGTGCCTTCCGCGTGGTCCGTTGAGTCTCCCTGACCTAGCCAGGACTTGACCAGGCACGACCGGTCGCCCCGACGCAGCCGCCCACACCGCTGGGTGTGGTTGCTCGGGGCGACCGTCCTGTTGGCTGCCCTCGTCGCCTACGGCCTGTGGTCGGCCCTTTCGGCGCGCTCGGCCCTGCTGGGCGCACGCGGCAGCGCCACCCACCTCCAGTCGGCGCTCACGGAGCAGGACTCCGCCGGCGCCAAGGCCTCGCTGCAGGACCTCCAGGCACGCTTCGCGCAGGCCCACGACCGCACCGACGGGCCGCTGTGGGGGTTGGCCACCAAGCTGCCGATGGTCGGCGACGACGTGCGGGCGGTGCGCACGGTGGCCGCGGTGGGCGACGACCTGAGCGAGGGGACGCTGGCCGAGCTGGTGCGCGAGAGCGGTGACCACCTTGCCGAGAGGTTGGTGCCGCGCCACGGACGCGTCGACCTGGATGCCGTCGAGTCGTTGCGCCCCCAGGTGGGTCGAGCCCACCGCAACCTCGACGAAGCCGCGGGCCGGATGCGCAGTGTGGACTCGTCCTCCCTGACCCGCTGGGTCGGTCCTTCCTACCGGGCGTTCGCGGCGAAGGTGGAGGCGGCCGACACGGCCCTGTCGGCGGCCGACCGTGCCGTCCAGGTGCTGCCGACCATGCTCGGCAAGGACGGGCCTCGGACCTATCTGCTGCTGTTCGACAACAACGCCGAGATTCGGGCCACGGGCGGGCTCCCGGGGGCGTTCTCGGTCCTGCGCGCCAACCACGGCAAGCTGTCGGTCACCCGCCAGGGTGTCCCCGCCGACATCGGCCGGTTCGACAAGCCGGTGCTGCCTCAGTCCGAGGCCGAGCAGGCGCTCTATCACGAGCAGATCGCGGAGTATCCGCAGGACACCAACTTCACCCCGGAGTTCCCGCGGACGGCCGAGCTGATGCGGGAGATGTGGAAGCGGAGCCAGGGGCAGAAGCTCGACGGTGTGCTCAGTGTCGACGCGGTCTCGCTCTCCTACGTCCTGCGGGCCACCGGGGCGGTGCGAGCACCCGGCGGGGTGACGCTGACCCCGAAGAACGCCACGGCAGAGCTGATCAACCGGGTCTACTCCCGGATCCCGGACGACGAGGCGCAGAACGAGTTCTTCCAGCAGGTGGCGCGGTTGGTCTTCGACAAGGTCGTCGGAGGTGTCCGGTCACCGCCCGCACTGGTGAGCGCGCTGGGGCAGAGTGCCCGCGAGGGGCGGCTCTACGTGCACGACTTCGACCCGGCAGTGCAGCGGGTCCTGGCGGGCAGCACGGTGGCGGGGGAGATCCAAGGGGCCGACCCGCGGGTGCCGGAGGTCGGGGTCTACCTGAACGACGCCACCGGCTCGAAGATGTCCTACTACCTGCGGACGAAGGTGTCACTCAAGGCCGAGTCCTGCTCCGGCGAGACCCAGCAGCTGGCCGGAGTCGCCGACCTCACCTACACGAAGCAGAGCCCGCCCGTGAACGAGCTGAACACGTTCATCACCGGTCCGGGGACGTTCGGCACCCCCCGGGGGGAACAGCTCGTCCTGGTGCGCTTGTACGGGCCCCGTGGTGGGGAGCTCAGCGACCTGCGGGTCGCCGGGAGACCGACATCCTCGGACGCCATCGAGGATCGTGGCCGGCCCGTGGCCACGGTCGTCGTGCAGCTGCGGCGAGGTCAGACCGTGCGCGTGAGCTGGCGGGTCCGCACCGGCGACCACCAGGATCGCCCCGCCCGGTTGACCGTCACCCCCGGGATGACCCCGCCGGTTGACCGTCAGCCCGGGGATGAGCCCAACGCCCGCCGTGACTCACACTGCCTCCACCTGCATGAGTGGTTGATGGGTTCGGCGAGGACTCGGACAACCAGGACCCAAGGTACTGGGTCTCCGGTGTCCGCTGTTGCGTTAGACCTCGCGATGAAGATCGGCGTGTTGATCACCCAACCTCGGTCGGGTCCCCCTACTCCTCACAGGAGGCGCCGCATGTTGAGAACAGGGCCGGAGCAGGTTCGGGCAAAGGACGGTCGAAGCCGTTCCACCAACCGTCATAGAGCCACCAGATGGGGTCGCAGACGCCTGCCAACGCGGTTGACGAGCCAGTGCTCTTGCTCGAACCAGCTTGTACTGCAGCAACCCGTTGCTCCTCACGAACGCCTTGGAGCCACCGTTCCTGGACCAGCCAGGAACGACTTGCATGGCGAATCGGTCACTCCAGGACTGATTCGCACGCCCTCGTCACGCTGGAGGAGACTTTATGCCACGACAACCGACCTCGTGTCTCGATTGACCGACAGGCCGATTCGCCCCTCATCGATATTGACTGAAACGTCCTGGTCGCCAGTCGCTTCAAGTGACTTCGCTCAAACTCAGCCCGTCAGCGCTGCCTCCGTGTTTGCCAGCCCCCTTGGAGGACTGCAGTGACGATCGTCCTGATCAGTTCTGTCGTCACGACTGTCGTCGGCACGGGCCTTCTCGTCCCACTCCTGAGGTCGGCAAACGTCGTGGATTTCCCCTCAGCGCGGTCTTCGCACTCATCGCCAACCCCGCGCGGAGGAGGGGTGGCAATCGTGCTCGCAGTCGTTATCGCGTTTCTGTTCGGCGGGAGGACGGGGTATAGTCCCGCGCAGTGGATCGTGTGCATCATTGTGGGATTTGCCACCCTGGGATTCGCCGACGATATCCTCGACCTAGGTGCTGCGATTCGACTGGCGGCCCAGGTAGTTCTCGCTGGCGTTGCGGCCACGTTTTTATCGCGGGGGATATCCGCGCCCCAGCTGATCACTATTGGATTCATTGCCCTGCTCATAGTAGGCTACGTCAACGCGTTCAACTTTATGGATGGCATAAACGGCATATCCGCCATCAATGCTATAGCGACGGGGTCATGGTACGCGCTTCTGGGACTGACTTACCATCAGGACTCACTTCTCGTTCTTGGTGGTGCCGTGGCGGGTGCGGCGGCAGGTTTCCTGCCGTGGAACGCTCCGACCGCTCGGATCTTTATGGGTGACGTCGGCAGCTACGCATTGGGGTCTGCCGCGATCCTCTTGGCTACTGTTGGCGCAACGACTGGGGTCCCACCCATGCTTATCGCAGCACCCCTGGTCGTCTACTTGCTGGACACATCCACTACCCTGTTGCGCCGCGCCTATCAGCGAGAGCGATTGTTCACTCCACATAGGACTCACGTATACCAACGGTTAGTGGACGGTGGAAGATCTCATATCGAGGTTGCCGCATTCGTAGCGACGATGAGCCTGATGACCTGCATTAGTGCCTACGTGGCAAGCGAGAGAAGCGCACCAGTGGGCTACGTATTGGCGGGAGGCTTCTCGCTTCTCTTTCTAGCATCGCCGCACTTAGGACGCGCGCGTCAAGAGAGACAGGTTGATGGTGGATCATGAATCGTCCAAAGAAGTGATGGCGAATTGAATAGAATTGGTATTCTAGGAAGTACGGGATTTGTAGGCAGCGCGGTCTTTGACGCCCTTAGAACCGAGGGGCACAACGTTGTTGGTATTCGCTCTCCCCGAGTCCTTGCTGCTTCCCGCTGTACAATCTCGCTATTAGCGGAAGCAAAGACCAGTAGCGCCGTCGGCGCTCTCGCTCGGCATTTTGCATCTTGTTCGACTGTCATAGTAGCCAGCGGACTCCCGGCATCAACCCGTCGCGCATCATCAGAAATGTTCGGGGCGAATGCGCTCCTGCCGGGCGTGGTCGCCCTCGCTGCCCGGGAGGCTGGTGTGCGACGCGTTATCCACGTCAGCTCTGCGGCCGTGCAGGGCCGCGCTGTGACACTTACTGAAACGGCAGACTACGAGCACTTTTCGCCCTACTCTCTAAGTAAGGTTCGGGGTGAGCAACTCGTCGCGCAGATTAGTGGGGTGCCCTCCGTGAGTATCCGGCCAACCTCGGTCCACGGACCAACCCGGCACCTAACTGCCACTATCGCGAGACTGGCGCGGCGGAGGGCGCTATTCGTGGCGGGGGACGGTCAGCGGCCAACCCCCCAGGTGCACATCGCAAACGTCGCCGCCGCAATAGTGGTTCTCGTCTGTTCTGAAGTCAATCCCCCAAATGTCGTATTGCAGCCTTGGGAGGGCATGACGACTCGGTCGTTTCTAGAGATTCTGGGCCTGGGGCGTCCCCCGCGCTCTCTGCCTTGGCCCGCAGCGCAAGGGTTGCTGGCCGTCGGGCGATTCGCGAGTCGCCACGGCGCGGGGTCAGGGCAGATGCGTCGACTGGAGATGATGCTGGCGGGACAAGCCCAAGAGGAGGGTTGGCTTTCTAGAAACGGATTTCGACCTGTGGTGGGATTACAGGAATGGGCAGAGATGGCGAAGACGCTGGCGAATGACTCTTAGATATTCGCGTCCGCTCTTGGTGCTGATAGGTGTAATCGCCTCCAGTCTCTTCATCGTGCCGGGTCCGCTTGGGCTGGCCCCGGTCGACTACGTTCTTGGCGTAGTGATACTCCTAGGATTGGTCGGGGGCACCACTCATGAGAGGCAACCACCCTGGAGCCGGTCTTCTTTCAAGCTCGCGTCTGGACTTTGGCTCGCCACGATGGTCCTTGCATCTGCATTCTCGGACGATCGGTCTGCCGCGTTTCTACAGACGGGAAAGAATGCTGCAGGACTCTTGTACCTTTGCGTTTCAATCTCGGCCGCGGTCGCCCTACCTGAATCAGTGCTGCTTCGCTGGACCGCGCCGGTAGTTGGCGCGCTATGCCTGGCGATTGTACTCGACATCTACATTAGCTATGTGGGTGGTCGCCAAAGTGGATTCTTTCCAAACCCGATTCACGCGGCTACGTGGGCAGGCGTCTCGATGGTGGTCCTGGCCGCAGCGCAGCGGGGTCGTCGTGCACCACGTATCGCGGCCATGCTCCCATGCGCGGTGGTACTTTTTCTGGCGGGCTCGTTCGCTGTGTACCTTGGACTGGTGGCGGTGTTGGTCTATCTCAACTTCGATCGCAAAAGGGTCGTGCCATTCCTCTATATGCTGTCCGTGGGAGTTCTTGGATTCTCACAACTACCCAACAGGTGGCAAGTCTTTCAAGAGGCAGTTGATCCTGAGTCCCGTGGTTCGGCCAGTGCGGCGAGCCGCCTCAACATTTGGGAAGCAGCGTGGAAGGTCGCGGAAGGGCATCCGTTCGGTATTGGTCCGGGGGGGATTTTCAGCGTCCTCCCAAGTGCCGATGCTAGGTACGGGTCACGGGTACGAGACGCATAACGACTATTTGGGCATGCTTGTGGAGGCAGGGCTTATTGGTTTAATCGTTACTCTGCTCCTATATGCGGCCCTCTGGTCCGCTGGCGGACGGATCACCCGATCGGCGATTGTCTTCATTGCGACAACGGCGACTTTCCACAACATCATCAACTTTCGTCACTACTGGATCTTCCTGGGCCTTCGCTCGTGTTGGGTCCGAAGAGACGTAATGTAGGCGAACTCTCAGCCGGGCCGCCGGCGCCGGAGGGACGGGTGGACTCGGGTGCCTAAGGACGCACTACTACTTTCGACTGTGGCCCAGAGCTTGGTGTTTCAATCGCCGGGCGCTCTTGAGCTATTGTCAGAGATGGGTTATGAACTTCACTTCGCTGCTTCCGCAGACGGATGGCAGTCTCGCTTGGAAGGAAGTGGCAGATTCACGGAAGTCGCGATTTCGCGCGGTCCAATCCGCGTTCCATGATACGCGGCCGAAGACAGTTCAAGGGACTGCTTCGTGAACGAATTGGGATCTGGTGCAAGTACAGTCTCCAGTCGCCGCTGCGCTTTCGCGCACCGTGGGGCGCATCCATCAACTGCCTTCAATCTATGTCGCTCACGGTTTCCATTTCCACACAGACGGCCGACCGAGTACCAACGTCGCTTTCGCAGCGGTCGAGTCGCTCCTTGCTTGGAGAACATCTGCCGTCGCTGTCGTATCCGCGGAAGAGTTCCGACTGGCACTCCGCCTCGGCATGCATCGACACAGCCTGCTCTGGAGGTTGCCGGGCGCGGGGGTGGATCTATCGCGCTTTCGTAGGGGTGACAGTCCGCCGGCCCGGGCCCCCGTAGCACTATTCTGTGGTGAGTTGAATGAGAACAAGGACCCCCGACTTGTGGCGTGTGGTGGACGAGGAGCGTCGGTGTGGGGTGGACCTGCGGGTGGTCCTTGTCGGTGACGGCCCTCTCAGAGCAAGGCTGGCAATTGGGGACACCTCCAATGGGTCACGACGCATCGATCCGTCAGGCCAGTGAGTTGGCCTCCCTGACGGCTAGCGCCTCGTTGCTGATTGCCCCGAGCCACAGGGAAGGCCTGCCACGCGTGCTCATTGAGGAATAGCCGCAGGGCTACCCGTCGTGGCTCGTGCGAACAGGGGCAGCCGTGAGCTCGTGACCGGTGAGACGGTCACTTGCTTGCGAGTGCTGATCTTGCTGAATGGGCACATAAGGTCATGGCAACACTAAACGCTGGGCGCCTCACTCTTGCCGCCTCGACATCGGTTCACCAATACGACGAAGCCATCTTCCAGCGGAGTTACCGCCATTTGGTGGAAAGAGTTGTCGGTGGGGCCGGGGTCGGAGCCATGGATCTACACGGCAGCAATTGTGAGCGGAGCAATGGCTACTCTAGACGATAATCACCCGTGGCCCCTGGTGGTTTCCTCATGCCCATAGCCACTCCGGCCCCGTTTCTAGCGGTGACGCTCCACAGCGTAGTTTCCCAAACTGAGTCAAGTTGGGAACTAATTGCTGTGATTGATGGTCCTGCCGGTAATGTTGAGATCTCCTCAAGAGAACGGTAGTTCCTAGCAAGCTGCGGTTGTATACCGGGAGTCATCGGAGAGGAATAGGCCGCGCATTGAATCTGGGCCTCACTCAAGCCCGTGGTGTTTTCATTGCAAGAATCGACTCTGACGACCTGTGCGCACCAAATCGACTACAAGCGCAGGTGGAGGCCATGCGCGAGTGGCCAGATGTTGTGGTACTCGGCGCCAACGCGCGATTGATCAACGACAAAGGGGTCATGGTTGGATCCCTCAGGATGCGGACTGGGTCGGATATTGCGAGGCATCTCTTGGTCAGGAATCAGCTGATTCATTCTGCGGTGATGTTGCGCACGAGCACTGTGCGCCAGGTCGGTGGCTACAATCCGCTAGTCTTGCATCGCGAGGACTACGAATTGTGGTTGCGAATGAGTGTCTGCGGGAAAGTCGCTAACTTGCCCGACTTGTTGGTTGATTATCGCCTGAGTGAGGGTGAACTTACAGAAGCGAGGTTCCTCGCTCCTCGAAGGCATACGTTAAGGCTGCGAGGCAGGCGGCTCGGAGGGTCGTGGTCTCGGTAGCGCCAACGTAAGCTGACGGGCTGGGCATGGAGCCTTGGGCAATATCGCTCGGTGAGCGTCGAGTGGGGCGATTGCGCGGACGAAGGTGACACTCGGAGTGGCGCGGACTTGGGCAAGTTCAGTACCAGAACACACCCTCGATTGTATGGAGGCGTCTAAGATCGAAGAACCGAAATCACGCCTCGGTCTCTAAGTGCAGTTCTAGCTTGCAGTCGTAGTTCGGATGCAGTCGTCTTCGGACAAGCAGGAGTTCGATTCGTATGAGCCCCGCGCGGGCCCTCTGGCGCGGGCAACTAGTGTGGCGCACGTGAAATCCGCAAGATAACTCGTAGGCTGGGGTATGCCCGAACCGGACACCCCAAAGCCGAGTTGATCTGCTTGCCGATGAGCGCGAGAGCCTACGCGCTTTGCCCGTCGGGCGTCCTCCGCCCAAGCGCTGGCACTGCGCTCGAAGATCGTGTTGGCCTGCGCTGATGGCGCCGACAACAAGTCGGTGGCCGAGGAGCTGCGGTGCTCGGCGGCCACGGTCACCAAGTGGCGGCGCAGGTTTGTCGAGCATCGTCTTGACGGGCTCAGTGATGAGCCGCGTCCGGGTCGCCCACGCACGATCAGCGTGGACCAGGTCGAGGACGTGATCGTGGCGACGGTGGAGTCGACGCCGAAGAACGCAACCCACTGGACGCGCTCGAAGATGGCCGAACGGACGGGCTTGTCAAGGACGACGATCGGCAAGATCTGGAAGGACTTCGACCTCAAGCCGCATCCGCGTCGATCACTTCAAGCTCTCGACCGACCCGTTGTCCATCGACAAGCTCTACGACGTGGTCGGCTTGTAGCTCCACCCGCCCGAGGCGGCCGTCGTGCTGTGCGTGATGAGAAGAGCCAAGTCCAGGCGGCCCGGTCCCAGCCGGCGTTCCCGAGATGCTCGGGATGCCGAGCGACGCACCCATGACTACGTCCGTCATGGCACCACCACGCTGTTCGCGGCGATGAAC